>CALUUD010000004.1 GCA_944323885.1 uncultured Helicobacteraceae bacterium | reverse complement strand
TTAACTCTAAATTAGAGTAATAGAGTAAAAGTAAATGAAATATAAACAATTTTTTTTTAAGGTTTGCTTAAATGTAATTTGTAAAAGATGATATTTTGTATTTTTCTAAAATATTCAAATTTATATATAAATTTGAATGATACATAAGACATTAATACAAATATTAGATATTTTATAAGGTTCTAAGTATCTTGCATAGTTTATATTATTTATTGTTTGTTGTATTGATATTATGCTTATAATTTAAAGTATAAGTTTAGATGAATTTAACCGCAGATAGTGAAGTATTATTATTTGAATAATGCTCTAGCTGCCTCTATAAGTTGAATACCCAAATGGAGAAAGTGTAATGGGGATATGATAATGCATTTGTTTGTCATCATTTACTTCAAAAGCAACCTCAATAAAAGGGAAGAAGGTTGCTATTTTCTTTGTGCTAAAGTAGTCTTTTGTATAAAATTTCAATTTATATATCCCTTTTATTTCATTTATATTGTTAGGTAGTATTTGACTTATGCGTCCATTTATATTTGTAAATTTTTCTTCAAGTTTTAACCATTGGTTATTATGCATTTTATATAATTCAATCTTTACATTTTTTGCTGGTTGCCCATCAGTGATATCTAAAACATGAGTACTTATTTGCATTTGATTTAAGTTATTGGCTTGTAGATAAATACACATAATGCCTAGTGCAAAGAAAATTTTTATTATTTTCATTAATATACCTTTATAAGATATCTTTTTAAGATTAATAAAATATACAAAATACATATCTGTAATTATACAGATAAAACTATTATTAAATATAAAGACTATGATAAATTATGTAGAATTATTGTAAATATTACTCTAGATAAAGATGCAAGGATTCTACAATAATAAGCATAAAGAGCAGTTTTTTAAATATATCTGTAGTATTGATTAATAAATTTATATATTATTTTTATTAAGTGTTTTACCCCACATAAGTTTATATTTGCGATTTATAGATGCCAATTCTTGTTTTTTTTGCTCTAACTCTAATTTTAAATTTTCAATAGTCTTTTTATCATCTAGCTGTGCCTCTTTCGCACTCATTAGAGAATCTTTTAGAAATTGATTTTCATTTTTTATTGCTAAAATTGTTTCATCTTTTGCTTCTACTACCTTTTCATGTAAGTTTAATATTGTGCCTATGCTTTGTTCTACAAAATCAGCATCTATACTCTTTGATACAAGAGAAGTTTGTGTAGTTTTTATTAGTGCATTTGTTCCACTAATGCTATCTACACATAAAATATCATTAATGTATTTTGCATTTATTTGACCACTTGTAATCATAATTTTTGCTTGTTCTTTATCAAGTCCAGTTATATTTAAGAATTCTTCAAACCTGATCCAATTTTCTTTCATTTATATAATCCTGACTTCTATCTCATTTGAATCTAATTCAACTTTTTTAGATTGAATTACTCTATCTTCTATTAATTTTCCACTTAATTCTTCATTTTTTAATGCAAGAATTTGCATTGCTAGATATGCTGCATTTATCGCTCCACTTTTCCCGATAGCCATTGTAGCAACAGGCATACCACTTGGCATTTGCACTGTTGATAAAAGGGAATCTAATCCATTTAATGAACTAGAATCTAATGGTACTCCAATTACAGGTTTTGAAGTTTGTGCAGCAACGCTACCTGCAAGATGTGCAGCCATGCCAGCAGCAGCAATAAATACACTCGCACCTCTATTTTGTGCATCTTGTATATAATCTTTTGTTCTTTGCGGACTTCTATGTGCAGAGCTTATTATTACTTCATATGGACAATCAAATTTTTTTAATATGCTTACACATTCTTGCATAATATTCCAATCACTTTTGCTTCCCATGATAATACTAATAAATTCCATTACTTTCACCTTTTTATAATTTTATTTATTTTACTTGGTTTTGCCTTTTATTTTTAATAAATAGTTTTATTAAAAATATAGATGCTATAGACAATGAGAGTAATCCAAATATTAAAAACATATTTATAAGACCAAATTTCTTTACAATTGGTTGAGTAATAATGGGTGATAAAAATTGCCCTATAAAAACTGAACTTGCTAAAAATCCATACGCTTTTGCCCTATTTGATTCATTTGTTAATGAAAATAACCAAGATGAATTTGTAACAAGGAATATTGCAAGACCAAATCCCATACATATCAATGCAGCTAGTAATGTTAAGTATGAATGAAAAATATTGATAATACATAGTCCGATACCAACAATTCCAAATCCAATTATATACATACCATCAATGCTTGAATACTGTCTAATTCGTGCATAAAATAATGATGCAAGTGCAGTAATTATTGAGCTAAGTGCTAGTGATATACCTACATATTCTCCGCTTTTGTGTAATACATTTATAATGACAAATGGTACTTGTGTTGGCACAATATAAAATAAACCCATTCCAAGAAAACTAAGTATATATATTGGTAAAAATATAAAAAAATTGAATTTAATAATTTCTACATTTTTTGTATTTATTTTCTTATTTTTTTGTGGCTCAAATAATATAATGAATGCAAAAATAAATATTATAAATCCAAGAATATATACCAAAAATGGATATCTCCAATTTATGTTGGATAAAAAACCACCCATAATAAGAAATAATGCTCCACCAAATGCTGTATAAAAGTTTTGAAGTCTTAATGCTTTCTCTCTTTTTATACCAGTGTAGTAATCTGCAAGAAGAGCACTAGATCCTGTCATAACAAATGCAGTTGCTATACCAAAAATAGCCCTAGATATTAGAATATGATAAACATTATCTAAAAAGAATCCACTAACTCCGCTTATACTCCAGATAATGATCGCTGGATATATAAGCTTTAAACGATTATATCTATCAAATAAATATCCACTAATTGGAGAGAAAAAAACAATAAATATAGCAGGTATCGTTAATATTAATTTAACTAAAAATTCTATATTTTTGATACCTAAAAAATGTTTTTCTAAATTAGGGAGTGCTGGTGCTATAGCAGTGCTGCCAAGAACTGTCATTGCGGATACAGAAAATAATGCAAAATAAAATATATTACTATCTAATAGTTCTTTCTTATTGTTCATTATTAAAATATTCATTTAGTATTTCATTATAAAGCGGTACTTCAAACTCTATAATCTCATATATTGCAGTTTTGTTTATATAAAATGGATCATTTTTGGCAAAATCATCTGCTTTGCTTATATCATCAAATTTTCCAATGATTATTCCACCAAGTTTTCCTTCATATTCTTTATGTGGACCACTTAGTAATATGTTTTTATTTTTATATGCATTTTTTAAGTATTCTCTATGCATAGGTCGTATTTTTTCTACGTCCTCTATTTGCTTTACATAAGTAATTTTTATTAAAAAAAGTTTATTCATCTTCTGCCTCCTTTAACTCTTCTATGATAGTAATTTCATTGCACTCAAGTGGTTCATATATTTCACCTAGTATTCTATGCCATTTGAGAGTTATACCTATTATGCCAAAACTATCTACGCTAACTTTTAAAAAAAGTGTATTTTTATCTTCTGATAAATAAGCTTCGGCATAATATATTCCGTTATTATTTGGATTGTAAATCCTCCCATTAACCCACCTTTTCCCATTAAATTCTAAATCTGATAGAAATATCTTACCTTTTAGATTTTTTGCATTGCTTATCTCGTTGTCTAATTCTCTATCTACTATGACATTATTTTCAATTTTTGCGTAAGCAAACGCATAGGCATAGGCTTTATTATTTTTTGTAAATATTTCTCCTATTGATATATTGCCTTCTATTTCTTCTGGAATCTTCCAGATCCCATTTATATCATATTCATTTATTTTTTGATTTGCGTATATGCAACTTATAGCTATTGTTAATATTAATAATAACTTCATGCCGCTTTTCCTGAATCAAAGTTAAAAAAATGTATTATAGCAATGCAAAATTGAATTATGGATTTTAATATGAAAGAGCGTTGTTTTATACCACCAAAATCGAAATTAGAGAGTATATTACATAAAATTGATAGACCTACTTATGTTCTTGAGGAATCGAAATTAAAATATAATCTAGAAATTTTAGATTATGTTCAAAAAAGTAGTGGCGCAAAGATATTGTTAGCTTTAAAGGGTTTTGCGTTTTGGAGCAGTTTTGATTTGGTATCAAAATATTTAAGAGGAGTTACTGCAAGCGGTATATATGAAGCTAGATTGGGATTTGAAGAATTTAAAAAATATAATAAAGATTCTGAAATTGCAGTATTTTCACCAGCATTTAGCAAAGAAGAGATAATTGAGTTGCTTCCTATTTCTAATCATATTATTTTTAATTCATTTAATCAACTAAGAAGGTTCTTGCCACTTATTAATGGAAGTAATGTTGATATAGGGATTAGGATCAATCCCTTATATTCAGAAGTAACTCCAGAAATTTATAATCCTTGCATAAGTGGTTCTAGACTTGGTGTCATACCAAGTGAATTTAAAAAAGGGATTGATTGTTTAGAATTTGTTAGTGGTATACATTTTCATACACATTGTGAGCAAAATAGTGATGCGCTCCTTAGGACTATAGAGTATTTTAAGAGATATTTTGGTGAGTATATACCAAAAATGAAATGGATAAATTTTGGTGGAGGACATCATATTACAAGAGATGATTATAATATTGATTTATTGATTGATATTATCAATAATTTTAAAAAAGAATTCAATAATGTAGAAGTATATTTAGAACCTGGTGAAGCTGTTGGTTGGCAATGCGGTAGTTTGGTAGGTGAGATAAGAGATATTATTTTTAATAAATATAATATAGCAATCACAAATATCAGTGCAGCTGCTCATATGCCCGATTGTCTTGAGATGCCATACATACCACAAATTAGAGGTGCAAAAATAGTAAATCTAGATTCTAATGTTTCTAAAACATCATACAGATTGGGCTCACCAAGCTGTCTTGCTGGTGATGTTATAGGTGATTATGAATTTGATAGAGAGTTAAATATTGGAGATAAGATTATTTTGGAAGATATGATACATTATACAATAGTAAAAAATAATACTTTCAATGGAATTCCATTACCATCACTTGCTATTTTAAGGGAAAATGGTGAGTTTGATATTGTAAAGGAATTTGGATACAATGAGTATAAAAATAGGAATGGATAATTTATGAAGAGAATTTTGTTTTTATTGTCTATATGCATATATGGATTTTCTTATGATATTAAAATGGAACCTGTTTTAACTAACGAAATTGTTGAAGATATGTTAGATAGAGCAAAGCAGCGTGCAAGAGACTATGGTGCATCAGTTACTATTACTATTGTTGATAAATCTGGCGAAGTATTAGCTGTATTTAGAGATTATAATGCAGGAGTTCATACAATAAGGGCAAGTTACAAAAAAGCCTATACTGCAAGTTCTCAAAAACGAGGGACAAAAGATATTCTACTTGGTGTAGAAAATGGCAATATACCAGGAGATATTAGATTTTTAGATGATAATTTCTCTATTATGAAAGGTGGAGAACCAATTGTGATAGATGGATTGGTTGTAGGTGGTATAGGCGTAGGTGGTGCACACGGTGATGCAGATGTAGATATAGCCCTAGCTGGTCTTTCTGTATTAAAATAACCTTATGAGGTTATTTTAATTTTTCTTTTAATAATTCATTTACCTTTGCAGGGTTAACCCCTTTTGTATTTTTCAAGACTTGTCCGACAAAAAAACCAAATAGCTTTTCTTTGCCACTTTTGTATTCTTCAACCTTGTCTTTATTTTTATCGATTATTTCGTCTATAACTTTTATTATTGTTTCATCATCATTTATTTGTTCTAGCCCCAATGATTGTATGAAATAATCTACATCATTATTTTTATTTTTTAGCATTTCATCTAAAATTTCTTTTGCACTTTTTCCACTAATATTCCCCTCATCTATACGCTTTACTAATGTTGCTAAGCCTTGTGATGTAATACCGCAATTATTGATATTAATCTCACCTTTTAGTCTACCTAATAACTCCACAATAAGCCAGGTTACACTATTTTTTATACTTGCACCATAATTTAGCATTTCTTCAAAGAATTTTGCCATTTCAAGTGAGCTTATTATAATTTTTGCATCATCTTTTTTGATATTTAAAGTATTAATAAACCTATTTAATTTTTCATCTGGCAATTCCGGTAATTTTTTACATTCATCCAATAATTCTTGTGGAATATGCACTCTTAATAAATCAGGATCACTAAAATATCTATAATCCGCAGATTCTTCTTTGTTTCGCATACTTCTTGTTATGCCTTTTTGTGTATCAAAAAGTCTTGTTTCTTGGACTATTTCATTTTTATATATACCATCTTCCCAAGCTTGTATTTGTCGTTCAACCTCATAGTCAATAGCTTTTTGGATAAATTTAAAACTATTTAAATTTTTTATTTCTACTCTTGTATATAGATTTGTATCACCTTTTGGACGTATAGAAACATTTGCATCACACCTAAAGCTTCCTTCTTGCATATTCGCATCTGAAATGTCTATAAATCTCACTATAGAGTGTAATTTCTTTAGATATGCTATAGCTTCATCACTACTTCTTATATCAGGCTCACTTACGATTTCAAGAAGTGGAGTGCAAGCGCGATTTAAATCTACTTGTGAATAATTATCTTGATGTATATTTTTCCCTGCATCTTCTTCTAAATGTGCTCTTGTTACATTGATTATTTTACTAATATTTTCTACTTCTATATTTATACTTCCTTTACCAACAATAGGTCTTTCAAACTGACTTATTTGATATGCTTTTGGCAAATCCGGATAGAAATAGTTTTTTCTTGCAAATATAGAATCTTGATTGATTTGTGCATTTATAGCATTGCCAAATAAAATAGCTTTTCTTAATGCTTCTTTGTTTAGTACAGGTAGCGCACCTGGCAATCCTAGACAAGTAGGGCATACATTTGTATTTGGATTTTCACCAAAACTAGTAGCACATGAACAAAATATTTTAGTTTTTGTATTTAGTTGGACATGCACTTCTAGTCCAATAATAGTTTCAAAATTCATAATACAGCCTTGAATATTATTTAATGTAAGAGAATTCTACTTTTAAAATGATTAAATGGCTATAAATAAACCAATATTTAGATACTTGCTATATTCATGCTTAGACAATGAAGAGAGCCGCCTTGTCTTAATAGAACCCTTGAATCTATAGGAATAATTTCTCTATTTTTACATATTTTTTTAAATGTTTTAATTACATTTTCATCATTTTCATCATTAAATATTGGTAAAAGCAACGCTTTATTTATAAACAAAAAGTTTATATAACTAGCAGGAAGTCTTTTGTCATTATAAAATATTGCCTTTGGCATAGGTATTGGTATAAGATTAAATGGTTTATTGTTTGTATTTTTGAATGTTTTTAGCTGTGATTCCATTTTATTTAATTCATTATAGTGTTCATCATTTTTGTCATAACATTTTAAATATACGATTGTATCTTTATCTATAAATCTTGCTAGATTATCTATGTGAGAATCTGTGTCATCACCACTTAAGTATCCATAATCAAGCCATAAAACTTCTTTTAGATTGAAATATTTTTTTAGCTTTTTTGATATTTTGTTTTTACTTAGTTGGTTTCTATTTTTTTCTAGTAAGCAATTTGATGTAGTTAGTATCACTCCATTTCCATTGCTATCTATGCTGCCACCTTCTAGGATAAAATTTTTTGATTTCATTTTTTTTATTTTGATTATATTTCTAGTAATTAGTTCTTTTGATACTTGGTTATCCAAATTTGCTCCAAATTTCATACCCCAAGCATTAAATATAAAATCAAACATAATAATTTTATTGTTTTTTATGCAGCTAATTGGTCCAAAATCTCTACACCAAGTATCATTTGTTGGTATATTAACTAAGGTGATTTGCTTATTTGATTTTATAGTTTTTATATCTTCTTTATATTTATAAAGCATTATAACTTTTTGAAATCTTGAGATATGGTTTGCAAATTCTATGATTTTTTCTTGCGCTTCTTCTAGATATTCATTCCAGTCGCTATCGGCATGTGGCATAGCAAGCAAAATGTAATCCTGCTTTTCCCACTCTCCCACAAATCTTAGTTTTTTACTCATTTTTACCCTTATTTATTTTTAGGTTATAATTTTAACAAAAAGAGAGTTTTTTGTGGATTCTAAGAATTTTATTTTAAGCATTGAAAGTAGTTGTGATGATAGTAGCATAGCTATTACAAGAATAAGTGATTATAAAATATTATTTCATCAAAAAATATCTCAAGATTTAGAACATTCAAATTATGGTGGTGTTGTTCCAGAACTTGCATCAAGACTTCATTCTGTGCAGTTGCCAAGAATTTTGCAAAATATAAAACAAGAAGGCATTGACTTTGATAATATCGCAGCAATAGCAGTAACTAATGAGCCGGGTCTTAGTGTGTCGCTTATTGAGGGTGTTATGATGGCAAAAGCGTTGCATTTAAGTTTGTCTGTTCCTCTTATTGAAGTCAATCATTTAAAAGGACATATTTATTCTTTATTTATAGAAAAAGATGTTATTTTTCCTATTTCTATTCTACTACTTTCTGGAGGACATAGTTTAATATTAGAGGCTTATTCTTATGATGATATAAGGATCATTGCAAGAACACTTGATGATAGCTTTGGTGAATCATTTGATAAGGTTGCAAAAATGCTAAATTTGGGATATCCAGGTGGTCCAATAGTAGAATCTAGAGCAAAATTAGGTAAAGATAGTATATCTTTTCCAATACCGCTTTTGCACAGTAAAGAGATATCATTTAGTTTTTCTGGTCTAAAAAATGCAGTTAGAATGTTTTTAGATGGTAAGCATATTAATGATGATCTAATAAATGATATTTGTTTTGCTTTTCAAAAGAGTGCGATTGCTCATGTAAGTAAAAAAACACAGATATATTTTGAAAACTACTTAAAGGATTCTAATATTGATTATTTTGGCATTGTTGGTGGTGCAAGTGCAAATATATCACTTAGAGAATCTATCTTATCTCTTTGCAATAAATACAATAAAACACTTTTATGTGCTAATTTAGAGTTTTGTAGTGATAATGCCGCAATGATTGGTAGATGTGGGATCGATGCATACAGATTGAATAAATTTATAAATGCTAAAGATTTAGATATTTCGCCAAAATCTAGATTCTAGTATCCCACTTATTAAAACTTTCCTTCACACAAAATAATACACTATCTATGCATCCAGCAAGAGAAAATAGCCATTGCTTATGAGCAAAAAGCCATTCTAGTTTTTTTGCATTTACTTCTGTTTCATTGCTTGTGTATTTTGTTATAATTTTTGCAAGCTCCATCTCTTGATGGAAAATATATGCCTGTGTTGCTTCATTAAAAATACTCATAAATTTTTTGCTTTTAAACAATCCCTTTATTTCTTCAATTTCATCAAATATCTCATTTAATGTATTAAAATCAAAAGATTCTATATTGTTTTGTTTATTTAGTTCTTCTAACTCATCTGTTTTATGCGCTACTTTTAAAAATAGATGTTCTATTTTTTGTTTTTTTGCATTCCCATACTTTAAAATTTCTTCAACTTTTTTTCTTGCTGTTCTTAAATTATTTTTTATCTGACTTTCACTTGGTTGTGTAAGTGTTATTTGTTTTTTTTGTGTTGTTGTGTCTATATCTTTTATTGCTTCTTGAAAACTAAGTTCTATTGTGCCTGGTATATGAGCCCCACCTTCTGTAGAATTTATCACCTTTATTCTATCTTTTGTATCATGTATATCTTTTACAAAAAAAGTCCAAAATAACTTCCATACTTTTGTGGATTCTACAAATCCATTTCCACCATATTTTGGCAGCATAACTTTAGAATCTTGATTTTTTGTTATTTCTCTTTCTCCATATACTGCACCTTTGCTATGACTTGCTCCATCATTTCCAAATGCTAAATCTTGACCTATAAGTATGCAATTTTGAAAACCACAATGAACTATTAATTCATATGCCATATTTGCAGCACTCATCCCAATGCCTATGTATCCGTATTCATCAAATCCAAAATAACTTGTATATCCAAATGGTCGTTGGCTTATTTGTAAATTTCCACCTTTATTTTGGATTTCATTTATTAAATCTTTATGCACAATAGATGTTGCTTCAAATATTACTCCATCAAAATATTTTAATGGAGTTTCTTTATAAAATTTTGCACTTTCTTTTACTCTCTCTAGTGATAGCACCACATCTGGTTTAATATCATTTTTTGATAGTATAGGAAATGATGCATCAATACAAAAAATGCTTACATATGGTGCTATTTTTTTTAATGTTTTTAATTGTTTATTCAAAGATGGACCAGTTGAAACTATTATTGCTGTATTTGTATTTTTTGCATTCTTAATTAGATTTATCAAGCTTGGCAATTTAAGCATCAATGGCAGGTTTTCTATATGCTGCTTTATTCCAATTATAGCATCTTTTGAATCATTGCCAATAGAAACCACACCATGCTCTATAATTTCTATAAATAGTTTATTTATTCTATTTGCCTCATTTATAAATAAATCGTAATACTCATTAAAAATGTGTAAATTGTATAATTTTGAATGCATCAATGCATGTCTATTTTGATGCAAAAATGGAGATAATATTTCTAGTGTTAGATGTTTTGAATATAATAAAACTAATCGTTTTGATTTTAACTCATCTTTGAAATCAACCAAATTTAATACGCTAAATAATATTTCTATATTTGGCTCAATAATAATTAATTGTTTAATATTTTGATTTGTAAGTAGCATTTTGTAAAAGATGCCATTTCCAATTCCAAAAAAGTAGAGATATGGATATAGACTTAATTTATTAAATTCATTGATTTTGTTGATCGTAAAATTTATTCCATTATCACAAAATAGAAATCTATTATTTTTTTTGTCAAGAAAATTGATATCTGCAGAATCTTTGCCAACAAAAATCTCAAGATTTTCATTTGGCTTAGTATTGATTAATAGTATATATAAATTAGAATCTATACTTTTTATAGTATTAAGATTGTTTGAAAAAATATCCATTATTGAAGCAATCTTAAAACATTTTGTTGTATTAAATTTGCTTGTGCCATAGCAAAGCTACCTGACTGCGCCAAGATATTGTGTTTGCTAAATGTTGCACTCTCTGCAGCAAAATCTACATCTCTAATTAAAGATTCTGCTGCTTTAACATTTACCTGTGTTACTGAAACATTGTTTATTGTTGCAACAAGCTGGATTTGTGCCGAACCAATATCTGCTCTTATTTTGTCAAGTTGTGCTCTAGCAGATTCTGCCATATCCATTACTACCATTGCACCTTTTAGGCTTGTTACACCAGCACCAATTCCATTTATATTTAATTGTGCTTGAGCCACATTTGCATTTGCACCAGATGCAGAGGCTATGTTTGCATCAAATTCTCCTCTTAATGCTCTTAGATTTACCGTGTATTCTGCTGTTCCTTGTGCAGAATGGAAGCCTATATGACTATAATTAACACCAGAGATGATAATATCTCTTGCATCTGTTCTTACTAATGTCAAACGACCAACTATAGCATGATTATCACCTTCTATGCCATTGAAGTTTCCTCCACCAAATACTTCATGCCCTTCGAGTGTTTTTACGCTAATTGCACGACCATCTATGCTTCTTAAATTCATTCTACCTGTAATATCTGTAAATGCTTCAACTCCTGTTCTTTCTTTGACAGAATTTATTGCATTTATCAATCTTCCATCAGAATCGTTTTTTCTAACATCATTAATGGCACCAATTTGAACACCATTTATTGTTAAACCTCTAATTGTTCCAGATAATACAGCGCTGCTTCCTGTTGCTATAACATTATATGAGGCTCTCATCCCAAGTTTATCAGAATATCTATTAATAATTTCACTTAGCACTCCAATGCCAGTTCCTGCAGATGTAGATATTTTTACAGTTTCTAATTCATAGCTATTAATACCATCTACTTCAATAGCCTTTAGTGCAACTTCTGTAAGATTTTCTTTACCATTTTCTGATTCCATTCCAGCTCCCGAAAATGATGAGCTTTCCATTCTTACATGTCCTATTTTATCACTACTTGTTGGTCCGATAGAAGCTTTGATTGTCGTATTTGAATATGCACCAATTTGAAATTCTTTATTTGTGAAGCTACCAGATAGCATTTGCTGACCATTAAAACTAGTTGTATTTGCAATATTATCTAGTTCTTCTAATAATCTTATAATATCACTTTGTAGCGCTCTACGAGTTTCTGTTGTTTGTCCATCTTGTGCAGCTTGAACTGCTTTTGTTTTGATTGTATCTAGAATCTTTAATTGTTCATCCATAGCTTTATCTGCAACTTGTATCATACCAATTGCATCATTTGCATTTCTTACAGCTTGCCCTAATGCTTCTGATTGAGATCTAAGACTATCTGCTATAGCCATACCAGAAGCATCATCTGCTGCCTTATTTAATCTAAGTCCTGAACTAAGCTTTTCTAATGCACTATGAATGCTTCTATTATTTTGTACCCCGATAGTATGTGCATTTAATGCAGATACATTTGTATTAATCCTAAAACTCATATCGCTTCCTTTGCTTTATAAAAATTTTCGAATAATTTTAAAGCAAATAGTATTCCACTAATTTTTTATAAATTTTACTTGTAAAAAAAATTTGTGTTAAAATGCTAAATTAATCACAACCAAATCTATAATATATTTTAAGGATAATCATTGAAATTAATCATAGTTGAATCTCCAGCTAAGGCTAAAACAATAAAAAACTTTTTAGATGATAGTTATTGTGTTATTGCATCAAAAGGTCATATTAGAGATTTGCCAAAATATACATTTGGTATAAAAATACAAGATAAACACTTTAATCCGGAATATGAAATATCAAAAGATCATAAAGATGTGATAGAGCAGATAAAAAAACTAGCAAAAGATGCAGAAGTGATATATATTGCGACTGATGAAGATAGGGAAGGTGAAGCAATAGGTTATCATATTAATCAAATAATAGATAAAAATAAATCTTACCCTCGTATTGTATTTCATGAAATCACAAAAAATGCAATACTTGATGCATTAAAAAATCCTAGAAATATAAATATGGATATGGTAAATGCCCAGCAAACTAGAAGGTTGCTTGATAGGATTGTTGGTTTTAAATTAAGTCCATTGCTAAATCAGAAAATTCAAAAAGGTCTTAGTGCGGGAAGAGTGCAGAGTAGCGCATTAAAATTAGTTGTTGATAAAGAAAAAGAGATTAAGGGGTTTAAGCCAATTGATTATTTTAGTATTGATGCCATATTTAAAAATGGTAAAGATAAAGTAGAATCTATTTTAGTTGAATGGAATGGTAAAAAAATAGATAAACTAACCCTCCAAGATAAAGTAGAAGCCAATGAAATATGTGAATATATAAAAGATTCTAAGTTTTTTGTAAAAGAATTAGAAACAAAGAATAAGAAGGTGTCTCCACCACCTCCATTTATGACTTCAACATTGCAGCAAAGTGCATCTAGTAATCTTGGGTATTCTCCATCAAAGACAATGCAAATTGCCCAAAGATTGTATGAAGGCGTTCAAAGCGATCAAGGTGTTATGGGTGTTATTACATACATGAGAACAGATAGTTTAAATATAGCTAAGGCTGCACAAGATGAAGCAAGAAGGCTGATAGAAGGTAAATTTGGAGAATCTTATATTCCTAAAAAACCAAGGATTTATACTACAAAACAAAAGAGTGCACAAGAAGCACATGAAGCTATCCGTCCAACAAGAATTGATTTTACCCCACAGATAGCAAAAGATTACCTCAAGAATGATGAATTAAAACTATATACATTAATATATGATAGATTTTTAGCATCACAAAGTAGTGATGCTATATTTGAATCCCAGAATGCTTTTATTGGTGATAATAGGGCCACTTTTAAAGCTAGTGGTTCAAAGTTATTATTTGATGGTTTTCATAATATTTTAGGCTCTAGCGATAAGGATAAGATTTTATCACCATTAATAAAAGATGCAAATTTAGAATTAATAAAATGTGAATTAAATGCTCATCAAACAGAGCCACCACCTAGATTCTCTGAGGCTTCTCTTGTAAAGACGCTTGAAGGTTTAGGAATAGGTCGCCCAAGTACTTATGCACCCACGATAGCACTATTGCTAAATAGAGAGTATATTAAAATAGAAAAAAAACAAATTTTTGCTACAGATATATCATTTGTTGTTATTGATATGCTAGAGAAATATTTCTTAGAGATTGTAGATTCTAACTTTACTGCAAAATTAGAAGACAAACTAGATAAAATAGCAGATTCTCAACTTGATTGGCAAGTAGTGTTGTGGGATTTTTATGAACCATTTAATCAAAAAATTAGTGATGGAAAAACAAATATAGCATCCCTTAAGGTTGTAAAACAAACAGGTGAGTTATGTCCTACTTGCGGCAAAGAGCTTGTTATAAGGAATAGTAGATATGGAGAGTTTATAGCTTGCAGTGGATACCCAAAATGTAAATATGTGAAACAAGATAATTTAGATGATACTACAAATGAAAAGTGTGAGTTATGTGGCAATGATATGGTAAAAAAAGTTGGTAGATATGGAGAGTTTATAGCTTGCAGTGGATACCCAAAATGTAAAAATATTAAAAATCAAAAACAAACTTCAAAAAATACATTAGATAACATATTTTGCCCTTTATGTGGTGGTGAAATTATAAAGAGATTTTCTAGAAGAGGAGTTTTTTTTGGTTGTTCTAATTACCCAAAATGTAATTTTATTAGTAATAGTGAACCTTTAAATATTAAATGTAAGGAATGTGGATACTTAATGACAAAAAAAGAAACAAAAACTAAAAAGTATCTACAATGTCTAAAATGTAAAAATAAGGAAGATTTATTGTGAAAAAAGTATTTTTGTGTTCAATTAGTAATGTTACAAGCGGAGCATGTAAAGAGGATTGTGCTTATTGCACACAAAGTTTAAAATATCATACAAATGTAAAAATATACAAAAACAAACCAAAAGAAGAAGTCCTAAAAGAAGCAAAAATATTAGCAAAATTTGGTGCAAGTGGTTTTTGTCTTGTTACTTCAGGTCTTGGTTTAGATTCTAAAAAATGTGAATATGTGGCTAGTCTAGCATCATATATAAAGGCGGAACTACCGCAAATGTTGCTTATTGCATGTTGTGGTCAAGCGGACAAGGATTCTTTGAGATATTTAAAAGAAAATGGAATAGATAGTTATAACCATAACCTAGAGAGTGCTAAAAGTAATTTTGCCAATATTTGCACTACTCATAGTTTTGAATCTAGAGTTGAAACTTGCCAAAATGTCCTTAGCGTAGGATTAAAGTTATGTAGTGGTGGTATTTTTGGTTTAGGTGAAAATATGGATCAAAGGATTGAATTATTAAAATCATTAAAAGAACTAAACCCGCATAGCTCCCCTATAAACTTTTTTATCCCAAATCCAGCTCTTCCCATAAAAGAAAAAGTATTAAATAGAGATGAAGCATTAGAATGTATTATACTTGCAAGAGAGATGCTAAGAGATTCTATTTTGATGCTTGCAGGCGGTAGAGAAGTAGTATTTGGTGATAATCAAAAGGAAATATTTGATTATGGAATAGATGCTGTTGTTCTTGGTAATTATTTAACTACAGATGGAGATACTCCAAACAAAGATTTATTAATGCTTCAAAAATATAATCTCAAGATAGGGCATTTAATACAAGATAGACAATGCAGTGCATAATAAAGTAAGGTTAAGATTCTAGAATAATCTAGAATCTATGAGTTAGTATATTTAGAACTTAACAGCTCCAGTTGTTGCAAGAGGTATTATTCTGTTACTTCCACTTGGGTAAGAATCTTTTAGTGATTTACAGAATGTTCCCCCATTATTACCTCCAGCACTAGTTGCAGGTATTTGGTTTGGATCAAATATTAAATTTCCTGTAGCTGTATCTAATTGAATAATATGTCCACATCCGCCAGTTTGCGCTCCTTGAGAATTTTGCACATTTCCAAGTGGTTGAATTCCCGGGTTTCCACCATTTCCACTATTTCCAGCTTGCCATCTACCTCTATCTAATCCACCTGTATCTATCATCCATTCACCCCAGTTGCTAAAGCCAGTAGGAGCAGATT
>CALUUD010000003.1 GCA_944323885.1 uncultured Helicobacteraceae bacterium | reverse complement strand
AGGATCTATATTTTCAGCAAAGATTCTTGCAGGAATTGCTTTTAATACACTAGCAATATCACTTCTTGCCATTGCAACTTGTGCATCAGTTCTTGTTGTTACAAATCTAGGAACAGCAACAGCTGCTAAAACTCCAAGAATTACTATAACAAATACTAATTCTATCATTGAAAAACCACTTCTTTTCATTTTATTCTCCAAAAAGTAAATTCTTTAACTCTAAATTAGAGTAATAGAGTAAAAGTAAATGAAATATAAACAATTTTTTTTTAAGGTTTGCTTAAATGTAAAAATTATTTCGGACGAAATGCCTTTATTATTTCTTCATTAGTTTCTAAATAATCACCACCTATAAGGTCTATGCAATATGGAATAGCAGGAAATACTGCATCTAAACATTCTTTGATACTCTTTGGTTTTCCTGGTAAGTTTACAATCAATGAATTATTGTAAATTCCAGCGCTTTGTCTTGATAAAATAGCAGTTGGGACATACTTTAGACTCACACTTCTCATTAGCTCACCAAATCCTGGAAGCATTTTTTGGCATATAGATTCTGTTGCTTCGGGTGTTACATCTCTTTTTGCAGGGCCTGTTCCACCTGTGGTAAGTATTAATGAGCATTTTTTAGATAATTCTAAAAGAGCATATTTTATACTATCAAACTCATCATCAACTAGACGATATTCTGCTTCCCATTTTGTTTTTAAGTATAGTTTTAGTGTATCAATAATTGCTTTACCGCTTAAGTCTTCATATACTCCTTGCGATGCTCTATCTGATGCTGTTAATACTCCAATTTTTATTATTTCTTTATTCATGTATTTATCCATTCTAAAATTTCTTTATAATTATTTAAGTCAAGTATTGTTTTGCCTTTAAAATTATTTTTATATTGATTTATTGTTGCTATCGCATCTGCCATGTCTATATCATATTGAACAAAATCTCCCCTAACGATACATATTCTTTTGTATGGCATTGTTTTAAAACCTTCAATAAATATATAATCTAAAGTTTGATTTAGATTCATTATATTAATTATTTGGTCATTATTTATATTATTTTGAAATCTTATATTTGTTTGATCTGGCGAAACAATTGTTACATTAGCACCACATTCAAAAAATTTGTAACTATCTTTTCCTTCTTTATCAAATACTGCCTTTGATTTTGGATCATGTTTTATCACCCCAACCTTATATGTTGGAATTAATATTTTGCATAGATTTTGTATTAGCGTTGTTTTTCCGCTATTTGATACTCCACTAAAGCTAATTATTTTTGTCATACAAGTCTAGCCCCTTTTATTTCTTTGCTTCTTGATATAGCATAGACTCGTTTTCCATTTATGATATCATATTTCCAAATTGGTGCATTTGCTTTAAAATCTTCTATAAAACCATTATATAAATCTAATACACTCTTTCTATTTTTTGATATCAAAGCACACATATATGATGATTTGCCAACTTCTACATCTCCTTGTGAGTGTGCCATGTAAAGAACAACCTGCTGTTTATTTGCTTTTTGTTGCCATAAATCAAACCAAGACTTTAGCAGCGGCATATATATATCAAAGCTTAAATGTGTAATATTATTTTCACCCCTTACAATTCCTGTAAATATACTAATAGCTCCACAGTTATTTTCTATTGCATATTTTTCCCAAGTATTATAAATCTTATGTGTATTTAATGCTCCATTATGTATGTATAGATTATTAATCATTTTTACCCACCACATACTGGAGGAAGCAATGAAATTACATCATTTTCATTAAATGTTATATTATTATAATCTTGTATAATATTGTCATTTAATGCTATTGCACATAATGGAAGCCATTCTTTTAGTGAATCGATTTTTTCTAACTCTTCTTTTAATTCTATAAAGTTTTTTGCATTGCTATCCATAGAATCTAGTCCAATTGGACCTAGAAAATTTACCTTTATCATTAATTCATCCTTTTTATTTAAATTTTTAGCAAATCATTTAAAATAATTACATCGACTAAATCTCCCTTTTTGATTTGCTTTTTATCTATAACAACCATTGCTTGATTTAATTTATTTATCATATATGATTGTCCATTATTTATAATAGATGCTTCATAATTACCATCTATTAGGTGTATTGTTGATGGAGCAAATTCTATCCTATTTGATTCTGATATTTTAATATCATTTTTGATTACTGCTTTATGTGTAGGGATATTTGTTTTTATATTAAACATTCTTGATATAATTAATCTCCCAAATAGCAAAAATGACACAACACTAGAATTTGGATTTCCAGGTAGCGCAAGTATATGTTTGTCATTCCTGCAACTTATATATGACACGACTTTTCCAGGTTTTATCTTTACACTTTCAAATACAATATTACCAAATTCCTTTATCACTTCTTTTGTAAAATCAAAATCTCCTTTACTCATGCCACCTGTAGTAACTACCATATCACTAAAATAAAGTGCATTTTCTATAGCATTTCTTATATCTTGTTTAGAATCTTTTATTATATTATGTATAGTGCTCTCACATCCAAGTGCATTTGCAATAGCATATAATATATGATTATTTGAGCTGTATATGAAATTATCACTCTTTTTTAACTCGCCAATTTCAGCTATCTCATCACCACTTGTTAAAATAGCAATTCTTGGTTTTCTGTAAACCTGTGTAAATATAGTGTTATTTTGTGCCAATATCCCTATATGAAATGGATTTATTAGAGTTCCTTTTTTTATTAAAGTATCACCTTGTTTATAATTTTCCCCAGTTTTCCTTATAAATTTGTATTGGACTATATCTTTGTTTTGATTTAAAAATATCTTATTATCTTTTATCTCAATTTGCTCTACTATAGCAATAGTATCTGCATTTTCTGGTATTTTTGATCCTGTAAAAGTTTTTATGCATTTTCCATCTTTGATTTTACAATCATTCTCATTTCCTGCTTTATTGATACAATCAATTTCTAATCCTTCATTATGTAATTTTTCTAAATCTTGAAAACAAAATGCATATCCATCCATGCTTGATGTATCAAATTTTGGAGAAGATTCTGCAGCATATATATCATCATATAATATTCTATTTACGCTATCATGAATAAAGACTTTCTGATTTTGTATAGGTTTTATATCTACACTATTGATTAAATCTATAGCTTCATTTAGTGTTATATTTTTATTCATTGGGCTGCCTTTAATTGCATAGTTATAGCATTTTATATAAAATCACTTTTTTAAAACTTTAAAATTAAGCAAAATAAGTAATATAAAATCAGGTAAATATAATGGAAAATTTAAATGATATTCTTTCTAGACATAAACTTAGCAAACAGGATTATGATAGTATAAAAAATATTTTAGGTAGAGAGCCAAATTTGGTTGAAATTGGCATTTTTTCTGCTATGTGGAGTGAGCATTGTAGTTATAAATCAAGTAAAATTTATTTAAAAAATTTTCCAACAACTGCTCCATATGTAGTGCAAGGACCTGGTGAAAATGCAGGTATCATTGATATTGGTGGTGGGTATTGTGCTGTATTTAAAATGGAATCTCATAATCATCCAAGTTTCATTGAACCATATGCTGGTGCAGCTACTGGTGTTGGTGGTATTATGAGAGATGTTTTTACCATGGGTGCAAGACCTGTTGCTAGTTTAAATTCTATTAGATTTGGTGATATTACTGATAAGAGTTGTGAAAAAAAACACAAGTATTTGGTTCGTGGTGTTGTATCTGGAATAGGAGATTATGGTAATTGTATGGGTGTGCCTACAATTGGTGGAGAGACTAGTTTTGAGGCTTGTTATAACGGAAATATATTAGTTAATGCTTTCAATCTAGGTATTGTAAAAAAAGAAAATATTTTTTATGGAAGGGCAGAGGGTGACAAAAATTCTATTATCTATATAGGTAGTAAAACAGGTAGAGATGGACTTGGTGGCGCTGTAATGAGTAGTGATAGTTTTAATGAAGATTCTAAAAATTTGCGTCCAACAGTTCAAGTTGGGGATCCATTTAGTGAAAAATTATTGCTTGAAGCTTGCTTGGAGGTATTTAGTAAAGATTTGATTATAGGTATTCAAGATATGGGAGCCGCAGGTCTTACTAGTTCTTCATTTGAGATGGCAAGTAGAGCAAGCAATGGTGGTGTAAAAAGTGGAATGAGGCTCTATCTTGATAAAGTTCCAACTAGGGAAGAAAATATGACGCCTTATGAATTAATGCTAAGCGAATCACAAGAAAGAATGCTCCTTTGTGCAAAAAGAGGGAAAGAGCAAGAAATTATTGATATATTTAAAAAATGGGAAGTAAGTGCAGAAATTATCGGTGAGGTTATAGATGGTGGTGATATGGAGCTTTATTTTAATGGTGAATTATGTGCAAAAATACCTATCGCACCACTTAGTGATTTAGCACCTGTATTGCAAAAAGAGGTAAAATATCCAGAATATTTAGATGAGCTTCATAATTTTAATTTTACGCCAAGTGTAAAAAGTCAAAATGATATTTTTAGAGAGCTTATTTCTTGTGTTGATATTTGTGATAAATCTTGGATTTATAATCAATATGATGGAACAATATTATCAAATACTATTTTAGGCAGTGGTAGTGGCGATGCAAGTGTGATTAGAATTAAAGAAAATAATAAATTTTTGGCAATAAATTTGTATTGCAATCCTAGATATTGTTATCTTGATCCAAAAGAGGGAGCAAAGATAGCTGTTGCAACTGCAGGAAGGAATTGTGCCACTAGAGGGGCTATACCACTTAGTATTACTGATTGTTTAAATTTTGGAAATCCTGATAATCCAAATGTTATGTGGCAATTTAAAGAGGCTTGCGAAGGTATATCTGAAGCTTGTAGCATATTGAATACACCCGTTGTAAGCGGGAATGTATCACTTTATAATCAAAGTGATAACATAGATATTTATCCAACACCAAGTATAGGAATGGTTGGAATTATAGATAATATAGATAATTTCAGAGATTCTGCACTTAAACAAAAAGGAAATTTATTAATCTTAGTTGGTGAATTAAAAGAAGATTTTGGTGGCAGCTTACTTTTAAAAATAACAAGGGGTGAAATTAAAGGTTTAACTCCTAGGATTAATCTCTATAAAGAAGTTGCTTTATGGAAATTTTTAAATGAAGCATTACCATTTATAAAATCCATGAAAAGCATAAAAGAAGGTGGTATTGCTATTAGTGTTGCAAAGATGGCTTTATTTGGAGGATTTGGTGTTGATGTTGAACTTAATATGACAAAAGATATTGTATTTAGTGAATCTCAAAGTTGTGCTTGTATAGAAGTTTCACAAGATGGTTTAGAAACTATTAATCAAATAGCAAATAAATATAGCATTCCTCATCAAATTATTGGAAAAATTGGCAATAGAGGTGCTAATATAAATATAGATTCTATAGCAATAACTCAACAAGAAGCAAGAGAGCTGTATTTTAATTCATTTATAAAATTAATGAATAGTTAATAAAATATTTAGTATAAATTGTTTTGTATAACTTTTATATTAGTGTTTTTATGAGGTATTTGTGATATGGTTAGAGGTGGTTTTAGTATTTTTGCATTGATATTATCATTATTGATTGTTAGCGGTCTTGTAGTTATTTCATATCCATATATAGATAAAAATCTAAAAGATGCTAGAAATGTTGCCAATGCTATTAAAATCAAAGATAGCAATACAAATAAAAATGTTGAGGATGTAATCAACCCTCCTATATTACCACCAACACCACCTACAGAGCCAGAATTACCACTTCCTCCTCAAATTGATGAAAGTGAGTTTTATTTACCAAGCGTTTATCGTTACGGTAGAACATTGCTGAATGCTACTGAACAAAAGGTTTATGATGAGGTTTTAAGCGGCTTGATTGCCTATGATGCTAATAATTTAAATATTATTAGCGGTAGACCTGTGCTTAATATTAATATATCACCTTTGGTTGATTTAAGAACATTGATAAAGATTTTAGGTTACATAGATACTGATGCTCCAGAAACTTTTCATGTTGCTTCCTTTGTTCCAAGAGCTGTTGAAATGGTTGGTAATAATATAAAGAAATTTTATGTGTATATTCATGTAAGTTATAATACTAGAGATAAATATATAAATACACTACATGATATATTAGAAGTAGTTAAGCCAATTGTGATGAATTCTTTAAAACAAGCTTCTGATATTTATAAAATAAAATATATACATGATGAATTAATAAAATTGGTTTCTTATGGTGGCATAAGTTCTTCAACAGGTGGTAATATTGTTGGTGCATTTATTAATCGTAAAGTTGTTTGTGATGGTTATTCTAGAGCTTTTCTTATGTTATTGCAGCGTATAAATATGAAAGGTATTTATACAGTAGGGTGGGCTAGTGATAATGGTGCAACAGATTGGATATTGCATGCTTGGAATATAGCATATTATGGCGGTTCTTGGTATTATGTTGATACTACATGGGATGATCCAATATATGGCAGCGTTAATCCAGTAAAATGGGAATATTTTATGAAAGGGTCTTTGGATTTTAATTCTGTTCATAATAATCATCCTGATGGTTTACAGGAGAAAAAATCTTACCCTAGTCTTCCTGGTACATCTCAATCTTCTGTTAAAGGTGATTGGATTAAGGTAATGTAATTTATGGAGATATATTTTGAAACTCACACATATTAACAAGGACAACAATCCTGTAATGGTTGATGTGTCTTTAAAAGATGTAAGTAGTCGTATTGCAGTTGCTAGTGGAGAAATTTCAATTAGTAAAGAAGCATTTGATATGATTGTAAATAATAGCATAAAAAAAGGTCCTGTAATTGATACTGCTATAATAGCAGCAATAATGGGTTCAAAAAAAACTAGTGAATTAATACCTATGTGTCATCCATTGCCTCTAAGCAAGGTTGAATGTAATGTTGAATATAAAATAGATAAGGATTCTAAGATATATAGTATTGTATTGAGTGTTACTGCAAAATGTGAAAGTAAAACTGGTGTTGAAATGGAAGCTTTAAGTGGTGTATCTATTGGCTTGTTAACTATTTATGATATGCTTAAAGCAGTAGATAAAAGTATGGTCATTTCAAATATACAATTAATATCAAAAAGTGGTGGCAAGAGTGGTGATTACCAACGATATTAATACTATACCACAAGTCTAAAATAGTCTAGTTTATAGATTTCGCTATTTACTATAATAATCATGGTAATACACCATATAAAAATATATGTTTAAGTTTTAATTAATATTGATTATTTTATAACTTCAACTTATTAAATTATCATTTAATATTTTGCAAAGGAGCTTTATGAAGCGATATCTTGTTATCTTTAGTACCATGTATTTTGCATTGTTTGCAGAATCTTCATATAGCACACAAGGTTTGGTTATAGAAAAATCAGGAACAATGTATGATAATACCTTAGATATAGATATACATCAGAATGCAGATTCAAGGTCGTTTGATGATATTTTTGTGCCCGTTTTATCTCCAGATTCTAGTATAAAAGATGTATTAGATGTATATGAAGATACTACAGGTGTATTAAGTTTAAAAGATTTATTAAATAAGGCAGGAGATAATTATACATTACAAGCAAAAGATATTGCAATACAAGAAGCCAAAGCTACTAGAGCATCTGTCTATGGACGTTATCTACCCAGCCTAGATATTGGTTATAGCTTTAATAGTTCTAGAAGAAATGTATCATCGTGGCAACCATCGACGAATATACATTCTGCTAATGCAAGTGTAAATTGGGTCTTATTTGATGGTGCTTCAAGGGAATTTTCTTTATTGTCTAATAATGCTTTAATTCGTGCTGCAATTGCTGACAAAGGTTATTCGCAAGAAGTTTTATTTCTGCAAGTAGTTAGTGCATACTATGATTATTTTACTCTAAAGGGGCAAATCATAGCAATGGAGCAAAAGAAAATAAATATTGCTGCCAATGTAGCAAGGCTTCAAGTGCTATATGATGCTGGATTAGAGACTATTGATGCCTTAGAGGCTTTGAAAGCAGAATTGAGTTTAACTGAATATCAATTAGAAAATTTAAAATTAAATTTTCAACAAATTAGGCTTCAATTGTCTCTTTATACCAACACAGATGTAAATAAATTAAAACTGGATTCTATTTTGATGCCAAAATATAATCAGAATCAGAGTTTAAATATTACTATGCAAGAAGAACAAGCACAGAGTGTAGAGTATCAAATAGGAACTTTAACTTACTGGCCTACAATTAGCCTATTTGATACATTTACTTGGAATTTTAAGACAAATGTAAATTCTTCAGGTAATGCTTTATTGAGTTATAATTATCCAAAAGAGCAAAATGTTTTTGGTGTTAGTGTAACTTGGAATATTTTTAATGGTTTTACTACAAATAGACAAAAAGAAGCTTTAAGGTTGCAAAATCTACGATTAAAAAAAGGTATCGAGTATGCAAAAAATGAACAATCAAATAATATTAAGTTTTACAAAAGTGCTATAAATGCAGCTTTGTCACAAATACGTAGTGCAGAAGCATCATTAAAATCGGCAAGTATTTCTTTTGAAAATATTTCACAAAAATATAATGCACAACTGGTTAATTATAACGATTATCTAGACTCTTTGAGTGCTAAATATAATGCAGAAGCAACATATATACAGAGTTTAAATAATTATGAATTACAAAAGGCGAATTATATTTTTTATAGTGGTCAGATGCTTAGTGAATATGTAGATTGATATTAAAACTTTTAAGGAAGTAATTATGAAGAAATTTTTATTTATTTTAATGTTTTTATGTAGTCTTTATGGTGATGATGTTTATGCAACATTTACATCACAGGGTGTAAAAGAGGCAATTTTAAAACTTAATTCATCCGGTATAGTAGATTCTATAATGGTTGATATAGGTTCTAAAGTGAAGAAGGGTGATGTTTTATTAAAAATACAAAATAACACACAAATCCAAAATGTCAATATTCAAAAAGCACAAGTTGATGCAACAGAACAAACATATAAATTCCAAAAAAACCAATTTGAAAGGTATGAACAAAGTAGAAGTGCTGTTGATAAAAATACTTATGAGCAAATTTATTTTAACTTTAAAAAAACAGAAAGTGACTTTAAAGTTTCACAAGCTACATTAAAGTATCAAGAGGAATTGTTGGCAAATACATATTTAGTTGCACC
The DNA here is from genome assembly GCA_944323885.1 of uncultured Helicobacteraceae bacterium. GTDB lineage: Bacteria > Campylobacterota > Campylobacteria > Campylobacterales > Helicobacteraceae > NHYM01. The sequence continues at coordinate 28,156 of CALUUD010000003.1, read as the reverse complement.
ATTTGATGGAGTTATAGCTGATAGAACAGTAGAGCTTGGTGATGGTGTTACTCAAAATGGAACAGAGTTGTTTAAACTTATTAGTAATGATATCAAACTTATTATTGAATTTGATTCTAAGTATGTTGGCAAGGTAAAAGTTGGTGATGTTTATACATTTTCAGTTGATGGCGCAAATGAAACAAGAAGTGTAAAAATTACAAAGGTTTATCCAAGTATAGATGCAGAAAATAGAAGATTAAAAGCTGAGGCGTTGGTGGATAATATGATATCTGGAACATTTGGTGATGGGTATATAAGGACTAAATGATGTATAAAATAGCAGTATCAAGACCAATTTTAACACTTGTTTTTGCGTTATTATTAATATTTTTTGGTGTTTTAGCACTTTTTAGATTTCCTATAGCATTGTTTCCAGATATTGATTATCCAATTGGTATTGTTATGACTACATACCCTGGAGCGAATGCAGAAACTGTAGAAACAAAAGTAACAGATAAGGTTGAAGATGCATTAAGTGGTATTGATGGCGTAGATAAGATTACATCAATAACAGCACAAAATGCATCTAGAGTTGTTGTTAGATTTGCACTAGAAAAACCAAAAGAAGAGGCAATGAGCGATTTGCGTGACAAAGTTGGCTCTATTAATTTTGATGATCCAAATATAGAAAATCCTGTAGTTTTAAAATATGATAGTAGCTCATCACCAATTATCTCAATTTTTTTAAGTACAGATAAAGCTTCTATTACGGATTTAATGAAGGTTGCAGATGAAGTTGTGAAACCTGCTTTAGAGAGAGTTTCTGGTGTTGCTGGGACAAATGTTGTTGGATACAGAGATAGAACAATTAGAATCTACCCAAATATTAGTCTTATGAATAAGTATAATATTACTTATAATCAATTATCAAATATTATTGCATCTGAAAATGTAGAAATTGATGGTGGAAAAATACAAACTGATAAAAAAGAGTGGGTTGTTACAACCGATGCTAATGCAAAGAGTGTTGATGACTTAAAACAAATTAGAATTTCAAATAATCTAAAATTAGGTGATATTGCTGAAATTGTGGATTATATTAATGAAGATACAACTTATGCTGCTGTAAATGGTAAAATGGGTGTTATTTTTGAAGTTCAAAAAATTGCTGGTAGAAATGATGTTCAAATAGCAGACAATATAAAAGCTGTATTACCAAAACTCCAAGCCCAACTCAAAGATTATGAAGTAGAAGTGCTAAATGATACTACGCAATACATAAAACAATCAATAGAAGAAGTAAAATTTGATTTAGCTCTTGGTGCAGTGTTGGCTACACTTATTGTATTTTTCTTTTTAAGAAATTTTACTATGACTGTTGTTGCAGCAGTTAGTCTCCCTATATCAATTTTAGGAACATTTGCTTTTGTTCAAGCTATGGGCGAAAGTTTAAATATGTTAACAATGCTTGCTTTAACATTGGCTATTGGTATTATTATAGATGATGCAATTGTTGTAATCGAAAATATTCATAAAAAAATAGAAAAAGGCATGCCTCGCATTCAAGCGGCATATGAGGGTGTTAGAGAGATTGGATTTGCAATTATTGCAATTTCTGCAATGTTGTTGGCAGTATTTGTCCCTATTGCATCTATGGGTGATATGGTAGGAAGATTCTTGAAATCATTTGCTATGTCTGTTGTTGCAGCAATTGTCATCTCTTATTTTGTTGTTGTAACAGTTATTCCAATGATTAGCTCTTTGGTTGTAAATGCAAAAGAAAGCAAATTTTATACTGCAACTGAACCATTTTTTAAAGGTCTTGATAGAAAATATGTTTCAATGGTAAAACTAACAACTAAATATAAATATAGTACATTGTTAGTAGTTACTATATTTTTTATATTATCATTATTTTTGGTATCAAAATTAGGGTTTAATTTTATGGTATCAGAAGATAAGGGTGAATTTAATGTTTTTGTTGAGACAAAACCTGGAATTACTCTTGATTATATGAAGGAGAAAGTGACAAAAGTTCAGGATATCATCATGGAAGACAAGGATGTAAAAATTGCAAGTATGCAGATAGGTTATAGCAGCCTTAAAGATGCATACAGATCAAAAGTTTATGTAAATATAGGTTCTAATAAAAATAGAGAAAGAACCCAATTTGAAGTTATGGATGATATTAGAAATGCATTAAAAGAATTTACACCAGATTTGAATATTTCTGTTGCACCGATATCAGATATAGGTGGACCAAATAATTCTCCATTACAAGTTATTGTAAAAGGAGATAATCAAGAAGTAGTATCGCAATCGGCAGATAATTTAATTGAATTATTAAAAAGTGTAAAAGGTATAACTGATACGAGAACTGATACTCCTGATTATGCTCCACAGTATACAATAAGTGTATTAAGACAAAATGCAAATAAAAATAATGTTAGTGCGCAGACTATAGGAAATGCCATTAATGCAGCATTTTCTGGTCAGACACAAGTATCCTATTTTAGAGAAAATGCTAAAGAATATGATATAGTACTTCGTGTTCCAGATAGTGATAGAAAGACTATTGATGATTTAAAATATTTGCAAATTCCAAATGCAGATGGAAAGATGATATTTATTGATGGATTAATTGATATTAAAGAAACAACACTTCCTGCAAGTATAAAACGATATGATAGAGAAAGAAGTGTAACGATCTATGGAAACATAGATCAAGAGCAAAGCACATTAAATGACGTACTAAAAGAGGTAGAAGCAAGAAAAGCAGAGTGGTTATTAGATGGTGCTAATTATTCTCTTGATGGTGAAGCTGAAAATGCAAAGGATGCAATTGCTCAAATTGTTATTGCCATTGTTACAGCTTTTGTATTAATTTATTTAATTTTGGCTGCGCTTTATGAATCTTTGGTGCAACCTATTATTATAATGATTACATTGCCATTGTCTTTTTCTGGTGCTTTTATTGGTTTATATATCACAGGTAATAGTCTTAGCTTGTTTGGATTAATAGGTCTTATGGTATTAATGGGTGTTGTTGGTAAAAATGCAACTCTTGTTATTGATATGGCAAATGAGTTTAGAAGAAAAGGCAAAAGTGTAGATGAAGCAATTGTTCTTGCGGGAGAATCGAGACTTCGTCCAATATTAATGACCGTTTTTGCAATGGTATTTGGTATGATTCCTCTTGCATTATCAAGTGGTGCCGGTTCTGCTATGAAATATCCAATTGGTATAGCAATGATTGGTGGTCTTATAGTATCAATGTTTTTAAGTTTACTTGTTGTTCCTGCTTTCTATAAAATTATGGTACCAGTTGATGAATGGTTTAGAAAATTCTATGCTAAAAATTTAGAGTTTGAGTGAAATTAATATATACGGCTGATGGTAGCATTAGTGCATACAATGATGCATATAATGATTACTATCATGATAGAAAAGGTGCTCTATTTGAAAGCATCTACAAACATATTTATCCTGCATTTCATATTATTAATAAACCACATATTAGAATCTTAGATTTATGTTTTGGACTTGGTTATAACTCTCTTTTAACATTAGTTTTTGCAAAAAGAATAAATGTGCAAGTTGAAATATATTCAGTAGAATCTGATTTGTTGTTACTTGAATCTTTATATAATTTTCCGTATCCAAAAATAATATCAAATTATTTAGATATATCTAATATTATAAAAGCAATAAATAATGATATGGTTTTTATGGATTATAATGTAAAACTAAGTGTATTTCGAGGTGATGCAATAGATTTTTTGCATTTTTTAAAGGATTGTATTTTTGATATTGTCTATCAAGATGCCTTTAGTCCATCAAAAAATCCATTACTATGGAATAAAAGCCATTTTCTGTCTTTGTATGAAATTTTATGTAATCAAGGAGTGATTACTACATATTCATCGGCACAACATATAAGAAATATAGCAAAAGAATGTGGTTTTGGTGTTTTTGATATGAAATTTAATAGTTTTAAAAATGGTAGTTTATTTACAAAAAATATCAACATTGTAGATAATCTAGATAGTATAGAATTTTCTTTATGTTAAATTATATGTAAGCTTTACTTTTATTCTTAAATTGTTATCTACGCTAGGAAATTGTTTATAAGCATTATTTATTGCTTTAATTGCTCCTTCGCCAAGCGAGTTATGTATTTTATTTAATATTTCTACATCTTGAATTTCGCCATTTTTTGTTAGGACAAATCTAACCTCAACACTTCCTGTTATCCCTCTTCTGTAGGCATCCCTTGGATATGAATTATATTTATTAATAATGCGTAAAATTTCTGCATACAATTCGCTATTAGTATCAATTTCTTGTGTCATACCAGATGATGCTACTGCATCTTGCGTATCTTGTGCTTCATTTACCTTTTCTTCATCTATTTTTTTATCTATCTCTTCTATTTTTTCAACTTGTTGCTCTTCTTGTATTTCTTGTGGAGTTATAATTTCTTGTTTTGTTACCTTTTGAGGTTTAGATTTTTGCATATTTTGTTTTTTTGGCTTTTGATATTTTTTTTGTTGATTTATTGATTGATCATTTACTTCTTTATTTATATTTTCAAGACTAATTGCTATTGTGTTGTTATTTTTTTTAGATATTTTTATGCTATTTTCTTGATTGATTAATATAACTACTACTAGTAATGAATGTAAAGATAAAGATGCTATAAAGCCAATTTTTACAGGGGATATCATTTTTTCACTTCTGTTTGAATTGTAAAATTTTCATGATTTTTATTTTTTAATATGTCTAATATCTCAATAAATGCTGAAAATTTAGCTTCTCTATCACTTGTCAATTGAATTTGTGTTTTATTGTCAATCTTCATAATTTTCTCTTTTAGTAAATCTTTTGTAACTTGTTTGCCATCAAGAAAAAACTGATTGTCATTATTAATGGTAACTACAATTTTTTTATCATTTTTATCTAATTTTGCAGAGCTAGATTCTGGCAGATTAACTTTTATTTGTCCATGTGCTATAAAGCTTGCAGTGCTTAATACAATTGCAAGTAATACCAACATGATATCTACAAATGGAACAATATTTAACCCTTCTTTACGAGGTAGTTTCATTTTTTATTTGCCTTGTATTTATTGAGCAAAATATCAACTTTTCTTAAAAAAGCATTATAGATGATTAATGTTGGTATTGCTACCAATAATCCAAGTGCAGTTGCTTTTAAAGCTAGACTCAAACCAACCATAATATCTGATGCATTCATATTTCCACTAGCTCCCATATCATGAAAAGTAATCATTATGCCTATAACAGTCCCAAGTAGCCCTATATATGGTGCATTTGAGTATATGATATATAAAGCAGTTAAATTTTTAGTTATAGCTTCCTCAAAATCATCTAAATCATCAAAATCACTATACTTTATTTGTTTATAAAATATTATTCTTTCTATGCTAAACCAGACAACTATAAAGCTCATAAAACCTAAAATACCAATGATTACAAAATCTATATATTCTTTTAGAAATTCCATTAAATTATCAAACATCCATTACAAATTATAATAATAAAATCAATTATCATTTTTGAATTTTAATACTTATCTCTTAATGCAAACTAAAAATTTATTATTTTTTGTGAAAAATACATTTATTTTTTATATTTCATAATTTATGTTATAGTTTTATACTATAATTAATATAAAATTTGATTGTATTTTAATCATATAACTTTATAGTAATAGTATAAAGTTATTATTGTTTTAATAAAAATTATGATATATTTGTTAAAATTTTTAGATTTTATGGAGTAGATTTTATGAAACATTCATTTCAAACTGAAATTAATCAATTACTAGATTTAATGATACATTCACTTTATTCTAATAAAGAGATTTTCTTAAGAGAGCTTGTATCAAATGCTTCAGATGCTCTTGATAAGCTTAATTATCTTACATTAAGTGATGATAAGTTTAAGAATCTTGAATTTAATCCAAAAATAAATATTTCATTTAATGAAGATAAAAATACCTTAACTATAGAAGACAATGGTATTGGTATGAATGAAAGTGAACTTATTGAGAATTTAGGAACAATAGCAAAAAGTGGAACTAAAGGATTTTTGAATGCACTAAGTGGTGATAAAAAGAAAGATTCTGCTTTAATAGGACAATTTGGTGTTGGTTTTTATTCTAGTTTTATGGTTGCAGATAAAGTTGTTGTTACATCTAAAAAAGCACTAGAAGATAAAGCATACTCTTGGATTAGTGATGGAAAAGGTGAATATGAAATACAAGAGTGTGTAAAAGATAGCTTTGGAACAAAAATTGACATTTATCTAAAAGATGATGCTAAAGAGTATGCAAATAGGTGGAGGATTGAGAGTTTAATTAAAAAATATTCAGATCATATTGCATTTCCAATTATTCTATCTTATGATGAAAAACAAACAAAAGAAGATAAAAGTGAAGAGATTGTTCATAAAGATGAACAAATTAATAAGGCAAAGGCACTTTGGAAAATACCAAAAAATGAATTAAGTGATGATGATTATAGTGAATTTTATCAAACTCTTAGTCACGATAACTCAAAACCACTTAGCTGGATACATAACAAAGTAGAAGGTTCATTGGAATATACTACATTATTTTATATACCTTCGCGTGCTCCATTTGATTTATTTAGAGTTGATTATCAATCAGGAGTGAAACTTTATGTAAAAAGAGTATTTATCACAGATGATGACAAAGAATTGCTTCCACAATACCTAAGATTTGTAAGAGGTATTATAGATAGTGAAGATTTGCCATTAAATGTTAGTAGAGAAATATTGCAACAAAATAAGATTCTAGCAAATATTAAATCTGCATCTACTAAGAAAATTTTAAGTGAAATTGAAAATATCTCAAAAGATGATGAAAAATATAAAACTTTTTATCGTGAGTTTGGAAAATTAATAAAAGAAGGTCTTTATAGTGATTATGAGAATAAAGATAAACTATTACATCTTTGTAGATTTAATACGACAAAAGGTGAATTTGTGTCGCTTAAAACCTATAAAGAAAGATCAAGTAATGACAATATTTATTACATTATAGGAAGTGATTTAGAGCTTCTTAAAAATTCTCCATTATTAGAAAAGTATATTAAGGATGATATTGAAGTCTTATTATTAAATGATGAAGTTGATAGTTTTGTTATGCCTTCACTTGGGGAGTTTGAGGGGTTGAAATTTAAAGATATATCTCTTGATGAAAATAAAGATGATGTTAGTAAGGAATTACTAGATGATTATAAGGAGTTTATAGATAAATTAAAAACAATTTTAGATGGCAAGGTAAAAGAGGTAAAATTATCTACTAGATTAGATAAATCCCCAAGCTGTGTCATTAGTGAAGGTAGCAATCCTATGATGGAGCAACTAATGCGTCAAATGGGTCAAGAAATAAAAGAAGAATCTCCAGTATTTGAAATAAATCCACATCATGAAATTATATTAAAATTAAAAGATTTAAAGGATGATGAAAAATTAAAAGATATCATTTTTATATTATTTGATAGTGCAAAATTATTAGAAAAAGGAACAATAAGTGATGCAAATAACTTTTCTCAACGAATTAATAAACTGGTTATGATGAGTGTTTAGTTTCGTTTTTATAAAAACAAGGTAAAATCTTAGCTCAAATCAATATTTAAAGGATTTATATTATGATAAAAAATATTTTATTGGTATCAACTGTATTATCAAGCAGCTTATTTGCTGCCTCATTTGAAGATAATGTTAAAAATTTAATTGAAAAGCAAACTAGTGCTAAAGTAAATATCGTAAATAGTGTAGATTTAAAAGATAGTAAAAACTTAAAAATTGTAGTCATTGAGATTGCAGATGGAAGTGCTCAAAGAGTTCCTATGTTTGCGACTAGTGATGGAAATACCGTTATAGGATTATCCAATTTATTTTTTACTGCATCAAAAGCAGATGAAGATATAGTAAGTAAAGTTTCTGATGAAACAATGGCTTATAATGAAAGTGGACAGAAAGAGGCTGCAGGAAAGCTTATAAAAGCATTGTCTCCAGATCAATATATTACTCTAAAATCGAATGCAAAAAATCCTAAAACCTATTTCATAGTAGCCGATCCGAATTGTGGATATTGCAGAGAAGAGTTACGAAATGTAGAAGATAAGTTAAAAACTCATAATGTAAATATGATTATTGTTGGCATCCTAGGAGAAGATTCTCAAAAGAAAGCAGCATATTTAATGGACAATGTGAAATCAGATATGAGTGAATCGGCTAAGCTAAAAGGTATTAGAGAAGTGTTTTCTTCTAATTTTAAAGCACCATCTAAAATTGATATAAGTAAAGTTGCTAAAACTACAGAATCTTTATTTAAAACAGGTGTAATTCGTGGAGTTCCATATATATATGAAGTTGAATAATATTTGCTCTACATTAATGTAGAGCAAATATTAATTTTTGTGTCTTCTTTAACTTTCTATATTTATAATTTATTGCATTAATTTATTACTACCATATTTGTATTACTACTGATTAATATTTTAATTTTACAAACTTGACATTATTAGACTAAAGTTATATAATGATTTTGTATATAACTATTTTGAAGGAGATAGTATGAATATTTTTGAAAAACTTACTAATCAATTTAGAGAGACTATTGATAATGCAATATTTCTTGCATTGAATAATAAGAATCAAGAAGTTGATTGTGCCCACATAGTGATGGCTTTGTGTGTTAATTCAAATTCAATTTTAAATGCAGCATTTAACTCTATGAATATCCAAAAAGATTCTCTTGTCTTGGAAGTTAATAGTTGGGTAGATAGTTATCCAAAAAGTTCAAATGTTAATAAAGAAAATATAACTATTGCAAAATCATTGCTTGATAGTATAAATTTAGCAGAAGGTTATGCAGTCCAAAATGGTGATAAATATATAGCTGTTGATGCTTGGATTATAGCCAATATTATAAATAATACAGAGTTTAATAGAATTTTTAAAAAATATCTTGATATTAATGAATTGATAAAAACTTTGCAATCAATGAGGAATGGCGCAAAAATAGAAACTAATAGCGCTGATGAAAACCTAGATAGTCTAGCAAAATTTGGAATCGATCTTACAAAAAAAGCATTAGATGGGCAATTAGATCCAATAATAGGTAGAGATGAAGAGATAACTAGAATGATGCAAATATTAATACGAAAGACAAAAAATAATCCTATTTTGCTTGGTGAACCTGGTGTTGGTAAAACTGCTGTTGTAGAAGGCTTAGCTCAAAGGATTGTTAAAAAAGATGTTCCACTTTCTTTGCAAAATAAAAGATTAATAGCGCTTGACATGAGTGCCCTTATTGCTGGTGCTAAGTATCGAGGTGAATTTGAAGATAGATTAAAAAGTGTGGTTGATGAGGTAAAAAAGAGTCAAAATATTATTTTATTTATTGATGAAATACATACTATAGTTGGTGCAGGTGCAAATGAGGGTTCTATGGATGCCGCAAATATATTAAAACCTGCACTTGCAAGAGGTGAAATGCATACAATAGGTGCTACAACTCTAAAAGAATATAGGAAATATTTTCAAAAAGATGTTGCATTGCAAAGGAGATTCCAGCCAATAAATCTTGATGAACCAACCCAATCTCAAGCATTGCATATGCTTCGTGGAATAAAAGAAAAATTAGAAGCACATCATAATGTAACTATATTAGATTCTGCTTTGGTTGCTGCTGTTAGGCTTTCATCAAGATATATTGTAGATAGATTTTTGCCAGATAAGGCTATTGATTTAATAGATGAAGCTGCAAGTGAGATTCGTATGCAAATAGAGTCTTCCCCTGTTGAATTGCTAAGTATAAGGAGAAAAATTCAAAATCTCGAAGTTGAAAAAGAAGCTTTAAACATGGAAGAACATAAAAATAAAGATAGAATTGAAGAAATTATCAAGGAATTAGAAGATTCTAAAGAGATGCAATCAAAGCTTGAATTGCAATTTAAAAATGAAAAATCTATATTTGAAGAGATTGCACATATAAAAAGCCAGATAGATTCTTATAGAATAGAGGCTGAACTTGCTAAAAGAAATGGAGATTATAATAAAGCAGCAGAAATTGATTATGGAAAGATACCAGAATTGGAATCAAGGAATAAAGAGCTAGATGCTAAATGGCAAGAATTGTCAAAACAAGGTACTTTGCTTAAAAATTCTGTTACAGAAGAGAGTATAGCAGAGGTGGTAAGCAAATGGGTTAAAATACCAGTAAAAAAGATGCTATCAAGTGATAAAGAAAAGATTTTAAATATTGAATTTGAATTGCACAAAAGTGTTGTAGGGCAAGATGAAGCTATAAATGCTATATCAAAAGCAATAAAGAGAAATAAAGCAGGTTTAAATTCTGCAAATAGACCAATAGGTAGTTTTTTGTTTCTTGGTCCAACTGGTGTAGGTAAAACCCAAAGTGCAAAAACATTAGCAAATTTTTTATTTGATAGTGAAAGTGCTTTAATTAGGATTGATATGAGTGAATATATGGAAAAACACTCTGTAAGCAGATTGGTTGGTGCACCTCCTGGATATGTTGGATATGATGAAGGAGGACAGCTTACAGAAGCTGTTAGGCGAAAACCTTATAGTGTTGTTTTATTTGATGAAGTTGAAAAAGCGCATCCAGATGTTTTCAATCTTTTATTGCAAGTATTAGATGATGGAAGACTAACTGATAATAAAGGTGTTGTTGTTGATTTTAGAAATACTATTATTATTTTAACATCCAATATTGCAAGTGATAAAATAATGGAGATAGAATCTAAGACAGATCGCAAAAGCGCTGTGATGAGTGAATTGAAGCATTATTTTAAACCAGAGTTTTTAAATCGTCTTGATGATATAGTTATTTTTAATCCTCTAAGTAAGGAAGAAATTATAAAAATTGTAGATATTATGTTTAACCACATAGCAAATCTTGCAAATGCAAGAAATATAAAGATTTCATTAGATTCTAGTGCAAAAGAACTAATTGCTGATATAGGTTTCGATCCTGTATTTGGAGCAAGACCGCTAAAAAGGGCTCTTCAAGAACAAATAGAAGATTTATTATCAATGATGATATTAAAAGATGAAGTTTGTGAAGATATGCATATAGAATTCTATGCCAAAGATGGCAAGATTCTAGCAAGAGAATGCTAAAGCTGTTTGCAATGTAGCTGCATTACTATATCAATATCAATTCTTGTTTTATCTTGAATTGGTGCTGATATAGACATTGTGCTATCTTGAGCTTTTGCACTTAGAGGCATCGGGTATATTTTTGGACTTTCTCCATAGTTAATATTATTTGCTTTGCATTTTTTATCTACAAGATTTGAATATTTATCTTCGATATTTGATATTGTTGATAAGAAATTATCAAATAATTCTTCTTTAATATTATTTATTTCATCTTCTGTAATTCTGTAATTGAGACTAGGTTGAGGTAGTGCCAATAGTTCATTTTTTGCAATGTGTTTTTCTATGTTTGACAATAAATTATTATATATGTTCAAATCATTTTTAGTAAATTTACAATTTAGATTAAAGTTTATATTTTGTCCTATAGTTTTTCTGCTGTCCTTATCATAGCTAATGATTGGGTTGATATAAAAGCTTCCACCTTTGCAGATATCTGTATTTTTTGCTTCATTTATAATTTCATTGATTGTATTTATAATTTTATCTTTATTTTTATCTGATAATTCACCTATGTTTCTAAGTTTTGATGAGCTTATTACACTAATATCTGAAAATAAAAACTTTGCCTCTGTTTCTTGATTTAGTGTAAATGTTTTTGTAATTACTAACTCATTTGCAAAAATAATATTTACTAATGCGCCTATTAATACTATTAGTTTCATTGTTTACCCCTTAGTTTTATTAGATTTATTTCACTTTGTGTTCCAATTCTACCATACGTGACTGCTAAATGTGCCCCTTGTGATATATAAAGTTGAATATTATTTATTGTTTTTAATCCATATAAAAATGGATTCTTTAAATATGCAAGTATTGTGAAAGGAAATACTTGCCCTCCATGTGTATGTCCACTTAATATTAAATCAACATTAGAATCTAATTCATTAATAATGTTTGGTTGATGAGATATTAATATTTTTGGTAAATTGTCATTTGTATCTTTTAATGATTTATTTATATCCGGTTCTAAATACCCAACTCTTCTTCCCATCAAGTCACTAATGCCAATTAAATTAATATTATCATCTATTATGATACTTTCATTTATAAGCGGCTGTATATTATTTAATCTATCTATTATTTCTAAGCTTTTATTTGCATCAAATATAAATTCATGATTTCCAAGTACAAAATATGTTCCATATTTTGCATTTAATTCACCCAAAAGGACAACCTTATCCTTTATAATATTTTCATAGCTATCTATAATATCTCCTGCTAGAACAATAATATCTGGTTCTGTGGAGTTTGCTAGATTTATTATATTTTGTATTTTTTCTTTACTTATAAGATTTGATATATGGATATCTGATATAAGCATAATATTTATATCTTTTTTTAGATTTTTTATTTCTATTGTTTTTGTTATCAATTCTGGTGTTTTTTGTGCTTCATATATTCCAATGATCAATCCTATTGGAATGATACAAGCTAATATTTTACTTATTAATGTATTTGGTATGAATCTAGCATATCTACCAATAATAATAAAAATAATATTTAATGATCCAAGAGCGCATAATAAGAGTGCAATCAAAATTGTTAAAGATAATGATCTAATTATTATATCTGGTATTTCAAGATTTCTAATAAACAAATAAATCAGCATCACAATAAAGTTTATTAGCAGTAATGCTATGCTTACAAATTGAATTTTTCTATTTGTGTTTATCTGTTTTATTAGTCCGTAATATCCAATAATATGAAATATTCCAAAACAAAAAGTTGCAAAAATAATAAATATATTCACTTAATTTCCTTAAAATAATTTTAGATAATTGGTTTAGGGGTATAATACAAATTCTTTGGATTATAACAATTTTTTAGGAGTATTTTTGCAATTAGTTATTTTAGTAACTTTTATGGTAATTCTATTTGGTGGGTGTGCGACAAAAGATGTAACATTAGATGTAGATAATAAAATTAATGACCTATCTTTGCCACAACGTTCTGTGATGTATATTAATGATAATAATAAAATAGTGGATATGAATTTTTCATCGCAGTTAAAGAAAGAGTATTTAGAAAAATATTTTAGTGTATGGGATAAAAATTTTTCTCCATCAGATAAAGATACTGTATTTTGGGGACTTTCTAGTAAAAGAGGCTTTGGGGAATCTAAGCGATATCAAAATGATGGCTTTTTAGATGAAATAAAATTTAATTCAGATGTAGATTCCTATCCTAGTATGAATGATTATGGAATTATGGTCAAAACTGCCAATGTTCGTGTAGTTCCATCAGATAAACCAAGGTTTTCTACTAGAGATGGATATCCATTTGATAGGTGGCAAAATTCATTAATTTTTGCTTTTACTCCAATTAGAATTGTTCATCAAGATATTACAAAAGAATGGGTTCTTATACAGAGTTCTTTTGTGTCTGGATGGGTTAAATTTGATGAAGTTGCAAAGATTCATAAAAAAGATATGCAGTTTCTTATGAAATCTAAAAATTTTGTTGTTCCAATGAGAGATAATATCCCTCTTTATTACAAAGATAAGTTTATTGTTCAAGCAAGGATAGGGATGTTATTTCAGAAAGCAAATAATAGAATCTATGGTTATTATCGCAATACTGATGGTGTAGCAGTTAGAATTCCATTTTCTTATGATGAAAGCTTGTTTGGTGATTTTCCTCTTCCATTTACACAGAGTAATATAGCAAATATTGCAGATTCTCTAAATTTACAAAATTATGGCTGGGGTGGTATGTATGGCAATAGAGATTGTTCTGCTTTTATTCGAGATGTTCTTATGAATGTTGGGATTTTTTTGCCAAGAAATTCTTTGGCTCAGGTGAATGCAGGGAAATCATCCCCATATAGTTCCTATATGGCACTTCCAAAAGATAATGATGAAAAACTAGAGTTAATTAAAAATAATGCATTACCCTTTAGGACGATTTTTTGGTTAAAAGGTCATATTATGCTTTATATTGGTGAATACAATAATGAGCCAATTGTGATGCATGATGTGTGGGGTATAAAATCAAGTGATGGATTAAATATTTTAGGTGGTATTAGTATTACAACACTTACTCCTGGTAGTGAGCAAAATGGACTAAATTCACCTCCTAGCCTTCTTGATAGGATTGAAGCTATTAATATTATTGTTAAATAATATTAATTATGTTAGATTAATCTGTTTGATACCTAAATTTCGGAGTATTTTTATGATTAGATTTTTTATTGGACTATTGTTTTTTATAGGTAGTTTAGCCGCTAATGATAAAATTAAAATAAGTGTTAGCATTATTCCTCAAGCGTATTTTGTAAAGCAAATTGCAGGAGATTTAGTAGATGTAAATATAATGGTTCAAAAAGGAAAGAGTCCAGAGACATATGAACCATCAATAAAGCAATTGCAAGAGTTAGCACAATCTAGAATTTATTTTGGCATTGGTATGCCATTTGAAAATGCATGGCTTTCTAGATTTAAGTCTGTTAATCCTAATATAATTATAGTAGAGCCATTGGAAGATGGAGTTTTGGAGGGCTATACTAAAAAATACAATATTATTAATCATCATAATCATCATGATAACCATGATAACCATGATAACCATGATGACCATGATGACCATCATAATCATCAGCCACACATATGGTTATCATTTGAATTATCAAAACTTCATATCATTAGGATAGCAAATACACTATCAAGCATAGATCCAAAAAATAGTAAAATTTATAAAAGCAATCTAGGAAAATTTCTTGCTAAGGTAGATGATTTATATAATAGATACAAACCTGTATTTGCTAACTCTAAAAAATCATTTTTGGTTTTTCATCCAGCTTGGAGTTATATGGCAAACGAACTTGGTATAACTGAATATGCCGTAGAGCAAGATGGCAAAGAAGCAAAAATTGCACATACAAGGGATATTTTAAAAATTATTAAAGAAAATGATATAAAAGCAATATTTATACAGCCTCAATTTTCACAAAAAAATGCTTTATCAATAGCCAAAGAAGCAGGTATTGAAGTAAAATTTGCAGACCCTCTTAGTTATGAGTGGCTTGATAATTTAGAAAATTTTCTAAGTGAAATAGCAAGATAGGTTAATTTTAATGGACGAAATTCTTATTTGTGAGAATCTTAGTTTTAAATATGATAAGGATTTGGTTTTAGAGAATATTAATTTCACATTAAAACAAGGCGATTTTCTAGGTATTATTGGCCCTAATGGTGGCGGTAAGAGCACCTTGGCAAAAATTTTATTACATCTATTAAAACCAACTTCAGGTAAAATTAAATACCCAAATGCAGATTTATTTAGCAAAGATTCTTTAATTGGCTACACTCCACAAGATACTAGTATAAATAAGGATTTTACTATACAGGCATTTGATGTTGTGCTTATGGGTTTTTTAGAGAAAAAGACTTTTGGTTATAAGATAACAAAAAAGGATAAGTACGAGGCTTTAAAAATTATGGAAAAGCTTGGTATAGATAGTATTAAATTTAGAAAAATTAGTGATTTATCAGGTGGTCAAAGACAGCGTGTGTTGATTGCTAGAGCACTATGTGGTAATCCAAAATTACTCATATTTGACGAGCCAACATCAAATATAGATTTACCAACTCAACAAGAAATTTATAAATTATTAAAAGAAATAAATTCTAATTACACTATAATAGTTATCACTCATGATATTTCTAATTTGCTTGAATATGCAAGTAATGTATTATTTGTAAATAAAGAACTAATTAGTTGTGAATCTATGCAGGGTAATATTAATATTGATAAATATTTTTATAGAGTTACAGATTCAATGTAATTTTTATATTTATATAGGAGTATAAGGTGAATAATGATTTTGATGTTGTAATAATTGGTGGCGGTGTATCAGGTTGTGCTGCATTCTATACGCTTAGCGAATATACAAATATAAAAAGAATCGCATTGCTTGAAAAATGTGATAGGCTAGCAAGTATTAGTTCAAGTTCAAAGGGAAATTCTCAAACAATACATGATGGTTCTATTGAGACAAATTATACAGCTGCAAAAGCATCAAAAGTTAAAATTGCTGCTGATAAGGTTATGCATTATGCTTTATCAAAAGGTTTGCAGAATAAAGTTATTTTTAAAATGCAAAAACTTGCAATTGGTATTGGCGATACCGAATGTGATTTTATGATAAAAAGACATGAAGAATTCAAACATATTTTTGATGGTTTAAGTTTTTTTACAAAAGATGAAATAAAAAAAATTGAACCAAAAGTAATAGAAGGTTTAAATGGTGGTGATAGAATAGAAAATGTTGTAGCATCTGGATATTTAGAATCTTGGTGTGCTATTAATTTTGAAAAACTAAGTCAGAACTTTGCAGAAGAAGCTTTAAAGACAAATAATGAAAGTGAAATATTCTTAAACTTTAGGGTAAAAAGAATTAGAGAAAATCAAAGTGGTGGATACACTATAACATCAAAAGATAATAGAGAAATTAATGCTAAATTTGTCCTTGTAAATGCAGGTTCTTATTCATTACCATTAGCTCAACATGTTGGATATGGTAAGGATTTAGCATGTCTCCCTGTTGCAGGTAGTTTTTATTTTGTGCCAGGTACACTACTTAGAGGAAAGGTATATACAGTTCAAAATCCAAAATTGCCATTTGCAGCATTACATGGTGATCCGGATGTAGCAATTAGTGGTGTTACAAGACTTGGACCGACTGCTCTTGCTATGCCAAAATTAGAGCGATCAAAATATCTATTTGGTAATATAAATAGTGAGTTGTTAAAAATTGATTTAAAAGTTGATGCTCTTAATGTTGTATTAAATTTACTAAAAGATAACGATATTAGAAATTATGTTTTCAGAAATATGCTATTTGAATTACCTTATTTTGGTAAAAAATTATTTATTAATGATGCAAGAAAGATTATCCCCTCACTAAAAATTAAAGATTTAACATATGCAAAAGGCTTTGGTGAGGTTCGTCCACAAGTTATAGATATGAGTGCTAAGAAGTTGGAATTAGGAGAAAAAAAGATATTAACTAATAGAGGTATTACATTTAATATGACGCCATCACCAGGTGCTACTAGTTGTCTTGGTAATGCAGAAGTTGATACTTTAGAGATAGTAAAATATCTAAATAAGACATTTGATATTGAAAGATTCTATAAAGATTTAAATGTTGTTGTTTAAATTTGAAATATAAACTTATGTTATTGCTTTATATTTTAAAAATAAGTAGAATAAGAGCTTTGCAAGACCAAAATAATGGATTTTTATGTTTAGTATGAAACATTTTTTATCACTTAAAGATTTTACAAAAGATGAAATCTTGCATATTGTAAATATTAGCATAGATATAAAACATAGCTTTTTAAATGGTAAAAAAATACAGCCTTATTTTAAAGATAAAACTTTAGCAATGATATTTGAAAAAAGTTCTACAAGGACTAGAATTAGTTTTGAAATTGGTGCATATCAATTAGGTGGAATGGCATTATTCTTATCAAACAAAGAGATACAATTAGGTCGTGGAGAAAGCATAAAAGATACAGCTAGAGTTATTTCTTCTATGGCAGATATGATTATGATACGTACATTCGAACATAGTAGATTAGAAGAGTTTAGTAAGTTCTCTAACAAACCTGTTATAAATGGGCTTAGCAATGAATATCACCCAACTCAATTGATAGCGGATTATATAACTATGGTTGAGTGTGGTATAGGCATGGATGATTATAATTGTAAATATAAAAATTTAAGAAAGCCTGTTGTGTGTTATATTGGTGATGGAAATAATATGGCACATTCTTGGCTTATGCTTGCATCAAAGCTTGGATTTGAATTGCGTGTAGCTACACCAAAAGACTTTAGTGTAGATTCTGAAATTTTAGATTTAGCAATACAATTTGCAAAACATAGTGGCGCTATTATAAAAATGACAAATTCTCCACAAGAGGCAGCGGTTAATGCAAATGTGATAACAACTGATACTTGGATATCAATGGGACAAGAAAGCAACAAGGAATATAAAATTAAGCAATTTAGTGGTTTTTGTGTCGATAGTAATATTATTAAACTGGGTGATGATGCTATATTCTTACATTGTTTGCCTGCATATAGAGGATATGAAGTAACAGATGATGTTATAGAATCAAAGCATAGCAAAGTTTTTCTTGAAGCTGAAAATAGACTTCATGCACATAAAGGTATAATTACATTTTTAGAGGAAAAGAATTGGAAACGATAGATGAAGATTTTACTATAACTGTCAAAAAAAGTGATTTAAATGCGACGCCAACTAGTATTGTAATTGGTGATGTAAATTATGTATTAATACTAGAGAGTGAGTATAAAAAAATACAAGAAATAATAAAACTAAACCATGAGGCATTGATATTTAAGAGTTTAGAGAAAGAGATATTGCAAGAGATGCCAAGAGATTTTGATGATGTTTTTGTTGTTGCTAAGACTCTGCTTAATAATATCCAATCAAAAAAGAAAAACTTAACTATTCATGATATTAAAAAGATTGTTAAAGACATTAAAATCAACTATCCTAACTTATTTATAAATATTGATGAATATTTTAAGCAGATAAATATTGATTCTTAATAAATAGAGAAAATTTATGATTGATTTTGATAAATTTGCTAAATATAGTAAGCCAGGCCCAAGATATACTAGTTATCCAACAGCATTAGAGTTTAATGAAAATTTTAATGTAGATGCATATATAGAATCTTTAAAAAGAAATACTAAGCTACCATTATCTTTGTATATTCATTTACCATTTTGCAAGAGTGCATGTTATTTTTGTGGGTGTAGTGTTATTTATACTAGCAAAGAAGAAAAAAAACAAGAGTATATAAAATATTTGAATAAAGAAATTTTGTTATTGGAAAAATATCTTGATACAAATAGAGAAGTATTGCAATTTCATTTTGGTGGTGGAACACCTACATTTTATGATGCAAAAAGTCTAGAAATTATACTAAAATCTATTCATGGCGTATTTAAAAATTTTTCAAAAAATGCTGAAATAAGCTGTGAGGTTGATCCTAGATATTTTAATGAAGATCAAATGAAAGTATTACACGATTATGGTTTTAATCGTTTATCATTTGGAGTGCAGGATTTTGATGCTAATGTGCAAAAAGCTGTACATAGATTCCAATCAATAGATTTAGTTCAATCCGCTGTAGAGTTAGCTAAAAAATATAATATTGAATATATTAATTTTGATTTGATATATGGATTGCCAAAACAGAGTTTAGAGAGTTTTAAGAATACTTTAGATTCTGTATTAAAGATTAAACCAACCAGGCTTGCTGTGTTTAATTATGCACATGTTCCATGGATTAAAAAAACAATGAGAAAAATAGACGAAAACGACCTTCCCTCTCCAGCAATAAAGCTTTCTATTCTTGAATATACAATTAATTATTTAACAGGCAATGGTTATAAAATGATTGGGATGGATCATTTTGCACTTGAGAGTGATGAATTGTATCAAGCTTCTTTAAAGGGTGAGCTAAAGCGAAATTTTCAAGGATATACAGCAAAAAAACACACACAAACTATCGGCATAGGTTTAACGAGTATAGGAGAAGGGCATGATTATTATGTGCAAAACCATAAAGATCTAAATGAGTATAAAAGATGCCTAGATAATGAAATTTTACCTACACATAGAGGTATTGGATTAAGTGATGAAGATATTTTAAGAAAAAATATTATTATGAAATTAATGAATAATCTTAGACTTGATATAAAACATATTGAAAAAAAGTTTAATATTAATTTTAAAGAGCACTTTAAGGGTGAGTTGAATAGTCTTAGAGAGTATATCGATTTAGGATTTCTTGAAATAAATGATAATGAGATTCTACTAAGTCATACAGGTGGTATGTTGGTTAGAAATATTGTTATGGTATTTGATGAATATTTAAGAAAAATAAATATAAATGATAAAAAATTTTCTAAGACAGTTTGATTATGCTTGATTTAGCAACTATTAGTTCTACTTGTGTTAAATGTGCCAAGTGTATACCATCTTGCACTATATATCAAGTAAATAGAGATGAGGTTACATCGCCTAGAGGTTTTGTAGATCTACTTGGAATATATAGTAAAGGTGATATTAATCTTGATAATAATTTAAAAAATATATTTGAATCTTGTTTTTTATGCACAACTTGCACCACTTTATGCCCTCAAGTAATTGACACTGCAGCAATGATACAACAAAGTAGGATTGATATAGCAGAAAAATTTGGAATATCTTGGTATAAGAAATTTTATTTTTATTTGCTAAAGCATAGAAAAATTATGGATTTTGTATTTAGTTTTGTTAGTATTGCAGCACCTTGCGCATTTAAAAAAACAAATGATAAATTAAGAAGTAGATTTAATATATCAAAATTTGGCAAAAGAACTATTTTTCCATTTGTTTTTAAAAGTTTTTTACAAAAGCATAAAGGTTTAATAGAAACCAAATATGATAAAAGCAATAAGAGAGTTGCCATTTTTATTGGGTGTCTTAGCAATTATAACTATATTCAAGTTGGAGAATCTTTATTGTTTATATTGGATAAACTTGGCATTGATGTGTTAATTCCAAAACAAGAATGCTGTGGTGCTCCAGCGTATTTTACAGGTGATATAAAAAGTGTTGTTTATTTGATTGAGAAAAATCTTGATTTATTTGAAAAATTTATCGATGATGTTGATGCAATATTAATTCCAGAGGCTACATGTGCAGCAATGATTATGGTTGATTGGAATCATGCATTAAAATATGTAAAAGATGAAGATAATATGAATAGATTAATAAAAATATTACCAAAATTTAAAATGGCAACAGATTATTTATACAATAATACAAATTTATTAAATATTTTAAAAAAATCATCTAGGAATGATGTAAAAGTTACATATCATGATCCTTGTCACTCAAAAAAAGTGTTAAATTTATATAAAGAGCCAAGATTTTTGCTTAGTGCAAATTATAATTTTGTAGAAATGAATGAATGCGATAGATGTTGTGGTTTTGGTGGAGTGACTATTCAAAGTGAAAAATATCATTTAGCATATAAGGCATCGCTTCCAAAAGCAAAGTATATAGAAGATTCTGGTGCTAGTATTG
This sequence comes from uncultured Helicobacteraceae bacterium, assembly GCA_944323885.1. Classification (GTDB taxonomy): domain Bacteria; phylum Campylobacterota; class Campylobacteria; order Campylobacterales; family Helicobacteraceae; genus NHYM01. The sequence goes on along the minus strand of CALUUD010000003.1, from coordinate 6,814 downwards.
TTAGCTCTGAATGTTCAGCATGTAGAATGCAATTAAATAATGCACTAGATAATATTAATTCTACTGTATCTTTCAAGCATCCATTAGAACTCATAAAGGAAGCATTAGATAATAAAGGAATATAATTAATATAAATAAGAATAGTTAAACTTGGATGCTAATATAGATTTATTCTTGACTAATCCTTTCTCGCAAAAAGGTATATCCAGGAAGTTTGCATGGTAGTTTGAAATAGTTTATATTTCCACTATGTATTTCGCTGAGCTCCTTATTATTTTCTAACATAATTGTCTTAAATACAATGAAATATTTGTCATCTTTTTTATAAATTTTACCAATTTCATTATCAACTAAAATAGAATTATCAAATTTTGTATTTAGTGGAAATATAATTTCTTTTGCTTCGCCAATTTTAATAGTATATTTACATATTGCAAAATCTCCATCATCTCTAACTTGGGCATTTACCTGATAACTTCCATTACTAATTGCTGTTTTATGATTTTGTGTATTATTTTTTTCATATGGTCTATTTATGATATATCCATCTGTAAAACCACGATTTTTAAGCGTGTTTAACTCATCTTGATATAAGCTTTTTCTATTTTTTCCATTATAAAAATCATCAATTGCCATTCTATAAGTTCTAGTTGTAATCGCAGCATAATATGGAGACTTTGTTCTACCTTCTATTTTTAGGGCTGATATTGCATTTGATTTTAATATTTCATCTATGTGTTGGCTTAAGTTTAGATCTTTTGAATTAAATATATGTGTTCCAACCCCTTCTTCTTCTACAAGTCTCATCATTACCCCATTATCAGGATTGCGGACATAATATTCATAATCAAACCTACAGTCATTAGCACAACTACCACGATTTGGCACCCTACCACTTTGCAAACTTGATATTAAGCATCTTCCAGAAAATGCAAAACACATACTGCCATGACAGAAAATCTCAATTTCTAAATCTGGTATTGCTTCTTTTATTTCTATTGCATCTTTTAGACTAAGCTCTCTTGCTGCAACTATTCTCTTAACACCCATATCATAGAATACTTCTGCATCAAGAACATTTAAAACATTTGCTTGAGTTGATAAATGTATGGGTATATGCGGTGCTATTTCTTTGCATAATTTAATTACTCCTGGTGCTGCAACAATAAAAGAATCTACTCCAGTATCACGCATTTTTGCAATATGATTTCTTAAAATTTTTATCTGCGAATTAAATGGAAAACCATTTATTGCAGCATATATTTTTTTACCATTCTTATGGACAAAATCAACACCATCTTTAAATGTTTCATATGTGAATTCTTTTCCAGATCTATTTCTAAGTGAAAAATGACTTACACTTCCATATACAGCATCCGCACCATATGTTATAGCAATTTTTAATTTCTCTAAATTTCCAGCAGGTGATAATAATTCTATTTTTTTATTTTGATTTATCAATTCTATTTTTTCCCCAATGATGCTATTAATTCATTTAATTCATCACTACTTACAATGTCACTATTATTATCACCCTTTATATATGAAGCACTAGATACTCTTTGATTGTCTTCTATATCAGTATCAAAAATAGAGTTTAAGTATTTTGATAATGCTCTAGTTACATTTACTACTCTTTCTATTTTTTGTCTGTATATATCTTGATATTGCATTATATCCATAGCTTGAAGTATGCAATCTGTGTTGTTTATTATTTTTTCTTCAACTGATATTATTCGTTTTAAAGAATCCTTTGATTGTTCTAGTGATTCATGAAAAATTTTTATATTTGGAAATTGTGTTGATAATTTTTCAAATATTTTCTTTTGATTTTCTATATGATTTTTAATAATTTTTAAATCTTCTTGAACATTTTCACTATTTTGACTAATAGATTCTAATTGATCAAAAACTTGTGTAGCTTTTGCTTCCAATCCTTTTGTAACATCATCTAATTGATGCACTACTTTGTGTTCATTTGTTGGTGGTGGTGGTGGCCATTTTCCAGTGGCATTTACTCTATAATTATCATCATTTTTGTTATCTGTTTCGTTATCATTAAATGGATTTTCTTCTACTATATCAAGGCTTTCATTATCTTCTTGTTGTTTTGTATTGTCATTAAAATTGCTTAAAATAAGCTCGTTTAATTCTTCTTGCGTCATTATTTCCTCATATTGTCTAGATTCTGCAATTCTATAATTTAGAAGCTTAAAAATGTTATTAAAGTTATTAAGCTTTGTGTTAATATAATTGTATTGTTTAATGTATCAATTTAAAAGTAGATTTAAATATATTAAGTTATTAAGTAAATGTTCATTTTGTATTACATTTATTATTAATTGAGTGAGTAATAGGTGTTTATATTATGGAGAATGATTTTTATATGAAAAAAATTTTATTTAGTTTATTTTTTATATTTACCGTAAGCCTCTATGCTAAAACAGATTATTTTAAACTTTATGGAAATATTTTTCAATTTTTACCAGCTATGGCAGGTATCTATACATTGGTGGAGCAAGATTATGAAGGACTTGCATATCTTGCAATTGGTACTGCTAGTACACTTGCTATTACATTTGCTATCAAGTATAGTTTTGTTGGAATATCAAAAACAAAACCAAAATGGGCAGGAATATCACTTAGACCAAATGGCATAGAGTATGAAGGATTCCCATCTGGTCATACTTCAAGTGCGTTTTCTGCAGCTGGATTTATGCAAAGGAGATATGGTTGGACTTGGGGTCTTCCAACCACAATTCTTGCATCCCTTGTTGGCATATCTCGTATTACATCAAAAAGACATACACCACTCCAAGTGCTTGTTGGTGCAGCACTTGGTTATAGTGTTTCATATTTTATTACAAAAGAAAGAGATAGTATTGATATTATAATTGACATTGATAATAAAGAATCAAGAAATGGTATTATGCAGCAATATTATGGATTATCATTTAATTTAGCGTTTTAAATAATTTTATTTATTATTTTTTTAGGAATTTATTTTGGAAATATTATCACTTCAATTTGTTCAGTTTGCGTTATTTTCAGCTTTTTTGGTTTCAATTTGTGGAGGTATTATAGGTTCTATCATTGTTTCTAATAAGACTGTCTTTTTAAGTGGAGGTGTAGCACATAGTGCATTTGGTGGTGTTGGTATTGCCCTTTATTTTGGATTTAATGTTATGCTAGGGGCTGCTATTACTAGTGTTTTTATGTCTTTATTATTATTATATTTTATCATTTATAAAAAGACCAATGTTGATTCCTTTATTGCAGCAGCATGGGCTTTTGGTATGGCACTTGGGGTAATCTTGATTGATATTACTCCTGGATATGGTGCTGATATGAATAGTTATCTATTTGGTTCTATTTTAACGGTAAGCAAGATAGATATTATTATTATTGGCATATTTGATATTCTGCTTATTATGTTTGTTTGTATGTATTATAGAGAGATTCTTGGAATTCTGTATGATGAGACATTTTGCAAATTAAAGAAAATTAATATTAATTTATTCTTATTTTTTATTTATATTTTTGTTTCACTTGGAATTGTTATGAGTATGAATATTGCTGGGTTGATATTAATTCTTGCGATATTAAGTATTCCAGCATATATAGCAGGCATGTTTGTAAATTCACTAAGTAAAATGATGATCTTATCTTCTATTTTATCTTTTTTGTTTATTTGCGTTGGTTTTTTTGTGTCATATTACTATAATTTAAGCATAGGTGCTTGTGTAGTTATGAGCGCTATATTTGGTATGATTATTAGCAGTGTTATAAAATTATTTTAGAGGGTAACTATGAAAAATATAGAAGAAATAGAAAAAAAGGCTATAAGAGCAGTAAAAATATCATTAGCATCCATAGCAATATCTTTATTTTTAGGCATTTTGTCACTTTGGGTTTTGCTTAATCAGGTAACAGTAAGTGTTAGTATAGACAAAAAGATAACAAAAATAGAAAAGCAATTAGCAGATATTAAAAAAGTAGAATCTAAATAGATTCTACTTAAAAGTTTTTCACTAGGTCCATCCCGCTATACATATGCGCTACCTCTTCTTCATAACCATTAAACATTAATGTTTTTACTTTTCCAAAACTAAAAAATCCACCACCTATAAATCTTTCTTCAGCTTGACTCCATCTTGGATGATCTACATTTGGATTAACATTTGCATAAAATCCATATTCATCACTTTGCAATTGCATCCAAGTGGATTTTGGCATTTCTTTTGTTAGTTTTATTTCAACTATACTTTTAATACTTTTAAAGCCATATTTCCAAGGTACTACAAGTCTTAATGGTGCTCCATTTTGATTTGGCAAATCTTCGCCATACATGCCATTTGCTAATAATGTAAGTGGATTCATTGCTTCATCAAGCCTTAGTCCTTCTATGTATGGATATTGAATAAATCCTCCTATATATGGATTTTTTTGACCTATCATCTCATCTGGAGCATATTTTGTTTTAAATTGAACAAATTTTGCTGCACTATTTATCTTTACTTTGTTTAATAATTTATTTAGTTCAAATCCACGCCATGGAATATTCATACTCCATGCTTCCACACATCTAAGCCTATATGCTCTTTCTATAATTGGCATTTCTTTTAATATTGTATCAATATCTAGTATAATTTCTTTATCTACTTCACCTGTAATTTTTATTTGCCATGGCCTTGTTTTTAGTGTATGCGCATTCTTTGCTGGATCGCTTTTATTTAATCCAAATTCATAAAAATTATTATATGTTGTTGCTTTTTCTTTTGGTGTTATAGTTTTTAGTTTATATTTGTCATTTGCACTAAGTATATTCGGGAAAGCTGTAATTGAACCTGCAATCCCCATAAATTTTAATATTTCTCTTCGCTTTTTATATAGTGATTTATCAGTAATTTTTTCTTTATCTACATCAAATTTATAATTTTTGATAAGCATTATTTATCCTTTTATTAGATTGTATAGATTCTATTGCATAAAAATGAAGATTATATTAATTTATTTATTTTGCTATTTTGTATAATTTCAAAATATTTTTAAAGGCGGTTAATGTGGATTCTTATGAATATGGTGAATTATTAAAAATATTGAATAGTAAATGCCAAAATATTGCAAAAATTATAAAAATAGATTCTTTAAAAGAAGAGTTAGATCGTATTTCACATTTAGAAAGTGATCCAAATTTTTGGAGTGACAATAAAAAGGTTGCAGAATTAGGCAAGCAAAAGAGCAAAATAAATAGGATTTTAAGCATTTATCAGAATGCTTTAGATTCTATTAATGATGCAAGTGATTTATATGAACTCGCTTTAAGTGAAGAGGATAGTGATATGTTAAATAGCTTGTTTAGCGAGGCAGAATCTTTGCAAGCTAATATTAAAAAAATCGAAATTGAAGTAATGCTAAGCAATGAAAATGATAGTGCAAATGCTATTGTTACAATACAACCTGGTGCAGGTGGGACAGAATCTCAAGATTGGGGCAGTATGCTTTATAGAATGTATCTTAGATGGTGTGAAAGAAGAGGTTTTAAGGTAGAACTTCTTGATTATCAAGATGGTGAAGAAGCTGGTATTAAAGGTGTGGCATTTATTATCAAGGGTGAAAATGCGTATGGTTATGCAAAAGTTGAAAATGGTGTTCATAGATTAGTTAGAATCTCTCCATTTGATGCAAATGCAAAGAGGCATACTAGTTTTGCTAGTGTTCAAGTAAGCCCAGAAATAGATGATGATATTGATATTATAATTGAGGAAAAAGATATAAGGGTTGATACATATCGTGCTAGTGGTGCAGGTGGGCAGCATGTTAATAAAACTGAATCTGCAATTAGAATCACTCATTTTCCAACAGGTATTGTAGTTCAATGTCAAAATGATAGAAGCCAGCATAAAAATAAGGCTACAGCATTGAAAATGTTAAAGTCAAAACTTTATGATTTGGAGTTAAAGAAACAAAATAATACAATAGATGATAAAGGAGATATTGCTTGGGGGCATCAAATAAGAAGTTATGTTTTAGCGCCATATCAGCAAGTAAAAGATTTGCGTAGTAATATTGCCTATAGTAATGTTGATGCAATTTTAGATGGAGATATTGATAATATTATTGAGGGTGTATTAATTAAAGTTGGTCAGGATGTATAAATCTAGGTTAAACCTAGATTTATATTAGAACTTAACAGCTCCAGTTGTTGCAAGAGGTATTATTCTGTTGCTTCCACTTGGGTAAGAGTTTTTTAACGATTCACAAAATGTTCCACCATTGCTGCCACCTATATTGTTTGGATCAAATACTAAGTTTCCATTTGTTGTATTTATACCTATTATTGCTCCACATCCACCAGTTTGAGCTCCTCCAGAGTTTTGTACATTTCCTATAGGTTGGATAACATCATTAGCTTGAGCACCAGCTAGTGTCTTTCCACCTACCTGCCATCTACCTCTATCTAATCCACCTGTATCTATCATCCATTCACCCCAGTTGCTAAAGCCAGTAGGAGCAGATTGTGTAGGATCTATATTTTCAGCAAAGATTCTTGCAGGAATTGCTTTTAATACACTAGCAATATCACTTCTTGCCATTGCAACTTGTGCATCAGTTCTTGTTGTTACAAATCTAGGAACAGCAACAGCTGCTAAAACTCCAAGAATTACTATAACAAATACTAATTCTATCATTGAAAAACCACTTCTTTTCATTTTATTCTCCAAAAAGTAAATTCTTTAACTCTAAATTAGAGTAATAGAGTAAAAGTAAATGAAATATAAACAATTTTTTTTTAAGGTTTGCTTAAATGTAA
>CALUUD010000002.1 GCA_944323885.1 uncultured Helicobacteraceae bacterium | reverse complement strand
CCAAGAGCATCGCTGGGTAGCTACGCATGGATGTGATAACCGCTGAAAGCATCTAAGCGGGAAGCCAACTCCAAGATTAGCTTTCCCTGAAGGTCGCAGCAAGACTAGCTGCTTGATAGGGTAGGTGTGTAAGTATAGTAATATATTTAGCTGACTACTACTAATAGACCGTTTGGCTTATTTTGTGTTTTAATTTTTTCACTGCCTTGTTTAGTCTATATTTGGTTATTAACTTTGAAAGAGAAAATAAAGAATATTGTTAGTATTTTTTATTTTCTCTTTTCCTTGTGTCTATAGATAGAGGGCTACACCCAGTAAACCATTCCGAACCTGGAAGTTAAGCCTCTAGTCGCTGATAATACTGCATCTTTCAGATGTGGAAATGTAGGTTGATGCAGGGATAGAGAATAGTCTGTTGTTACTTTCTTATAATTCTTATCATAATTCTTTTATAAATTTTATTTTTGTTTTACTGTCTTATTATTAGAATATGATTCTATTTTAATATTTAGGAGATTCAATGTATAAGTTTTTAACTATATTTTTATTGTGTTTTACTTTTTTATTAGCTAAAGTAAATATTAATACAGCTGATAAGAAGGAGTTGATGACTTTGGATGGTATTGGCAGTAAAAAAGCTGAATCTATTATTGAATATAGAAAAAATAATAAATTTAATTCTATAGAAGATTTGAAAAATGTAGATGGTATAGGTAGTAAAATTTTTGATAAGATAAAATCAAACATAACTGTAGATTCAAAGGTTTCTCAATCTAAGTAATTTTATATTGATAACAATTAGTGTTATCAATATAAAATTTATTTTTCTATAATAATTTTAAAACTATTATTGTTTATCACTATATATAATTCTTTATTTCCTAAAAAAGTATACCCACTATCAGATTTATAATTTTCTAAAAAAGTAATTCTAAATATTTTTTTATTTTGTGTGTTTGGATATGGAATAATGTTTATATTTTTAAATTCTATGATTTTTCTCTCATTTTTATCAAATACCTTCTTTTTAAAATTCTTAAACTCATTGATTTTCATACCATCAAATCTAGTAAAATTATCATCATAAAAAGATAGATATAAATTTAAATCATTATTAATCCAAGCATCTCTCCAAATAAATAAAGATTGTAATATGTTTACAAATATTTCTTTTGATGTTTCTTCTATTTGCTTATTACTTGTTATTAGTACTGAGTCTTTGTGATTTATTATCTTTTCATATTGTAGCAGTGTATTATTTTCTATTGCTATGCACCCTTTTGTATTTTTCTCACTTCTATCACCATTTAAAGGAAGACCATGTATCCATATTCCATATCCAGTTTTTTTATTTAATTTATCATATAAATTTGGATATGATGTAACAAATGCCAATGGCCCATAATACTGATCTAAATTTTTTAATTTTTTTGTTAAATCATAAACTCCAATTGGAGTAGCAAGATCACCTTCTTTTATCTTATCATCTTTATTTGCTCCAAATATAGCACTACTATTCCCAATTTGAGATACCTTATTTTCATCAAGTTCAAATAATAGTAGGTTATTATTTTCTTTTGATGCTATAAATACATATTTCACACTTTCATAATATCCATATCTTGTATCTTTAGAATTCACAATACTTTCCCAGTACTTTTTATCAAGTAAATATTTTTCTAAAGTAGGTTTTATATTATCTATGCCTTCACTTCTATATGTGCTAATAATCTTATACATTTCATTATCGGCATGCATTATTGTGATTAATAAAAGAGTAGCTAAAAGTTTCAAGTAAAAATTCCTTTTATTTTATTTATCAAATCTTGTATTATACAATTTTTACTGTTTTTAGATTATGAAAAATCATATCCCATTTCTTTTAATTGCTTTTTATTTTTACTCCACCCTTTTTTTGTTATAACTTCTAACTTTAAGAGAATTTTTTTATCACTAAGTTGTTCTATTTTTTTTCTTGCATGAATTCCTATATTTTTTATACTTTTTCCATTTTTCCCAATTACAATAACTCTTTGGCTATCTTTTTCAACTACAATTTCAGCATATATTTTATCTATTGTTTTTTTTTCTTGTATTTTCTTTATGATCACATCACTCTGATAAGGAATTTCTTGATTTAGATTATCAAATAACGCTTCTCTTATTTTTTCCTTATATATCTCTCTTATATTTTGTGTACTTATAACTTCTGTATCATATAAATATGGAGATTCTGGTAAGTATTTTATAATCTCATCAAGTAATACTTTTAAATTAATATGCTTTGCACTAGATATTGGTATTAATGTTAAATATTTATCTTTATATTTTTCATATTGGATAATTTTGTTAATAGATTTCTCTCTATTAAGTGTGTCCATTTTACTTAACACTAATAGATGTTTTTTATTTTTGCTTAGATTTAAAAAATTTATATAATTATCAACATTATCTGTAATAGGTGCTAAAAAAATAATTAAATCACAATCATTTATTGCTTTTATAGATTCTTGTAACATAAATTGATTTAATATTTTTTCTTTGTGATGTATACCTGGTGTATCAATAAATACAATTTGTGCATTATTATGCATTACTATTATATTCATTCTTTTTCTTGTTGCATTCACCTTGTGTGAAACTAATGCTATTTGTTCATTAATTAAAGTATTTAATAATGTGCTTTTACCAGAATTTGGTCTTCCAATAATTGATACAAACCCTGCTTTGTTCACTATAAAATATACCTTGTTATATCAGCATTTTGTATTATAGAATCTAATTTTTCTTCTATTTCATTTTTTGTGATTATTATATTTTTATTATCAATACTTGGGGCATTAAAGCTTATATCTTCTAAAACCTTTTCAACGATTGTATGAAGCCTTCTTGCACCAATATCTTCTGTTTTTTCATTTGCCATAAATGCAAATTTAGCAATTGCTCTTAATGCATCATCACTAAATTCTAATTGTATCCCTTCTGTTTCAAGTAATAATTTATATTGTTTAATTATAGAATTTTTTGTTTGTATTAGAATCTTGTATAAATCATCCTCACTTAAACTATCTAACTCAACTCTAATTGGAAACCTTCCTTGTAATTCTGGTATCAAATCACTTGGTTTGCTAAATGCAAATGCACCTGCAGCGATGAATAAAATATAATCAGTTTTTATAGAGCCATATTTTGTTTCTACAATACTTCCTTCAACAATAGGTAACAGATCTCTTTGAACACCCTCTTTATTTGGGTTTTGTTTACTTTGATTTTGATCTGTTGCAGTTTTATCTATCTCATCTATAAATATAATTCCGCTTTCCTCAGCTCTTTTTAATGCCTCTGTTTTTATTTCATCGATATTTGTTATATTTTCTATTGCCTCATTTTTCAATAGTTCTTTAGCTTCTCTTACTGTTGTTTTTATTTTTTTTATTTTTTGTTGTTTTGGCAATAATTCAATAATTCCTATATTTGGTATAGGCAAAGGATTTAAAGGGGCCTCAGTTATTTCTATTTCAATTTCTAAATGGTCAACAGAACCATCTTTTACTTTTTGTATCATCTTGTCAAATGATACTTTATATTCTTCTTTTTTTGTTTCATTTGCAGTATTTGGAAGTGGTGGAATAAGACTTTTTACAATTTTATCAATTATATAAGAATCTATTTTATCTGTATTTTTATCCTTGTATTCATTTTTTACTAGATTCATAGAAGCATTAACTAAATCCCTTACCATAGATTCTACATCTCTTCCTACAAATCCAACCTCAGTATATTTTGATGCCTCAACTTTAATAAAAGGCAAACCAAGTATTTTTGCCATTCTTCTTGAAATTTCTGTCTTGCCAACTCCAGTATTTCCTATCATTAATATATTTTTTGGCACAATTTCCTCTTGAGCTTCTTTTGGTAGCTGCATTCTTCTGTATCTATTTCTTAATGCAATAGCAATAGCTTTTTTAGCTTTATCTTGTCCTATTATGTATTCATCAAGGTATTCAACTATTTCTTTTGGTGTTTTATTATCAGTCATTTTTTATTTTATCTCCAATAATTTAATATTCGTATTTGTATAAATGCAAAGTTCCCCAGCAATTTTTAATGATTGTTCTACTAGCATTTTTTCATCAATATTATCTATATTTCTATCAAGTGCCCTTGCTGCGGATAACGCATAATTGCCACCACTTCCAATTGCTGCAATTCTCCCATCTTCTGGCTCTACAACATCTCCAGAGCCACTTAGTATATATATATTCGTTCTATTTAAAACTATCATCATTGCTTCTAATTTTCTTAAATATTTATCTTTTCTCCACTCTTTACTAAAGTCTATTACAGAGCGTTCAAGGTCTCCTCTTTTATTTTCTAGAATCTTTTCAAACATATCAAATAGGCTAAATGCATCAGCTGTGCTTCCTGCAAATCCGCTTAATATTTTTCCTTGGTATAAAGATCTGATTTTTGTCGCATTACCTTTTAATATGCAGTTTCCAAATGTAACTTGACCATCTCCACCAATTACAGCTTTATTTTTGCCTTTATATGCAAGTATTGTGGTAGCTTTAAACATTGTATTCCTCACTTTCTACTGCGCTTGAACATCTATTTTACATATTGCATGTATGCCAAAGCCTAGTTTTAAGTCAATTTCATATACACCTGTACTTTTTATAGGATTTTTTAAGTCTAGTTCTTTTTTATCAATTTCTATATTGTGACTTTCCTTGAAAGCTTTAGCTATTTCTTCTTTTGTAATTGCTCCATATAGGGAACCATTAGCCCCAGTTTTTCTAACTAATACAAGTGTAATATTTTTTAGTTTATTTTCTAGTTGTTTCAACTCTTCTATTAATGCAGCTTCTTTTTCTTTTTTTGTTTTTTCTTCTTTCTTGTATTTATTTATCGCTTCATTGGTTGCAACTTGTGCCATACCCTTTGCAATTAAAAAATTTTTACCATACCCATCTTTTACTTCGCAGATGTCACCAGGTTTTCCTAAGGATTTTACCTCTTTTAATAGCAAAACTTTCATACGTATATTTCCTTGAATTTTAAGATTATCATAGTATTTTTATATTGCTTGAAATATTGACTTAATTATAGTTTATAATTCACTTTAGATTCTATCAAAATATTTTTTATATTTATTTAATACTTGTTATAGAGGATTCTAAGATAATTTATGGCAGATTACTATAAAATCATATTTAGTTGCATTTGTTTTTTATTTAGTGCTTGTTCTTCTATGAGTGATGTAAAAAAAATAGATGAGCTATATTATGCTAATTATAATTTGGATAATGCATATAAATACTCAATTAATTATGCAGATAAAGACTTTTTATGGGCTTTTCAAAGTGGAATCTTAGGATTTCAAATTGGTAATTTTTCTGATAGTATCAAATATTTTAATATCTCTGAATCTTATTTTGAAATTAATGCTCAAGAAAATATATTTCAAAGCACACTAAAAACGCTATCAACAATCTTAATTGGTAATGGAATATTTGATTATTATGGTAGCTTATATGAAGCTATATTTATAAATTATTATAAAGCATTAAATTTTATGATGATTGGTGATTATGCTTCATCAAGGGTTGAATTTAATCGTGCAAATGATAGACAACGCAGATCAAAAGAGTTTTTTGCAGATAGGATTAATAAAATTAATAATGCTTTAAATAATGGTGAGGGTATTTATAATGATGATATGAAAAATATAGATGGCAAAAAAACATTTAAATCTATGAATTCTATATATGCATCACGATATAAAAATTTAGATAGATTTAGAGCTTACAATGGATATATAAATCCAATGGTTAGTTATGTATCTGGAATCTTTTTTTTGTTACAAAATGATTTTAATAAAGCAACTGATTTATTAAAGGAAGCATATGCAGTAACTCAAGAAACAAAGATTCTAGATGATATAGAATTGCTAGATGAAAGAAAGGCAGGCAAAAATACCAAATACTATACTTGGATATTTCTTGAAGATGGCAGAATTCCAAAAAAATATGAAATACGACTTGATGTTCCATTATTCTTATTAAATGCTAGTGTGTTTTACTTTAATATAGCTTTACCTCAACTTGATTCTGGAAAGGCATTTTATTCCAAATATTACATTGATTTAAATAATCAATTAATTGATAGTTTTGAATTAGTTAATATGCAATCTATTGTTGCTAATGAGTTTAGTCTTGAATTGCCATATATTATTATGACTTCCCTTATTTCATCCACATATAAAGCGTATTTACAAAGTGTGCTAAATGAACATTTTGGTATTTTAGGTGGTATTGGAGGGGCTGTTTTTAGCTCTGTTAGCACAAATGCAGATATAAGAAGTCCTAGAATTTTGCCACTTAAATTTTTAGCTATAAGAATTCCAAATGATAATCATCTATTTAAGTTATTTGGTGATGGAAAATTATTGCATAGCTTTTTATTAGAAGAAGAATGCAATAATTTATGTTTATTTGGTGATAATATTATTTATATTAGAGTATTACAAAATGGTATAATAAGCAGCTTAACCCATACTATTAGGAGTAGAAATTGAGGTATATTCTAGTATTAGTTGTTATTTTTTTTGTTGGTTGTTCATCAAAAACAGAGTATATTGAATTAGAAAATTCTAAAGACTATACAACAACAGGACTTGATTATCATGATATAGCAAATGCGGCAGATAAAAGTATCTCATCTCTTTTGTCTAGCAGTTATGCAAGAAAAATAAATTCTGATAAACCAAAAGTTCTTGCAATATCTGATGTAATTAATGATACTATGCAGATGATAGATACAGAACAACTAACTAGAAAAATAACAAGGGAGATGAGAAATAGTGGAAAATTCATATTAACATTGTCCATGAGTGGTAGTGGAACTAGTGTAGATTCTATGATTGATATTTCAAGAGAAGCTAGAAATGATGATGAGTTTAATCAATACACAACAATAGAGAAGGGTGAATTGATAGCACCAGAATTATCTCTATCTGGTAAAATTGTGCAAAAAAATACAAGAATTTCATCATCCAAACAAAGAATTGATTATTACTTTTTATTGACATTAGTTGATTTAAGGAGTGGACTTGTTGTTTGGGATGATGAAGTAAATATTATCAAATTAGGTAGCAACAAAAGTGTTGCATGGTAAATTTAGTTATATTATGAGGATTTAATAATGAATACACTTACAATGAAAATAATATCATTTATCATGATTATTTCAGGAATTATTGCTGGTTGTTCATCAAAATATGGACTTGGAGAGGGTGCAAGTAGCATAGAAGATTCTGCATTAGCAGCAAATAACTTACTAAATGCACCATCTTGGGTATTAAATGGTGGTAGAGATGGGATTAGCGCAATAGGTTCTGCAGATATTACTAAAGCAGGATTGCAATTTGCAAGAAATGAAGCTTTGGCTGTAGCTAGAGATGAGTTATCAAGGATTATTTCTGTAAAGGTTGAAGGTTTGGTTAGTAATGCTGTTAGTCAAACTATAGGGAATAATGTATATGACTCAAATATTGAAAAATATGGTGAACAAATAACAAGACAAATTGTCTCTCAAACTATGGTTGGAACTAAACAAAAAGATACTTGGATTACTTCTGATGGAAAACAAATTTATGTTTTAGTCGAATTGGATTCTGAATTATTAGATAAGATTCAAAAAAGTATAATGCAAGGTATTGCAAAGGATAACAATATACCTATACAAAAAGATAAATTTTTAGATGCACTTGATAAAGCATTAAATGATGGTTTGTGATTCTATGTGTACAAAGGTTTTTAATATAGCTTTATTAGGGTTTTTTATTTCATCTTGTAGTTATAATATTGAATATCCTGATTGGTATTTGATGGGGAATGAAGATTCTAGCTATTTATATGGTGTTGGATCATCTAATAATCTTCAAGATGCAAAGTTTGAGGCTCTTAATGATATAGCTTCTCAAATATCATTAAGTATAGAATCTGATACTAATATATTAAAAGAACAAAATAATGAACATTTTACCAATATTGTTAGTAGCAATATTGGTATAAATGTTAGTGATATAGAATTAAGTAGTTTGGAGTATTCAAAGGTAGATAAAGTTGATGATATATTTTTTGTTCAAGCAAAAATTAAAAAAGAGGTAGTGATTTCTAAGCTAAATTCTAATATTAATACCTATATCACAGATATTAATGATATTTTAAATTCTATAAAGAATTCTAAATGTGAAACTTTGTCTCCAAGACATAAATATAAACTTTCTTTATTTATGTCAAAGATTAATTTATATGTAAAGCAGATAAAAGCTTTAGGTGGAAATATAACTAATCAATCACTAGTAGATAATGTGAATAAATTATTGCAAAATCAACCTTTAGCATATTATGTATCGTTTGCAAAGGGTGGCAGCAGCAGTGATTATTCATTAATACAAACATCTATTACTAATGAATATAATAAATTTTTTAGCATCCAAAAGTCAAATCCAAATATTTATTATATAGAAAATAGATATAATGTAAGTCGCAGTATTAATAAGCTTACTGTATCTTTATATACAAATATCAAAGACTGCAATAATAATACTATTTTTAATACTTCAATTGAATCTTCTCAATCTTCCAGGGATATAAATATCGTGTTAGATAGATTGAAAGCACAACTATATAAAAAAATTAATTCTTGGGTTGAAGAATAGTCAAGATTTATGGAGATATATTAGATAGTATTTTGTATAGATAATTTTAAAGTTGAGTCATAGACTTAAGAATTTATGATAAATAAAATTGTTATTTATGCTTTTATTAATAATTGTTTTAATGTGATTAGTTGCATTAATTAAGATTTTTGAAATCTATTTTAAACATACTTTTATCAAAAATAATAACATGAAATATAGCATCAAATACTTTTATGTTATACAAGAAGCCCTCAACTATTACTTCGCGCTTTTTTGCTCCATTTTGTAATGCGTGAGATTTGAATATTATTTCACCATTTAGCTCTATTGGTGATAAAAACTTTGTCTCTGAATATATTATCATTGAGTTTGGTTCATTCACTGCAGCCATAGCACAAAATGAAGCTGATGAAAATATAAACCCATGGTGAATTAGTAAATTATCATCTGTGATCATAGATTCTGTAGGGGTAAATCTAATCTCAGCTTTATTTTTAGATAGTTTTATGATCTCACCACATAAATCTCTATTTATTTTTTTACATATTTTTAATTCATCATTATTCTCAAACAACTCATCATTATCCATATATAACTCCTTACTTTGCTTTAATATATATTCTATTTGGAGCTTGATATCCTTCTATTGTTTTTGATGGATCATTTTTATCTAAAAAATTATCAAGACTTTCCCCATTTATCCAATCTGTTTTTCTTTGTTCGTTTAAGTTAGTTTTTTTTGCAGCAATAATTTGTATATCACTAAATCCACCTCTTATTAGCCAATTTTGCAATGCACTAACACTAGGTATGAAATATGCATTTTTCATTTTTGCATATCTCATAGGACTTAATACTATTGGATCATTAGAATCTATAATAAGACAATCTAGTATTAGCTCTCCATTTTTATTTAGTGCTTGTTTTAATATTTTTATACAATCAATAGGGTTTGTTCTGTGGTATAACACACCAAGGCATAAGATAGTGTCAAATTTTATATCATAATATGCTAGATCTTCAATGCCTAATAGTTCAAATTGTATATTGCTATTTATAAAATGATTGATAAAATTAAATTGATTTAAACAATGGGCACTAGGATCAAATCCAATTATTTTTTTTGGATTTAGCTCAAGCATTCTAAACATATAATACCCATTATTACAACCTATGTCTGCCACTATTTTATTACTTATATTAAGATGGTTTTTAATTATATTGTATTTTATTGAGCTATTCCATTCGCTATCAATTAAAGTATCAAATATATAAAATGGACCTTTTCGCCATGGCTTTAGTTTGTATGCTATATCTATTATTTCGTTATTATTTGTATTATTTGCTTCTATTGTTATAGTGTCATTTAATATAATATTGCAAGATTCTTTAGGCATAGAATCTACTATATGTCTAATTGGAGCAATATTTTTTGCTTCCAATTTTTGTTTAATGATTTTTCTATTTTTGTGGATATACAAAGATGCTCTTTTTTGTGATTTTTATATTGTTGTCATCAGTTGCGTATGCTTCAATAGTAATTGGGACAATTTTGTCACTAGATTCTGTATTATAATTTTCTAATGTGTATAGATACACTCTTTTTCTTATTTTTCCACCTGCCTTTATTTCAAATTCTTCTTTTGGTTGTCTAATTTTTATATTATCATTATCCGTGATTCTAAAATAAAATTTATGAGCTTTATTGTCTGTATTTTGAAACAGCATTAGATAATGATTTTCTATTTCACCATTTTCTAGAATCTTATATGCTTCTGAAGATCGATTTATATTAAGTAGCATTGTTGATTTATTAAGTGATAAAAATATTGCAATTGATAATGCAACTATCAAGACTAGTATGTATCCTATTGTCTTACCTCTAAAATACTTTATATTAGAGTTTGTCTTTATACTATTTGCACTACTCCATCTAACAAGTGATATTCTGTTTAATTTTCCCATAACACTACTGCACGCATCTGCGCATTCAAGGCAGTTAATACATTCAAGTTGAAGGCCTTTTCTTATATCAATGTGAGTTGGGCATACTCTTACACATTTTTGACAATCTATACATTCGCCACTGATTTCTTTTTTATTTAATGCAACACCATTTTCATCATATACTTTTGAACCACGATTGATATCATACATTACAGTTTTTGTATCATTGTCATATAGCACTGATTGAACCCTGCAATATGGACACACGTATATGCAAAAATTTTCCTGTACAAAAATAATTTCCAATGTGAGAAATGTTGCTATTGCAATTATAAATCCTAGTAATATCTTATGATTATTATAATCTGCAAGGTAATTAAAAAAGTCACTTGGAGGAACAAAGTATAATAAAAAATTTGATGCTGCTAAAAATGATAAACAAGCCCAAATAATAACCCCAATAACTTTTTTAATTTTATTTTGCCATAAACTTAAATCAGGATTTTTTTGTTTATTATCAATAGACTTTCTTAGTTGTAATATTTTTGTTTCAATTATATCTCTATATATTACTCTAAAGATTGTATGGGGGCATGCCCATCCGCACCAAGCACGACCTGCTAGTGTTGTAAGAAGAAATATACCAACAAATAGCATAATTAGTAAAAATGGCATTAAATACAACTCTTGCATATCAAATACTATACCAAGTATATGAAGTTGTTTTTTGTCAAATGACAGTAAGAAAATTTGATTATCATTTATTGTTATAAATGGTAATCCCATGATAATAATTGTTGTTATACAATACATGATGTAGCGTTTTTGTCTAAAATAAATATTCAAGTCTTTCATTCTAATACCCTTTATTTCCCATCAATATTTTTAGGATTATTGTATAGATATGCTTAAAAATTTAATAATTGTAAAATAAATTCTATTATCTCTTTTTCTTGAAATTGATATATAAAATTATTATCCAGAGTTTTTACAAATGGATAGCTAGTTTTCATAAAATCATCATTAAATATATTTACTATACTTTTAAAATTTATATTATACTGACCTAATATTTTTCTTGAACTAATTAAATTATTAATACATCCAAGTTTAGAATCGCTTACTATAAAACAAAATGTATTTAATTCCTTTATTAAATCAATCATAAAATAATCTTTTTTTATTGGAACAAATAAGCCACCCGCCCCTTCAATTAGTAAAATATCACATTTTTTCTCTAGCTTATTTAGGTTTATTTTTATTCTTTGTACATCAATGATATTTTCTTTATCTGCGACAAATGGAGAAGCAGGAAGTGAAAATTGGTAGAAACAAATATCATTAATATTGCATTTAATATTTTGTGTTTTTAGATGCAACATAGCATCAAGTGGTATATCAATTACTCCAGTTTCAATTGGTTTTGAGATGCCAATTTTTATTCCTTTATTTATAAGATTCATTGCAATTTTATTTGTAATAAATGTTTTACCAACATTTGTATTTGTGCCACTTATAAATATCTTCATAATATTTATTAAGATTCTATTTCTTCATTATCTATTTTTGATGATTTTGATTTGGGGCTAATTAAAATTGGGCTTCCTTTGAAATTAAAAGTTTTTCTTAGATAATTTATTAAATATCTTTTATAGCTAAAATGCAAAGATTGAGGTTTGTTCATAATCAAAGCTATTTCCGGAGGTGCGCTTTGTATTTGTGTTGAATAGTAAATCTTTACCATCTTTCCTTTATCGCTAGGTATTGGATGTTTTATTGTTGCATTTTTTATAGTTGTGTTAAGTAATGATGTTGGGATCCTTCTATTGTAATTTTGATGAACTTCTAATATCATTTCTTTAATGTCTTGTATATGCCTTTTATTGATAGCGCTTACCGTTATTATTGGTGCGTAGCTTAGATAGGCAAACTTTCTTTTTAACTCTTTTTCTATTTCTTTAAATTCTGCATATCTTATATCCCATTTATTTAGTATGATAATAATCCCTAGATGATACTTATCACTAAGTCCGCTTATTTTTTCATCTAGATCTACAAAAGGTGCTGAACTATCAAGGATTAGTAATACTATATTACTTTTTTCTAGAATCTTTTTTGTTCTATCTAGAGCATATTTTTCTATACCTTCAATTTTTGATCTTTGTCTTATTCCTGCTGTATCAACGAAATTTAAAATCTTATTTTTATATTCTATTTTGTCATCTACAGGATCTATTGTAGTTCCTGCTATATTGCTTACGACAGATCTTTCTTTGTCTAATAGAGCATTTAGTATGGAACTTTTTCCTACATTTACTCTGCCAATTATGCCTATATTAATTATCTCACTAGAACCTTGTGTTTCATTATTAAAACCTTCTATAATTTCTTGAATTTTATTGATATTATTATTTAGTCTTTGTGAAATAAATTCTCTTAAGTTGTGCAAACCCTTGTTATGCATTGTAGAAATAAAAAATATTTTTGTTGCACCAAAGATTCCATATTCCCATTCATATAATCCATATTTTTTTTTATCAATTTTATTTATAATCAATATGGCATTTTTAAATTTTCTAAAAAGTTTTACATCATAATCATCAATTATTTCACCACCATCAATTACATATAGGACTATATCATCATTGCTTACAAAAGATAGAACCTTTTGTTTTATATTAATAAATATGCCTTCCTCTTTTTCTACTATCCCTGCTGTATCACATAATAATGCTTCTACATTATTTATGGTTATTGGTTTTATATTGATATCCCTTGTTGTTCCACTTATATCAGAAGTAATTGCAATTCTTTCTTTGAAAAAGCAATTAAACAATGAGCTTTTCCCTACATTTGGTTTGCCTAATATTATGATTTTATTCATTCTTTTACTTTGTCTTTATCTAAAATTATTTAGAATCATACCAAAACATTTGCTACTTGGTTATATATGAAATTTATCTTTGGTGTATTTTTTGTTTTATTGTTTTTACATGGACTTGATTTTGATTTTGAAGTGGATAATATATATCATCTAAATCACAATGATTTTTTTGTTAAAGATGGCACATTATATGTAAAAATGGTAGATGATAAATCTTATAAGCAATTAAATAAAAGTATAATAACAAAAGATAGTAAAATAGTAGTTGGTGAAAATCTAAATTATTATTATCATACAAACAAATTTATAAATTTTAGAGAAGATTTGATAAGACTAGAAATTGTAAATGGATTTTATAGTGCTTATGTGGGCAATAGAATTTTTGAAAATTGTTTTATTATTAAAAAATACATAGAAGCTAAGACTATGTATACAAAATCAAATTCTATGGTTTTAGATTTTTCAAGTTTAGATTCTAATGTGGATAGCAAAGTATTTTTTGCTTGCTTAAAGAAAAATAATTATATCAACTAGATCATTATGTTAACTAAAGTATTTTTGTTAAAACAACTATATATTAGAAGATTGATAGGTGAGCAATATTGTGAAAATATAGATTTAGATGAAAAGAAGGATATTGTATTAAAATCAAGCAATATAGATGTAATGATAAAAGATTGCAATTTGTGTGATCTATCAAAATATTCTAAAGATAAGTTTCCTGGTATAAATGGTTTAAAATATGGTATTGTTTTTATTACGCTAAAACCTATACTCCCATTTAGTGCTAGCGAAACTATGATAAAAAATATTTCAAACAATATATTCAATATCAATTCTTATAGCTTGTTTTCCATAATTAAATGTAGCGTTAATATAAATATTGATGATAAGTGTATGTATGTATGTAGAGAATATTTAAAATCACAAATAAACATCATAGATCCAAAATTAATCATCTTATTTGGTGAAGATGTAGCGAGATGTGTTTTGAATACAGATGATAAGGTAGAAAATCTTAGATGTAGAATCTTAAAAAGCAAAAATCTTTTAAACAAAGAAAAGAATTTTATAGTAACATATGCAATTAATGATTTGTTAAAAAATTCATCATTAAAACCTCTTGCATTTGATGATTTTAAGATGGCAAGGGAATTTTTAAATACATAAAC
This sequence comes from uncultured Helicobacteraceae bacterium, assembly GCA_944323885.1. GTDB lineage: Bacteria > Campylobacterota > Campylobacteria > Campylobacterales > Helicobacteraceae > NHYM01. The sequence continues at coordinate 653,421 of CALUUD010000002.1, read as the reverse complement.
AATATATATTACAATAAGGCTTATAAATGAAAATTAAATTATTATTGTTTTTATTTCCATTTTTTTTATATGCAGCAGATAATATTTTCTCAGATATTCCCCCTGCTAGTATTGAATTGATAGATATTAATCCAGAATTTTGCGATGATAAATGTTTATTTTATTTAAGTGATAATAAAAAACTTTTTTCATTTGTTGCTAGATTTAATAAAAGTCTTATAGAAGATGATGAGCTGCATAGTTTGATGGAGGTATATTCAAGAGAAATAGGTATTTATTATAAGCTTAGATTTAATCCACTTGGAAAGAGTTTGGAAGTTGCACTTCTTATGCCAAAAAAAATTATTGGTAAATATTCAGCAACAACTATTGATACAATTCTTGCATATTTATTTTCAAGAGATATTGATTTTAGATTTAAGATTTTTGATAGTTTTGATGAAGGATACGATTCATTAAAAAATAGTGTAGATGAGATTAATAATGAACGCTTTCATTTTGTGATTGCTATATTGTTTAATAAAGAATCTATAAATGTTATAGATGCTATTAATATACCAGTTTATATTCCAACAATGACAAATAAAGATATAAAAACAAAATCAAATATAGTATTTGGTGGTATTGATTATAAAGCACAGATGGATATTTTAATGACTAAAATAAATGCAGATAGTGCAATAATAAGCTACAATGATGACAGTATACTTGGTAGCACTCTTGGAGATATTGTAAAGTCATTTGAGCCAAATGTATTTTTAGAGCAGACTATTACAAATAAAATAGCTGCAAATTTTTCAGATAGTATTGAAAAAAGTAAGGATATATTGCTTGATAGTAATATATTTTTAAATACTCCAGTTGTAAAGTCAGGACTAATTCTTTCACAGCTTGATGTTTCTAGAAAAAAGCCATATAGAATCTTGTCAACACAAGTTAACTACAATCCAGCCTTGTTATCACTTACAAGAGGCAATGATGTAAGCAATGTGGTAATTGCAAATTCAATTAGTAAAACAGAACAAAAATTGATTGAGTATGGAATGTTATTATCAAGTGATCTTCAATATGATTGGGTTAATTATTCGACAGCATTAGGCATGGATTTATTCCTGCATGATATGTCAAATAAATTTGATAGATATTTTATGGAGTCTTTTAGTAGTAATCAAGTTATGTATAATATCAATTTATACAAGATACAAGATGGAATTTTTGTAAATTTTGATGATGATGTAAAATAGATTTTTTGGTAGTATAATAACTATTCTTATTTTTATTTTAAAAAAAAAGGATTGATTATGACTCTAGCAGATATGAAACATAATAAAACCTATCAAATCAATAAGATTAATACAAATAATGATATTTTAAGGGAGCGGTTTGTAGCGTTAGGTATTTGCGAGGGTGCTCATGCGAGTTTACTTGAAAAGTCGATTGATAGAGCTACAATTGCTATTATGGCTAATAATACTAGAATAGCCTTACGTATGACAGAGGCAAAAGAGGTAAGCATTAAGGAGCTTATTTAATTTGACAAAGAAAGATAGATATAAAAACATAGAATCCATATTTGTCCAAAGATATAGGAATGCAAAGACAGAATTGAAATATAAAAATTTATACGAATTATTGATTTGTGTTATTTTATCTGCACAATGCACTGATAAACGGGTAAATATGATAACCCCATCTTTGTTTAAAAAATATCCAGATATACAATCTTTGTCAAAAGCTTCTATTGATGATGTTAAAGCTCTAATTTCTACCTGCTCGTTTTTTAACAATAAATCAAAAAATATTATAAATCTTGCAAATCAAGTTATGAATGAATTTGGTGGCAAGATTCCGCTTGATAGAGATCAGTTAAAAACACTATCAGGTGTAGGTCAAAAGACTGCAAATGTTGTTTTGCTAGAATATAACAATGAAAATCTTATGGCTGTTGATACCCATGTATTTAGAGTTTCTCATCGCTTAGGGTTAAGCAAGGCAAAAAATGTAGAAGAAACAGAAAAAGATCTAAATAAGATATTCAAACATAATAGACATATTTTGCATCAAGGTTTTGTATTATTTGGTAGGTATATTTGTAAAGCATTAAAGCCACAATGCTATGAATGCTTTGTTTATGATTATTGCATTTATAATTCTAAATTAAAGAAATAATTTTTAAGGGCCATTATAATGGAGATATTGCAGGATGCGCTTTTATTTACAATAAAAAATACAATGAATATTCCTATGGTCATAGATAAATATCCTTTAAAAAAGTCATTTATATCAAAAATTATGCTAGATTCTAAAACTTTCTTTATTGTTTGCAATAAGCCACTTCTTATGCAGTTTGCTAAGGATTTTTTGCTTGAGAATGATCCAAGTGACGAAATTTTGATTGATATTGCAAAGGAAATATCTAATATGATTATTGGTAAAGTAAAGGTTTTATATGAAGAAAGTGGAAATATACTAAAGCTTGGTATTCCAGAATTTATAGGAAATAAGATGGTTTTAAATTATAGCAAATGTATTGGATATAGAAGTGGCAACATGAGATGTAGTGTATATGAGATTTGATTTTGGAGGAGTATTATGGCTAAAGATGATATCTTAGATGATAGATTGGTTCATAATCCAAAAGATATTGAATTAGCAAAATATCTTCAAGATATGATGGAGAGTTATTCTGGACTTCTTGATATGGATATAACCTTTAAGTCTGAGCTTGGCAGCACAAAAGTTACAATTGCAGAGATTTTAAAATTTGACAAGGGTACTGTTATAGACTTGCAGAAACCAGCAGGTGAGAGTGTTGAAGTTTTTGTAAATGATAGAATAATTGGCAAGGGCGAGGTTATGGTGTATGAAAAAAGTCTTGCAATTAGGATAAATGAAATTTTGGATTCTAATGCAATAATTTATTATTTAACAAAAGATAAATCATAAATTCTAGTAGTATGCGATTATTGATATGTATATTTTCCCCATTATTATTATTTGCTTTAAGCATAAAAGATTTTCATATATCATCAGAATCTAATAAAATAGAAATTATTTTTTTATTGGATTCTGCATTTAATAGTAAAGTTTCAAGAGAAGATACCGATACATTTGGTGCCGTAATATTAAAAGATGTGCAATTTAATCATAAAAAAGTGATGCAAAATACAAATTTGATCAAGCAAGTTGAAATTTTTCAAAAGCTAGATGATTTGTATATTATTTTTGCTACAAATAACTTTGCAATGAATTATAAAGTTGATGTTTTGAATTCAAATAGAATCTTAAAAATTATTGTTACAAAAAATACAAGTATTTCATCTAGCTTAATTACCAATGCAACATCTACAACATCCTCATTAGAAGGGGCAATTAGTGCAATAAAATCCAATACAGATAAAAGTAATAATTATATTACCCCAAAGTCACCATTAGAGCTTGAAACATGGAGATATGTATCTGTTATTTTAGTATTGTCTGTATTGTTAATAGCACTAATTATTATAAAGAGACAAATTAAAATTAAAGCTAATTATGAATTTTCATATTTTAAAAATAATAATAAAGTAAAACAAAAATATACAAGTAATGAAAATTTGTTTAATAATATGGATGATTATAGTATTTCTAGTATTGATATTGGTAATGTTATAAATATAGATCAAAATAATAAAATTATTATCATCAATAGTAAAGATTATAAATATTTAATGTTCATTGGTCAACATAATAGTTTTTTAATTGATCGCATTAGCAATGATGAATTTGGTGATACTAATGATATAGATTTTAAAAAGATATTAGAGAAAAAAGAGATACAGCTACCATTTATTCTTAAAGACTATAAAGATGAATAAGGTTAGGTACTATTTAGTTTTTTTTATCATTTCTGTTTTAGTGCATATTATTATTGGTATTTTGTTTTATAGTTTTATCTCTAAAATAGATAAACAAGACATAGATAATAATAAAAAAGTTAAGCTTGCATTTAAGCGTGGTGGAGATATAGCAAAAAAAGATAGTATGCTAAAAGAAAATACTCCAATTATGCATCCTAAAACAACTAATTCATCAATGCATCAAAATGATACACCATCTTCTTTGCAAAAAAAACCATCACCTTCATCAAAAACAACAAATCATATAAATATTGAAGATACTCCAAAAGATATTGCACCACCTCCAACTTCTCAACATGATTCATATGATTTATCAAATCTAAAGCTGTTTAACCCTTTAGATTCTATTAATACAGCTCAAACTGCCAAAGATACTATGTCTACTAGCATATCTAGAAAACTTCAATCATTACCAAGAGATATGCAAGATGAAATAATACAATTATATGGGGATGAATTGGGAGATTATGGTGATGCTGAGCAAGACTTTATTATAAATAATTTACGAGACATAGGTCGCATTACTCAATATCATTTAAGCAGAAGAGGTTATCCACCAGATGCTGGGTATTTAGGACAGCAAGGAACAAACGCTGTTGAATTTTATTTATATCCAAATGGTAATATTAGTGATTTAAAAATTATACAAGAAACAAAATCTATGATACTTGATAAAAATACACTTACTGTCATACAAATAGCATACAAAGATTACCCTCGCCCAACTACTAAAACTAAACTTAAGATCTATGTAAAATATTATTTGCAATATTAACAATAATTTTTCATTTAATATGAAATATAGTATTTATTATTTCATATAAATCATGCTTTTTTAGATTTCTGTATTAATAAAACTATTATAAATCCGTAACATCGATATACTTACTAGAGTATAAAAAATGTTAATTTAATTTTATAGTGAGAAACTTCACCATAAAATGCTAAATTTTAAATTCTATATAACCCTTTACAAAGCTTAAGTTTTTCTTGTTTTCTATCATATATGTCCCTATTCCACCTATGCTAACTCCAAGCATTATATTCCACCTAAAGCCTAATGAGTAGGCATCTTGTCTTATGCTATCTCCTTTAGAATTTCTTCCAAGTACCATTAATGCAACATCTTTTATCTCTGTGCCAACAAAACCATAGAAAGTTTTTGTATTTGCATTAAACATATTTGATGTATTGATGCCACTATCAATTCCACCTGGTTCTATTACATTATATTCATTGTGACTATGTGTCTCAAATCTTGACATATTTCCTATACTTGATAACTCAAAATACGATTTCCATACTTGTATATAACCCCCACCAAACATTATAGAGCCATTATCAAATGAATATTTAATTTCTTGATCAAGCCAAACTATATGACTATCTCCATTTAAATTAGAATGTGAGTGATCATGTGAATGATTATTGTCAATATTGCTTATTTTAGATTTTAAATAAACATAGTGCAGTATTGTATTATATCCCCAACCGTTGTTATTTTTTAGGGCAGATTCTAGTTTTCCACCTACACTCCAGAAAAAGTTATTCATAGCATAATAATATGGTGATATGGTAAGAAATGGTGCATCTAATACTAATCCACCTGCCCACAAAAATTCATCATCATAGGCATTTTTATATACATCAAAATCTGTTATATGTTCTCTATTTGCATGAGCCTGTTCATCAACCCAGTTTGCCCATATCTTGAAGTTGCCGTATTGTATATCAACACCTACACCCTGTATGTAATGTCTAAGCCAATCTCTATCTTCATGGTATCTTCCAGCTTGAATATTAAAAAAGTTATCTGTAACATATTTTATATATGCTGTATTTGTAAGGAATTTTTTATTTATATAATTGTCTGTTGCATTATATTTTGGATATTCATAAAGAGGCGTAGCAGCATATACGCCTAGTTCAAAAAATAATATATCTTGTATATTATATCCAAGCCCAATGGATGCACTAAAATTATTGTAATTATCTCTTGTCTTTCCAAGGTTTGTTTTATTAAAGACTCCAATGTGTCCATAGAAGTCATATTGCTTTACTTCATCATGGCTATGATTATGTGAATGGGCGTGCGTGTTTGATTCTGCTTTTTCTTCTTGTCTATCATCTTCTAATAACAGTTTTAATGGTGAAAGTATGGGTTGCAATTCTGTTTCGTTCTCTTCTTGTGGCTTATTTTGTCTTTCATTGTTATCATTTGGTTTCAGTTCATTTGCATTTAACATTACTAATGCAATGATACTAAGTATTACATGTTTCAATACATTTCTCCTTATAGTGTATATAAATTTTCTTTTATGAGTAGATGGATTTAGTCTAAAATAAGTGATTTTTTTTGCTTTACTAATTTATTTATTTCATTTACTAGCGATAATGCATATAATTTATTTATTTCTTCTTGTGTTTTTAGTTTGTCAATCCAAGCAACGCATATATCCTTTAGGCTTACGCCCTCGCTATTATTGATGTCAAAATAATTTGCCTCTTTGAGATATGCAGCTGTGTATATTGCAATTGCAAAATCTGTTAATTTTGCTATATGACTCCATCCATCCTGCTGTCTCATTCTTCCTGTATAAACCATACATCCAAGTGCAAGTCGTGAAGATATTTCTTCAGGGTATACTTTAATCTTGCTTGGTTGAATTTTTTTAAAGCTCCCTCTTGTTAAGTTTGCTAACTGTGAATTTACAGAATCTTTTTGAATGAAGAAATCAACTATTTCTGTATCACTAAGTCCGGCTTGTCTTACACTTGCTATATCGTATTGATTAAAATTCTTTGATACATAGTCTAATATTTCTGTATCACTATACCCCTTTTTTCTAGCATCTACAAAATCAAAATTGAATGCATACGAAAGATTGATTATTATTGTTATTGTTATAACAATCTTAAAAACACTATATTTCATTATATTAAGAAATCCTTATTATAGAGTAATTTGCTATTAATTTTATAAAACTAGCAATTATATATTTTTAATAGTTTTAAAACAATATTTAAATTGGATCGAAACATTAAAACTTTAAAATAAAATCTATAAATTTAAAAAAATTCAATACAATTACAAACTATAATAAGATTAAAATAAATTAAAGGTATTATATTTTGGAATGGGTAAGTAATATATTGCAAGAAATAACTCAATGTAAACAAATTAGAGATTTAGAAGCATTGCGTCTAAAGGTTTTTGGTAAAAAAGGGTTGCTTACAAGCGAATTTAGCGCTTTAAAGAATATTGCTGATGATGAAAAAAAACAATTGGCAAAAGAGTTAAACAAAGTAAAGCAGAATATAGAATCTTTATTGACTACAAAAAAAAACGAGCTTGAAGAGTTTGAGTTTAATCAAAAAATAGAATCTCAAAAGATAGATGTTAGCTTATTTAATTCCGTTTTGTCTCCAACATATGGTCATCCCATAAATATTACATTTGATAGAATTATTGATTATTTTGTTGGTATGAATTTTTCTTTAAAGTATGGACCGCTTGTAGAAGATGATTTTCATAGTTTTGAAGCATTGAATTTACCAAAATTTCATCCTGCAAGAGATATGCAAGATACATTTTATTTTAATGATGGCATGTTGCTTAGACCACATACTTCTCCTGTCCAAATTAGAACAATGGAAGAAGAAAAGTTGCCAATTAGAATAATTAGCCCTGGTGCTGTATTTAGAAGAGACTATGATATGACACATTCTCCGATGTTTCATCAAGTAGAAGGTCTTGTTGTAGATAATAGCAAAGAGATTAATTTTGCAAATTTAAAATACATTTTAGAAGATTTTCTTACATATATGTTTGGAGATATTAAGGTTAGATTTCGCTCTAGTTTTTTCCCATTCACAGAGCCAAGTGCAGAAGTAGATATTAGCTGTATATTTTGTAATGGTTTAGGTTGCAGGGTTTGTTCAAATACCGGCTGGCTTGAAGTTTTAGGTTGTGGTGTTGTAGATGATAATGTATTTAAAGCAGTTGGCTTAAAAGATGTTAGTGGTTATGCATTTGGATTAGGAGTAGAGCGTTTTGCTATGCTTTTATATGGTGTAAATGATCTAAGATCATTTTTTGAAACAGATTTAAGATTACTGGAGCAATTTTGATGAAATTTAGCAGAAGTTTAATATCTAAATTTATTGATATTTCTCATATAGACAATGAAACACTTTGTAAGACATTAAATGATATAGGTTTAGAAGTTGAGAATAGACAAATATTAAGAGTTCCAAATAAGGTTGTTGTTGGGTATGTTATTGAAAAGATAAAACATCCAGATGCAGATAAATTAAATATTTGTAAAGTAGATATAGGATCTGAAATTCTTCAGATTGTATGTGGAGCTAAAAATGTAGCAAAGGATCAATTTGTTCCCGTTGCTTTAATTGGTGCAAAGCTTGATAAGCTAGAAATCAAAAAAAGTACCTTAAGGGGTGTAGATAGTCATGGTATGATATGTTCTAGTTTAGAGATTGGGATGCCAAAGATAAATGATGGAATTTTGGTTCTAGATTCTAGTATAGGTGAATTAGAGCTTGGCAAGGAACTTTGCAAATATGATTTATTTAATGATATTATTTTTGAAGTTAGTGTTACTCCAAATAGGGGTGATTGGTTTAGTTTGATAGGTATTGCACGAGATTTATCTGCAGCACTTAATCTTAAATTTTATGCAAACAAAGAAAGAGAATTAAAAAGTGAGATTACTCCAGGTATAGGTAGAATATTGCATATTTCATTTGATAGTTCCATACAATCATCGCTTTGCTACAAAGTTGCAAAATTGGATAAATTGTATGTTGACATAGCTACACAAATTTCACTTGCAATTTGTGATAATCTAAAGGATGATGCATTACAAAATTTACTAGAATTTGCTATGTATATGACAGGTGTGATAGTTAATGCTTATAAGTTTGATAGTTATGATAGTGAACTTTCAAATGAAAATAAAAAAATTCATATAAGCATTAAAAAGGATTCTAGAGGAATTGAGAGTGTATATTGCGGTGATGAGAAGTTGTATGATATTGGTATTGATAGTAATAAAAAAAGTATTGCAAATCAAGATTCTACTCTTGTTGTTTTTGAATCTAGCTTCATCCCTGCAACTCACATATCAGAGATTGTGTTTGACAATAAGATTAATATTGACTCAAAAATATTATATTTAAGCAAGAGGGGAAGTTCTCCCCTTGTAAAAGAGGGTGTAGAATTTTTATGCAATCTTTTAAGTGATATGTCAGATAGTGTGATTTACTCATCATCCCAGGATGTTATTCAAGATTATTCCCCTGTTAGAATTGATTGCAGCTTTGATGATATTAGTAGAATAATAGGAAATGATATAAAGCATGAAGAAATTACAGATTTGTTAAAAAAGATTGGATTTGTTATTAATTCTGCTGCAGATGATAGTTTTATTGCTTTAAATCCACCTTTATACAGGCAAGATATACATAGTCTACAAGATGTTGCAGAGGAGATATTAAGACTTAGAGGTATTGATAAGGTTGTATCTATTCCACAAAATTTTATACAATTTAGGAATATTGACATTAATTATAATTTATATAAGTTCAAACGATTTATTGCTAATAAGGCAACTGCAAATAGATTTTTTGAATGTTTGCATTATATATTTTATAAAAAAGAAATTTTACAATCTTATGGATATGATGTATTAGATGATAATCTTGAAATAACAAATCCAATTAATAGTGATTTAGATACATTGCGAAGTTCTTTATTGCCTGCTATGCTTGATAGTGTCTTAAGAAATAAAAATTATGGTTACACATCAATTAGATTATTTGAAATGGGTAGCATTTATAATTCAAAACGAATAGAATCGCAATCTTTGGCCTTTGTTGTAAGTGGCAATAAAGTAGATCCTGCATATCCAAATCCAAAGGGTGAATTATGGAATTTTCATAGTTTTGCATATACTATAGGAGATATTATTGGCAGTTTTTTATTAGAATCAACTAATGCAAATGTGCTTTATCATAAAAACATATGTGCAAAAATTATAAAAAATGGAATCAAAATAGGCTTGATGGGCAAAATAAATCCATTTATTGCAAACAGGCTTGATATTAGTGAAGATACTTTTATATGTGAAATTTATTTTGATAAGTTGTTAAATGTTAGCAATATTATAGAATTTAAAGAGTTTTCTAAATTTCAATCATCGCAAAGAGATATTACAGTTTTGGTTGATAAAAATATAGAGTTTTCTAAGATAAAAGAAGAAATTTTAAGTAAAAAATTTGAAAATATTAAATCTATTATTCCTCTTGATGTATATAAGAATGATGATTTTGGAGATAAAATTAGTTTAAGTTTTAGAATTGTATTTCAATCATTGGATAAAACATTAAGTGAAGATGAATTAAAAATCGACAATATAGTTAAAGTACTGTTTGATAAGTTTGGAGCTGAACTTAGATGAGAAATACGGAGATTTCACCTTCTTCATGCATTTTAGATTTATGTATAGATTCTATTGCTGCAGATAAATCTATATCCCATAGAAGTGTTATATTTTCCTTTCTTAGTAACAAAAAAAGTAGAATTGCAAATTATTTATTTGGCGAAGATACTCTTAATACGCTAAAGATAGCTATTCAACTTGGATTAGATGTGGTAGATTCTAATGGCAATATAAATGATATTGAATCTATTAAAAATAGTAAGGAGATGTATTTAGATCCAAAAAATGGCATAAATGAGCCAACAGATATTCTTTACTGTGGTAATGCAGGAACAGCAATGAGGCTTTATATGGGTTTATTAGCACCAAATAAAGGGCAATTTATATTAAGTGGAGATAAATATTTGAATTCTAGACCAATGGATCGAGTAATCAAGCCTTTGGTCAGTATTGGTGCTAATATTACCTCAAGATGTAATAATGCATTTGCTCCAGTTTGTATTAATGGTTCGCTATTAAAACCATTTGAATACTTTAGTGGCATATCATCAGCACAAGTAAAAAGTGCATTGCTTCTATCTGCAATACAGATAGAAGGTGTAAGCAAGTTTAGTGAAATTTCAAAAAGTAGAGATCATAGTGAAAATATATTGCTTGGAATGGGTGCAAATATAGATATTAGTAATGATGAAATAACCATATATTCAGATAAAACACCTTTAAATTTTCTTGATATTACAATCCCATCTGACCCTTCAAGTGCATTTTATTTTGCAGTCCTTGCTGCTATATCAAAAGGTGCAAAAATTGTATTAAAGAATATTTTATTAAATCCAACTAGAATTGAGGCATTTTATATATTGCAAAAAATGGGTGTTAATATTAGTATAGAAGTTAAAAGTAGCCAATATGAAAATATAGGTGATATTGTTGTGCAAAATAATAAACTAAATGCAATTACTATAGATTCTAATATATCATGGCTTATAGATGAAATTCCAGCTCTAGCTATTGCTTTTGCATGTGCAAATGGTGTTAGTAAAGTTATAAATGCAGGAGAATTGCGCTTTAAAGAGAGCGATAGGATAAAGACAACATTAGAAGGTCTTAGGTTATTTGGAGTTAAATGTGAAGAATTAGATGATGGATTTATTATTGATGGTGGTATAAATATAATAGATAAAACTATATCCATAAATAGCTATGGAGATCATAGAATTGCTATGAGTTTTGCAATACTTGGAATTTTATATGGTGTAAATATTGTAGATTCTGATTGTATAGATGTATCATTTCCAAACTTTTTAGATATTATAAAAAATATTACAGAAGTAAAAAATTATTAAATAAAGGTTGGTTGATTATGCAAATTAAAAGAGCAGAAAAGTATGGATTTTGTTTTGGTGTAAAGAGAGCAATAAGGCTTGCTGAACAAAATAAAAATGCAGTTACAATTGGTCCATTAATACATAATCAAAAAGAAATTGATAGATTGAAGATAAATTTTAATGTAAATGTAGAGACAAATTTAGATAATATAAAAGAAGATTCTAATGTTATTATTAGAACACATGGTATCCAAAAAAATGATTTAGAAAAATTAAAACAAATAAATACTCACATTATTGATGCTACTTGTCCTTTTGTTACTAAGCCACAAAAAATTTGTGAACAGATGAGTAATGAAGGCTATAATATCATTATTTTTGGTGATAAAGATCATCCAGAAGTAAAAGGTGTTGCAAGTTATTGTTCCAGTCCATATCAAGTGGTTTTGGATAAAGAAAGTATTGATTCTAATATTGTTAGAAATAAAATTGCATTAGTTTCGCAAACAACAAAGAATTTATCAAAATTTTTAGAAATTGCAAACTATTTGATAGAAATAAGTCCTGAAGTGCGTGTATTTAATACTATATGTAATGCTACTTTCGAAAATCAAGAAGCTGTAAAGCAGTTAGCTAAAGAATGTGATATTGTTATTGTGGTTGGTGGAAAACAAAGCTCAAACACAAAGCAACTTTTACAAATTTCACTTAATTATTGTAAAGATAGTTATTGTGTTGAAGATGAAAATGAATTGCAAGAAAATTGGTTTTTAGACAAGAAGGTTTGCGGTATTACTGCTGGTGCATCTACTCCTGGTTGGATTATTGATAATGTAGAGAACAGAATAAAAGAATTATAACATTATAATGATTGATATTTTTATTTTTTATTGAATTTAATTTGTAGTGTTTTTATATATTTTATTTCCTTTTTATAAGGAAATAAAATATATTATATTTCCCTATTTATAGTAAAAAGTATTGACTAACCTTGCTGTTTGTTATAGAATTTTACCTTCATTTTAAAACTATAGGCAGTGTTCTGTCTTATGCGTTCTATATACTTAGACAAGGAAATAATAAAAATGGAAAAAATGAGACTCAAGCTAAAGGCTTATGACCATAGAGTTCTAGATAGATCGGTTTTATCTATTGTTGAAACAGCAAAAAGAACAGGTTCTGAGATAGTTGGACCAGTTCCATTGCCTACAAGAAAGAGAAAATATACAGTTTTACGATCACCACACATTAATAAAGATTCTAGAGAGCAATTTGAAATGAGAATTCATAGTAGGATAATTGATATTATGTCTGCTACTCCAGAAACTGTTGATAGTTTAATGGGGCTTGATCTAGCGCCAGAAGTAGAAGTAGAAGTTACATTTATAAATTAAGTTTGTGAGGGAATGACTATATGGAATTTTTGGTAGAAAAGATAGGTATGAGTAGGACGGTAGGTACAAGTAGTATAGCTGTTACTCTGCTTAAAATAATTGATACAAAAGTATGTGAGTTGCTTGATAATGGTAAGGCAATTGTTGCATATAAGAAAGGCAAGTTTATTAATAAGCCAATTTTAGGACAACAAAAGAAATATAATATAACAAAAGAATTTAATAACTTTGCGACAATTAGTGTGGCTAATACTGAAATCGGTAATTTGGATTTAAGTATATTAGAGAGTGCAAAAAAGGTTAAAGTTTCACTAAATACAAAAGGTAGAGGTTTTTCTGGTGTTGTAAAAAGGTGGAATTTTCAAGGTGGTCCAGCGGCACATGGTTCTAGATTTCATAGAGCCCCAGGTTCAATAGGTAATAGGGAATGGCCAGGAAGGGTTCAAAAGGGTAAAAAAATGTCTGGTCATTATGGTAATGAACTTGTTACTACACAAAATGAAATAATATCATTTGATAAGACTAATTCAGTATTGGTGTTAAAGGGTTCAGTTCCAGGTTATAATGGAATTTATGGAAGGATAAAGGTTGTAAAATGAGTAAAGTAATTTTATTGAATGAGCAATTTGAAAAAAAATCAGATATGCTTCTTCCTGAGAAATATGCAGAAGTAAAAGAGCATAACTTATATTTATATGTTAAGTCATATTTAGCTTCATTAAGAAATAATACTGCAAAAGCAAAAAATAGAGGCGAAGTAAGTGGTGGCGGTAAGAAGCCATGGAGTCAAAAAGGTGGTGGAAGAGCAAGAGCAGGAAGTATTACATCACCTGTATTTGTTGGTGGCGGTGTTGCACATGGTCCCCAAAATAATAGAAATTACAATATAAAAATTAATAAAAAACAAAAAAGATTAGCGTTAGAATATGCAATTAATCAGAAAGCATCTTTAGGTAAGCTATATGTAACAGATTCTATTAATATTACTAGTGGCAAGACAAAGGATGCATTTTCTGTATATAAGAAATTAGATGAAAAAAGTATATTATTTATTGTTAAAAGTATTAATGATAATACATTTCTTGCATTTAGAAATCTAAAAGATTGTTACGTTGTAGAAGAAAATGAAGTAAATGCTTATTTAATAGCTGTATTTAGAGCTGTAGTGTGTGAAAAAGCTGTGTTTGATAATTTGGTAAATAATTCAAGGGGTCAATAATGGCAGATATAACAGATATTAAAACAATAATGTATACAGAGAAATCCTTAAATCAGCAGGAAAATGGGATTATAGTTTTTCAAACATCACAAAGAGTTACCAAAAATCAATTAAAAAGTATTTGTATTAAATACTTTGGTTTTACACCACTTAGAATCAATTCTCTTAATCAACAAGGTAAAACAAAGAGGTTTAGAGGTGTGGAAGGTAATAGAAGCGACTTTAAAAAATTTTATGTCAAAGTACCTGAAGGTGCTAAGATAGAATCTTTAAGATCATAAGGATTTATGAATGGCTATTAAAACTTACAAACCATATACGCCAAGTAGGCGGTTTATGTCTGGTCTTAGTTCTAGGGATATCACTTCTAAAGCGAGTGTTAGGTCATTATTGGTTAAATTAAAAGTTACTGCTGGAAGGAATAATAATGGAAGAATTACTTCTAGACACAAAGAAGGCGGAGCAAAAAAGTTATATAGAATTATTGACTTTAAACGCAATAAGCTAAATATAGAAGGTGTTGTAAAAGCTATAGAATACGATCCATTTAGAAATTGTCGTATTGCACTTATTGCTTATGTAGATGGTGAAAAAAGATATATATTGCAACCAAATGGTCTTAATGTTGGAGATAGAATTTTATCTGCTGATGAGGGCATAGATGTTAAAATTGGATATTCTATGAAGTTAAGAGCTATTCCAATTGGTACTATAATTCATAATATTGAACTTCATCCAGGTGCAGGTGGTCAGCTAGTAAGAAGTGCTGGCGCAAGTGCTCAACTAATGGGGAGAGAAGGCAAGTATTCAATTATTAAAATGCCAAGCGGGGAGATGAGATATATTTTAGAAGAATGCAGGGCTACTATAGGAAGTATAGGAAATGAAGATTATATGAATATATCTATTGGTAAGGCAGGTAGAGCTAGGCACATGGGTATTAGGCCTCAAACAAGAGGTTCTGCTATGAATCCTATCGATCACCCTCATGGTGGTGGAGAAGGTAAAACTGGTTCAAGTGGGCATCCCGTATCGCCTTGGGGTACTCCAGCTAAAGGTTATAAGACAAGACGAAAAAAGTCTAGTGATAGATTGATTATTTCAAGAAGAAAAAAATAAGGAATATAAATGGCTAGGTCAATTAAAAAAGGTCCTTTTACTGATGATTATTTAACAAAAAAAGTTTTAAAAGCAAAAGAAAATAAAGATAATAAACCTATTAAAACTTGGTCAAGAAGAAGCACTATTATTCCAGAGATGATAGGACTTACTTTTAATGTTCATAATGGAAGGGTTTTTATTCCTGTATATATAACAGAATCTCATGTTGGTTATAAATTGGGAGAGTTTGCTCTTACTAGAACATTTAAAGGACACAAAGGTTCTGTTCAAAAAAAGATTGGTAAATAATTTAAGAGGTGAATTTGATGAGTAGAGCAATATTAAGGTATATTAGATTATCACCTACAAAAGCTAGATTAATTGCAAGAGAGATTCAAGGGATGAATGCTGAATTGGCACTAGCTACTTTAGAATTTACTCCCAATAAAGCAGCAAAAGTAATTTATAAGGTTATAGCATCTGCTATTGCTAATGGAAATTACGATGCACAAAATGTAATTATTAAATCTTGTAGGGTTGATGCGGGTCCAGTTCTTAGAAGAATGACGCCAAAGGCTAGAGGGAGAGGTGCTCCAATAAGAAAGCCTACTTCACATGTAATAGTTGAAGTTTCTGAGGCAAAAGAAGATAAAGTTAAAAAAGGTAAGGTAAAGTAATATGGGTCAAAAAGTTAATCCAATAGGTCTTAGATTAGGTATTAATAGAAATTGGATATCTAGATGGTTTCCTTCTCAAAAAGTAACTGCATCTAATATAGGTGAAGATTACAAGATTCGTAATTTTGTTAAGAATGAATTGTATTATGCTGGAATTAGTGAAACAATTATTGAAAGAACAACTAAAAAAATTAAAATTACTGTTGTTGCAGCTCGCCCTGGAGTGATTATTGGTAAAAAGGGTGCAGATATAGAAAAAATTAAAGAAAGTTTAAAAAAATTAGTAAAAAAAGATGTAGCAATAAATATAAAGGAAGTAAAAAGACCTCAAGCTAATGCCCAATTGGCGGCTGAAAATGTTGCTATGCAACTAGAAAGAAGAGTTGCATTTAGGCGTGCTATGAAAAAAGTTATGCAGACAGCTATGAAATCTGGTGCAAAAGGCATTAAGGTAAAAGTTTCTGGACGACTTGCTGGTGCTGAAATGGCTAGAACAGAGTGGTATATGGAGGGTAGGGTGCCTCTTCATACATTAAGAGCTAAGATTGACTATGGTTTTGCTGAGGCTAAGACAACTTTTGGAATTATTGGTGTAAAAGTTTGGATTTTTAAAGGCGAAGTTTTACATAAAGGGATTCAAGTTGATAAAAAAGAATCTTCTGATGCGAAAGCAGATGTTAAAGCTAGTAAAAAACGAGGGAGGCAATAAATTATGTTAATGCCAAAGAAAACTAAATATAGAAAACAAATGAAAGGTCGCAATAGAGGAAAAGCTACTCGTGGTAATAAAATAGCTTTTGGTGATATTGCTATCAAAGCAATAGAAGCTGGAAGAATAGATTCAAGACAAATTGAAGCGGCTAGAATTGCGATGACAAGACATATCAAGAGGTCTGGTAAAGTTTGGATTCGTGTTTTTCCAGATAAGCCAATTACTGCTAAACCATTAGAAACAAGGATGGGTAAAGGTAAGGGTGCTGTTGATAAATGGGTTATGAATATTAAACCAGGAAGGATTATCTATGAGATGGTTGGTGTAGAGGAATCTTTAGCTAGAGAAGCTTTGGCGTTAGCACAAAGCAAGCTCCCATTTAAAACAAAAATTATAACTAGTGAGAGTGAAAATGAAATCTACTGATATGATAAAGTTTAGTGATATTAAAGACAAAGATATACAAGAGTTGCAAAATATGCTGAAAGATAAGAAATTGAAATTATTTGAATTAAAGTTACAGCTTAAAACAATGCAACTTACTAATTATTGTGAGATTTCTGCAGTAAGAAAAGAAATAGCAAGAATTAATACTGCTATATCGGCAAAAAGAGGTTAATGATGAATAAAGAGCAAAAACATAAAAGAATTATTCAAGGCAAGGTAGTTAAAAAGAGTGGCAATAAGAGTTTTAGTATATTAGTTGAGAGGAAGGTTGTCCACCCAAAATACAGAAAAATTGTAAAGAGATTTAAAAAGTATATAATTCATGATGAAAATAATTCTTGTAATATAGGTGATGTAGTTGAAGCAATTGAATGTAAGCCTATATCTAAAAATAAGTCTTTTAAACTAAATAAGACAATAACTGCAGGAGTTGATTGATGATACAGAGTTTCACTAGAATGAATGTTGCTGATAATAGTGGTGCAAAAGAGTTGATGTGTATTAAGATTCTAGGTGGTAGCCATAGAAGATATGCTAGTGTTGGTGATGTGGTTGTTGCATCTGTTAAAAAGGCTATTCCTAATGGTAAGGTCAAAAAAGGTGATGTAGTGAAGGCTGTTATAGTAAGAACAAAGAAAGAAATACATAGAGAAAATGGCTCTCTAATTAGATTTGATGATAATGCAGCTGTTATTTTAGATGCAAAGAAGGAACCAATAGGTACTAGAATTTTTGGACCAGTTGGCAGAGAGGTGAGATATGCTAATTTTATGAAAATAGTATCACTTGCTCCGGAGGTGCTTTGATGGCTAAAATTAAAAGAGATGATATTGTTACCATTATTGCTGGTGATGATAAGGGAAAGAGTGGAAAGGTTTTAAAAGTGCTTCCTAAGGATTCTAAGGTTATTGTAGAAGGTTGCAACATAGTAAAAAAATCAGTTAAACCAAGTGATAGTAATCCTAAAGGTGGTTTTATAAATAAAGAAAAGCCAATCCATATATCAAATGTTAAAAAGTTGTAGAAAGGTTTAAGATGTATCAGTTGAAGGAATTATATTTAAATGAAGTAAGAGATAAATTATCAAAAGAGTTTGATATAAAAAATCCTATGCTTATTCCAAAACTTGAAAAAATTGTGATAAGTGTTGGAGCTGGTGACTATTCAAAAGAAGCAAAAATTATGCAAAATATAGCAGATACAATTTCTTTAATAGCTGGACAAAAAGCTGTAATCACCAAAGCAAAAAAATCTGTTGCTGGATTTAAAATGAGAGAGGGTGCCTTGATGGGTGTAAAAGTTACTCTTAGGGGCAAAAAGATGTATAACTTTTTAGAGAAACTAATTGTAATTTCTTTGCCAAGAGTTAAAGATTTTAGAGGTATCCCTAGAAATGGTTTTGATGGTAGAGGTAATTACAATTTTGGACTTAAGGAGCAGCTTGTGTTTCCTGAAGTTGTTTATGACGATATTATGGTTACTCATGGTATGAATATTACTATAGTAACCTCTACAAATAGTGATAAAGAAGCTTTTAAATTATTAGAATTTCTTGGTTTGCCTTTTGGGAAAGGAAAGTAAATGGCGAAAAAATCGATGATTGCAAAGAATGCAAGAAAAGCAAAATTTAGTTCAAGATCATATTCAAGATGTCAGGTCTGTGGTCGTCCGCATTCTGTTTATAGAGATTTTAATTTATGTAGAGTATGTTTAAGAAAGATGGGTAATGAAGGTTTAGTTCCTGGTCTTAGAAAGTCTAGTTGGTAAGGGGAAACTTATGGTAAATGATATAATTGCAGATTCAATTACTAGAATCAGAAATGCTTCTATGCGGAAATTAGAGTATACTGATCTTTATTATGCAAAGATAGTTGTATCAATTTTAGAAGTATTTAAGGCTAAAGGGTTTATTAAAGATTTTAGAGTTAACTCCAAAGATAACAAACAGAGTATCACAGTAATGCTTGGTTATGATGAAAAAGGAAGATCTTTAATAAGTGAAGTTACAAGAATTAGCAAACCTGGAAGAAGAGTTTATAAAAGTAGAACAGAATTGAAAAGATTTAAAAATGGTTATGGAACTATTGTCGTAAGCACTTCAAAAGGTGTGATTTCGAATGATGAAGCCTATAAAAATAATGTAGGCGGCGAAGCTTTATGTAGTATATGGTAGGAGATTGTTATGTCACGAATTGGTAAACAAGCAATAGTTATTCCAAAAGGGTTAGATGTATCTTTAGAGGGTACTAAGCTTATTTTTAAGAATACTAAGATACAGAAAGAATTGGAAACTCATAATAGGGTTGAAATAAGTCTTAACGATGGAGTTTTATTATTTGGATTAAAGGAATCTCAAGGTCTTAAGGCGAAGGCATTCTGGGGTACATATAGAGCTTTAGCAAATAATATTGTGATTGGTTTAACAAATGGTTTTACAAAACAATTAGAGATTAATGGTGTTGGATATAAAGCATCTGTAAAAGGTAATGTCTTAGAACTTTCTTTAGGATATTCTCATCCAATTAATTATGATATACCAAATGGTATTGAAATAACTTTGGATAAAAATATTTTGACATTAAAAGGTGTGGATAAACAGCAAATCGGTCAGGTTGCTTCTGAAATTAGGTCATTTAGATCTCCTGAGCCATATAAAGGTAAAGGTATAAAATATGTTGATGAGGTTATAATACGTAAAGCTGGTAAAACTGCTAAGAAGTAGATTAATAAATGAGGTTGGTTAGATGTTAAGTAATACTTTAAAATTAAAAAAGAAGCTTAAATTAAAGAGAAAAGCTAGAGTTAGGAGTAAAATCTTTGGAAGTTCTAAAAAGCCTAGAGTAAGCATATTTAGATCAAATAAATATTTCTATGCTCAAGCAATTGATGATACTAGGGGTGTTACGGTTGCTAGTGTAGATGGTAAAAAATTAGGTTTATCTAATAATATCGAAAATGTGAAATTAATAGCAGAGCACTTTGCAAAAAGTCTTAAAGATGCAAATATATCACATGTTGTTTTCGATAGAAATGGATACTTGTATCACGGGGTAGTTGCTAGTTTTGCAGATTCTCTTAGAGTAAATGGTATATCTTTATAAAAAAAGGATTATTGTATAATGGAAATTAATAGAGAAGAGTTTAAGGAAGTTGTTGTTAATATTGGTAGAGTAACTAAAGTTGTTAAGGGTGGTAGAAGATTTCGGTTTAATGCTCTTGTTGTAGTTGGTAATAAGAATGGTCTTGTTGGATTTGGACTAGGTAAGGCAAAAGAAGTTCCAGATGCAATTAAAAAAGCTATTGATGATGCTTTTAAAAACATAGTTCAGGTAAATATCAAGGGGACTACTATTGCTCATGATATAGAGCATAAATATAATGCAAGCAGAATACTCCTTAGACCGGCAAGTGAGGGTACTGGGGTTATTGCAGGAGGCAGTGCTAGACCTGTAATAGAACTTGCAGGCATTAAAGACATACTAACAAAGTCACTTGGTTCTAGCAATCCTTACAATGTAGTTCGTGCTACAGTAGATGCTTTGAGTAGAATTAAGGCATAAAATTAAGTTTAATAAGGAAATAAAATGGCATTAGAGAATATTAAGCCGGCTAAAAATAGTGTTAGATCTATTAAGAGAGTTGGTCGTGGTCAAGGTAGTGGTATGGGAAAAACTTCTACAAGAGGTGGTAAAGGACAAACTGCTAGAAGTGGTTATAGTCAGAAAATAGGCTTTGAAGGTGGTCAACAGCCTTTACAAAGAAGACTTCCAAAAATTGGATTTAAGAGTAGAGTTGTAAAGCCTTATGTAATAAATGTAGATAAAATTACAAAAATTGCCACTCTTGATGAAATTACTAAATTATCAATAAGAAGCGTTCATAAGTACCCATCTCAAACAAATAAGATTAAGTTGATAGGTAAGAATGTAAAAAATATTGCATCAAAAATTAGAGATGACAACATCACTGTTAGTGGAAAATAGTCGATGAATAAAACTATAATAAATAAAATACTTATCACTCTAGTTTTTCTATTTGCTTACCGAGTATTAGCATATGTGCCAATACCTGGAGTTGATGTAGAGGTAATAAAAAAGTTTTTTGATTCTAACTCAGGAAATGCACTAGGGTTATTTAATATGTTTAGTGGACAAGCAGTAGAAAGACTTAGTATTATTTCTCTTGGTATTATGCCATATATTACTGCATCAATTGTAATGGAACTCCTTGCTGCTACATTTCCAAATCTTGCTAAAATGAAAAAAGAGCGTGATGGTATGCAAAAATACATGCAAATCATTAGATATGCAACAATAGTAATTACCATTATTCAGGCTGTAAGTGTTTCCATAGGATTAAAAACACTAGAGGGCAATTATGGTAATGCTATTTTAATTGATATGAACATTTTTATTGTTATCTCTGTATTCTCTATGTTAGCTGGTACAATGATGCTTATGTGGATAGGTGAACAGATAACACAAAAGGGTGTTGGAAATGGAATTAGCTTGATTATTTTTGCTGGGATTGTTGCAGGTATTCCATCTGCCATAGGTAGTACATTTGAACTTGTTAATACTGGAGAGATAAATTTATTAGTATTGATTTTAATTGTATTAGTTATACTTGCTACTATATTTATTATTATATATGTTGAACTTGCAGAACGTAGAATTCCAGTAAGCTATGCAAGGAAAATTATTATGCAAAATCAAAATAAAAGAATTATGAATTATATACCAATTAAATTAAACTTAAGTGGTGTAATACCACCTATTTTTGCATCAGCTGTATTAATTTTTCCATCTACACTTTTGCAAGCTTCATCAAATAGTACCATGCTTGCAATTGCAGATTTTTTAAATCCAAATGGTAGTGCATATAACATTATTATGTTTTTCTTGGTGATGTTTTTTGCATTTTTTTATTCTTCTATTGTTTTTAATTCTAAAGATATATCTGAGAATTTAAAAAGACAAGGTGGTTTTATTCCAGGTCTTAGGCCAGGTGAAGGAACTTCAAACTTTTTGAACACAACGGCAAGTAATCTTACTTTTTGGGGTGCGTTGTATTTGGCTTCTATATCTACTATTCCTTGGATTGTATTAAAAAGTGTAGGTGTACCATTTATTTTTGGTGGTACAGCTGTTTTGATTGTTGTTCAAGTTGCTATTGATACTATGCGAAGAATTGAAGCGCAAATTTATATGAATAAATACCAAACACTAAGTGCTACAGGTTTGTAATGTCTATACCAATAAGAAATCTTAAAGAGATAGAATCTTTAAGATATTCAAGCAGTATAGTAGCTAAAGCTTTGAATAAGGTTCGTGCAAGTGCTAAAGTAGGAATTACTCTAGAAGAGCTTGATTTAATAGCAAATGATTTTATTATTAGTTGTAACGCAAAACCATCATTTAAAGGTTTATATGGATTCCCAAAATCTATATGTTTGTCTGTTAATCAAGTTATAATTCATGGGATTCCAAGTTCATATAAATTGCAGAATGGTGATATTTTAGGTGTGGATATTGGAGTTGAATGTAATGGTTGGTATGGTGATGCTGCTATTACATTTGGCATAGGAGAAATTTCTAAAGAGGATGAAAAGTTAATTCAGTGTTCAAAAGATGCTCTTTTATATGCTATAGATAATATTAGACCAGGATTAAGATTTAAACAGCTTAGTTTTTTAATACAGGATTTTATTTTATCAAATGGATATACCCCGCTTCGTGGATTTTGTGGGCATGGTATAGGTAGAAGACCACATGAAGAACCAGAAATACCAAATTATATAGATACAGATCCAATACAGGGACCAAAAATTAAAAATGGTATGGTTTTTTGCATAGAGCCAATGATTTGTAATAGAAGTGGTAATTATAAAATTTTAAAAGATAATTGGTCTGTTGTATCCGAAGATGGTTTAAATGGTAGTCATTATGAGCATACTATTGCAATTATTGATAATAGAGCAATTATTTTATCAGAGGAGTAATTTTTTGGCAAAAGATAAATATGAAAAAGATATCAAAAAGAAAAAAGTCAAGGATGATGTAATTGAAATATATGGTAAAGTTATAGAAGTACTACCTAATGCTACATTTAGGGTAGGTCTTGAAAATGGACATATTGTATTGTGCCATATAGCTGGTAAGTTAAGAATGCATTATATCAGAATATTAACTGGGGATATAGTTAAATTAGAATTGACACCATATAGTATAGACAAGGGCAGGATTACTCTTAGGTATAAAACAGAGGATATCCAAAAAGATCAGGAATTAATAGATATGCAGTTAAGGTTAAATGAAATTTATAAGTAATCTTTAAAGTAGTAATTTATATAATATAAACTTTTATGATTCTTAGATTTTCACTTAATTTCACAAATTTGTAAAATTATTTTTAAGGAGAAACAATGAAAGTTCGACCATCTGTAAAGAAAATGTGTGATAAATGTAAGATAATAAAAAGAAAAGGTGTTATTCGTGTGATATGTGTAACTCCAAAACATAAACAAAGACAAGGATAAAATTATGGCTAGAATTGCTGGTGTAGATTTGCCAAAAAAGAAGAGAGTAGAGTATGCTCTTACATATATATATGGCATAGGGTTAAAAACATCAAGAGATATCCTAAATGCTGTAAATATTTCTTTTGACAAGCGAGTTAATGATCTCAGCGAAGATGAAGTATCTTCAATATCAAAAAAGATTCAGGAATGCTATATTGTTGAGGGTGATTTGCGTAAGAAAGTTACTATGGATATTAAAGCATTGATGGAAGTTGGAAGTTATAGAGGTATTAGACATAGAAAAGGACTTCCGGTTCGTGGTCAAACAACAAAAAATAATGCCAGAACCAGAAAAGGTAAAAAGAAAACAATAGGCAGTAAGTAGGAGTAATAATGGCTAAGAATAATACAAAAATTAATACAAGAAAAAAGACTACAAAAAAAAATATAGCTAGGGGTATTGTCCATATATCTGCTACTTTTAATAATACTTCTGTAACTGTTACTGATGAGATGGGCAATGTTTTGTGTTGGAGTACAGCAGGTGCACTTGGGTTTAAAGGTTCTAAAAAATCAACCCCATATGCTGCTCAACAGTCTGTAGAATCTGCTTTGTTAAAAGCAAAAGAATGTGGAATTAAAGAAGTTGGCATTAAAGTTCAAGGACCTGGCAGTGGCAGGGAAACCGCAATAAAAAGTGTTGGATCTGTAGATGGTATTAGGGTGTTATGGTTAAAAGATGTGACACCGTTACCACATAATGGTTGTAGACCACCTAAAAGAAGAAGAGTTTAAGGAGAATAAATGGCACGATATATTGGACCTGTAGAGAAAATTGAGAGACGATTTGGTGTAAGTCTTGATATGAAGGGAGAAAGAAGGCTTGCTGGAAAATGTGCTTTAAATTCACGTAAATATGGACCTGGTCAACATGGACAAAATGGTGGTAAAATATCAGAATATGGTCTTCAGTTAAGAGAGAAGCAAAAGGCTAAATTTATGTATGGCGTTTCAGAGAAGCAATTTAAATCCATATTCAATGAGGCTCATAGAATAGAAGGTAACACAGGTGAGAATCTTATTAAGTTATTAGAACAAAGATTGGACAATGTAGTGTATAGAATGGGTTTTGCATCGACGAGAAGGTTTGCTAGGCAGTTAGTTACACATGGTCATATTTTAGTTGATGGTAAGAAAGTGAATATACCTTCATTTGTTGTTAGTATTGGTCAGAAGATTAGTATTAGAGAAAAGAGTGTTAATAATAAGCAAATTGTTAGATCTTTAGAATTAACAAAACAAACTGGGATTGTTCCATGGGTTGATGTTGATGAAAATAAATTATTTGGTATTTTTACAAGGTTGCCAAATAGGGATGAGGTTCTAATTCCTGTAGAAGAGCGACTTATCGTTGAGTTATATTCTAAATAATAGTTAGGTGGTATTTGTATGAAAACTATTAAAACATTTCCTTTTGTTCCTACAAATATAGATGTGGAACAAATAAGTCCAAATAGAGCAAGGATTTCTGCATATCCATTTGAGACTGGTTATGGAATAACTTTAGCTCATCCTATTAGGCGATTATTAATGTCTAGTTCAGTTGGTTACTCTGTAGTTGGTATAAAAATAGACGGTGTGTCTCATGAGTTTGACTCTATAAAAGGTATGACAGAAGATGTTTCTCTGTTTATTATAAATCTACGAAAATTACAGTTCAAACTAAGAGATCAAGATGAGACAAGTCTTATTGTAAATTATACTTTTACTGGGGAAAAAATTTTAACTGGTGCTGATTTAAAAACTGACAAGGTTGATGTTGTCAATCCAGAAGTTTATATTTCTACTATAAATGACGATGTTAGAATTGATTTTTCTATCATTATTAACAAAGGTATAGGATATGTATCTAGTGAAGACATAAGAGGAACAATATTGGACTCTTTTATACCAATTGATGCATATTTTACTCCAGTTAAAAAGATTACATATGACATAGAGAATGTTCTTGTAAAAGATGATCCTACATTTGAAAAGGTTGTATTTGATATAGAGACTGATGGAAGAATTACTGCAATAGAGGCATTTAAATATTCCATATCTGTAATGTATAAACAAATGAGTATTTTTAGTCAAGAGTTAAATATTATGGATACATCTACTAAAAGTATTGAAGAAGAACCAAGTGAAGCAAAGATATTATTTCAAAAGATAGATAGCTTAAATCTTAGTGCTAGATGTTCTAACTGCTTTGATAAGATGGGATTAAAGTATATTGGTGAGTTAGTTTTAATGGAAGAGAATGAATTGAAGAATATTAAAAATTTAGGAAAGAGATCTTACGATGAGATAACAGAGAAATTAAAGGAGATAGGTTATCAAGTAGGCGCAAAGATACCAAATAATATTAGAGAACTTCTTATTAAAAAATTTAATAAATAAAATTAAGGAATTTTATATGAGACATGGTAATGATTATAGAAAGCTTGGGAGAACTTCATCTCATAGAAAAGCATTGTTGAGAAATCTTTCAATTTCATTAATAAAATATGAAAAGATACAAACAGGATTGTTTAAATCTAAAGAATTGCAATCTTTTGTTGAAAAATTGATTACTCAAGCAAAGGTTGGTGATAGTAATTCTCATAGACAAGTATTTGCAAAATTACAAGATAAAATAGCTACAAAAAAGTTAATTACAGAGATTGCTCCTAGATATGCACAGAGGAATGGCGGTTATACATCAATACATAGAACTATTATTAGAAGAGGTGATGCTGCACCTATGGCCATAATTGAATTTGTAAAATAATACATAAGATATTAAAACTTTATGTGTTATATATTACATTACCTTTGGTAATGTAATACCTGTCTGTTTTTGATATTTACCATTTCTATCTTTATAACTTATATCACATTGATTATCACCTTCTAAAAATAATACTTGAGCAATCCCTTCGTTTGAATATATTTTTGCGGGTAATGGAGTTGTATTTGATATTTCAATTGTAATATGGCCTTCAAATTCTGGTTCAAATGGTGTTACATTTACTATTATTCCGCACCTTGCGTATGTACTTTTTCCAAGACATATTGCTAATACATTTCTTGGAATCTTAAAATATTCTATCGTCCTAGCAAGTGCAAATGAATTTGGAGGAATTATGCAAACATCACCTGTATAGTGAACCACATTGTTTGTATTAAAATCTTTAGGGTCAACTATAGTAGAGTT
The DNA here is from genome assembly GCA_944323885.1 of uncultured Helicobacteraceae bacterium. Classification (GTDB taxonomy): domain Bacteria; phylum Campylobacterota; class Campylobacteria; order Campylobacterales; family Helicobacteraceae; genus NHYM01. The sequence goes on along the minus strand of CALUUD010000002.1, from coordinate 626,425 downwards.
TATATTTGTAAAAATTTGATATTCATTAGCTACACGAATATCATACCCATAGCTGCTTACACCATAACTAATTACCCCTTTTCTTAGTTGATTTTCTACAAATGGAGAAATCATATCTTGTTGTGCAGACATTTTCTTTATCCAGTTATCAGATTTTAAACCCATATAAAATAAGCCTTTCATTAATTTTATGCTATTATACAAAATTGATTACTTGTTTTCTATGCTTTGATTTAAATAAAATTTTATATTTAAAGGTTTAATAATGAATATACAAGAAATAAAAAAATTACTCGAAATGTTTGACAACTCTGGTTCTACAAAATTAAAAATTATTAATGATGGTTTTGAGATTTCTCTTGAAAAAGGTAATATCAAACAACAAAAGGATGTTTCTGAAAATAGTTTCCAGCAGGTTTCTGTGCCAAGTATACAAACTAATCTAGACACAATATCTGTTTCACAATCCATGCAATCTGGAGTATCTGAGGTAAGTGCAAATAGGGAAGTCATTACATCACCTATGGTTGGCACATTTTATAGGGCGCCATCTCCAGATTCTGCTCCTTATGTTAATATTGGTGATAAAGTAAAAAAAGGTCAAACAATAGCAATTATTGAAGCTATGAAGATAATGAATGAAATCGAAGCGGAATTTGACTGCAAAATAATAGACATTATTCCATCTGATGCACAGGGCGTAGAATTTAGTAGTGAATTATTTGTAGTTGAGAAGATGTAAATGAATAAAACTATTAAAAAAGAAATTAAGAGAATTTTAATTGTCAATCGTGGTGAGATAGCCTTGAGGGCTATTAGAACTATACAAGATATGGGTAAGGAAGCGGTTGTTATTTATTCTACTGCAGATAAAGATGTGCATTATCTAGATATTGCTGATATTAAGGTTTGCATAGGTGGACCAAAATCAAGTGATAGTTACTTAAATATTCCAGCTATTATTACTGTTGTTGACTTATTTAAAATTGATGCTATATTTCCAGGTTATGGTTTTTTAAGTGAGAATCAAAACTTTGTTGAGATTTGTGAAAATCATAATGTAACTTTTATTGGACCAAGTCAAAGTATTATGGCATTAATGAGTGATAAAAGTAAAGCAAAAGATGTAATGAAAGAAGCTGGTATTCCTGTGATTGATGGTAGTGATGGTGTTGTTAGAGATGTGAAAGAAGCTGAGAAAATAGCAGAAAAAATAGGTTTTCCTGTGATTATTAAAGCCGCTGCTGGAGGCGGTGGTAGAGGTATGAGAATAGTTGAAAATATAGAAAATTTTAAAAATTCATTTCTTGCAGCCGAATCTGAGGCAGTTAGTGCTTTTGGTGATGGATCTATATATATAGAGAAGTTTATAAAAAATCCAAAACATATTGAAGTTCAAGTTATTGCTGATAAACATGGTAATGTATTACATATTGGAGAGAGAGATTGTTCTTTGCAAAGAAGACAGCAGAAATTGATAGAAGAATCTCCAGCAGTTGTTTTAAGTGAGGAAGTGAGAAAAAAATTGCTACAGACTGCAGTAAAAGCTGCAAAATATATTAAATATGAAGGTGCTGGTACATTTGAATTTTTACTTGATGAAAATAAAACAGATTTTTATTTTATGGAAATGAATACAAGGCTTCAAGTAGAGCATACCGTAAGTGAGATGGTTAGCAGTCTTGATTTAATAGAGCTTATGATAAAAATAGCAGAAGGTGATGAATTGCCTAGTCAAGATTCTATTATCTTTAAGGGTCATTCTATAGAATGCAGAATTACAGCAGAAGACCCAGAAAAATTTTATCCATGTCCTGGAAAGATTACTGCTTGGATACCACCTGGTGGTGGAAATGTAAGAATGGATACACATGTTTATGCCGGATATAGTGTGCCTATGTTTTATGATTCTATGATTGGTAAGCTTATTGTTTGGGCAGAGGATAGACCAAAGGCTATCGCTAGAATGAGGAGAGCATTAAAAGAGTTTAAAGTTGAAGGTATTAAAACTACTATTCCATTTCATATAAATATAATGGATAATGAAGATTTTCAAAAGTCAAGGATACATACTAAATATTTGGAACAAAAAATGCTTTAGTTTATAGTAAACTATTTACTAAGGTAATTTATGAGAATAAATTCTAAAAATACCACAAATTTGATTGCATTGGATTCTAAGCAAGTTTTAGATAAAAATATTTCTACTTCAAAACAAAATTTAGATTTTGATAATGAGTATATAGATAATGGTTATTCAACTATTAAAACAAGAGAGTTGAATAATAATATAGGAATACTGCAGATAGCAAGTCAAACTATCAATGATGTATTAAATAGTAATTCTTTGACAGAGATATTGTCAAAATTATCCGATGCAAAATTATTTAATAGACAGATATTTACACAAAGTCAGATTATAAAAGATGATAATGGAAATATTATTTTTGATGCAAATAGAATCTTAGATATTATTCCAGATAATGATGGCGATATTTCAATTTTTAAAAAATCACTAAAAATTCAAAATAAAATTATAGAAGATACTCTTAGAGAACTAAAAAATGAGTCTACAAAAATTGGTGAAAGTATGTTTGATAAAGACTTTTTAGTATCTAATGCATCAATGTTTGCTAAATCTCATAATATATCATCACTTGCTTCTAAAATAGATTCTTTACTTTTATGATACCTTATAGTACTCAATTTATAGATGATGATGATGTAGATTCTGTTGTATCAGCTTTAAAAGGTGAGTATGTAACGCAAGGCATGCTTGTTGAATCTTTTGAAAAAAAGATCGCAGAATATTTAGGAGTAAGGTTTGCAGTCGTGTTCAACTCTGCTACATCTGCTTTAAATATCGCCTATAAAATTCTATCTATCGATGGATTTAAGGCTATAACGACACCACTTACATTTTGTGCTACATCAAATATGATGCTTGAAAATAATATAACACCTGTATTTTGTGGTTGCAATAACAATGGTAATATAGATGTTAAATGTATAAAAAAAATACTAAATGAAAATGATAATATCAAAGCTATTGTTAGTGTAGATTTTGCTGGAAATAGTGTAGATATAGATGAGATATTAGATATTTGTAGAGAAAATAACCTCTATTTTGTATCAGATAGCTCACATTCATTTGGTGGTGAATACAAGGGCAAAAAAATTGGTAATTTTGCAGATATGACTATTTTTAGTTTTCATGCATTAAAGCCAATTACTACTATTGAAGGTGGCGCTATTGTTACAAATAATGAAGAATCTTACATTAAAGCTAAATTATTTCGTTCACATGGTATTAAAAAAACTTGTCTCTGGGATAGTCAATTAGATTTTGTTGGGTATAATTTTAGATTGAGTGATGTAGCATGTGCACTTGGTATATCTCAGCTAAAAAAACTTGATAGTTTTATTGAAAAGCGAAATCAGATAGCACGATTTTATGATGATGTTTTCAAAGATAATTTATACTTTAACACAATAAAAGTAAAAGAATATATAAAATCTACATATCATTTATATCCTATTTTATTAAATAGAAATTTGTGGTGTAATAAGGAAGAGATATTTAGAGATTTATTGTCTTTAGGTATAGGTGTTCAGGTGCATTATAAGCCTATATATCAATTTAATTTATATAAAAATTCTTATCAAGCAATAGATAGTATCGAGAATTTTTATAAAAGTGAAATTAGTATCCCTTGTCATCAAAAAATGACTTTAAAAGATGCAGAATTTGTGTCAAATAGTTTATTGAAAGTATTAGAAACTAATTGACTTTTAATACTGCTTAAAGTAGAATTATACCTTTAATCTTACGGGTTTCTTTCTATAGTGTATTTTGAGTCAAGGTAGCTCAGCTGGTTAGAGCGCTGGTCTCATAAGCCGGAGGTCGAGAGTTCAAGTCTCTCTCTTGACACCATTAATCTAATTTTTTATTTTTGTATAACCTTAGATATTTTGTATGAAATAATATTTATTGTTTATAAAGAAATTTGCTAAAAAGAACCACATATAATCTGCCAAGATGTGATATTCATTAATTAGTTATATGATAATCTTATATATGATATTTTATTTCTAATATTAAAACCTGTTTTGCAAAATAATAGCCTTAATTATTCTATAGTATCTCTTTCTACAAGATTATTTTCTTTTATTTTATCTAGTAAATTCTCCAAGGTTTTATATTCTTTTGTATTCTTGTATTTTTTATTATTTTTTACCCAATATGCATCTTAATACAACCTTAATATTTACTGAAGTATAAATAAAAAATCCATATAATCATGGTGTATTACAGCATAGAGCATTCTAGTGATAATTTCTTCGTATCATTTAGTAACTATGTTATTATCATAAACTAAAGAATAAAAATATTCTTTAGTTGGATAAAATTTTTGAAGAATCTTTGATTTTAAATATGTGTATATGAATAAGAAGCGTTTATATGGTTTTTTTATGTTTCTAAATAATGCATTATTAATAGTTCCTACTAACACTTATCATATTATTCTTTTGGTAGATAGTATTTCTATACTTAACTAATAGTAATAATTCAATATACTCTTTGGGTAATATCTATGTTTGATTACAAAGTGTTATGCTTTGATAGTTTTAAATATGTATCTTTTGTTATTTATTCTTGATATTTGTAATCAAAATAGCTCAGAATATACAACTTATAATCACACGAAAAACCAATACTACCTTTTATATGCTGTATTGCTAATTTTATTTATTAACTCATCAAATTTAATTATATTTTTACAATCTTTAAAATCAATATTAAGTAAATTTACCCACTACTTGCTCATGGTTTTTGCATGTTGGCATTTATTTCATAATTATATATACTAAATTTTATTTACTAAATCATCATTTTTTTATAAAAAACTAAGTAGGTTAAATAAATTGAAAGTATCCTTCAATAAGATATCTCTAACTTGTTAAGTAAGCTTTATGCTTACTTATCTTTTAGATTTAGCTCTTTTATAAGCTTTATATATCTATCGTATTGAGTTCTTTTTAGATATTTTAATAAGCTTCTTCTCTGTCCTACTAATTTTAGCATCCCAAGTCTGCTTGAGTGATCCTTTTTGTTCACTTTTAGATGTTCTGTTAGATTTGAGATTCTCTGTGTGAGCAAAGCTATTTGAATTTCACTTGAACCAGTATCATTTTCTTTTCTTGCAAATTTAGAAATGATTTCTTGTTTCTTCGCCGAATCCAAAGCCATATGACCTTCTCCTGATTTGGTATAAAATTTGAAAGTGATAATTCTACTATAAAATGAATTAAAAAAGCAAAGATTTAATTCAAAGTTGTTAAAATCGCGACTTCAATTTGAATAATAATTATGGAGTATAGATGGCAAAGGGTAGATGGCAGATGCTAAATATAATTGCTCCCATCTTTAAAAGTATTTTTGCTTCTAAAGATTTGATTGTAGTATTTTTTATTATGGCAATTTTAGCAATTATTGTTATCCCATTGCCTAGCTATTTACTTGATTTATTTTTAACTATATCTATAGCACTATCTGTTTTAATTATACTAATAGGGTTATATATTTCCAAGCCTACAGATTTTTCAGCATTTCCTACATTATTACTTATGGTAACTTTATTTAGACTTGCACTTAATGTAGCAACTACTAGAATGATACTTAGTAAAGGGCATGAAGGTGTAGAAAATGTAAGTGAGATCATAAGTGCATTTGGGAATTTTGTCGTTGGTGGAAATTATGTGATAGGCATTATTGTATTTTTTATTCTTGTAATTGTTAATTATTTAGTTATAACAAATGGTTCAACCAGGGTTGCAGAAGTGCAAGCTAGATTTACTTTAGAGGCTATGCCTGGTAAACAAATGGCAATTGATGCTGACTTAAACTCAGGGCTAATAGATAAGGAAGAAGCACAAAAAAGACGAGAGATTTTAGTTCAAGAGGCTGATTTTTATGGTTCTATGGATGGTGCTTCAAAGTTTGTAAAAGGTGATGCAATTGCTGGTATTATTATTACTTTTGTAAATATTATAGGTGGTTTTTTAATAGGTGCTTTTGGATATGGTATGTCTATTGCAGATAGTGCAAGTACATTTACAATATTAACAATTGGCGATGGTTTAGTTAGTCAAATTCCAGCATTGATAGTTTCTACTGCCACAGGTATAGTTATTACTAGAGCTACAAAAAGCGAAGAAAAAGACTTTGCCTCTGGTGTCGTTACTCAACTTTTAGGTAATAGTAAGATATTACTTATTGTTGGTGGAATTTTATTGTTTTTTGCTTTAATACCAGGTTTACCAAGTTTTTCTTTAGGATTTGTTGGCTTTATATTTCTTTTAATGAGTTATTTACTTAGCACTCAAGGTAATGATAATATATTTACAAATACAAAAAAATGGCTATTTAAGAGAATGGATATTGATTTAAAGCCACAGATAAAACAGATGCCAAAAGAACCAATAAAAGAACCAAGAAGCGCAAAAAGTATAAGGGAATTAGAGGAACAAATAAGGCTTAAAGAACAAGCAAGTTTGAATGATAAGTTAAAGATTAATGTATTGCAATTATCTCTTGGATATGGCTTGACAAAATTAGCAGAACATCCAGATAGTCCTTTGATTGAGAGGATTCGTGGTGTAAGAGAGAATATAGCTCAAATATATGGTTTTATTGTCCCTCATATAAGAATAAAGGCAAATCCAAGTTATGATTTTTCACCAAATGGTTATGAAATACTTCTAAAAGGTGTTAGTGTAGGACAGGGTGAGGTTATGCCAGATAAATTTCTTGCTATTAACTCAACAGGCATGGAAATAACAGAAATAGAAGGTATAAAAGCAAAAGATCCAGCGCTTAACATGGATGGTCTTTGGATAGAAAAAAAAGATAAAGATGATGCTACAATAGCAGGTTATACGGTTGTAGATTCTGCTCATATTATAAGTGTGCATATCTCACAAATTATTAAATATTATGCTGAAGAAATATTAACAAGACAAGATGTAAAAAACTTAATAGATCGACTAAAGGATGATTTTCCAAGTCTTGTTGCAGATAGTGAAAAAATTCCACTTGGTGTTGTTCATCAAGTATTAAAGGAATTGTTGCACGATGAAATACCAATAAAAGATATGCTAACAATACTTGAGACTATTGTAGAGGTGGCGCCAGGAGCGCAAAATAGTGTGCCTATTATCATGGATTATGTAAGAAGTGCTTTAGCTAGAGTTATTACAGATATGTTAAAGGATGATGATGGTATTGTAAAGCTTTTTATAATGCCGCAAGAAAGTGAAGATTATTTGTTATCAAAATTAAAAGATATGCAACCTTATGGAAAGAAGCTTATACTAAGTATAGGTGAAACACAGGTTTTAAGAAATGCAGTCGATGCAGCTATAACAAAAGCTCAAAGCTTGCATATTGTTCCAATATTGCTTGTTAGCACTACATTGCGTAGAGCATTAGCAAAAGAAATGGAGAGCAATGCTTTAGCTATTAAGGTAATAGGGCATAGTGAAATAAGTAGTAATGCAAAATGCGAGATTCTAGGAAATCTAGAATTAAAATTTAACTAAATGTTTAAAGGATAATAATGCAAGTTCATCATCTATCACATATAGATCTAGATGGTTATGGAGCGCAATTAGTCGCTAAGGAAATATTTGATGATATTAGATTTTATAATGCAAATTATGGAAAAGAGGTCGAGGTAAGATTGCAAAATATACTTGATAATATCAAAAAAGACTCTGGTAGTAATTTTTTAATACTAATTACTGATCTAAATTTAAATTTAAATGAAGCCAAGTTTCTTCAAGATGAAGTAAATATTTTGAATATGTCAAATAAAAATATTAAATTAAAATTATTAGACCACCATATAAGCGGCAAAGATTGTGCTAGTAATTTTGAATGGTATCATTTAGATTCTAGTATTTGTGCTTCAAAAATAACATTTAATATATTAAAAAGAGAATATGGTCTAGATGATAAAAAAAGTTCTTGGCTTGAGCCTTTTGTAGAGATGATTAATTCTGCTGATACTTGGAGAGAGGATGGTTTTGCATTTGATTTTGGCAAAGTTGCACTTGGAATGATTGCTCAAAGTAGAGAATTTACTAGATTTATGTTTGATGATTATGATAGGGTTTTTAAATTTAATATGCTTTATGAAGCAAAAAAATATTTATTAGATTCTAATAATAAGCTTTGTATTAATTCAAGTGTAAATTTAGATAATAATATTTTCTTATTTAAAAAAACAATTCTTGGTGGTGATATATATTCTCAAACAATGGAAGAAATATTATCTATCAAACAGGTAGAGTTGTTAAGTAAGAATAAAGAACAATATATTATTTTTTACAAAGATAAGAGAGGGATTCTTACATATGGTATTGGCGGAATATCTATTCTTGCAAATTTATTTTTAAAAGAAAATAGTGAATTTGATTTTTTTATGGACATTGGTGTTAGAGGAAATGTTTCGATTCGTGCAAGTGGTAATTGCGATGTTAGTATGATGTCAAAAGAGCTTTTTGGTGGTGGTGGGCATAAAAATGCATCAGGCGGCAAATTTGATGGATTTAAAGAAACATTTTTATATGATGAAGCAAAAGAGCAAGTAGTAAATTTTATTAGTTCAAAGGAAGAATTGAATGGATAAGATAGATAATAATGAGCTGCTAGATGAAATTATTACCATTTTAATGGCAGCACTTAGTATAGCTGGTGTAAAGGATGATTCTATGCAAGATGCACTTAAAGCATATGAAGACGCTATAAATAATATAAGCGATGATGAAGAATATGATTATAAAGCAATATGTAAAGTTATTATGAGTTTAAAAAAGACAAGAGGGGAGTTGTTTTATAAATAATGATTACAAAAAATCTTGCTGTTTTATTTAGTGGAAATGGAAGCAATTTAGAGAATCTTTATTTAAAGCTACACAATAAAGTTTTTGATAATTGTAAAATTGATTTTAAGATAGCTATAAGTAGTAGAAAAAATGCTTATGGAATAACTAGATGTGAGAATATTGGCCTAAAATGTGAAGTATTGTCAAGTAAAGATAATAAAGAAAATTATGATTTAAAACTACTAGATATATTAAGTCCATATAATATAGATTTGGTTGTTTTAGCTGGATTTATGAGAGTTTTAAGCGATAGGTTTATAGATGCATACACTACTATTAATATACATCCATCTATATTGCCATTATTTAAAGGTGCCAATGCAATTGTAGAATCTTATCAAAGCAATATGAAGGTCGCTGGAGTGAGTGTGCATTACGTTAGCAGTGAGCTTGATTCTGGGGAGTTAATAGATCAAGATACTATAAAAAAAATTGATGGGGAGGAGTTAGAATCATTTAAAAATAGAATCCATAATTTAGAGTATGAAATCTATCCAAAGGCTATTTTGAAGGTGCTTCTGTAATGCAAGATTTAATATTTTTTGCTGTTATATCTGTGCTTGTTTTTGTTGCACCAATGATAAATAATCTAATTAAAATTCCAGTTGTTGTAGTAGAGATCTTGCTTGGTGCATTAGCTATAAATACTGGTGTCATCATAGAATCTCATGCTGTGCAAGAAGTAGCTCATATTGGATTTTTATTTTTAATGTTTTTAGCTGGAATGGAGGTTGATTTAAAAAGTTTTAAGGCAATGGGAAAAAGTTTTTTAAAACAAGTTGCCATGTATTTTTTTATCCTTTATTCTGTTGCTTTTATTGCTATCTTGCTCCTTGATTTATCAGTGATTTATATAGTTGCTTTTCCTGTTATGTCACTTGGTATGATTATGGTTCTTATACAAGATTATGGTAAGCAGTATGATTGGCTGAATTTGTGTTTAAAGATAGGCATTATAGGTGAATTAGTAAGCATTTTAATGCTTGTTCTTTTAAATGGATATTACTCTTTTGGTATTGGTTATGAATTATATAAATCTCTTGGAATTTTAATTATATTTTTAATAATTATGATTGTTATATTTCAAATATTTAGTATCATTTTTTGGTGGTTTCCTGATTTAAGACTTCTTTTAATACCAGATTCAAGCAAATCAAATCAAGATATAAGATATAGTATGATGCTATTTTTAATCTTAGTTGTAATTGTTTCATTATTACATATAGAGCCAGCATTAGGAGCATTTTTATCAGGACTTATAATATCTAGTTTTTTTAAATATAAAAAAGAATTGCATCATAAATTAAATGATTTTGGTTTTGGTTTTTTAATACCTTTATTTTTTGTTTATATAGGAACAACACTTGATGTTAAGTTGATTATTACTGATATGAGTATCGTTTTACACGCATTACAAATATGTTTTATTATGATTGTAATTAGAATTATTGCAGCAAGCATTGTATTTGGATCATTCTTTAAAAAAGCAAATGGAGTATTTTTATTTGCCCTAAGTGATGCAATGCCTCTTACATTTCTTGTTGCTACGGCAACTCTTGGATTAAATATTGGTGCATTACAAAAAGAGCAGTATTACTCTTTTGTATTAAGTGCTATGCTTGAGGCTGTATTATTTATGATTATTATTAAAATAATATTACATTTTACAGAAGATTCTAAAGTAAAGGATATGTAAATTGCTAGCAATAAAACATACAATATTAATTGTTAGTTTCATTGCATTTATATTGGCTTTATTAAAACTTGTTGTTGGTATTTTTAGTGGTTCTGTTGTTGTTCTTGCTTCAGCGCTTGATTCATTATTTGATGTTTTATTTTCATTGCTAAATTTTTTTGCTATTAAAAAAATTGAATCTCCATCAAATAGATATTTTAATTATGGATTTGGAAAATTAGAAGGATTTGCATCATTTTTTGAAGGTCTTTTTATATTTATTTCTGGATTATATATAATATACCAATCAATTTTAAAATTTGTTAATAATGAAGGCGTTACAAATATCAATCAAAGCTTGTTTGTGATGATTGTTTCTATTATTTTAACAGCTATTATAGTGCTATACTTAAAAATATCTCTAAATAAAAATAATAACTTAATACTCCAAACTGAAGTACTGCATTATAAAACAGATTTATTAAGTAATGTGTTAATTATTATTTCACTTATTATTGTTAAATTTAGTGGATTTGAAGAGTTTGATAGCATTGTTGGTGGACTACTTGGAATCTATATTTGCTTTAATGCACTTAAAATTGTAAAAAATGGTTTTTTTATGTTGCTTGATAGAGCAATTGATGATGAGTTGTTTAAAAAAATCACAGATATTTTAGATAACAATACTGAAATTACAAGTTATCATGACTTAAAAAGCAGAATAAGCGGAAATACAATTTTTTTATCATACCACCTAGTGTTTGATAATTCTATTTCTTTGTTTGATGCTCATGCAATATCAAATAACATAGAAAGCAATATAGAAAAATTAACAGATAAATATAAATGGATCATTCTAGTGCACCTTGATCCATATGATGATAGTGAAATGTAAATCAAATATTTTATCTCATATCTATATATGATTTATTCATAATTGCATTTCTAGCACCTTGTATGTAAAATCAAAATCCATATCACCAATGTTATCGATGTGCAAATGTAGTTTTAAATTTTTTTTATCATATTCATCAATATCATTAAATGATATTAAAAATAATTTGCTCCATTTATTTGATACATTGATAATATCATCGAATTCATCTCTATATAATTCTCTAGCCCATAAAAATTTTTCACTACTTGTTATGCTAAATCTTGCATAGTCTAAAAATGGTATGTCTATTTCGCTAAAGACTTCAATTAAAAAATATTCTCTAGTATTATAGACATCTGGATTTACATTATTTAGATATGTTGCAATAACAACCATAATAACTTTATCATCTTTTATTATCTCGTCTTTTCTGCTTGATAACATTTTTTTTTCTACCAATACTTCTGGTTTAAAGCTTTTATTGTATATACCACATCCACTAAATAAAAAGCATAATATAATAAAAATATTTTTCAAATTCAAAACTCTTTTAATTAGCATTTTGGTATGATTTTATCATCTTTTTGTTTAAGGGTTATGATGTTGCAACACCTAATTACAACTCAAGATTTAAATTTAGATTCTATTAATGAAATCATAGATAAAGCAATACAATACAAGCAGGATATTAATACGCCTCAAACCTTGTTAGGCAAAATTATTATTACTATTTTTTTTGAAAATTCTACTCGTACTCTAAGCAGCTTTGAAATTGCAGCAAAAAGACTTGGTGCAAAAGTTGTTAGACTAGATATCCATAAGAGTTCTACTTCAAAGGGTGAGACAATAGCAGATACCGCATCAAATATTAATGCTATGAAACCAAATGCAATTATTATTAGACATAGGGATGCTGGTGCTGGTAATTACCTTGCAAGATATGTATCTTGCCCCATTATTAATGGTGGAGATGGAGCACATGCTCATCCTACCCAAGCTTTACTTGATGCTATGACAATGAAGTTGCATTTTGGTGATTTAAATGGCAAGAGAATTGCAATTGTTGGTGATATAATGAATTCTAGAGTTGCAACAAGTGGAATAGATTTATTTAGAAGGCTTGGAATGAAAGTAACTTTAGTTGCACCACCCCACTTTCAAAGTTTATTTAATGAGAGTGATAATTTAAAAAAGGTAGACAATATAAAATCTTGTATTGATGATTGTGATGTTATTATGAGTCTTAGGACGCAGACAGAAAGGCATAATTATCAAATTTATAGTTCATTAAAAGATTATGCTTCATTATTTTGTATTACAAAAGAATTGATAGGTGATAGAGATATTATAGTTTTACACCCTGGTCCAGTTCATAGGAATATTGATATTGATGATGAAATGCTAAAAGATAGTAGATGTAAGGTATTAGATCAAGTATCAAATGGTGTTTTTGTTAGAATGGCGGTTTTAGATAAGTTTGCAAATCTAGCAAAATAATAAGAATTACAGCATAAAATTAATTTTAAAATATTAGAATCTTAAAAAGATATTTGATATTTCAAGGATTTTTATGATTGTAGCAGTTTTATGTGGTGGAAGCGGAACTAGACTTTGGCCACTTTCAAGAGAGTTAATGCCAAAGCAATTTGTATCATTAATAAATGAATCGCTATTTCAGCAAACTATTTTAAGAAATATTGATTTTAGTAATAAGTTTTTTATTGTAGCAAATGATAAACATTATTTTTTAGCATTAGATGAAATAGGAAAAATTGATGCAAAAAATAAAGAATTTAATTACATATTAGAGAGTGTTGCTAAGAATACTGCTGCAGCATTGTTGTTTGTAGCATTGAGTGCAAATAATGATGATATAATACTTGCTCTTCCAAGTGATCATATAATTAAAAATACACAATCATACAATAAAGCAATATTGGAAGCAAAAGATTTAGCAGATAAAGGTAATATAGCTGTGTTTGGTATAAAACCTACATTTCCAAATACAGGATATGGGTATATAAAAGATGGAAAAAATGGTGTAGAATTTTTTGAAAAACCAGATAATGATACAGCAAAGCAGTATGTAGATGATGGAAATTACTATTGGAATAGCGGAATGTTTTGTTTTAAAGCAGGTATTTTAATAGATGAGTTTAAAATTTATAAGCCAGAGCTTCTAAATCAATGCAAGCAGGCATTAAATACTGCTATTAAATATGATAATTTTTTAAGAATAAAGGCAGAAGATTGTATTAATATTGAGGAGATTAGCATTGATTATGCAATTATGGAAAAATCTAAAAAGCTAAAGCTTGTTAAGGCAGATTTTAAGTGGAATGACTTGGGTAGTTTTGATGCATTAAAGGATGAATATCCAAAAGATAACAACAATAATTCATCAAGTTCTGATTTAATAGCAATAGATTCTACAAATAACTTTATTATCTCAAATAAACTTACAGCTGCAGTTGGAATAAATGATTTGATAGTAGTTGATACTGTAGATTCATTGCTTATTAGCAAGGTTGGAGAAAGCCAAAAAATAAAAGATGTAGTAAAAATTTTAAAATCAAATAATAGCCCCCTTGCACAGATTCATAGCACGGCATATAGACCTTGGGGTAACTATTCTGTATTGCTTGATGCACAAAATTATAAGATAAAAAAAATAGTAGTAAAACCAAAGAAGCGTTTAAGCTTACAAAAGCATTTTCATAGAAGTGAACATTGGATTGTAGTAAGTGGTAGTGCAGTTGTCACACTTGGAGGTAATGAATTTTTTTTAAAGGCAAACGAAAGTACCTATATTCCAATGGGGCAGATTCATAGGTTGGAAAATCCTGGAAAAATTGATTTGATAATGATTGAAGTTCAAGTTGGTGAATATCTAGGTGAAGATGATATAGTCAGATTAGAAGATGACTTTAATAGACAATAAAATAATTAATGTATTAATCTCTATAATGATATTTGCTATACACCTAAACTACAATATTAAATGAGATTAGATATTTTTTTGGTTGCTAATAATTTTGTTTCAAGTAGAAATAAAGCCATTGAATTAATTAAAAATAATTTTGTAAAAGTAGATGGAAAGATTGTCTTAAAACCTAGTTTTATAGTTGATAAAGATTGTAATGTAGAAATATTAAAAGAAATATTTGTAAGTAGGGCTGGTGAAAAATTAGATTCTTATATAAAAAATAATAATATAGATTTTACAGGTATGAATGTTTTAGATATTGGAAGTTCTAAGGGAGGTTTTACTCAAGTTTTATTAAAATATAATGCAAAGAGTATCACTTGTGTTGATGTTGGAAGAGATCAATTAGATGCATCATTAAGAGATAATCCAAAAATTAAGCTGTTTGAATCTTGTGATATTAGAGATTTTAAAAGTAAAGATTTATTTGATTTTATAGTATGTGATGTGTCTTTTATATCTATTAAATATATTTTAGATTCCATTTTTAGGCTGCTAAATGGTGAAGCACTTTTATTATTTAAGCCACAATTTGAGGTTGGTAAAAATATTAAGCGAAATAAAAAAGGTGTAGTAACTCAAAAGGATGCAATAGATTCTGCATTGTTTAGCTTATTATCTTTAATAAAACAATATGGTTTTGAAATCATAAATATAGAATCTTCTGCATTAAAAGGGAAAGAGGGGAATGAAGAAGTTTTCATTAATATCAAAAAGTGCTAATATAGCATCTATTGCTATTGGTAAATTTGATAGCATGCATCTTGCACATAAGGCTATATTAAATAATCTAGATAAGAATGGAATAGTATTATTGATAAAGATGCCTCATATTACTAATGGTTTTATAGTGCCTTACTCTAAACGCAAACATTATATTAAAAATGATATTTATTATATTGATTTTAATGAAATTAACAATTTAAGTGGAGTAGATTTTTTATATTTTTTGAAGTCTAAATTACCACATCTAGAGTATATTGTAGTTGGTAGTGATTTTAAATTTGGTAAAAACAGGACTTGTAATGCCGCAGATATACAAAATATTTCTAATTTTAACACTATTATTATTGATGAAATGAGTTTAAATGGAACTCCTATTCATTCATCATATATTAAACAATATATTTTAAGTGGTGACATTTCTTTAGCAAATCAACTTCTTGGTAGATTCTATTCAATAGAGGGTAGATTGATAAAGGGTCAAGGTATTGGTAAAGAAATGTTATTTCCAACGA
Organism: uncultured Helicobacteraceae bacterium; assembly: GCA_944323885.1. Taxonomy (GTDB): domain Bacteria; phylum Campylobacterota; class Campylobacteria; order Campylobacterales; family Helicobacteraceae; genus NHYM01. Next base: position 610,700 of record CALUUD010000002.1, on the reverse strand, counting down.
TAAATATACATGTTGATGAATACATATTGCCAAAAGATGGGGTATATGCATCGTATGTAAAAATACAAGATATTTTTTTCAAATCTATTACATTTTTAGGGAATAGGCTAAGTATAGATCATAGTTTTGCAATTGAAACACATATTATTGATAAAAATATACATAATACTCCAGATACTATTGAGGTATTTTTTGTAGAAAGAATTAGAGATAATATGCGATTTGATAACTTAATATCACTAAAAGCTCAAATTAGTAGTGATATCAATATAGCTAGAAATATTTTAGAAACACAAAAATTATCACAAATAGTGTAATTATGAAAAAAAATAATATTGATGAAATTTTTCAAAAAGAATTAAAACAAAAATTTTCATTCAATGATGAGGTTGCAGCTGTATTTGATGATATGGCTTCAAGATCTATACCTTATTATCGTGACAATATCAATTTGATAGCTCAAATATTAAAATCTAAAAAGATTGATTCATTATGTGATATCGGGTGCTCTACTGGAAATTTATTATTAGAATTAAGTCAGAATCTTAGTGGAGTATCTTTGGTTGGTATTGACAATTCTCCTAGTATGCTAGATATCGCAAGATCAAAAGCTAAAGCTTATGGTGCAAAAATAGAATTCATAGAAATGGATATTTTAGATTTTAATTTTAATTTTGATGTTATCATATCAAATTATACACTTCAATTTATTCGTCCTATTAATAGAGAATGTCTTTTATCAAAGATATGCACTTCTTTACCAAAAAATGGTATTTTTATCTTAAGTGAGAAGCTTGTATCTCATAATAAATGGCTAGATAAAGAATTAATAGATATTTATCATAATTTTAAGAGGGATCAAGGCTATAGTAATATGGAGATAAGTAAAAAAAGAGAAGCATTAGAAAATATACTTATACCATATACACAAGAAGAAAATATAGCATTGCTTAAAAAAGTAGGTTTTAATAGTGTTGAGATGATTTTTCGCTTTGCAAATTTTGCAACATTTATAGCCATAAAGGAATAAAGATGCAAGATGGTGTTATAGATTTTTTAGTAAAGATTTTACAAAGAGAGAGTATTACTCCAAATGAATGTGGAATCTTTGATCTAGTAAAAAACGAGCTTGATGATTTTAAGAGTATTTATTTAGATAAAAATGGAGTTAAAAATATTTTTTTATACAAGGATTTTTCAAAAAATAACAAGCCAAAATTTCATCTTTGTTTTGGTGGTCATGTAGATGTTGTTCCAAGTGGTAATGGATGGGATTATCATCCATTTGGTGGTGTGATTGATAATGGTATTATTTATAGTCGCGGTGTTGCTGATATGAAGGGAGGAATAGCAAGTTTTATATATGCTATTAAAAATATAAAAGATTTTAGCGGGATTTTATCTATTCTACTTACAAGCGATGAGGAAGGAGATGGAATCTATGGCACAAAAATTATGTTAGAACATTTAAAAAATATCAATTTATTGCCAGATTTTGCACTTGTTGCAGAACCAACATCAAATAAAACATTAGGTGATGTAGTAAAGATAGGTAGAAGAGGGTCTATCAATGGCAAATTAAAAATTCAAGGAAAACAAGGTCATGTAGCATATCCAAATAAATTTATAAATCCAATAGATTTAATCACCCCTATATTGCCAAGATTGTCAAATGTATTACTTGATAATGGAGATGATAATTTTTTAGCAAGTAGATTAGTGATAACAAATATTTCTGCTGGTATTGGAGTGGTTAATGTTACACCAAATGATTTGGAGATTATGTTTAATGTAAGAAATAATCCTTTAACAACACAAGACACATTAAAAAAATATCTAGATTCTGTTTTTAATAATTTGCCTTATTCTTTAGAATTAAAACAAAGTTCGTATCCATTTATTACGGATTCTAAAATATTGATAGAATCTATACGATATGCCATCAAAGATATTACTGGTATTTGTTGTAGTCTTGATACAGGTGGCGGAACGAGTGATGCTAGATATTTTAGCAATTTTGGCATAGATGTCATAGAATTTGGTTTATTAAATGAAAGCATTCATGCAATTAATGAAAATGCTAAGGTTGATGAAATATTGAAGTTAAGGGATATTTTTAAAGTTTTTATAGAACAAATGGAAAATTCTATTGAATAACCAAGATAGATTATTTGTTGCAAGAAAGCCAATTTTTGTAAGTTCAAATCATTTTCTGCAGTCAATAAAACATAGATTTCAACTAAAAAAAATAGGATATAGTGGAATCTTAGATCCATTTGCAAGTGGTGTATTGGTTGTTGCAAGTGGGAGATATACAAGATTGCTAAATCATTTTGATTTATCAAAAAAGACTTATATTGCTACACTTTGGCTTGGGGCAAGATCAAAGAGTTTAGATCTAGAAAATATAGTAAATGTAGATATTGTAAATGAATTTAATTTAATAGATATATTAAGAGTTTTAGATTCTATAAAGGGTGTAATAACTTATAAGCCACCAAAATTTAGTGCAAAAAAAATCAATGGAACTAGAGCATATAAGCTTGCAAGAGATAATAAAGATGTGATATTGCAAGATATTACAAGTGAAGTATTTGATATTGAATTATTAAATTATTCACACCCCTTCTTAAGCTTTAAAATTTCAGTATCAAAGGGTGCATATATTAGATCTATTGGAGAAATTATTGCAAATAGATTAGGTGTTTTTGGTTTATTGTCTAATTTAGTTAGAGTGAGTGAGGGTAAATTTGTTTTTGATAATTATAAAAAACTTAATCCATTTGATTATATATCTTATACTAGGATTGATTTAAATATGTATAAAAATGATATTAAGTTTGGGAAGGCTATAAATATACAAGATAGTAATATTCTTAAAAATCATAGATATATAGCTATATTTGAAGATTTTTTTTCTATAATTGAATTTGATGATTTTGGACAAATAAAATATATTTTAAATAATCAGGATTATAAATGCTAGTTTTGTCAAGAAAGATAAATGAGGAAGTCATCATTGGTGAAAATATAAGTATAAAAATAATATCTATTCAAAATGGTATAGTAAAACTTGGATTTGAAGCACCACAAGATAAAGTTATTCTTCGTGGTGAATTAAAAGATGCTATTGTTGGAGAAAACTTTAAGGCATCAAATAAAATAGAGAATAATAGTTTGGTAAGTATAAGAAAGATATTAAAAAATAAAGATGACTAAAACCTATATCTCTTATCCAAAAATTAATATTTTTTTTAAAGTTATTGGTTTTTTAAGTAATGGTTATTGCGATATATTATCTAGGTATATAAAAATAGAAAATAGTTTTTTTGATGTTTTAGAGATTAAAGATTCTACTTTTTTTAAGTTAAATGGTGATTTTAAATGCTCTTTAGAATCTAATACTATATTTAAAGCAAAATTAGCCTTGCAGTCTTATTTAGGTGATACAAAAAAATCTCAATATCTAGAATCTTTTAGTATTAGTATTGATAAAAAAATACCAATTTTTGCTGGTCTTGGTGGTGGTAGTTCTAATGCAGGAGTATATTTGCTTGCTATGAATGAAATATTAGAGCTTGGATTAGATGTGCAAACTTTAGGTCAAATTGCATCAAAGGTTGGTGCTGATGTTAGTTTTTTTGTATATGATTATAAAAGTGCCAATGTTAGTGGTATTGGTGATATTGTAGAGGAATATATAGAAGATATATTAGAATTTGAGATTATTACTCCAAATATTAATGCTCACACAAATGCAGTTTTTGCAGAGTTTAAGAATAACTATACATTGGATATAAATCTTGCAAAGCAGATGATTTTATTAGATTCTAAAGATTTGCTTAAAAGTTTTTCTATTAATGCTTTAAATGATTTATACACTCCTGCATTAAAGCTTTATCCAGAACTGCTAGAATATAGCAAAGATGGATATTTTTTTAGCGGCAGTGGTAGTAGCTTTTTTAGATTAAAGTGAGGTAAATATGAGAAATATTGTTGCTACGAATAGAAAGGCTATGTTTGATTATTTTATTATTGATAAGTTTGAAGCTGGTGTTGTTCTTAGCGGATCTGAAGTAAAAGCGCTACGAGCTAGAAAAGCAAATATTAAAGATAGTTTTGTAAGGATTGTAAAAAATGAGGCTTTTTTATTTAATGCTCATATTTCACACTTAAAAACTACAAATACTTATTTTAAGCCAGATGAAAAAGCTCCAAGAAAGTTATTGCTGCATAAGAAAGAAATTTATAAGCTATTCTCATTGGTGTCACAAAAAACATATACTATTGTTCCATTAAGTTTATACTTTAATAAAAAGAATTTATTAAAAGTTGAGATAGCATTGGTGCAGGGTAAGAAATTATATGATAAACGAGAGAGTATAAAACAGAAAACTCTCGATAGAGAAATGCAAATAGCACTAAAAAATAGATACTAAATAAAAATATATTTGTATATTATGCATTTTATAATATATATAATTTATTTTAAGATAAGAATAATTGTTAGTTTGTTGAATATAAAGTTTTAATATTGTTGCAATATGCTAGTTTGTTTATAAAAAAATAGAAATAGGCGTATAAGGTTTAGCCTATATTTTTGTTAAAAATTCAATTCTTTATAAGTCCATTTTCATATTGTTCTAGACTCGTTTGTTGTTTTATTTTATCCCTTGGAACAAATATTAATGAAATTGAATTTACACAATGTCTAGTATTTTTTGGGGTAAATCCTTCTCCTTTAAATACATGCCCCAAATGTCCTTTACAATTTGCACACATAATCTCAGTTCTTATTCCATCTTTGTCTATTTCTCTCATTATTGCACCATTGATTTCATCATCAAAACTTGGCCATCCACAGCCAGATGAAAATTTATCTTTAGAATCATAAAGAGGTGTTTCGCATTGTTTGCATATATAGATTCCATCTTTAAAAAAATCATTATATTCTCCACTAAATGGCATTTCTGTACCTTTATGTATTATTACTATTTCTTCTTCTTTGCTTAAGCTATTCAAATTATCAACCTTTTTTAGATATATTTCCTTAATGATATTAATTAAATCACAAAATAATTTAAAATAAGTTCAAAATTTAGAGTTTAATCTATGAAAAAAGTATTAATAATTTTTGGAACAAGACCTGAGGCTATAAAACTTTGTTCAATTATATTAGCACTCAAAAAAGAAAAAACAATCAATACAAAAATATGCATAACAGCACAGCATAGAAGTATGCTTGATGAGGTTTTAAAAACATTTAATATATGTCCTGATTATGATTTAAATATTATGCAAGAATCTCAAGATTTATTTAGTATAAGCATAAATGTATTATCAAAATTAAAACCAGTTTTAGAAGAATTTGCCCCAGATTTAATACTTGTTCATGGTGATACAACAACTACTTTTATGGCTGCACTTGCAGGGTTCTATTTTAAAATAAAGATTGCCCATATTGAAGCAGGTCTTAGAACATTTGATAAATATAATCCATTTCCTGAAGAGTTAAATAGACAATTAACTACACGATTATCTACATATCACTTTGCTCCAACTAAACTGGCATATGATAATCTTATATTAGATGGAGTTAAAAAATCAAATATAAAAATTGTTGGCAATAGTGTAATTGATGCTTTGAAATTAATGTTAGAAAAAATAAAATCAAATAGAGACTTAGAGAAAGATATTCTATCATCTCTTAATCTTTCATTTTGTATAACAAATACTAAATTTATTTTGGTTACTGCACACAGAAGAGAAAGTTTTGGTATAGATATAGAAAATATAGCAAATGCAATTAAGCAAATAGCTTTGCATCTACCAAATGTACATATAGTATATCCTCTACATTTAAATCCAAATATTCAAATTCCTATGAGAAAGATTCTAGGTGGTCTTTCAAATATCCATTTGATAGAGCCTCTTAATTATGAAAAGTTTGTTTATTTAATGAATAAAAGTTATATCATATTGACAGATAGTGGAGGTATACAAGAAGAGGCAACTTATTTGCATAAACCAACTTTTATTCTTAGAAATACCACAGAAAGAACAGAAGCGCTTTCTTGTAAAACACTTCGCTTAGTTGGTACCAATAAAGAGAAGATTATTAATGCTGTATTAGAAATATTTAATAATGACAAGATATATAAAAAAATGTCAAATCCTAAGAATCCACTTGTATTTGGCGATGGACAGAGTGCTAAGAAGATTGTGCAATTCATAAAGAAAATATGATTATTTATTTATTTGATTTATTTTATTTTATAAGAAATAAATTTTTTTATTTTATTAATTATAAAAAGAATTTAAATAGTGATCTGCTATTTTTAAATTCTATAAATAATGATACTTGCTCAAATTTTACTCCCAATGGCAATATTTTACTTGTAGAAATGAATAATTTTCATCTTGAATGTATAGATTCTATTGTTTATTATTTTAATATGCTTGGATATAAAGTTGATATTATGCTAAGAGCAGAAGCTAATTATAATAATGCTATCAAAATGGAGTTATCTGATATTTTGTCTATACTTCAATCTACTAAGATACAATCTTATGATTTTGTATTTTTAAACACTATGGTTTTATCACTAAAATTAAATCATCATATACCAAAATTAGTAAATATAAAAAGCAAATATGGAATATTAGGTATTTATCATACAATAAGTGATATTTATAAATTTAATGATATAAAAAATTATAAAGAAAAGCGTTATTTTTCACTTAGAGATTTGCAATTTAATAAAATTAATTTAAATGGTATTTCTTGCTCAAAGAATGTTGGTATTAAATTTAAAAGAAATAATATTGCTACATTTATTAGTATAGGTTTTCCAATCTATCATAGAAATTTTAGAAAGCAGTTATATAAAACTATTGATAAACTTTTAAATGATGGTATTGTAAATTTTAAATTTATTTTAATTGGAAGAAGTGATTTTAGAGATTTAAAATTTGAACAATATATATCTTTTTTTAAAAATCCAACTAATGATGAATTGCTTAATATTCTAAAAGAATATAATCCACATTATACACTTGGAATCTTTGATAATTTTGCACATAAACATTATTTAATGGATTGTACTAGCGGTCTTAGACAATTTAGCCTTATGTATAATTTGCCATTTGTGATTAATAATAATTTTGGAATTAGCTTTGGTTTTGATAATAGTAATGCGATATTTTTTGATAATGATTTATATAATGCATTAAAGTATGCAATTAAAAATATAAATACTCAAATATATGATAGCTTAAAGTCAAACTTACTTATGCTAAATGAAAAATTAAATAAAGATTCTATATTTCTACTACAAAGTTATATAGAATCTTTAAAATCTAAGGAAGTTAAATGAAAAAGTTTTGCTTCTTTTGTATTACTTATAGCAATGATTATAAAGCTTTTGTTTCTATGATAGATAGTTTTAAAAAACACAATATTGATAAGATTCCATTTGTAGTTGCTGTTCAAAATGAAAATATATATGCACAAAATGGGGGGGGGTTGTTAGATATACCAAATGGCAATAGTTTTAGTGATTTTAAAATATTTGAGGATGAATGTATAAAAATTATACAAGATACAGATTTTGCATTTCCATATTTGATAAAAAATAAAAGAACAAGTGGATTGAGTAGTGGATATTTGAATCAAGAAATTGCAAAACTTGCTTTTTTTGAATACAAGTTTGCAGAGCATTATTTGTGCATTGATAGTGACACTATATTTATTAGAGATTTTAAGGTTAGTGATTTCTTTTATGATGATACCACCCCATATATAACTCTTGTTCAAGATAAAGATTTACACTCTAAGGCTTATTATATAGATTTTGCAAGAAACAGAATTCATTTTATAAAAAAAATATTTGATTTTTTGGAAGTAAAAGATTCTAGATTAAGGACATGTCATAATAGTCAAATTTTTTCATATAAAGTATTATGTGATTTTAGAGATAGTTTTATGAAACCAAGAAATCTTACTTTTATTGATTTGTTAGAAATTTCTCCATTTGAATTTACTTGGTATAGTGCATATTTTCAAAAAATATCATTGATAAGAGAAGTTTCAATTGAGCCATTCTTTAAGATTTATCATACAAAGTCTGAATATATTTTAGATAGGTTAAGTGGAAATAATATTTCAAATCTAAAAAGCCAATATATTTGTTATATATTAAATAGCAATTGGTCAAAAGGGAAGGTAAGATTTAAATCTAGAGGTATTTTAGGTAGAATCTTATATTTATGTCTTACAAAATTCACCTAAAAGGTAGTTATATTGAAAAAAATTATAAAAAAGCTCTACAAGATTCGTTTTTTTTATATTTTGATAAATCATATTTACAACTTTTATTTAACTTCAAAATTAATAAATCCATATATAAGAAAACACAAACTAAAAAGATTAGATAAAGAGTTTGATTATTTTATAAATAAAATATTAAATAATGAGAATTTTGCATTTGTTAGAAATGCTGATGGCGAGCGTGCTATAATGCTTGGTATTAGTGTTGAATCTCAAGAAAAAAAATGGACATCACCAAGTTATGTATCAAAACTAGGTGAAAGTATCTATAACTCCCTTGATATTGTGGAATCTAATTTTTATTATGCCATTTCTTGCCCTTGTTGTGATAAAGAGGCTTATTATTGGTATACAAGTAGAATAAAGTCAAAAAATATTACATTTGCAAATTTATGGATAAATTCTAATTTTAAAAGATTCAGATCAAGATTTGAGCTTATAAAAAGAGATGCAATATTGATAGCAAATTATAGAGCAAAAGATGCAAAAATAGGAAATCTAAATATTTTAAAACATTATGAAATTGATGATGATTGTATTAATTTTTGGGAGAATCGCGCTTTAGATATGTTACATTCTATTAAGAATGATTTTAAAGATAGTAGAGATTTATTATTTGTAGTTAGTGCGGGACCTATGAGTTCTCCTATTATAAAAGAATTATTTTTATTTAATCCATATAATACATACATCGATTTTGGCAGTTCTATTGATAGCTATTATATAGATACTCAAACAAGACCATATCAAGATAGGCATTCTATATTTGGTAGTAGAAATTGTTATATGTATGATAATTTCAATTGTGATGTAAGTGTTGTTTTTACATTATATAAGCGTGGTGACTTATTAAAAGAACAAGTAAATGCTGTTTTGAAACAATCATTAAAACCAAAAGAGCTCATTTTATTTGTTGATACACCAAACAAAAAAGATTACCATTGTGTAACTAGTGAAATCCCAAAAGATATAGAATCTATATTTGATAACATTATTATGGTGAATTACAATACAGGTGTATGGGGAAGATTTGCAGGTGGATTGTTAGCAAAATGTACTTATGTTTGCTTTTTTGATGACGATACTATACCAGCGCATCGTTGGCTCGAAAATTGCCATAATGAGATCTTAAAAAGAGATGGCTTATATGGTGGAATTGGGATATTATCAAATGATCTTGCTAAGTATCCATTTGATATGGCACATCGCACTTTTGGCTGGAATTGTAATCCACCTTTTGCATTGAATAACAAAAAAACAATCAAGGTTGATTTTGTAGGGCATAGCTGGTTTTTAAAAAAAGACTATTTAGGTGCTATGTGGATTAATTCAAATGAATTTTATGCATTAAATAATGTAGCTGAAGATGCTTATCTATCATTTGCATTGAAAAAATATTTAAATATTAGCACCTTTGTTCCACCACATAAGAATAAAGATTTTTTTAGTTCTGTAAATGGTGGGGAGTATGGTAAGGATGATAATTCTATTTCAACTTCTATATCAAATTTAAATAAAATGAATCAAGCTTTAAAAATTTTAAAATATAAATATGGAATGAGAGAAGTTAACTTTAGTTTTAATTGGTATTTGATTTATATATGCAGGAAAATTTTAAGAAAACTTATAAAAGATGAAGAAATGCTTGATTCATTAAAATCTCGTGTAAAATTATTTATATGGAAATAGTTTTATATGGTTGCAATTAGTTTAGTTGGCGGATTAGGTAACCAGTTATGCATATATGCTTATGGTTTATACTTAAAACATCGTTATAATTATGATGTTGTATTAGATTCTTCTTGGTTTAGTAAGTATGGATTTGATTGCGATCACAATGAAAAAAGAGAGTTATCTTTAAATAAATTTAACATAGAATTGCCAATTCTTTCATTATCTAATCTTGATAAAATAAAAATATTACCTTATGAGGGTAAGATTAAGTATATAATTAATGCTATTGCATATAGAACATTCTATAATGGATTGCGTTTATTGGATAATAAATATATGCCAATTGAAAATTCTAAGATTGTTTATGATGAGAATATGTTAGATATTGTAGATAATTCCTATATAAGTGGTTATTTTACAAGTTATCAATATTTTAAAAATATTGATTTAAATCTAACATTGATTGATAATTTAGATAATAGAAATATTGCTATGTTTGATTTAATACAGAGTAAAGCAAATTCAGTAGCTATCCATATAAGACGAGGTGATTATATGAATTTGCATGGATTTGTAAAATTGGGTAAGGCATATTATGATAGTGCTATTAATATTGTCAATTCTTACTTAAAAGATTGTCATTATTTTATATTTAGCAATGATATGCATTTTGTAAAAAAATATTTTATTAAGAATATTAATTATTCTATAAAGTATACCATTGTTGATATATATGACAATAATCCAGCATTTGAACTCTACTTAATGAGCTCATGTAAACATCAGATAATTGCCAACTCTACTTTTTCATTTTGGTCTGCAATAATGAATAAAAATAGTGATAAAATAGTTATATCACCAGATAGATTTGCATACGATAAGAATAAAGATGTCTTTCCTAAGGAATGGATTATAATAGATCATCTATGGGGCAGCATACTTTAATTGCTGCCCTTGTTTTTTATATATTTATTCCTAATAATTCTGCCACCCTCTTGCCATAATTTGGATCTGCTTTTTTAAAGTGTTCTAGTTGTCGTTTTTGAATTTCTGTTGGTACGCCATCCATTGCTTCTTTAATATTTTGACATAATGCTTCTTTTTGTGAATCATTCATAAGGCGATATAAATCTCCTGCTTGCACATAATAATCATCTTCATATTCTCTGTGATCATATTTCATCATAACATCACCTTCTTTTATATGCAATGGAGGTTCTATTGCATTTATATCTTCATTGTAATCATTATAATAGCTTGGGTTATAGTTTCTTTCTCCACCAAATCTTCCCATTTGCATATACCCATCCCTATGAGTATTTGCTACAGGAGCTATGCTTGCATTTACTGGTAATTGAGAATGATTTATTCCTAGTCTATATCTTTGTGTATCACCATAGCTAAATAGTCTTCCTTGTAGCATTTTATCAGGACTATATCCAATTCCTGGTACTATATTTGCAGGATTAAATGCTGCTTGTTCTACTTCCGCAAAATAATTTTCTGGATTTTTATTTAATTCTAATATGCCTACTTCAATAAGTGGATAATCTTTATGACTCCATACCTTAGTAAGATCAAATGGATTAAATCTGTAAGTCTCTGCATCTTTTTCTGGCATTACTTGGATACAGAATCTCCATTTTGGAAAATTTCCTTTTTCTATATTTTCAAATAAATCTTTTTGATGAGACTCTCTATCTTTAGCAATAATTTCTTCTGCTTCTTTATTTGTGAGATTATGGATTCCTTGCATTGATTTGAAGTGAAATTTAACCCAAAATCTTTCACCATTCGCATTTATAAAACTATATGTATGACTTCCAAATCCATGCATTTCTCTATAACTTCTTGGAATCCCTCTATCACTCATAAGTATTGTCACTTGATGTAGTGATTCTGGGTGTAAGCTCCAGAAATCCCATGCAGCTGTAGCACTTCTTAAGTTTGTTTTTGGATCTCTTTTTTGCGTATGAATAAAATCTGGAAATTTAATAGCATCTTTTATAAAAAATACTGGTGTGTTATTGCCAACTATGTCCCAATTTCCCTCTTCTGTGTAAAGTTTTAGTGCAAATCCTCTTACATCTCTTTCTGCATCTGCTGCACCCCTTTCACCTGCTACTGTTGAAAATCTTAAAAACGCTTTTGTTTTTTTTCCTATTTTCTCAAAAACTTTAGCTTTTGAATACTGTGTTATATCATTTGTAATTGTGAGTTCGCCATAAGCTGCACTCCCTTTAGCATGCACTACACGTTCTGGGATTCTCTCTCTATCAAAATGTGCCAATTTTTCTAGTAGCCAAGTATCTTGAAGAAGTGTAGGCCCCTTTTTGCCAGCTGTAATTGAATTTTGATTGTCACCTATTGGTGTTCCTGTAGCAGTTGTTAGTTTTTTACTCATAATTTCTCCTCATTTTTGATTAATTGAGGCTATTATTATTGCATAAATTTTTATAATAAATAGTAAAAATTATTATTTAATAATTTTTTTTATTGAATAAAAATATTTTAATCTGTTAAAATTACTTCATTTGATATTTTGTAATATAAGGATTTTACTATGGAAATGAGTATACAAGAACAACAAAAATTAGAAGAAATATGTTTAGCTGCCTTTGATTTTGCAAGAGAAAATGATGTTGAATCTTTAAAAATATTAATCAATCATGGATTGAATGTTAATTTAGCAAATCATAAAGGTAATACTTTATTAATGTTAGCAGCTTATAACAACTCTCTTGAGGCAGCAGAATTGTTATTAAAAAGTGGCGCATCTGTTGATAAGAAAAATGATAAAGCACAAACCCCACTTGCTGGTGTTGTTTTTAAAGGGTATTTTGATATGGCTAAATTATTATTGCAATATGGTGCAAATCCAAATGAGGATAATGGAATGGGACTTACGCCAATTAATTGCGCAATAATGTTTAGAAGAGCTGATATTTTTGAGTTATTAATGAAACATACAAATAAAAAATTATCATTTTTTCAAAAAATTAGTTTTTTCATCATGCATAAGTTTGTAAAACCTAGATCCTAAACCAATATTGATAAATCAATCGAATAAATATCTTGATTTATCATCTTTTGGCTAATTATTTAAACTCTATATTATTTATTTTGATTTTGTTATGTAATCAATAATGTCTAAATTGGACTTTGGTTATTTAAAATAATTTATCCACTCCATTTAGAGATTATATATCTTATGTATTTAATAAAATTGATTTCTTTTACCTTTTTAAGTGGTTTTGCAAGTATAAACAATGGTGATATATGTAAATCATTTTCTTTCCACGCTCTAAAACATTCTAAATTTGCTTTATATATGCTTTTTAGATTCTGATTTGATATGCCACCTATTTTCATTTTTACAAAATTATCATCTATATATAAATTATTTATGTTATGTTTTACTATAAAACGCAACATTAATTCATAATCGCCTGCTATTTTATATGATAGATTAAAACATCCAAATTTTTCAAATATTTCTTTTCTTACATAAAATGTTGGATGTGCTGGATGAAAACCTTTTTTGAACCCTTCCTTATCAATACTGCGGCCTTTAAGTTTTCTTATTATTTGATATCTAGAATCTATATACTCTAAATTTGCACTAATTGATTCTATTTTTTTATTTACAGGTTTATTAAAGGCCCAGTTAATAATATTTAAAATATTTTTATGTGTAAAAAAATCATCAGAATTTAAGAATCCTATCAAGTCACCATTAGATAATTTAATTCCTCTATTAAATGCATCATATATGCCCTCATCTTTTTGGCTTGATACTATTAAATCTATATTTTTTGATTTATATAATTCTCTATATGATTCTACTATTTGTAATGTGTTATCACTGCTTTTGCCATCAATTATTATATGTTCTATATTTTGGTAATTTTGTTCTATTACAGATTCTAGTGTTTGCTTTATTGTAGCTTGTGAGTTAAATGTAGCAGTAATAATAGATATTTTATAATTTATATAATTCAACTCTCGCACCACCAATATAAAATAATTTGCAAATATTAGCATAAAATTAATTTTCAATTTATATTGATTAGTTAAAATCCACTTTCATCTTTCAAAAATTAATTCCTCACCTTGATTTAGGAGATTTAATGTCAAGACAATTGTCTCTAAAGGCTCTTGCTGTGCCAATTTTTTTTGAAATGTTTTTGAGATATTTTTCATTGATGATTAATACTTATATGGTATCCAAGCATTCAAGTTATCTTGTTGGCTCAATGGGTGCGGGAAATCAAATATTAGACTTGTTTATAATAATATTTAGTTTTCTTAGTGTTGGTTGCAGTGTTGTCATAGCACAAGCTATTGGTGCTAGAGATTATAATCTAGCAAATAAGGCAATGCATCAAAGTTTGTTTTTAAATTCAATTCTTGGTATCGTATGTGCATTAGTAATTATTTTGTTTGGAGATATTTTATTATCAATGTTAAATGTCCCAAAAGGTCAATTTGAACAAGCATCAATATATTTACATATGCTTGGAATATGTTTATTTTTTGATGCCATAGGCACGATTCTTGCTGCTATAGTTAGAGTTTATAATCTAGCTTATTTTGTAACATTTACTTCACTAATTATGAATTTTGTATCCGTTGGCTTAAATTATTACACACTAAATTATACTAATTGGGAGTTATGGGGGGTAGGTTTATCTACCATTATAGGCAGAATTTGTGCTATTTTTATATTGATATTTGTTTTGTATTTTAAATTAAAAATAAAGATTATAATAAAAGAATTATTTAATCTTCAAAAAGATGTTTTAAAAAAGGTGTTAAATATCGGGTCATTTTCTGCTGGGGAGAATTTAGTCTGGATAATACAATACACAATAGCTTTGTCTTTTGTATATACACTTGGTGAGGAAAATGCTAGCGTCCAGACAATATATTTTCAAATTTCTTTATTTATAATGCTCACAGGACAAGCAATAAGTCTTGCAAATGAAATTATTATTGGCAAATTGGTTGGTGCTCGTTTTGTTCATATTGCATATAAACACACTTGGGTAGCCTTATATTTAAGTCTTATTGCAACTTTATGTGTTGTTCTAGTGATTTTTTTTAGTAAATATATTATTATGGATAAACTTGGAGTAGAGTCTATTTTTAGAGAAATAATGCTTCCTTTGTTTGGTATTTCAATAATTTTAGAATTAGGAAGAACATTTAATATAGTGATGGTTAATTCACTCCGTGCTAGTGGTGATGCTAAGTTTCCATTTGTAGTTGGTGTTATATTTATGTTAGGTGTGAGCCTCCCTGTTGGTTATATATTGTGTTTTTATTTTAATCTTGGGATTATTGGTGTTTGGATTGGATTTTGTGCTGATGAATGGTTAAGAGGCATGTGTAATGCTTATAGGTGGAAATCTCTTAAATGGCAAAATAAGATACTTATATAGAAGTTGATAATAAAAATATATAAATATGTGCATTGTGTTATTTTAATTTAGGTTATAATCATTGATATAAAATTATTTATTGGAGTTATTATCTTTGGGAGCTTTGGGACAGGATTTTATAAGGGCTGTAAATGAAAATAAGTCCTCTGTTGTAAAATATCTTTTGGATAATGGTGTTAGTATTAATTATTGTGATAATGATGGTTGCACTGCTTTGATGTGGGCAGCAAAAGATGGCAATTTAGATATGGTAGATCTTTTGTTGCAAAATGATGCAGATGCTAATTTTGTGACACATAATGGTTATACTGTTTTAATGTTTGCTTCACTTGGTGGCAATATTGATGTCGTAAAGAAATTACTTGATTTTAATATAGATGTAAATAGGCAAGATAAATATGGTTGGAGTGCTCTTATGAGTGCTGTTAGCGAGGGACATTTAGATATTGTAGAGCTACTTATTAAAAATGGTGCTGATGTAAATTTAAAAAGAGATGATGGCACTACAGCTCTTATGCTTGCTAGTTCTTTTAATCATCTTAATATAGTTAAATATTTACATAAAAATGGTGCTGATATTAATGCATCAGATGAAAACTCCTGGAATTCTCTTATGTGGGCTAGTTCATTTAATCATATTGACATTATTAAATATCTAGTAGATAGTGGTATTAATGTTAATGCAACTAGAAATGATGGATACACAGCCTTAATGAGTGCTTCTTTTAAAGGACATCTAGATGTTGTTAAGTTTTTAGTAAAAAATGGTGCTGATGTCAATGCAAGCAAAAATGATGGATACACAGCCTTAATGAGTGCTTCTTTTAAAGGACATCTAGATGTTGTTAAGTTTTTAGTAAAAAATGGTGCTGATGTCAATGCAAGCAAAAATGATGGATACACAGCCTTAATGAGTGCTTCTTTTAAAGGTTATCTAGATGTTGTTAAGTTTTTGTTAGATTCTGGTGCAAATATTAAACCAAAATTGAATGATGTTTGGAATGCATTCACTTGGGCAGCTGAAAAAGGTCATCTAGATATTGTTAAGTTATTATTACAATATGATGCTAATATAGATGATATAGATAATGATGGTTGCTCTGCTTTAATGCTTGCGGCAGGAGAAGGCCATCTAGATGTTGTTAAATTTTTAGTTGAGAGTGATGCCTTTGTTAATGCAAGGGATTATAATCATACAACAGTGCTTATGAAGGCTGTTAATAGCGGAAATATTAATGTTGTGCATTATCTTTTAGAGCATGGTGCTAATATAAATGCAATTGATAACTTTGGTAATAATGCATTAAATATAGCATTACTAAATAATGATAAAGAAATAGCACAATTTTTAAGAAAAGAAGCTCATAGATTAGAAGAGATGAATCGAAAAAAAGAAGAAAAAGATAAAGTTTAAGTCTTTAATAGGAGATTGGTATGATAAAAATTACAGAAAATTCATTAAGAGATGGACATCAATCATTGCTTGCAACTAGAGTTAGAACAGAAGATTTGATAGAAGCTGCAAAGATATTTGAAGACATTGGTTTTTATAGTGTTGAAGTTTGGGGTGGGGCTACATATGATGCTTGTCTTAGGTTTTTAAAAGAAGATCCATTTGAAAGATTAAAAATCTTAAAGGGCATATTTAAAAAAACTCCACTTCAAATGCTTCTTCGTGGTCAAAATTTGGTAGGATACAGGCATTATGCAGATGATGTTGTAAGGGAATTTATAAGACTTTCTTCAGATGGCGGCATAGATATTTTTAGAATCTTTGATGCTCTAAATGATATTAGAAATCTAAAGACAGCAATTAATGAAGTAAAAAAACAAGGTAAATTTGTCCAAGCAGCAATTAGTTATACAACTTCTCCTGTTCATAGTATTAAAGGTTTTGTGGATTATGCAAAAGAATTGGTAAATATGGGTGGAGATAGCATTGTTATAAAAGATATGGCAGGGCTTATCACTCCATTTGATGCATATGATCTTGTGTCTGCATTAAAAGATTGTATTGATGTTCCTATAGTATTTCATACACATAGCACGGCTGGTTTTGGTTTTGCTTCACATTTAAAGGCTGTTGAAGCTGGGGCTGATATTTTGGATCTTAGTAACTCTGCTTTTGCAAGCGGCACATCTCATCCTTGCACTCAATCAATGGTTGCAACACTAAAAGGTACAAAATGGGATACAAAACTTGATATTAAGAAGATGGAGCAAGCAGCTGAAGTATTAAGGCGTGTAAGAAAAAAATACAAAAAGTATGAATCTTCTTATAGTTTGATAGATACTAGAGTTCTAGTAAATCAAATACCTGGTGGAATGATATCTAATATGGCAAATCAACTAAAAGAACAAAATGCACTTGATAGAATGGATGAAGTAATGGATGAAATACCAAATGTTAGGGCTGATTTTGGTTATCCACCACTTGTTACACCAAGCTCACAAATCATTGGCACTCAAGCTGTATTAAATGTATTATCTAATGAGCGTTATAAATCTATAAGTAAAGAGGCAAAGAATTTAGCAAGAGGATTATATGGAAAAACTCCATCAAGTATAAATAGTGATTTAATTAGTAAGTTAAAAGATCTTGGAGAAGAATTTATAGAAGTTAGACCTGCAGATATACTTGAGGATGAATTGCAAAAAGCAAGAGATGAAAGTAAAGATTTTGCATTTAGTCCTACAGATGTTATTTCATATGCAATATTTGATAATGTAGCAAAAGAGTTTTTAAATGAGCGTAATACAAATAATTTAAATCCAGAAAGCTATAAGAGTTTTGAAGATGTTAGTGAAAAGATAAATAATGATTTTAATATTATAGTAGATGGTGAGCAATATAAAATAAAAATTGAAGGCAGTGGTCATACAGAAAATGGAGTTAAACCATTTTTTGTAAGACTTGATGGTGAGTTAAAAGAGGTATTTGTTGAGCAAAATATTGATGATGTATTTTCTAATAAAAAAAATACTAATATGAATAAAGAAGTAAAAGATGGCCATGTATTGTCAAATATACCTGGTAGAGTTATAAAAATTAATTATAATGTTGGAGATAAGGTTAATAAGGGTGATGTGATGTTAATAATAGAAGCTATGAAAATGGAAAATGAAATATTATCACATACAAGTGGAGTTGTAAAAGAAATTTATGTAGATATTAACTCACAAATAGTAAGCAACAAACCACTTATGCTTATTGAATAACTGAGTTGGCTTATAAAACTATATCTACCAAAGTGCTTTAATATTAAACATTCCACTATTGCTCATCGTCTTATCTCCTATGCTTCCTATATAGTCTAAATTAAATATTACGCTATTTTTTATATTATAATTTATGCCAAATCTCATATATCCTAGAATCTTATCCGTGCCAATATCAAAGTCATTATATCCACCTATTATTATTCTAGCAGTTGGTTTTGTAAATAGTACTTTTGTTCCTCCGCCAATATCTAATCCAAAACCACTATTAAAATTTTTATTGTAATTGATATATAAATCAGAATAAATGAGATTTATTAGATTTTTTGTATATGTTTCATTTGTAAAATTTATTTCATTATTTTGTATTCCTTGATAAATTCCTCCTATATCTATGCTTAGTTTTCCAGCATTATCAAAATTGAAATCTTTGCCAATATAGATACTGCCACTATATCCAAATGCATTTGGCTTTTGTTTATCTTGATTTAATGAAACATTATTGAGAAAATAAAATATATCACCTAATGTTTTTATATATATCCCATATCCAAGATCTAATCTATAATGCAGTCCAAGTACTACACTCATAGTATTTATAATGGCTGTTGTCACATCTTTTGTTCCACTTATTTCACCATAACTAAATCCACTATGAAATCCAAGTGTATTTATAGATCCTAGATTAAAGCTAATGCCGCTTATGAATCCATAGTTAAGGCCACTTAATCCAAAGTCATTATTTTTTAAAAGTATATTATGTGATATAAATGGAGTAAAAAAGAAACTGTTTTGTTGTTTACCGCTGTATTGTGGGGCACTTCTTCTAGTACCACCTATTCTTGCTGCTATTTTGCTATTGCTATCATCATTTTTATAATAGAATTTATCATATTCTTTAAAAGTTTTGGCTAAGTATGTTTGTTCATTACTATTTAATGCTATAGTATGTCTATTTGTTGTGCTACTAACAGAAAATATATTTATATAATTTATTAAAGAATTCATAGATTGTATATTGCTTTTATATATTGCATTTCCTATGCTTGATTGTGCATCGATTCCTATTTTAAAATAATTACCATTTCTTTCTAGATATAGCGTTGGACTTTGTGTAGTAAGGTGTTGAAAAAGATTGCTTACTAGTGCTTGATCATCTTTATATTTTAGATTAAATTTATCTCCATTTTCATCTGTTATTAATTTATCTAAACTATAGTCTGTATTTAGATTAAAATTGCTTCCAACACTTAGTATAAATTTTGAATCTTTCGTTATTGTAACTACACCAATTGAGTTGCTTCCATTATTATTCCCATTATTATTTCCTTCAATAACTAAATGAGATGTATCTGTTGTAAAACTCTTGTATCCACTAAATGAATTGAATACATTAGAATCTTGATTTATATGAATATGGTATTTATTTATATTTAGACTAACATTTCTAATATGTATCCATTTGTTTGTGGAATTAAATACATATATTGATCCATAATTATTTAATTCTTTTATATTACCAGGCGAAGAAAAAGATGTTAAACCTTTTATAATACCATTATTATTTAGCATATTAATTATTGATGTTGAGTCTTCTAATATAATATGCCCATTTATAATACTATTATTATTTATTGTATTAACGGTTATATTATTTTTTATTTCAAGTGCATCATTTCCGGTTCCTATAGTTGCATTATTTACTATATTTGTATGATTTTTTGTTACATCAATATCATTGTTTATATCATTATTTATTACACAATCACTCCCACTGCAATTTGGTAAATTTTCAAGATTAATATTTTGTGCTATAGTTTGTGATGTAAAAATAATAAATATTGATAAAAACAATATTTTCTTTAAATATTTACTGTGTAGATAAATTATATATTTCATCATTACACACCTCAATACTGTAATGCTATATCTTGACATTATCTTCATAAAATAGATAATAATTATGCAATATTTTTTAATATTTTCAATACTTTATGTATCAATTATTATCAATTTGATCACAACCAACTGTATTTCTTCCATTTCTTTTTGCTATATATAGCCCATTATCAGCTATTTTTAACAAGTCTATAT
Organism: uncultured Helicobacteraceae bacterium; assembly: GCA_944323885.1. Lineage (GTDB taxonomy): Bacteria > Campylobacterota > Campylobacteria > Campylobacterales > Helicobacteraceae > NHYM01. Next base: position 589,940 of record CALUUD010000002.1, on the reverse strand, counting down.
AATTTTGCATATTTTTATCTCTTGCTGCAACACCAAGACTTATGCTTCCATGCCAACATTGTTTTGTAAATTGTAAATTTATTTGTTCTACTTGTTTTCTTATATGCTCTGCAAGTTTCAATGCATATTGTAAATTCGTATTATTTGACAAAATGACAAATTCATCTCCACCAAGTCTGCATATAAAATCATCATTTCTAATAGAGTTTTTTATTGTGTTAGCAATTGTTTGTAATACCTTATCCCCAGCCTCATGACCTTCTGTATCATTAATATATTTAAATTTATCTACATCTAACATAATACAAGTAATTGTAGTATTTTCATTTGATGGTTTTTTCCATTCACTTTTTAAATACGCTACTGCAGCCCTTCTGTTTCCTAATTTTGTTAATGTATCAGTTAAGGCCATAGTCTTTAAAATATTGTTTGATTGTTCTAATTCTTTAGTTCTTAGCTTTACTTGTTCTTCTAAAGACTTATTTAGCGCCAAGAGTCTATTATTCATATTCATAGTTCTTGTAAAAAGTTGATTAACAGCAAATAATAGTGGACCGATTGTATTTTCTGTATCATCTCGAATCATTTCATATGCTTTTTTAGGGTCTTGTCCTTCTTTTATTGCTTTTATTTGCTTCACCAAAATTTTATCTGTTCCAAGTATATGAATTGAGAGCCAACTTGATAAAAAGTGAAATAATACTTCATGGCTAATAAGGTTTTCTTTGATCCCTTCAAATAGTTTTGTAGCTTCTTTAAAAAAAACTTTATGGGCTTTTTTGTGAGTATCTATATGTCTTGGATCTACATTAGCCATCTCCATTTCATTTTCTTCATCTTCAAAATGTTCTTCAGCATATTTTGTTATCCCATTAAATATTTGATCCAAGTGTTGTTGAGATATTATTTTATTTGATTGAATGCTTTCACCAAGGTCATTTATCATATCTACAAGCTTTTTATGTTGAATATCAATAGAATCTATATTAGTTTCATAGCTTTTATCCCATTTAAATATAAGCATAAATCAACATCCTCTCTCTCCCATTATTAGCTCATGGGAGATAATAAATAAAAAGTTGATTATAACAAAATCATAATGCAAAATTATCTATAAGGTTGAAGTTTAAATATGAATATATATTATTTGTATTTTTCAATTTCTTATTAATGATTTCTAAATATTCATCTTTGCTTGGAATTTTACCCAATATGGCACATACTGCAGCTAGCTCTGCACTTCCTAAATATACTTTTGCGCCTTTTCCCATTCTGTTGTCAAAATTTCTTGTGCTAGTAGAAAATACAACTGCATTATCTTTTACTCTTGCTTGATTCCCCATGCATAAACTGCACCCTGGTGCCTCCATTCTTGCACCAGCTGCACCAAATATAGCAAAATATCCCTCTTTCATCAATTGTTTTTCATCCATTTTTGTAGGTGGTGCTATCCATACTCTAGTAGGTAATTGTCCTTCATTATTTACTATTTCGCCAAATGCTCTAAATAGTCCTATATTTGTCATGCAGCTACCAAGGAATATTTCATCAATTTTTGTAGCTCTAGTGTTTGATTGCAATACTTCACTTAATGTTGCTACATCATCTGGATCATTTGGGCAAGCAACAATTGGCTCTGTTATTTCACTTAGATCTATTTCAATTATTTCTTCATATTCTGCATTAGAATCTGGTTCTAATAATATTGGATTTTCTATCCATTCTTGCATTCTACTTGCTCTTTCTTTTAAGGTATTTGCATCACCATAACCATCTTTAATCATTGCTTCAATTAGTGCAATATTTGACTTTAGGTATTCAATAATTGGTTCTTTATCAAGCCTTACACTGCAAGCTGCAGCACTTCTTTCTGCACTTGCATCGCTTAATTCAAATGCTTGTTCAACTTTTAATTTTGGCAATCCTTCTATCTCCAAAATTTTTCCATTAAATATATTTTTCTTATTTTTTTTCTCTACAGTTAATAAACCTTTCTTAATAGCATAATATGGAATGGCATTTACTAAATCTCTTAGAGTAATACCTTTGTTCATCTCTCCTTTGAATCTTACTAATACAGACTTTGGCACATCAAGAGGCATTATTCCGTTTACTGCTGCAAATGCTACAAGCCCACTACCAGCTGGAAAACTTATCCCTATAGGGAATCTTGTATGAGAATCTCCACCTGTTCCTAGTGTATCTGGCAATGTAAATCTATTAAGCCAAGAATGAATTACTCCATCTTTTGGTTTTAATGCTACACCACCTCTATTTTTTATAAAATCTGGTAGAGTAGCCTGTAGTGATACATCTGCAGCTTTTGGATATGCTGCTGTATGACAAAAGCTTTGCATTACAAATGGGCTTGAAAATTTAAGTGCTGCCATTTCTTTGATCTCATCTCTAGTCATTGCTCCTGTTGTATCTTGAGAGCCTACTGTTGTTGTTATTGGTTCGCAATATTCACCAGCTCTTACTCCTTCTTTTCCGCATGCACGACCTATTATTTTTTGTGCTAGTGTATATCCCTTGTTTGATTCTTTTGGCGGTATTGGTCTTTTGAATATTTCTTCTTCATTAAGTCCTAGAAATGATCTTGCTTTTGCTGTTAGTTTTCTTCCTATTATTAAATTTATCCTTCCGCCAGCACGCATTTCATCAAATATAGTTATTGGTGTTAGTGTAAATTTTGAAATTTCTTTTCCATCTTTTTTTATCACACCTTCATAAGGATAAATTTCAATTTTATCACCTTCTTTCATTTGTGTAACATCAGCTATGATAGGTAGGCAACCACTATCTTGACAGGTATTAAAGAATATTGGTGCTATCACACCCCCTATTACTACACCACCACTTTTTTTATTTGGGATAAATGGAATCTCATCTCCAAAATGCCACATTATAGAGTTACAGGCAGATTTTCTTGAACTTCCTGTACCAACAACATCACCAACATAAGCTACTTTACCATATTTTTTTATGGCTTCCAATCTTTCTTTTGGATTTTCAACTCTATTTTTTAGCATAGCTTGAGCATGCAGAGGTATATCACTTCTTGTAAATGCATCACTAGCAGGACTTAAATCATCAGTATTTGTTTCACCATCTATCTTTAATACAGAGATTTCTATTTTTTTATCAAGTGGTTTTTTGCTTAAAAACCACTCTGCATTTGCCCAAGATTCTATAACTTCTTTTGCAAATCTATTACTTTTGCTTAGCTCTGCTATTACATCGAAATTATCATATACAAATATTAAGTGTTTTAAAACATTAGCAGCATCTTTTGCAATATTTTCATCTTTTAGTGCATAAATTAGTGGTTCTATATTATATCCACCAACCATAGTACCTAGAATTTTTATTGCTTCTTGTTTTGAAATAGATTCTATTTTTATTTCATTTTTTATTATTTGTCCTAAAAATTCTGCTTTTATCTTAGCGCTATCATCAACACCTGGTGAAACTCTGTTATACAATAAATTTTTTGCAAAATCTACATCCTTATTATTCTTTAATAATTCAATAACACTTCTTGTGTCTTCTACATTAAGAGGTAGAGGTGGAACATTATCTTTTGCTCTTAAATCAACATGTTTTGTGTAATTATCTATAAAACCCATATTAATCTCCTGCTTTTAAGCTTAGTTTATTCTATATATTTCGCGGATAGATGTTACAATAGAAACCTTTACAAATAAATTTTATTCAAGGAGTATATTGTGAAAATTTTTCAAAATGTAACTGAAATGATAGGAAGAACTCCAGTATTAAAAATTAATAATATAAAAACACAAGCTAATATATATGTTAAATGTGAATTTATGAATCCAAGTGGCTCTATAAAAGATAGAATATCATATGCTATGATAAAAGATGCGCTAGATTCTGGCGTGATTGCAAAAGATAGCACAATAATAGAGCCAACAAGTGGTAATACAGGTGTTGGTTTGGCTAGTGTATGTGCTTCACTTGGTTTAAAATTAATAATAACAATGCCAGAATCGATGAGTATTGAGAGACGCAAGATTATTAGTATATTTGGGGCAAAATTAGAACTTACACCAAAAGAAAAAGGGATGAAAGGTGCAATTCAAAGAGCTAATGAATTAAAAAATGAAATACCAAACTCCATTATATTAGATCAGTTTTCTAATCTAAGTAATCCAAAAATACATAAAGAAACAACCGCAAAAGAAATAATAGAATCTTTTGGTGATATTACAATTGATGTTTTTGTCGCCGGTGTTGGTACAGGTGGTAGCATAAGTGGTGTTGGAGAGATTTTAAAGGCAAAATATTTATCATTAGATATATTTGCTGTTGAGCCATCAGATAGTCCTGTTTTAAGTGGTGGAAATCCTGCTCCACATAAGATTCAAGGTATTGGAGCTGGATTTATTCCAAATATATTAAATACAGATATATACAAGGAAGTCATAAAAGTAGATTCTACTGATGCATTTAAATGTGCTAGAGAATTAGCATCAAAAGAAGGAATACTTGTTGGTATTTCATCAGGTGCAAATTTCTATGCGGCAAAAGAATTAGCAAAAAAATATCCAAATAAAAATATACTAACTATTTTAAATGATACTGGCGAGAGATATTTAAGTACTGAATTATTTGAATATTAAGCCATAGATTTAAAATATTTTAAGTTTATAGGTAATTATTTTTTATAATTAAATTTATAATAATTATATTTATAATTTGGAGTTTATTTTGAGTAAAAAAATATATGATGTATCACAGAAAATTCTAAGTAAGAATGATATAAAAGCAAATGAATTGCGTAAAAAATATAAAGACTTAGATTTGTATGTTATAAATATGATGAGTTCTCCAGGGAGTGGTAAAACTACATTATTAGAAAATTTTGCTATTAATGATTATTTTAAGTTTGCTGTAATTGAGGGTGATTTAGAGACAAATAGAGATGCAGATAGATTAATAAAACGAGGTATTAATGCATATCAAATAACAACAGGAGATGCATGTCATTTAGAGGCAAGTATGATAGAAAGTGCGTATGATACACTTTATAGTAATGGAAAGTTGGATGATGTTGATTTTCTTTTTATAGAAAATGTTGGCAATTTAGTATGTCCTGCTAGCTATGATCTAGGGTCTAACATTAATATTGTTCTTCTTTCTACGCCAGAAGGCGATGATAAAATATTAAAATACCCAACTATGTTTATGATAGCAGATATTATTTTAATAACTAAAAGTGATATTATGGAGTACTTTGATTTTAGTATTGAAAATATTAAATCACACATTAATAAAGTAAATCCAAAATCAAAGCTTTTTATTATTAATTCTAAAGATAAAAACACGATAAAAGAATTAGCTAATTATTTAATATGGTGTAAAGATAATAAAATTACATCAAATCATAATTATTAATAAGGAGAAAACATGTGTCTTGCTATACCATCAAAAGTAATTGACATAAATAAAGATACAAATATGGCACTTGTTGATACTATGGGTGTTAGGAGGGAAGCAAGTCTTGATCTTATGAGAGATGATTTACAAATTGGCGATTTTGTGCTTCTTCATATTGGATATGTTATGAGTAGAATTGATGAAGAAAGTGCAAAGGAATCACTAAAAATATATGATGAAATAATAAAAGATATGGAAGATGAGTAAGGTGATACATGTTGCTTTATATTATTAACCTAGAAAGCTCACTTGATAGAAAACAATCAATGATAGATAAAATTAAACTTCTTGCTAAAAAATCAAGATATAAGATATTTTTGGAATCTACTTTATTAAATGATAATGTTTTAGATTCTAAAGAGGAATTTTATTTTTCTTTTTTTAGTGCAACAAATGCAAAAGATATAGAAGCTAAAAAAATAGAAATAAAAAATTACAGCATATTTTTAACAAAGCTTATAAGAGGAAAAGGGCTAAGTTTTGGGGAACTTGCTTGCTTTAGTTCCCATTATTTATTATGGAATAAATGTGTATCTTTAGATTCAAATATTATTGTTTTAGAAGATGATATCAGCTTTGGTGATAGTTTTTTAGATTCTATTATTGATATAAAAAATAAAAACTTTGAATATGTAAGACTTATGTATTTATGCGATAGAAAGAATCATCAATTAATTGATAATTTTTATATAAGTTATGAAAACATATCTGGTACTCAGGGATATTTTTTGTCTCCAATTGGTGCAAGGAAATTTATAAAAAATGCAAGAATTTGGTTTCATTGTGTTGATAATTATATGGATATGTTTTTTATACATAAAGTAAAAAATATTATATATAAACCATTTTGTATAAGTGAGGATAAACCTTATTCATCAAATTCTACAATTAAAAAAATAGATATAAATAAGCCAAGAGGATTTTATAAGCTTACTAGAGAAATATCTAGATTTTTATTATTTTCAGTATATAAAAATTTTTATTTATTAATAAAATATAAAGGTTGGTAAATATGTTTGATAAATTTTATAATATTTTTACTGGCAGTAAAAAATACTATAAAAGTGCTTTTAGTATATATTTTTATAGTTGTGTCTTTTCTATTATTGGTTGTTTATTGCTTAGTATTATTACATTGTTTAATATTAACTATGTAGATACTATATTTCAATATGCTTTATTATCTATTTTGCTTGTTTTTGTATCTTTAAATTTAGAAAATATTAATTTTAAATTTATTAGGCAAAATAATTTAATAAGACATTTATTTCTATGCAGTATTGTTGTAATTTCTGGAATCTTATCATACACTTATATTATTAAACTTATAGAATCTAGTAATATTGCAATTTTGCAGTATTGTATGCTTATATTTTCGTTATCTGCATTATTTGTTTCATTTAACTTAAGATTTAATTTTTATAGTTTTTTTTATTTTGTAAGTAATTTATGCTCCATATCCTTTATTATTTTATTGCTATTTATTCTTTTTGGTATAACATTTATAAGTATTGATTTTTTATTTAATATATCATTTTATGATATATATAGGATATATTCATTTTGTTTAATTTTAATTTTTACTATATCTTTTGTATTTTTTATTGGTAAAGTGTCTTTAATAAATCATTATTCAATAGATACAAAAGAAGAAAAAAATATTATAAACAACAAGAATTTAAATTATTTATTTTTAATTTTTTCTATATTTTCATATCTTTATATAGGAATTCTATTTATTTATTTTTTAGCATTCTTTTTTGGTGTTATTGATGAAAAGTATAGTGCTATACATTTAATTATTTGGTTTAGCTTTTTTGGTATATTACTTTTTTGGTTAAATAAATCATTTGATATAAAGTATTTTGGTAAGTTATTTTTATTATTACTATTTGTGTTAAATATCATTTCATTCTATTCAATATTTATTAGAATTAGTGATTATGGTTTCACACCACTTAGATATTTTGTTCTTATTTCTTGTTTATTTTTGTTTATAACAATTATATTTTCATATTTATTTCATTACTATTTAAAAATTTTATTTTATTTGTTTGCATTGCTATGCATCATTTCTTCATTTGGTAGTTTTAGTGCCATAAGTATATCTATTTCCTCACAGCTAAATGAGTTAAAAAAATTAGAGTTAATAGATGAAAATAGAACTAGGATAGCAAATATATATTATTTTTTAAGTGATTATTTAAGTAATGGTGAATTAGGTGCATATAAAGAATTTATAGATTCTAAGCAAAGCATCATAGATAGTGTTAAATATGTAGATTTTGATATAAAAAAAATATTTAATGTAAAAGATTTTGATGTATTTATACAAAATATAACATTTGATACAAAAAATAGTATTGGGGACTATAAGTTTATTTTAGATTCCAATAAGTTGATAATTTATGAGAATAAAAAAGTATTACTTAGCATTGATGATTTATATAGTTTTTTAATAGATAAAGTAAATACATCAGCAATAGATTTAAATTACAATGGTAATAATTTTAGATTGCATATAAATTCTATTAAATATGATATTACAAAGCATTCTATTCTATCATTGTCCTTTGATATTTTAATTAAACATAATAATAAATAATGCTACTAGAATCTTCTAATGCAAAAAAAAGACAATTTCTAAATCTTTTTCCAAGGAGGTTTGGACTAAAAGGCAGTAGAATACATCTATATGGGCCACCAAAGAGTGGCAAAACCTGTATTGCATTATATTGTATCAAGGATATAAAGAACTCATTTTATATTGATTGTAATGATTTTAGAAATAAAGATGATTTAATTAAAAATTATTTGTTAAAGATTTCTATGGAAAAAAGAATTGATACTCTAATTCTAGATAATATGAATTTTATGAAGTTTGCACTTCCTTCGATAGAAAATATTATTACTATCAATGAATATAAAACTTCACATCCAGACTTTGTAAATAAAAATATTTTACCACTTAGTTTTGAAGAATATATTAGTTTTGATACATTAAACCAAGATATAAATTGCCTTTTTGATAATTTCTTAAATTATGGTAATTTACCTATTACATTACATATTAAAGATTATAATAAATTAGATTCTAAGCAACAAATGCTTTCTTTAATTTTTAAAAACCAAATACATATTTTTATGTTTCTTTGTGAATTTCAAGGCAGAAGAATAACAATAAATCAAATATATTCATTATTAAAAAAAAATATAAAGATATCAAAAGATAGCATCTATAGCATTATAAAAGATTGGCAGGATAGAGGCATATTATATTTAATTGAAGACTACACCAATACAAAACTTGCAAAAAAGGTATTTTTCTGGGATTTTAGCATTAGGTCATCACTTAGTTATGATAAAAATATATTATATAGTGTAGAAAATATGGTTTTTTTGGAATTGTTGAAATTTAATTCCCCTATCTATTTTTCAAATAAAATTAACTTAATATGTCAGAATAAAGGGTATATCATATCTTTATTTAGTACTATTGAAATTATAAGAGACATACTTTTAGAAATTGACTTTATGGGTTTAAATATTTTTGTTATTACATTTGGTTTAGATGGTGAGGTTGAAATAAAAGATAAAAAAATAAAAATATGTAATTTTATCAATTTTGCACTTGAAGAGTAAAAGTAATATAATTCTAGGTATCTAGAAAACCTAGAATCTTATTATTTTATAATTGTTCGCTGTGAATATCATTCATATAGAATCTTACAGAACCCATGCCTTCTTTTAATGCCCACTCATATGCTTGTGATACAAATTCCCAATTTATATGCTTATAGAATTCCTCTAAATATTTTGGTCTAAGATTCTGATAATCAATATAATAAGCATGTTCCCATACATCAACAACTAAAATTGGAATATGATTTTTATCATGTGGAGTATTTGCATTTGAAGTTTGCACAATCTCTAGTTTTTTATCATTATTTACCACAACCCAGCACCAACCAGAACCAAATAGTGTAGTTGCAGATTGAATAAAAATTTCTTTAAATTTATCAAGACTTCCAAAATCTCTATTTATTGCTTCTTCTAGCTCTTTAGATATTTGTGTTTTATTTGGCGTTATACAATCCCAATAAAAATCATGATTATACACTTGTGCAGCATTATTGTATATTCCGCCTTTTGCATTCACTATAATATCATATAAAGATTTATTTGAAAATTCAGTATCTTTTATTAGATTATTTAGATTATTTATGTATGTTTGATGATGTTTTGAGTAATGAAAATCAATTGTTTTGTCACTTATAAACTCTCCATTAAATGCATTTTTATCATATGGTAAATTTCTTAACTTAAACATAAAACTTCCTTTTAATTAAAAATAAAATTAAAAGTTCATTATACTACTTATGGATTAAATATGGAAGAATTTGAGTGTATAATATCTGTGCCTTCTGGTGCATTAAATACAAATATACTTCTATCTATATTTGTATTTATTTTTACATTATCTAATAATATTTCATTCTTATTATCAAGTTTATCTATGTATTCTATTTTGGTTGGTATATCATTAGAATCTAAAAATATAAAAAAGGTGTCTCCATTTATATTGCTTATTATTTTATCTTCAGCTTGTTTTGCATTGTTTAATATATTTAGAATTCCTTGCTTGTTGTTAGTAGATAAAAATACTGCTTGATTTAAATTTGGCTCATATATTATAGTTGTTTTATCATCAATAAATACCTGTTTTTTTATTGGTTTTTGATATTCAAAATACTGATTTTGTTTTGTTGCTATAAAATTTCCTTGATATTCTACTATATTGTTGTCACTTGTTACTTTTTGTTTAAACTCTGCTTTTATATTATCAATTTTAGAAAAATCAAAAGATAAAACAAAGCTAACAATAAAAAAAAAGCAAAATAAGATTTTCATAAAATTTACCTTTATTGTTGGAGATTAATGTCTGATTTTAGCATAAAAATGGTAGAATCTGCACTATTTAAACAATAACAATCAAGGGTCTAAATGATACAAAATATATTAAGTAAAATTCTTAGTACTAGAAATCAAAGAATGCTAAATAAATATAAAAAACAATTAAATGCTATTAATAGTCTAGAGGTAAAGTATCAATCTTTAAGTGATGATGAATTAAAACTTGAATTTGATAAGTTAAAAAAACATACAAAAAATAAATTTGATGAAATAGGAAGTGAAGCGTTAAATTTCGCATTAGTTGAATCTTTTGCAATAACTAGAGAAGCATCAAAAAGAATCTTAAATATGAGACACTTTGATGTTCAACTAATAGGAGCAATGGTTTTACATGAAGGAAAAATTGCTGAAATGAAGACAGGAGAAGGTAAAACTCTAGTTGCTACGCTTGCCGCTAGCTTAAATGCTATGTCTGGAAAGAGTGTTCATGTAGTTACTGTAAATGATTATTTGGCAAGAAGAGATGCTATGGAGATGAGGCCTTTGTATGAATTTTTGGGATATAGTGTTGGTATTGTTGTAGGTGATGAGAGAGATGAAAGTAATAAATTAGAGCAATATAGTTGTAATGTCATTTATGGGACCAATAATGAATTTGGTTTTGATTATCTTAGAGATAATATGAAATTCTCTTTATCTAACCAATTTCAAAAAGATCATTTTTTTGCTATTGTTGATGAGGTGGATTCTATTCTTATTGATGAAGCTAGAACACCGCTTATTATTTCTGGTCCCGCAAATAGAAAATTAGAAAATTATGGATTAGCAAATAGTGTTGCACAAAAAATGATAAGGGATACAGATTTTAGTATTGATGAAAAAAGTAGGACTATACTCATATCAGAATCTGGGATTAAAAAAGCTGAAGAATTTTTTAATGTAGATAATTTGTATAATGTAGAAAATGCTTTTTTAGCTCACCATCTAGATCAAGCTCTAAAGGCAAATTTCTTGTTTCAAAAAGATAAAGATTATATCGTTAGAGATGGTGAAGTTATTATTGTTGATGAATTTACAGGAAGACTTAGTGAAGGTAGAAGATTTAGCGATGGTTTGCATCAAGCAATAGAGGCAAAAGAATTAGTTGATATAAAAGAAGAAACCCAAACTTTAGCAGATATTACATTTCAAAATTACTTTAGAATGTATGAAAAATTATCTGGTATGACTGGAACAGCTCAAACTGAGGCTACAGAGTTTTTGCAGATTTATAAATTAGATGTTGTTAGTATTCCTACAAATGTTCCAAATATAAGAAAAGATTATAATGATTTGATATTTAAGAGTGAAGTAGAAAAATTTGATGCAGTATGTAAAAAAATTGTGGAGCTTCATAAGCAAGGAATTCCTGTTTTAATTGGGACTGCTAGTATAGAAAAAAGTGAAAAACTTCATGAACTATTAAAAAAACAAAGAATCCCGCATACTGTTTTGAATGCAAAGCATCACACAAAAGAAGCAGAGATTATTAAAGATGCTGGGAAAAAAGGTGCTGTAACTATTGCAACAAATATGGCTGGTCGTGGTGTTGATATAAAAATAGACAAGGAAGTTATGGATCTTGGTGGATTGTTTATAATTGGGACAGAAAGACATGAAAGTAGAAGAATAGATAATCAATTAAGGGGTAGAAGTGGAAGACAAGGAGATCCAGGTGCTAGTCAATTTTATTTAAGTCTTGAAGATAATCTTCTTAGAATCTTTGGAAGTGATAAGATTAAGGGTGTTATGGAAAAACTTGGTTTAAAAGATGGTGAACATATAGAATCTAGCTTTATAACTAGATCTATTGAAAATGCACAAAAAAAAGTAGAATCTATGCATTTTGAATCTAGAAAGCATGTGTTAGAATATGATGATGTTGCAAATGAGCAAAGAAAAATTATTTATCAATTTAGAAATAAACTTCTTGATGAAAATTATGACTTATCACAGAAAATAAAAGAAGATAGAGAATTTAGCATTCAAAATATATTTTTAAATTATGATTTTATACAAGAAGATAATATTGATAAGGTTAGTATTACAAATAAGATTTTAGAAGATTTTGGAAGCAAAGTTGTATTTGATAATACCGCAAATGATATTTCATTATTGCAAGATCAAGCTATATTAAAATTACAAGATGACTATAATCTTAAAATGTCATCTCTTAATGATGCACAAAGAAAAGAGATTGAACGCATAGTTTATTTACAAGTATTAGATAATACTTGGAGAGAACATTTATATACTATGGATAATTTAAAAACAGGTATAGGTCTTAGAGGATATAACCAAAAAGATCCATTAATTGAATATAAAAAAGAAAGTTATGATTTATTTTTAGAATTAAAAGATAATTTAAAAATTGAGAGTTCAAAGATGATTCATATGATAAGACTAAGGGGGCAGAGTAGTGATGATGAAGAACAGGCAAAAGCTATACTAAAAAATCTTGAAGAAGAAAACAATAACGATATATTTTTTAATAAAGATAATGTGGAAAATGAAGTAAAAAAGAATACAAAAGTTGCAAGAAATGATCCTTGTCCTTGTGGTAGTGGAAAAAAATATAAAGTATGCCATGGCAAAAGTGGTCCTAAAAAAGGAATATTAGCTAATTAGCTTAAAGGAGATTTTGGTATTGCTGGTTAGATTTTTAGTTTTTAAATATCTTCGTTTTGACAAAACTCAACCATTTATATCAATTACTGCTCTATTAGCTTTTGTTGGTGTTGGTGTTGGTGTTATGGTGCTTATTGTTGCAATGGCTATCATGGAGGGTATGATAAAACATTTTGAAGATAGATTATCTACCATGAATTATCCTCTTACTATTTTTCAAAAAGGATATGGATCTGTAGATTCTGCTTTACTCTCAAATCTTTCACAAAAATTTCCAAATTTGCAATTTAGTCCATATGTGAAATCTCAAGGTGCTATTAAAATTAATGATTCTCTTAATGCTGGAATAATATATGGTGTTTATTTTGATAAAGAGATAGGTATAAATAAAATTCTAAGAGAGTATTCTAGTAATTTGAAATTTAATCAAGATAGTATAATTTTAGGCAAAAGACTTCTTAATGAGACCTCTACTAAACTTAATACTAGGATTACTTTAATTTTTACTCAACTACAAGCAGGTGGGATGGGATTAATACCTAGTATGAAAAGATTTAATGTGGATGGATATTTTGATTCTGGTCTTCATTCATATGATAGTAGTTATATGTATATTGATATTTCTACATTACAGATTATTAAGAATTATTCACCAAATGTATATGATGGAATCCATATATACTCAGATAACCCAATGGAAGATATTGTTAAATTAAGAGAATTTTTACCTCGTGATGTTGGCATTATTGGATGGTGGGAGCAAAATGGTAATTTTTTTAGTGCAATAGCCATGGAAAAAAGAGCATTATTTATTGTATTGATGCTTATTATTATTATGGCATCATTAAATATTATTAGTTCTCTTATGATGGTAATTATGACAAGAAGAAGAGAAATTGCCTTATTGTTATCTCTTGGCATGGGAAGGCGAGATATACAAAAAACATTCTTTTATTTAGGAAATGTAATAGGCATTAGCGGAGTTTTTCTTGGTGTTTTATTGGCTTTTTTATTGCTTTACATGTTGCAAATATTTCCTATAGTTTCGCTTCCTGCAGATGTTTATGGTAGTTCAAAATTACCACTTCATATATCATTTCTTGATATTACATTTACTATAATTGGTGCTATTATTATCGTATTATTGTCTTCATACTATCCATCAATAAAAGCATCAAAAATTAATCCTTTATCCACATTAAGAAGTGAATGATTACAAAATATTTCTATCTTTATTGTTTTTTATCTTTTTATCATTGTAATTATATTTTTTTTTCGCTATACTTCCTACTTTGTTATTTTGTATGCGGGAATAGCTCAGTGGTAGAGCACAACCTTGCCAAGGTTGGGGCCGCGGGTTCGATCCCCGTTTCCCGCTCCAAACTCTTTGTATTGCCCGGGTGGTGGAATTGGTAGACACAAGGGACTTAAAATCCCTCGGATATTGCTTCCGTGCCGGTTCAAGTCCGGCTTCGGGCACCATAATAATGGCGACATAGCCAAGTGGTAAGGCATGGGCCTGCAAAGCCTTGATTCCCCAGTTCGAATCTGGGTGTCGCCTCCATTTCGGGAGATGGCTGAGTGGTTGAAAGCGGCGGTCTTGAAAACCGTTGAGGGTAACACCTCCGGGGGTTCGAATCCCTCTCTCCCGGCCACTATTTTTAAGCTATTTAGATGTCAATTAATTATTGTTTTTTAATATGACTATTGTTTAATCTGATTGAATATATCTCTGTCTTCCATAAAGTCATTATATATTTGTTTGTTTATTTGTGATTTTGAAAATGCAATAAAATAATTATTTTTAATATTTTCTTTATTATATTTTAGCTGTTTTTTTGTTTTGCAATCAATTATTGCTCCGCCACTTTCTCTTAATATAATATCACTTGCAGCTGTATCCCATTCTTTTGTTCCATTAAAGCGTGGATAAATATCTGCTTTACCTTCTGCAATTGTGCATATTTTTAATGATGAACCATATGTTTTTTTTATTAGATTGTATTTTTTAATCATCCTGTCTACAACATCTGTGCTATGAAATCTGCTATCAAGGGCTATGATATCTTTATTGTTTGTTTGACTTTGTATTTGTTTTGCATTATCGATTATATTTGAATTTTCTAGAATATATGCTCCATTATTTATTGTTGCAAAATACATTTTTTTTAAAGCAGGTGCATATACTACTCCTAATACAGGAGTGTTATATTCTATTAGAGCTATATTTATTGTAAACTCATTATTTTTTGATAAAAAATCTTTCGTGCCATCCAGTGGATCTATAATCCATAAATATTTTTCATCAATTCTTTTGTGATAGTCTAATATGCTTTCTTCGGAATTTATTTTAAAATCACTAACGTTTTTTAAACTATTAGTGATTATTTTATTAGATTCTAGGTCAGCTTTTGTTAGTGGAGAATCATCATATTTTTTTATGAAACTATTTTCTCCATAATATTCCATTATTTTATTGCCAGCATTAAAAGCTATATTTATTATATTTTTTAGTAATATTTTCATAGTTCTGTCTCTAGATCTGATATAGAATCTATTTCTATCCAACCTCTATTAATAAATATTGGTTCTATATTGTTGAATTTATTGATTATTTCTTGTAAAAAACTAGTCATATACATATTTTGAAAATTTTTTCCATCAAATTGTTTGTTTCTATTTATATTATCATATATATTAATCATATTTTTTATAAATTTATATGATACTTTAAATAGTCCTATATATTGCCCTTCTATTTCATCTATAGAATCTACTTTTTTCCCTATTTCTATAATTTTATTATCTTTGATCTTTAAACTCTCTGCATCGCTTAATACATTTTCAAATCTGCTATCCCATAGTATTTTCCAATCTTTATCTATAACTACTCCAAGGTCATTTTTATATTGTTTTAACTTACTTACTACTTCATTTTTATATATAATATCTGAATAACTAATTATTAGATCTTGTTCTTCATTGACACAAGATTCCATAAACTCTCTTGCACAAAACATTGTCCATACCATATTTGTATTTTCAAAATCATGATTTATGTATAATTTGTTGATTTTGGTATATTCTTTTAAAACATTTGCTAAATATCCACCGACAATAGCTATATCATCAATACCACTTTCTCTCAATGCTTCTAGTTCGTAGTCAATAATTGGTTTATTCTTGTATTTCACCATGCATTTTGGAATATTATTTGTCAATGGAGCAAGTCGAGTACCTTTACCAGCTGCAAGAATTAATGCTTTCATTTATTATCCTTTATTGATTTTAAAAAAAGATCCCACAATTGTATACTTGGAATACTTAATGATTTTTCTCTTTCAATATGCCACATTATCCCAAAAAATGGCAATTCTTTATGTTTAAATGCCTCTATTGTGTCATCTTCTGCTGTTGCTAGTATTTCTAGGCTATCTCCTATTTTTGTTATGCAATAACTGTGGAATGAATTAACTTCATATGTTTTGTTGTTAAAATTAATTCTATGATTTTTATTAACATGATTATCTATGCTATATAGTTTTGAATTAAATTTGTATGCAAGATGTTGAGCTCCTCTGCATACTCCAAATATTGGAATCTTGTTTTTTGCACAATATTCAATTATTGTTGATTCATAACTATCTCTTATTTTGCTTAATGTGTTTTGGTTTAGTGATGATAAATCATTGCCTCCACTAAAAATAATTCCATTTATTTTATATTTTTCTATCGGTTTTGAATAGCTAAGAGGTATATAATCTAAGTTATATAAAAATTGTCCCCACTCTATGCTTAGACATTCTCTAATTTCATAATAATTTATATTTTGTTCTAATCTCTGAGTAATCCCTATCATAATACAAATATTTGATTAGTGAGTGAATCTATAGTTAATTTTGTTGCTTTTTTATATATTTTAAATTTTTCTTCACCAACACCTATAACAGCAGGCAATGATAACTCTGAGCATCTTATTGCCATATGTGAATTTGCTCCACCATAGCATGTTATTAATCCTGCAATATTCTTAGTAAATAAATAATCATATCCTGGATCTGCAGAATCTATTAATATTATTTTATTTTCTAATTCTACATCATTTTCTACTGCAATTTGTGCTGTAATTGTTTTTTGTGTTATAAAATTTGGCTGTGATTGCAAGTTTTTAAAGCACATAATATCATTGCTATTTATAATTAGTGGAGGAAGCTTTATGGCTTCTGTTACTTTGTACTCTTCTTTATGCCTTTGAATTTCATTTTTAAACTGTTCACTAGGTGGATCTTTATATATTGTTGATTGTAATGATAGTATATTGTTTATATCTAAATGAGCAAGGTCTTCTTTATCTATGTTTAATTCATTTCCAAATTCTGATATCAAGTCAAGCGTATTTGATAATAGTTTACTAAATTTAAATTTAGCAAGCTCTCTGCCTTCTATCACAGTTCTAAAAAAGTTAAATAATTCTTTTGCATTAATTTCTATACCATTTTGAGATAATAATATATTTAAATATTTTTCTTTTTCTTTAGTTAATTTAAAATTATTATTACTTGTTGCAATATTTTCTATTTTTGTATTTGAGAAATATGTATCAAATGCCTCTTTGTATGAAGGGGACAGTATATTATAGCTTCCAGCACGAAGATGTCCGTATTTTTCTAAAAAATCATCTTTTTTAATAATTTTATTTTGCATTTTTACCATATCAATTGACAATTCTTTATTGATTGTTTTTAAGGATAGTAAAAACTGATTTTTTTCATCTATATTAAAGAAATCAATATCAACTAGGGAGTTAATCATTTGCATGGCTACAAATGCTGCTCTTGCAATACCTGCAAATGGCAATGTTCCAAATCTTTTACAATCTTCAATCAACCAGTAAATTTTATCTACAATACTTAGATTAGATGTCATAATAGAAGTAAATCTTGCATCAAGAATTTCTATTTTGTTTAAATCTTTTAAATATAATCCATTTTTTGAATTTAAAATATTATTTGTAAGTGATAATAAAGAAAATTCTATACGTTTTAATTCATTTTGATTAAATCCATATTCATTTAATATTTGTAACTTATTTGGTAGATTAAAATCATAACATGAAAATACTATTTCGAATTCTACTTTATCATGTAGATGAGGTTTAGATTCTAAAGAGTTTATATAATAATTTACTAACTTATTGGCTATGGTTTCATCCAAATTTTTTGGTATAAATGAATTAAATGATAACCTAACATCAATATATGGAACGCCTAAAAATGAATACATTAGTGGGTGTGATCTTAAATTTCTGTAACCATAGTTATCTCTTTGGTATGCCCAAATATTATCAGTAACCAGCTCTTTATATAAAGATAATGCCAATCTTTTTGGTTTCAGCCCTATTATTTCAGCTGGATTCCAATCTGGCATAACACCAAAAATCGTTTTATCTCCTAGTATATGAGGATGATGAAGAGATAGATTATTAATTTGCTTCTGCAATCTTTCTAAAATATTATTATTTATAATATCCAAGTAGTTGTTTTTATTTGCCATTACAAGTGGCCTAACTTGTAATATATATAAATCTCCATTTTTTGTAAATGCAAATTCAATATCTAAAGCATTATTCTCAAATATCATCTCTAACTCTAATAATGCTTCAATAATTTTATTTATTTTTTTATCTTTAGCAGTATAGTTTCTAAAGACTAAAATATTTTTAATATCTGAAGTAGATCCACTTGTTATACTATCATTGCTCCCACTTTCATCATAGCTTATACAAAAATAAGGAGCATAATTTTCTTTATCTACACTAAAAGCTACACCACATATGTCAATATTATCTAACATTGGCTGAATAAGGACGTAGTTTTTATTAATATTATTGTTTAAATCCATTGATGATTTTACTTTATAAAATGCATCTTTTAGTTCTTTTTTATTTTTTGTATCTATATTTGCTATGCTTAAAAATGCTCCAGCATTTGATTTTGTGTTTGTGTCTTCATTTGATGCAGAACTTCTTAAGATAACTTTTTTGCCTAGCTTCTTAATATTGTTTATTTCATTATCATTAATATCATTTATAATCACTAAAGGCAGTATCTTTGCTTTTTTAATAATGGAGTATAGATTTTTAAGATTCTCACCTTTATTTGTGAATGATAATTTTTTCAAAAAAATCCCCTTTAAATTACTTTTTTTGCACTCCAGCATCTAGTAGTGTATTTTATATTAAAATTACTTGGAAGTTTATGCTTCATTTGATAAGCTATTTTATCAAATAATTCATTTCTTTCTTTTGTTTCTAAGTCCCAATATGGATTTTTTACACTTTTCCAAGCGTTGATATAATTATCAATGCTTTGATGAAAATAAAAATCTTGCTCTAGATATATAATATTATCAAATAAATCTTTTCTACTTTCAATAATTGGACGCTGATCTTCCCTCCTTACACCTTTAGTGTAGTTTGGAACTAAATCAATAATAATTTCTTCTGCAATTTCTTGAATAGGGTCATTTAAGTCTCTATGATTCCATATGCAAGAAAAATATCCATCATTTTTTAAAATCCTATGCGCCTCTTGCAATGCCAAATCTCTATCCATAACATTAAAACTACTTCCAAAAGTAACCCAATGAAATGATTGATTTTCTAGTGTGCTTTCTACACCTATTGCTCGCACCCATTGTATATCTTGATTTTTTGTGCGTTCAATCCCTATTTCTCTCATAGCATCATTTGGCTCTACAGATGTAACTTGGCAACCTCTCTCAAGCAACATAATACTTAGATTTCCTGTACCTGCACCTATATCGGCTACTTTTAGTTTATAATCCCCCCCCCATTTGCATTTTTACTTACAATAAACTTAAGCATATCAATACTATTTGGTGCATAATTTGGTCTATATTCATAAAATTTAGCGTGTTTTGTATAATCCCAATTCTGTTCTACTATTTTTTTCATTTTATTTCCTTTCTTCATTTGATTAATTATTTACTTTTTTTGCACTCCAAGCACGAATTTTATATGGTATTTCAATAATAGATAGATCTTTTATTTTTTGATTTATCATATTCATTATCTTATCCCATCGTTCTTTTCCTGCTTGTGCTTGTATATCATTTACTGATTGCCATGCACCTATATATCTATCTTTACTCATCATTTCAATATAATCACATTCCATAAAAAAACAATCTGCAAAATCACCTGTTGATATAAGAATATTTTCCCATTTTTTTGTATTTTGAGATCCAGAGCTTACTCTATTTAGTTCTGGAATAATCCTTTTAATTTCTTCTTCTATTTCGTAAAATAAAGAATCATTTATTATATTTCTTGGATTCCATATTGCTGTAAAATATCCACCATTTTTTAATATTCTTCTAAATTCTGGCAGTGATTTTGTATGATCTGTCCAATGGAATGATGATGCCATTATAACCCAGTCAAATTCATTATTATTCATTTTTGTATTTTCACCATCACCTTTTTGCCATTGTATATTTGTATTTTTTGTATATTCTATACCTTCTGTCCTCATAGCATCATTTGGTTCAATAGCTGTAACACTGAAACCAAAATTTGCTAACATTTTTGTAAGCTTTCCAGTACCAGCACCAACTTCACATATTTTAAAATCTTTTATATCTTTATTAAATGTATTTACACATAAAAATAGCTTTTCTAATAGCATAGAACTATATGCAGGTCTGTTTATATAATACTTAGCTACTTGTGTGAAATCTCCTTGTTTCATAATTCTCCTTTATTAAAATGACATAAAAATTTCTTTGTGTATATAAAACTATTAAAAATTTCAGGATTTTCTTTTTTTATAAAATACAGCTCATAATCAATTTTTTCTGCTAATTTTTGTGAAAATTGTTTTAAATTGTTTTTATCATCTAATAAAAAATTAATAATTTCATCTTCATCAAAACACAATTTGTTGTGTTTATTTAAAATTTTTGGATTATATATTCTATATGCTTATATATTCCTTTTTATCGTACAACAACTATTCATTGAGTTATTATAATACTTATCTATTTTAAGTAATTTAAAATCTTTTAATAATTATTATTACTTAATATTTAGAAATTTTTTATAATAAATCCAAGATTCTACAATATGAGGCGCATATTTTTTTACATTACTTGTCTCGTACTCCAACAATTCTTTAAATTTATTGAAATGATTTTTATTTTCTTTAAAATATTGTATTATTTCTTCTTCTTTTATTTTTAGTGTTTCATATAATCTGAATTTACTTTTTATATCTTCTAAATATGCATTGATTGTATTTTCTATATATTGTTTAATTTTATTATCTTGATTAATTTTCTTTAGTGTTGATTTGATATTTTTTCCAGTGATGCATATAGCAATTTCCCTTTTAATTTCATTATCATTTATTATTCTTAGAATTTTAAACCTCTTGTGTAATATATTTTCAAATTGAACAACTTTGATGCTAAATGAGTTATTGTTGATATGTAAATCAAAATCTTTTTCTATATTCAATGCAAGAGAATCTGCTATTTTTTTAGTAAAAAAAATTTTATTTTTTTTAATTTCGTTAATTCCAATTTTTTTGCAACAAAATTTGATTGTGTTGTATGCATTTTTACTTGATAGTTCATTCATATCAATATATATTAATTCTTTTGTAATGTGTGTAAATTGATTTGGTGATGTTGTAAAGATAAAATGATGTGGCATTTCTCTATAAGATTCTAAGTAAGATTCCAATACTTCTTTAATTGATACATTATTCCCTCCCCCTATAATATTATTTGCCAAAGTCATATTCACACCACCTCTAATTATACTAATTGGATCTCTTACAAGACAAAATACGGGAACTTTTTTATTGAGCTTGCTTACAAACTTCATTCCAGAGCAAGAATTGCTTAAATCTCTATCACATACTATTCCATATATTTTTCTCCAGCTAAAAAAACAAGTTCTATCAATTGATGCGATGTCAAATTTGCGCATGGGATATGCTTTTGCTTCATACATAAAATGCCAAAATGCATTTCTTCCTGTGCCATGTGATGCTAGCATTATATATTTGTATCTTTGTGGTCTTAATGTATTTGTAAAAAGTGATATTTTTTTTCCTAATAGACCTGCTACAATCTTGTCATACCAACCATACTCAAGACACATTTTAAAAGTATCGAGTTTCTTTTTAAGGATATTCATTTTTATCGCCTTCATTAAATTTTTTATAATAAACCCAAGATTCTACAATATTTGGTGCATATTGTTTAACTATTTCTATTTCATCCTCAAATACCATTTGGTATTGTTTTTTTAGTTCTTGATTATTGTTTAGGTATTTTATAATTTGATCTTCATTTATAAGATTTGTATTTAGTTTTTTTGATATTTCTAGTATTGTTTTATAATATTGATTTAAGTGAGTTTTTATTATTGCAGTTAGTCCTTTGTCTAATTTGTCAATGTTGCTATATACATTTAATCCATATAAAAGATTGTTATCAAAAAATATGTTACTTACATTTTTTATATTTATTTCTTTTACAAATATATCCTGTTTTGTTGAAAATATAATCTTCCCCATACCGTCAATATTTATTGTTAGTGGTATTAATGCAGTAATATCACCATATAGCTTATGTGAAAAAAATCATTATCGTTGTTTAATCTAAAGTTAAATCTTTTTGCCAGTTTTTGCATTGTATTTAATGCATTTTCTTTTGAAAGATGCTGCATATCAATAAATATTAATTCGCTGATTTTATTTTTTAGTATTCTATATAATGATGAAAATAAAATAATTTCTTTTATTTTGTCATCTTTTTCATAACTTGTAGTCTTGATTAAATATTTTAAAAAAATCTAAATTTGGCATTTTTGATTCTATAATTTTATCGGATTTATAACTTCTATAATATATTCTATCTTTTATAGTATCTATAGCATTTTTAGTTATTTTGTATGAATTATATTATGTTTTATTATATTTGTTTCTATTGCTATTTCACATTTTTTACTAATTGATCTCAAATTAATATGTGTTTTTAAAATGCTTATTGGATCCCTTGTTAGAATAACTGCTGGTATCTTTTGATTTATTTTGTTTATAATCTTGCTTTCTTGCTCTACATTTAGCTCAGCAAATGTCATTGCACATATTTTGTTTTTTGGTTTAAATAACAATAATGTAAGATACATATAGCATCTTTTATAGTAGCATTCAAATGCATAATACCAATTCACTTTGACATTGCAATATTGTAGAAATAATAAAAATGCATTTCTTCCTAGTCCATGTGAGCCAATAATTATAAAATCAGCATTTTTTGGAAAATTGATATCAAAGATATCCATTATTTTTATAATGATTATATATAAATAGTTATCCATATAAGATTTAAATGATTGTAATAATCGTTTAAGTCTTTTTTCATAAAGCTCCTTTAATTATTAAGGGCTTATTCTACAATTTTTTATGCAAGTTAAAAAGATTTTAAAAAACAATTATAGTGTTTCCATGATTTTATTTTTTGTTGAGCATTTTCTTTTATTATATTTAACTCATAATCCAAATATTTATGAATCTGATTTTACTTTTATGTTACTATTAAAATATTCTAATATTATTGCTTAAATTCCACCATTTTTTATAAAACCCCTTAATGTATAAAATTTATCCTGTATAGACCGCTTTGCAATGACTTATTTTTGTCTATATTTTGAGTTAAAGTTGAAATTAAAAAAATGTTTATTTATATTTATTGAAGAATAATTATCAGTAAAGTCATTTATATTATTTTTGAAATCTATGTTAAGAATTGTTGATATTTTTTCATTATTTCAAATGATTGCATTGGTGTGCTAATTTCATTTGTGTCTATGAAATATATTTTATTTGTTTCATTTTGCAATTGTTTACTAAGATTAGTATCTATATATTTATCCCACCATCAATAATGATTTTATTTGTCTTTAATCCATATGTTAATTTAAGTATTATATGATAGTGAGTATGTGTTCTTATTATACTAATTGGACCCCTAATTAGGCAAAATACTGGAACTTTAGATTCTAATTTTTCAATACATTTTCTTCTTGTAGTATCTATATATGTTTTGTCTATGCTTAATCCATAGAGTTGATTTTTATACTTCATCGCATGTTTTCTAGCAAGCAATACATAATCACTCCTTGCAAACATGTTGTCTAATGTCATTGGATTTGCATTTATCTTTTGCATATATTTTATAAATGCTGCAAATCCAACACCATGACTTCCAGCTATGATATAGCCATAATCTTTTGGCATATTTAAAAATCTTGTCCAATACGTAGATACTAAAATATTGTATCCAAATTGATGATTAGCATAAAATTCACCATTTATTTGAGGTAGAATATACACAGAAAGCCTTTTAATTATATATTTAAACTCTCTATTTTTAATTCTTTTTATTAATTTTTTGATTTTATTTTTCATATCTCTCTTTCATGTATGGTATTTTTTTATCTTTTATATATCTTAGTATATTAGCTGCTTTTGCGCCTGCGTTATTTCTTTCATTATTATCTATTGTTAGATGTGATTTTGGTGTATCAAATTTTATGTCTATTCCCACTACATCTTTTATTTTTCCATTCAAAGCATTTGTGTATAGCTGTTTTTGATCTCTATTAATTAGTTCTTGCATATCGCATTGTATATATACTTCAATATAGTTTTTAAATATTTTTTTGTTATTTTCATATATTTCTTGAAATAGTGAAATCGTTGATGCAATCACTACTATCCCTTGTTTTGATAATAGATTGCACATTCTTGCTCTAATCATTGCTACTTTTATTCTAGAATCTTTATCATGTTTACTGCATTCAAAAACTTCTCTAAATCCATCTCCATCTAAATATACAACATTTGGTATATCTTGTTTTATTAAATAATAGAGTTCTTTTGATATTGTAGTTTTACCACTTCCTGCTAATCCAGTAATCCAAATAACAAGTCCATAATGATTCATTATTTTACCTCTATTTTTATTGGGCATTTCTCTATTGTGCTTAATCTGTGAGCTATGATGAGCAGTGTTTTATCTTGTGATACATCATAAATTTCATCCATAATTTGAGATTCTGTATCATTATCTAATGCACTTGTAGCTTCATCAAGGACTAAGATTTCAGGATTATTATATAATGCTCTGGCTATTGCAATTCTTTGTTTTTGTCCTCCACTTAATTTTATCCCACCATCCCCTACAATTGTGGTAATGCCTTGATTTTTCTCTAAAAAATCCCATATTTTTGCTTTCTTACATACTTCTATAATCTTTTCTTTATTAATTTCATCATTTAAGGCTATATTTTCTGCAACACTTCCATCAAATAAAAATACACTTTGTGGGATATATCCAATCTTTTTTCTCCATGATCTAAGATTTGAATTATCAAGCAATACATCATCAATTCTTATTTCACCACTTTTTGGTTTGTATATCCCAATGATTAGATCAATTAATGTACTTTTACCAGCTCCGCTTTTTCCAATAAATGCTATTTTGTCACCTTTTTTAATTTCTAAATTAAAATTTTTAATGATTGGTTTATTCTCTAGATACTCAAATGTTACATCCTTGATTTCTATTTTTTCTTTAAAATCTATAGGGTTATTATCTTCGTATTCTGTATGATATATGAGATCTTCATATACAATATCTAATCCTTTTTTATGATATCTAGACATATTATAACTTGCTAGAATCTTATTTAATGAGGGTAAGATTCTATATAGTGCTAATGCATACATAGAAATAATTGGTATAACAGCTGATGCATCATTATATTTTAATAATATATATACAACTGCAGCTGTTAAAATACAGAACCCAACCGTTTCAAGTATAAATTTTGGCAGTGGAACTAATGTTTGTGTCACAATATCAGTATTTACCTTTTTTAGACTTGCCTGATTAAAGGCTTCAAGTATATTTTGTTGCTCACCTTTTAATTTGATTATTTTAAAATTACCAAGAGTTTTGCTAATAATTTTTAAAAATTGTTCCCCTAATTCAGCTTGTATTACCCCTTGTTTTCTTACGGTCTTTGATATAGTTTTTGTGATAAGTAATACATTAATTCCAAGTATCATTGTTAGCACAATAGTCATTTTCCAACTAATTATCAATAATAATGAATACATAAGTATTATGGTGATAATTTCTGCAGCTATTAACAATATTTGTTGTATAAAATGTGATGCATGAGTTGCTTCAGTTATAATATTTCTTCTAATTACATCTGCATTTTTATTTGTAAACTCTAAATAGCTTAATTCTGTTGTTTTACAAAATAATCTATATGCAAAAAAATGATATTTTCTAAATGCAAAGCGATTTAGTGCATAAGAATAAGCGATATTTGCCATTGCTCTAAAAATATAAAATATAATCATTGCAAAACCAAATCCAACGATAAAATTTGTAGTACTGCTTGCATTAAAAAAGTTATATAAGAATGTAGATATTTTATTTTCAAATATCATATTTGGGTTTGATGCAAATGTTATAAATGGCATAATAATACTAATTGCAATTGTTTCTATGATTGATATTACAAATGTAGCAATAAGTAAGAATAGTAGTATAATTTTGTCTCGTCTAGTCATTAAGTATCTAATTTTGGTTAAATCACTTACATTTGAATATGATTTTATCTTATTTTTTTTCATTATTTTTAGGCTACTTTCTTATAAAATAAACTTTAGATTCTACTTAAAATTTATAAATTTTTTATTAGTAACTATTTATAGTTAATCATATAGAATGAATACATAAGAGATAGTATTTTATTTTTTGAATTTTAAAAAGTATTTATGGGGTGATATTATGAGCTATGAAACCATAATAAATCATATGAATAAAAAACACAAAGATTCTTTGATTGCATTATGTAAAAAATTTGGTAATACAGGTGAGATAAAAGAAGTATATTTAAAAAGCGTTGATTTAAGTGGTCTTGATATTGTTTACAATGGGAATGATTTAAGAATTGAATTTCCATATAAAGCTACAAATGATAATCTAACAAACGCAATAATTTCCTTATGTCAATTAGCACAAAATACACATGATTTTAAAACTATAAATAATGATATAAAGGAATTTATAGATTCTTGTAGCTCTATAAACATTGCAAGTATTAATAAAGATGGAAATGTTATCATTAGTTATGCACCTTTTGTTAAATACAATGAAAATTATTATATTTATATAAGTGAAATAGCAGATCATTTTTCTAGTATTTTAGCAAATCCAAATAATATAGAAATTATGTTTATTCAAGATGAAAGTAAGGCAAGTAGTATAATTTTAAGAGTTAGATTGAAATATAGAGCTAGGGCAATATTTCTTAAAAGAGATAGTGAAGAATTTAACATTATACTTGATGCTTTTGAAAATAAAAATGGTAGCACTGGTGTTATAAAAATGATTCGTAATATGGCAGATTTTCATTTAGTTAAGCTTGATTTTTATCAAGGTAGGTTTGTAAAAGGTTTTGGTCAAGCATATGATATCAATAATGGAGTGATTAGCTTTGCAGGTTCAAATGGCAATCCACATAAATTTGAACATTAAATAAATTGGTTATTCTTTATTTAGCCATTTATTTGCAGTTTCTTCTATAAACCTTTTATTAGATGATGCAAAATATTGAATATTTGAATCTTTTTTTTCTATTTTTATTTTGTGATTTTTGATTAGATATTCAACTATTGCATCTCCAGAATGTATTAATACGGGCTTATTGTCAAAATATTTTTTAATTTCATTTTGTATTAATGGAAAATGTGTGCAACCAAGTATAATAGCATCTGGCATCATTAAATTTTTAAAATAAAAATTTAATGTAGAATCTAGAATATCTCCACTTGTTATGCCTTCTTCTATCATCGGTACAAATAATCCTGTTTGTAGACTTTGTATATTTTTGTATCCAAGATTTATTAATTTTTTTTCATATACACCACTTTCTATTGTTGCTTTTGTTGCAATAATTAAAATATTTTTATTTTTATCTTTTATTTTATTGCTTAATGCTAAAACACCTGGCTCAATTACACCAATAACTGGATATTTTGTATTTTTACTCATTGAATTTAATGCATACGCACTTACGGTATTGCAAGCTACTATTAGTATATCTATGTCATGTTTGTTAAAAAAATCAATCGCTTCAAGTGAGAATTTAATGATTGTATCTTTATCTTTTGTTCCATATGGCACCCTAGCAGTATCACCGTAATATATAATTTCATGAAATAATTTTGCTTTAACAATACTCTTTAATACACTAAGTCCTCCAATACCACTATCAAAAATACCAATTTTCATTGTAATGTTTAATTTTGTTATTCTTGTTCATTCATATTATTTAAAAATTCATCATTACTTTTTGAAGCTTTCATTTTTGAATATATAAGATTTAGTGCTTCAATATCTCCTAGTTGTTGCATAAAGTTACGCAATACCCATACTTTTTGCAATTTTTCACTACCAAGAAGAAGTTCATCCTTTCTAGTTCCAGACTTTAATATATCAAATGCAGGATATATTCTTCTATCAGCAATAGCTCTAGCAAGAACTATTTCACTATTTCCTGTTCCCTTAAATTCTTCAAAAATTACCTCATCCATTCTTGATCCAGTATCGATTAATGCTGTTGCAATAATTGTTAGACTACCGCCTTGTTCAATATTTCTAGCGCTCCCAAAGAATCTCTTTGGTTTTTGTAGTGCATTCACATCTACACCACCACTTAGCACTTTACCGCTAGATGGAGTGACAGTGTTATATGCTCTTGCAAGTCTTGTAATAGAATCTAATAAAATAACCACATCTTTTCCAAGCTCAACACGTCTTTTTGCTTTTTCTGCCACCAATTCTGCAACTTTAACATGATTTGAAGTTGGTAAATCAAAGGTAGAGCTATATACTTCACCTTTTACGCTTCTTTCCATATCTGTTACTTCTTCAGGACGCTCATCAATTAATAGTACTATTAGCTCAATTTCTGGATGGTTTTGTGAAATTCCATGTGCTAATTCTTTCATTAATTCTGTTTTACCTGTTCGTGGTGGTGCTACAATTAGTGCTCTTTGTCCTTTTCCAATTGGTGAGAATAAATCTAAGATTCTACCTGTAACTTTTGTGCTATTGTATTCTAACTTTATTTGTTCACTTGGAAATAATGGTGTTAGATTATCAAATAATGGTCTATTTTTTGCTTCTTCCGGAGATAAATGATTTATTGCTTCTATTTTTAATA
Source organism: uncultured Helicobacteraceae bacterium (assembly GCA_944323885.1). Lineage (GTDB taxonomy): Bacteria > Campylobacterota > Campylobacteria > Campylobacterales > Helicobacteraceae > NHYM01. The sequence continues at coordinate 560,554 of CALUUD010000002.1, read as the reverse complement.
GTGCATAATATCTTTCTTGATCTTTAGGAGGTCTTACTTGACCTGTTACTAAATCTCCATTTCTTAGTGCAAATTTTCTAATTTGTGTTAGTGATACATATGCATCATTTTGTGAATCTGAAAAATTATCATCAATGCCTCGTAAAAAACCATAATTCTCATTTGTTATATCCAAGATACCAGAAAATAATATGTATCCCGCTTGACTGACTTGTGTTTTTAATATCTCAAACATCAAATCCTGTCTCCTATATTCTTGAGGATTATCAATTCCTAGTTTTTTTGCTATATCTATAAGTTTTGTTAAAGTCATAGCTTTTAATTCTTCTATTTTATAAGCATTTGCAGGAGTGTGAGTTTTTTTATTTTCTTTTGGTGAATCTTTTTCACTTGCCATAATTATTCCTTAGGTTTTCAAAATTCCATTATTTTTCAGATTTTATCTTAAGTCCGTCACAAATTTTATGTAAGATTTAAGAGAATTTTGAAGTTAAAATGTTGAAGTCTAAAGACTGCATTCTATCCAATAAGAGCTTTAAAAGTCAATTAAAGTTTGTAAAGTCCATAATTTCTTTATTTAATACAAAAATATCATTAATGTTATTTATATATTTTATTTGGGTTTCAAATTTTTCTACAGCTTTATAAATATTTTTACTTATATCGCCAAACTTTATTTTGCCTTCCAAGAATTTATTGACCAATATTTCATTTGATGCATTTAGTATTATCCCTAATCTAGGATTTTTTAATAATTCATTTTTTAGATTCCATAATGGATATCTGTTTACATCTATCTTTGATAGAGTAAATGTAAAATTTGTTATATCAATTTCTTTTATAGATTCTATATTTTGTGCTTTTTTTCCAAGTATTGCATATGATATTGGTAACTTCATATCATTGTGTCCTAAATGGGCAAATATTGCATTATCATTTGTTTGAATAAGTGCATGTATAATTGAATTTCTTTCAATAAGTGCATCAATAGCATCTGTATGAAATAAATACTTTGCTTCTAATATTTCAAATAGTTTATTTACCATTGTAGCACTATCTATTGTAATTTTTTTACCCATACTCCAGTTTGGATGATTTAATGCACTTTGTGGTGTTTGATATTTAAGTTTGTTTATATTTACATCTCTTAGTGCTCCACCACTTGCAGTAATTATCATTTTTTTTATATTCTTTTTATTACTAATTAATTCTCGTAATGCAAAGTGTTCACTATCAAGCGGGATTATATTTTTAGTGTCTATAAATTCCCCACCAACAACTAGACTTTCTTTATTTGCAAGTGCTAGAGTTTTTCTTAATTTAATAGTTTCTAAGCTTGGTTTTAATCCATGAAATCCAACTATAGCATTTATAACTATTTTGCTTTTTGTGTTTTTTAGGGCTTCTAGGATTCCATCTTCACCGCTAAAGATTTCTTGTTTTTTATCTATATTTACTTTTTTTATATTTTTAGAATCTTTAATTACCACAAATTTTGGATTAAATTGTTTTATTTGCTGGTTTAGAAGTTGTATATTGCTTCCAGCAGAAAGCATCTCTACTGATATATTGTAGTTTTTTGCAATTTTTAGAGCATTTGTCCCTATGCTTCCTGTTGAGCCTAGAATGATCATTTAAATCCAATCAAGTAAAAACAGCATAACAACACTGCTAAACAACAATCCATCTACTCTATCTAACATACCACCATGTCCAGGAAGTATATTTCCACTATCCTTTACATTTATATTTCTTTTTAACATGCTTTCATATAAGTCACCAAATATTGACACTGATGCTATACAAAATGTTATAAAAAATGCTGCTATAAATCCTCTCATCATCATCCCAGCCATACAGCCAACTAATGTAGCAATAACAAGTCCAATTAATGCGCCTTCTAGAGTTTTCTTTGGCGATACAGGAGATAGTGGTGATTTCCCAAATAACCTACCACCAAAGTATGCTCCAATATCTGCTATAGCAACTGTGACAATAAGCCAAATTATCGCTTTTACTCCAAAGTCTATATAGATATGAAAAAAACAAAGAAATGGAATTGTGGGATATATTAAAACTAAATAATCTTTTGATTTTGAATATTGTTTAAATGCATTATATGATGCAATTATTACAATTGCTGTTAATGCAGCAGTAATTGGATTGCTATGAAAGTATGCAATAATCCATAATATAATAGCAATAATATACAAATTTGTCCTATCTTCCAAACCATATAATTTCATTGCTTCATAGAATGCAATACCAAAGCAAAGTCCAACAGCAAGCCAGGCTAAAAGTTTAATATTTAGTATAACAATTAATGCAACTATACATATAAGTATTAAACCTGTGTAATATCTAGATGTATTTGAATTATTACTTGGTAATAGTTTTGTAAAAAGATTTTGCATTAAAGTCTCCATTTTAAGCTTAAGGTCCAATATATACTAAAAAATATAAAATTAGCGTTTGAAATGTAGCAAAATTATCTTTAAAAGAAATTATTAAATACTTTTATCAAACTAAAGAAAATAATTATTATATAGGGTTTATTATTTGGAAGATATTGATGTATTAGTTATTGGCGGTGGACATGCAGGAATTGAGGCAAGTTATGCTGTGGCAAAGATGGGTTTTAGGGTGCATTTACTCACAATTTTAGTAGAAAATATCGGGCTTGCGAGTTGTAATCCAGCAATAGGGGGGTTAGCTAAAGGACATTTAGTTAAAGAGGTAGATGCTCTTGGTGGTTTAATGGGTATTATTACAGATAATTGTGGTATCCAATATAGGATTTTAAATGCTTCAAAAGGGCCTGCTGTTCGTGGTAGTAGAGCACAAATTGATATGGATAGTTATAGAATATTTGCAAGAAATGCTTTATTTGCAGTTAAAAACTTAAGTATATCACAAGAGTTAGTAGATGAATTATTAATAGAATCTAATTGTGTTTATGGTGTAAAAACAAGTATTGGTAAAATTTACAAAGCAAAGAAGGTGATCCTTACAACTGGAACATTTTTAAATGGTGTTGTGCATATAGGTAAACACATATCAAAGAATGGTAGAATAGGGGAGAGCAGTGCTATTAATCTTGGTGATAATTTATCAAGACTTGGTTTTGAAGTTGGTAGATTAAAAACTGGTACTTGTCCTAGGGTTGATGGAAAAAGTATTGATTTTTCTAATTTAGAAATACATCATGGTGACAATCCAGCACCTCATTTTAGTTTTAGAACTAATTCATCATCATTTAATCCTATTCAGTTTCCTTGTTATATTACTTATACAAACAAAGAAACTCATAAGATAATAAGTGATAATTTTCATTTAGCTCCCCTTTTTAGTGGTCAAATAAGTGGGGTTGGTCCTAGATATTGCCCAAGTATAGAAGATAAAGTATATAGATTTGCATCAAAAGATAGACATCAATTATTTTTAGAGCCGCAAACAAAAAGTTGCAATGAATATTATGTAAATGGTTTATCTACTTCTTTACCATTTGATATTCAGGAGAAAGTCTTGCATTCAATAGAAGGTCTTGAAAATGCAAAAATTACTAGATATGGATATGCAATAGAGTATGATTATGTTATGCCAACAGAATTAAAGCATACACTTGAAACAAAAAAAATTGCAAATTTATATTTAGCAGGGCAGATCAATGGAACAACGGGATATGAAGAGGCTGCTGCGCAAGGTATTATAGCAGGTATAAATGCAGCATTAAGTCTAAGAGGTGAAGAAGAATTCGTATTAAAAAGAAGTGAAGGCTATATTGGTGTTATGATAGATGATTTGGTAACAAAGGGGACTAATGAACCATATAGGGTATTTACATCAAGGGCTGAATATAGACTTTTACTTAGAGAAGATAATGCAATTTTTAGACTTTCTAAATATGGTTACAAGTTTGGGTTATTAGATGATATTTCTGATATTTTAAAAGATGAAAGTGACATAAAAAATGGTATTTCATTTTTAGAAAATAAAAATTACACTCCAACAAAGGAGTTTTTGGATTTTTTATATAATATTGGTGAAGCAAAAATTAATGATTTAACAAATGGAATTCAAATTGTTGCAAGAGATAGTTTTGATATAAATAAATTAAAAAAGTTGGATCCTGTTTTTGAGATAATGAGCAATATTGCATTAGAGCAGATAAAAATAGAATGTAAATATTATCATTATATTAAAAAACAAATGATAGAAATTGAAAAACTAGATTCTACTCTTAGTGTAAAAATACCAAAAGACTTTATATTTGATGATATTCCAGGGCTTAGCCTTGAGGTAGTGGAAAAATTAAATAAATTTAAGCCAAGTTCTCTTAAAGAAGCACTGCAAATAAGTGGCATTACTCCAGCTAGCATAGATGTATTACATTTGTATATATATTTGCGAAATCAAGGTAAATAATATCACTATTGTATATTAACATTTAAGAATCTATATCGTTTTCTTTGGATTGTAAAGTATTATTTTTCCCTAAATAAAAACCTAATACCCCCCATATAAAAGAAATACAAGCACCAGTTAGTAAAGCAATGGTTAATCCTATGCTAGCTAAGGTAGATTCAATTTGTGCAGAAATAGCATCTCCACCACGATATACAACTGTATCAAGGAAATTTTTCACTTTATATTTTATTTCTGATCCAAAGGGCACAAAAAGCATTTCTCTGCCTGGCTTTACAAAAGCGTATTCACCAATACGCCTTATACTCATAACAATTGCTAAAGGTAAAAAAGAAGGATGTGTAAAAGCAAGCAAGATGAATCCAAAGCCAACAATAAATCCAACCAAAGAAAGAAGCCATTTTAATCCAAAATATTGAGTTATTTTAGAAGTTAAGAATATTTGAGTAATAAAGCTAAAAAGTTGGACAATTAAATCTATATTTGCAAATACCTGTGTTCTTTCTTCTCTTGTATGAAATAATTCTTTTATTATTCTAGCCTGTTCCATATACAAAAAAGTGCTTACTGAACTTAAAAGAACAATAAAAGCTACAAAGGCTAAGAGATATCTTGATTTAAATAAAATTATAAAAGCTTCAAAAATATTTTTTATGCCTACAGGAGATAATAAAGATTGTTGAAGCTTTTTTTGTTCTTTGTTTGGTAATAGAATTATTGCTTCTTTAATCAATAAAAATTGCAATATTAATGCTATAAATAAAAAAATAATAGAAAGAATAATAAAATTATTTTGTCCTAAATTTTTTATTAATACACCAACTAAAAATGATCCAAAAATACTACCTAAAGAAGCTCCAGAAGTAATAATACCAAAAAGTCTCTTGCTTGAATCTTTTGTAAAAATATCAGTTAATATGCTCCAGGCACTTGAAATAATGAATAGATTAAAAATAGAAACCCAAATGTAAAAAATACGACTAATCCATATAAAAGTTTCTCTACTAGATGACCATAAAAAAATATAAAATAAAAATAAATTTAAAATAAAAAATCCATAAATGCAAGTTAAGTAGATTTTTTTTGGTACTACAGAGCTCAAAGACATGGACAACAAAGAGCCTAAAAGTGTAGCAATAAAAGTTCCAAAAAATAGCCACTTTAATTCTTCATTTCCACCTTCTAATCCTAAAGAGTCTCTTATTGGACGTAAAATAGCATAGCTAGCAAATACAAGAAAAATAAATAAGAAACTGAAAGATAAAAGTTTTATTTCCTTAAATTTTATACTAAAAATTTTGCACAAAAAATTTTGTAAAAACATATTGTTTTTATCCTTGAAAATTTTACTTTATGTTAGAGATTTTCTCTAACATAAAATCTTAAGCTAAAATTTGGGTTGCAAAATGCGAAGAATCATAGCTACTAAGTTTTGTGCCATCAATTTCTCCGTAAGCTTCTTGTATTGTACTAAGTAAAATACGAGAATCTTCCAAAGAAACATCACGGGCAAAGTTTAACAAGATCCAGTTATTATCCCATTCATTAAATGCTACATCAATAGCATGATTTATTTTTGAAGGAGATTCTTTTATCAAACTAATTGCTAGAAGTATATCACTAGGAATCCATTTATTATTTATTTTTGCTATAGCTCTTGTATAAGGTTCAGGCCTGATGATTTTTTTTTGATTTTCATAACGATTAGAATCCAGTTTTAAGCCAAAAGCTTCTGCTGCTTGGATACCTGCACATCTACACATTGCAACAAAAATAGAAGTTGCACTAATATCTTCACCGCGCATAATTACTTCACCATTATTTTGTTTAATACTACGAATACCTTTAGTATTCATTGCTTCTTCATAAGGTATATTAGTTGCAATCCATGCAAAAATTTTATACACTTTTCTAAGTTGTGTATCATTATTAGAAATTAAAGAACTAGTTATATCAGCTATTTTCCCATCAGTGCGTATATATCTATCTTTAGTAGAATGATATTCAAAATTTTTCATAACAATATTATTTTTTGTATGATATGTTTTTATGTCAAAACTAACCTTTAGATGTTTTTCTAACATATCATTTTCCCATGTAGCCTGAATAAGTGGTGTTTGATTACTATCTACAAAAAAATAATTATTGTAATTGCCTGTTATTTTTAAATTATATGGGGTTTGAAAACTATGAGGCATGGCAATTGGAGACCAAATCTTAATAGTTTTAGCTGTATCAAATTGCATATTATACTCAATAGCAAGTCTAAAATCCCTTGTTGTTTGCGTGCTTTGTTTTGCTTCAACACTATAGCTGCTTATTAATGCAAATCCAGCACTTGCTCCAACACCTTTTAAAAAGTTTCTTCTTGAAATATGTGTTTTATTCATATATATCCTTATATAAATACCTGCCAATTGCAGGTATATAATTTACTTAGAATTTTTAAGTAATTCTTGAACTCTTCTGCCATAAGCGGGATCAGCTTTTGTAAAATGCTGTAATTGTACGTCAATAATTTTTTGATTAATTCCCATCATTGTGTCTGCAATAGTTCGACAAAGTCTTTCTTTTTCATCTGCAGACATTAAACGATAGAGATCACCAGCTTGTGTATAGTAATCATTATCATCTTCTCTATAATCCCATTGTCCTAATCTTGTTTCATCTTCTAAAACTTTAGGATCCAAGATAGGCTCTTTTAATTTCCAATCATCTTTATATCCTGATAAAAGACTAGGATTATAATTCCTTGTGCTTCCATAACTTCCATTTGTCATATAGCCATCACGAACAGTGCTATTAAGAGGAGATTTTGGAGCATTGATAGGTAATTGATGATGATTTACTCCCAACCTATAACGATGTGTGTCACCATAAGCAAATAATCTACCTTGTAATAATCTATCAGGGCTATGTCCAATACCTGGAACAATATTAGCAGGACTAAAAGCAGATTGTTCCACTTCGGCAAAAGTATTCTCTGGATTTTTATTTAGAGTCATAATACCTACTTCAATTAATGGATAATCCTTATGACTCCATACTTTAGTAACATCAAAAGGATGAAATCTATATTTTTTTGCATCAGATTCAGGCATAACTTGAATAGAAAGTCTCCATCTAGGATAATCTCTTTTTTCAATAGCTTCAAATAAATCTTTTTGATGAGAATCCATATTCTTAGCTCGTATTGCTGCAGCTTCATCATTTGTTAGGTTTTTGACACCTTGTAATGTATGAAAATGGAATTTCACCCAAAATCTTTGATTTTTATCATTAATCAAACTGAAAGTATGGCTACCATAACCATTCATATGGCGATAACTAGCAGGTATACCCCTATCTCCCATAAGATAAGTTACTTGATGCAAAGATTCAGGTGTTTGACTCCAAAAATCCCACATCATTTCTGTATTTTGCATACCAGTTTTTGGATGCCTTTTTTGACTATGAATAAAATCAGGGAATTTATAAGGATCTCTAATAAAAAATATAGGTGTATTATTTCCAACTAAATCCCAATTTCCTTCTTCTGTATAAAACTTTACTGCAAAACCTCTAGGATCTCTAACAGCATCAGCACTTCCTTTTTCTGGTGCTACTGTTGAGAATCTAATAAACATAGGTGTTTTTGTTCCTTTTTTAAATACCTTTGCTTTTGTGTATTTACTTATATCTGCAGTGGCTTCAAATACACCATGGGCACCACTTCCATGAGCATGAACAACTCTTTCTGGTATTCTTTCTCTATCAAATGCAGCAAGTTTCTCTAAAAACCATACATCTTGCAATAATAAAGGACCTCTAGGCCCAACACTCATAACATTTTGATTATCACCTACAGGTCTGCCTGTTGTTGTAGTAAGCTGAACAAAATTTTTATCCATATTTTTATCCTTTAATAAAAATTATTAAGAGATATATTTTATCATAACATTATATAATTTGAATATTTTTTGTAGAAAATATGTTGTATTTGATTATCATTAGGTATTAATATTTCTATAAATTAATGTATTTATTATCAGATTTTTGTAGTATATTGTTGAATGCAGTATTTTATTTAGGTTAATTAGTCTATATATTTTTTTTATAAATATATATTACTTTAACATCTAAGCAACACTAAGGATTTAAAGCTTTTATACATTATGGCAATATTATATTGCATAATCATTTGACAAATTAAACTAAAGTTCTTTTGTGGGATATTAATTTTAAATAATTTAATGGATATTATTTTCTTTTGTATAATATTATTCTATGTTAATATTACAAAAATATGTAATATTAATTTTTATGCTTTTTTAATTACTTTTGGAGTTACTGTTATATTTACATATCTACCTTCTAATACAGGCTTATCCTCTGTGTTTGCATCCTCTTGCAACATTTCAATTACCCTATAAATAACATTAAATCCCTGTTTTGGATCAGCCATCTCTCTACCTTTTAAAAATACTTTAAACTTTACATGTTTGCCACTTTGTAAAAATTCTTTTGCATGCTTCACTTTATAGTTTATATCATTTTGTGCTATTTGTGTTGAAAGTTTAATTTCTTTTATTTCTATCTGTTTTTGTTTTTTTCTTGCTTCTTTTATTTTTTTATCTCTTTGATAGCAAAATTTTTTATAATCCATGATTTTGCATACAGGTGGTTTTGCATCAGCAGATATTAATACCAAATCTAGTCCATCATCATCAGCTATTTTCTGAGCTTCCTTTGATGAAATAATACCAAGTTGTTCTCCATTGCTTCCTATACATCTAACCTCATCAAAATTAATACTTTCATTTAATAATGTAGTTTCTTTACTCAAAAATATACCCCATTTAGTTGTTTGCTAATTAAATCCAAAAAATCCTCCTGTTTTAATATATATTGATCTTTTTTTCTTCTATCTCGAATTGATAATTCACTGTTCATAACCTCTTTTTTCCCTATAATTATTATATATGGTACTTTTTGTTTCTCACTTAGTCTAATACGTTTATTTAGTGTTTCGTTTTTTAGATTTATTTCGGCATATGCACCTATATCCCTTAGTTTTAGTTGAATACTTTTAGCATAATCTTGAGCTTCTTTATCTATAGGTATGATAATCACTTGTGTCGGTGCTATAAATACAGGAAATTCTCCTCCATAATGCTCTGTTAAGATGGCAATAAATCTTTCAAAACTTCCAAGTATGGCTCTATGTATCATAATTGGTTGTTGTGGTGTATTATTTTCATCAATATATTCAAGATTAAATCTATTTGGTAAATTCATATCAATTTGAATTGTTCCACATTGCCATTTTCTACCTATTGCATCAGTAATTTTTATATCAATTTTTGGTCCATAAAATGCACCACCACCTTCATCTATACTATAATCTATAGCATTAGATTCCAATACCTCTTTGAGTGAGCTAGTAGCTTCTTCCCATATTTTATCGCTACCTATATATTTTTCTGGTTTAGTCGATATTTCCATTTCGTATTTAAAATCAAATATTTTCATAATTTTGCTAACAAAATTGACAATTGATATAACTTCATCTTTTATTTGATCTTGCCTGCAAAATATATGTGCATCATCTTGAGTAAATTCTCTAACACGAAGTAACCCATGTAATACCCCACTTTTTTCATGTCTATGTACGATGCCATACTCATAGAATCTAAGAGGCAGGTCTCTATAGCTTCTAATATCACTTTGATATACTTTAATATGACCTAAGCAATTCATAGGTTTTATTCCATATTCTACATCATCAATAGTTGTAAAATACATATTTTCTTTGTAATTTTGGTAGTGACCACTAATCTTCCATAATTCACTTTTTAATATCTCCGGTCCTCTCACAGGCTCATATTCCTGATTGATTAGTGCTTTTGTAAGTATATTTTCTATATTCTTTCTTATTCTTGCCCCTTTTGGAAGCCATATAGGAAACCCAGCACCAACATCTTCATCAAAAGTAAAAAGTTGTAATTCATTACCTATCTTTCTATGATCTCTTTTTAGAGCTTCTTCCATCATAAAATTATATTCTTTTAGAGCATCTTTTGTGGCAAATGCAATACCATATATTCTAGTTAACATTTCTGCATTTTCATCTCCACCAAGATATGCACCTGCTAATTTTGTAAGTTTAAAATGTGATAGAAGTTTTACATCTGGAAGATGTGGTCCTCTACATAGATCCTCAAAATCACCTTGTGTATATGTACTAAATTTTTCACTATTAATATTTTTCATGACTGCCATCTTTAGCTCATCATTTTTAAATTTATCTAGTGCTTTTGTTTTATCCATGTATTCTTTTTTTATAGGAGATGATTTTTTGGCTATTTCTTTCATTCTTTCTTCAATTTTTATTAAATCTTCTATGCCTATTTTTTCATCTACTTTGAAATCATAATAAAATCCTTCATCTACGACTGGACCAACAAAGAATTTTGCATTCGTATATAGTTGTTTGATTGCTTGCGCCATTAAATGAGCACAGGAATGTCTAATAATTTCTAAAGCATCTTTTGAATTATCAAAATATATTTTTTTGCAACTATCTATATCTAATTTTAACTCTTGAGCTGTTTGTAAATCAAAGATTTCATTATCTTTTTTAAAACCAATTAATTCCAATATTTTACTATGCCTTATTTTTATGTAATTTTATGGTGGCCACGACTGGACTTGAACCAGCGACCACTACCATGTCAAGGTAGTGCTCTACCAACTGAGCTACGCGACCAAAAAATAAAGGCTAATTATAATAAATTTTATCAAATAAAAATACTAATTTAAAAATTTAATATTAGCATTATTTTTTAGGTTTATTTATATAGAACTCAATTATTTGTTTTTATAGCTCATATATATATTATGAGCTAATAAATATGCAATAGCTATATTAATACTTGTATCTGCAAAATTGAATACTGCAAAATTGAATCCATAATGCCAATATATATAATCAACAACACCATTATATAAAAATCTATCTATTAAGTTTCCAAATCCAGCACCAATAATTACACCAAGTGATACATAATATTGTTTAAAAAAAATATTACTTTTCATTATTACAACAATTGTAATTACAAGTAAGGTAAGTATAATCCATTTTAAACTATTTCCTAAAAATATACCAAGTGAAAATGCAACACCTTTGTTGTATACTAATACAATATCTATGATATCAGTTTTTATTATTGGATTTGATATTTTTGCAGCATCTAGAATCCATATTTTTATAATCTGATCTATAATAAATACGAAAAATGCAGCAATAAAAAATATAATTTTTTCTTTCATTAGATTAATCAATCTCTTGCTTAAAATAATTTACAAGTTGTTGCATTGTGCATTCTAATGTTTGTATATCTTTTCCTTCAAGTAATATCCTAAGTTTATTTTCTGTTCCAGAATATCTAATTATATGTCTCACATTATTTGGTATAAGAGAAGTATATTTATCTTTGATCGTATTTAGAGGTTTTTTATATTTTATGTTGATATTTTTTTGTAATTGTGGGTATAGTTCAAATGGATTCAAAATATCTGCACTATTTTTATTGGATTTTAGCATTAATGCTAAAACTTGCAGTGCACTAAGGATTCCATCTCCTGTTTTTCCATATTTGCTAAATATTATATGCCCACTTTGTTCTCCTCCAAAATTATAAGAATGTTTTATCATTTCTTCTAAGACAAATTTATCACCAACATTAGACCTTATCATATTTATGTTATTTAAATTTAAAAATTCTTCAAGTGCTAAATTGCTCATTATTGTTGCTACAATACCATTATTTTGTAATTCTCCTTGATTTTTAAGATATAAAGCTAATGCCCCAATTAGTTTATCACCATTTATTATATCACTATTATTATCTGCAACTACTAGTCTATCTGCATCTCCATCAAGTGCAAAGCCAATATCTGCTCCAACTTCATTTACTTTTTTTGATAAAGATTCTGGATGCATTGCTCCACAATTTTCATTTATATTGTATCCATTTGGTTTGTCATTTATTGTGATTACATCTGCACCAAGTTCACTAAATATTATGGGTGCTACTTTATAACTTGCACCATTTGCTGTATCTACGACAATTTTTATATTTTTTAAGTTTAGATCTTTTGGAAATGAATTTTTAATATGAACGATATATCTACCTATAACATCATCAATTCTTTTTGATGATCCAATATCCGTTTTATTTTTAAAATGGCTAGTTAATATGTTTGTGTCATTATATATGCTTTCAATTTCAATTTCTTTATTTTCATCAAATTTATAACCATTATGATTGAAAAATTTTATACCATTATCATAATATGGATTATGACTTGCACTAATCATAATTCCTGCATCACATCTCATATCTTCTGTTAAAAATGCTACAGCTGGTGTTGGCATAGGTCCTATTTGTATGACATTGTATCCAAGTGATGTAAGTGCTGATACAAGAGCATTTTCTATCATATAGCCGCTTCTTCTAGTATCTTTTCCTATTAATATTTTATTTGTATTTCTTTTTAAATATATACCAATTGCAAGACCTGCTTGCATGGCTGTAAATGGAGTAATATCTATCCCTGCTTCTCCTCTAATTCCATCAGTTCCAAAAATTTTCACAATAAACACCTTATAAATCTAAATGCATATTAATACTAAAAGCTTCTAAAAATAAACCAAAATACATATTCTAGCCAAAAACTATGTATATTTTTTAAAAATTTTTAATATTGTTTTAAATAAACAACTGGCAGAATCCTGCCTTTAAATTTTTATACAATAATAATGAAGGAAATATAACTAATGGCAAATCATAAATCAGCTGAAAAAAGAATACGACAAACTCTAAAACGTACTCAAAGAAACAGGTATTATAAGACTAAAATTAAGAATATAATAAAGGCTGTAAGAGAGGCTGTTAATAGTGGTAATATCGAGAATGCAAATAATGCATTAAAAATTGCAAATAAAAATCTTCATAAGTTTGTAAGCAAAGGTATACTATCAAAGAATACAGCTTCAAGAAAAGTTTCTCGATTAAATGCAAGTGTAAAGAAAATATCTAAATCTTAGTGTGTTTGAAATTTTTTAAGTTGAAGTTTATTAGTTTTTCAATATTAAGTTTAAAATTCTTATGATTGTAAATAAGTTACTTCCATTAATTGAGCGTTACGATAATATAAATTTGGAACTTTTAAAACCTGAGGTTCTATCTGATGTAAAGCTATTGAGTAAACTTACAAAAGAGCAGAGTGGTTTATCAGATTTAGTTGAAAGAGCAAAGGAGTATTTAGCTGTTTTAAAAGGTATTGAAGATAGTAAGGAATTACTTGATGACAAGGAACTAGGTGAGTTAGTAAAAGAAGAAATTAAAATTTTAGAATCTAAAAAAATAGACTTAGAGGAAGAGATAAAGATTCTTCTTATTCCAAAAGATCCAAATAGTAATAAAAATGTATTTCTAGAAATTAGAGCTGGAACTGGTGGTGATGAAGCGGGCATCTTTGTTGGTGATTTATTTAAAGCTTATTGTAGATATGCAGAATCTAAAAATTGGAAAGTTGAGATTATAAGTTCAAGTGAAAATAGTGTAGGAGGATATAAGGAGATTATAGCTCTTATTAAAGGTGATAGTGTTTATTCTAGACTTAAATATGAAGGTGGAACGCATAGAGTGCAAAGAGTTCCAGATACAGAATCTCAAGGTCGTATACATACTTCAGCTGTTACTGTTGCTATAATGCCAGAGGTAGAGGATATAGAGATTAATATAAATCCAAATGACTTACAAATTGATGTTTTTCGTAGTGGAGGCCATGGTGGTCAAAGTGTTAATACCACAGATTCTGCTGTGCGTATTACTCATATACCAACTGGTATTAGTGTTTCTATGCAGGATGAAAAATCACAACATAAAAATAAAGATAAAGCTTTAAAAATATTAAAAGCTAGAATCCACGAAAAAGAATTAGAAGAAAAGATGAAACAAGAAAGTCAAAATAGAAAAGATCAGGTTGGTAGTGGTGATAGAAGTGAAAGAATTAGAACATATAATTATCCACAAAACCGCTTAACAGATCATAGAGCCAGTGTAACATTATATAGTTTAGAAGAAATTATGTTGTCTGGGAATTTTGATTTGGTAATAAATCCACTTCTTGCACACATGCAGAGTTTAGATGTGCAAGAATGATGTGTTAATGGTATTTGTATATCATAGATTGAAAGCTGTTTGCTATCATTTGTGCTCTTTTTAAAAATATTGATTTGCAGTTATCATCAAATATAATATCTAAACTTTGAGAAAATAGATTGAGCCATATACTAAAGAATTCTTGAGGGAATGGTGGCAAATCAATATGAGCTTTCATTGGTTGACCGCTATAATTTCCTTGTCTTAATAATTGACCTTGCCAAAAATTACTAATTTTATCTTTATGTTTATCCCATTCTTCTTTACTTTCTCCAATTTTGCTTTTAAAAATTGGACCTAAATTGCTATCAGCCTTTATTTTGTCATAAAATATATTCATTAATTTATCTATACTTTCTTTATTAATTTCATTGTAAATCATATTTTTTCCTTATTTTTTAATATAATCATATCACAGTATAAAGTATATAAAATTGATATTAGTTAAAATAATATAGGACTGACAATGAAAAATATTTTAGAGACTTTAAGTGGTATAAGTGTTAGTAGGCATTATAGAAAAGGTAATATACTTTTTTATGAAGGTGAATATGCAAAATATTTTTTTATATTAAAAAGTGGCATTGTGAGAGTTTATAAAAGTATTTCAAATACCAGAGAATTGACAATTAATAGATTTTATCCTTTGAGTTTTATCGCAGAGATGCCAGCATTTAAGGAGATTCAATATCCTGCTAGTGCAATTTGTGAGGAAGATTGTGAAATTTTAGAAATTAATTTTTTAGATTTTAAAGATTTATGCCTAAAAGATAATAATTTTAGTTTTTTGATGATTTCATCGTTGTTTGAAAAGATTGGTATTTTAGAGCGTGGATTATTACAGAATTCTATGGAGCTTAGGAGTAGGTTGGTACATTTTTTATTAGAAAATGAAAATGAATTATCAAAAATTTCACAGCGTAAAATTGCATCTATGCTTAATACAAGAGCAGAATCTTTATCAAGAATTTTAAAAGAATTTAGAGAAAAAAATATTATTTCCACCACTAAGGGCAAAATTGAAATTTTAAATAGAGATGCTATAAAAGATGAAATTTGGTAAACTTAAACTGTTATATAAAACTTGTGCATAGATCCTTATGTTATCATAATAATCTATACTTTTATCCAATGTTGTGGAATAAAATAATCTATATTTTCACCTAAATTGCCCAACCAATTTTTTGGTGTTATTATTAATTTTGCATTTGTATTTAGACATGCTCCAAAATAGCTAAATGATGAATTTGCAGTGATTAAATGGCTGCAATTTTGCATTAAAATTAAATCTTTATAACTATTAGTTCCTCTATTACAATCAATAATATAGTAATGTCATCACTATTCTCATATATATGCTATCAAAAATGTAATACTTTAAATTCTTCAAGTTTAAAAAATCATTTCTTGCCCAATATTTATCTTTTTTTCTTTTATTTCCTAATATATAAATCTATAAGATTTTGCATTTGAAAACTACCATATTTTTTTACAATCAATCATGCTTTAAATTCTATAGAATTATCTTTTATTTTTTCATGTATTAATATAATGACTGAAAATACATATTATTTATCAAATAAATCACATAATATTAAATACAACTTAATACCTATTAATGATTTTTTATATTTTAAGTAAGTATTAATTCATAGTACTAAAAGCTTTTTACCCATTCAATCATATTTATAATACCTTCTTTTTTTCCAATTTTTGGCTTAAAATGCATATGTTGATTTAGTGATGATAGATCTGCTATAAAAACTTTTTGATCACTTATTCTAGGTAAATTTGTATTATATGATATTCTAGTATCCAATATTTCATTTAGCATATCAAATAATTCTAATATAGATAAGCTATTTTCTATCCCGCCACCTATATTAAAAGCTTTTCCTTGCATTGTATCTATATATTTAGGCGCATCAATGTATAGATCTATCATATCTTTTGCATGTAAAATATCTCTTACTTGTTTACCATTTCCTGATATGTTTATAGTCTTATTTTTTAATGCTTCATTGATAAAATATCCTATCCATCCTTGGTCATATGTTGCAAATTGTCTCCCACCATACATAGATGAATGTCTAAAAACTATACTTTTTATTCCATAGATTCTATGGAAATCAATCATATAAAAATCACCAATACCTTTAGAACATCCATAAGGTGAATGAAGATTAATGTTTATATCTTCTTTAAATCCATTTGGGAATTCTTTGCATATATATCTAGTTTGAGTTTCATCATAGCAAAATTGCTCAAGGTCGCCATATACTTTATTTGTAGATGAATATATTACTATAGAATCTTTGCTATATTTTCTAATAGAATCTAAAAGATTAAAAGTTCCTAATGCATTGATTTCAAAATCAAATCTTGGATCATCAATAGATGTAGTCATCGCTACTTGTCCGCTTAGATGATAGATTATATTTGGTTTAAATTGTTTTATCACTTTTTCTATATCATTATTATTCCTTATATCACCATGTATAAAATGAAATGATTTTTTGCTTTCTTTTAAAAATTCCAAATTTGAGAATGAACCAACTCTGTATAGATTGTCAAAAATTACTACCTCTCCTATATTATTCTCAATAATATGTTTTGCTATATTGCTACCTAAAAATCCACATCCACCTGTGATTAAGTATATCATTTACAAACCTCCAAAATGAAATTCTTTTTTAATTTTATCAAATAGTATATATTTAACATATAGATTTTTATTAGCAGTGCTTTAAAAATATTGAATTTGATATAATACGCCAAGTTAAATGGTAGGGGTTAAAATTGTTGCTACATTACATTAAAAATCCAAAACGAACTGGTGCAGTATGTTCTAGTTCAAAGAGATTAAGTAATATAATAACAGAAAATATTGGTATTGAAAATGCTTCTAATATTATAGAGATTGGTCCTGGACTTGGTGTTTTTACAAAATATATTCTTAGTAAGAAACAGAAAGATTGTGTATTTTTTGCTGTTGAAATAAATGAAAATTTAGCAAAGAATCTATGTAGAAAAATTAAAGATATTGATGTTGAAGTAGGATCTGCAGAATTCTTAGAATCAATGATGAAAAAAAGAAATATGCAATATGCTGATGTTATAGTATCTGGAATACCCTGGGCATTATTGTCAAGAGTAGAGCAAGATAGAATTTTGCAAAGTATATATAAGGCGCTAAAACCAGGTGGCTACTTTGCAACATTTGCATACGTTATACCAACATTGCATGCAAAGAATTTTAAAAAGAAAATTTTTTATACATTTAATAGTGTGAAAACTTCAAATGTTATTTGGAGCAATATTCCTCCAGCATTTGTCTATTATTGTAAGAAATAAAGGGGTAAAATATTTGAAAACGATTGTTGTATCTTTGGCTCTTGTATTATTGATTATTGGTAGCGTGTTATTGATTAATCAAAATACTATATCACTTCAAACACTAGATAGCTCTAGTTTAAAAAAATTGATAAATTTAGATTCTGATGAGAGTGTTTTTTATGTATTAGATGGTAGTTATGATGGTGTAAAGCATCGTGCATATTTGGAAATACTTCAAAATGAAACTAATAAAAATAATAATGGATTGTTGGCAAGAATTGCCATACCAACACAAAATCACTCTTTTGAAATTGCTATTGATGATAAAATGCTTAGTTTTGCATTGGAAGATGATATATTATTCTTAAGTGGAGTTTTTAATGGCATAGAATTTGAATTTCATCAAGATTCTAGTATTGCTTTAAATCAAATATATTTTATTCATTCTAAGATTTACAATGAAACTCAAGTAAATGATAGATTTGGTGATAGGGTTATATTTTATGGAGCTGAAATTGTAAAGCCTATTATCATAAATAGTGAATTAAATAATATTCATCTGCTCAATCAATCAATTTCAAGTGCTAAAGATATAAATCAATTAAGAGAAAATCTAGATTCTACTTTAAGAAATAATATGAATAAATATATAAAAGATTATGGATTTATTAGTAATACAGAATTTTTAGATAAAGATAGTGTTGGTTTTATTGATAATAATATTTTGCAGATAGATACTATTTCATATAGTTATACAGGTGGTGCTCATGGAAATAGTGTAAAAACAATGCAGCTATATGATATCAGTAGTGGTGATAAGATTCCAAGCGGTATTGAAGATGTATTTAATATTACTGATGACAATAAAGCAAAATTCTTATCATTTCTTAGTGAATATTTAGAGCCAAAAAAAGATCAATTATTTAATGAGTCTTTGCCACTTACTGTAATGCCAAATTCATTTTTTCTTAGCTCAAATGGTGTCATTTTTATTTGGAATACTTATGAAATAGCACCATATTCTTCTGGTATGATCGAAATTGCTGTAGAATTTGATAAATTAAAAGAATGGGTTAAACATGATTGGCGCTATAAATATTTATTTTATAGCACTTAGATTTTTATATTTTATATTTTGGTTTGTGGTTGATAGTTTTTTTTATAATAGATTTTAATTTGTATAAATAATTTAAAAAATAAAAATGCATTATACTTAGCATATAGTATTTTCTTTTATTCTTAAGAAGAATTTTAATCTTTTTAAATGCCTCATTCCATTTTATTGTTTTATCATGTTTTAGTGTTACATATTTTATATAATATATATTATTTGCATCTATATTGCTTTTTATTAATAATTTATCATTTTTTGTTAATTCTATTTTATTTTCTAGACATTTTAACTCTGAATCAAAGCTAAATAATTTACACGCTTTTGTTGTATCTTCTATGTATCCATTTGAATCATTCTTTGTTTTGAATATTAAAGGTTTTGAGTTGTATGTATATAATCCACCATAATTTAATCCAACCCATCCGATAATCCAAAATGGATAATAGAAATACATTTCTGAATTTTCAAATGGCTGTATATGGTTTTTGTATATATTTTGTGCAATTTTTGTATTAAATAAAAATCCTGATACATAACTTCGTAGTAATTTGTATAATGGATGTTTTTTTGCCTTATTTGGAGATAATAGTTGATTTTTATTTTTTGGAGGTGCTACATAATATCTATCTTGTTCTTCTATATATGCTACTCCAGATATGATTTCTGAAATTTCTAGCTACCCCCCCCCTATTTTCATTTGTGCTATTTAATCCATATTGTGCAACATTATAGATATTTAGTATTTTATCCTTATCTTTCATGCTTTGAAATTCAAGAGAATCTTCTTTTATTTTATCACTTATGCAGACTTCTAAAATATTCATCTATTATCCTTTGTAAAATAGAAATTATACTAAAACATAAAACAAATCTAGTTATAATAACAATTCTATTTCGGAGTATAGCGCAGCCTGATTAGCGCGCACCCTTGGGGTGGGTGAGGTCGTGGGTTTGAATCCCGCTACTCCGACCATATTCTATATATATCTAAGATTATATATTTTCTTATTTTTTATCTCTAGATTTTCAAAGTCTTTCCAAGCTGTAGCTATGATAAGGGTATTACAAATATTTATAATTTCATCTATGTTATTTATATATTTTACATCAACATTATATGTATTTTTAAAAATATCATTTGAAATTGGATCAAAAGCATATATATTTTTATAGCCTTTATTGATAAGCTTTTGTATTAATAATAGTGATTTTGTATCTCTTACATCATCACTATTTGGCTTAAAACTTAATCCTAGAATCCCAATATTTGCATTTTTATCTTCATTAATATTTTCTATATGAAAATCAATAATTTTATTGTTTATATTTAATATTTCTTTAATCAAGATACTTTCATATCCTTTGTTCTTTGCTTGTTTGTATAATGCAAGAGTATCTTTTGGTAAGCAGTATCCACCAAATCCCATTCCTGGATAAATATAACTAGTAATGTTTGCAGGGTTTCCATAAAATCGTTTATCCATATGCAATATTTCAAAGGCTTTTTTTGTATTAACATCACCTATATATTTTGCAATAATACTCATATCATTTGCATAACTTATCATCATAGATAGCATTGTATTACTTAAATATTTGATGAATTCTGCAGTATTTGGAGATACAAATATTACTTTTGCATCGAACTTTGAATAAATCTCTACTATTTTTTCTATCTTAAAGTCAGATCCAATGACAATCCTATCTGGATTCATAAAATCATCATATGCATATCCTTCTCTTAAAAATTCTGGATTATTTGCCAAGATAAAATCTTTATTTTCTACTAATTCTAATTTCTTTAAAAATGGTAGAAATATATCCTTTAAACTACCTGGAGGTATTGTAGATTTAATAATTAAAATAGGCTTTTGTTTACATATTTTTATATTTTTAGCTGTATCTTCTAATGCCTTTAGAATAAATGATAAATCAGCACTTCCATCTTCACCCATAGGAGTACCAATACAATAAAATATAACATCAGCAGAATCTAAAGCTTCATTTATGTTGCTAGTTATTATTAAATTAGTCTTTATTGCAGTATTTAATGCTTCATCTAGATCTTTTTCAAAAAATGGAATTTTACCTATTTTAAGCATTTCTACTTTTTCTTTATTCACCTCATAGCCACTTACTTTGATTCCTTTATTTGCAAATCCAACAGCAGTTGTAAGCCCAACAAATCCTAATCCAAAAACTGCTATTTTCATATGACACCATCTCTTAAAAAACTAAGAAATCTATAAATTCCTTTTTCTATATCTATTGTTGGATTGTAGTTTAGTATTGTTTTAGCTTTTGTGATATCTGGACATCTTCTATTTGGATTATGTATTAAATATTCCTTATCAATTGATTTTGATAATTTAATACTGCCTTGGTATTTAAATATTTCATTTCCAATTTTTTTATATATTAATGCTAATTCATTAATGCTAATTTCGTTTTTGTCTATACCAATATTAAAATAATCAAATTTCCCATAAAGTAGAATCTTTAAATATCCGCATATTGCATCACTAATATAACAAAATGTTCGCTTTGGTGTGCCATCGCTAAATATTTCAATGTCCTTATTTTCCACTATAGATTTTGCAAAATCTGCTGGAACTCGTTTGTCATTTATACTCATGCCTGGACCATAGTTATTAAATGGTCTAGCAATTCCTATTGGCATATTGTGTTTATTTGCAAACAGATAACACATTGTTTCACCAAAACGCTTGGATTCATCATAGCAAGCTCTTGGTCCAATGCATGATACATTTCCTCTATATTCTTCATTCGTTGGAATCTCGCTTTGTATAGGATCTCCATATATCTCTGAACTTGAAAAAAATAAAAATCCATTGATTTGTTTTTCTTTGTAAAATTCAAGTAGATTTCTAAGTCCCCAAATGTTTGCATCTAAAGTTTCTATTGGATATTTTCTATAAAATGTTGGTGATGCAATACTTGCTAAATGTATAATAAATGTAGCTTCTTTGGCATTATCAATATTTGATATATCATCTTTTATGATGTCAAATTTTTCAATTTTGATTTTATTTCCATGTATTTCTTGTATCCATTTTGTGGTTTGTAGCATAAAATTGTCTAATCCAATTATTTTTTTTATTCCTAGTTTTTCTATATATTTACTAAGAAATCCTATAAAATAGAAACCTAAGAATCCAGCACATCCAGTGATTAATATTGTTGAATCTTTAAATTTTTCTTTATTGTCTAAATTGTTAAAATATATTCAAAGTCTTCTTTTATAATTATATTATCTAGCATGTAATGCCTCCAAAAATATTTTAAAAAGTTTTGTAATCATTTTAGTTATTGATTTTGTAGTATTTTAATTAATAAGATATTTCTTATCACGATATTTTTATCTCTTGTGTTTATCTCTATTGTGTGTTGCATTTGTATTGTTTAATTTTTGTTTTTGTATTTCATTTGGTTTAAAATTTAATAATTCTTTTGTTTTTGCTCTTAGAGTTTCCATATTTTTTCCTTTTTTATGATTTTAATTTATGCAGCATTTTTAAATGTAGTCTTTTGTAGATATCTAAAATAATCTAATTGCAAGATTTTTTCTAGATTCCAATGTTGTTTGTAATTTGTAGATATTATTTGTTTATTTTTTTGAAGATTTATAGATGGAGTAGAGTATTTATTTAGTCTACCCCCTCATATAGTATTTTAGCTGTTGTTTTGTAATGATATTTTTATTTTCTATAAATTCTTTATACCAATTGATTGTAAATTCAATAGAATCTATGGTGTTAAACTGTGGTTTCCATTGTAATAAATTATAAGCTTTTGATGTATCAAGCATTAATAATGTTGCTTCATGTGGGTTATCAGTAGAAGTCTCTATTTTATAATCTATTTTATTCCATATTTTACTTGCAATTTCAAGCATATCTATAACTCTTAAGTTACCATTTATATCTGGTCCAAAATTGAAGCTACTTGCAAATAATTTATCCCCTTGTAATAATCTTTCTCCTAACATTAAGTATCCTCTAAGTGGCTCTAAAACATTTTGCCAAGGTCGTGTTGAAAGTGGATTTCTAATGATTGTTTGTTTTTTATGTATAATGCCATTTATCAAATCTGGTATCAATCTATCTGCACTAAAATCTCCACCACCAATAACATTTCCAGCCCTTGCAGTAGCTATTAAAATATTATGTGATTTCCCAAATTCATTAATGTTAAAAAAACTAGAACGCATAGAATCTACAATAATCTCTCCACAAGCCTTGGATGCACTATATGGATCATAACCTCCTAGCCTATCATTTTCTCTATATCCCCATATCCATTCATTATTATGATAGACTTTATCTGTAGTTATTATAACTATTGCTTTTAGATTTGTTAATTTATTTTTTACCTGATGTATGACATTAAGTAGATTTAGTATACCCATGGAATTTATTTCAAATGTTTCTATAGGGTTTTTGTAGCTTTCTCTTACTAGTGGTTGAGCAGCAAGATGAAATATTATATGTGGATTAAACTTACAAATGCTTACTGATAATGCTTTTTGATCTCGTATATCTGCAAATATACCATTAAAATAATTGCTGCCACCAAGTAGATTAAAGTGACTTGGATTTGTATTTGGATAAAGTGAATATCCAAATACATTGCCCCCTAGATTTTCTAAAAACAGATGTAGCCAAGATCCCTTAAACCCACTATGTCCAGTGATAAAAATATTTTTATTTTTATAAATATTCATTACATTTATTACCTTTTTTAAAAATATTTTTAGAATTTTATCTTAACAACTTCAAGCTATTTATTGTTTTGCTATGCTTTCCATACTGCCCATGGTGCACTATTTTCTATCCACATTTTACATAATTCATTTTTATCTCTTAGTGTATCCATGCATTTCCAGAATCCATGATGTTGATAGCTATATAATTCACCATCTTTTGCTAGATTTTTTAAAGGTTCTTGTTCGAAAATAGTTAATTCATTATCTATATAATCAAATACCTTTGGTTCACACACAAAAAAACCACCATTTACCCAACCCATATTGTAATCATTGCTATCTCCTTTTGGTTTTTCGGTAAAGTTTATAATTTTATTATTTTCTCCAATATTTAATACTCCAAACTTTCCTTCTGGCTGTATTGAAGTCATAGTGATTGCTTTTTTGTGTGATTTATGAAATCTTAAAAGTTCTTTTATGTTTATATTTGCTACTCCATCGCCATAAGTTAGCATAAAAGTTTCATTATTTATATACTCTTTAGCATGTTTGATTCTGCCTCCTGTCATTGTATCTTGACCAGTATATAGCATCGTAACTTTCCATGGTTCGTGATATATTTTATGTATTTCAAGTGAATTATCTCTCATATCAATTGTTATGTCACTATATCTTGTATAGTAATTTATAAAATAATCTTTTATTATATGGGATTTATATCCAGTTAAAATAATAAATTCATTAAAACCATAATAGCTATAAATCTTCATAATATGCCATAGAATTGGTCTTCCACCAATTTCTACCATAGGCTTTGGTTTAAGATCTGTTTCTTCTGATAATCTTGTTCCAAATCCACCAGCAAGAATTAATACTTTCATAGATATATTTCCCATTATAAATTTCTAATATAAGCGATGTAATTTTACTATAAAATACAAAATAATTTTTTTTAATATTTTATGTTAATTGCTATTGTTTGATGTACTAATTTTTATTTATTTATTGATATAATCTTTATTCATTAATTAAATTTAAATTTATAGGAGAGCAATAATGAATAAATCTGCTAGTAAGATTTTATTGGGTTTGTTTTATGTAGGATTTTTATTATGTGGTTTGTTGTATGCAGATATGGTTGTTCCTGCTTCTTCATTGCCACAGAATGCTCAAAGTTTTATATCAAATAATTTTAAAGATGCTACAGTTGTTTATGTAGAACAAGATTTTGATGATTTTGAAGTAAGATTATCAAATGGTGTAAAAATTGATTTTTATAGAGATGGAAATTGGAAAGAAATAGAAAACTATAATGGTATAGATCTTTCTTTATTACCAACTCAAGTTTCAAAAACTGTACAAACAACATATCCAAATGTTCTTGTTTTGAAAATAGAAAAAGAATGGAGTGGATATGAAGTAAAATTAGCAAATATGTTAAAAGTGTATATAAATGAAAAAGGTCAAATTGTAGGCCAAAAACATGATGATTAATACTGATAGCTTATCTTTTAGCAAGATTAAAAATAATTATTAATTTTGGTTTAAATTTTATTTTTAAAAAGGGTGCTACTTGGATAATCTAAGAGAAGAAATATTGCAAAAAGTAAAAGAATATTATATTTTAAATCACAAAAATAATAATGAGTTTATAATAGGTGATAGAGTAAATTATGCAGGTAGAATTTATGATGAACATGAATTGGTAAATTTAGTAGATTCTGCTCTTGATTTTTGGCTTACAGCAAGTAAGTATGCAAGGGATTTTGAAAATAAATTAGCTAAATATTTAGGTGTTATTGGTGCGCTCTTAGTTAATTCTGGATCAAGTGCTAATTTGTTAGCATTTTCTACTCTCACATCCCCTTTATTAAAAGAAAGAGCTATTAAACGAGGTGATGAGATCATCACTCTTGCAGCTGGTTTTCCTACTACCATATCTCCTATTGTTCAATTTGGGGCTATACCTGTTTTTGTTGATATTGATTTAGATACTGCAAATATTGATATAAGTAATTTAGAACAAGCAATTTCACCTAAGACAAAAGCTATATTTATAGCTCATACTTTAGGTAATCCATTTAATATAAAAGTAATTAAAGAAATATGTAATAAATATAATTTATGGCTAATTGAAGATAATTGTGATGCACTTGGTGCAAAATATGATGGCAGATTTACAGGGACTTTTGGTGATATTGGAACTTCTAGTTTTTATCCAGCTCATCATATTACAATGGGTGAGGGTGGTGCAGTCTATACAAATAATCCATTGCTAAAAAAGATTGCTCTAAGTATTAGAGATTGGGGTAGAGATTGTTATTGTGAAGGTGGTAAAGATAATACTTGTGGTGCTAGATTCTCACAAATGCTAGGCAAACTTCCATTTGGATATGATCATAAATATATATATTCTCATTTTGGTTATAATCTAAAGGCTACAGAAATGCAAGCAAGTATAGGTGTTGCACAGCTAGATAAGCTTGACTTTTTTGTAAAAAGAAGGCAAGAAAATCATAATTATTTAAGTAACAGATTACAGTATCTGAATGATTTGTTTATCTTACCTAAGGCTACACAAAATTCACATCCAAGTTGGTTTGGATTCTTAATAACAATAAAAGATTCTAAAAAATTTAGTAGAAATGAAATTAGTGAATTTTTAGAATCTAAAAATATTCAAACTAGAAATTTATTTGGTGGTAATATGTTGTTACATCCAGCATTTGATACATTAAAAGAAGGTGTTGATTATAGGGTAGTTGGTGATTTAAAAAATACAAATAAAATCATGAATGATAGTTTTTGGATAGGAGTTTATCCTGGTATTTCATTTAAAGCAATAGATTATATAGTAGATATGATAGATGAATTTGTGAAGTCATGCTAAAACCATATAAAATCATGCAACTCATATATAAGGCTTTTAGTATGATATTAGTCTTGATTATAGTAACTGTTGCTAAATTGAAATATAAAAATAAAAACTCTCATAATTTTACATTTCCTAATTAGTACAGGTTAATAAATATAAAAATGCAAAAGAAATTTTCTCAAAGAATCTTAGATTTATTATCTATCTTTTAAAACCTGATATAGAAGGTATAGAGTTTGATATTATTAATAAAATTATAGAAATTAAGTTATATACTAAAATTGGCTTATAGCATGTGAAACACACGAGAGATATTTTGTAGATGCTTATAATAAGATAAAGAATCTAAAGAAACTAATACAATATAATGAAATTAAAAATATATTTCTAGGTTGGCTATAATAACTACATTTTAAGTTGAAAGGAGTTATATGCAGGATTATTTAGAAATAAAAATTTCAGATCTAATTGATGAAAATTCAGCAGAATATAAAAGTTTATTAGATGCAAATAAAAGAATGAACATGCAAGATGTGAATATGAAACTATTAAACACTAGAGGGATTCCAAATAAAGAAGAGAAGCTTGGCAGATATATGAAGTTTAAATTATCTCCATTTGATATATTGCATTTTGATCATATAGAACTTGTAACTACAAGTGGTGGCGCATTTTGTAATGGCGATATAGTGCAAGAGAATACTGGTGGATTCGGCAATCATGGTTTTGTAAGGAGTAATTTTAATTTTTATAAAACATTACAAAAAAGATTATTTATTCCTGTAAATAAAAAAGAAATTAAACAATTAATAAAAGTTCTAATTAGTATTTTTAATGGTAGAGAGCAAAAAAGATTGAAATCAGATGAAGCAAAAATATTATGGCATTCACCAAATTGGGATTGTTTTTCACATTTTAGTTTTGAGGAGTTTCCAAGGCTGCTTGCAACATTAAAAGCTTTATATGATAAAAAGAAAGTTATTAATGTAGGGGTGGGGAATCAGACATCAACTACATATAACATTGATTTTGATAAATTAGTAATTATAGCTCCCATTAGAAACTCTTGGCAATTTGATCAATATATTTATCCAGCATTACTAAGTCTTACAAAAGAACATAATAAAAATTGTCCATTTGCAATAAAAAAAGAAAATATAGTTTGTGTTAATGATGCTAAAATTCCCAAAAAAATGGTAGTTGATGTAAATAATGTATTTATTCCAACTCAAGTAAAATGTAATAAAAAATATTTGGTTGATGCAATAGAGCATTTAAGAGCTTTTTATTATGATGAAAATTTTAGTGATGGATGTGAAAGAATATATATCTCAAGAGCAAAAAGTGCAAAGAGATTTTTAGTTAATGAAAATGAATTTAGAGAATTTTTAGAATCTAAATATGGCTTTAAAACATTGTATATGGAAGATGTTAGTTTTAAAGATAAAATAAATTACTTAAGTAGAGCAAAAGTGATATTAAGTATAGATGGTACTTCAATTATGAATTATGGATATATGAAAAGTGGAGGAAAGGCTATATCTTTACGTCCTGCAAATATGGTTGAATATCCTATTGATTATTTATTTGGGATAGAATTTCTACCAATTATTTGTGAAATTAGAGATGTAAAAAATATAGACCATATGGATGGAGATGTTGGGACCTGGTGGTCATCGAATTTGTATGCAGATATAAGATATGTAGAAGAAAAGCTTAAAGCCTATGGTATAGAAAAAGTTTAAACAATACTAGCTATGGCTACTATTAATAACTTCTCTTATGCCTTCTTTAAATGTAAATTTTTCAATCCAATTTGGCAATATATCTCCACCTTCAAATGGCATAAAATTCTCTCTTTTCATATATGGTTTTGCTCCCCATAATATATTTAATTTTTTACCAATTATTTGTTCAAATATTTCTGATAATTCACGCAATGTCTTTCTTTCTTTTGTATGTAATGCAAAAATTTTATTTTTTGCAAGTGTCTTGTATGGAGAGTTTAATAATTCAATGAGTTTTATAAAAGCATCAACTACATCATCAATATATATTAAATCTATTATTTGCTCACCTTTGCTCATTTCTAGATTTTGTCCACTTTTTGCTATTTTTAGCCATAAATTAAATATTTTCTCTCTATTATCATTTGGTCCATATGTGTCATTAAGGTAAATAGTGCTAAATGTTATATTTGTTGTATTTGCATAAAAATTAATAATATTACTAAATGCACTTTTTGATGCCGCGTATAA
The DNA here is from genome assembly GCA_944323885.1 of uncultured Helicobacteraceae bacterium. Lineage (GTDB taxonomy): Bacteria > Campylobacterota > Campylobacteria > Campylobacterales > Helicobacteraceae > NHYM01. The sequence goes on along the minus strand of CALUUD010000002.1, from coordinate 531,609 downwards.
ATTTAGTGGGTTATCTTGCATATTTTTATAGAACTGCCAAAATGTTCCAACATTAATAAACCATCCATTAAAGTTTAGTAAAGATAAAGCTTCACAAATTTCACTACCAAATGTTATGTTTGCATCTATGATATTTTTAATATCATCCATCTTGTGATTCTTTACATATAAGGTTGCAAGATGTATAACTCCAATAATATCTTTATTATTCAGGTAGTTAATTAATCTAGATATACCTTCATATTTATATATCTCACAAAAGGTTTCTATTTTTTTAGTGTTTGATGTTTCTCTTGTGATTGCAATTATTTTATATGATTTATATAATGTCTTTATTAGATTTGATCCTATAAAACCACTTGCACCAGTTATTATGATATCTTTCAAAAATAACCCTCCAATTTATCACTAAAAGATAAATCTCTTTCTGAAATAATGAATTTGTCTATATTATTTTGTCTTGCTATCTCTTCCCATTGAAATCCAAAGCTGCTATACAATACCCCATAGTCACATTGTTTATCGTATTGACTTGTTTGCATATAATGCACCATTGTGTTATCTTCTAAACTTAAAAATCCATGTGCAAAACCAACTGGAATATACAAACATCTATTATTAGTAGAATCTAATTGTGTATAAAAAAATCGTTTGTAAGTTTTAGAACTTTGTCTTAGATCAACCACCACATCAATTATTTTTCCATTTGATACATAAACTAATTTTGCATGTTCTTTTGGTGGAATTTGAAAGTGCATACCACGAATTACACCTTGCTTTGATATGGAGTAAAAAGATTCATTAAAATTGCTTTCCAAACCATATGACTGAAATATTTCTTTATTAAATAGTTTTATAAATTTTCCTCTAGAATCTTCAAATGGAGAAATATTGATTATAAATAAATCTTTGAAATCTGTATTTATTATCTTCATTTATGAAGCCAATAGATAAAGATAGTTACTATGTGCAGTATTTATTTGGTTGTGATTATTATAATAGGTTGCTACCCCCCCCCATTAACTGATGCATAATAGTTTTTTTAATACCTTCATAATTATTAATCTTTGGATTAAAACCAAATTTTTGTAGCAATGATATATCTGCTTTTGTATTCATATTTTCAAATTTATTATAAGGTCTTTTACCAAATAACAATTTTGAGTTAGTATGTGATAGTTGATTAAAAATTAATAATATCATTTTGATAAATTCTTTTAATAGTGTCTGTCTTCCACTGCCTAATTCACAATAAGTATATATATCAAATAAATCAATATTTTCTATAATAATTCTAAAAGCATCAATTACATCATCAATATATACAAAATCTCTCAATTGTTCTCCATTGCTTAGTTCTATATCTTTGTTAAGTATCATTTGTTCTATTAAATAATGTATAAATTTATTTTTATCATCAAAAGGTCCATACATATGCTCTATATGTACATCGATAATCTTTACATTATCAAAATATTTAAAATAATTTTCAAATTGATTTTTACTCAGACAATATGGGTTTGATAATGGATTTTGCATGGTATTTGTATTGATGAATGCTTTTATGTTATTTGTTACAGCAAATTCTAGAATCTTAATACCAAATAATAAGTTAGAATCTACAATTTGACTTAATGAGCCACCATCTCTACCATAGTTTGTGGCAGTATGTATAATATAATCAATATTTTCATCTATAAAATTAATATCATCAATATTTATAAAATTAATATCACTGCATTTATTAAATCTCCACATATTTGAAGTTTTTCTTTTTAATCCAATAATTTTATAATGCTTTCTGAGTTTTTTTGCTAAATGACTACCAAGAAAGCCATTGACCCCTGTTATTAAGATCGTATTCATTAATTATTTATCCACCAATTGCACCTTGATTTCTATCATTTCCTCCACCAAAAAAACCGCTTCTTCCAGTATTCGTAGATGCTCTATTTGCACTTGTTGAAGTTTTATTAAATGAATTTTTGCTTCTTTCATAGGCTTGAGGTGTTTTATATGTTGTTCGTTGTTGTGTTTGAAAATTTTGATTATTAAATAGCTTACTTCCTATCCAGCTACCTATGATAGCTCCAGCTGCTGATGCAAGTATAGCTTCTCCTATTGATAAGCCTGCTCCTGTTGGATTTGTAAGTTGAGATGTTCCATTGTCAATCTTTTTTTCTTCTTCTTTTAATATGGTTTGTATCTCTTCATTGCTCAACATTCTTTCAGTGCCATCTTTTGATTTTAAAAGAACTCTTGTTGTATCACTTGGGTGTTCTTCTAAGATTTTATAACCACCATCTGCTTGCTCTTCAATAATAACAAAAGCACCTTGTTTTATAGAATTTGCATCTAATTGTTCTTTATTTTCTTGTGAATTACAACCAGATAAAACAAGTAGTGCAGCTATTCCTATACTTCCTGCAATACCATATTCACCTATTTTTTTAATATGTCTCATTTATATTTATCCTAACTTTTCCCATTTTAATTTAGTCCCTCCAAGTATATGAAAATGTAAGTGAGGAACTTCTTGTCCACTATCATTTCCTATGTTTGATATTATCCTATACCCTGTTTTATCTAATCCGACTTTTATAGCTACTTCTTTAATGAATTCGCTTAAATCTTTTAATAATTCCAAATCTGCACAATGAAAGTCTCTTATACACACTTTTGGAATTGCCAATATATGAATAGGTGCTTTTGGATTAATATCATAAAATGCAAGAAATCTATCATTTTCTAAAACCTTTTTTGATGGCAATTCTCCACTTACTATTTTTTCAAATATTGTCATTAACAATTCCTAATTATAATATGCTTTCCTAGAATTATAATTTTATATCATAAATTAAAATTTTATTATTAAATTTTAATAAAAATATTAATGGAATATATTTTGCTTGTTTAATATTTAACTATATGAATACATTTTATTTAGCTGTAAGGATAAAGTTAATTATGGGAATTTTTGACATAAGCAAGGTATATGATATTGTTAATAAATCATTAGATTATAGGTCTTTAAGACAAGATTTAATAGCTAGTAATATTGCAAATATATCAACTCCATTTTATAGGCCACAAGATGTTAATTTTGAATCTTATTTATCAAAAGAGGCAGTAAAAATTTTTAATGATAAAACTTCAAAAAAACTTCCATTAGCAGCAACAAATGAGGGCCATATGCCACCATTTGATTTAAATGATAATAGAGCAACTATATTTTATAGAGATGGTCATTTAGCAAGAAATGATGGCAATAGTGTTGATTTAGATGTAGAGACAAGTGAGCTTGGTAAAAATTCTATCATGTATAATGCAATAATTAATGCAAATAAAAAGCATAAGGGCATTTTTTCATATGCTTTAGAATCTTCAAAAAATATTTAGGATTTTTAAAATGGCATTTTTAAGTAGTTTTGATATAAGCGGGTATGGATTATCAGCACAAAGATTTAGAATAAATGTGATCTCATCAAATATAGCAAATGCAAATACTACAAGGACAGATGAAGGTGGTCCATATAGAAGAAGAGAAGCAGTTTTCAAAGCTTTTGATTTTAATAAAGAGTTAAATAAGAAATTAGGAGAAAATAACAATCTTTTAGAATATGAAGATCCATTAAATGAGGGTGTTTATGGTAAAGAGCCAAAGCCAAATATAATGAGTGTATATGTAGATAAGATAATAAGAGATGATAGAACTCCTATTATGAAATACGATCCAAGTCATCCAGATGCAGATTCAAATGGCTATGTAGCTTTTCCAAATGTAAATCCTGTAATAGAAATGGCAGATCTAATAGAGGCAACAAGAGCATATCAAGCAAATGTAGCAGCATTTCAGAGTGCAAAAAATATGGCAAATAATGCTATAATAATGTTTCAGGCTTAATCTAAGGAGTATATTTTGGCAGATATTAAACTAAATAATATAGGTATTGATAATGTTTCATCAGCTTCAGGTATATCTCAAAAAAAACCAAGTAAAAATTTTATGGATACAATGAAAGAAGTGGTAGATGAAGTAAATGCATATCAAAAAAATTCAGAAAAAGCATTAAGTGATGTTGCAACAGGTCAAATCAAAGACTTGCATCAAGCAGCTATTGCCATAGGTAAGGCAGAAACAAGTATGAAGGTGATGCTTGAAGTAAGAAATAAAGCGATTAATGCTTATAAAGAAATACTAAGAACACAGGTTTGATGTTTTAATATATTTTTATGCACAATAGTGATTTTGATGCCAATACTCAAAGCCAAAATGTACCACAAAGTCGTTCTGTAGGGATTGCTGTATTATATTTGCTTATAGTATTTTTTTTCTTACTTTTATTATTTGTTGTATGTTTTAAAATATTTTCACCAAGAAAGCTTCCAACAATTATAATGTCTAAGAAAGAAATAGCTCAGCGTGGAACAATATATAGCAGTGATGGTTTTAATCTTGCAAGTAGTAAAAATTTATATAAGGTTAGTGTTTTTAAAAAGAGTATAGATCCAGATAAAATGGATTTATTCATTAAATTATTTTCTATATATAGTGGAATGGATGAATACTATGTAAGAAAAAAATTAGAGAATAATGGTAATATTATTTTATCTTATAGTCTCAATCCAAATACAGCATTAAATCTTAAACAATTAAATCAAAAATTTATTAAATATGGTATTTTTCGTTCCTATGAAGAAAATGGAAGGATCGTTCCAAAATATGGGCTTGATATCGATATTAGTGGTGAGAGCAGAGAATATCTATATAACGATTTAACAGAACCAATTCTAGGATACACAAATAAACTAGAGAGTGATGGTTTTACTATGCCAAAAGGTGTAAAAGGGGTAGAAAAATTTTATAATAGTATTTTAGAATCTAAACAGGATGGATATTATAAAGGTTATAGAGATATTGGTTTTAATATCATTTTATCTAGAGATGCAATATTAAAAAGAAGAATAGATGGTCAAAATATAGTTCTTACAATTCCACTTAAACTACAAAAAAAAATAGAAAATATATTAGATGAGTCTGCAAAGGATTTAGAATCTAAAGAAATAGTAGCTGGTATAATGGATTCTAATACTGGTAAGATATTAGTGCTTGCATCAAATCAACGCTTTGATGCAAAAAAAATCACTTCTGATGATTATCCTAAATTGAATGCAAATGTAGTAGAATTTTCATTTGAACCAGGTAGTATTATAAAGCCAATTATATATTCGATGTTACTTGAAAAAAGACTTGTAAATCCAAATGAAATATTTAATATTTATAATGGAATATATAAACTCGGATCTTATACTATTAGAGATAGTATAAGAAGACAATATTCAAGTGCTGAAAATATTATAGTCTTTTCAAGTAATATAGGTATGATTCAGATGGCACAGCGTCTTGATGAACAATCATATTATGATGGATTACGATCTTTTGGTTTTTCATTACCTACTAATATAGATCTTCCATATGAAAAGGATGGATTGATACCATCTAAGTCTACACTTAGATCTTATGTATATAAAGGTAGTGTATCATATGGATATAGTCTTAGAGTAACTTTTCTTCAAATGCTTAGAGCTTATGCTGCATTTTCTAATAATGGTTATCTAGTTACTCCATATTTAAGAGACTATACAATATCAAGGAATAATAAAAAGATTGATTTTAATCATACTAATGATTCACTTATGATATTAAGTCCATATACTGCTGATAGAATGCAAAAAACTCTTATAAAAACAGTAAATGAAGGCACGGCTAAGCAGACTAGAGTTGATGGAATTATAGTTGGTGGAAAAACTGGGACTGCTAGAGTTGCAGAAGATGGTAAATATGGAGAAAATTACATAGGTTCGTTTTTTGGGTTTGCTAAAGATGAAAAATCAACTTACACAATAGGAGTTGTGGTATTTGAATCTAATGTAAGAAATAGTTATTATGCATCTCAAACTGCAACTCCAATAGCAAACAAAATAATAAAAGCTATGATAGAAGAAGGATATTTAAAGCCAATTGAATAATATAAATGCCATTCCAAAGCAATTATTTGAATTATCTAATTTATTTAATTCATATGGTTTTGATTTATATCTTGTAGGTGGTAGTATTAGAGACTTTATTTTAGGAAAAATGCCAAGTGATTTTGATTTTAGCACTCGGGCAAAAACTGCAGAAATAATAGAAATAATTAAACAATATCAATTTTTTAGACAAGGTGAAAAGTATGGAACAATTGGTGTAATCTTTAGAGGAATTAAATGTGAGATTACAACATTTAGATCTGATGGGTTGTATAGTAATAATAGACATCCAGATAAAGTGATATTTCATGATGATTTATATACTGATTTAAAAAGACGAGATTTCACTATTAATGCACTTGCGTATGATTTAAGAAATAAAATTTTAATTGATAATTTTAATTGTATAAAAGCAATAGATTCTAAGATTATTAAATGTATTGGAAATGGAGATGAACGATTTAAAGAAGATAGTCTTAGAATACTGCGTGCATTTTCATTTTGTTCAAGATTAGATTTTGATATATCAAAATCTACTTTACAATCTATATCAAATACAAAAGAGTTATTAAAAAATATAAAAATAGAGCGAACTAGATCTGAATTATTAAAAATATTTAATGGCAAAAATCCAAAAAAAGCATTAAATTTAATGAAAAAATATAAAGTATTAGATATAGGAACAATTCCCAAAAATATAAACAATATAAATAGTGAATATAGAATCTATATATCATTTTTAATATTCAATAATTTTAATTACTTTCATCCAACAACGAATTCAAAAATCATATTAATGCAATCAATTATATTACAACTTACAAATAATACAAATATAAAAAAAATAAGATATATTTTGGCAAATTTGATTACAAGTTATAAAATAGAAGATATATATATTGCTATACATATAAAATCATCACTAAATAAACAATATAGAATCTATAAGAATATATTGAATAATATACATAAAAAACAATTTGTAAATGGATATGATCTATTAAATTTAGGAATTGATAAACTAAAAATAAAAAAAATTAAAAAAGAATTGTTAATTTATAGTATTGTAAATAAAGTTAGAGACAAAAGAATTTTATTAAGAAAAGTAGGGGAGTTAAATTTATCTTAAAATAATTTTAATATAATTCCGGGTTTTAATATTATTGTAAGGCTGATTTATGAAAAAAGATATCCATCCTAAATATGTTCCATGCAAGGTTACTTGTGTAACAAGTGGTAAGACTATAGAAGTTATGAGCAATAAAAGTGAATTAAAAATTGATATTTCATCATTTTGCCATCCATTTTATACTGGATCAGACAAGATTACAGATAGTGCAGGTAGAGTAGAGAAGTTTAAGCAAAAATATAATATGAAATAGTTTTGCTTTATTTAGTTGCTACTCCAATAGGTAATATTTCTGATATTACAATTAGGGCTTTAGAGACTTTAGAAATTTGTAGTCATATATTATGTGAAGACACCAGAGTAGCTAAAAAACTAATATCAACTCTTTTTACTAGAAAGCTTTTAAAAAATACGGATTTTATATATATATCTTTGCATTCTCATAATGAGGATTATAGAGTGGAATCTTTAGATTCTAGTTTTTTTATTGATAATAATGTTGCGTTAATTAGTGATGCTGGGATGCCGTGCATTAGTGATCCAGGATACAAGATAGTGCAGTATATGCAATCCCAAGATATACCATATACTCTTATACCCGGGTGTAATGCTGTTGTTAGTGCGTTTACATTGAGTGGTTTTAGTGATAAAAATTTTAAATTTATTGGTTTTTTGCCACATAAATTACAGGAAAAAAGGTCATTGTTCTATAAAATTTTAGATGATGACAGCATTAATATATGTTTTGAATCTCCAAAAAGATTATTATCTTCAATTGAATTATTAGCACATATAGCACCAAATAGAGAAATTTTTTTAGTTAAGGAAATTACAAAGGTTTTTGAAAAATTTTATTTTGGAAATACTAGAGATGTTTTTGATAAACTAAAGCAGGCAAACTTAAATGGTGAGTGGGTTATTGTTATTAATAGAGATTCTAATAATAACAAACAGCAATTTTTAGGTATAGAGGATATTATTTCACTTTCTATCCCACCTAAAATAAAAGCAAAGATACTATCAAAATTAATGAATAAAAATACTCAAGAATGTTATGAAATGTTAGTTAGTAGGGATTAATAAATGATTGTTTATGGTAAACAAGTTTGCTTATATGTGTTAGAAAAACATAGTGATATTATAAATACAATATATCTTGGAAAAGAAATAGATAAAATCATATTTAATAGATTTGCTGCTTTAAACAGGCCAATAATAAAACCAGATTCAAAAAAGATACAAAGTTTAGCTAAAAGTGGTAATCATCAAGGTTTTTTATTGGATGTTAATATAAAAAGTGAGTTTGACTTTAATTTTTTTAAAGGTTGTAGTAGAATTATAGTACTTGTTGGTATAACTGATATAGGCAATATCGGATCAATATTTCGCTCTGCACTTTCATTTGGGATAGATGGAATAATAATTACAAATACATTCAATCAAAGTGGTGTTGCCCGTTCTAGTAGTGGAGCTTTTTTTGATATGCCATATATGATATATAAAGACTATATGACTTTGATAAATGAATTAAGGCATAGTGGTTTTATATTGTTTGGTTCAAGTCCAAACAAGAGTAGATCTTACAATGATTTTAATTCTAAATGGGCTTTATTTTTAGGGAGTGAAGGTGAAGGTTTACCAAATAGGGTAATTAAAAAAATGGATGATATTTTATCTATTAAAATGAATAATTTTAATTCTTTGAATGTTTCTGTAGCAGCAGGAATATTGATGTATAGGATGGTTAATAATGGAATGTATTAAAGAACTAAAAAAAATTGGAATACAAGAAATAAATGCTAAGACTAAAATTGCTACAAAAAGATTAGATGATATTTTTGAGTGTAGATTTGATGAAATTGATAGAACTAGAGTTAAAGGTTTTATATATATTTTACAAAGAGAATATAAAGTAGATATGAGTGAATGGCTTGAGAAGTATGATGAATATCATAGAGAGAAAGAAAATGAATGTATGCAGAATGAAAATTTAAAAGATTCAAAATCAGATAATGTAAATATTTCATTTGTTGATACAACTATTAAAGACAAAACATATACAAGACTTGTTAGTGTGTTTATGCTTTTATTTGTTTTATTTATTGGTTATTTTATCTATAATAATTTGATTAAAGATACTAATAATAACCATGTTAATACAATAAATTTGGATGAAACTAATATGATTAATTCTAATAATGTAGATTCTAATTTTTATGATGATACTTTAATTTCAAATAATGCAATTGATGCAACTTTAGAAGCTACGCAAAGCAATGAAAATAACGCTTTATTGCCTCAACATAATGAAGTAGAAGATAATAATTTACAAGATAATGCAGTATCATCTCATAGTGAAAATTCTGAGCAAATAGATAGCAATACACAACAATATGTTGTTGATAATAATACTTTGATTAGTGATTTAAATAATATGACTTCAATAATTTCTATAGATGAAGCAACAATTACTCCAAAATCACCGTTGTGGATTGGTATTATTGATTTACAAACATATAGAAAGAAACAAATTTCAATTTCAGATTCATTTAAAATAGAATTGGATAATTCAAAAATTATAAGAACTGGACATGGATATTTTGATATTAAATCACAAAATTTTAATGAGCAGTATATAGGTGGTGATAGTAAATATTTTATATACACTAGAGAAGATGGTCTTAAAGAGATTTCAAAGGAAGAGTTTTTAGGCTTTAATAGGGGTAAAGAGTGGTAAGAGTAGTATGGTTCATCTTATTGTGTATTTTTATACATGCAGATGATAGTACTTATAATAATATGTTGCAAGAAAAAATTATAAATATACTTGGTGAAAATTCTTATGCTAGAAATAAAAATTTTATCAATAAAATTTTTAGCAATCAAATAAATTTTTATAAAAATGGATCTCTTGATATATATAAAGTGATATATACATTACAAATTAATGGTTTGTTAAAATTAAAATTTGATGCACCAATGGAATTTAATATTGTTTTTACAGCAGAGACTAGTCCTATATTTTTACTTAGAGCAATAAATAAGAGCCTAGCTAGCATGGGGTATTCATACTGGACAACAAATGAGGCAAGTTATCAAGACAATATGGCAAAATTGAAGATCTCTCTTATGACAGAGCATATAGTGGATCCTATTGCATTGCTTAATGAGCTGCAAAAAAGTGGTTTTGTAAGTATTAGTGTATCAAGAGATTTTGATAATCAGTGGGGTTATGAATTATTATTAGTGGATTCTAAAATACCAGATTCTAAGTTTATATCAAAAGGCAATAGTTTGCTTATTACAGATATTGCTGGTGAGTATTGGTTAGAGCTTGGTTCGTCTGAGGGACGATTAGAAATTTCAACGAGAAATAGCAGACTTTTTAATCCAAGTATTGTTTTTTTTGATAAAGATCTTAATATTCTGAATGTTTTAAATTTAAGCAGAAGATCTAATGTTAATATTAATGTAGTAAAAAATACTAAATTTATAAAAATTAAGGATTATATATCTTCCTCTAATATTAATAGTGGCATAAATATAAGATTTAAGTGATCAAAAAAGGTTTTTTATGTTTGATGAAATTGAATTTGAAAAAATCAAGCGTTTGCCTCAATATATTTTTGCCAATATAAATGAAATAAAACTCCAAATGAGACAAAATGGTGAAGATGTTATAGATTTTAGCATGGGTAATCCAGATGGACCAACTCCAACTCATATTATTGATAAATTATGCCAAGCAGCACAAAAGAGTAAAAATCATGGATATTCTGTTAGTAAAGGTATTTATAAGTTACGCTTAGCAGCTTCTAATTGGTATAAACAAAAATATGGAGTTAATTTGGATCCTAATACTGAAATATGTGTAACAATGGGTTCAAAAGAGGGGTATGTTCATTTAATACAAGCTATTACAAATCAAGGTGATAATGCAGTGGTGTGTTCCCCAGCTTATCCTATACATTATTATGCTTTTATTTTAAATGGTGTAAATGTTGTAAATATACCAATTAAGTGGAATAATAATATGTATTTGGATTATCAAGCTTATTTTGATAACTTAGAATATATCTTTAAAAATACATTTCCAAAGCCAAAGTTTGTTGTTGTTAATTTTCCACACAATCCAACTACAGTTGTTGTAAATAAGGATTTTTATGATAGATTGGTGAAATTAGCAAAGAAAGAACGATTTTATATCATTAGTGATATTGCTTATGCAGAATTGTGTTTTGATAATTTTAAAACGTCTAGTATCTTTGAGATAGAAGGTGCAAAAGATGTCGCAGTAGAAACTTATACTTTATCTAAAACGTATAATATGGCTGGTTGGAGAGTAGGATTTGTTGTTGGAAACAAGAAGATGGTTGGAGCATTGCAGAAAATAAAAAGCTGGATTGATTATGGTATGCATACACCTACTCAAATTGCTGCTACTATAGCTCTTGAAGGTCCTCAAGATTGTATAAATGATATAAGAAATAAATATAAAAATAGAATGAAAGTTTTGATAAATAGTTTTAATAAAATAGGCTTTGATATTAAAGAACCAAAAGCTAGTATGTTTGTTTGGGCTGAAATACCAAATAGATATAAACATTTAGGGAGCTTAGAATTTTGTAAGCAAATATTAAAGGAAGCAAAGGTTGCATTTAGTCCTGGTATTGGTTTTGGTGATAGTGGCGAGGGTTATATACGAATAGCTTTAATAGAAAATGAAAAAAGGATTCATCAAGCATCAAAAAATATAAAGCAATATTTGAATATAAAATAAAAGGTGTTACTTGAGAAGTATTAATATTGGAATTATTGGTGTTGGGAATGTTGGAAGCTCTACTATATTGTTATTAGAAAAGAATAAAGATATTATATCTGCGCGTGCTGGTGTTGACATTGTTATAAAGAAAGGTATTGTAAGAGATGTTAATAAAGTTAATAAAAATATCAAAATACCAATTAGTGATAATATAAAAGATGTATTAGATGATGATAGCATTGATATAGTTGTTGAACTGATGGGTGGTATTGATATTGCATTTGATGTAGCAAAAAAAGCATTAAGCAATAATAAAGCATTTGTAACTGCAAATAAAGCTATGCTTGCTTATCATAGATATGATCTACAAAAGATTGCAGGTGATACCCCAATTTGTTTTGAGGCAAGTGTAGCTGGTGGCATTCCAATAATAAAGGCATTGCGAGATGGTCTTAGTGCAAATCATATCATGAGTATTCGTGGTATATTAAATGGAACTTGTAATTATATACTTACAAAGATGACAAACGATAAGCTGGATTTCAATCAATGCCTAAAAGAAGCTCAGAGATTAGGATATGCAGAATCTGATCCAAAATTAGATATTAGTGGGATGGATTCTGCCCATAAGCTTCTTATACTTGCTTCTATAGCTTATGGTGTAAATGCAATTCCAGAAGATATATTGGTAGAAGGGATTGATTTAATTAATCAAGATGATATATTTTTTGCTAATGAATTTGGATATGTAATAAAGCTATTAGCTATTGCAAAGAAGATAGATAGTGATGTTGAACTTAGAGTTCATCCTGTAATGATTAATAAAGATGAAATGATAAGTAAAGTTTCTGGAGTAATGAATGGAATAAGTGTAATTGGTGATACAGTTGGAGAGACCATGTATTATGGTGCTGGTGCTGGTGGTAATGCAACGGCTAGTTCTGTAGTATCAGATATAATAGAAGTAGCTAGAGATTCATCTTCCTCTATGTTTGGTTTTAAACAGCCACTTGAGAGTGGTCTAAAAATTAAGTCAATATCTAGTATTGAAAGTAAGTATTATCTAAGAATCAATGTATTTGATAAAGCTGGGGTTTTATCAAAAATTACATCAATTTTAGGAGATAATGGAATCTCAATCAAAATGTTATTGCAAAAAAAATCTAATCATGAAGGTATAGCTACTTTATTGCTATCAACTCATAGAAGTAATGAACTTAGTATTAGAAAAGCTATATCTAGTTTATGTAAATTAGATGTTGTATATGATAAACCATATATGATTAGAATTGAAGAATAGTTATATTGAATAGTGTTAATAAGGGTAAGATAAGTGAAAGTATTGCAAGAGAATATTTAATTAATAATGGATTTAAAATTATTGATAATAACTATTATACACGGTATGGGGAAATTGATATTATTGCTATAAAAGATGATGTTTATCATTTTATAGAAGTAAAGAGTGGTGATAAGATTGAACCATTATTAAATGTTACACAAAGAAAGTTAGATAGGATTTATAAATCAATAGATATATATTTATTTAATAATAATCTTAATGTAATTTACAGTGTAGATGTTATTAGGGTGTATAAAAATGATATAGATTTTTTTGGTAATGTTAGCTACTATTAAAATAATTTATTTCTATATTTTATGATAGAATATACACTTTATTAATTTTCAACTTAGGAGATAATAGATGGGTAAATATATAGAATTAAATAATGATAACTTTGATAGTATTACATCTAATGGTGTGTCTTTAGTAGATTTTTGGGCTCCTTGGTGTGGACCTTGTAAGATGTTAAATCCAGTAATTGAGAAGCTTGTTGATGAATTTGATGGTAAGGCGAATATATGTAAAGTGAATACTGATGAAGAAAGTGATTTAGCATCAAAATTTGGAATAAGAAGTGTTCCTACAATTATTTTTATAAAAAATGGTGAGGTTGTTGGTCAGATGGTTGGAGTTGCTTCAGAACAAGTTTTAAAAGATAAGGTAAACTCTTTATTATAAGTTTGTATTTGACTTGCGAATTTCTGTTACATTACCATTTTTTGCTGTTTTATTTCTAGCAGCATCATTTTTTTATTTTCAATGGACTTATAGCAAGTTTAAGTTCATTGATTTTAAAGATTATGTTTTATACGGTAGAGATTATATTTTTTCTCCTTTAGATGATAAATATATAGTAGTTTTTTATAATTCAAAATCAAGTAATGTATTTGACGTAACAAAAAATATACCAAATGAGTCTAATCTTAAAATTTTAGCTATTGATTTTTATCAAAATATTGACAATGATATAAAAGGTAATGTTGTCCCTCTTAGTTCAGGTATGAATACATTACTTAGATTATCAAATAATTTCCGAGTAGTGAGTTTGCCAGTATATTTTTTGATAGAGAAAAAGAGTTCATTTAAGTTTATTCAAATTAGTAAAATAATAAAGTTTTAAATCTAAAAATATATTTTAACTATAATAAAAGGTGGATGTAATGATTAATCTAGCTATTATTGGTGGAGGACCTGCTGGTTTATCTGCTGGTTTGTATGCAACTCGTGGTGGTATAAAAGATGTAGTTTTATTTGAGCGTGGAATGCCTGGTGGTCAGATTACAGGTAGCAGTGAGATAGAAAATTATCCTGGTGTTAAAGAAGTTATGAGTGGTATTGATTTTATGCAACCTTGGCAAGAACAATGTTTTAGATTTGGATTAACTCATAATATGAATGAAGTTAAGATGGTTTCAAAAAATGGTGACTATTTTGATGTTATATTAAGTGATGGAAGCAAAGTAGAATCTAGATCTGTTATTTTATGCACAGGTGGTAAACCAAAGAAGGCTAATATAAAAGGTGAGGACGAATTTTGGGGTAGAGGAGTTAGTACTTGTGCTACTTGTGATGGTTTCTTTTATAAAAATAAAGAAGTAGCTGTTTTAGGTGGTGGTGATACTGCTCTTGAAGAAGCAATATATTTAACTAGAATGTGTAGTAAAGTTTATTTAATACATAGGAGAGATGGATTTAGAGCTGCTCCTATCACAATCGAACATGTAAAAAATAATCCAAAAATTGAAATATTAACTCCAATGGTTGTGGAAGAAATATATGGTGATAATAGCGGTGTTACTGGAATACGCTTAAGTAATATAGAAACAAATGAAAAAAGAGAGTTAAATATTCCTGGTATATTTATATTTGTTGGATATGATGTAAACACTGGTATTTTAAAACAAAATGATGGTAGTATGTTGTGTAAGATGAATGATATGGGACAAGTTGTAGTTGATTTAAGTATGAAAACATCTATAGAAGGTTTGTTTGCTGCAGGTGATATAAGAGAAGCTTCTCAAAAACAAGTTGTTATTGCTGCAGGTGATGGTGCTACAGCAGCACTCAGTGCAATAGAGTATTTACAATCTATAGGATAAATTAAAATTATTTAAGGTATTTGTGATGTTGGGTATTGGAATATTTGGAGCAACAGGTAGAATTGGTAAATTATTAATAGAAGCTTTACAAATAGACAATGATGCAAATTTATCTTGTATTTATGTTAGAAATGAGCTTCAATATTCTGTACCAAATGGTGTTTTAGTAACAAATGACATTAATGTTTTCTTAGAATCTAGCGACCTTATTATTGATTTTTCATCCCCAGAAGCTACTAGGTTGCTTCTTAATGCTGCTATTGACAATCATCCTAAGCCAATTGTTATAGGCACTACTGGCTTAAATAAAATACAAAATGATTTAATGATTTCTGCATCACAAAAAATGCCAATCTTATATGCTTCAAATATGTCAAAAGGTATTGTGGTATTAAACAAGCTTGTAAAAATGGTGTCTAGTGTATTAAGAAATAGTGATATAGAAATATTAGAGATACATCATAGAGAAAAGAAGGATTCTCCTTCTGGGACAGCTTTAATGCTTGCTAAAGCTTGTGCAGAAGCAAGGAATTTAGATATTGAGCAAGTAAGAGTAAGTGGTAGAGATGGGTTAATTGGGAAGAGAGGAGATAATGAAATTGCTGTAATGTCTCTTCGTGGTGGTGATATTGTTGGTAAACATAGTGTTGGTTTTTATCTTGATGGAGAGTATATAGAATTAATTCATAATGCTACAAGTAGAATGACATTTGCAAATGGTGCAATAGATGCTGGAAAGTGGTTAGTTAACCAAAAAAATGGTTTATATAGCATAGAAGATGCATTGACAATATAATTTAAAGGTTTTTTAGCATGGATTCATTTACTGAAAAATGTGCTGTTGTAGGTATTTTTAATTCAAGTAGGTCAGCAGCTCTATGTTACTATTCATTATTTGCTATGCAACATAGAGGACAGGAATCAAGCGGTATCTCAACTTCAAATGGATCTAATATTTTAACCCATAAAGGCGAGGGGCTTGTTACTAATGTTTTTAGTAGTGGTTTAGAAAAATTGGTTGGATATTCCAGTATAGGACACAATAGGTATTCTACAGCTGGTGAAGATTCTAAATGTGATGTTCAACCAATTTTTGCTAGATACTCTTTAGGTCAAATTGCAGTAGCTCATAATGGTAATCTTGTAAATGCAAAAGAGGTTAGAGATAAGCTTATTTCTAATGGAGCTATTTTTCAAAGTCATTTGGATACAGAAAATTTAATACATTTAATAGCACAGAGTAAATCAAAAAAATTACAAGATAGAATTATTGAAGCATTGTCTCATATAGATGGTGCATATTCATTTGTTATATTAAGTAGAGGTAAATTGTTTGCAATAAGAGATAGATATGGATTTAGACCACTTTCTTTAGGTAAAATCCAAAATGAAGATGGCACTACCGGATATATAGTAGCTAGTGAAACTTGCGCATTTGATCTTATAAATGCAAAATATATCCGTGATATTAATCCAGGTGAGATGATTGTATTTAGTTTGAAAGATGGAGATAGTGTTTATGATAGTATCAAAGTCTTTGATCCTATGCCAAAAAAATGTATTTTTGAATTTGTATATTTTGCAAGGCCTGATAGTTTAGTATTTAATAAATGTGTTTATGAAATTCGTAAGAATATGGGTATTCAACTTGCAAAGGAATGTAAGGTAAAAGCTGATTTAGTTATACCTGTTCCTGATAGTGGGGTTATATCTGCTATTGGATATTCACAAGAAAGTGGTATTCCATTTGAATTAGGAATAGTTAGAAATCACTATATAGGTAGAACTTTTATTGAGCCAGGACAATCAAATAGGGAGTTAAAAGTAAGATTAAAATTAAATCCTATAAAAGAAATTATAAAAGATAAGGAAATTATAGTAATTGATGATAGTATAGTGCGAGGAACTACAAGTAAGCAAATTATAAAAATATTAAGAAAAGCAGGCGCAGTAAAAATACATTTAATTATTGCATCACCTCAGACTGTATCTCCTTGTTATTATGGTGTTGATACTCCAGATGAAACTCAATTAATATCAGCTACAAAAGATATTAATGAAGTGAGAGAGTTTATTGGTGCAGATTCTTTACATTTTTTATCATTAGATGGTTTGTATAAAAGTATTGGATATGAAGCAAATGATGGAGAAGGTTATTGTAAAGCTTGTTTTGATAAACAATATGTAATATAAATGACAGAGAAAGAAAATATGAAAAAAATACTTACTATTGGAAGGTATTTTAAATTAAGATATAAACAACGAGTAAGAAAAGTCCCTATATCGCTTCAGGGGTTTACTTGCCCGAATATTGATGGTAGTGTTGCAAAAGGTGGTTGCACTTATTGTAAAAATGAAACATTCTCACCATCTTTGCTTTCATTAGAAAAATCAAATGTTAATATGAATTTTAAACTTACTTTTAATCCAATATTAGATAAACAAGTAGAGACTTTAAAGTCACAATTTTACACATATTCTGCATTGCATAATGATAAATTTGGTACAGATAAATATATGATATATTTTCAATCATTTAGCAATACATATGCTCCATATGATACTTTAAAGACACTTTATTGTGAAGCATTAAAACTGCCAAATGTTGTTGGTTTATCAATAGGCACTAGGACTGACTGCATAGAAGATAGAATCTTAGAATTACTTGGAAATTATGTAAAAGATGGAAAAGATATTTGGCTTGAATACGGTGTTCAATCGATTTTTGATTCTACTCTTAGGTTAATAAATAGAGGGCATGGTATAGATGGTGTAAAAGAATTAGTGCAGAAAACTAGAAGTTATGGTATTAAGGTATGTATTCATTTAATATATGGTTTACCAAAAGAGACAAATGATATGATGTTAGCATCTCTAAAAGAGGTATTAAGCTGGGGGATTGATGGAATAAAAATACATCCACTTTATATAGTTAAAGATACTGCTATGGAAAAGATGTATAATGCTAAAAAATATGAACCAATTTCACTAGAAAATTATACAAACTTGATAGTAGAATCTTTAAAATTGATGCCTCATAATGTTGTTGTTCAAAGAATATCAGCTGGTGCACATGATGATAGTCTTATTGCACCTAAGTGGTGTTTTGATAAAAATATACAAATGCGATATATTAGGGATAAATTATTAGAAAATGGAATCTTTTATTGAAACTTTATGTAATAAGTGATGATATCCTAACCCCTCATTCAAAACTTCCATATATGCTAGAAACTGCAATAGAAAATGGTTGTAATATATTTCAATTTAGAGATAAAAAATCAAAAGATAGTGATATTTGCTCATTGTGTTTGGAATTAATTGATATATGTAATAAAAATAATGTTTTATTCATTTTAAATGATAGAATAGAATTAGCAATCAAACTTAGTGTAGCTGGTATTCATATTGGTATAGATGATGAAATATTATGTTTTAATCAACTTAGGTCAAATTTTAGTGGAGTAATTGGTGTATCTTGTTATGGAGATATAAATAGGGCAATATTCTATCAGAATCTAGGTGCTGATTATGTAGCTTTTGGAAGTATCTTTAAAAGTAATATCAAGAAAAATGCAAGTATTATAGGTACTGATATACTAAATCAAGCAAAAGAAGTATTAAAAATTCCAATATGTGCTATTGGGGGTATAAATAGTTTTAACATACATAAATTTAATAATACTAAATTAGATTCTAATGATATGCTAGCAATGATAAGTTCTATTTGGGTGGGTGATATAAAATCTAATTTAGAGCAATTAAAAGAACAATTAAAAATTAAATAATTATTTATTGTTACTTTCTTCTTTTAATTCATCTACTAATAATTGAAATGGTGAAAAAATTCTTTTTAGTATATTTACTGGTGCTTTAGCTGTATCTTCAAGGAGAGATAACTCTGTTTTTGGATCATCTATCTTTCCTGTTACATTTACTTCAGTTGTGATTTTTCCATCTTCTCCAAGTAATAGGTAGCCAAATATTGGTATCTTGTTTAAAATAGAACTCAAACTTTTCATAGTAGAAAGTGTTAATTGCATATTAATATCTTCTTGTGTCAAATCTATCACACCCTCACCTTCTATATCAACAGAGCTCCCATGTACTAGTATTTTTTCTAATGCTACAAATTCATCATTAATTCCAATTCTTATTTTTGCATCATCTATTTCATAACCACTTGTACTAAAACCAGGTAACTTAAATACTACAAGAGATGGTATAGCATCTATTAGTGTTAATATATTTTGAAGTGAAGCCATATTTTTGACACTTGTATTAGATGCTGTTATATCTCCTAAAAATTTATTATCTTTATAGATTCCAATTAATCCAAATGTGCCACCTTTAACAATCTCTTTTTTAAATACATTATTTACAAATTCATCACTAAAATTATTTGCCCTAATTCCAATTGTTTCTTCATCAAGCTCTATGTCTGCTACACCATTTTTATATTTTACATTACTTATAAAGCCATTTTTTGTGGTTTGTAGAATACCTTGATCTATATGTAAATTATAATTAAATAATTTTATATCAGTATTATTAGCATTTATGGTTATTCTTGTGTGATCTTTATCTTCTTGCTTTATTTGTTTTTTATCTCTCATGTTTGCAAATAATGGAATTTTAGATTCTAGAATCTCATTTATATTAACTTTTATATCATTTGCTTTAATGGATGTATTTCCATTATCTATTTTCGTTGTTATGCTAAACTTATTTGTAGAATCTTGTAATAATAGATTATTATTTTCTAGTATGCCATTTATATTGAGAGATCGTATTTTATTTTCATTTAAGTCATATATTGGATAGTTTAGGTTATATAGATTTGCATTGATTGTAATATCGTGTTCATTATTTATTAATAATTCTATACTTCCATATTTAAAATCAAGCATTTGCAACATAGGGACATAAGGGAGTAATTTTCCTATATCATTAATTGTTATTTTTATAGAATTATTGATTTCTATTTTTGTATCGTGATCCATAAAGTCTATAAATATATTTTTACCTGAAAAATCAATCTTTGTATTAATACTATTTTTATTCCCAAAATCTATAATACTACTATTACCCTTATTTACTCTAAAGTATGTAGGAACTGCTACTAAATCAATAATTTTGTTATTTGTATCAATTTTTAAATCAACTTTTGAGTCTAATATATCTTTGAATTGTGTGTATGAGTTGGCAACAATTATAAAATCTGTATCTATATACACATCGGCTTGTTTGATAAATAACTCTATGTTATTTATGCTTATATTAGAATCTTGAATTCTAAAATATCCATTTGTAGCTACTTTTGTTTCTAGTTTTTTTGTAGGGAGTAATATATCAAGGTTTATATACCCATCTCCGTAGCCATTATTTTGAGTAACCGGAATATTAATATCATAGTAGTTTAATATGCTAAGTATTCTAGAATCTAATATTGCTTGTGTTGATTTTATATTTAATTTTAGTAGTGTTTGTTTATCAAGAAATTTTGACAGCTCTACTAAACCACTATCTGCTATAACACCACCATAAGAAGCATCTTTTAATTTAAATTGCAATTTTCCATTATTAAATACAATATTAACTTTATTTGTTGTTATTGGTAGTAATGCAGAATCTATCTCTAAAGAGACATTTTCAACAAATCCACTTGCATATAGATTATTAACTATTTCTTTTTGTATATTTCTAGAGTTTATATCATCAATAACTAAATATGCTTTATTGATTTTAATATTATTATAACTTGCTTTTTTATACATCCATTCATAAACATCTAAATCTAATGCTTTTATATATGGTGCTAATACAGATATAGAATCTAATGTAGTGGTATCTAATACTATATTTAGATATTTAAAATCTGTCTGACCTTTTATATTTATAATATTGTCATTTTTATTATTTATAAAGCTAGATAAATCAAATGCGAATATGCCATCATTTTTTGTATATAAAATATCACCTTTAACATCTATATTTTGCTTTTTAATCTTTATTGTATTTATTTCAAGAAGAATATCACTATTATCATCTTTTAGACTAAAAATAGCTAATGCTTGCGGAACATCAATTTTATATTGATTGCCATCAAAATATATAGATGATTTGTCATCTGCATATTGAATATTTGGTATATTTAGTTTTTCAAAAAAAGATGCAACCCATATAACTCTTCTTATAGTTCTTTCTATATCATCTATATTTATTGGTTTTGTATCTTTAGATCTTGAAATTCCACCAATATTAACATTATCAACCTCTAAGATGAATTTTTCGTTTAATTTTAGATATAATCCATCAATCTTTATTCCTGCTATGGATAGGCTATTTATTTTAAAGCCATCACTTAGTATTTTAAAAATTAATATAAAAAGTAGAATAATAATGAGTAAAATCGCAATTTTGCTATATGTTTTTTTTAATGTAGTTTTATTTTTTTTCATATCTATTTTCTATTATTTGAGTTTGACTTCGTATTATCCCAGTGTGATTAATATTCCAAAGGGTAGTATTAAGGCAATTATATCACATTTGCAAAGAAATGATTTAGATGTTAATAGTTTAGATTCTGCATTATTTAGATTTTTTGGTTCTCCACAAAGTGGGTGGATAGAAGTTAAACCAACAAATGTAGTCACATATAAGACATCAAAAGGTGATTTATTATATCAGCTTGCTAATTCAAAAGCAGCACTTAAAGAAATTACATTGATTCCTGGTGAGACTATGTATTTTTTCATAGAAAGTATAAGTTCAACACTTGGATTAAGCAAACAAGATTTATGGGATTCTTATTATGAACATACTTCATATCCAGATGGTGTAATATTGCCAAATACTTATAAAGTGCCAATTGATATTGGTCCTAGATATTTAATGAGTTATTTAGTATCTCAATCTATGAAAGAACATAAGCGAAATGCTATTAAGATTTTGGGTAGATATGATGAAAAACAGTGGTTTAATTATGTGACAATTGCTTCTATCATTCAGAAAGAAGCAGCAAATAAAGAGGAGATGCCAGTTGTTGCAGCTGTTATATACAATAGATTGAAAATGAAGATGCCACTTCAGATGGATGGATCTCTAAATTATGGGCAATATTCTCACCAAAAAGTTACTCCAGAAAGAATTAGAACAGATAAAAGTGTGTATAACACTTATAAAAATTATGGAATACCCCCCTATCCAGTTGGTAGTGCTAGTATGGATGCAATTATAGCTACTATAAAACCAGCAAATGTTGATTATTTATATTTTGTAAAAAATTCCTCAGGGGGTCATAGTTTTTCAAATAACTATAAGGATCATTTAGAGAATATTGGCCAGTAATATTTATTATCTATATAAGTTTATATCTATATTTTTATAATGCAAAAATGTTACAGAATAAAATAAAAAAAATTGTTAAAAGGATTTTCTAATACTACAAATTGTTTAATAGCAATTACAATTTATTGATTATAATTTATTATTATGATGAATTATATAACTTAAGGAGTATATATGAGTAATTTAAAGGCGCCAGCAAATGTGCCCGTATGGGTTGATTATAATAGATGTAAAGGTTGTGATATATGTGTAGAGGTTTGTCCAAGTGGAACGCTTGCAATGAGAGTTGATAAAACTTATGTAAATGGAAAAATTATAAATATTACAAATCCTCAAAATTGCATAGGTTGCAATAATTGCGAATTGTCTTGTCCAGATTTTGCTATACATGTATCTGATAAATCAGAATTTAAGTTTGCAAAATTGACTAAAGAAGCAAAAGAATTAGCAGAAAAAATTAAAAATAATAATTATATGATGTTATAAATAGTTTTAGGGAGTTAATATGAGAGAAATGATTTCAGAAGGGAATGAACTAGTAGCATTGGCTGCTATTGATGCTGGATGTAAATTTTTTGGTGGATACCCAATTACGCCATCTAGTGAAATAGCTCATAACATGAGTGTTTTACTACCAAAAAATGATGGTGTATTTATACAAATGGAAGATGAGATAGGTGGTATTTCTGTTGCAATTGGAGCTTCAATGGGTGGTGCTAAGTCATTAACTGCTAGTTCAGGACCTGGTATATCGCTAAAGGTTGAGCAAATAGGTTATGCTTTTATGGCAGAAATACCACTTGTTATTGTTGATGTTATGCGTGGTGGTCCATCAACTGGCTTACCAACAAGAGTATCTCAAGGTGATGTTAATTTCTTGAAATCACCAGCACATGGAGATTTTAAGTCTATTGTATTATGTCCAGGAAGCTTAAATGAGGCATATACTCAAACAATAAAGGCTTTTAATTTAGCAGAAGAGCTTATGACTCCTGTATTTTTATTGCTTGATGAGACATTAGGACATATGCATGGAAAAGCTGTGTTACCAGATATTGAAGATGTTAAAAAGATTATTAAGAATAGGCGAAAATTTGAAGGTGATCCAAAAGATTATCAACCATATAATGTGGGTAGCGATGAAGGTGCTATATTAAACCCATTTTTTAGTGGTTATAAATATCATATTACTGGTCTTACACATGGATATAGTGGATTTCCAACAGAAGATGAAAAACTAAGTGGGGAATTATTACGTAGATTATTTAATAAAATAGAATCTAAATCATCAATTATAGATGGTTATGAAGAGTATATGCTAGATGATGCTGATATTTTATTAATTGCTTATGGATCTGTTTCTTTATCTGCAAAAGAAGCAATAAAAGAATTAAGAAATAATGGTATAAAAGTTGGTATGTTTAGACCAACTACACTTTGGCCTTCTCCACATATTAAGCTAGCAGAGCTTGGAAAGAAATTTGATAAGATTTTAGTAGTTGAACTAAATTTAGGTCAATATGTAAGAGAGATTGAGAGGGTTATGAAAAAAGATGTTAAATTCTTTGGTAAAGCAAATGGTAGAGCTATATCTCCAAATGAAATTATAAATGAAGTAAGAGGATTATAAGATGGCATATAATTATGATACATATTTAAGAATGGATAAAATGCCAACATTATGGTGTTGGGGCTGTGGTGATGGAGTAATTTTAAAAACTGTTATTAGAGCCATAGAAAAAGTTGGCTGGGATATGAATGATGTTTGTGTAGTGAGTGGTATAGGTTGTAGTGGTAGATTTTCCTCTTACTTAAATTGCAATACTGTTCATACTACTCATGGAAGAACACTTGCATATGCTACAGGGATAAAATTAACAAATCCAAAAAAACATATAATTGTTATCTCTGGTGATGGTGATGGTATGGCAATTGGCGGAAATCATACAATTCATGCTTGTAGAAGAAATATAGATATTAAATTTATATTAGTAAATAACTTTATATACGGATTGACAAATTCTCAAACTTCTCCAACAACTCCTAGAGATTTTTGGACTGTTACTGCACAATATGGAAATATAGATTATTCATTTGATCCTTGTAAGATAGCTGATGCAGCAGGTGCTACATTTGTCGCTAGAGGTAGTGTTACAAAGCCACAAAAACTAGAGAGTATTCTTGTATCTGGATTTAAACATGAAGGATTTACTTTTTTTGATGTCCATAGTAATTGTCATGTTAATTTAGGTAGAAAAAATAAAATGTCAGAAGCTACAGATATGCTTGATTGGATAGATTCAAGATTAGTAACAAAAATGGAATATGAAAAGATGACACAAGAAGAAAGAGAGAATAAATTTGTAACTGGAATCCTAAAACAAGATGAAACTAAAGAAGAATATTGCAATGCTTATTTTAATAGAGTGGTTGCAAAAGCTAAAGGTGGTAAAAAATGATAGAACTTCGTTTTACTGGTGTTGGTGGACAGGGTGTATTATTAGCTGGAGAGATATTAGCAGAAGCAAAAATTAGGGATAATGGATATGGAGTAAAAGCTGCCACATATACTAGTCAAGTTCGTGGCGGTCCTACAAAGGTTGATATAATACTTAATGATGAAGAGATATTGTATCCATATGCACAAAGTGTTGGTTTTATGTTATCTACTGCACAAATTAGTTATGATCAATTTAAAGTAGATTTAAGAGAAGGCTCTATTGTTGTTGTTGAGACAAATTTAGTAAAACCTTCAAAGGAAGATTTTGAAAAGTATAAGATTTATTCTATTCCAATTATTACGATAGCAAAGGATGAGGTTGGAAATGCTGTTACTCAATCTGTTGTTGCCCTTGCTATTACTGTAACTCTTACAAAATGTGTAGATAGAGATATAGTATTTAATACAATGCTTTCAAAAGTCCCTGCTAAGGTTGCTGATGTCAATAAAAAAGCATTTGAACTTGGTGAAAAATACGCGCTTGAGGCACTGAAACAATAATTTTTATAGAATCTAAATTTATTTAGATTCTATTTTCTTGGTTACTACAACTGCTCCATTAAAATTATTTAAAATATAATTTTGTATATCGTTATTTTTTAATATTATTTTTGTATGTGTAAAATTATTACTATTATCTATATTAAAAAATATTAAATCACAATTATCTTGGATAATTGGTTTGTATATGATTTTATAATCTTGTAAATATCTAGCATAAGAAATCCAATTTATAGGTAGTTTGCAGTAATTAGAATCAAAATTTTGTTTTATAAAGATACTTGCACCTCTTATATCATTTTTTATGTATGCACTACTAATATATATAGAGTGTAAATATATTGATGTTATCAAAATGAGCAAAAAATATTTTAATTTTTTATTTGAGAATAGTATTGCAATAAATAAATATATTATTGGGTATAACATGATAAAATATCTTTGAGTTATGGTCTTGCTAAAATATATAAAAACTATACTAATAATCATTAGCTCTATTATTATCATAAAAATAAATGGCAAATAATCTATAATTTGTTTAATGCTTTTTTGCCTATCTTTTATCAATACATAAATCGATGATACAATAACCATTGCCCAGCCAAATTTTCCAAGACTAGATAATATAATAGAAAATAAAAGATGTAATAGAGATTTTTCATATATCCATTCATTTCCATTATATGAATTTGACATCCTATATGATAATGCACCATAATTTAAATGTATAATAAGCCATACAATTCCAGCTAAACCTATAATGAAAAATGTAATAAAAATTTCTTTATATAATATTTTTTTATGTATTGATAGTGCTAATAATACAATTCCAACTGAAAATACAAAGATGTATGCATAGTAATGAGTAAGAATAAGTGCTATTCCTATTGTTGTTATTGTAATTATTATAGTATTTTTATTTATTTGTATATTATTATTATTAATTTTTTCATATAGCAAATAACATAAAATAATAAATATACTAGATAGCCCAAGAAGCATCGCATAATTGCGGAGTTCTTGAGAATAGTAGATTGTATTTGGATTTAACATAAAAATACATATAAATATAAATGCAATATCAGAGTTAATATATTTATGAATTAGTATATAACTTATATATCCACAAATAATTATCCAAATAGTACTAAAAAATCTTAAACAAAAATCACTTGATCCAATAAATTTAGAATATATTAAAAGAAGTAAGTTGTATAATGGAGGATGCACATCAGATAAAATAATATCTAAAAAATTAACTAAATTCCAGTTACTACCCCCCACCTATTGTCATTACACTAAATGCTTCATCTCCCCATAGAGATTCTCTATTGATGTTAAATAATACAATAATCAAAAATAATATAGTAATAGAAATAAAAAATATTATTTTTTTATCTATTAATTTCATTTAGACTCCTTATTTTATTTTTTGTAATTATAAGATATTTTTTGATTTTTACATTTTTTTAAAAATACATACTCAAATTAAAAAAAAATTGATATAATTCTTAAGATCAAAATTTAGTTTAGGAGAACTACTATAGTTAAGTTAAACAATATAAATAAAATATACCAAAATGGTTTTCATGCACTGAAAAATATAAATTTAGAAGTTCAAAATGGTGATATTTTTGGTGTTATAGGATTTAGTGGTGCTGGAAAATCTACACTAATAAGAATTATTAATTTATTAGAACAACCAACAAATGGTGAAGTGATAATAAATGGAAAAGATTTAAGTAAATTAACTTATAAAGATTTATGTCTTGAGCGTCAAAAGATAGGCATGATATTTCAACATTTTAATCTTCTTAGTTCAAGAAATGTATTTGGCAATGTTGCATTTGCATTAGAAATTGCAAAATGGGATAGATCAAAAATAAAAGATAGGGTGGTGGAATTATTAGAATTAGTAGGGTTAAAAGATAAAATGAATTATTATCCTAGTCAATTATCTGGTGGTCAAAAACAAAGGGTAGCTATAGCAAGGGCATTGGCAAATAATCCCTATTTATTATTATGTGATGAAGCTACAAGTGCTCTTGATGCAAAAACTACAAAATCTATCCTTCATTTATTAAAGAATATTCAATCTAAACTTGGATTAAGTATTATATTAATAACACATCAAATTGAAGTAGTAAAAGAAGTATGCAATAAAATGTGTGTTGTTAGTAATGGAGAAATAGTGGAGAGCGGAGCAGTAAAAGATATATTTATGAATCCAAAGGAATCTATCACAAAAGAGCTTATATCATTTTTACCGCCAGCTAGTGATGAACATATTGTTGATTTATTAAATGATAAAAGCAATATATATAAGATTCTATTTACTGGACCAAATGCTTCATCACCTCTAATTAGTAAAATGCTCAAGAAATTTGATATAGATGTAAATATTTTATCAGGAAGTATTGAAGAAATAGGAAGTTCAGAGGTGGGACATTTGGTGTTAAGGTTTATAGGTGATAATATGGTGATAAATGAGAGTTTAAATTGGCTACAAATACAAGGTGTGACAATACAGCATATATCTGGAGAAGTAAAATGATAATATTTAATACTATTTTAAATCATTTATTTGAGACTTTATATATGGTTGGTGTTTCTTGTATTCTTGCTGTAATTTTTGGATTACCACTTGGTGTATTTTTATGTATTACCAAGAAAGATTCCATTATGCCTATGCCTATTACAAATAAGATTTTAGGTGGTATTGTCAATATCGTTAGATCATTCCCATTTATAATATTAATTATTTTACTACTTCCTTTATCTAGATATATTACTGGTACTAGTGTAGGTAGTACTACAGCTATTATTCCACTAACTATATCAGCTATTCCTTTTATAGCAAGATTATTTGAAGGTTCATTTGATGAAGTTGATAAGGGTTTGATTGAAGCTACAAAGAGTATGGGAGGAAATAGAATGACAATAGTAAAAATGATGATTTGTGAATCTATGCCATCACTTGTAAATGCAATCATTATAACAACTATAAGTCTTATTGGATATTCTGCTATGGCTGGTGCAGTAGGTGCTGGTGGGATAGGAGATTTAGCTATTAGAATAGGTTATCAAACATATCGTCCAGATATATTAATGTATTCTGTAATCACAATAATTATATTAGTTCAGATTATACAAAGTGGGGGAGATTTGATTGTAAAAATATTAAGGAGGCATAGATGATTAAAGTTTTGTTTGGGTTATTTTTTTGTTTTATTTCTTTTTTTAATCTTTTTGCAAAGGAAATAATATTAAAAGTTGGTGCTACTCCTGTACCTGCAGCTGAAATTTTGGAATTTGCAAAACCAATATTAAAGGAATATGGTATCAACTTAATTGTCCAAAGTTTTACTGATTACATTACACCAGATGTTGCATTAAATGATGGTTCAAGTGATGCTAACTTGTATCAACACAAGCCATTTTTAGATAAGATAAACAAAGATAGAGGATTTCAATTAGTTGCAATGAAACCAATTTATATTGTTCCACTAGGATTTTATTCAAAAAAATATAGAAGTTTAGATATTATCCCTAATGGAGCTACTATTGCTTTACCAAATGATCCTACAAATTATTCAAGAGCATTAATATTACTTCATGATAATGGCATAATTAAGTTAAATGATTCTAATAATTTAGATTCTACTGAGTTTGATATAGTTGAAAATAAAAAGAATATACGATTTAAGCAAGTAGAGGCAGCAATGCTTCCAAAGATTCTTGATGGTGTTGATGGAGCTATTATAAATGCAAATTATGCACTTCAAGCAGGCATGAGTTTAAAAGAAGCATTTTTTTATGAAAGTGATAAAAGTGCTTATGTGAATGTCCTTGCTACAAAAAAAGGAAATGAAAACAATTCTAGCATTTTAAAATTGCAAGAGGTATTATTAGGTGATAAGGTTAGAGAATTTATTGTAAAAAAATATAATGGTGAAATAATTCCTATTTCATTAAAATAAAAAAAGGAGAAAAAATGGAAAAATATTTCAAATTTTTATTAATAGTTTTTATGTTTTTATTTATTGCGTGTGGTAATGATGCTTCAATTAATGACACTAGTAGGACAGATTCTATAGATACTGCTTCAAAAGTGGTGTTAAAGGTTGGTGCTACCCCAAATCCTCATGCAAGGATCTTAGAAAATATTAAAGATGATCTAGCAAGTGATGGTATAGAATTAGAAATTATAGAATTTAGTGATTATGTTTTACCAAATTTATCTCTTGATGATGGCTCAATTGATGCTAATTTTTATCAACATCAACCATATTTAGATAAAATGAAAGAGGATAAAAATCTTAAATTGGATTCCATTGCAAAGGTTCACATCGAACCATTAGGTTTTTACTCTAGGGTCATTAAAAATATAGATGATATAAAAGATAAGGCACAGATTGCAATACCAAATGATCCAAGCAATAGTGGAAGAGCATTAATATTATTGCATAACAATGGAATTATAAAATTAAAAGATCCAAATAATTTATATTCAACAGAATTAGATATAGTAGAAAATCCAAAAAATATAAAGATAAAACAGCTAGAAGCAGCAATGCTACCAAAAATATTTAGCGATTTGGATGGTGCTGTAATCAATGGAAATTATGCTCTTCAAGCTGGACTTAGTTCAAAAGATGCAGTATTTTTAGAAGATTCTAGATCACCATATGCAAATATATTAGTTGTTAGAAGTAGTGATATAGATAACCCAAATTTATTAAAATTAAAAGAAAAGTTGCTAAGCCCTAAAACAAAGAATTTTATAGATGAGCAATATAAAGGGGAGATAATTAGTGTATTTTAACTTATTATAGTGTGTAGAAATTTGCACACTATAATATTAAAAACTTATACTAGTAGATATCCAGTATCTTCTTCCTTCCTGGATCCTGTTGAATGCATTTAAATATGTATTCCCATTTTGAATAAAATCTTTTGTAAAATCCATATCCAATAGATTGTAAATTCCACCATTTATAGACCAATATTTATTAATATCATAGCTTAATCCAAGTGATAATAAAAATACATCTTTATAAAATTTTGATGCTATGTTATACTCGCTAGGGCTTCTATATCTTCCTATTTGATATTCACCTTTAAGATATGATGTAATAGAGTATATTGTATAACTAATTTTAGCATTTATATTATGACTTAATGTGTCTGTCTCTGGTTTGCCAATAGCCAATAAATCAAATGATTTTTTTACTTCACTACTACCATATGTATACCAAAAATCAAGTTTTAAATCATCAATTGGTATTCCACCAATACTAAACTCTAATCCTCTATATTGAACTTCTCCATGATTTATTTGCTGACGACAAATATTAGTGCCCACACCATTTGACATAGAGTTGCATATTCTTCCTGTACCTGGCACTGGTTGACCATTTGCTATATCTGTTGTTGATAATTTATCTTTAAAATCAGTTAAATACCCCGTTAATCCCACATAAAAAGATCCATTATCATAAGCAATAGATGCTTCATAATTTATAGATGTCTCTTCTTTTAAATTTGGATTTCCAAATACAGGTAATGTACCTTGCCCCATGTAATTAAATTCACCAGGTATAAGCTGATTTGCTTCTGGAGCTTTAAATCCAGTAGCAACACCACCTTTTATGGTTAAATTATCTAATACATTATATACTAGGTAGATTCTAGGAGATATATTGCTTTTAAAATTTTGATGATAATTATATCTAACTCCAGTAGTAAGTCTAAGGTTATCCAATATTGAGTATTCATTTTCTGCAAATATTGCTAATAAGTATTGACTAAAATTAGTTGGATTTGCAATTTTATCTTGCATTTTCTCTAGCTTATATTCCCCACCAACACTAAGTATGTTTGAATTACCAATTGGGATTACTGCTTTAGTATTTCCTATGTATGTTTCTGCTAGTATATCCCTATTTTGACCTAAATGTGGTATCCCAGATTGTCCTACTACCTCCCTACCATCATTTGATATTGCATTGTATTGAATCCCAGAATCTATACTAAAATAATCATAATGACCTTGGTGTGTTATATATGTAATAATTCTTTGTATGTCCATACTATCTGTGTATCCACCATCTAGACCTCCATTACTACTTGGACGAGTAATGGTGCCTAATTGACCTTTTTTATTATCATATCTATTTAATCCATAATCAAAATCTAGAGTTAATGTATTTAATTCATCTGGTAAATATGTTAGCTTTGCTCCTATATTATGCAAGTTGGCTTTTGTTGGACTTTGTGCTCTTCCTCTAGTTGGAGCTACTATACTTCCATTGCTTTGTCTAAATACTACATTTGAAGCATCTCTAAAATATTCTCTTAATCTCAAAGTAATTCCTAGTTTATCTTTGATAATAGGACCACTTGTATAAAATGTTCCACCATAATAGTTTCCCCATTGTGTGTTTTCGTTTAGAATACTCTCAAGTTGAATATTTGAATGCCATTCATTGGTAACTTTTTTGGTTATTATATTTATAACACCGCCAAGAGCATCTGAACCATACAAAGTAGACATTGGCCCTTTTATCACTTCTATTCTTTCAATAGAAGCAAGAGGAGGTAAAAATGTTATTTGAGCATCATCAAAACCATTTGGCCCAATATTACCACCAACTGTTTGCCTTCTACCATCAACTAAAATAAGTGTATATCCAGTAATTCCTCTCATTGTAATTCTATATGCACCAGTATTACCTCTTGATGCATTTAAATCTACTCCTGGTATATCAGATATGGCTTCTGCTATATCTTTATATGCTTTGCTTGATAAGTCTTTATTTGTTATTACAGAAATAGTAGCAGGTGCTTCTTGTATTGCTTGTTTAAATCCAGATGCAGAAACAATACTTTCTCCTAAATCAATATCTTTTATTTCTTCTGCATTTAATAATGAAAAAGGTATTAAAATAGTAGCTAGACTTAAACTTAAATGCATCTTATTTTTCATATAATATCCTTTTATAATAAATAACATTTTTAGTATTTAAATAAAACCATTATTACAATAATGATAATTGATTTTATTTAATAAAGACTTTATATTTTCTTAATATTTTATATTTATTAATATTAAGATTGATTATTATTTTATTAAATTATTTTTATCTAAATGTAGGCGGTATTTTTGAGTAACACTATGAAAAATGGCTATTTAAGGCAAGGAAGCAATATAAAAGATATATTGAGAAAATTTGCATTAGATTATAAAATTAGTGAGTTATTGCTTGATTATTCATTGGTTTCTTATAGTACATATTATATAGATGATAATACTTCTAAAAGAAGCGTTATTGATAATACAAAAATAAATTCATATGTTGATACTACTTATAGTATAAAACAAGAATATTCTATATCTATTTTTAAACGCCAGAGTTCATTCTATCCAATCATAATACAACTTCATACAAATGAGAATGAAACGACACTCCAAGCTTATGTATATACACAAAGAATACCGCAGGATAAGTCTAATTTAGAAAATTTAATACAAAATACTATATTAAATATTTGTGCTTATAGGGGTATTATTATTGGTCTTGGTTGGAATAATATTAGGCAAAGTATTATTGATAT
Source organism: uncultured Helicobacteraceae bacterium (assembly GCA_944323885.1). Lineage (GTDB taxonomy): Bacteria > Campylobacterota > Campylobacteria > Campylobacterales > Helicobacteraceae > NHYM01. Next base: position 498,276 of record CALUUD010000002.1, on the reverse strand, counting down.
AGCATTGAAATTAAGGGAAAATGATAACCATCCTGAATATTATGTTATCGATATATCATCATTGAAAGAGCCGCAAATAAATAGTATAGCTGTAAAATTGATATTATCAAAAAGTGGAAAAAAATCTATCTTATCTCATGATAGTCAGCTTCAAAATGGTGGTTTTTTTAGGGTTGAGAATGGTGAGGTATTGCTTGATTATACAAAACCAGCATATAAGCTACCTTGGCGCAATATTTATGGAAATATATATGGAATTGGTAAAGCGTATCCAATTGGTATTTTTGCAGGTGGTGGTATAGATGTAAGTGAAGTTGATAATAAAATAATATATACAGCAAATAAGGGTGGATATGTGTCAATTGTTAGAAATACAATGCTTATTTCTGATACAGTAATGCTTGATAATATTAATCAAAAGAACATTCAAAATATAAAAGAGCAAGATATTGATACATTGATTGTAAAAAATGATAATTTAACAAAGGATGTTATAGTATCTGGATTAACATTGGAAGTTGATAACCTAAATATTACTGGCAATGTAGGTGCTTCAAATATTATTGCTAAGGATTTGTTTATAAATGGACAAGTTCATATGAAGAGCAATATAAAATCAATAAAATCGTCAATTTTGTATTTGAAGGGAAATCTAGAATCTAGGTCTGCACAAATTAGATATTGTGAAAATGGAATAATAAAAAGTGATGATTTGCTTATAAATTTTTTAAATGGCTCAAAGGTGTATTGTTCTCGTGGAAAAATATCACAGATAAAATCAAATAATAGTATTTATGTTCAAGAATCTCTTCTAATTGGTAGTATCACTGGGAAGAATAATGAATTTACATTATATCCTTGTCTTTATGGTGAAGAAAAAGCTGAGTTAGATGCTTTAAATGCACAGATTTTAAACTTAAATAAATTAAAAAATATTTTTTTGAATGATAAAAATAAATTAAATGATGAAAAAATAAAAAATGAGTTATTATATGATGAGTTAAAAAATAAAAATACAAATAATATTGATAATAATTTATATGACTGGGATAAAAATATATTATATAATCATTATCTAAAATTTGAATCTAGTATCAAAGTTTTATCAAAATATAATAATTTAATAAATGGATTAGATGACAATATAGGTAAAATAACACAAACAATAAGAGATAAATTAAATAAAATGTTTGATATTAATATTATATTTATCAATAAATGTAATATTGATTTTTATGTAAGATATATTAATATATATGGTATAGAAAATAGAATCCATATAAATGCAAATGATAATAATATGATAAAAAAAGTAATGCTTTCAAAAGGTGATGATGATTCTATAAAAATCCTTTGTTATAAAGAATAGATAATGATTAGTGCAATTTTTAGTATAAAAAATGAACTTAATGCGGATATATTAAATTTCTATAATAACTCTATATTTGCATTTGATTTTAAAGAAGAAGTATTTTGGATTAGCGATACACTTGATAATAATAGTTCTAAAAAAATAGCAATAAATATTGTAAAAGATTCTTTTAATATATATAAAATATCAATATGTAAGATGTTGCCTATATTTGCATATGTAAATATAGAACAAACAAATGCTATTGTTGTAGATGCGCAAAGAGCAAAAGTTATAAATTCTTTTAAAATTCAAGATTCAAAAATTGAAAGCATTTCAATTAGCCAAAAAGGTGATACTATTTTAATTGGTGGCAAAAATGGTGTATTAAGTAGATGGGATGTTTATAGTGGGAAATTAATTGATATGCCAAATAAACACAAAGATTCCATTTTATTTGCAAAGGAGAGTTCTAATAAGCGTTTTGTTGTATCTATAGGTTATGATAGAAGTATATTATTCTTTGATAAATTTAAAGATAAGAGTTTTATAATTAATTGCGATGTAAGTGCAACAATAAGAAGTGCAGTATTTTTTGATCATTGTAAGTTTTTAGCACTTGGTGATATGTCTGGATATATATATATTATTGATACAGACACAAAACTTGTTTTAAATAAATTTCAAGCCACATCTGCTAGGATTATTGATATTTGTTATTACAAAAACTCATATATATTTTATTTAAATTCAAATGGTGTGATTGGTATAGTCGATTTTTTAAATGGAGAAAGAGTTTTAGATAGTTTTATGCCAAATAAACGATATAAATCATTTGCGATAGAAGATAATTTTATCATTTTATCTACTCAAGATAAAATGATTTACTCCTATGATTTTAATTCTTTTATAGATTATGGAGTTTCATTGGTTAACAATAATGATATTATTGGTGCATATAAATTTATTGAAGATAATCAATTTCTAAAATATGAAGATTTTTATTTAAGGTTGGAGGCTAAATTTCAAGCTGATTTATTGGAAGCAAGAGCACTTGCATGCGGTAATAAATATCAATTGGCAATGGAAGTATTAAATAAGTATTCTCAAATACCAAGTAAAAATAAAGATATATTAAATCTTACTTCTAATATTAATGCTATTACTGAATTTGAAGAGCTAATGAGTAATAATTTGGCAGTTAGAGCGATACCAAAAGCAGAAAAAAATCCAATATTGCGTGAATTAAAAAGCTATATTGATTTTGAGAATAGATTTAGAAAAGTATTAATTATTGCTAAAGAATTAACAAAGAAAGGTAAAAAATCTGATGCAGATGCAATACTGATGCAATATAAAAAGATATCATCAAAGATTCGTATTATTCAAGAGGTTTTATCAAATCCATATAAGGTTGATGAGGCAATTAAAGCAATAAGGTATAAAGATTATGCAATATATTTTAAATTAAAAAAAGAGTTTAAGTTTGTAGATTCTCTTGAAGAAAGTAAAGATATAGAAAATGATGGTGAAGTTTATTATTATGAATTATTGAATTCATTCTATTCTATGGATATAGAAAAGTGTAGAAAATGTATAGAAATATTAAAATACTTTAAACAGTATAAAGAATTTGTAATGGAGATGGAGTTTAAATTATATGAAATTGTAAATATATTAGAAGATGAGGCAAAATTATCATAATTTTTGTGTTTTTATTATAAAAGATTTGTTGGTTTTTTGTATATTATATTAATGTGAATATCTAAATATTTTTAAGGGATTACAATGGAATTACTTATTGATTCTTTTAGGGATAGAGACAAGATTCTAGGAATTCTAAAAAATATAAAACATGAAGCAAAGCAGTTATCAAAAATATTAAATATTATGGAAGTATGTGGTGGCCATACTCATAGTATTATGAAATATGGACTAAATACATTATTGGATGGTTACATAAATTTTATTCATGGGCCAGGATGCCCTGTGTGTATTATGCCAAAGAATAGAATAGATAATGCATATGAAATTGCAATGCAAGATGATGTGATATTATTAACACTTGGTGATATGATAAAAATACCAGGAAGCAAAGGCAGTTTGCAGCAAGCAAGAAGCAAAGGTTGTGATGTAAGGTTTATTTATTCGCCTATAGAAGCTTTAAAAATTGCACAAGAAAATAAAAATAAAAAAATTGTATTTTTTGCAATAGGTTTTGAAACGACTACACCTATGACTGCTGCATTATTAAAAAGAGTCATTGAACAAAATATTAATAATTTATTTTTTCATATAAATCATGTATTAGTCCCACCACCATTAGAAGTGATTCTAGATTCTAGGGATTGCAAAATTAATGCATTAATAGCTCCATCTCATGTTAGTGTAATAACAGGAGCAAAAACATATAAACCACTTTTAAAATATAATATACCAATTGTTGTTGGTGGATTTGAACCACTTGATATTATGGATTCTATACTAAGAATTATTAAACAAATTAATAATAACAAAGCAGAGTTAGAAGTGGAGTATAGCAGGGTAGTAAGTATGGAAGGAAATATAAAAGCTCAAGAATTAGTAAATACATATTTTACTACAAGAGAGCATTTTCAATGGCGCGGTCTTGGTGATATAAAAGATTCTGCATTAAAATTAAGAGATGAGTATGCACAATTTGATGCAGAAATTATATTTAGTGATATATTATCAAAATCACCTATTGCAGATAATAAAGCTTGTATATGTGGTGAGATTTTAAAGGGTGTATCAAAACCTGTAGATTGTAAAGTATTTGGCAAGGTATGCAATCCTGCAAATCCTCTTGGAAGTTGTATGGTAAGCTCTGAAGGTGCTTGTGCTGCATATTATAAATATAAAAATGTTGGCTAAGGAGTTTTTGAATGTTTTTTATGAATAAAAATAATACTATGTTACTTGTAGTTGATATACAAGAAAAATTAAGTGGCAGTATGAATAAAACTGAATTTGATTTATTTTTTAAAAAAACTAAGATTTTAATCAATGGAGTTCATATATTAAATATTCCTATAGTTCAATCATTACAATATGTAAAAGGTTTAGGTAATAGTGTAGAGGGTTTGTTTGATGATTGTATTTCAAAGATAGATTTTGAAAAACATATATTTAGTTGTTGCTATGATAGTAGTGAATTGCTTAGCTTTTTGGATAGGAATATACATATAAAACAAATTATTATTTGTGGGATGGAAACACATATTTGTGTTTTGCAAAGTGCAAGAGACCTTAAGAAATTAGGTTTTGATGTAGTTGTAGCCTGTGATTGTGTAATATCAAGAGATTATAAAAATAAACAAAATGCACTTGATTTAATGAGTAAAATGGATATAAATATAGTAAATACAGAGAGCATACTATTTGATTTATTAAAAGATTCTAAGGCAGTTGAATTTAAAATGATATCTTCATTGATTAAGTAAATTAAATAAATTTGCTTAAATCAATATGGCAATATCCATTTGGATTCTTTGATAGATATTTTTGATGATAAGATTCAGCTTCAAAAAAATTATCTAACTTTTTTATTTCAGTAACTATTTCTTTATCGTATTTGATCTTTATTTTTGATATATATTCTTTTATCTTTTCTTCTTCATTCTCATTTATAAAATATATGCCACTTCTATATTGTGTTCCTATATCATTTCCTTGTTTATTTAGTGTAGTGGGATCTATAATACTAAAAAATTCATCTAGTATAGAATCTAAAGATATAATATTATTATTGTATGTAATCTCCACCACTTCAACTGCGTTTGTCTTACCAGAGCACACCAATTCATAGCTTGGATTATCAATGTTGCTATTTGCATATCCAACTCTACTCTTTATAATACCATCGATATATCCAAAATATGCTTCAACACCCCAAAAACATCCACCTGCTAGATAAATCATTTGATTCATTTTTTACCTTTTTTATTCATTATTGCATATAAACTTCCACTATATTGCATTTTATTAATAGGAATTGAATTGTCATTTAAAATTTCATCTGTATTATTTTTCATATTTAATAAATCATCTCTTAATTCATCTTCAATATAACTATAATGCATGGAAGCAGAAATTACATATTTTGTTTTTTCAATTTTATTAAAAATTTCTATTTCTTCATTTATATCATTTGCCTGTATAACCACAATAATAGTATCACCCTCAAATAATGCTATTTCTACACCATTGATTTTTGATAATTCATCTTTGCATTTTGATAATTTTTTTGTTTTAATTATTATGCTTGAAATATTCAACTATCTTCTCCTAATTTCCAAAATAATACATTTTTGCTATCAAATCCAGCCACTATATGACTTTTATTAATGAAAATAATCTTATTTGGTAGAGCGTCACCACCTTTTAATGTGTAAATTTTATTTAAATTTTTTATATCAAACACAACAATATCATTATTTTCATTATCACTTATTGCTCCAATTGTAGCATCATTAGAGATTCCAACTGCGTAGCTCAAAAAATTCGTATTAAATCTTTTAAACTCCCCATTGTTTATATCATATATTCCACAAATTTTATCTCGACCAGAGCCAAGCAATATATTTTTTGCATTGGCTAACATATATATATTATCAAAATTTGCACCCTCTAATGTTTTGATTATTTTGCCACTATCAATATCAATCATATATATAATACCACCTTCTGTAGTGCTAAATGCAAACTTGCCATTAAATATTAGATCTGAAAATACAGCTTGACTAGGCTGCAAACTCCATATAACACTATTGTCTTTTATGTTGTATAGCATTATTTCATTACTTAATAATCCAATTAAGATTCTATCTTTATCTATAAAGTATGCTTTATTTACAAATGAAGTATTATCTAATTTTATGGTTTTAAAATTTTTATTATAGATTTGTATTTTTGAGCTTCCATTTGAATCTTGGCTTAAAATCAATATATTTTTACCATCTATTGTATGAGTGCTAAATACTTTTGGATAAAAGCTATCACCAAAATAATCATATATTTTTTCAAGTTTAATTTCATCTATTTTATTGTAATTAGTTATATCATATACTTCAATCAAGCCAGCATTAGTTGAAATATATAATTTATTATTATAAATATCAATTGAAGTAATAATATTATCTATTATTATTTTTTTATATGGCTGAATTGCATTTACCGTTACACAGATAAATAATATTAATATAGTTTTATACATTTAAATACCTCTAAATACTATAGCATTAGTTGGGCATACACTTTTGCACATTCCACATTTTGAACAAGATTCTAAAATTTCTGGATAAAGCATATTATAAAACTTAATACTTTTAGTTTCACATGCATCAAGACAATAAGAGCATAATATCTTATTCCAAGCTAGACACTTTGCTTCATTTATACTTATATTTGCGTTTATATGATTCTCTAAATTCAAATCAAGTAGTGAAAGAGAATACTCATTGCATGCTATCGCACATTTTTTACAAAATATACATCCATTATTTTCAAAATCTAAATAGATTTTATAATTATCTTTTTTTATAATATTTTGAGGGCATACATCTATACAAGAGTTGTTTTTGCATTTTATGCAAGATTCTAGTATTCTAGAATCTTTACAATATGGAAGAGGTATTGATTTTGTAAATCTATATTTCAATGCTTATTTAACACCTTCATCTAAAATTTCTAATAAGTTTGATTTATTTTTACTATTTTGATCCCTAAAGTCTGGCTTAAAATTATTCCCAACTATAGGTTTAACATTAGCTTGTGGTGTATGACATAGGTTGCAATTATATCTTATATCTACAATAGCATTTGTTTGCTCATCTTTAAATGTATCATAAGTATGAGATAATGGTACAGGTGTTGCATTCATAAGTGGTGCATTTTCTCTACTATGACAATCTATACAAGCATTATACTCTTTTGTTATATCAAGCATTCCTTCTACATCATGAGGTATCATAGGTGGTGCATTTTCATATGCTCTTTCAATTACGATACTTTCTCCTGCTGGTGTGGTAGAATATGTAAATTCTTTTAGATTTACATTTTCACTATACAACGAAGCACTTCTTAATCCCAACTCAGTCTCATCAAGTGACATTCTATTGCCATTTTCACTAGCACAACCAATAAAAAACAATATAAAAGCCAATATATTTATTATATATTTCATTTTTCACTCCTAATATTTTTAAAATCAAAAAATCCATATTTAAGTGCATTGTCATTGCATACTTCAATACATCTTGCACATTTCATACAATCTATTTTATTAATACTCCCACTTCGTTTTCCAATTAGATCTAGCACTTGAGGTTCTGGACATATGATAATGCATTTATTACATTTTGTGCAATTATCTTTATTGTGTTTAACTCTAATGATGCTATATTTTCCAATTAAAGAATATATAGCACCAAGAGGGCATATATAACCACAAAATCCATTTTTAATAAAAAATAAATCAAATAAAAATACACTTAGAATGCCAAAGATGCCAAATCCCATACCAAATATAATTCCACGATGCAACATAGAAATAGGACTTATTAGATCAAATGCAGGTACTGCAAGTATAAAACTAAGAAATAAACTTAAAGTTAGTATCGCATATTTACTCTTTCTTGTTATATTTATTTTTTTATTTACATTAAACCCAAACATCCGTCTTAAGAAATTAGCTAAATCTGTTATCATATTCATAGGACACACATAAGAGCAATATCCTCTACCAAAAAATACTCCATATATGATTAATACAATAAATAATCCAATTAATGCTTCACTGCCAATTGCAATACCACTTATTGCACCAGATAAAAAAATTTGTGCAATTGACAAAGGGTCGCTCATAGGGATTATCCAAAATATTTTTGATGAATTTAAATTACCATTAAAAAAATTTATTGTGTAGTAATTGCAAATAAAAAATGCACTTAAGATTCCAAGCTGAATACATCTCCTTAAAATCAAAAATCTAATTTTTTTCATCATAATTCACCACTATTTAAATAATCTATAACACTTTTTGAATCATTTTTTCTTGGTTTAATATCATCTATTGCATTCAATCTTGTTTCATCGTTTTTATCCCAACCTTTTATGTAGTTTGTGTCTACACTTCCTAAAGCTTTATCTCTAGGAAGCACCATAATTGCCGGCTTTTTTGTTATGCATGCATGTTCACATAAGCCACAACCTGTACATTTTGTACTATCTACAACAGGCAATAAAAATGAATGTTTATTTGTTCTGTCATTTTGTTTATATTCTAATTTAATAGCTTCATCAAGCAATGGACAAGCTCTATAACATGCATCACATTGAATACCCCAATAAGCAACACAAGATTCCATATCAACTATTGCAACACCCATCTTTGCTTTTCTTATATCCATCATTGCTTTATTGTCTTCAACTATGTTTAATAGTTCTTCATCAAGAGCGTTTGTTGGGCATACAGGGACACAAGGTATATCAACGCACATATAACAAGGAATATCTCTTGGAGTAAAGTATGGCGTTCCAGTTGGTATATCATCATTTGGTAGTGCTAATTTTAATGTATTAAATGGACAAAATGTTACACATCTCCCACATTTTATACATAATTTTAAAAATTCATCTTCTTCTTTTGCTCCTGGCGGCCTAAGAGCAAAATTTGATGCTTTTGCTTTAGATATGTAAGCACTCCATATAAGACCACTAAATGCAAACATACCAATACCTTGTGCTGTTTTTAATATTGCATTGCGTCTATCTTGATTTATATTTTGCATTTTAATTTTATTATGCCTTATATATTTTTACTGCACATTTTTTATAATCTGTTTCTTTTGATAATGGGCAAGTTGCATCAAGACATACTTTATTAATTAATACATTTTCATCAAACCAAGGTATATATATTAGTCCTTTTGGTGGCCTATTTCTTCCTCTTGTCTCGATTCTAACTTTTACTTTTGATCTTCTGCTTTCAACCCAAATAATATCTCCTTGCTTCAATCCTTGAGATTCTGCATCATCATTATGCATATAACACAATGCTTCTGGGACTGCACGATAAAGTTCTGGAACTCTCATTGTCATAGTTCCACTATGCCAATGTTCTAATACTCTGCCAGTACATAACCACAATGGATAATTTTTGTCAGGCATTTCACATGGATCCATATATGGTCTAAGGAATATTTTTGCTTTATTATCAATACTTACTTTATTTACACCTGGAGCTTTTAAATCCCCGCTTATAATATCTTTTCCTTTATTTCCATAAAATGCAAACTCTCTACCTTCTTTTTTAGCATAAAAATCGTATTTACTATTAAATCTCCATTGTGTTTCCTTGCCATCAACAACAGGCCACCTAAGTCCTCTTACTTTATGATAGGTATCAAAATCTGCTAAGTCATGACCATGCCCTAAGCCAAACTTTCTATACTCTTCCCATAAATATTTTTGAATAAAAAATCCATATCCTTTAAATATTTCACCATCACTACCAATGATATTTCTAGAATCACCAATGCTTTCTGTATTTAGATTCTCTTTCATTGTTTTATCATTGATTGTAAATTTTAATGCATCGTTGTTTGCGTATAATATTTCAAATAATGTAGTATCTTCGGTATATCCCATTTTTTTTGCTTTATCTAAAACACTAACTAAATCAAGGTTTTTATAATCTTTTCCCCATACTTCTTTTATTTTGAATCGTTTTGAAAATTCCATAATTTGCCATGTATCACTCATTGCATTACCTTGAGGTAATACTTGTTGTTTCCAATGTTGAGTCCTTCTCTCTGCGTTACCGTAAGCTCCCCATTTTTCATAAATCATAGCCGTAGGAAGTATTAGATCTGCAACTTTTGCAGAAACACCAGGATAACATTCGCTAACTACAATAAAGTTGTCTAGATTTCTAGCAGCATTGATCCAGTGTTCTGCATTTGCAGTATTATGCCAAGGGTTATTTACTTGCACCCAAATCCATTTAATCTTAGAATCTTCTAAATCACGCATTATTTTTACATAATGAGAACCAACTTTGCTATTTATAGTATCTTCTGGTATTTTCCATATTTTTTCTGTAATATTTCGATGTTTTTGATTTGTCACAACCATATCAGCTGGAAGTCTATGAGTAAATGTGCCAACTTCTCTTGCTGTTCCGCAAGCACTTGGTTGTCCTGTTAAAGAAAATGCACCGCTGCCTGGAATACTTTGTTTTCCAAGCAATAGATGAACCATATAGCTTTGTTCATTTACCCAAGTACCTCTTTGATGTTGATTCATGCCCATAGTCCAAAAGCTTATAATTTTTCTATTTTTATCTATGTAATAATCAGCCAAAGTTTGCAATTTCTCTTTAAAAGATTCTATGCTTTCATCCTCATTGCCTTTTGCTAAATTTGCTACAAAATCTATATCATAAACTTCCAAACCTTTTTTAAAATCTTCAAAACTAATTTCCCAGTGATTGCCACCTCTTGAAGCATTATCCATTTTCATATTATCGCCAGCTTTGATACCTAAGTATTGTAAGCTAATGCCTTCATCTTTGCTTACTATTTTTGATACTTCTTTTTCTACAGTATCTTTTTCACTTGGTTTAAATTTGGGATGATTTGGATTATCTCTCATACCATAGCCTATATTTACAAAACCTGTAGTAAATACACAATTATCTTTTATAAATTTTTCATTTACTGCATTTCTTTTTATGATTTCTCTTGCAATAAAATTCCAAATTGCTAAGTCTGTATTTGGTTTAAAAATAATTTCTATATCTGCTAAATCAGAAGTTCTATTTGTGTATGTGCTTAAATTAATGACTTTTACATTACTATTTGATAATTTTCTATTTGATACACGACTCCACAAAATAGGATGCATTTCGGCCATGTTTGCACCCCAAGTTACTATAGTATCTGTTAATTCAATATCATCATAACATCCAGCAGGTTCATCTATACCAAATGTTTCCATGAATGCGACAACAGCACTTGCCATGCAATGTCTTGCATTTGGATCAATATTATTACTTCTAAAGCCACCTTTTACTAGTTTTACAGCAGCATAACCTTCTTGGATAGTGTATTGTCCAGAACCAAATACACCAATGCCAGTTGGTCCAAGTTCATTGTAGGTTTTTTTAAATTGTTTTTCCATTTCATCAAAAGCTCTCTTCCAGCTAACTGGTCTAAACTTTCCATTTTTATCAAATTCACCATTATCATTGCATCTAAGCAAAGGTTGCGTTATCCTGTCTGTTCCATACATTATTTTTGCACAAAAATATCCTTTAATACAATTTAAACCACGATTAACAGGTGCTTCAGGATCACCTTTTACGGCAACAATTTGCCCATCTTTTGTAGCGACCATAATCCCACAACCAGTTCCACAGAATCTGCAAACAGCCTTATCCCATTTCCAGCCACCTTCTGCACTAGCTTGTGCAGCACTTAATGAATGTGGAACTGATATTCCAGCAGTAGCTGCAGCTGAAGCAATAGCAGCACTTTTTAGAAAATCTCTTCTTAACATATGATCCTTTCATCATTGAATATATTAAAGCGTAAATCTTTAAACTCTAAATCTTAAACTAAAAATAAGCTTTATTTTTTGCTTTATATCAAGAATGTAAATATAAAATTAAATATAACCAAGCACTAAATTAATATTTTGCAATATTGTAGCTAGGTTTAAAAATTTTGACTAAATTATGTATTAGATTACATAAATAGTGATAGCTTAAATTAAATTTTCATTATTAATATGTCAAAATTATTATAAATAAATTTTTATAAGGAATGTTATGAAAAAAGCTCTTATTACAGGTATTACAGGTCAAGATGGTGCATATTTGGCAGAATTTTTATTAAATAAGGGTTATGAAGTTCATGGCATAAAACGACGAAGTTCTCTATTTAATACCGATAGAATTGATCATTTGTATCAAGATTTACATGAAGGTGATATAAGATTTAAATTACATCATGGTGATCTAGTTGATTCTACAAATCTAATTAGAATAGTTCAAGAAGTCCAGCCAGATGAAATATATAACCTTGCTGCTATGAGTCATGTTCATGTTAGTTTTGAAACACCAGAATATACAGCAAATGCAGATGGAATTGGAACATTAAGGTTATTAGAGGCTATTAGGATTCTAGGCTTAGTTGAGCATACTAAGATATATCAAGCATCTACTAGTGAACTATATGGATTAGTACAATCTGTGCCACAAGATGAAAAAACCCCATTTTATCCTAGAAGCCCATATGCTGTTGCAAAGTTATATGCTTATTGGATTACTGTTAATTACAGAGAAGCTTATAATATCTTTGCTTCTAATGGTATTTTGTTTAATCATGAAAGTCCTATTCGTGGAGAGACTTTTGTTACTAGGAAGATTACAAGGGCAGTGTGTAAAATTGCTTTAGGCTTGCAGAATAAATTATATTTAGGAAATTTAAGTGCAAAGAGAGATTGGGGGCATGCAAAAGATTATGTAGAGGCAATGTATTTAATATTGCAACAAGACAAGCCTGATGATTTTGTGATAGCAACAGGTGTTACAACTGAAGTTAGAAAATTTGTAGAATTAGCATTTAATAAACTTGATATAGAAATAGAGTGGAGTGGTGATGGTGTGGATGAAAAAGGATATGTTAAACATTGTAATGGTAAATATAAAATAGAAGAGGGTAGTGAAGTAGTTTGTGTTGATCCTCGATACTTTAGACCAACAGAAGTAGATCTACTTATTGGAAATCCAGAAAAAGCAAGATCGCAATTAAGATGGCAACCAAAGTATGATCTTGAGAGTCTTATTGATGATATGATAGATTCTGATTTGAAACTTATGCAAAAAGATAAGTATTTAGATGATAATGGATATAAGATAATGCATTACTTTGAGTAATAAATAATCTTTAAAAAGGTAGAGCTTGATGTTTAAATTAAAAAATTGTTCCCTTTCTTGTTCAATAGATTTAAAAAGTTCTATGGATAATATGGAAGATTTTAAAGACATATCTAAGGATACATTTGAAAAAATTATCAATATAGCTCATATTAAGGAATATCCAAAAGATACTATTTTGTATTATGAAAATGATATAATGGATAATATTCATTATTTATTACATGGATGCGTTAAAGTTTATAAAATAAATAAATTTGATAATGAAGTAATAATAAATTTGCACGCAAGCCATTGTATTAATATTAATAATCCCCCTTTAATTAATTATCATGTATTAATTAATAAATATTCATATAATAATATTTTCTGCTTAGAAAGTTGTAGAATCTTAAGTATTAATTCTGATTCTTTTAAGGAAATTATTAAAAGTGATCCAAGATTAAGTTTTAATATTTTAAATAGAGCAAATAAGGTTATAGAAGATCAAGAGTATGTTATAAATACAAATATGATATATGATGCAAAAGCAAAACTTGCATCGTTGCTTAGTAAGAATCCAAATATCTTTAATATTCTAAATAAAAAAATTATTTCTCAAATGTTAAATATTAGTCAAGAGACATTATCAAGAAATATACAAAAGTTAAAAGATGAAAATATTATAGGACTAGATAATAATAAGCATATTATTATTATTAATGAAAATAAGTTAAATTCTATTTTTAAGATAGAGTAGAGTGGAAAATAGTAAGGAGATGAATAATGAAATCAAATGTAGGGAAAATTGACAAAATTATAAGGACCATTATAGGATTATCTTTAATAATAATTGGTGTTATTTTTGATAATTTCATTTGGATTTTTGGAATTCTCCTTCTTTTTAGCGCGTATTATTCATTTTGTTTATTGTATAAATTTTTCAATATAACAACATTGAAAAATAATAAGAGCGATAATAATTGTAATTGTGGTTGCAAGTAAGATTTTTATATCCTGGTTATTTTTTTTGACTTCTTTTATTGAATTTACATGTATATATAAAAAAGTTTGAAAATTGCAGTTTTCAATACTAAACTAAATAAAAATATACCAAAACCTTAAGATTATTTTAAGGTTTTGAATAATATATCAGAATTCCTTTCTAGGATCCATTGTTCCATAAAAAATATTATCATCTATTAGTATTGCATTTACATCACCCATATCTGGTAACTCAACAATTTTATAACCTTTGTTTTCTAAAGCTTTTATTGTATCTTTTGTCATACCAAATTTTTCAATTCTTATTTCATCAGGTAACCACTGCATATGAAATCTAGGTGCAGATACAGCTTCAGATATATTCATTTTATGATCTATTACATTACTTATAACTTGCAATACTGTTGTAATTATTCTTGCACCACCAGGACTTCCAACAACCATAAATAATTTACCATCCTTTAGTATAATCGTAGGACTCATAGAACTTAGAGGTCGTTTATTTGGTTCAATAGCATTTGCATCACCACCTACCAAGCCATATATATTAGGAACACCAGGTTTTATTGAAAAATCATCCATTTCATTATTAAGCAAAAATCCAGCTCCATCTACAGCTGCTGCAGATCCATAGCTAGCATTAATAGTATAAGTTACACTAACAGCATTCCCCCATTTATCAGCAACAGAATAATGTGTAGTATTATTACTTTCTTTACCTAAACCAGGTTTTACATTTTTACTTGGTGTTGCCCTATTTAAGTTTATTTTCTTAAAAATTGACTTTGCATAGTCTTTATCTATTAATTTTTCTACGGGAACTTTGACAAAGTCAGGATCACCTAAATACTCACTTCTATCAGCATAAGCTTGTCTCATTGCTTCAGTCATCAATGATATTGTACTAATAGAACCAAATCCCATATCACCTATATTTGCATTCTCCATGATATTTAATATTTCTATTATATGAATACCACCAGAACTTGGGGGTGCCATAGATATAATATCATACCCACGGTAATTGCCAACTACAGGTTTTCTCCATACAGGTTTATAATTCTTTAAATCTTCTTTTGTAATAATTCCACCATTTCTTTTCATATCTTTTACGATTAAATCTGCAATAGCACCTTCATAAAATGCTTTTGGACCTTCTTTTTGAATAAGTTTTAAAGTATTAGCTAAATCTTTTTGAATTAATATTTCTCCACCTTTATAAGTACTTCCATCATTTTTTAAGAAATATTTTTTTGATGAAGCAAATTTTGCAAATTCATCTTTGACCTCAAGCATTGTTTCTGCTTGTCTATCTGTAATTTGAAAACCATTTTGTGCTAATTTAATAGCAGGTTCTATTAAATCGCTTAATTTTTTTGTGCCATATTTATCTAGCATTTCACTCATTCCAGCAACAGTCCCTGGAACACCAGCTGCAAGATACCCTATTACACTAGCATCTTGAATTACTTCTTTATTTTCATCGAGATACATATCTCTTGTTGCATTTATTGGTGCTTTTTCTCTGAAATCAAGAGTTATATTTTCTCCATTTGCTAAATGTATTACAGCAAAACCACCACCACCTATATTTCCAGCTGCTGGATGAACAACAGCTAAAGCATATCCCACAGCAACAGCAGCATCTATTGCATTACCGCCTTCTTCTAATACTTTTTGCCCTATTTCATTTGCTAAAATATTGCTAGATATAGCTATACCATCTTTTGTATTTTTTATTGGTGGATAGCTAGCAGCATATATACTAGTTGTAGATATAATTATAAAAGCCAATTTAGTAATTATCTTCACAATAACTCTCCATATTTAAAATAATTTAAGTCTATAGTGTAACATTCAAATTCTTAATAATATTTGTTATGCTTACTCTACTCTGCTTTATTGATATCATTTTGTTACATTTATAATTTATTTTTATTTGCTAGAATCTAAAATTAATTCTTTAAGTATGAGAAATTTATGAAACAAAAATTAGTTATTAAAATTGGTACATCTATATTGTCAAATGGTGATATATTAGAGATAAAAAGAATAGAAAAAATATGTGATTTTATATCTAATTTAAAATCAAAATTTGATGTTATACTAGTATCATCTGGAGCTGTAGCAAGTGGATATACAAAGATTAATCTTGATAAAAATGAGTTGTCAAATAAGCGTGCTTTAGCCAGTATAGGACAGCCTATATTAATGAATGCATATAATCAATGTTTAAATAGATATGGCATTATTGCATCACAGTTGTTGTTTATAAGTACAATTTTTAATTCACAAGAAAAAATACAATGCACTAAAGATACTATAGATACTTTGTTAAAAAATAATATTTTGCCAATTTTAAATGAAAATGATTCTATATCACAAGATGATCTCACATTTGGTGACAATGATCAATTAAGTGCTTATGTGACACATTATTTTGATTCTAATATGTTGGTTATTTTAAGTGATGTATATGGATATTATGACAAAGATCCACTAAATAATAAGGATGCTAATTTAATAAAATATGTAAGCAAAATAAATAAAAGTAGAATCTCATCTAATAGGATTGCAGGTAGCAGATTTGCTACAGGTGGTATTGTTACAAAATTAATGGCTGCAAATTTTTTATTAAAAAATAACAAAGAGATGTTTTTATGTAGTGGTTTTGATTTGAAACCAACTTTAGATTTCCTATTAAAAGGAGAGCATTACTTAGGAACATTATTCTCTAATAAGCAGGGGATTGAGATTTGAATATTTTATTTTTTGGTACCCCATTATTTGCAAGAAATATTTTAGAAAAATTAATAAATAATTGTTGCTTTAATATTATTGGACTTGTTACACAAATGGATAAACCATTTGGAAGAAAAAAAGAATTAAAATCTCCATCAACAAAAGAATTTTTATTATCCACTAAACATAATATTCCAATATTTCAATTTGATAATTTAAGTGATACGAAGTTTATATACGATTTAAATCCAGATATTATTCTTGTGGTAGCCTATGGTAATATGATTCCAAAAGATATTATTGATAATTTTAATTGTATTAATATTCATGCTTCAATTTTACCCAAAAGCAGGGGCGCTAGTCCGATACAAGATATGATATTAAGAAATGATAAGTTTTTTGGTATTAGTATCATGAAAATGAGTTGCAATCTTGATGATGGCGACATACTTGGAATTCGTTATATAGAAAACTTGCATTTAGATATAGAAGAATCTATAAAAATGTTATCATATATTAGTTATGATTTTGCTGTAAAGATATTAACTAATTTAAATATCATTACTCCTCTACCCCAATTTCATGTAGATTCTAGTTATTGTAAAAAAATAAAAAAGAGTGATGGAGAAGTTGATTTTATTGATGCATTTAATGTATTTTTAAAGTATTTGGCTTATAAAAATTGGCCAAATATATTTTTAAAAAATGGAACAAAATTATTTTTTGTTGAAATTAATGAATTAGATTCTACAAACAAAAAGGGTGAAATTTTAAAAATTAATAATGATTTTATTGTTGTTGGTTGCATTAAAGGTAGTTTAATTATTAGAGAGTTGCAAGATATTGGAAAAAATAGAGTCAATGCCAAGGCATATTTACTTGGTAAACGATTGAATCTTGGAGATATATTAAATGGAGATTAAAATTTTTAATACTCTACCCTCCACTCAAAAATATCTAATTAATGAAGTAAAAAGTAATAATATTGATAATGAGATATGCATTGTTGCTTCACACCAAAGTAATGGAATTGGTTCAAGGGGTAATTCTTGGAATAGTGTTGATAAGGGATTGTATTTCTCTTTTTTAAAAAAGGTTGATACTCTTCCAAATGATTTAAAATTAGAATCTATATCGATTTTTTTTGGATTTATTTTTAAAGAAATATTAGTTGCAAATGGTTCAAAAGTTTGGCTTAAATATCCAAATGATTTATATATTGATAATAATAAAATCGGTGGTATTATATGTAACATAATTAATAGTTTTGTTGTTTGTGGTATTGGCTTAAATATAGAATCTAAGATGTTTCATTGTATTGAAAATAATATTATTGATGATGTAAATATATTTTTGCAATCTTATTTTAATGTGATACATGAATATACTTGGAATGATATATTTAATAAGTATAGATTAGAATTTTCAAGAAATTATAATTTTTCTTTTCACTATCATAATGAACTTATATCTTTTAAAGATGTAAAATTGTTATACGATGGGTCTGTTGAGGTAAATGGGAGAGTACTCTATTCTCTTAGATAAATATTTAATCAGAGGTAAGATTTAATTTATATAAAAAAAGCTAAAATAATCATCTCATAATTTTTTAATTTAGGTTTTTTATTTGGGGTTTATAAATTACTTGAGTTTAAGTGAATTTTTAAGGTTATAAATATGAATAAATGTGAGATTATTACTATTGCAAATCAAAAAGGTGGCGTTGGAAAGACAACAACAGCAGTTAATCTATCTGCATCCTTAGCACTTAAAGGAAAAAAGGTGTTATTGGTTGATGTTGATCCTCAATCAAATGCAACTACAAGCCTTGGTGTTCATAGAAATGAAATTGAGTTTTATTTATATCATGTGCTAACAGGCTCAAAAAAGATCTCACAGATAATAAGAAAAACATGTATTGATAGTTTGTTTTTAGCTCCATCTAATATTGGATTAGTTGGTTTTGAGAAAGAGTATTACAATAAAAAAATACAAGGAAGGGAGGAAATTTTAAAAAAGAGAATTAGTGAAATTAAAGATGAGTATGATTTTATTATTTTGGATTCTCCTCCAGCACTTGGTCCATTGACTATTAATGCACTTACTGCATCAGATTCTGTTTTAATACCTATACAATGTGAGTTTTTTGCCTTGGAAGGATTAGCACAGTTATTGAGCACTATTAAATTATTAAAAGAACAAATTAATCCAAGTTTGAATATTAAAGGTTTCTTGCCAACTATGTATGCATCCCAAAATAATCTTGCAAAACAGGTTGTGTATGATTTAACTCAGCATTTTGATAGATATATGTTTAAAGATGATAACAAGCAAAATCTTATAATACCAAGAAGTGTTAAGTTGGCTGAATCTCCTAGTTTTGGTAAGCCAATATTTTTATACGACATAAGATCAAATGGTAGCATTGCATATCAAAATTTAGCAGAAGCAATATTACAGCAGGGAGCATAATGGCAAAGAAAAAAGCCTTAGGTCGTGGTTTAAGTGCTGTAATCAGTGAAGTTGAACAAGCATATGATAATAGTTTAAATGATAATTCTGAATTAGTTGTTGAGTTAGATATTGATTTAATAAAACCAAATCCACTTCAACCTAGAAAAAAATTTAATGAAAATACTTTATTGGAGTTATCTAACTCAATAAAAGAATATGGAATACTTCAACCAATATTGGTTTATGAAGATAATAATGAATATTTTTTGATTGCTGGTGAAAGGAGGTTAAGGGCATCAAAGCTTGCTGGTTTAAATACGATAAAAGCTATTATTGTTGATATTAAGCTAAATAGATTAAGAGAACTTGCTTTGATAGAAAATATTCAAAGAGAGGATTTAAACCCTATAGATTTAGCATTGTCATATGATGCTCTAATTAAGGATTGCAGTATAACCCAAGATGAACTAGCTTCAAAGGTGCAAAAAAGTAGAACTCAAATTACAAATACTTTGGCATTGCTTAGGTTACCTAAAGATGTACAAAAGTTGCTAATTGATGGAAAATTATCACAAGGTCATGCCAAAGTTTTAGTAAATCTTAATAAGGATGATTTTAATATAGCTTTGAATTCTATTTTAGGTCAAAAATTGTCAGTTAGGGAGACTGAAAATCTTGTAAAAAACATAAAAACAAAGACTGTAAAGTCACATAATGGTAATGTCATGTTTAATGATAGTTTAAATAAGTTGATAAATATTTTTAAAAAATTTAATATTGATACAAAAATATCAAATAGTACTATAGTGTTAAAATTTAAAAATAAGGAAAAAATAGATGATTTTTTACAAATATTAAGCAGTTTAGATGGTTAGTTGTAATAATTATAGTTAAATTTTGTTAACATTATATAAATATTTAAGTTAGGTTTAGGAGAATTTATGAATATTGAGTTGAGTTTAGAGCTTATGTTACTTGTTTTTTTCTTGTTTTTGTTATCTATTTTTTTGCTTAATCAGTGGTTGTATAAGCCTATATTGAATTTTATTGATGCAAGAGAAAAAATGATCAAAGATGATCTAGAAAGTAGTAGCAATAATGATAGTGAAATTATTAATATTCAAAAAGAGATTAATGACATTTTAGAAAATGCTAAAAAGGAAGCAGTATCTATTAAAGAACAAGCTTATTTATGTGCTAAAGCTAATTATGATAAAAAAATAAATGATATTAAGGTGAATAATGAGAAAGAAATGGCATTATTTATAGAATCTTTAAATAATGAGAAAGATATCTTAAAAGAAGAATTGTTATCTAGAATTCCAGAATTTAAGAGTATTTTGGATTCTAGGTTAAAGCAAATGCAGATATAATTATAAAAATATGTAAGTATTTAAGAAGAAGGGTTGTTTATATGTTAAAAATGTTTTATTTGTTTTTGTTACCTATTTTTTTATTTGCATCAGATGTAAATATAGCAGATAGTGATATAATAGAGAGAACTATAAATTTTATAATATTTATTGTTATTTTATGGTATTTGTTTGCTAACAAAATAAAAGAGTCATTAAAAGATAGGCAAAGAAATATAGCTGACCAACTTAATGCTGTTCAAGATAAATTATCACAATCTATGGCTAAGAAAGAAGAAGCTTATAGATTGTTAGAAGAATCTAAACAAAAGGCTAAAGAAATTGTGTTAAATGCAAAAAAAGAAGCTGAAATTATTGCAGATAATATAAATAAGCAATGCAACATTGATATAGCAATTATTAATAAAAATCATCAAGAGCGTATTTCTTTTGAACATAAAAAAATTAAAAAGATGATAATTAATGATGTAATTGATGAGTTATTGTTAAATAATATAAATCTCAGTAAGAATGATTATATTGATATTTTGTTGAAGAGGGTTGCATAATGATATCGTCAGTATCAAAAAAATATACGAAAGCTTTAGTTGATGCAATTGATTCTAAAGATATTAGTGGTGTAATAGATATTTTAAAGTTTCTATCTAATTGTTTTAATAATGAGCAATTTAAATATATTATCAATTCCCCAATGATCAATAAAGACAAAAAAGAATCTTTTATTTTTTCATTAATTAATGTGAGAGATAAAAAGATTATTAATTTTATTAGACTTTTAAATATCAAGAATAGACTAAATGAAATTCCATTTATATATAACGAATTGCAAAAATATGTTAATATTGGTAATAATGAATATGAATTAATAATTTATTCTTCATTTGATATAGATTCTAAAAGTCAGGAATATATTAGAAGTGAATTGAGTAAAAGGTTAGGTGTTTCTTTATTTGCAACAAAGAAATATATGGAAATGGAGGGGATAAAGTTATTTGTAGATGGCATTAGTCTAGAGACTTCATTTTTAAAAAATGGATTTTCTAATAGTCTAAAAAAATATATTTTAAAAGCATTTTAATTTTTAAAGGAGTGTTGATGTCAAATAAAGTCCAAATAGATGAAATAAGTTCAATTATTAAGCAAAGAATTAATGATTTTGAACTTAAAATTGATATTAATGAAGTTGGTACCGTTATTGGATACGCAGATGGTGTTGCTAGGGTTTATGGATTAAAGAATGTTATGTATTATGAAATGGTTGAATTTGATACTGGCGATAAAGGTCTTGCTTTAAATCTTGAAGATAATAGCGTAGGTGTAGTTATACTTGGTGCTGGTAAAGAAATAAAAGAAGGTGTATCTGTAAAAAGATTAGGTAGTCTTATGAGTGTTCCTGTTGGTGATGCTATAGTTGGTAGAGTTGTAAATGCTTTGGGTGAACCAATAGATGGAAAAGGAAGTATTGAGGCTAAAGAAAATAGATTTATAGAGGTAAAAGCTCCTGGAATTATGTCTAGAAAATCTGTTCATGAACCATTGCAAACTGGTATTAAAGCAATTGATGCTTTGGTACCAATTGGTAGAGGACAAAGGGAGTTAATTATTGGTGATAGACAAACTGGTAAAACTACAGTGGCAGTTGATGCCATAATTAATCAAAAGGGTCAAGATGTAGTATGTATATATGTAGCAATAGGACAAAAAGAATCTACTGTAGCCCAAGTTGTCAGAAGACTAGAAGAACATGGAGCGATGGAATATACTATCATAGTAAATGCTTCAGCTTCTGATTCTGCTACTATGCAATTTTTAGCTCCATATGTCGGTGTAACTATGGGTGAATATTTTAGAGATAATTCACGACATGCTTTAATCGTATATGATGATTTAAGTAAACATGCAGTTGCTTATCGTGAAATGTCTCTTATTCTTAGGCGACCACCAGGGCGTGAGGCTTTTCCTGGTGATGTGTTTTATCTACATTCACGGTTATTAGAGCGTGCTGCTAAATTAAGTGATGAGTTGGGTGCTGGTTCATTGACTGCATTACCAATTATTGAGACACAAGCTGGTGATGTTGCTGCGTATATACCAACAAATGTTATTTCGATTACAGATGGTCAAATATTTTTAGAAACAGACTTATTTTTTTCTGGTATCAAGCCTGCAATTAATGTTGGTTTATCTGTATCTCGTGTTGGTGGTGCAGCACAAACTAAAGCTATGAAACAAGTATCTGGAACATTAAGACTTGATTTAGCACAATTTAGAGAATTACAAGCATTTTCTCAGTTTGCATCTGATTTGGATGAAGGTAGCAGAAAACAGCTTGATAGAGGTCAAAGAATGGTAGAAGTATTAAAGCAACCTCCCTATTCTCCTTTATCTATAGAAAAACAGATTGTTATTATCTTTGCTGGTGCGAAAGGTTATCTAGATGGTATTCCTGTTAATAAGATTACAAAATTTGAAGCAGATCTATATCCTTTTATAGAAGCTAAATATCCAAAAATATTTGAAACACTAAGCACAAAAAAGGCAATAGATTCTGATTTAGAAGTATTATTAAAGCAAGCATTAGAAGAATTTGTAAGCGTTTTTTCAATATAGTTTAAGGTTTTATTATGGGTAATAGTTTAAAAGATATTAGAAAAAAAATTTCTGGTATTAAGAATGTCCAAAAGACCACGAGAGCTATGAAGTTAGTTGCCAATTCAAAACTTAAAAAAGCTGTCGAAGCGGCTAAAAGAAGTGAAATATATTCTATAAAGCTTAATGAAGTTTTTAATGATATTATTCAGAAAATATTATTAAGTGGAAATATGTTTGAAAAAAATGATATTTTATTTGTTGATAAAGAGAGACAAATAAAAATGGTTGATATTATCTTTGTTACTTCTGATAAGGGTTTGTGTGGAGGTTTTAATGCAAATACTATTAAGGCGGTGATGAAATTAATCAATCAATATAAAAATAATGATGTGAAAGTGAGATTAAGAGGTATTGGTAAAACTGGTATAAGATATTTTAAATTCAATGAAATAGAATTATATGATCAATCCTTGACTTTATCATCTAATCCGACTGATGAAGGTGCATCAGATTTTGTTATGAAAGCTGTTGATGATTATGTAAATGGTATAACAGATAAAGTTATAATAATCCATAATGGCTTTAAAAATATGTTGACACAAGAAATTAGGGTTAGTGAAATTTTACCATTTAATGTAGACTTAAATGAAATAATAGAGCATAAAAATAATAATGGTGAAATATTAATAGAACCTTTAGATGGTGAAAAAAGTATACTGGAAGATTTAGCAAAGCAGTATATTAATTATAATATGTTTTATGCATTGATTGATTCTTTAGCTGCAGAGTTAAGTTCAAGAATGCAAGCTATGGATACAGCAACAAAGAATGCATCAGAATTGGTAAAAGAGTTAACAGTAAAACTTAATAAAGCAAGACAAGCATCAATTACTACAGAGTTAGTTGAAATTAATGCTGGTGTAGAAGCAATGAAGTAAGAAGGAGACTTAATATGAATTTAAATGGAATAATTTCACAGGTAATGGGTCCTGTTGTTGATGTTGATTTTAATGGTTATCTACCAAAAATTTATGAAGCTATAGATGTTAATTATATACTTGATGGTGAAGAAAAAAAATTAGTGTTAGAAGTTGCAGCGCATTTGGGTGATAATAGGGTTAGAACTATTGCTATGGATATGACAGAAGGCTTACAAAGAGGACAAGAAGTAAAGGCTCGTGGAGCGATGATAGAAGTTCCAGTTGGAGAAGAGGTACTTGGCAGAATCTTAAATGTTGTTGGTGATGTTATTGATGGTGGTGAACCATTGAAAAGAAATATAACTCTTCCAATTCATAGAGAAGCTCCGGTGTTTGAAGATCAGAGCACTAAAACAGAAATGTTTGAAACGGGAATAAAAGTTGTTGATTTGTTAGCTCCTTATTCAAAGGGTGGTAAAGTTGGTTTATTTGGTGGTGCTGGTGTTGGTAAAACGGTTATTATTATGGAGTTAATACACAATGTTGCATATAAACATAGTGGGTATTCTATTTTTGCTGGTGTTGGAGAGAGAACAAGAGAGGGAAATGACTTATATAATGAGATGAAAGAAAGTGGAGTTTTAGATAAAGTTGCATTATGTTATGGGCAAATGAATGAACCACCAGGAGCAAGAAATAGAATAGCTTTTACTGGTTTGACTATGGCGGAATACTTTAGAGATGAGAAAGGTTTGGATGTGTTAATGTTTATTGATAACATATTTAGATTTGCTCAATCTGGTGCCGAAATGTCAGCTCTTTTAGGAAGGATTCCATCTGCAGTTGGTTATCAACCTACTCTTGCAACTGAAATGGGTAAATTACAAGAAAGGATTACATCAACAAAGAAGGGTTCGATTACATCTGTTCAAGCTGTTTATGTTCCAGCGGATGATTTAACAGATCCAGCACCTGCATCTGTTTTTGCTCATTTGGATGCAACTACAGTTTTAGATCGAAAAATTGCTGAAAAGGCTATTTATCCAGCTGTTGATCCACTTGGCTCTACTTCTAGAATTTTAGATCCTCATATTGTTGGTGAAAGACATCATAAAGTAGCAATTGGTGTACAACAAGTATTGCAAAAGTATAAGGATTTACAAGATATTATTGCATTGCTTGGTATGGATGAATTATCTGAGGAAGATAAAAGAACTGTTAATAGGGCAAGAAAAATGGAAAGGTTTTTATCCCAACCATTCTTTGTTGCAGAGGTGTTTACTGGTAGTCCTGGTAAGTATGTGACATTAGATGAGACAATAGAAGGTTTTGAAGGAATATTAGATGGTAAGTATGATGATATTCCAGAAGCTGCATTTTATATGGTTGGAAATATGCAAGAGGTATTAGAAAAAGCTGAAAAATTAAAATAAAAGGTTTTATAATGGAAATAAATAATATAAAACTATCCATTGTTACACCTTATGGAACTATTTTTGATGGTGAGGTAAAGAGTGTAGATTTGCCTGGTATTGAAGGTGATTTTGGTGTTTTACCAGGGCATTGTGATTTTTTATCACTACTTAGAGTTGGTGTTATTGATATACATAAGCTAGATGATACTAGTGAGCTTGTTGCTATAAATTGGGGATATGCAAAAGTTAGCAAGAGTAATGTTGATATATTAGCAAATGGTGCTGTTGCAATTATCGGAGATAATGATAGTAAAATATCTAAAGCTATAGAAGATGCTAAATCTTTATTAGAGGAAGCAGCATCTGATAAAGCACTTGTCTCTTCAGTGCTTCATAAAATAGAGACTAATGCTAAGAGTGTATTATAGGATGCATTTTGATTGATTTTTTTTCTAATATGGGTGCTATAACTTGGTTTGTTTTAGCTTGGCTTTCTGTTTATTTTATAGCTAATGTTTGGATTTTTTTATGGAGATTTTTTAATTTAAGTAATATATTGAGTTTAGAAAGGAATACTTTAGAGTTACTTAGTAATAACCACCTTCCCTTAAAAAAATCTACATTTTATCCAATATGTGATTATAAGAATAACATCAATCATCAGATGTTAAATGCATATAAGTTAAGTACTATTAAAAAAGCTACAGCAGGTTTATCAATGTTAAGTGTTATATCTTCAACCGCGCCATTTATTGGATTATTTGGAACTGTTGTTGAAATTTTGGATGCATTTTATCATTTAGGTGGTGATGGAAAAATATCATTTGATATTATTGCACCTATTATTTCAAAGGCTCTTATTGCTACTGCATTTGGAATCTTAACAGCTATACCGGCGTATTCATTTTATATTATTTTAAAAAGAAAAGCATATGAAGTATCAGTTTATTTAGATATGCAGATTAATGTTATATTAGGCTCCGCTAATAATTTGGATTCTAAAATTACATTAAAATAAGAGAGATATTTTGGATAATAGTAATTTTGATTGGGATGAAAAACCAGAATTAAATATTACTCCATTGGTTGATATAATGCTTGTTTTATTAGCAATTTTGATGGTTACAACACCCACTATAGTATATAAAGAAGATATAACATTAGCCAAAGGTTCAAAAACACAAAAAGTTTTAGATGAGCCTATTATTGAAATTCGTATTGATAAGAAAAAAAATATTTACATTAAAGATTCTATGTATTCATATAAAAATTTTGCTGATAGTTTTAATTTACTTTCAAACAAATATGATAAAAATACAGAGGTTCGAATAAGAGCTGATAAAGATATAATATATGGAGATGTTGTTTTTATTTTAAAAACAATAAAAGAAGCAGGATTTCTAAAAGCATCTTTGATAACAAATGGATAAAATTAATACAGTAGATAATATATATTTTATACTTAGTGGCATATTTGCTGTATTTGTTTATATACTTATACTATTTATTCTTATGTGTTTATTTCAAGCAAATAGTTTAATAGAATTATCAATAAATAATCCAAGTAAAATTAGTAGTATTGAAATTGATTTAGTAAGTAATATAGTAGAAAAAAGTCATAATATAACAGAAGAATATAATATTTTAAAAAAAGATTCTAAAGATAATAATAGTGCTGAAAAGGTTGGGTCAAAATCTCCTATTTCAGGATTTGGTGCAGGTGATTTATTTAGAAAAGTTGATACTATAAAGCCAAACCAAAAAAATAATGATAATTTATCTGATAACAGAGATAAAATTGCATTAAATAAAAAAAGTCAGGAAAATTTAGCTACTAATAAAAATGATAAATTAAATAAAATTTTACAATCAACACAAAACCTAGCTCAAACATTACATGGTTTTAATCAAAATATATCTATAGAGAATATGAACACCAGTAAGTTTTGTAATACTTATAAAGATTATTGCAGTAAAATATCAGAGTTGTTGTATTCAAATTGGGATATTAAAAGCAGTTTTGTTGAAGTATTAACATCAATTGTGATTATAAAGATTAGTAAAAATGGAGATTTTAGTTATACTATTAAAAAGTTATCAAATAATACAATATTTGATATGGAGTTAAAAAAATCTCTAGAAAAATTAAAAAATATAAAATTTCCAACTTTAGATGGGATAAAACTTGATAATTTAGAGGTGGTTTTTAGAAATAAAAAGGAGAGTGAATGATAAGAAAGATGTGTGTTTATTTTATCTTTGTATGTAATATTTTTGCAGTAGATGCAACAATTGAGATTGTTAAAGATACAACCAAATTACCAACTATAATGGTTGAAAATTTAAGTACAGACAAAAATGATGCTTTAATTGGAAGTAAAATTTATAAAATGCTTGTTGCTGATTTAAAGGTAAGTGGGCATTTTAATGTTATAGAAAATAATAATGGGAATAAAAATATTAATTATGAGGAATATTCACACAAAAATATAAATCTTGTTGCACATATAGAAGGAAATGTTAACAATAATGAAGTTTTGGCAACATTAGTTGTTTATGATATTAACATAAAACAGGTGGTTTTGTCTAAGAGGTATACAGTTAGCCAAGATTCTAGATACCCGTTTTTATCTCATAAAATGGCAATAGATATTAATGATTATATTAAAGCTCCATCTATTGAATGGATGAATAGATTTGTTGTTTTTTCAAAATATACTCAAGCAAAAGAAAGTCATATAGTTATTGCTGATTACACTCTTACATTTCAAAATACAATTATAAGAAATGGTCTAAACATATTTCCGAAATGGGCTAATAAAGAACAGGATAGTATTTATTTTACAAAGTATTTTGATACCCCAACATTAGTAAGATATAATATTTATACAGGAAAGATGGAAAAACTTTTATCAAGTGATGGTATTATTATTGCATCTGATGTAAGTCAAGATGGAAGTAAATTACTATTAAGTATGGCACCAAATAATCAACCAGATGTATATTTATATGATGTTAAAAATAACAATACACAGCGACTTACAAATTATAGTGGTATTGATGTAGGTGCGAATTTTATTAATAATGAGAAAAGTATTATGTTTATTTCAGATAGAACTGGTTATCCAAATATATTTTCCTTAGATTTATCAACAAAATTGATAAATCAAATGGTTTATCATGGTAGAAATAATAGTTCTGCAAGTGCTTATAATGAATATATCGTTTATTCAAGTAGAGAGAGTGAAAATGAATTTGGAAATAATATTTTTAATTTGTATTTAATATCAACAAAAAGTGATTATATTAGACGATTAACTGCAAGTGGTATAAATCAAATGCCAAGATTTTCAAGAGATGGAGGAAGTATAATGTTTATTAAAAATACTGATAAAGAGAGTTCTCTTGGAATTATAAGATTAGATTATAATAAAAGCTATTTATTTCCTTTACCAGAAGAAAAGATTCAAGCTATTGATTGGTGATGACAATATTGACAGCCTTTATATATTTAGGTAGAATACTGCCCAATGTAATTTAATTTATTTAATAATATAGGAGAATATGAAATTGAAAAAAGGATTGCTTTTTGGCTCTTTAGTGTTGGCTTTTATTATTGGATGTTCTGATAAAGCAAATGTGGAATCTAGTGAGGATTCTTTGAATAATAATTCTTCGAGTATAAATAGTAATACGGATAATGTAGATAATAATAGTACGATAAGTGGTGGTATGTCAGATTCAGAGTCTAATATGAGTAGTATGAATAGTGATAGATATGGTTCTTTAAAATCTATATACTTTAAATTTGATAAATTTAACATTGATGGTGACAATATCTCTGTTGTTAAGTCAAATGCTGATTTTGTAATGTCAAATAATATTTCTGAGTTAAAGGTAGAGGGCAATACTGATGAATGGGGAAGTGATGAATATAATTATGCACTTGCATTAAAACGAGCTTCATCTGCAAAAGATGCACTTGTAAGTAATGGCGTTTCTGCTAATATTATTAAATTGGTTAGTTATGGAGAAAGTAAGCCTAAATGTATTGAAAAAACAAAACAATGTTGGCAAGAAAATAGAAGAGTTGATTTTGTTGCAAAATGAATTTTATCTAAATAAAGAATATGCTTTATTTAGATTTTAGTTTCATATTTTAAGAAATTTTCTTCTATGATGCTACTTATTTTGAAAGATTAATAATAAAGTGAAGTTTCTAGTTTTATTTGTATCGTTTTTTGTTTTTGCTGAAGAGCCGTCTGTTTTTGAGATGCAAAATGGTGTAACAAAAAAAGAGCTAGAACAGTTAAAAAGTATAAATAGTAAACAATCAGATAGTATATTTAGATTAGAAGATAGGGTGAAACAACTAGAGACCTCGTTGGAGGGTTTGATGAGTATTTATGAAGGAGTTTCGTCTAATCTAAAAGAATTAAATGATAAAATTAGCTCTATTGATGATTCTTCAAGAAATAGTGATGATTTAGATATTATTAAAGGTGATATTTCAAAGAATAGTAATAATATTCAACTATTAAAAGATAATATAGATTCTTATGTAAAACAAATTCAAGAATTAATCTCCAACGAAATTAAAAGTAATAAAAAATATATTATAGATTCTAATACAACAGTTCTTAATACAGATTCTAGCACTATTAATGCCATCGTTGATAACAATTCGACGATTTCTAATAAAAATGAAAATAAGAGTATTTTGGATAACAATATCATTTTTGATAAAAATATCACTAGAAGAAGTGAAATTTTTAAGGAAGCTAGATCTCTTACATATTCAAAGAAATTTGACGATGCTATTGCTAGATATAAATGGCTCATAGAAATAAATTATAATAAAGCAGAGTCTAATTATATGCTTGGAAATATTGCATATGAACAAAATAGATATAAGGATGCTGTTTACTATTATAAGGAGAGTGCTATTTTAGATGATAAAGCAAAATATATGCCTAGGTTGTTATTAAATAGTGCTAATTCATTTAGGGTTTTAAAGGATAAAAACAATGCTCAAAATTTTTATAATGCTTTGATTAATCTTTTTCCAGATAGTATTGAAGCAAAAGAAGCAAAAAAATATATAAAAACTAAATAAAAAAGGACTAATAATGAGTAAAGTTGAAAATGGTCATTTGGTTTCTATTAATTATGTGGTTACAGATAAAGTTAGTGGTGATGTGTTAGATTCTAGTAATAATCAAGGAAAGCCACTTATTTTTTTGTTAGGACAAAATCAAGTTATTATAGGTCTAGAAAAAGCGTTAATAGGAAAGAATATTGGTGAAAAATTTAAAGTTGAGATTGCTCCAGAGGATGCTTATGGTGTAAGGAATCCAGATTTTTTACAAGAGGTTCCAAAGGATCAGTTTCAAGGTATAGATTTAAAAAAAGGTATGACACTTTTTGGACAAGGTGATAATGGTGAGACTGTTCAGGTTGTAGTTGATGAAATTGGTGAAACAAGTGTAATAATAGATTATAATCATCCATTATCTAGCAAAACTTTAGTATTTGATGTTGAGATATTATCAAGTAAAGAACCAACAGAAGAAGAGTTAGTAAGTTATATACCGCCTTATAGTAGTGGTAGTAGTGGTTGCTGTGGCGGAGGTCATCATCATGATACTGGTGGTTGCTGTGGTGGAGGTCATCATCATGGTGGTGGATGTGGATGTAGTCATTAAGGTAAATATATAATGAAAGTTGCATTTTTATTTCCTGGTCAGGGTAGCCAAGCAATTGGTATGGGTAAAGATTTCTATGATAATTATGATATTGCAAAGGAATTATTTGGCATTTCTAGTGATATTCTAAAAGTAGATATGAAGAATTTACTTTTTAATCAAAATAATGATATCAATAAAACTCAATTTACACAACCAGCTATTTTACTTGTAAGTTATATTGCTTATAAACTTTTTAGTAAATATATAGATGTCATGCCAGAATTTGCACTTGGTCATTCTTTAGGAGAAATAACTGCTAATGTTGTATCAGGTAGCATATCATTTGAGAATGCTATAAGACTTGTTTATACAAGAGGACAGTTAATGCAAAATGTTTGTGATGGTATTGATGCTGGTATGGCTGTAGTGATTGGATTAGATGATGAAGTTGTTGAAGATTTTTGTAAAGATAAACATGATATTTGGTGTGCTAATTATAATGGTAGTGGACAGATTGTTATTGCTGGATATCGAGATTCATTAATTCATATAGAGAATGATATAAAAAGACTTGGTGCAAAAAGATTCATTATGCTTTCTATGTCTGTAGCTAGTCATTGTCCTTTACTTGATAATATGACATATGAGTTTAGTAATGTATTAAATAATTATTTGTTAGATAATTTTAGATTTGAGATTATTTCAAATGCAACAATGGAATCTTATAATACTAAGGATAAGGCATTAGAGTTATTAACTATGCAACTTGTAAAACCTGTTTACTATAAACAATCAATCATTAATAATGATGATAGGGTTGATTATTTTGTTGAATTTGGTCATGGAAGTGTCTTGAAAGGATTGAATAAAAGATTGACATCTAAGCCTACTTATTGTATTTCAGACAACAATAGCTTAGAATCTGCAATAAAAGATTTAAAATAAATTAAGGATTTTTATGAAGACAATAGGTATTATTGGTGCTATGAGAGAAGAAATCTCCCCATTATTAAGTTTTTTGAAAGAGTATAAGGAAGTTGTAGTTGGTGGAAATGTATTTTATACAGCTATTTATAAAAATCATAATATAGTGATTGCATATAGTAAAATAGGTAAGATTCATGCTTCATTAACTTGTTCTATTATGGGATTGTATTTTAAAACTGATTGCATAATTTTTACTGGTGTAGCTGGTGGTCTTAGTAGTGATTTAAAAGTTGGAGATATTGTTCTTGCTAGTTCTCTTTGTCAATATGATGTAGATATATCTGCATTTGGTCATCCACTTGGTTTCATACCAGAAAGTGAATTATATATTCAAACAGATAACACTTTAAATGAAATAGCAAAAAAGGTGGCTAATAAGCAAAATATAGAATTAAAATATGGAATTATTGCATCTGGTGATAGTTTTATTTCAAATAAAGAAAAAAAGCAATGGATTATTGATAATTTTAAAGCATGTGCAGTTGAGATGGAGGGTGCTAGTATTGCTGTTGTTTCTAGTTTATTAAATATGCCATTTTGTGTAATAAGAGCAATTAGTGATAGTGCCGATGATAATGCAGATATTAGTTTTGATGAGTTTTTAGTAGATTCTGCTAAGAAAAGTGCGTCATTTATTATTTCTATGCTTGATGAAATAATGTAATATATTAATAGATTGTTATTTTTGTAAAGTTTTTTGAACTTTATATTAAAATTTACACAATATTAATTATCAATTCTATAGTGTGCCCCTAGGCTTTCTTTTCTATTTAATGCTGATGTAATGATCTTTTTTGCTACTAGCAATCTAAGTTTTAATAATCTACCTATTTCTCCAAGAAGCATTACTTCAACACCACCAAGAGCAGAATCTAACCCGCTTTGCGTTCTTGCAATGCCAACCTTATTCCACATAATATCTCTTAATACATTTTTTAATCTTTCATCACCATCTTTTTCTAATATTTCATTATTAAGTGGAAAATTTCTCTCTCCAATATTAATGCTAGAATCTAATATTTTCATTGCCGCAACTTTTCCAAACACAAGTCCTTCAAGTAATGAATTTGATGCAAGTCTATTTGCTCCGTGTACTCCATTATTTGCACATTCTCCAATAGCATATAAATTTTCCATTCCTAATACTTTTGCCTCTAAATCAGTAGCAATACCACCCATTGAGTAATGAAAAGCAGGTGAAATTGGAATCTTATCTTGTGGAATTCTTAATCCATATGATGTAAGTTGTCTATAAATATTTGGAAATCGATATTCAAATTGCTTTTGTGTGAAGTTTTGCAAATCAAGAAATGCATATTGATTATTTTTATTGCAATAATCAAAAATTGCTCTTGATACTATATCTCTAGGTGCAAGCTCTCCCCTCTTATCATAATCAAATAAAAATCTTTTATTATTTGTATCAACAATAATACCACCATCACCACGCACTGCTTCACTTATGAGTTGTTTTCTTGCATGTGTTGAATTTGTGTATACAGTTGGATGGAATTGAAGCATCTCCATATCTCTCAATTCTAAATTATGTTCTAAAATAATTCCATGTATATCACTACTTATTGTATATGCATTTGTGTGATATTTAAAAAGTCCACCTACTCCACCACTTGCAATTACAATATGGTTGGCATAAATATTTACTAAGCCTTTTTGTGTTTTTACACAAACACCATATGCTCTAGTATCTTCTATTAATAGATCAATAACAATTGCATTTTTCCATAGTGTATGTTGTAAGTTTTTTATTAGATGTGTATGCAGCATTCTACCTGTGCCATCTCCATTGCTATGGATTATTCTTGGTATGGTATGCCCACCTTCTTTTGCAAATAATATTGAATTATTTTCTTTATCTATTTGAAAATCTTGCTTTATTAAATCATCTAGTATATCCAAGCTGTTTTGGCTCAGTATTTTAACAGCATTTATATTATTTATCTTACTTCCTGCATCAATGGTATCATTTATATGAAGTTGTATATCATCTTTGTCTTTTGCTATTGTTATTCCACCTTGAGCATAGAATGTATTACATTCCCAAGGTTGCGCTTTGCATAATATTAATACTTTTAAATTTTTTGGCAAGAATCTAGCACAATACAATCCGGCTACACCAGCTCCAATTATAATTACATCATACTTCATTTTATTTAGATTCTGTGTTATATGTATTTATTGGATCTGCTTTATATCCGCAACCATTAAAGCAAAATAAATATGCTATAATCATTAAATGAAGAATTTTCAAGTTATCATCTCCAATCTTTATAATCAAGATAAATTTAGAAATTTATATTCAATTAGAATTATAAATAAATTAACTGCAACACTTCCTTATAATTTAAGAAGATCTTTTATGTATTCTAGTATAAAACAAGAGATTTTGCTTTTTGCTTTTGATCATCCAACAAGTGTGAGTGAATTTAATAACTACAAAAAAACAATTATGTTAAATACATTAGAACAATTAAAAGTTATAAATAAAGATTCTGTAGAATTTGAGCAATTATATAAAATAAAAGATATAAAAGCATATTTACCTAGGAATATTTTACATAGATTTGATATTAACAATATTGAGATGGAATATAAAGTAGTTGATTATTACAAAGAAAGGGCAAATGGAGATTTTATAATTGATGAAAATAATCCGTATAAATCTCAATTTTTAGCTATAAAAAAGGCTATAAAAAGTAATAATGAGCTTAATAAATAGTATAAAAAATTTACCAAACACTAGTGGTATATATCAGTATTATGATGAATGTGATAGGATTTTATATATTGGTAAAGCAAAAAATTTAAAAAAGCGAGTAAGTAGTTATTTTAATCTTAGTAATAATACAATAAAACCTGCTGCAAAATTAAGTCCTAGAATCTCAAATATGGTTCAAAAAATAGCATACATAAGAACAATAATAGTAAATAATGAGCAAGATGCACTTATTTTAGAAAATTCACTAATAAAACAATTAAAACCAAAATATAATATATTACTTCGTGATGATAAAACATATCCATATATATTAATAGATAAAAGTGTCACATTTCCAAGATTAGAGGTAGTGAGGAAGATTGTAAATAATAAAGATTTCTTGTATTTTGGTCCATATGCAAGTGGAGTAAAAGATATCATAGATAGTATCTATGAGTTATTGCCACTTGTGCAAAAAAAGAATTGTCTAAAGGAAAAAAAAGCTTGTTTATTTTATCAGATAAATCGATGTTATGCCCCTTGTGAAAATAAAATTACACAAGATGAATATAAAAATATTGTAAATCATGCAATTAGTTTATTGAAAAATCCTAATAAATTAGTTAGTTTATTGCAAGAGAAGATGCTTTCTTTGTCAGATGAACTAAGATTTGAAGAAGCGAATATTTTAAAATTTAGAATAAAAAAAATAAATCAAATATCAAGTATAAGTATTGTTGATTTGGCGAAGTTATATAATTTTGATATATTTGTAATTTATAGTAATAATAATAAAAAAAGTATAGTTATAAAGATGTTTATGCGTGATGGGAAAATTACATCAAGTGATTATTATTTCATTAA
Source organism: uncultured Helicobacteraceae bacterium (assembly GCA_944323885.1). Lineage (GTDB taxonomy): Bacteria > Campylobacterota > Campylobacteria > Campylobacterales > Helicobacteraceae > NHYM01. The sequence goes on along the minus strand of CALUUD010000002.1, from coordinate 462,229 downwards.
CCATAATGATAATGAATTTAATTTGGATTATTTATATTCACAAGTGCTTATTAATCATTATAAAAATAACATGGCTATAAATTTAGATTCTATTTTATTGCCTATAGATTTAGAATCTAAAGATGAAATAGTATCATTAATACATAGTAATAAAAAAATCACAATAACAAAGCCAAAAAATAAAGAACAAAAAAATATTATAGAATTGGTATTTAATAATGCAAAAAATATTTTAGAAAATAATAGTGATGATTTATTATTAGAATCTATTAAACATCTTTTAAAACTAGAGAATATACCATATAGGATAGAAGTTTTTGATACTAGTCACCATAGTGCATCATCTATTGTTGGTGGTATGGTTGTCTTTCAAGATGGAGATTTTAAAAAGGATAGCTATAGAAGATATAATTTAGAAGGACTTGATGAATATTCACAAATGAAAGAATTATTAATTAGACGAGCAAATGATTTTTCTTCTATGCCACCACCAGATCTATGGCTAATTGATGGTGGTAGAGGACAAATAAATATAGCATTAGAAATATTACAATCAAGTGGTGTAAGTATAGATATAATAGCTATAGCAAAAGAAAAAATAGATTCTAAAGCTTATAGATCAAAAGGTGGGGCAAATGATATTTTGCGCTCAAAAGATCTTGAATTAAAGTTGAATAAAAATGATGAAAGATTATTATTTTTACAAAAGTTGAGAGACGAAGCCCATAGATATACAATAACATTTCATAGACAAAAAAAGACGAAAAATATGTTAGATAGTAACTATACAAAAGCTCAAATAAAAAAGTTACTTAGTTATTTTGGAACTTTTGAAAATATTAATAATGCCTCAAGTGATTTAATAGATGATATTTTAAAACGAAAATATAAAATGAATTAAAATTTGATAGAATTTTGAATTTAAAAAATCATAAATTAACAAGATGTATCTTAAGGTTTTAATGCTTTGGCTGATAAAAGATTATTTTATTTTTCTGTTTTTTTGTTGTCCTTTAGTCCAATATTGTCATATTCACTAAGTGCTTATGCTGTAGATTTTTATGGATATGGTGAATTTCACTTTTTTATTAGACAATTATTTGCCGTAGTGCTTGGTATTTTAATTATGTGGATTTTTGCACAGGCTAACCCACTAAAATTATTCTATAAATTTGGATTTTTTATATTATTTTTTTCTACTTTTTTAATTGTTATAATGCCTTTTTTACCAGATAGCCTTGCAAGTAGTGCTGGTGGTGCAAAAAGATGGATTAGGTTTCCTGGGTTTTCATTTTCCCCATCTGAATTTTTTAAGATAGGTTTTATAGTATTTTTAGCTTGGAGTTTTTCTAGAAAGTTTGCACAAAAAAGAGATGGTATATTGTCAGAATTTTTAACATTAATTCCATATATGATTGTATTTGGAGTTATTGTATTTTTTATTGCTGTTGCGCAAAATGATTTAGGACAAGTTGTGTTGATGGCAATTATTTTAGGTATTATGCTTCTTTTTGCAGGTGGTAGTTTTAAGCTTGTTGGTATGTTATTTTTAGGTGCTTTAGGGCTTACTATAATGTCTATTATAACAAGTGAACATAGAATATTAAGGGTAAAAACTTGGTGGGGAGGTATTCAAGATTTAGTATTATCAGTCCTTCCAGAAAATTTAGCTCAAAGCATAAGAATAGAAAATACCCCAGAACCATATCAAGTATTTTATTCAATTGCTGCTATGAATAATGGTGGAATATTTGGAATGGGTTCTGGAGATGGTGTGATAAAACTTGGATTTTTAAGTGAAGTTCATACAGATGTTGTTTTGGCTGGGTTAATAGAAGAATATGGTATAGTTGGGTTTATTGTATTTTTGGTACTTTTTGCATTGATTTTACATAGAATCTTAAAGATTGCAAATAGAACAGCAAATAATGTTTATTCATTATTTTGTATTGGTATTGCAGTGATGTTTTCATTTTCATTTTTAATTAATTCATTTGGTATTACAGGAGTTATACCAATAAAAGGTATAGCTGTGCCTTTTTTAAGTTATGGAGGTAGTGCTATTATTGCTACTTGTATAGCTATTGGTATGGTTTTATCTATTAGTAAAACTATAAAATAAGGAGATTTTTTGGAAATTGCACTTTTAAATTATACTCCATTAAGTGTATGCTCTCATGCAATTAGAACTTGCTGGCAGAGTTTTGATAAGGGCGATTGCGGTGGAGAAATAGATAAAGCTTTAATTAATAGGGTTGGAAATAAAAACAAACATAAATCAACATTAGAACACTTATATTACACATTTTATATAAAAGGTGTTTCTCGCGCATTATTACAAGAATTATCAAGACATAGAATGGCATCACCTAGTGTCAAATCAACAAGATATACACTCAAGGAATTAAAACTAGAATCTAGTTTTTTACCATTATATGAAAATATGCAGCGAGCAAGCAAGTATTTGGTTTTTACAAATAATGATAAGGTTAATGAAGCAAGCATACAAGCATTAGAAAATCTAAGGTTGATATTGCTTGAAAATGTAAGTCTTGATATTGCAAAATATTGCCTTCCTGAATCATATAAAACAGAATTGACTTGGACTATAAATGCAAGGAGTTTGCAAAATTTTTTAGAATTAAGAAGTTCTAAAAGTGCATTATGGGAGATTAGAGATTTAGCAAATAATCTATATCAAACATTGCCTAGTGATCATAGGTATATTTTTGAGGATTGTATAAGAGATGGTTTGTTATAAATCAACAGTTTAACAACTAAATAATATTGATAATTAAGGAGTGTTAATGGATTTTTCAAAACTCGATTCATTGATAAATAAAATTAGTAAATCAAGAGAATATATTCAAACTGAGGAAGCAACAAAGATGGCTTTTATAGCCCCTTTTTTGAATATTTTAGGTTATGATGTTTTTGATCCTACAATTGTAGTTCCTGAATTTGTAGCTGATATTGGTAGTAAAAAAGGTGAAAAAGTAGATTATGCAATAATGGATAATGGTAAGCCATTTATTTTAATTGAGGCAAAAAGTGTTAATGAAAATTTGGATAATCATAATAACCAGCTTGTCCGTTATTTTACAGTTACAGATGCTAAGTTTGGTATTTTAACCAATGGCATCGAATATAGATTTTTTTCTGATTTGGATGAAAAAAATAGAATGGATAGTACTCCCTTTATGGTAATTGATATGCTTAATTTAAAAGAACGAAATAAAAGAGATTTAGAGCGTTTTGCAAGAGATCAATTAAATTTAGATAGTATTTTAGATATGGCTAATCGAAAAAAGTATACAACAGGTATTAAGAGTGTTATTAAAGATGAAATGCAAAATCCAAGTGATGAATTTGTAAAGTTTTTTATTTCACAAATAACAAATAAAAGAGCGACACAAGGCTTAATAGAAGAATTTAAAGAATATGTTCGATCATCATTAAGTGAAATTATTAATGATATAGCTAATGAAAAAATAAATTCTATTAAACATGAACTTCAGGCACAAAATCAAGAAAATTCTCGTGATAATGATAGAGAGGAAGTTGCTAATCAAATTAGTGATGATGAATTGGAAGGGTATTATATAATTAGATCTATTTTATCTGAAGTTATATCAAGCAATAGGATTGGTTATAGAAATACAAATAATTATTTAAATATTGTTTGTGATGATAGCCGTAAAAAATGGATCTGTTTTTTATATTTAAAAACAGCTTCTAAGTATATAGCTTTTAATGATGGAATTGATGAAAGAATTAGTTTTGAAAAAGTACAAGATTTATATTCTTTTAGAAATAAATTATTAGATATTGCAAAAAAATTTAATTAATATAGTTATTTTTGGTGGAGCTGTGGGGGATCGAACCCCAGTCCAAAAAATAGACCAATATAGACCTCGACATACTTAAAAACAAGCTCTAATTTGCAAATATATTACGAGCTTTAATAATATATAAGCTACTTTGTAAATTTTTACTATACATCGTCAAAGTAACCAACACATAGCTATCTAGCAAAAAAATAAGAACAAGAATCTAAGCTAGAATTCAAAACTTATTCCGCTCCTAAAAAAAGATGTTAAACTTACGCTGCTCTTGCGTAAGCTGGAGCTAATTTGTTATTGTTTGCGTTTAAATTTATGTGATGATTTTACAGTATCAATCAAACTGGTATGCAATCCATATATTCTACTTCCTGTCGAACGCCAAATCAGCCCCATAAGTAAATAAATATATCACCTACTATTTAAAGGCCTCGCTATTTTAATCCTTAAAATTTATTTTGTCAATGATTTTGTTATAATCAATTTGCTTTAATCTTAGAAAAGAAAGTTTATTTATGAAAGAAAAATTTTATATTACAAATATTAGTTGTCCATCTTGTGCAAATAAGATAGAGAGTGAATTACAGAGATTAGAATGCGTAAAATATGTAAGTATAGATATAAATCATAATATATTAGAAATTGATACAACAAATATAAAACTGGTAAAACAAACTATAAAATCTATAGAATCTAATGTAGAGATTAATAAAAATAAACCAAATGAAAATAATTTTAATACAAAACAAGAATTATTTTTTTTAGGTGGATTGATAGTTATATTTTTTATTGCTATATGTATTTTACATTTTGTAGAAAGTCAAATTGTAAGATATATTTCTATTGGTATTTTGGTTATTATTTATATTATATCTGGAAAAGATGTTTTTAAAAGTGCATTTAGTAATCTTAAAAAAAGAGATTTTTTTGATGAAAATACATTAATGTTTATTGCTACTATATCTGCATTTATTATTGGTGCATATGAAGAAGCTGTTGCTGTGATGTTATTTTTTAAAACAGGGGAATTCTTTCAAGATTTGGCACTTCAAAATTCAAGAAAATCTATTAAAAATTTGCTTGAAATTGCTCCAAATATTGCACACCTAAAGCAAGATTCTAATATTGTTGATATTCCTCCTAAAGATTTAAAGTTAAATGATGTTGTTATAGTAAAACCAGGAGAAAAAATACCAACTGATGGAGTGGTAATAAATGGAAAAAGTCTAATTGATACAAAAGCACTTACAGGAGAACCAATACCAAAAGAAGCAGATATAGATTCTAATATACTTGGCGGAACACTAAATTTAAATGGAATGTTAGAGATTAAGGTAACAAAATTATATGAAGATTCTAGTGTTGCAAAGATTATTGATTTGGTTCAAAATGCAAGTAAAAATAAAGCAAAGATAGAGAGTTTTATTACTAAATTTGCAAAGATTTATACCCCAATAGTATTTTTTATAGCAATTTTTATTGCCATATTGCCTCCATTGTTTGGATTTGGTAATTTTAATGATTGGATATATAGAGCATTAGTAGTTTTAATGGTTAGTTGTCCTTGTGCTCTTGTAATAAGTGTACCATTAGCTTATTTTGGTGGTATTGGAAGTTGTTCAAAAAATTCTATTTTAATAAAAGGTGCTAATTATTTAGAGGCATTAAGTAATGTAAGCCATATTGCATTTGACAAAACAGGTACGCTTACAAAAGGTGTGTTTAAGGTTGTAGATATAATTCCACAAAATGGTTTTAGTAAAGATGAAGTATTACAATATGCTTTTTGTGCTGAAAACTTTTCAAATCATCCAATAGCAATTGCAATAAAAGATGAGTATAACAAGACACTACACTCACATCAATGCAATAATACAAAATTTGAGCAAATAAGTGGGCTTGGAATTATAGCAACTTGTAATTATAAAGATATTTTAGCTGGCAATGACAAGATGTTGCATAAATATAATATAAAACATGATAATTGTAGTATTGATGGAAGTGTAGCCCATATCGCAATAAATGGAATCTATGCAGGATATATACTTGTAGCAGATGAACTAAAGGATGATACAAGAGATGCTATAAAAGAACTAAAAAAGCTAGGTGTAGAAAATATGATAATGCTAACTGGTGATAATGAATTAGCATCAAAACAAGTTGTTTCCACTTTAGATTTATCAAATGCAAAATATAATCTATTACCTGAAGATAAAGCTAGCTTATTTATGGAATTTAAACAAAATGCTAGTGGATCTAGTTTATTTGTAGGTGATGGTATAAATGATGCACCTTGCATTGCTATGGCTGATGTTGGTATTAGTATGGGTAAATTAGGTAGTGATGTGAGTAAAGAAAGCGCAGATGTATTAATTATTAATGATAAGATATCAAGTATAGCAAAGGCAATAAAAATTGCAAAGAGAACAAAGACAATTATTTGGCAAAATATAGCTTTTGCACTTGGTGTTAAGGTGTTATTTATTATCCTTGGATTATTTGGAGTTGCAACGATGTGGGAAGCAGTATTTGGTGATGTAGGAGTTGCACTCCTTGCTTTGTTAAATTCTATGAGAATCTTAAAAGTATAGCTTTTAAGATTCTAGTAAATGTCCCATTTTTTCTTGTTTTATTTTTAAATATTCTTTATTATATTTATTTGGAGTTGCAATAATGCTATCTCTCTCTACACTTACAAATTTTGATATCTCATCTATTTTTTTTGGATTATTTGTTAAAAGTCTTATGCTTTTAATACCGTAGTAATCAAAAATTTTTTCTACTATACTATAATCTCTCAAATCAGCGTGAAATCCTAGTTTATTATTAGCTTCAACTGTATCATACCCGCTATCTTGTAAATTATAGGCATTTATTTTATTAAATAGCCCAATACCTCTTCCTTCTTGGCGTAGATATATAATCATTCCATTTTCTTTTGCAATTCTTTTCATTGCGATTTCTAATTCATCACCACAATCACATTTCCTGCTGCTAAAAACATCACCTGTCATACATTCAGAATGCACTCTAACAAGTGGAGTTTTGCCTAATTCTTTACTTCTTAAGACTAAGTGCTCTATATATACATCTTTAATGTTTTTTTCTCTAAAAGATTGGACTATAAAATTACCAAATTTTGTTGGTAAATTAGCTTGATTTGATATATCCATTAAAATTTCCTAATTAAAATCTTGTAAAAATTGTATTGTAGCTTAAGTTTATTTATTAGTATAATTTTTATCTATTGAAGTATTGAACAAGTGGTGCGGGAAAGAGGACTCGAACCTCCACACCTCGCGGCGCCAGATCCTAAGTCTGGTGCGTCTACCAATTCCGCCATTCCCGCATTTGTAAATAATTTGAAATATTGAGGAGGAAATTATATTATTTTAATTTTAAAATAATATAAAGTTAAATAACTGCTTTTACATCTTTTATATTTGTCAATATTTTAAAAATTTCATCTCTTTGTTTTTGGTTGACTACATATATACTGAAATTATAGCTTGTATATTTTCCACCCTTGCTATTTTTTGAAAATTCAAATTTATATTCAAGTGTTCCAAATTTTTCTTTTATATTTGATTGTAATTCATCTTTATTGCTTGTAATGATTAAATATTCCCATATTCTAGGATATTGGATAATCTCATTGTCATCTTTTTCATTTTTCATTTTTCATCACCTTTATTAAAACTTTTAAAATCTCATCTGGTATTTTTTGTATCTTTTTATTTTTAATATCAATACATGCCAATTTTATTCTTGCATTAAATATAATTTTATTTTTACATTCTATATTTTGTTGTAAAATTATACTAGTTTTACCAAGCTTTATAATTTTAGAATCTACTACAAGTAAATCACCAAGTCTAGCAGAATCTAAAAAATCACATTCTATATGCCTTACAACAAGCCCTACTCTATCTGTATTTGGCATTACTCCATGTTTAAAGAATAATTCACTTCTTGCTCTTTCGCAGTATTTAATATAATTTGTATGATATACAATCCCGCCACAATCTGTATCTTCGTAGTAGATGCGTATATTCATTATAGCTCCAGAATTATAATAATTTTATTATTTTTTGTAATAGTGTTTGTGTGTATGTTATTGTAATTATAATAATATATTCTAATTATTTATTTTTTTAATTAAATTTAAAATTAGTTTTTATAAAAAGTTTTTTAATTAATAAAATAAAAGATTATTTTTAAAGCATCTTTCAAAATTAATATTAAACTATAAGGTTTTTAAATTGATAACATATAAAGTATGTGTTTTTGGTTGTGTTCAGGGTGTTGGCTTTAGGCCATTTGTTTATAATTTAGCAAATAAGTTTAATTACAATGGATTTGTAAAAAATGATGGCAGTAGTGTTTTTATAATCATTCAATCAGATAAAGTTGATATAGATAAATTTTTATTTGAATTAAATTTCTATAAACCACAAAATGCTTTTATAAGTGATATATCAATAGAAAAAATAGAATCTTTTATTTATGATGGTTTTACTATACAGGAAAGTTCTAAAAATAAAACAAATTTAATCCATTCTTCCATACCTCAAGATTTTGGCATTTGTAAATTTTGTCTTGATGAATTAAATAATAAGGATGATAGAAGATTCAACTATGCTTTTATAAATTGCATACATTGTGGACCAAGGTATAGTATTATAAAGTCATTGCCTTATGATAGAGAAAATACATCAATGAGTGATTTTAAAATGTGTTCTAAGTGTAATGAAGAATATAATTGTATTAGTGATAGAAGATTTCATGCTCAACCAAATTCTTGCCCTAATTGCGCTATAGAGTTGTCATTATTTGATAGAGATAATAATAAAATTGCAAATGATAATAATGCAATAGATGTAGTAATTTCATTATTAAAAGATGGAAAAATACTTACTATAAAGGGTATGGGTGGATTTAACTTTATATGTAAAGTAGAATTTGACACTATAAATAAACTAAGATTGTTAAAAAATCGTCCAACTAAGCCATTTGCAATTATGTTTGGTGATGTTTCAAAAGCTTCAGAATATTTTAATATAGATAATTACAATAAAGACTTATTGGAATCAAAATACGCCCCAATAGTTTTACTTCCTAAAAATGATGTAAATTTACCAGATAATCTAGCACCAAATTTAGGCAAAATTGGGGTGATTATTGCATATACTGCCTTACATAAAATGATATTTAAAGATATTGATGAACCTCTAATTTTTACATCTGCGAATCTTTCAAGAGAACCAATAATTACATCAAAAGATGAAGCCTACTTAAAGGTGTCTAATATTTTTGACTATTTGTTGGATTATAATAGAGATATAATTAATCCTATTGATGATAGCTTGGTTATCAACTTGGTAAATAACAAAACATTATTTCTTCGACCATCAAGAGGATATTATCCAATTAGTATAAAATTAAATAATTATTATAGCAATGATGTTATCCTAGCACTTGGTGCTAATCAAAAAGCTCAAATTGCAATTTTTTATAAAGATAATATCATTATATCCCCATATATTTGTGATTTAGAGAGTGTAGATTCTATATCTTATTATAAAAAAGTTATTAATTTATTTTTAGGTATTTATAATATCATCCCAAAAGTAATATTAAGGGATTCTCATCTTCAATATAATTCAAGCAAAATAGCAATTGAATTGCAAAATAAATTTAATTCAGAAATATTAAATATTTACCATCATAAAGCACATTTTTATAGCGTGTTGTTTGATAATGATTTATTAGATATTTGCAATGCTCTGGGTGTGATATTTGATGGTGTTGGTTATGGTGATGATGGAAATATGTGGGGAGGAGAATTTTTTGTAAAATCAAATCATGCAATATCTAGGGTTGCACATATAAGATATTTTCCATTAATTATTGATAATAGTTCTATGAAAGATAATAAAAAAATAGCACTTGGAATTCTTTATGGAATCTTGGGAGATAAAATTTTAAATCTAAAAATACAAGATGTAGATTTATATTATCAAATATATAAAAAGAATTTGAATTGTGTTTTTAGTTCTTCTATGGGTAGAATCTTTGATTGTATAGCTTATTTTTGTGGTTTAGAAAAGCAAAGCTATGAGGGAGAAAGTGGAATGTTTTTAGAAGCATTATATGACAATAAAATAGTAGATTCTTATAATTATGAGATAATTGATGATGAAATTATTTTAGATTCCATGATTTTGGAAGTGATAAAAGAAAGTGATAGAAAAATAATAGCGACTAAATTTATAAATATGATTATAAATATGATTATAAATATAGCATTGAAATATAAATATCCTGTATTTATAAGTGGTGGGGTTTTTCAGAACGAAATTATATGTAATAAACTATATGAAGTTACCCAAAAGCACAATATAGAATTATATATGCATACAAAACTTACTCCAAATGATGGAGGCATATCACTTGGTCAGATTGGTGTATATATTGATAAAAATTATATATAAAATTATATACTCTCAATTTCAACATTTATTGCACCAGATTTTTTTATAGCATTTAATATTGATATTATATTTTGAGAGTTTGTTCCTATTTTTTGCAATACTCCAACAAGCGATGATATAGTTGGCTTATTTGCTACTATCAGATTATTTTTTACCTCATTTTGAGTATTTAAGGTATCTATTATCTTTATTGTCATATCTCCATGACTTATTGTTATTGGAGCAATTCTTATTTCACTACCTGTAATGATTGTTCCACTTTGTTCATCTATAATAATTTTATTATTTTTTTTGTAGTCAATATCAATTTCACCTACTATTCCTAAGAATTCTACCATTCCCATATTGCTTGGTTTTCTTAGTGATATAGTCCTTGGATCTTTTGCTAGTGCTAAATTTTCATTAAAATAATTATTTATAGCCTTTTGTATATTTGTAGCATTTTTAAAATCTGCATCTTTTAGGCTTAATGTAGCATTAGGCTTATTGTATATGTCATATACCAATTCTCGTTCTATTGTTCCTGCTTGTGGAATTGTAGCTGTAAGTGAATTTGAATTAAGTGATATATTTCCTTGTGCTATAGCATATACATTTCCATCAATTGCACTAAGTGGTGTCAAAACTAATGTTCCTCCAGCTAGTGATTTTGCATCACCAAGTGATGATACAGATATGTCTATTTTATCGCCTGCTCTAGAAAATGGTGGAAGTTTTGCACTCACTATGACTGCTGCTACATTTTTTGATTTTATATCATTTGGAGATACTTTTATATTCATTGTCTCTAGCATATTTGAAATTGCCTGCATTGTAAATTTTGAATTACTTTTATCTCCTGTCCCATTTAGTCCAATTACAAGTCCATATCCCGTGAGTTCATTCTCTCTAACTCCAAGAATACTGCTTATATCTTTTATTTTTGCGCCATATGATAAATTTGAAATAGTAAATAATATTAAAATCCATTTTATTTGCATTTTCAATCCTTTAAATAAAAGAATTTATTTAAAGCTAAAAAGCAACAATTATTCCAAAAAGATTTAAAATTTAGAATCTAATTAATAAGTTAATTCCAAATCCACCTTTTCCATTTGGAAGTATTGGTGATGATATGAATTCCGGTTTTCTACTATCATTTATATTATATACCCCAAAAGCTTCCCCAAGTCCTGTACTATATATTAAGCTTCCAAGTGGATCTAGTATCCAAATGATAGTTTTTCCAAGCCACCATGATCCAAATAATTCATTATTATTCATTTGTATATATCTTATTAGTTGATAAAATCCCTCACCAATTAATGAGCCAAATGCAGGTGTTATTATTATATCTTGCCAACTTGGAATCTCTGCGAATCCTTCAATACCATATTCCCAAAAGAAACTAGAAGCAACAAATGAAAATAATGCAGAAACATGCCAATCAAACCCCGCCATTCTTGGTTGTAGATAATAAAGTGCTCCAAAATAAGGATGTGCTATATAATTTAACCATAGTTCATCACCATCTACTATTGGTCCTTGTTTTACTCTTGTTTTCCATTTATTAAATATGTCATTTATATCATCTCTATCCCATTTTGTTACACTTTCTGGCATTATATATAACAACCCTGCTGCAGCAAGTGAGCTTATACCAATTAATCCTATGCTTATTCCTAGATAACCACCTTTACTGCTTGGTTCATAGTATGTAGGTGGTTTATATTCCTTTGCATTTTGTAATAGTTCTCTTGTATTATTTGCATTTACGCTTGAAAAAATAATAGTTAAGACAATTAAGTAAATTTTTATATTTTTAAACATAATAAATTACAATCTCTAAGTATCAAAATAAAACTAAAATAATACCAAATTTTGATGTATACTTAAATCTATTTATGAAATTTAGATATATAATAGACTCTATAATTTTATAATATAAGGGAATATTTTATGATGAAGTATATAAGGTTATTTTTTCCAGTTTTTGTAACTATAATAATTTTTATACTACCTACTCCAGAAGGACTAAGTCAAAATACTTGGCTTTATTTTAGTATTTTTATTGGCGTTGTGGTCGGTTTAATATTAGAACCAATCCCTGCAGCATTAGTGGGTCTTATTGGTGTTGGTATTTGTATATGGTTCAAAATTGGACCATCAGGAAGTGGTGATATTGATAAAGTAATAAAATCAAGTGAAGCAGTATCTTGGGGATTAGCTGGTTTTGCAAATTCTACCGTTTGGCTTATATTTGCGGCATTCATGATTGGTCTTGGTTATCAAAGAAGTGGGCTTGGTAAAAGAATAGCATTAATTCTTGTTAAACTACTTGGCAAAACCACTCTTGGTCTTGGCTATGCTATTGCTATTGCAGATGGAATCCTAGCTCCATTTATACCATCAAATTCTGCAAGAAGTGGTGGTATACTCTATCCTATTGTCAATTCTATTCCACCTATGGTTGGTAGTTATCCAGATAAGGAACCAAGAAAAATTGGTGGTTATTTAGTATGGGTATCTCTTGCCTCTACTTGTGTTACGAGTTCTATGTTTTTTACAGGATTAGCACCAAATCTTCTTGCTATGGAAACTGCTACAAAAAGTGGTGTTGAAGCTATAAGTTGGTTTGGTTGGTTTATGGCATTTTTACCCGCAGGTATCATCTTATTTGTTGCTACGCCATATTTGACATATATATTTTATCCACCAACATTAAAAGGTTCAAAAGAAGCATCAAAATGGGCAAATGATGAGTTAAAAAGTATAGGACCTATGACATTGAAAGAATGGTATATGATAGGACTTGCTATCTTTGCTTTGGTATTTTGGATATTTGGTGATTTTTTTAATGTTAATGCTACTACTGTTGCATTAAGTGTTATGATTGCTATGGTGTTATTAAATATTATTACTTGGGATGATGTGCTTAGCAATAAGGCAGCTTGGGGAGTTTTAGCTTGGTTTGGATCATTGATTACACTTGCTGGTGGTTTAAAAAATGTTGGATTTCTAAATTTTATAGCTGATATTGGTGGTAAATATCTAAGTACTTTTTCTCCATTGGAAGCTATGGTAGGATTAATAATATTATTTTATTTATTACATTACTTTTTTGCTAGCACAACAGCTCATGTTACAGCATTGCTTGCATTATTCATTGCTGTTGCAGGAACAATTAATGGCATAGATGTTAGGCATCTCACATTATTTTTAATGTTATCTCTTGGTATTATGGGAATTATTACTCCATATGGTACTGGACCTTCACCTGTATGGTTTGGTTCAGGCTATGTAAGTGGTAGAGATTTTTGGAGGTTGGGATTTATTTTTGGAATAATTTATCTTTTAGTCTTTTTAATAGTTTGTATTCCTTGGGTTGAGTATGTAGCATATAGATGGTTATAGAATCTTTGCTTCTTTTGATGTGATACCATCACTTAGTGTGATTGTATCACCTCTTTTGACTTCGTTTAATGATAATATTTTATTATTAATAGTTATTTGTGCATATCCCACTTTACATCGATTTTTTGGATTTTTTGCCTCTAGCAATAACTTTAAATTTTCTATTTTTTGATATTTATTTTTAAGAAATATATAAAACTCATAATCTAGTTCCTTTTGTGTATAATTTGATTTCCTTGATAAAAGGGTTAAAAATAGATTATTTAGAGTATGTTTTAATAAATATATGTTTTGCATTTTTGATGGGTATGTATTTTTATAATTGATATTTAAATCTTTTTTTATATTATTTATAATATTTATTTTAGAATTTATAAATACATTCATTGTGTAATTGATATTGTTTTTGATACTATTTAGTTGATATTTTAGATTCTGAAAATTAACTTTAAAAAAATTTATTTTTGATTGCATAGATTGAAGCATTTCTTCTAGTTTTATTAAATTTTTATATTCTATAGTATTTATATTGTCAAGTAAGTCACTAAGTTTTATTAGCCATTCATTTTTATCTGGTAGTATCATTTCCATACAAGCAGATGGTGTTGGTGCTCTTAGATCACTTGCAAAATCACTTAATGGAGTATCTATTTCATGTCCTATAGCTGATACTATAGGAGTTTTTGCTTTGTATATTGCCTCAATTACTATCTCTTCATTAAATGCCCATAAATCTTCAATACTGCCTCCACCTCTTGCCAAAATAATGATATCAAACCCCATAGAATCTGCAGCTTTTATATTTCTCTCAATCATATATTTTGCTTCATTTCCTTGTACTAATGTATCAAATATTACAAATTTCACAAGATTCCATCGTTTATTTGCTACAAATTTCATATCTTTTAGGGCTGCCCCACTTGATGATGTAATTAATGCAATTTTTTTTGGAAATTTTGGAATATTCTTTTTAATTTTAGATTCAAAATATCCTTTTTCTTTTAATTTTTGTTTTAATTTTTCAAATTGTATTGCAAGATTTCCAATTCCATCTTCTTTTATATTTGAGCATATTATTTGATACTCTCCTCTGCTCTCATATACACTTAAGTTTCCTGTTACTATAACTTGCATATCTGTTTTTAAATTAATATTATCTAGCTTTGATTTTATTCCTTTAAAAAGCACACATCTTATACTTGCATTAGTATCTTTTAATGTAAAATAGCAATGCCCACTTTGATGATTTGTTAGATTTCCAATTTCGCCTTGAATTTGAATTTCATCAAAATAGTTTGTTAATGTTTGTTTAATTTGCTCTGTTAATTGTGTAACACTTAAAATATTCATGGAAGCCTTGTATTTAATTCTTGTGCAAATTCTATACAATCTTGTATGCTTTGTTTTGGTGATACAAATGCATTCACTCCAGCATCAAATACACCAAATGTAGTCATACCTATTGCAATTGCTATATAACTCCCATCCCATTTAAAATTAGATAAAAAAGCTTTGTAATGGCTTGGTGCAGTAAATATTAAAATTGAATTTGGTGTTGGAGCTAATTTTGGATCTAGTTTTTTTACTTTATTTTCATATCCTATTATTTCATGAAGCTTTATTTTTTGGTGAATTAATTTTTCATTTATGTGAGATACAATTTTCTTTGCTCTTACATAAAGAGGATTTCTATTTTTTAAAAGAGGAATTATTTCATTTGCAAATCCATCACCATGAGAATCCTCTCCTATATATTCTATTGTTCCACCCATTTTAATTAAATAATCTGCACTAGATTTTCCTATTACAAAACTAGGAATATTTTTCCAAGAGTGATCTTTTAGTCTATCTGCATTATTTGCAATAGAAGCGATTGCATATTTTGAAGTAAAAATTAATGCATCTATATTATTTAAATTTAAAGAAAATTCAATTAATTCAATCTCGCTAACAACTAAAGATTTTATGTTTGTCTCTTCTTTAGAACCAATTAATATGATATCACGCATTATATCCCCTAATCATTTTCCAATTATTTAAGAAATTATTTGCGAATTATATGAATTGTAATATTATTTTGTTCTTTAAGATTCTATGAAATTCATAGAATCTTAATTTTACATATTTGAAATTTTTGTTGGCTGTTTGAATATATCTACCTCTTTTACTTTTCCTTTATATTTTTCAATATTTACTAGTGCTGTATGAGAAATATTACCATTTGCTAATTTTGATGTTGGTATATCAATAGTTAATACATTTGCACATCCATTTTTACAAATTGCATTATCTTCCATATCATTATCTGGATTATACCAAGCACCCTCATTTATTTTTACAACACCTTGTCTTATATTTTTTGTAACTTTTGCACCAGCAAGTATCTGTCCTCTTTTGTTGAATACTCTAACAATATCACCATCTTTTATTCCTTTATCTTTTGCATCTTTAGTATTAATCCAAATTGGCTCTCTACCATTTATAGCATATGTATCTCTTAGACTTGTATTATTCAATTGACTATGTAGTCTATCTGCAGGGTGTGAACTAATTAGATGAAATTCTGCGGGCTTATTTTTCATTCCAAGCCACTCTATTGGCTCCATCCACATTGGATGTGCTTTGCAATCATCATAATTCATTTTTTCAATTGTTTCTGAATAAATTTCTATTAAACCAGATGGAGTTCCAAGTGGATTTAATATAGGATCATCTCTAAAATCTTTATATCTTACAAATTCTGTATTTTCATAAGGAACTTCAAATGTTAGCGGTTTGTTTGCATTCCAAAATTCCTTGAAATTAGGCATATTAATTTTTAGTGATTGTGCTTGCTTTAGCGCAGTATTGTAAAATTCTTCTATCCATTGCATTTCATTTTTATTTTCACTAAATTTATCAAATACATTAAATTCTTTTGCTAAATCACAAAATACTTGATAATCATCAACACTCTCGTATTCTTTTTCTACTAGCTGTTTCATTGGTACCAAATTAAGATTTGAATAATCACCTGTAAGTGATATATCATTTCTTTCATATAGAGTTGTTATTGGCATAACTATATCAGCATGTCTTGCAGTTGGTGTCCAGTATGGATCATGCACTACTATAGTTCTTGGTTTTTTCCAAGCCTTTAATAAGTTATTTGTATTTTGATGGTGAACAAGCGGATTACCACCAGCCCAGTATATAAAATCAATATCTGTATATGTTATTTTCTTTCCATTTACATCAATTGTCTTACCTGGATTTAGTAGCATATCAGCAATTCTTGCAACAGGAATATTTGTTTTTGATGCTTGTTCTAACCATGCAGCATTACCTGTATTGCTTCCAGATGTCATTCCACTTGGTATAGGAGCTTTAGCTGTAGGTACTCCTCCATTTGAATAGTGATATGATAAGCCAAATCCACCACCAGGTAATCCTATTTGACCAATCATACATGCTAGCGTTACTAGCATCCAGTGTGGTTGTTCTCCATGATGACCTCTTTGCATTCCCCATCCAGATAAAAGCATAGTTCTATTATCAAATATTGTATTTGCTAATTCATTAATCACTTTTTCACTTATACCAGTGATTTTAGCAGCCCATTTTGCATCTTTTGGCGTTTTATCAGTTTTTCCAAGAAGATATTCTAAAAATTTGTCAAATCCATTTGTATAATTTTCTATAAAATCTTTATCATATTTTTTATTTTTATACATTGTATGTGCTATACCAAGCATTAATGCTACATCTGTATTTGGTATAGGTGCTATCCACTCTGCATTTAGCATTTGAGCAGTTTCATTGTATATTGGATCTATATGTATAATTCTTTTTTTAGAATCTTTTAGTTTTTTTAAATATTCAATTCCCTCAGAATCTGTTATTCCCCAGGATAGTCTTAGTGTTGCAAGAGGATTTGCTCCCCATATAACTACAACTTTAGAATCACTTAATACTAAATCCCAAGAGGTTTGTTGTTCATACACTTCTATAGTTCCTGTTACATGTGGCATAATAACTTGTGATGCACCAGTTGAATAATCTCCAGTACTGCCTACAAAACCGCCAGTTAAATTTAAAAATCTCCATAGCAGCACTCTACAATTATGCATCCTTCCTGGACTATACCAACCATAACTTCCAGCATAAATACCACTTGGACCTTTGTCTCTATATGTTTTTTTAAGCTCTTGAGCTATCAACTTTATAGCTGTGTTGTAATCTACCTTTACCCATTCGTCCTTTCCTCTTAATTCAGGTTTTGGGTTATTAGGATCTTCTAGGTAGCTTTTTCTTACCATTGGATATCTTATCCTTGAATCTGTATATATTAAATCTTTTGTAACACTTTGTAGAGGATTTTTTGTTTTATTTTCTATCGCATTAGTTGATGATATAACTTTACCATCTTTTATTTTGACTTTTAATATACCCCAATGTGCACCTGTTATAACTTCTCCATTTTTTATAAGATTTGTGGAATATGATTTTATGCTATTGTTTGCAAATAACTTACCTCTATTTGTTGCACTATCTATAAATGGTATTACTGCAAATACCGCCCCTATTTTTAAAAAGCTTCTTCTATTGATGTTTTTCATTTTTTACTCCTTTTACATATCTTTTGCATGTTTTTGTAAATATTGTATTAATATATAGCTATCTTCTTTTGATATAGCTGTTCTGCTTAACATAGAATTAACTACACTAGGCCATTGATTTGCATTGAACTCTTTTTTATTATGTAATGCATGACAAATAGAGCAATTATTTGAATACATTTCATCCGCTTTTTTATATAATGTATTTACATCTTTTGTAAATTCTTTTTGATCAGTTATGAATGTAGTTTTGATTTTTTTCCATACCTTATCTTTATCTGTAATTGTTTCTATTACTTCATAGTCAAACTTAGCATTTTTTGTAATACCTGCAACCAAGATTCTTTTATTTGGAACAAAATATATTGCATTTTCTGCACCATCCTGTATGTATCCTTCAAATGAAATTTTAAACTTATCGCCAACTTTCTCTATAATATCTACTTTGACAGTTGGCAATAATCTACCTACTACTTTCTGATTTCCTTCAATATATAACGAACTTACACTTGTTGTATAATCAGCCCCAAAAGAAATAGTCATAAAACATGCAATAATGCATAATAATTTCCCTTTAACCATAATACTCCCTAAAATAAAATTAATCTTAAGTATTTTAAGATTGCCCCATTTTAGTATTAATGATTTATAATAGCAATATATTTATATTTATATATTGATTTGTTATGTATATTTGTCTTTATAGACCTTATATAATTTTTTAAGCTTTAATTATAAATTTTTATAACGAAGTTATTTTATGCAATGTATATATTACTACCGAGGATAAATTCTTGGTTGCGGGAGATGGATTTGAACCACCGACCTTTGGGTTATGAGCCCAACGAGCTACCGAGCTGCTCTATCCCGCGATAATCTTATGAGGATTCACGATAATATCAAGTGGCTGGGGTAAAAGGATTCGAACCTCTGAATGGCTGGACCAAAACCAGCTGCCTTACCGCTTGGCTATACCCCAATATATCAATTTAAAAGTTCGAATTATATTTGTTTTATCTTTTAATGTCAAGTATATTTTATTTTTGGTTATAATTTTCGTCTTAAAAATGATAACTACTAGGAATTATTATGCAGATTAAAAGAGTACAAGAGGCGATTGAAGCCATAAAAAATGGTGATATGATTATTATTATGGATGATGAAGAAAGAGAGAATGAAGGTGATATAGTCTATGCTGGAGAATTTAGTAGTTCAGATAAAGTAAATTTTTTAGTTACACAAGCAAGAGGTGTATTGTGTGTATCTATAACAAAAGATATAGCAGACAAGCTAGATCTTCCACTAATGGTTAACAATAATAGCTCAAACCATGAAACAGCTTTTACAGTTTCCATAGATGCAAAAAATGCAAAAACTGGTGTTAGTGCATTTGAGCGTGATATGACTATAAAATTAATTTGCAATGAAGATTCAAAGCCAAGTGATTTTGCCCGTCCAGGTCACATTTTTCCATTAATTGCAAAGAATGGTGGGGTATTAGAGAGGACAGGACATACAGAAGCTAGTATAGATATATGTAAATTAGCTGGACTAAAGCCGGTTTCAGTAATATGTGAATTAATGAAAGATGATGGAACAATGGCAAGCAATGATGATGATTTTGTAATTGAATTTGCTAAGAAACATAATTTAAAAATTTTATATGTTTCAGATTTAATCTATTACAGAATGCAGTATGAGCAATTAATATGTAAATTGGATGAAATTGAAGTTATGCTTCTTGGTATAAAATGTATTAAATTTATATTTTTAGATCATTTAAACAATAAGCATATAGTATATAAATTTTCTCCAGAAGCTAATAATGTAAAATTTCATACATTTGATAATACTTTACAATTACTTGAAAATAAAGAGTTTGAAATATTGCACAAATCTATAGAATTCTTAAATAACAATGGAGGTTATTTAATATGCATTAATGGCAACAAAAATAAATCAGAATTAGAATCTAAAAATTTTGGTATCGGTGCTCAAATACTTAGATATTTTAATATTAATGAATTTACACTTTTATCTACCCATGCAAATAGACATTATATTGGTTTAGGTGGTTTTGGATTAAAGATAAAAGAAAAGATTTTAATGTAATTAGTGATTACTAATTACATTAAATTTTTTAGAAAGATAACACATATCTTAGCAATACACTATAGTTTTCTCTAAATGTTCTACTTTCTGGTAATAAATTATCACTTTTAGATTGAGTGATTTCAGATGAGATAAGAGGTAGTTTTGATGCTACTTCTATAGAGTTATGATCACCAAGTAATAGTCTTAATCCAAAATTTACTCCAGTTCTAAATTGTTTTTTCTCTATAGATGCTATTTGATTATCTTTTACATAAACATCACTAGCACTTATATTAAATGTTCCAACTCCTGCAAAAGCTCCAGCAAACAACCCAACACCAACGAAACTAGAATTAGGTGTGAAATTATACATTGCATCAACATTCAAATCATAATCTATAAAATTTGCAGTGCTAGCATCTTTTTTTTCTGTATCAAAATTGCTATCTACACTAAAATAATATCTAAGTCCAAAGCTGCTATTGCCTATATAATGTTTGTATCCAATTAATGCTCCCATAAAAGCATCATTGCTATTATATTTATTCTTATTTCCACTTATAGTTACATCTTCTCCTCTATTAACAAACCCTATACCTACTCCTAAAAATACACCATTACTCTCAGCAATCAAATTTGTAACTATTGCAATATTAAGGAATAATCCCAAAACAATCTTTTTTATCATTAAAATACTTCCTCCACATTTAACATTACGCCAATAATTTGTTAATGGCAATAACATTATATTTAAAAAAATAGCTAAATGGCAAATTGGCAAATATTATTAACTAGTAGTTGGTTTTAGTCTCTTTTTAAATTCCTTTATGATAAAATATTAACCTATGAAAATCAAAGAGCAGGCTTTGTTTTAGTCTCTTTTTAAATTCCTTTATGATAAAATAAAAAACATTCAAAATATAAATACTTGTTTGTTTTAGTCTCTTTTTAAATTCCTTTATGATAAAATTAGATGATAAAGGGTTAGGCAAATTCATAAGTTTTAGTCTCTTTTTAAATTCCTTTATGATAAAATGCTATAACAAAGATCTATCTCATCAATAAGTTTTAGTCTCTTTTTAAATTCCTTTATGATAAAATAGACTTTCAAAAAATAAAGGAATATAGCAGCTTATACATTCTTTGTGGTGTGTAAATATTCTTTGATAGGGAATTTAAAAAGAGACTAAAATAAGTGGTTTTGCACGGATCCACGCAGGATATCAATTCCTAAAACCGTGCTCATTATTAATATTTAAAAATCAAAAAGAGTTAGATTCTTGTCATCATTTATTTTTTCATTAAATGATACTTTGCCTACAAGTATTTTCATATTATCAAATTGTTTTTCTGTGATTATTAAAACTCTTACATTTCCATTAGGTGGTAGGTTTTTTTCTACAGATTTTATTGCACTTTTGGCTGAAGTAATTCCTTTGCAAATTTTTACATAAACACTAAATTGCATCATAAAAAATCCAAGTTTTATTAGTGAAGTTCTGAATTTTGAAGCATGTTTTCTATCTTTTTTGCTTTTGGTTGGTATGTCAAACATTAATAATACTCTCATAAATTTATCTTCTATCATCTAGCTTTACCATTGTTAGCTCACTACCTTCTAGTAATGCATTTTTAAAATTTTGAATATAAAAATTTATAGCCCTATTTAAAGGGTAAGTTTTATTTTCTATAATTATTTCTTCTTGCAAGATTTGAATTAATATTTGTTTTGTTTCTTTATCTAAAAATTCACTATCTTTTTTATTTTTTAATTTAAATACACAAAAATCAACTATAGGTCTAAAAATTTCTATTAAATCATCACAAAGATTAAAATCATTATATATATTATCATGTTTAATACCTTGCCATGGTAATAACCCACTTATACAAACAGCTCGAAGTATATTTGTTCTTACTATAGCATATCCATAATTTAGCGCAGAATTAATAAAGCATATATTATTTCTAGTAAAATTTTTATCAAATAATGTTTTAAAATATAAAGCAGCAGCTGTTGCTTCTGAATTTTTTGCATCATTTAAACTTACATTTTTTGCTAGGTCTAAAAGTTTATTAGATTCTTTTGTATGATTTGTAATTTTTAAAATATAAGCTTGATTTGATATTTTATTTTTTATGATTTTTTGCCATAAAATAGCTTTTCTTTGAAGACTTACTGCTATTTGTTTTTTTGCTATTTTTGCACTTATAAAATGTCCTAAAAATGGAGAAAAAATTCCATTTATATTATGACTTTCATCACAGGTTAAAAGTATTATTTTGTATTTAGCTAAGGCACTAAGCAAACTTGAAGTAATGCTTGCTTGTAAAGATTCTAATATAATAAAATTTATATCTTTTAGAAAAATTTTAGCTTCTTTATTATCTTGTTTTACAACAATATGGTTTAATTCAATGCTTAACTTTGCTTGATTTGTTATTAATATACTTTTAAAAGCTTCATCATAAGCCATATTTTTTACTTGTTTTTAAAGAAATATTTTGCCTTGGTTTAAAATCTTCTTTTATTTTCTCTCCAAGTGGCGTTATTATATATTTTTCAAATATTTTTAAATTTTGAATTCCTAACCCGCTTACTTTTACACTTCCTTCTTTTGCATTGGAAAATAACAATTTTTGATTTTCTGTTAAATTTTCTAATTTATTATCATGTTTTTCAACACAAATACTAGAATTACTAATATTAAAACCATTATAATAAGCAAACTCAGCTTCTTGCATATCTTTTTTTTGTAATAAAACTAGATCATTTTTATATAGTGAAAAACAAAATTCATAACTTTCATTTATTTCTTGCCATTGTTTTGGATTGTTATTTTTATCTTTACCAATAATTACTATTTTATTTGGCAAAATTCCTAAGGCAAAATCCATGGTATAAATAGGTATGGCATAAAATTTATTTTGTTTTTTAAAGATATCAACTCTTACCATAGTATCATTTTCAACATATTTTGTGCCTATTTTCCTTATTTTTCCACAATCTAATGCTGTATTTAAACCTTCTTTAGAATTATATTTTTTAATCATTTCACTTTCAGAATAAAAAGTTTCTTTGTGTAAAGCACCTCTTGCTCTTTTTCTAGGTGGTTTTGAGACAAAAATTTCATCAACTTTGTTTAAAATTTTTTCTCTAAATCCTTCAAATGGTGCAAAAAACTTTGATTGATCTTTATACTCTTTGCTTGTTAATTCTTTAGCATAAAGTTTTGCTTTCAAAAGCTCTTGATTTTTTTTAAAATCTGAAAAAGCTTTTATGATTGAATTTGTGCTATAAGCAACTATAATAGCATCAAGTGCATGATGGAGATGATTGCTTCTATCTTTTTGAGCAAAACCCCAAGTATGTCTTAAAACAGATGTAAGCATTCCATTTATTGTTTGAACATGATTTTTGCTACCTTTTTCACCACTTTTTAAACTTATATCTTCTTTTTCATCTAAAGGCAGAAAAGCTAAATATTCTTTTGTATATTTACTTATTAAACTTGAAATATATCTAGTATCATTTAAATTTCTACTGATAAAATCTTGTTGCTGTTTATCTTTAAAATTTTTATCTAGAATTCTATTTTTCTTTTTATAGGATAGATTTTGTGCTAATGCTTGGATTTTATTCCATTTTTGTGAATTTTCTCCAAAAGCTTCAAAAGGTGTTTTATTAAGTTTTTCTTGATTTTCCTTGGTAAAAACCAAAACCTTGTTTATAAATGAATCATCAAAGCTTCTTGAGTAAGGATAAATATGATCTACCTCTAGAGACTTTTCATCTCTTAGATGTTCTAATGTTATTTTATTACCACTATATATACAATATTCATTTTGTTCTTTCCAGAGTTTGAGTTTTAATATATTTTTAGTATTTGCTTTAAGTCCTATATTTTCACACTCACTTAAAGCCCAAGTATTGATCGCTTGATTTTGTTTTTGCTCGCTTTCTATTTCTTTTCTTCTTTTTTTATTAAGCCCTATTTCTCTTGATAGCTCTATATGAATTTTATGCATTTTTCCATATTTTTTAAGCAAAGCATTTAGAACTTTTCTATACTCACTTATAGCTCTATTTACTATAGGATTTGTAAGCTCTTGTGCAAAAATACTATCACAAAAGGCAGGAAGGAAATCTTGCTTTTGATCAATTGATTTTGTTTTTAGATTTAAAATTCTGCAAGCTTCGTCATATCTCTTCCCTTCTCTCATTAAAGGTAAGATTTTATCTAATGCTTTGAAACTAAGATTTATATGATCATTAAATTCAATTTCCAATAAAGCATTGATTTGTTCATTACTTAAATTATATTTACCTAGCTTAACTCTTAGTTTATCATTATCTTTTATCAAAGTAATATATGTAGCTATTTGATCTAGTTCTTGTCTGTTAAGAGAATGATCTCCTAAGGCTTTTTTAAATTCTACTAACTTTTTAAAATCAACTAATTTTATACTTTCTACATCATCTTTGTCGTATTTAAGACTACTAAAATTGATACTTTCATGTAAATTAATATAAGCTCTAAATTTTTTATAAGTAATATTTCCTTTATCTAAAATATGATTTAAAATATCATTTATTATTTTAGATGATATAATCTCTCCACTTGTTTTTTCTAATTTTTTTAATTCATTGATAATCTTGGTTAAAGCTACAAATTCCCAAGCACTATAAGAATTTTTGCAAGCTCTTTTTTCTTCTTCAAAAAAAGTACAAGTTCCTACCAAGTGTGAAAAATCTTTTAAAGGTCTTTGAAAAAATGCATCTTCTATAATCTCTTTTATAAAATTGTCACTATAGCTATAACCAAATTCTTTTTGTTTTTCTAGGATTAATCTTAGCTCTTTTTCTAAATCACTTGCTAAAACACAATTGTTGTAATTATCTTTAGTGTTACGGATTTTGATGAAATTTTTAGTATTTTCTTTATATTTCTGAAAGAATTCTTTATAAAAATATTCTCCAACGCTTTGATATTTTTCTAATTTTAAAGTATTATTTTTTAAAGCACTTAAAATTTTACCTTTTTTAGCATCGTTTGACTTTTTTTCATTTTTATTCATATAACCACGATGTTTTGCTATGTGTAAAATCACTCTTGCTAAATCTTTAGCTTCTAGTTTTTGAATCAATGCTTTATATCTTAGTTCGTATGGACTAATCAATTTTCCTCTATAAGCTCTAGGAAGTTCTCCATCATCTGATATATAATCTTCGTAGCTTAATTTAAATTCTTTTGAGATTTTATATTTTAATTTAATAAGTCTTGATTTTCTTCTTTTCAATCTTCTTCTAGAACTTCTTGCATTTCGTCTAGGCAAAGCTAAGGATTCTTGAGTTTTTGGATGTTCAGCCTCGGTAAATATTCTTACACCACAATCTTTTAGTTCATCATTTTCAATAAAAGCCCAGCCTATAGAATTAATTCCTACATCAAAACCTAGTATTTTCATTTTCAACTTTCTTTATGAAATTATTATTTATAATGAATTATAAATAATAATATAAAATATGAGAAAAATTAATACTGTGGTATATAAGATTTTCAAAGATTCTATTTTATTTCAAAAAATACTCAAACTAAATAATAGTCTCATTGATTTTATATTTATAATGAAGTTGTGTTAGTTTTTACATTTTAATTACTTGTGATAATAAGACATATATAATTTGGTGCCGAGGGTCGGACTCGAACCGACACAGGGTTGCCCCTACCAGATTTTGAGTCTAGCGCGTCTACCAGTTTCACCACCCCGGCTTATTTAAAAGAATGTGATTGTATCATAAAATATTATAAATTCAAAAAAAATAATTATTATAAATGTTATAGTTATACTCTATCATTGTCAATATCATCAAGCATCATTAATAATGTGAACTCTACCCTTTGTGCCACTTTTGTTTGATTTATTACTTTTGTAGCAACTTTTGATTGATTTATTTCCTCTCCTATTAATTGTTTTAGTCCTTCTATTGGCATCATTTTTGTTGCTTTTATATTCCTATAATGAGAGTCAAACATATCGCATAAATCATCATTACTAAATTTAGCTAATTTTTGGTCGAATTTCATTGCTGATATACTATGTGCTTCCATATCCATTCTTCGATAATTAATTCCTAATAATGCAACTCTTATATCAAATCCTTTTCTTTCTATTCTCTTTCTCCTAAGTAAAAATAAAATAATAGCTCCAACGATTATCCAAAATATTACACCATTATCCATACTAAACCCTTTGCAATTAAATAGGACATTTATTCTAGGGGGGTAGTTTAAGAATTGATTAAAATAATCTAAATGAAAATAGAATATATGTAAGATATTGTTAAATGGCTAAATGGTGCGGTTGGCGAGACTCGAACTCGCACAAGTTTCCTTACCACCCCCTCAAGATGGCGTGTCTACCAATTCCACCACAACCGCATATTATAGAATCCATAAAATTATAGATTCTATATTTATTTGTTGTTATGCTGCAATTTGTAGTAAAGGATTGTAATAAAGCACTATAAGAGCTACAACAAGTGTATATATAACTTGTGCTTCTATAAGAGCAATTGCAATAAACATTGTAGTTGATAATTTTCCACCAACACCTGGATTTCTAGCAATACCAGAAATAGCTGCACTAGCTGTATTTCCCATACCAATTGCACCACCAAGTGCTGCAATACCAAGACCAATAACAGCACCAATTGCTGAGTATGCCTTTATAAGATCTATTCCACTAACTCCATCTGCTGCAAAAGCAACGCCTACAAAAGCAAAAAATAAAAATAATGCCTTTTTCATTACAAAACTCCAAATTATATATTTTCAAAGCAATCTAGTTCGGATCTGTCCCCTACTTACAAATAGCCTTGAGGGCAGTAATTATTGCTAATAAATAATAAAAAATAACTTATATTATTGTTAGTTCAATTTTATCATCGTTAATTGCTATTATCTCTACATTTAATATCTCATTTTTGGCTAGCTGTTTTGTATCAATATTATTTTTAATGAGTTTTGAATTATGCACTAATCCATCTATTCCATCTTTTAACTCTACAAAAACACCAAAATCTGTTATCCTTTTTATTATTCCGTTGTATTTGTCACCTATTTTAAAATCATCTAACTTTATAAAAATACTAGATAGTATATAATCTTTTGCATTGTCTAAGTTTTCTTTATTTGTTCCACTTAATTTTACATTTCCATTTTCTTTATTTATATCTATGTTAATATTAAATCTTTCTATAATATCTTTGATGTTTTTACCACCTTGACCAATAATGCTTGATATTTTATTTGTTGGTATTTGAAATATTTTTGTAATAGGTGTATTATCATTTAATACAATGTTGTTTTTAGCAACTTCCATTTTTTCTAATATGTTCAATCGTGCTTCTTTTGCTTTCAGTAGAGAATCTTTTATTATATTAATATCTATATCATTTATTTTTATATCCATTTGTAAGGCAGTGATACCATCTTTATTTCCTGCAACTTTAAAATCCATATCTCCATCATAATCTTCTATACCCATTATATCTGTCAATATTTTATATTTATCTCCTTCTTTTATAAGACCCATTGCTATTCCTGCAACTAAAAATAGTGGCTCAATTCCAGCACTAAATAGGCTCAATGATCCACCGCATACACTTGCCATAGATGAGCTTCCATTAGATTCTAATACTTCAGATACGATTCTAATTGCTCTATTATCATGCCTAATACTAGATTCTAAAGCTTTTTTTGCAAGATTACCATGTCCTAATTCTCTTCTACTTACGGAACCAATAGGGTATGCTTCACCTGTACTAAAGCTTGGAAAATTATAATGAAATATAAAATTGCTTTTTAATGGATATTTTGATGTAAGCATTTCATATGATTGCATATCATTATCATTTCCTATTGTGCATACCGCAAGAACTTGTGTTTGTCCTCTTGTGAATAGTGTGCTTCCATGTGCGTTTGGAAGTAAATTTGTTTCTATATCTATTTCTCTAATTTCATCTAATCCTCTTCCATCAAGCCTTATTTCTTCATTTAAAATTTTATTTCTTATAAATTCTCTTTTGATTTTTGATACTGCAATTTCAACTTCTATTTTGTCATAGTTTTCATTATTTGCGATATCTTTAATAATATTATTTAATAGTGTAGCATTTTCATTTTTTGCCATATTTAAAAAGCAAGATTCTAATGTTTTATTATATTTATCTTTTATTAGATTAAAAGTATCGATATTAAAATTAGAATCTTCAAAGTTTATTTCTAGATTTGGTTTTATGTGATTATTAAAATTTTGCAAATATATTTTTGAGGTAGAATTGATATGTTGTTGTGCTATTTTGACTGCTTCCATCATTTGTTCTTCATTAAGTTCTTTAATTTTACTTTTAAATTCAATCATAAATATATTTTCATTTTCACCAGATATAAACAAATCAATACTTGATTTATTCATTTGTTCTAGTGTTGGATTGAGTATAAATTCATTATCTATCATTCCTATTCTAGCAGCATTTACAGCTCTATTAATTGGTAAGTCAGATATAAGTAGTGCTATTGATGCAGCATTTAGAGACAAAGTTTGTAAGTCTAATTCTTTATCTACACTTAAAACCATAATTGTAATTTGTATTGGAAATCTATAGCTTTTAGGAAATAATGGACGGAGACTTCTATCTATCAATCTTGATGTTAGAATCTCAAATTCATTAGGTTTTCCTTCTCTTTTTATATATCCACCCGGAAATTTACCATTTGCATAGCTTTTTTCTATATATTGAACAGTTAAAGGAAGAAAATCACCTTCTATATTTGCATTAGTATCTGTTGCTATTGTAGCAAGTATTGAGGTTTTTCCTTTTTTGTATAATATAGCACCATTTGCAGCTTTTGCAACTTTATTTAGATATATAGTTTCTACTTCATTATTATTCTCTATTTTTATTTCCATTGCTAACCTTCTTTTATATTAATTTTGATAGTGATTTATCTAAAATATCAATGATCACAGATGAGTCTATTCTTTCTTTATTTTTAAAATAATATTTTGTATTTACAAAATGTTTTGGGCGATATACACTATATACTACATCTGCACATTCATCAAGAAATAATGTCACATCATCACTTATCACAGGTGCTGCAACCATAATTTTATTTACACCTTTTTTTATACAACTTTTAATTGCTAAATTTATCAAAAGTCCAGTTTCTATACCCTCATCAATAATTAACACATTTTTTTTATCAAGAGTTTTAATATTTTCACCTTTTCTATATTTGTATATATCAGGTATAATTTTTTCTTCATATTTTCTTTGTGCTTCACCATAAATAAAATCATAAGATATATTAAATGCATCTACCAGAATTTCATTTATTGCGATATCCATAGTTTCGCTTACAATTGCAATTTTACAATCAGAATTTTTAGGTGCAAAAATAGGTTCTGTAAATAAAAAATCAAATGTTAAATTTGTTTTTCTAGATATTTCATTTGCCAGCAATAAGCCACCAGCACTAATTGCAATAAGTATTGTATTATCTTTTATTAGTGTTTTTATAGGAATTATATCTATTAATTTATTTAGAGCATCATATCTATCATTAAATGGTTCATATATTTTATCTATCATCTACTTTCCTTAAATCTATATGATACTGATGTTGCAGTAATAGGAACAAAACGAAATTCCAAACTTACATATCTATTTCTTATTGTTTGTGCTCCAGATGTTGTTAAAATAGGAACAATTTCATTTGCAAATCTAAGTCCAATTCCAAAACATCTTATATCTTTTGATATAATAATATTCCAATCTCTTAAATAATCAAGCTTAAAATCATATCCTATATCTCCATGAAGAGCAAAGTATCCAAAATCATTACTTAATTTTACTCTAAGAAAGTTTGCTGTCTCTTCTGTATATTTGCTCGTATTTAGATATGTTTTATATTCAAATTTTTTTCTTAAAAAATATGTTAAGCTTCCTTTAAAATATGCATAATAAGTATTTAATGATAGAGATGCTTCCTCTATATTTTTATTTTGATGTGAGTAAAAAATGGTAGTCATTATATCTATATTATCAATTGGTGTAAATCCAAGCTCATTTCTAAGACTTGATAATTTTTCTGTATTATTATCAGGATTAATACTTTGATGCATTCTATGATATAAAAGCTCAATTCCATTTAGTCCAAAGAAATATTGTGAAAATGAAAGTTGTATCTGTTTTTGCATTAGTGCAATATCATTTAGTCTTCCATATATTCCAGATTGTGTTGGATTAAATACATTATTATCATCTTTAAAATATTGATAAAATGGACTTGAAAATGTAGCATTAAAACTCATTGTATGAAATACTTTATCATATTGTTTTGCTATATCAGAGTTAATAAAGGCACCATAATTTATACCAAAATATGAGCTATTTTTTGAATTTATTTGTTGATTAATATGGTTTATTGAAATAATGTTTGCATTAAGATTTATTTTTCCTCCGATAGTAATATAATTAGCAATTAATGGTGTTGAAAAGAACAATGGAACATTTATTCCATTATCTATATAACCAAAACCAAGTGAACGCACTATATTTTTACTATTTATATCTACAGCATACATAATATTTTTTACTTCAGTTTGTTCTAATGATTTATGATATTGAAATTGTGGTAATGTTTGAAATGTATCACTATTATTTAATTTTGATAAATCTAAAAAATATTTAAAATATAACCCAAAATAATGATCATCTTTTGTTAAGAAATAATTTGCTCTTGATGTTTGAATTCTATTTTGTATTGTAGTATCTTTTGTGCTTTGCAATCTGATATAATCTAGATCATTCATATAATTAAAATCTAAATATAATCCATCGCTATCAAAATTTAAGAAATTATTTAATAAATTTCGTCTTTGATGAGAAAAATTAAATCCATATATTGTTTTATTTTCTATGTTATATCTATTTTTGTATTTATTGTTATTGGAAAATATGCCAGCATTAAGAATAAACATTTCTCCAAATGGATCTATTAATCTTGCCTGTGTATTTATCCCAAAACCTCTACTTGTTCTTATTTGTGGACTAAAAGTCATATCCCAAAAATCTTGCAATGCTAGAAAAAATGGTTGAATATATACAAATCCATCAAGTGATGAACTTGCAAACTCTGGATATAGAAATCCTGTAGTTCTATTATTTCTTGTAGAGACAAAAATATATGGTAAATACATTACTGGTATATTTTTTATATAGATTCTTGGATTCCATACACTAGCAATATAACTATCTTTATTATATGAACCAGAAGTCCCTTCTATATGCCAAATAGGGCTATCTATATCACATCCTGACATTATTACATCTTTTAATTCATATTCATTTTTAATATTCTCTGCAGATGACGCACTTATCCATACACCGCTTTTGGTATCCTGTATATAGAATGGTTCTATTGCAGCATAGTTATCATCAAACTTAATAAATGCTTTTTGTGTCCTAGAAAATAGTGTTCCATCTCTGTAAAGCTTAACATTTCCTGAAATATTTGCTTCACGTTTATTGATATCATATTTTATATAATCAGCTATAACATATATATTTTCACTAACTACTACAGCATTTCCAGTGGCAATTATTGTATTGTAATCAATAGAGTTTATATTATCTGCGTATAATTCAAAAATTTTATTATTATTCTTATCGTATTGCTCTATTGCAATTTCTGCATATAATATATCAAGCAATAAAATGAATAATAAAAATTTTTGCATTAATTTATATATCTTGAGGAATGCTTACATCAATTACTATTGTTTGCATTACAATATCATGCAATGTTCTTTTAAATATATCAACAAAAGAAAAAAGTAATGGTATATAAAAAAATATATTTGAACTTATTACTCTAATAAAAGATCTATAAAATGATTGGATATAATTTGGTTTATCAAGTGTATCAATTCTTATAACCTTAATTTTACATATAATTTTTCCTATACTTCCACCATACATAGCAGTAAATATAGTATGATATGCTATTGCTAATATCATAATGTATGATATTAATTCTATGAATAATTGCCTTATTGCTTGTATATCTCCATTTAGAGATATAATTTGATTATAAAATGCAATAAATATTATAGATGTTATTATAAAATCATCAATAATATATGCTAACACCCTTTTTTCATTTTTTGCTAAAAATAATCCTTCTCTATCTAATATCTCTTGAATATTCACTATTTTAATGCCTTATTTGCAATATCACTTCTAAATTGCATATCTTGGAAATGTATATTTTCTATTAGTTTGTAAGCATTTTGTTTTGCCTCTAAAATATTATCACCTATACCAACTGATACAAAAACTCTTCCACCATTTGCATATAGCTTTCCATCTATATTACTTACACCTGCAAATGATATATGAGATATTTGATTACTTAAAAAGTTTATTTTAGAATATTGTATTTCTTCTTTTGGAGATATTTTAAATGGATAATTTTTTGATGCCACAACAACACCAACACAACTCTTATTTAGAGTTTCGTATTTAAAATCTTTAATTTTTTTATCAATACTAGCATTTATAATATCAAGAAGTGGAGTTTTTAATAATGGTAAAATTACTTCGCATTCTGGATCACCAAATCTTACATTAAACTCTAGGACATATGGTTTATCATTTACTACCATTATTCCACAAAACAATACTCCACTAAACTCTGCTCCCTCCATCTTTAAAGCATCTAAAGTAGGTTTTATGATATTTTGTTTTATATCATTTAATAATTTATCACTACATAATGGTGTTGGGCTATATGCACCCATTCCACCTGTATTTGGACCTATATCATCATCTAATAATCTTTTATGATCTTGTGCACTAGGAAGTATTATAAAATTATCCCCATCACATATAGCAAATATTGATAATTCATATCCATCAAGATATTCTTCAATTACTACATTTGTTCCAGATTCCCCAAATAGTATTCCACTAAGCATATCATTTAGTATTTCTTTTGCTTCATTTTTATTTGTTATTATTACGCCTTTTCCAGCACATAATCCATCTGCTTTTAATACTACTTTCTCACCATCTAAAGTATCAATGAATTTATAAAGTTCATCTTTATTATTACCACTAGTAAATTTTGCTGTATTAATATTGTATTTTTTTAGTATATTTTTCATAAATATTTTTGACCCTTCAAGCATAGCAGCTTCTTTGCTTGGACCAAAAACTCTTATATTATTTTCTCTTAATTGATTGCTTAATCCTGAAATTAATGGAGCCTCAGGGCCAATGATAACAAGTGATATATTATTATTGATACAAAAAGCAACTATTTCATCATTTCCTTTTATATCGATATTTTGTCCTAATTCACTTGTAGCACCATTTCCTGGACAAAAATAAAGTTGGCTTAATCTTATATCATTCAATAAACTTAAAGCAATGCTGTATTCTCTTGCTCCACTACCAATAATTAAAATTTTCAAAATTAAAACCTTTATCATTTGATATACCCAAATGGGCGTTACTTTAAATTGTCTAGCCCCAATGCGAGATACTAAACCTAGATTCCGAGCACTTACGTAGGCGACAAATCCTAAATACCCTAAGTATTTAATAGCAGAAACATCATCACATGTAAATGACTACGAGATTCTAAAAACATACTTTATCGGACTTGCAATTTATACAGAAAAGCGCACCATTTAGGCGGATGTTATTATGATGAAAAATGTCTTTAATTTTATTTAATCTTGAAATACTTAATTGTAAAATATATTCTTTAGCAATAGATTGATTTAAAGGATAAAAATGAATAAAATATTTTTGGCTCCTATATTTATTATAGTTACAAGCATTTTTTTATATGCTAAAAGTGGTTTATTTATTGGTGCTGATGCTGGAATATATCTTAATAATAAGGATTTTGTAAAATCTAGTGCAGGTGAATCTTCAAATGAGAATAAAATTAGCCCTATTTATGGTTTGAAATTAGGATATCAACAATATTTTGGGTTTATTGGACTTAGAGCTTATGGTAGTGCTAATTTAGTTGAGATAATTAATGATATCACTATATTACAATCAGCAGGATTTGATCCAATTAAAGCTAGTGGTCAAGCTAGATATAAAGGTTATAACTTAGGAGCTAATGTAGATTTATTATTTAAGATAGATTTTGTAGATGTATTTGGAATGGGTGCATTTGTAGGTATTGGCTATGAATATGCAAATTTTAAAAATACTAAAATTGATATTTTCTCTAATCGACCAGGCAGTATAGATATCTCAGGTAATATTAAAAATATATCTGGTGATGGACTTGTATATAATCTTGGATTACAAGCAATTATTTTTGATAGCCATCAAATAGAATTAGGATATAAATTTACACCATATAGGATTTATGGTACAAATGATTTATATAAAAATGATGTAAAAGAGCCAGAGTTAAAATCTAGTATCAAATTAAATGGTGCACTTACAATTGGATATAGATATATATTCTAGCATTGTTTATTTTCTTGATTTATAATGCAAATAAACTTCTTTTATTCCATCTTCTAAGTTTATGCTTGGTTTAAAACCTAGGTTTTTAAGTTTGGATATATCTAGTAGTTTTTGTGGTGTTCCATCTGGTTTTGTATGGTCAAATATTATATCTCCATCAAAACCAACTATATCCTTTATTAGGTATGCTAATTCTCTTATACTTATATCATTTCCACATCCTATATTAATGTGTGTGTTTCTTATATTACTATAATTTTTAATTAAGTCTTTAAAATTTATATTTTCTATTATAAATACACAAGCTTTGGCCATATCAATAGAATGCAAAAATTCTCTTCTTACATTACCACTACCCCAAATATTTATATTATCTTTTGATATTCCAAATTCTTTTAAAATTTCATTATAGTCTTCTCCAATATCTTTAATAATAGATTCTATATCATCTTCTTGAAGGCATTTTGCTAAATACATTTTCCTAATTAATGCTGGAAGTACATGAGAGTTATATAAATCAAAATTATCATTTATCCCATATAGATTTGTAGGCATTACAGATATAAAATTGCATCCATATTGTAGAGCATAAGATTCACACATCTTCAATCCAGCAATTTTTGCTATTGCGTATGGTTCATTTGTGTATTCTAATTCTCCATTTAAAAGATATTCTTCTTTAATTGGTTGTGGACATAGTTTTGGATATATACAACTTGATCCAAGAAATAATAACTTTTTTACCCCGTATTTATAAGAATTATGTATAACATTGTTTTGAATTGCCAAGTTTTCAAATATAAAATCAGCACGAAATGTATTATTTGCCATAATCCCGCCTACTTTTGCGGCAGCTAATATCACTATGTCTATTTTATTTGAACTAAAAAAAGATTCCACTTTATTAGAATCCTTTAAATCCAATTCTTCTTTACTTTTTGTAATAATATTGTTGTAACCTTTTTGTTTTAATACTTCTAGTATTGAACTACCTACTAATCCTTTATGTCCAGCTACAAAAATGTGAGAATTTAAATTCATATAATCTCCAGAAATATTATTAAGATTTAAAATTATCAATTCAAGATAATTTATTTCACAAATATTACACACTTAAAATTTAATATTCTATTATCCAAAGTGAGATTATTTCTTGGATAATTTAAAATTTTTAAAATTAGGAGATTTTTATCATGCATAAAATGATTAAAATAAGTTTAATTAGCAGTTTTGTGTTTAGTGGAGTTATTTTTGGTGCTGATTTTAGTAAAAAGACTAATGATGAATTAATAAAATTATCTGGTATTGTTGATCCAAAAGATATACTAGATTATAGAAAAGAAATAGAAAATCGAATAGATAATATGACTAAAAAAGAGGCTAAAGAATTTAGAGATAGGATAAGAGAACAAGAGGATAGAGTTTATGATGATATGAAAGTTAAAGATTTAAAACTTAGAAAACAAGAAATTCGTGATGCTATAGAAAAACAATGTAAAAATAATTCAGAATTATGTAATAAGATGGGTCCTAGATTAGATAAACCAGATGGAAAAAATAATCACAAAGGAGCAAAACATCATCATGATATGGAACACAAACCAGGTAAATTAAATGATATGGATTCTCATATTAGGCCAAAACCATCACCTAAGCCATAATTTAAGGTGTATATTATGACTATAATATTCAAAAGCTATTTATTGAAATGTGAGATAAATTCAAATATGTCACTTTTGTATCTGCAAAACTTAGGTGATAATATTTATAGAGGGCTAATCAAAGCATTGAATAAAAAATTTAATTTAAATAGTAATACACTAGATGATATGTTAAATTATTTGGATTCTAGTGATTATGAATTAGTTGTTAAATATAAAGACACTTACAATTTTTTATTTAATAAAAATAATTATAGCAATATGAATATTGCTTTATTTTCTAAGTTGCTTGAAAAAGCACATTCATATGGTATAAAGGTTTATGTAAATAAATAATTTTAGTTTCAAATTTGGAGAATTCATGGCAGCAAAGATTCTATTATTAGAAGATGATTTTATACTATCAGAGATAATATGTGAATTTTTAGTTGAGCAAGGATTTGAAGTTACACATTGTGATGATGCTAGTAGTGCATTAAATCTTGCATATGAAAAGCAATTTGATATCTGGCTTTTAGATGTTAAAGTTCCTGAGGGTGATCATTTTTTGAATACTTCATATCTTCCAGGATTTGAATTATTAAAAACATTAAGAGAAGCAAATAAAACTACTCCTTGTATTTTTATCACTTCATTATCTGGTATACAAGATATTCAAAATGGGTATATTGTCGGTTGTGATGATTTTTTAAAGAAACCATTTGAATTGTTAGAATTAAAATTAAGAATAGAAACTTTGTTAAAGAGAGTTTTTCAAAGCCGTATAGATGAATATGAAGATTTTGGTAATGGACTTAAGTTTTCATTTGTATCAAAAATGCTATATCAAAATGGTAAGATTATTTCATTAACACAAAAAGAGAGTTTATTGTTAAACCTCTTATTACAAAATGCTAATTCTTATGTATCTCAAAATATTATTTTTGATGAATTATGGGAGTTAGATCAGGAGCCAAGCGAATTAAGTCTTAGAGCTTATATAAAGAATCTTAGAAAAATAATAGGCAAGGACAAAATAATTAATAGTCACAATAAAGGCTATTGTTATGTTAAATAGCTCATCAAAAAAAACAATTTTTAAAATATTACTTTTATACTTAGGCACGAGTGCAATATTTTTGTGTATAGGTTTTTATTCTTTAATCATTAAGGAAACAGAAAATATTATTTTTTCACAGATGTCAAGTCTAAGAAGTGTCTCATTTGATATTTTTGGCATATTGCGTAAATATAATAATGATATTAAAAAAGCAATACCAGAGATACTTATGACTGTTGAAGTTCCGTTTGCAATATATAATAGAAATGATAAATTAATTTATTCTAATCTTATTAGAAATCCAGATAAATTTGAGTTAGATAGGGGAATATATAGGGTTGGAGATAGAATTATTGCAAATCCAGAAATGGTGCCATACAAAATCAGAAACACAAGAGGACCAAATCCAAAACCACTTCCATTTAAGGTTTTTTTAGAAGATAGTTCTATGGATAAAAAAATATTTTTTATGAAGATTCGATTTGGGGTATTTTTTATTTTAACACTTACAATTATAGGTATTATTGCTGCTATTTTAGTAAAAATTTTTTTAAAACCACTAAATGAATATATAAGAACTTTAGATATGTTTATAAAGGACGCAACACATGAGATTAATACTCCAATTAGTGTAATTTTAATGAGTATAGAAACATTAAAAAAAGATCATTTAGAACTAGAAGAACAAAAGAAAATAGATAGAATAAAAATTGCTTCTATACAGTTAAACAAAATCTATAGAGATCTGGTTGCACATAATTTTCCACATAGTTTGGAAAACAATAATACTCAATTGCA
Source organism: uncultured Helicobacteraceae bacterium (assembly GCA_944323885.1). Classification (GTDB taxonomy): domain Bacteria; phylum Campylobacterota; class Campylobacteria; order Campylobacterales; family Helicobacteraceae; genus NHYM01. The sequence continues at coordinate 423,738 of CALUUD010000002.1, read as the reverse complement.
GCTTGATACAATTTTACAAGAAAGAATAAATTTCTTTACTCCATTTTTTATACAAAAGAATATAAGCATATCTACAGATATCAAGCCTACTTCATTTAATGGTAGTAAAGAAAAATTTATACTCTTATTTGATAATTTATTAAGTAATGCGATTAAATATAATTTTAAAGATGGATATATACATATATTATTAGATAGAAGTAGATTTATGATAAAAGATAGTGGAAAGGGTATTAATATTAAGGATCTAAATAAAATATATGAGCGTTATACTAGATATAGTACAGATTCTGGCGGGTTTGGCATAGGCTTATTTTTAGTAAAAAAAATATGTGATGAGTATAATATCAATATTGATATTAAAACAGATTCAAATGGAACTACTTTTAATTTGACATGGAATATATAAAATGATGCAAATACCTAAAGTATCGATAGTAATACCAGTATTTAATACCAAAGATTATGTAAGTAGATCTATTAATTCTTGTATAAACCAGAATTTTAAAGATATTGAAATTATAGTTATAGATGACAAAAGCATAGATGATAGTTTATCAATAATAGAATCTTTTAATGATAAAAGAGTAAAAGTAGTGAAAAATTCTATTAATCTAGGTACATTTTTAGCAAGAAAAGAAGGCATAAAAATAGCAAGTGGTGAGTATATATTATTTTTAGATTCTGATGATTATTTATTGAAAAATACTATAGAAGTATTGTTAGATAACATAAAAGATGCCGATATGATTCATTTTGGAATTATTCATGAGCCATTTAAAAAATATGCTACTTTGCCAAAAATATATACCAATAATTTATATAATGAAGATATAGTAAAAGAAATTATCATTAATAACTTTAATAAGTCTTGGTTAAATTTATGTGGTAGAATGTATAAGACACAATTAGTCAAAAAAGCTATTTCAAAGATAGACTTTATTGATAAACATTTGATTTCATCTGAAGATACAATTTTATTTTTTATTATTTGTCTTTTAGCTCATAAGAGTGTAGGCATAAAACAAAATTTATATATTTATTGTGAAAATAATAATTCAATTACAAGAATAAAAACTCAAGACAGATTACAAAAGCAAGTTAATGACAGAACCTATTTGATATCAGTATTACATTTAATTGAAAATGATAATGAATTAAAATTACACAAATATTATAAAAAATCTCTTAAAAATATTGATAGTATGCTTCATTATTTTATTTGTTTTTCTAAAAAATTTATTCATAATGATGATATAATTCCACCTTACTTTAAATATTCTATTTTATCAATGAAATATATGCCACGATGGCAAACAATCATAAAAATAATAATTTATATATTTTCATTTGGTGTTAAAAAAATATGAGAAAGATATGAGCGATGAGTCGTCTTAAACTAAGAATAAAACTTTTTTTAAAGTTTGTTTTTCATGCAGCTATTCCAAGTAGCAATATTAAAAATAAACTATTAAAATTCTTTGGTAGAGATTATGAGCTAAATGAAAAAGAATTAAGTAATTTTATATCAATTGATATATCAAGTTTGAAACATAAAAAAGAAAATTTTATTGTTTCTCTCACTACATTTCCAGCAAGGATTAATTCATTAAAATATACGCTCTATTCCATATTTATGCAGAATTTACAGCCAAAGAAAGTTATTTTATCGCTTAGTAGTGAAGAATTTTTAGATAAGGTTTTACCATATGAGGTATTAGAATTTAAAAAATATGGTTTAGAAATCTTATGGAATGATAAAAATTTAAGACAATATAATAAAATTATTCCTATTTTAGAAAAATATGGTGATGAGGTAATTATAACATTAGATGATGATATATTTTATCCACAAGGCTTATTAAAAGGGTTGTTTGAAGCCCATTTGAATAATAAGAATGTAATTTGGACACAAAGAGCTAGGACTATTAATTATCATGATAGAATTATAGACTCTTTTAGTACTTGGAAGTTAATAAAGAAAAATGATTTTAATAGGCAAGAAAAACCTTCATTTCATTTATTTTTAGAAGGAGTTGGTGGCGTTTTATATCCTCCAAATTCTTTATACAAGGATGTATGTGATTCTATAAGATTTATGAAGCTATCTCCAAAGGCTGATGATTTATGGCTTTGGGCTATGGCTATTTTAAATGGCAGTAAAATTGCTGTTGTAAAAAATAACTTAATGGCAAATGGAAATGCTATGACTATATCACCAAATAATACATCATTATGGTTAGATAATTTAGTAAGTGGAAATGATGTGCAATTGAAATCAATAATAAATTATTATCCTAGAATATTAGAAATTTTAGAATCTTCAAAATGCAATAAGGATATTATGTGAAGGTTTTACAATTTGGAAAGTTTTATCCCCCAGATATTGGTGGAATAGAAACTGTTATAGAAGATTTAACACTCGCATTAAATGTAAATGGTATTACTTGTGATGTTTTATGCTCTAATTCAAAAAAAGAGTATAAAGAAGAAATATTGCATTGTGGTGCTAAAATTATGCGTTGTGCATCTTTTGGAAAACTAGCTTCTACATCAATATCCCCTCAAATGATTTTTAAACTACGAGAGGTAATTAATGATTATGATATTATTCATATGCATTTACCAGATCCTATGGCTAATTTAGCATTACTTTTATCAAATTATAAAAATAAAAAAATTATCTTACATTGGCATTCAGATATTATTAAACAAAAGCAACTATTAAAATTTTATATTCCATTGCAAACTAAATTACTAAAGATAGCAGATTCTATTATTACAACAACAAATAAATATATATATGAATCCTCATTTTTGCCCCCTTTTAGTCATAAGTGTATTGGAATTCCAATTGGGGTAGATAAAGAAGTTTTATTAAATTCACATATCAATGAAGATTCTATTATTAAGTTTCCAAAACATAAAAAAGTAATTTTTTCTCTTGGTAGAATGGCATCAAATAAAGGTTTTGAATATTTAATAGAAAGTGCTAAATACCTAGATGATGATTACATGATTTATATTGGAGGAAGTGGAAGATTAACAAATGAATTAAGTTCATTGATAGTAAGAAATAATTTACAAAAAAAAGTTATTTTGATGGGTAAAGTTGATAGAAATAACTTAAAATATTACTATTCTAATTGTCATATTTTTGTTCTACCATCTATTCAAGAATCTTATGGAATAGTTCTTATTGAGGCTATGAGTTTTAAAAAGCCTGTAATTTGCACTAAACTATTTCCATCTGGAAATGATTGGATTAATCAAAATGGCAAAACAGGTTTAGTAGTAGAATCAAAAAATCCAAAAGCAATATCTGATGCCATAAAATCAATAGAATCTAACTATGAGTATTATGCAAATAATGCTTATGATAGGTATATAGATGAATTTACACAATATAAAATGATAGATAGGGTCATTGCTTTGTATCATAAAATATTAAATTAAACTATTTGGAGAAGTTATGGGTTTTATTATCCTTTTTGGCGGCAATTCATTTGAACATGAGATAAGCATAGTTAGTGCAATAACAATTAAAAAAAAACTAAATAACATAGATTATTTTATTTTTTTAGATTCTAGTAGTAAATTTTATCTAATACCTAGTGAAAGTATGAAATCCAAACATTTTGCAACATTATCTTACAAAAAAGATAAGGAATTACAACTTGTAAATGGTGGATTTTTGCAGAAGTGTATATTTGGTAATAAGATAATTAGTGGAGTTGTTATTAATCTGATACATGGGAAAAGTGGTGAAGATGGAGAGATAGCTTCATTGCTTAGTTTTTATGGTTTAAAATTTATTGGACCTAGAATAGAAGCAAGTGTTATTAGTTTTAATAAGGCATTAACAAAAGATTTTGCAAAAAATAGAGGAATTAATGTAGTGGATTATCAAATATTTCATAAAGGTGATAGTGTAAATAATATCCAATTACCAGCAATCATTAAGCCTCTAAGACTTGGTAGTTCTATTGGTATTTCTGTTGTTAAAAATTATGATGAATTAGAATATGCACTAGATGTAGCTTTTGAATTTGATGATAGTATCATAGTTGAACATTTTATTTCTAATGTCAAAGAATATAATTTAGCTGGATTTTCTTTAAATGGTGAGATAATATTTTCTATGATAGAAGAAGTAACAAAAGATGAATTCTTAGATTTTGATAAAAAATATCTTGATTTTAATGCAACAAATAAACCAAAAAAAGCAAATTTAACACAGGATATAGAAGATAAAGTAAAAAATACATTTATTGCTATTTATAAAAATTGTTTTGAGGGTTCTCTTATTAGATGTGATTTTTTTATTATTGAAGATAAAGTTTATTTAAATGAGATAAATCCTATTCCTGGCTCTATGGCATCATATCTTTTTGATAATTTTCAAGAAAAAATAGATTTACTTGCATTAAATTTACCTCATAGAAATATGATAAAGATTGACTATAAATACATATCAAAGATTCAGGCCTCTAAAGGTAAATAATGGCACTAAGGGAGATTTTTGTAGATAATAAGAAGTTTGATTTGTCTTATATTATAAAAAATAATAATTCTCCCTATTGGGTTATTTTTTTACATGGTTGGGGAAGCAATAAGGAATTATTGCAAGATACATTTTTAAATACATTTACTTCATATAATCATATATATGTTGATTTACCGGGATTTGGTAATAGCACTAATGATTATATTTTAGATTCTAGACAATATAGCGATGTTATTTGTGCTTTATTAGATGCATTGGGAATAAAAATAGATGTTGCTGTTGGTCATAGTTTTGGTGGCAAAATAGCTATACTGCTTAATCCAAAAATTTTAGTTTTATTAAGTAGTGCTGGAATTCCAAAAGTGAAAAATATTAAAGTTAAATTAAAAATAAAACTAGCAAAAATATGCAAATTTCTTGGTTTAAAAAATACTATATTTCGTACAAAGGATGCTTATAATATGCCACAAAATATGTATGAATGTTTGAAAATTGCAATTAGTGAGGACTTAAGCTATGTATTTGCTAATTTTAAAAATAAAGCTTTTATTTTTTGGGGCAAATACGATGATATAACACCTATCTATATGGCTGAAAAGATTCATAGTATAATTGATAACTCTAAATTACATATTTTAGAAGGAGACCATTTCTTTTTTGTAAAATATCCTAAAATAATAGATAGGATCGTTAATGAATAATATATTACTTCAAATATCAAATATTATTTTTATGCTTTCTTTAGGATATTACTTAATGCAGAATCTGCAGTGGTATAACTATAATATTTTTCGTGTGATTCTAAAACATAATAAATTTTATTGGCATTTATTATATTTTATATTACCAGTATTATTATTCTTTTTACTTGGTGATTATTTTATTTACTATAATATATTTCATATATGTATACTTATTATTTGGTATATAAAGCTTGATAAAAAAATAGTATTTACAAGTAGAGTTAATAGATTTTTTATTGCATATTGTATTTTGTTATTAGTAAGTTTTATTGTATTAATCAATTTTGATATAACAAGATATATTTTATTTGTAGCTTTATTTGTATCTTTCTTGGTATCTTTCTTGAGTGAATTAGTTATTATGAGGCAATATAAAAAGCTTGCTATAAAAAAATTAAATTCTATGAATAATTTAATTATTATATCAGTTACTGCGAGTTATGGAAAAACAAGTATTAAAAATTTTATACATACTTTGCTCTCAAAACAATTTAAGACATATGCTACACCAAGGAGTATTAATACTATTAATGGCATTATAAGTGATATTAACAATAATCTCCCATATGATTGCGATATATATATTGTTGAAGCTGGAGCGAGACAAAAAGGTGATATAGAAAAAATTGCAAATTTAATTAATCATCATTATGCAGTAATTGGTGAAATTGGTGAAATGCATCTTCAATATTTTAAAACTATTGAAAATATTAAAAATACTAAATATGAGTTATTTAAAAGTAATAGATTAAAGGAAGTGTTTCTATTTAAAAATAATGATTTGCCAAGTAATGCAAGCATTCCAATTACATTGTTCCCACAGGATGTTTCAAATATTTGTAGTAATCTATCAGGTAGCACATTTACAATGAATCTAGGTGAAACATGCTATGACTTTAAAACAAAAGTTTTGGGTGAATTTAATGTTGTTAATCTATCAGTTGCTATTATGATTGCATATAAATTTGGAATATCTCCTAATAAAATAATTTCATTAGTTGAAAATATGAAGCCAATAGAACATAGATTAGAAAAGATTGAAATAAATGGAAAAATTATTTTAGATGATAGTTTTAATGGTAATTTAAATGGAATGAAAGAAGCTATTAAGCTTTCTTCACTTCATACAAATGGTAAAAAAATTATTGTTACGCCAGGTATTGTAGAAAATAGTATAGAAAACAATATTAAGCTTGCTAGAATGATAGATAGTGTATTTGACGTAGCAATTATTACAGGTGATTTAAATAGCAAAATACTATCTGATAATATATCTAATGCACAAAAAATAATAATAAAAGATAAAATCAATTTAAATAGTATATTAAGTAAATTTTGCAGTGATGGTGATTTAATATTATTTTCAAATGATGCACCTAATTATATATAAGAGGTAGGATATGGATATTTTGTATGGACCATGGAGAGAAGGATATTTTACAGATGATCTTAGTGATTGTGTATTTTGTGATATTGTAAATTCTCCATCTAGCGATAATGACAATAGTGTTGTTTTTAGAAATAAGGATTTATTTATTGTAATGAATAAATATCCATACACCCCAGGTCATATATTGATTATTCCATATATGCATGTAGATTCTCCAGAGAAATTACCAAGGAATATATGGTTAAGTATGTTTAGTATCGCCCAAGATTCTATGAATATTTTGTATGAGTATGGTGCACATGGAATTAATATGGGTATGAATATAAAATCTGTAGGTGGTGCAGGAATACCACAACATTTACATCTTCATTTATTGCCAAGATGGAATGGTGACACAAATTTTATAACATCAATTGGAAATAGTAGAGTTTATGGTGTAGATTTTAACTCAGTATATGAGAAGATTAAACTTCTAGCAAAAAAATACCTTGGGTAATCACCAAGAATATCCCATAGATACATTTGCAAGTATAAGTTTTCCCATACCATTTTCTGATTGGTATATGCTTTTTGAACCATCTTTTAAATATATACTTGTTGAAGCCCCAAGACTAAAGTGTTTTGTTACTGGTATATTAATTCCACCACCAATGACATATGCAGTACTATCTGGTATGCCTATTTGATCTTGTGGTACAGGGCTTTCATCGTATGCTAAGCTACCCATAATAACAGATCCACCAGACAATCTATAGCTTACTCCTAATCTATAGGCATTGGTATCTTTCCATCCTTTTCCCATAGCTACAGCATCATAGTTTGCTAAGCTCATCATACTCTCAATTTGTTCTTGAGAAAATGATCCTATTATACTATTTGGGTCAAGTGCTGTAAATACCGGATTAGAAAATGAAAAATCAAACTTTTTACCATCAGCCCAATAAATTCTTTCATACATAAGTTCAACTGTAAGACCATAGAATCTTTGTGCAACACCAATTTTTAATTGTGCTGGAAGTTGTGTTTGTAGATTCAAGTCTGCTTTCATATTAATATTTCCAAGACTGCCACCTATATAGGTTGTTGCATCTAATTTACCCTTAAGATCAAATACTACAGGAGAATCGTACACTCCACTAATAGTTAATGAATAATTTTCTAGATTTATAGGTCTAATGGTTAAACCAGCTCTATATCCAAAAGCAAGATCTGCTCCATTACTTTTTTGATCAACCCTAGTAGAACCACGAAGTGCTGTAGAAATATTCATATCTCCCATTCCAAAAGCTTCTGCAACTGCTTTTGCATCCATCAAAGGTAAATATCCTCTTGGTGCACCATCAGCATCTGTTTCAGTTGGATCAGGATAAGAGCAAGGTCCAGGATTTGTTGTTTGTAGATTACCATTAAAATCATAAAAAGTTCCAGTGTAGCAGTTAATATATGCACCCAATTTTTTTGCCTCTTCCATAGTATTTTTTAGATTTTGACATCCAAAAAAACTACTTGTTGAGTATCCATTTTGAATACAATAGTTTACGCCATTTACATGTTTATATCCTGTTAAAGTTTGTCCATTTAAATTAGTTTGATATGTCTTATCTGGTACGGGGTTAAATAGTGTCGGTAGACATATTGATGTTTGATCTGCACATGTTTTATCATTATATCTCCAATCAAGATTGCCATTCTCCCACTCACCCAAGTAATGATTCCAATTATCTTTTATTTTCTTGTTTACCTCTTCTACTTTCTTATTGTATTCAGCAATATTTCTTGGATCACCAAGTTCTGATACAGGTGGCATACCAAACCATACCTCTGGGCTAAATACAGTTGGCATATCATATCTAAATTCATTATTTGTGTGCGCACCAGCACCAACAACTAAACCAGCTACACCAGCTACACCAGTTGTAGTATTTACTGCATAAATTAAATCCTGCATTACCTCCGGTATCATATCTTCTGGTATTTCATCATACCCTTGTAGATTTGTTAGAATTGTTCCATTTAATGGGACATATACTATATTATTAAAATTTCCCATACCATATAAAATTCTAGGACTAAAACCTATACCAATAATTTCTCTATATTGATAACTTATTGATGGCGACAATTCTACCATAGCAATCATCACATCTTTTAAAAATGCACCAGCTTCACCATTCCAATTCATAGCTAATCCACTTGGAGCAGTAAATGCTATACCAACATTAAATCCTCCTCCACCAGCATTTAAAAAGCTTTTGCTTTTATAGAATACTTTTGGTACTGGAAATGTTGTACTATCTGCAGAACCTTTTACATTAGCACCTTCATTTACATATCCGATAGTTCCATGTTGATTTTTATTACCAGTTCCACCATGATCAACAATTATTGGATCTTTCAATGATTTTAAATCAATACCAACAGCAGCTGCTAAACTTAATGTTGTATCACTCAATGGCACATGCATATGTGTCTCTGATGTTAATCCCCAATTTATACTACCTTCACCTAGTTTTTTTGTTCTTGTATCAGTGCTAAATTTAAAACCAGGTATATATATTGTTGTTAGTGCTATTTCTAGTTCATTTTCATCTTCTCTTACATTATCCAAAAAACCCATATTCGCAGGATTAAAATAACTAGAATCTGCACCGTAAGCAGCAGCTACATAAGCTGAACTTAGTGCTACTGATTTTAAACTTTGTTCATTAACCTTAAAACCAGATGCATAAATTTCAGTGTAAAAAGCAAAAAATATCGGAATTATTTTTATTAACTTTTTATTTACTTTTACCATTAATTCTCCATCGCAATCTTTGCAATAAAATTTAAAAATTAATTATTGCTTTATGTGGTATTAAAATAAAACAAGCATTATATCGGAGAATACATTAGTTTTGTCAAAAATATTTTTTAATTAAGTAAAAAATATAATAAAGTAAATAAAAAATTAATGAGAGATTATTTCTCTCTTATTTCAATCCATTTTTGCGCTATTCTAATAGCATTTGTTGCTGCACCTACCCTAATCTGATCTGCAACACAAAAAAGATGTATAGTATTTTTATCAAAATAATCTTCTCTGATTCTACCAACATATGTATTATCTGTATTTGTAGCAGTAATTGGCATTGGATATTTATTATTGTTTATATCATCTACAACAACTATATTTTCTGCATTTTCTAATATTTGTTTTACTTTTTCTGCGGTTACTTTTTTATTAAACCTTATACTAATAGATTCACTATGACTTCTTAATATTGGAACTCTTACACAAGTGGCATTAATTTGAAAATCAGAATGCATTATTTTATTAGTTTCTTTTATCATTTTTATTTCTTCTTTTGTATATCCATTATCTAAAAATACATCTATATGCGGTATTAAATTAAATGCAATCTCATGTGGAAAAACATTAAAATTTTTATCATTACTATTATTTATTATATTTGATGTTTGGATAAGTAAAGATTCCATTCCTTTTTTTCCTGCACCACTAACTGCTTGGTATGTGCTTACATCAACTCTTTGTATATTAAATTCTTTATGTAATGGTGCTAATACTTGAACCATTTGTATAGTTGAACAATTTGGATTTGCTATGATTCCTCTTTTATTCCATAGTCTAATATCTTCTGGATTTACTTCTGGAACAACAAGAGGTATATCATTTTGCATTCTAAAAAAACTAGTATTATCAATTACTAATGCACCAGATTCTGCAGCACTTGGTGCAAATTCAGCACTTACATTTCCGCCTGCAGAAAAAAATACAATATCAAAATTTGATTGTTTTAATATTTCATGTGTAGTTTCTTTAATCTTTATCTTTTTATTTTTAAATAATATTTCCTTTCCTGCACTCTTTTTACTTGCAAGAGGAATCAACTCTTTTATTTTAAAATTTATATTTTCTAATATACTAATTATTTCTTCACCAACAGCTCCACTTGCACCAACAACAGCAACTTTAAAATCTTCCATCTGCAATAATCCTTAAATAAAAAAGAAAGCTGTATTATAACCTAATGAAAAATAGTTTTAACAAATAATTTATTAGAATAGATATCAAAACTAATAAAATAAAACAATATAATTTGAAAGCCTAGATCTAAAATTTGTAGTTTAAGTTTAATAAGAATAGTAGTACCTGGCTCCGGATGTAGGATTCGAACCTACGACCAAGTGGTTAACAGCCACCTACTCTACCGCTGAGCTAATCCGGAATAAAAGAAATAATTATAATTAAAATCCAAATTAAAGTCAATATTTTTATTTAAATTTTTATTATAATTGCTAAGATTATAAAGTGGATAAGAATTTATACACTTCATTGTTTTCATAATCTTTCTCTTTTCTCAAGTGATCTATAGCCCTTAAGTCATTCATATCTCTGTGATTTGGGTTGGCACCTAAATTAAGCAATGTTTTTAATATTGTGACATTCTTATTATTTAATGCAGCATAGATAAATGCTGTATATCCTATTTTATTGGAATAATTCACATTTGCGCCTGCCTTTACTAATCTGATAATAAATTCCGGATTTGGATTAAATGTTGCGGCATAAATCAATGGAGTAAAACCTATATCATTTACCATATTCACATTTGCACCTGCATCAATTAGTGCTTGTAGTACTTCAGGATTTGAATTTTTTTGTGCTGCTCCCATTAGTGGAGTTGCCCCACCTTTTGTTTTAAATTCTAAAATAGCACCTGCTTTAATTAATTCTTTTATTACTTGAGGATCTTTATTTTCCTCTGCTGCAAACATTAATGGAGTACACCATTCATCATTTTTATCGGTAATATTTGCACCTTCTTTTATAGCATTTTTTACATCATCAAGGCTTCCAGATCGTGCTATATTAAAAAAGTTTCCGTTATATTCTTTCACTTCTTCTATTATTTCTTCTTCTTGTTTATTGAAAAATCTATCAAACAAACCCATAACTTAAATTCCCTTGTGATTTATGATAATTATTTGGAATTAATGATTATATTTTTAAAGTGTATAAAAATCAATTAAACCTGTATTTTTTATTTTAATAATTCCATTATTAAATAATTTTTGAAATCTTTCTATACTGTTTTTGCTAAATAAGTTTTCTATTTCATTTATTGCAATTGGTCTTCTTTGTAATAAATTTAATATTTCTTTATCATCTAAATTTATTAGTTTCTCTATATTTATATTTTTTCTTTGTGGTAATGATATAAATAATCCATCAAATATTTTGCTTAATTCTATCAGCTTATCATAATCTACTGCTTTTACATTATATGCTGGTGGTCTATCTATTGTTCCTAAATCTATTCTATCAACCTTGATTTCTCTTAAAAAATCAGCAATTAACTTCATATCTTTATCATTATCATTGATATTTTTAACTACTAACACTTCACAAATTAATATATTTTTTCTAATATTTGCATAGCTTTTAATTCCATCTTTGATATCATCTATCATCAATCCTTTATGGGCTCTATCAATTTTTTTAAAGCTACTTTGCAATACAGAATCTAAGCTAAATTTTACAATGTCAAATTCTTTTAACGCTTCTTGTATATTTTTATCCCCAAAAAGTGATCCATTGCTTAGTATTAGACTTTTTGTTTTTTTAGGGATATATGGCTTTATTCCAACAATAAATTCCTTTAGATAAGGATATAATGTCGGCTCTCCATTTGCTGTAATTGTGAGAACATCTATTTCTTCATGCTGTTTTAGTGATTGTTTTACACTATCTAGCAATTCATCCAATGGTAATATTTCACTAAATTTTGATGTTGTTTTTGATTCTGGTGCTTTTACTGGCTGTAATTCACAATATACACAATCAAAATTACATTGTTTTTTATATGGTGATAAATCCACGCCAAGCGAGATGCCAAATCTTCTTGATTGTATTGGACCAAATGTTATACTTGGCATTTTAATCCTTGATTCTATAGTCTAAAAATTTTTTATACTTTAAAATAGCTTTTATATTATTTAAAATATTCAATTATAAATACTATAAAATGATAACAATAAATGAGGTAATAACTATAAAACTCATATTTTAATTTTTATAGATGTATTCTTATTTAAACCTATAAGTAATACATGGGATGATTTTGGAGAATAAAAGAAAGATTATAAATTTGTATTATTTTTCACAATTATAGTTTCTAAGAAATTCTTCTAAATTAAATTTTTTTCTATGATTCTCTGTAAATATATGCACCATAATATCACCTAAATCAGCAATTATCCAATCACCATTTTCTTCATCAACAGAATAAAAAGTTTCACCTTTTGGTTTTAATTCATCTTTTAGATGATCCAATAATGCAAAACTATGTTTATCTGCAAGGCTTGTGACTATAATTACATATTGTGTAATATATCCGCTATTTTTTAAGTCAAATAGCATAATATTTTCACCCTTTTTGCTATCTAATAAGTCAATTATAAAATTTAATCTTTCTTTCAAAAATACCTCTTATTTGGAATTAAAGCCTATGATTCTAGCTTAGAATCTTTAAAATTAGCAAAATTTTGTTTTCTTATTTTAGTAGATGAATTATTATTATTTGTATTTAGAATAATACTTTTGCCATATTTATAAAATCTGCTAGATTCTATATTTATGTTATCTCGCTTTGCTATAATAAAATTCACATGTTTTATTATTTCATCAATTTTATACCATTTATGTAAGTTTTGTAAGATATCTGCACCAATTACAAGATGTATAGAATCTGGTTTATAAAGTTCTTTAAAATATAAAATAGAATCTATTGTATAAGTAATTTGATTTTGTTTTATTTCATAATCTGATATTAATATTCTTTTATTTTTTTGTATCAATTTATTAAGTAATAAAATTCTATCCTTTGTGGATAAAAATGATTGATTTTTAAGTGGATTTAAAAATGTTGGGAGAATTATTATTAAATCTAAAAAATTTAATTTTAATAATTCTTTTATAATATCTTTATGTCCAGAATGTGGAGGATCAAAGGAACCACCAAAAATAGCTATATTAAATCCCAATTTTTTGCACCAATATCATATAGCATATAACTCCACCTAAAATACTTATTATAGGTATTTTAATGCTTATGTGAAGTATTACAACTACTAAAATACTTAAAAACTCTTTTAATCCATAAAATGGTTTACTAAGGTTTATATCTTTTAAACAATATACAACAAGCATTGCAATAATAACATTTGGTAATATATTTGAAATATATTTTATAAATGGGGGAATTTCTTTTGGCATAATAAAATATGGCAGAAATCTAGTTATTAGATTTGCTATTGCAATGGTTAAGATTATATATAAATTATCCATTGGTTTTATCTATTGTTGATATTTTAGATTCTATTTTATCTTTTAAAATAGCAAAGATAATAATACATACGATAATTGATACGATTAAAAAATATTGAGAACCTATTGCAATAAGGAAAAAAATACTTACACATATACCAATAATTGTAGTTATATGTTCTTTTGAATTTTTCCATTGATCAAGAAAAATCACTACAAATATTGCAGTCATTATAAACTCAAGTCCATCATCATTAAACTTAAATATACTATTTACAAATGTCCCTAATATACATCCAAGTATCCATGAAATATAATTAAATATTGATATAAAAAATACAAATAAGTCAGGATCGGAATTTTTATTTGGTTTTTTTGTTTGTATTATTGCAAATGTTTCATCTGTTAGGCAAAAAATATTTAAAAATCTTTTTTTGTCCATTTTTTTATATCTTGGAAGAAGTATTAGTGTGTAAATACTTTGTCTAGAATTTAACATTAAGGTTGTAATAAAAATATTTAACAAACCAAAGCTGCCACTAAAAAAACTGATTGCTAAAAATTGCATAACACCAGAGTATATAAAGATACTCATCCCTGCAGCCCATAACGCTCCAAATCCACTTGCTTTTAATAGAATCCCAAATGTTATTCCCATAGAGATATAACCAATAATAACTTCTATATCTTTTAAGAATGCATCTTTTAGTGTAATAAAGTTCATATTAATTTTTATTTTTTATGGAATCTAAAATAAATATTTAAATAGGACAGCAACATATATAAAATACCTAGAAATATCAAATGATAGAAATCTTCTTGTATTAATAAAAAGTCTGCACCCATTTGATTTAATTTTAAAAACCCATCAATACTTGGAGTGATAGGTATAAACCACATAAAAAACTTGATCCATTCTGGTATCATTTCAACTGGCCATATAAATCCAAGTGCAAATAATAATGGCATACTCATAACTAATACTATTTGTGGAACATATTCCATTCTATTAAAAACACTTCCAAGAAATACACCAAATGAGCTTGTTGATATTATAAATGCCATTCCAAAAATTATGATTTCTATATAATTTGCAAGTGTTGTAATATTATATAGGTTATATATAAAACCAAAATAAAATAGAAATAATGGAATATATATAATACAAAATGAAATTATCCTTGCACTTATTAGTAAAAATGGGTTTATCTCACAAAAATAGCTAATTTTTCCTTGATAAAATTGTTGATTTTGCATTCCACATAATATGCCACAAGACATAACTAATGTTTGATGAAGTATGAATATCAATATAGCTGCGATAACATAATTCAAATATCCTATACTTTCATTAAATAATGGTATAAATTTCCAATCTACTATATTTTTATTTTCTAAATTTATATGTTTATCATACAATGTCTGCATTAATTTGATATTTAAATTTAATTCATGAGATGAATTATTTAGTCCCTCAATAATAGTGCTATGTATAAAAAAGTATGAATTATCTGCTATATAATATACATTTGGACTAGACATTAATATAGAATCTTTTTCAAATCCATTTGGTATATATAATATCCCATGTATTTCTTGTTTTGTTATTAAATTAATAGCATCTTGCATATTAGTGCTATATTTTATATTTATTTTTGGTGAAGCATTTGCACTAAAGATAAATTTTCTACTTAAACTTGTATTATCATCATCTACTACTGCTATATTTTGTTTTACTACTATATCATTTAGATATGGACTAGGATAGAAAAAGGCATATATAATATTTCCACCAATAATAATAGTTAAGATTGAAAAATTGGTTAATATTGTTTTTAATTCTCTGATTATTGTATCAAATAGCTTTATCATATTGGCTTCTTTTTATATATCATTGCACCCAAGATTCCAAATAATAAAAATATAATATTTTCTAAAATTAATCTTGCACTATATATAGGATTTACCCCATAATTTGCTTGTTCTATATAAACTTGCATATATTTCATTATAGGCAATATAGAACTCCAAAATGTAGGAAATAAATCCATACTATTTAATGGATAAGTAATACCTAAAAAAGCAAGACTTGGTGCTGAATAAAATGCAGCAATACTAATTGATCTTATATGCGATCTAATTAAAGCATATATAAATAATCCTATACTATTATATGCAAGTATGGTTATTATTGCATTTAATATTAAAATATAAAAGTTTCCATTATTTGGATAATCCAGCGTATAAAATACATAGCTCATAATAAGCCACCAGATAAAAAATATTATTGTATTAATTGAAAACTTTATAAATAAATGTTTATAAATAGAAACTAATTGATTTGTTTGATCTTTTATATACTCTGTTTTTCTTTCATCGTTTGCCACTAATGCTATCATACAAAGTATAATAAATAGTTGCCAAGAACAAGGCAGTATTGCTGTTAGTAGGAATTGTGAAAAATTACTATTTTCATTATAAAGTGATATAATTTTTGGCATAAATTCTATACTTTTTCCAAGTGCTATCATTGTATTTTTAGAATCTGCAATATTCCTTGTAAATTGTAGTTCTACATCCTTATTTTTAAATACAAGAGTTAATGCGCTTTGTATATTCTTGCCTATAAATACTAATTGGGTATTGTAATAAATGGCTACTTGAGGAATTATATGTTTCTTTATATCTTTTTCAAATTGACTTGGTATGACAACTAGTGCATAAATATTTTTTGATGATATATCATTTTTTGCTTCTTCTATACTTCTGTATTGTTTTATAATTTTTACTACGCTTGATGCGTCTATATCAAATATTAAATTTCTAGATTCGCTAGAATTATCTAAATCAATAATGCCAATTGGTATATCTGTAATTAAAGATTTATAAATAGTGTTATATACAAAAACTCCAATAAATAAAGGCATAATAAAATACATAAATAGTAAGAATCTATCTTTAAAAATATTTTTTATTTCTAGATTCAATGTATTTAACAATCTATAATCCAAAGATATTAATTTTGTGGTATTAGCACACTCATGCCAACTCTAAATCCATCAATTTTTTCAATGAAATCAGCTTCAACTTCATAAGATCTCATATCATATCCCTTGTCTTTATTTGCTGCTTTCCATGTTGCAAACTCTCCAAGCAAGGAAATATATCTAACTTTCAATTTAATATTTTTATTTAATGCTGGAATAAATCCTTCAAACTCAGTATTGATTTTAAAATTTTGTAATTTATCTTCCCTTACACTAAATTTCACATATGCATTATTTATATCTACTACTAAAACAACAGGAAAACCACTTGGTGATAATTCATTTTGGTGTAATAATATATTACTTATTTCACCACTAATTGGAGAGAAAGCCTGTGTATCTTTTGCATAAGATTCTACTTCATCAAGTGTTCCTAATGCTGCCAATTCTTTTTGTCTTAATGCTTCTTTTGTTTCTTTTGTGGCACCATCAAGTGCAATTTTGTATTGTTGATAAGCTGTATTTTCATTAAATTTTGCACTTTTGTAACTTGTTTCTGCTTCATCTCTTTTTTGCAGGCTTACAACACCACTATCATAAAGATTTTGTATTCTTGTGTATGTTTTTTCTGCAAGTTCAGCAATAGCTTTTGCTGCTTGGTATACATCTTTTGCAGATTCAATGCTTTCAATTCTAGCACCATTATTAGTTTCTTGACTTAGTGCTTTTGCTGCTTCATATCCAGCCTGTGCTTGTTTGATTTTTGCTTCTAATTCAGGACTAAAAATAGTATATACCAAGTCACCTTCTTTTATTAGATCACCTTTTTTTACAAATATTTCATTGATTCTTCCTGCAACTTTTGATGAAATACTATATTGCGTAGCTTCTATTTGTCCTTGTATAAACGATGGTTTTGGCTTATATGTTAGATAGAAATTAAAAATAAGCCAGATTATAATAATCGCTACAACACTAATAATGCCCATAATTTTTAATAGTTTTATGGCTTTTAAATCTCTCATTACCCCACCTAATAAAATGTATAAAATGAATTAATATCATTACTTAAAGCACATAATTTGGCTAATGCAATAATGTATTTATATTCGGCCCTTTTTAACTCTATTATTACACCAGAAAGCATATTTCTTGCATCGCTAACTTTTGCACTATCATTCATACCATTTTTAAAGGCTTCTTCTTGTAATCGTAAATTTTCTTTTGCAAGTTCTAAACTGGAAGATAGATTTAGATAACTATCTTTTGCAGATAAAACTTCTTTGTATGTTGTTTCTGTTAAAAGTAATATATCTTGTTTTGCTTGTGAATATAAGTGATTTGCTTCATTTTGTGCAATTTTGCTTGCCTGATATCTAAAAATTCTACCATTATTGTCTAATATAGAGAATCTTGCCATGATGCCTATATTCCAGTTTGGGATTATTTTATTTAGTAATAGGTTATTATCTTTAAAGAAATATCCACCATACAAACCAATAGTAGGTAAAAAGTTAGAAAATTCTATATTTTTTAATTCATTTGCTTGAAGTTTTTTTGTTTCTATTGATTTTAACATAGGATATGCATTTAATACCTTTTGTTTATATGAATCAATATTTTCTAATTCTTTCTTACTAATTTCTAATGATGAAGTTAGATTTAAATTTACAACTCCATTACCGATTACTTTAACATTGTTTGTTATATATTCATCTTGCAATATAGTTTTAAAGGATAAGAGTGCTATTTCAAGTGAATCTTTTGCTTCAAGTGTTTTATTTTTTGCTTTATCATAAGCAACTTGTGCACTTAAATACTCTAGTTTTGCAATTTGTCCATTTCTTTCTAGTTGTATTGCATTTTCAAGATGAGCCTTATGTCCATTTTCTACATCAATTAAAGTTTTTAAAATTTCTATATTGAGTATTAATCCATAATAATTCTTAACTAAATTTTCAAATAAATTTATTTTCTTTAATTGAAATAGAAAATTGGCATCATCTATATTCAACCTAGCAATATTTGAAGTAGAAAGTCTTTTACCACCTGTATATATTGGATACATGATACTTATTACACCATATGCAAGATTATTGGAGCTAATATGAAGTGAATGATTAATGCCTGATATGTTTGGAAAATTTACTGGAATATTTACATCAAGTATCATAGGATCGCTAATGTATGTATAATTTCCTATAATATCTATGTTAGGAAAATATAACATATTTGTAGCATCTTTAATTTTTTTTGCTTTATCAATGTTTAACTTACTCGCTTTTAGACCATCATTATTTTTTAATACATGATTAAAAGACTCTTCTAGGCTAAGATCATGAGCACTTGAAAAATATGTCGAAAATAATATTATATATATTATTTTAAATATTTTATTCTTTATTGTAGAATACAATTTCAAAGCCTTGTTTTACTAATTCAGAGAAAGATCCATCTATATAATATACATTGTCAAATCCCATTTGAGCTAGTTCATCACTCATATATTTTGCAGTAATTCCATGATGGCAATAAAGTAAAATCTTTTTATCACTATTCTCTTTTGCTATGTATCCTATTCTTTGTGTAGATTCAACATTGATTGCATTTTTTAAATGATCAATTAAATAATATCCCTCACCTCTAACATCAATCAATAAAAAATCATTGATTTTATTTTTTAAGTCTTTTGGTTTTATTGCTTTTGTATCCATAATTTTGTATCCATAATTATTTAAATACGATTGTTGTATATAATACTATAAATTTTATAAAATATTTAATTTTTTAATTTTATATTTTAAAATATCAATATTCATCCCAAGCATATCTGCTGTTTGTTTGATATCTTTTTTATTTGTTAAATATGCTTCTTTTATATATTCTTTTTCTAAATCTTCAAATTTTGATACTTTTTTATTTCTAGATTCTAGAAATAAATCATCTTTTGTTATATACTCACCTTCACTAAGTATAGTGGCTCTTTCAATAATACTTAAAAGTTCTCTTATATTTCCAGGCCATTTATATGATAATAATGCTTTGATTGCTTCATCTGATAATTTTTTGTTTCCACATTGATAGATATCAGCTACTTCTTTTAAATGCTTGTTGGCAATATTTATAATTTCATCTTGTCTTTCTCTTAATGGTGGAATATCAATAATAATTGTTTGTAATCTATAAAATAAATCTTCTCTAAATTGATGATTTTGTATTTTTTCATATATATTTGCATTAGTAGCAGATATGAATCTAACATCAATTTTTATACTTTTTGTTCCACCAAGTCTAGTGATTTCTTTTTCTTGAATTGCTCTTAATAATTTTGCTTGTAGTGAAATAGGCATATCACCTATTTCATCCAAAAATATACTGCCTTTATTTGCAAGTTCAAATAATCCCATTTTTGCTTGTGTTGCATCGGTAAATGCACCCTTTTCATATCCAAATAATTCAGACTCTAATAGATTTTCTGGTAATGCAGCCATATTGATTGCTATAAATTTTTCATTGCTTCTATTTGAATTATTATGAATAAATTTTGCAAATACTTCCTTGCCTACACCACTTTCTCCAAGTAGTAATATATTAACATCACTTTTTGCACTTTTTAGTGCAATATTTTTTATAGTGTCTAATTGTTTTCCATCTAGATTTATTTCATTATTTATTTTTATTGATTTAACTTTTGATTTTATTGTTTTTTCTTTTTGAGTACGTTTTATCGCTTGAACTAGTAAATCAATATCAAGCTCTGTTTTAATAAAGAAATCTTTTACTCCAAGTCTAATAGCATCTAGGGCAACTCCAAGAGAAGCATATCCTGTAATGATAATTGCCTCATATTTGCCATCTAATTTTTTTAAAAAGTCAATACCATTAATATTTGGCATATTTATATCAGTAATAATTATGTCGCAATTATCATTACTTATATTTTTTAATGCATCTTTTGCATTTTTGTATGATTTAATATTAAATTCATCATAATTGCCCAATGATAATTCAAGTGATTTTCTTATATTTATATCATCATCAACAATTACTATATTCATCTTATCTTCTTTATAAATTGTATATCAATTCTATTATTTTTAATATCAGCTAAGATTCTATGAGGTAGAAATTCAAACTTTGTCTTAGAGTTAACTTCATTATTTATGAATTTTGTATCATCAGTTATCTTTGCATTAATATTTTTTTCTAAACACTCCAATACCATTTCTTTATTTATTTTTAAAATATCTATTAATTTAGATTCTATATCCATATTATTTGGTATGAAATCACATCCTCCAGTAATAGAATACTCTTTACTTCTTGTTAGAGCTTTTACTATGTTAAATTCCTCTCCAATCAAAATCTGATCTTTTATAATTGCTTTATATGAGATGATAAATTCACTATTGCCTTGAGATATAGTAATAAAAAATAATAACTTAAATATTATTTTCATTATCTGCTATATCTTCTAAATCTTTCTCTTCTTTTTGACATTGTGATAGATGTATGACCTTATCTTTTTCATTTAGTGTAATAAATTTTACTCCACTTGTATTTCTGCTTGTATCTCTTATTTTATCCGTATCTACTCTTATCATTTTTCCACTTCCAGTTAAAACCATCAAATCAAGATTTGCGTTATTAAAGTTTAAAACATTTACCATATTACCTGTTTTTGATGTTAATTTCATAGCAATTATACCTTTGCCACCACGAGTTTGAAGTCTATACTCTTTTGCAAGGGTTTGTTTTCCTACGCCTAGTTCACTTAAACTGAACAATTTGTCTTCATCATCTTCAATCATAACAGCGCCAACTACAAAATCATTTTTTATTTTAAATTTGATACCTGTAACCCCCCTACTTACTCTTCCTATTTCTCTTAAATCACTAATTGGGAATCTTATTGCAATTCCATAGTATGTAACCATCAAGACACTTTGTGTATTCTGTGTAGCAATATGGGCACTTACTAGTTCATCACCATCATCTAGATTAATTGCTTTTACCCCATTTTGTCTAATATTTTTATATTCACTTAGTTTTGTTCTTTTTACGATACCTTTTTTAGTAAAGAATACTAAGGACTTGTCATCATTAAAATCTTTTGTTGTGATTGTTGCCATGATTCTTTCATTTTGATCTTTGTTTATTAAATTAACTACAGCCTTTCCAATAGCAGTTCTGCTAGCTTCTGGAATCTTGTATACTTTTAACCAGTATAATTGTCCATTATTTGTAATAAACATTATAGTATCATGAGTATCAGCAACAAAGAATGATTCTATAAAATCATCATCATGCGTATTGCCACTAATTTTACCTTTACCGCCCCTATTTTGTTTTTCATATACTTTTAATTGAACTCTTTTTACATATCCTCTATGACTCATAGTAACAACCACTGACTCATTTGGTATTAAGTCTTCAGTATCAATTGAATCATAATCATCTTCTATCTCTGTTTTTCTTTCTGTGCTAAATTTATCTTTTATAGCTATTAATTCCTCTTTTATGATTTCATTTAATTTATCTTGACTTTTTAATATAGCACTAAGTCTTTCTATTTCCTCTAATAATTGTTTATATTCTTCTTCTATTTTATCTCTCTCAAGACCTGTTAATCTTTGAAGCCTCATTTCTAGAATTGCTTTTGCTTGAATCTCACTTAAATCAAATTTAGCAATTAATTCATCTTTTGCTATCTGAGTATCTTTTGAATTTCTAATTAATGCTATTACTTCATCAATACTATCAAGTGCAATTCTTAAACCTTCTAGAATATGTGCTCTAGCTTTAGCCTTTTCAAGTTCAAACAAACTTCGTCTAATGACAATAGTTCTCCTATGATTTAAAAACAGATGTAGCAATTCAAGTAATGTAAATATTTTAGGTTCTTTATTGTTTATAGCAAGTAATATAATTCCAAAAGTTACTTCCATTGTTGTTGTTTTGAAGAGATGATTTAAAACTATTTCTGCCATTGCATCTTTTTTTAATTCTATTACAACTCTAATGCCATCTCTATCTGACTCATCTCTAACTTCATAGATGCCATCTATAACTTTATCTTTTGCAAGGATGCTAATTTGTTCTACTAATTTAGCTTTATTTACTTGATATGGTATCTCATCAATTACAATAATATCTCTTTGTTTTGTTTTTTCGATATGTGTTTTTGCACGGATTTTTATCTTACCTTTTCCACTGCTATAAGCTTCAATAATTCCATTTTTACCAAATATAATTCCACCAGTTGGAAAATCTGGACCTTTGATAAATTCCATTATATTTTCTAATTGTGCATCATTATTATTTATAATGTATATTAGTGCATCAATTATCTCATCAATTCTATGTGGAGGGATATTTGTTGCCATACCAACAGCAATACCACTTGAACCATTTATTAATAAATTTGGGATTCTAGTTGGCATAACATCTGGTTCTTTTAGAGTATCATCATAATTTGGAACAAAATCTACAGTATCTTTTTCTATATCTTTTAGTATTTCTTCGCTAGCTTTAGTCATTCTAGCTTCTGTATAACGCATAGCAGCAGCACTATCACCATCTATACTTCCAAAATTTCCTTGACCATCAACTAATTCTAATCTCATAGAAAAATCTTGAGCCATTCTAACTAAAGCATCATAAACAGCAGTATCTCCATGTGGATGGTATTTACCTATTACATCACCAACAATTCTTGCAGATTTTTTATATGCTGTATTTGATGTTACTCCAAGTTCATGCATAGCATATAAGATTCTACGATGTACCGGTTTTAGTCCATCTTTTGCATCTGGTAATGCTCGCCCTACAATAACACTCATCGAGTAATCAAGATAACTATCAGTAATAGAATCTTCAATATTAACATCAACAACATCAGTATTGCTCATTAAGTCGTCCATTTATCCCCTCATCTCTATCATAAAGAATTAAAATTTAAAATTCTACTTTAAAAATATAAAAAATAAGTAACACTACAATCTAAATGAAACTAGAAAATATTTTTCATTTTCATAGTTATATGTAATATTTCCACCATGTGCTTCTGCTATTTGCTTACAAAATGCTAATCCTAATCCGTTGCCTTTAATTTTTGTGGTTTTAAATGCTTCAAAAAGACTATCTATATCACTTGCTAATATACCATTATCATATACTTTTAGTATTTGATAGTTATCTTTTATGAAAAATTCTATTTTTATAAGACCTTTATCTATCTCTTCATGTTCCTCTATGGCATCAATTGCATTAAATATTAAATTTTGTAGCAATAATTCCAATAATTCTAAATCACATATAATATAATCTTCTTTGATATCATATGCAAAATCTATATTTTTACCATATTCAAAGTATATTATAGAATCTTCAATACTAGATTGTATAACAGAACTATTGTGTTTTAAAGTTGCTGCTTTTACGCCCTTGCAAAATAAGAGTGTGGTATTAATTAAACGCTCTACTCTCCATAATGCTTTTTTCATCTCTAGTATATAAATATTATGTTTAGAGTCAATATTTTTTGATAAACTTGATAGCATTAATGCAATTGCACCTATTGGATTTCTTATTTCATGAGCTAGATGTGCAGATATTTGACCCATTGATGCAAGACGCTCTTTTCTTTTTTCATTTGTAATATTTGTTGCAGTTATTAATGTTTTATTATTTTTTTTACTTCTCTGCATCAAATAATATTCTTTATCAAACAAAATTTCACATTCATCTAACTCTTTTGGATACATTTTTAAGATCTCATCTATGTTTTTTGCATATGAGTTATAGTAAAAATAGCTATTATCATCATTGATAACCCATATTGGATTTGGTATAGATTCTAATACTAGGCTAAAAACTTCTTTTAAATCATTGAATTCTTTTTCTGCCTTATATGTTTGTTTTATAAACTCATCTAAAATATCTAATATATGATCTTTTTGATCTTTTGTTTTTATATTTGATGAAATAGATTTGAAAATATCTTCAAAATTATCCATAAATTACTATTTTTTTTGATTATACTGCAAGTCTTTTAGATAGTTAAACAATAAATCGCTATATCCAAATGATCCACTTAAGCTTTGAGAAATACTATCTTTATACATCGATTGATATATCTCATTGCCTGCCTCTTTAGGATATAACGAATTTTCCATATCTAGTGCTGTATCAAGTAGAACTTTTAATATTAATGCCTCAAAGGAATCTGTCTGTTCTTTTAATTTAAAATCATCAGAATTTGCATTGATATTTTGTATAGGTTGATTATAAATTGCTGTATTTATTTGCATATTTATTCCTAACTATTTAATTTTTATACATAAATCCCAATACCAAGATTTGAAGCAAATCATATTCCATCTTTAAACATTTATCTTTTTGTCTTTTCTTTTACTATTTGCACTAGTTTGATTGCATTTTCTCTTGGTAAATCAGGAAGCATGCCATGCCCTAGATTAAATATATGACCACTTTTATTGCCCATAATTCTTACTATTTCTTCAATTCCTTCTTCCATAGTATTCAAATTATAGAGTCTACAAGGTTCTAAATTTCCTTGTAATACAAACTTTTCTCCTAATGCATTTTTTGCATATTGCATATCAATTCCCCAATCAATACCAAATACATCAAAATTTTTTTCTATTTGATTAAATGCATATAAAAAACCACCAATACCTTTTGGAAATACAATGATTGGTATATTTGGATATTTGGATTTTATATATTTTGCAATATCATTTATGTAATCAAAACCAAATTCAAAATAAGATTTTTTTTCCAGTGCTCCAGCCCATGAATCAAAAATCATTATTGCATTTACACCAGCTTTAATCTGAGATTCAAGATATATTTTTAATTCATTACTTAGCTTTTCTAATACTTTATGTAATAACTTTGGATTTGTATATAGCATTTTTTTACAATTAGAATATGTTTTACTACCTTGACCTTCAATCATATAAGTAGCAAGCGTCCATGGCGCCCCACAAAATCCAATTAATGCCTTCTTTTTATCTAGCTTTGATCTAGTTAGTGAAATCGTATCATATACATAATCAAGTCTTTTGTGTGCCATAGGTTTTAATATATTTAAATCATTTTCATCTCTTATACATTGTCGAAATTTTGGACCTTCATTTTTAATAAAATCTAATTCTAGCCCCATTTCAAGCGGAATAACTAAAATATCACTAAATAAAATTGCAGCATCACAATCTAGAATATCAATTGGTTGTAGTGTAACTTCTGTTGCTAATTCCACATTTTTACATAAATCTAAAAAATTACCAACTTTTGCCCTAACTTCTTTGTATTCATTTAAATATCTTCCAGCTTGTCTCATCATCCAAATAGGTGTATATGATGTCTCTTTTCTATTACATGCATCAATAAAAATCATTATTTCTCCTAATATTGAATTTAATTATATATTTGTATGTACAAGTTATGATTAAAATGGATTTAATTATAGATTCTAGCTTAGGAAAAGACTATTTTCAAATCTTTCAAATTCGCTTAGTTCTAACCCATTTCCCAAAATACACCAAAGCAATATTCTAGCTTTTCTAGCATCCAAGATTCTGCTTATTATCGCTCCATTATTCTGTAAATCAATTTCGCTACCATTATATCCATATGTTTTTTTTGTTCCAAAACCAAATACTGCTCTTGATGCTACTATAATTGGGATTTTTATTTTTTTTATGTATTTCATACTTTTTGCACTAACATGTCCAGAACCAAATCCATTTATGATAATTCCATCAAAATTTTTCCAAATTTCTAAAATTTCATTATTTTCGCCAAGATTCTGCTCTAAAAATAAAATTTTTTTATTATCTTTTGGTAATTTATATGTAATCCTATCTAATGGTTTAGAAAAAAACATAGGTTGATCTTCTAGTATTACGCCTTCTAAGCACATCCCATCAAATGCATCAATAAAAGTGGAAAATATTTTTTTTATCCAGTTTGCAGAAAAAATTTTATCTCCAAATACAACTAACACGCCTCTATTAATACTATTCTTATTATATGCAAGCATTATGCTTGATTTTAGATTCCATAGTCCATCATAAGCAAATTCACCTTCCATTCTCATAGCACCGCAGAAAATTACACTTTCTTTTTTATCCCAAAATAAATTAAAAAAAAAGCTACTTTCTTCTATGCTATCTGTTCCTTGTGTAATAATGATTGCATTTATTCCACTATCAACCATATATCTTGAATACTCTAGAACTTCACTTAGTATTGAAAAATCTAGACTACCACTTGGTATATTGCAAAAACTTTTAGATTCTAATCTTATGTTTGGTTCTAAATCTCCAATTGCATTCAATCTTGATATAAATGTATCTGCATTACTTCTTGGTATTCCTGCATTAAGCTCATTATCTTTATTCATTCCTATTGTTCCACCAAGACTAATTATTAATATTTTAAACAAATCAAAAAACCTTAAATTTTCATAGAATAATGATTTGCTATTTTAACAAAATTAAATATCTTAAGATAATTAATACATTGAATCTATTAGACTTTATTTAGATTCAAATATTATTAATTAATAAAATATAAAATTTATTTTTTAAATGCTATAATAGCCACTTTTAATTTTTGGAAAGGAGAATAAATAAATGCCTAAAATGAAAACAAATCGTGGTGCTGCCAAAAGATTTAAAGTTAAAAAAAATCTTATTAAAAGAGGCACTGCTTTTAAAAGTCATATTTTGACAAAAAAATCACCAAAAAGAAAAGCCAATTTAAATGCTCCACATTATGTTGATGATACAAATGTGAAGCAAGTTAAAAAGCTTTTATGTATGGCATAGATATAGATACTATAATCCCCCATATGGGCAAGTGAAGCTGAAAGCTACCACCTAAAGATTTAAATTAATTAAAATATTTTAAGGTAAAGGATAAAAAATGAGAGTAAAAACTGGTGTTGTTAGAAGAAGAAGACATAAAAAAATTTTAAAGCTTGCAAGAGGATTTTATAGCGGAAGAAGAAAACATTTTAGAAAAGCAAAAGAACAGCTTGAAAGAAGTATGTATTATGCATTCCGTGATAGAAAACGTAAAAAAAGAGATTTTAGGCAATTATGGATTATAAGAATTAATGCAGCTTGCAGAATTAATAATATAAGTTATTCTAAATTTATTCATGGGTTAAAATTAGCAAATATAGATTTAGATAGAAAAATATTAGCTGATATGGCTATAAGTAACCCAAATGCATTCTCTAAAATAGTAGAAACCATCAAGGAAAAAATATAATCTATTTTTTTTAATTAAGAATAGGTGTATTTACACCTATTGTTCCATCTGATTTCATTTAATATTCCGTAACCATTTGTTTATTTATAGTATTTATCTTATTAAATTAAGAATTTTGTAAGCTAAATATTAACTTGCATTGTATAAAATACCTTTCGTAATGCCACATTGATTGCTAGTATTTAATGTTGCATATTAAATTTAATTTAGGTTTGGAATATAATGACAAAAACAATAGAAGAATATGAATTAAGCACTCAAGATCAAGAGAGTTATGAAGAATTTGCATCATTTTACGAGCAAAGTGAAAAAAATGAAAAATTAAGCAACACAACAATGTTGACAAAAGGTAAAATTGTTAAAATTAATAATGATAGTGTAATGGTTGATATAGGGCAGAAAGCTGAATCTAAGATGTCTGTAAGTGAGATTATAGATACCAATGGTGAGTTAGTATTTAAAGAGGGTGATGAGATAGATTTACTTATTAATGAAATTAATGGAAAAAGTAGAATTTCTTATAAACAAGCTCTGAGATATATAAAAACAAAAGAATTGATAGAAAGAATTAAAGATAATTATCAAGACAAAATTATTGAAGTTGAAGTCCTTAGAAAAAACAAAGGTGGTTTTATTGTAAATTGGAAAAATGAAAATGTTGAATGTTTCTTGCCTATAAAAGAATCTGCTCTAAAGGCAAATTCAAAATTTAGTAACAAAATTATCAAGGTTTGTATTATTAAATTAAGTGATAGTGGTATTGTTGTATCTAGAAAGCGATATTTTGATATATCAAACAAAGATAAAAAAGAAAAAATTAATAACATGAAAAATGCAGAATCTTTGCAAGGAAAGGTTGTAAGTGTTAAGGATTTTGGTATTTTTGTAAGCATTGATAATGTGGAAGGTTTAGTTCATTCAAGTGAAATATCTCATAAGAATTTCGTTAATCCAGAGAGTCTTTATAAAGTAGGAGATAATGTTTTGGTTAAATTTTTAAATTATGATGAAGAAAAATCCAAGCTTTCTTTGTCTATCAAAGCATTAACTAAAGATCCTTGGGAGGATATTCAAAACCAGCTTAAAGTCGGATATACTATAAAAGCTATAGTTAGTAGTTTGCAACCTTATGGTGTTTTCATTGATGCAGGTAATGACATAGAGGGATTCTTGCATATTACAGAGATTTCTTGGGAAAAGAATATCAAAAAACCAGATAATTATTTGCAAGTTGGGCAGGAAATTGATGTTGAAATTATAGAATTAGACCCATCAAATAAAAGACTTAGGGTATCATTGAAAAAATTATCGGATAAGCCATTTACTCAGTTTGTAAAAAAATATAAAGAGGGTGATATTTTAGATGGTGAGATTGCTACCATTACAGATTTTGGAGCTTTTGTAAGATTTGGCAATATAGATGGGTTGCTGCATAATGAGGACTTATCTTGGGATAAGCAAGATAGATGTAAAAATATATTAAAAGTTGGAGATTTAATTAAAGTAAAGATTTTAAAGATAGATAGAGAGAGTGAAAAAATCTCTTTAAGTAGAAAAGCATTAATAGAATCTCCTGCTAGTATTTTTGCTAAAACTCATAAAATAGGTGATGTTGTATCTGGTAATATAGTTGAAATTAAAGATTTTGGTATATTTATTCAGTTAGATAAAAACATAGATGCATTGATAAAAAATGAAGATTTAGCACCTCTTAAAAAAGATGAATTGAAAATGGGTGATAATATTGAAGCTAGTATAATCAATATAGATTCTAATAATAGTAAAATAAGATTATCTGTAAAAAAACTAGCCCGAAAAAAAGAACAAGAAGAGATTAAAAGTTATAATAGTGATGAAAAAATGACATTAGGGGATATTTTAAAAGATAGACTTAGATGAATTTACTAGTTAATATACTATTATCTTTTATATTTATTATTATGATAGTTGCATCATTTGTAGCTATCAGTATTTATATTAATAATTCTGCAAGTATGTTAAATTATACCAGTATTGATACTAAGGTTAAGAATGTTAAAGAACCTAAAGATATGGACAATCATTCTTGGGTGCAAGTTTTATCAAAACAGGAGTTATATAACTTTAGTTATCCAAGTTCAGAGCTTTTTATATCATTAGATTTTTCAGATAAAAGAAGAACAAATATATTAAAAATCACAAATCTTGATTCTTATAAATTTTTTTGTTTAAATGAGGTTTTAAAAAGTAATAACATAAAATTTGCATATCAAAGAATAGCAGATTCTGTAATTTTAGAAGTTATTCTTGATAATGAAAATTTAAAACATATGTTGGTTGGTGAATTAAATAAATATAATATTTCATACAGTATTCAATAAAATATAAGGGTGTAAAATGTCAAAATATAAAATAGTAGTATGTGACCACATACATCAATCAGGTCTAGATTTTTTGTGCAAGCAAGATGATGTTGAATTTGTTGATTATTCTCACTTAAATAAAGATGATTTATTAGAAAAGCTTATAGATGCAGATGTTGTCATAACAAGAAGCTCAACTGATGTTGATGAAAAATTTCTTAATTCAGCTGTAAAGCTAAAAGCAATAGTAAGAGCAGGAGTTGGTGTTGATAATGTAAATATAGATGATTGTAGTAAACGTGGTATTATAGTTATGAATGTCCCAACTGCAAATACTATTGCTGCAGTTGAGCTTACAATGGCACATATCATTAATGCAGTAAGAAATTTTCCTAGTGCTAATTATCAATTAAAAAATCAAAAAATTTGGAAAAGGGAAGATTGGTATGGAACAGAGTTGAAAGGTAAGGTATTGGGAATTATAGGCTTTGGCAATATTGGATCTAGAGTTGCAGCAAGAGCAAAAGCATTTGAGATGGAGGTAATTGCATATGATCCATATGTAAAAGATTCTGTTATTATTGATGCTGGCATATCATGTGCTAAGTATTTAGATGATATCTTAAAGTGTGACATTATAACAATCCATACACCAAAAAATACTGAAACAAAAAATATGATCACTAAAAATGAAATAGCAAAAATGAAAGATGGAGTAATATTAATAAATTGTGCTAGAGGTGGACTGTATAATGAAGATGATATATTAGAAGCTACTAAAAATAAAAAGATACGATGGCTTGGAATTGATGTCTTTAATAAAGAGCCAGCTATAAATAATCCATTACTTGATTTGGAGAATATATATGTAACTCCACATATTGGCGCCAATACACTTGAATCTCAAGAAAAAATTTCAATTCAAGCAGCAAGTATAGCAGTAGAATCTGCTAGGGGAAGTAGCTACCCAAATGCTTTAAATCTTCCTATTAAAGAAAATGAAATACCTATCTTTGTAAAGCCTTATTTAGATTTATCACAAAAAATGGCATTCTTTTTATCTCAAATTACAAAGGAAGCTATAAGAAGTATAAAAATTACTTGTAGTGGTAAATTGATACCATATGCAGAATCTTTTGGAACATTTGCAACACTTGGGATGTTAAAGCACTCTTTGGGAGATTCTATAAATTATGTAAATGCTATGTTTGTTGCAAAAGATAGGGGCATAAATATTACTATAGATTCAAAAGATAGTTTATCAAGTGTATACAAAAATTTAATTAATATAGAAATTTCAACAATAGAAAAAACTATATCAATTAGTGGTTGTGTATTTGATGAAGATAAATTAAGAATTATTGATATAAATGGATTTTGTATTGATATTGAGCCAAGTGGTAAGATAATATTATTTAGAAATACTGATGTACCTGGTGTTATTGGCAATATTGGTAGTATTATGGAAAAAAATAACATAAATATTGCAGATTTTAGACTTGGTAGAAAAAAAGAAAATGGAGAAGCATTGGCTATTATTATTGTTGATAGTCATATTACAGATGATATATTATCTGAATTAAAAAAGATAGATGCTTGTATTAGCGTAAGTTATGCGGTAATTTAAAAATAATTTTCTTTTAGAAACTTATTTTTGTATTTACTCCTACATTATCTCTTATATTTATATAGCTAGGTGAAAAATATAAAAATAAAGCAAAGTCATCATATCCAAAGCCTTGGTTTATTTTTATATCAAAATCACCTTTTATGTTTGATTTTATTGCCATAGTTTGAACACCATTTACTATATTTCCAATGGATTGTATAGCTAAATTATCAGGCATTGTTAAGTTATTTTCTTGCACTTTTAGATTAGTGGGATGAGCTGTATTGATATACCAATTTTTAGTATTTGATGCAGGAAATCTAGTCCTTGGAGATAATACACTTTCTATATCAGCTATATTACACACTGGTGCCTTACAATAAAATTCATAATTAATTTTTGGGTTTGCAACTAAAGCATCACTTTGATTTGTATTACTAATTAGCGATATTCTACCACGTAATAATGCTATGCGCCAATCATTTTTTATTATGGGTTTTATATTATAAATTGGATATTTTGTATCAGCATTATAAAACTGTATATTCATCACAGTATTATTTAAATTTATAATATTTGAATAAAATGCATCAACAGGTGTTAGATCTCTATCTAAGATACCACTACTTGATAATTTGCGTATAACTTTAGATTCTGAATTATTTAAAAATGTTGTTTTTGGAATAATTGAATCTTGCATATTTTCATTAATAAATATAAGATTATTTTTATTATCACTTATTTTTATTGATATATCTTTTGCAAAGCATTCATTATTGAAATTTTTAAGTGTTTGATTTTTATAATTTAAAGCTTTGATATTTAATTTTGTTGTTGGCAGATTTATTATTGCTGGTATGAATGTATGTTGATTATAGTATATCTGTCTCCCATTATTATCTAATTCTACAAAAAATGAATAAGGTACTATATCAACTCTTTTTCTAACAATAATTGGCTCTTGACATAAAATCTTTCCTGCATTTGTTATATTTATACTATTTGGGAGTGAGGTTAGGCATTTCCCTTGCATCATATCATCTTTAGATAAATTATGTCCTATAATAAATTGCAATTCTCCGCTTGCAACATCATTGAAACTTATATTTAAGTTGCTATTGCTATACTTTCCATTATTAAACTTTATAGCTCCTTGAATACTTTCACCAATATTGTCACATTTGCCATTATCTCTATTAAAATTAATCGACAATGGAATTAATGCATCACTAAAACCTCTATCTATTTCACCACTCATTGTTCTTGCATAAGAATTTGTATTAATAATAATTGGATTATTTTGTGATTTTAAAACTAAATCTATATTATTGTTATCTAAATTATTAATATTTAAAGGATAAATAGCATTTTGTGTAGTTTGTAAAGACATATATAGTTCTATTTTATCTGGTATTACACTAATTGGCTGACTAATCTGAGAAATAGTTTTTCCAGATTTTGTTATATGACACGCAATATAAGCTTTTGTATATGATGAAGAATAATCAAAATTATAATTCAATACATAATGAAAACCATTTCCACTTAGTGTAGAAAATTTTCTTCTACCAAATGTATCAACAAATTCACAATATTTATTATCTAATTTTTCTTGAGGATAAGTTATTTTGCCATTAGAATCTAAGGCATATAAGATTACACTAATTTTTCCTAATTGACCACTTTTTTTTGTATATATTTTATTATTATAGCTTTTTAGATTTTCAATTAAACAAGGAATCTTTGTATAGTCACTTCCATTGCATATTTTTTCTGCTTCTTTAAATACAGGAAATTCTACTATAAGTGGTGGCTGAGTCTTTATATTATCTGCATTTAATGATGATATAAATAAAAAATAAAAAAAAATGCTTATAATTTTTAATTGCATTATTCTAAGACCTCATATTCTAAGATTCTAATATTATTTGCTATTCTACTAGATATCAATTTAAATGGATGTGTTATTTTTCCATTAATAGCTATATTCCTAAGTAATAACCCACGATAATATTTTGCATAGTGAGTACTTTTTTTGCCATTTTTAATAAAATTAATTTTTGTATGTGGAAACTTTATTTTGTAAGCTTTATTGTAAAATTCAGCTCTTAAATCTAGTATTTCATTTCCTTTTAAATAATTATCTAATACTGTATCAAATCCTTTGTAGATACTATTTATATTGTTATCAAAAAAACTTTCACCTTGTTTCAATTTATAATATGGAATTTTATCTGATGCTCTTATTGCACCAAACAAATTACTAAATATTATTACATTATTCATTATGAAATCTATACCATGTTTTGGAATAGATTTCATATCTAGTGCTTTAAATGCAACACCATTATAAAGATATATAGATTGTATTATATTCGCATTGCATATATTACTGCAAGCACTGATAGTATCCAAATCTTTTATTATTTTTTGACCAAAGATTCTAGCTATATCTCTGCTTGAAGAATATTTTAAGAATTTAATATATGAATTTAATATATCTAAGCGATGTGAATTTAGCTCATTAAATATTAGATTATCTAAGAAACTAAAATCTTTATTATTATTAGTTTCGTATATAAAATTTTTATCTTCACTAGGACTAAATAAAACTATCATATTAATATAATATATACTTGTTGTGGTCCATGAACACCAAATACAGTTTTTAACTCTATATCAGCTGTGCGAGATGGTCCTGCAATAAGTATCATATTGCTAGGATTACCACTAGATTTTAGCATGTTTATACCATCATTAATACTTTGAACTATATTTTTTTTCTCTAAAATAACTATGCAGTTTTTTGTAATAAGAGATGCTAGTCTTGGGTGTTTACTACTTGATGCAACTCCAAATACACCTATATCTGCTATTCCACACACAGCTCTTATTATTGATGTATCAGTATCAAACAATGCTTCTCGCATTTCATCTATACTTTTATTATATGGTGCAATTGAGAATTCACCATTAAAACTAGAAAGATCTATATCTAAATCAGGTGTATATATTATATTTTTTGATTCTAATGTTTTAAGTATATTTCTTATGTCATTTATAGCATTATTAGATTCTATCAATATAGCTTTGTTGGCATTTTGCATTATCTTGTATTCTTCTAAAATATCGTTTGATGAATGTTTTATTAAATCTTTATATTGTTTATTAGTTGCGGATAATTTATTTTGTTTCAATGCTGTTTTTACGCTTGATAGAATTGAATCTCTATTCATATATAACCCCTTGTAATTGCTTTACTCTAGAGTGAAGTGTTGCATCAAGATCTGGATAATTTCTGCAACTAAGCCAATTTTTTAGTCCCGGTATTATATTGCCAAATACTTTCCCAAATTTACCAAATATTTTAACTTGCCATATTAATAATCTCCATCTTATCCCATTTGTAGCCAAGATTCTAAATATTGCAAAACTTTGCTTTTCTGTTTTACTTCGATATGTGTTATGATATCCTACAACACCTCCTCTACCCTCTCCTATTTTTTCACTTCTTAAATCTCTTATAAGACTAGCTAGTGGAATCTTAACAGGACATACTTCAGAACATCTTTCACAAAGTGAACATAAATTCAACATAGGTGCACAATTATCAAGACCAAATAATTGTGGTGATATTACTTCCCCAATTGGACCTGGATAAGTTGATAAATACGCGTGACCACCAATTTTGTCGTATACAGGACAATGATTTAAACAAGTTCCACATCTAATGCAACTAAGTGCCCTATAATAATGTTTATCTGCTAGAATCTTTGATCTATTATTATCAAGTAAAATTATATGAACTTCTTTTGGTCCATCTAAATCTCCATCTTTTCTTGGGCTTGTAATAATGTTGTTATAGCAAGTTATGTTTGCACCTGTCGCACTTGGAACTAATAATAAATCTAAGATACTTGCATCTTCAAAACTCTCTATTACTTTTTCAATACCACAAATTGCAATATGGATATCACACGCTGTTGTGCTCATTCTACCATTTCCTTCATTTTCAACAAGCCATATAGCACCCTCATTTGCAATTGCAAAATTTACACCAGATAATCCTATTTTAAAGTCTTGAAACTCTTTTCTTAAATGTTCTCTTGCTATATTATTTAATTTTTCAGGTTCACTTTCAAGTGGAGAATGAAGTTTTTCTTCAAAAATTTTACCTATTTCATATCTATTTTTATGTATAGCAGGAGCAACAATATGCACTGGTGGTTCATCTATTAATTGTATTATCAATTCTCCTAAATCAGTTTCAACAGCATTAATACCATTTTCTTTTAAGTATGCATTTAAGTGAATTTCTTCACTCGCCATTGACTTGCCTTTTAGTATGATATTTTGAGAATTTTTTTTCATTAAAGATAAAATAATTTCATTTGCATCTTTTGCACTAGAAGCCCAATGTATTTTAAATCCATTTTTAATTGCATTTTGCTCAAATCTCTCTAACAAAGTTGGCAGATTTGCAAGTGCATTTTGTTTTACCTTTCTTCCTAATTCTCTTAGTTCTTCCCAATTTGTATATCTTGCTCCAATAGTATTTTTTCTATTTTTCTTTAATGTTTGCATAACAGATTGCAGATTTTCTCTTAATTGATTATCGTTTAATTTTTGATGTATTATCGCCTCGTATTGCTCTTTAGAATGAAAATTGCTTATTTTACTCATAATAATTCCCTCGTTTACTGCAAGTTAATTCTTTGTGCTATAAAATCGTATAAATGTATACCCTTTATTTTAAGATTCATTTTATTCATTGCTCCGCTTATATTCATAAGACATCCTGCATCTCCAGATATTACATAATCCACACCTTTGCTTTTTATATCTGCAATTTTATTGTATACCATTGCTTTTGATACTTCAGGTTCTTTTATAGAAAATGTACCACCAAAACCACAACATTCTTCCTCATGATCTAATTCTATCAGCTCAACATTATCAAATTGTCTTATTAACGCTTTTGAGCATTCTATACTTTTTGATACTCTTAAGGCATGACAATTAGAATGCCAAGTAACTTTTGTTTTTTCTCCAAAATCATCATAATCTACTTTTAATTCTTTTAATAAAAATTCACTTAGTTCAAAAACTCTAGATGAAAATTCTTCAACCATTGAATAATTGCCATCATTATCAAATAATTCTAAATAATCAACTTTCATCATGCCAGCACAAGATCCAGATGGAACAATAATAGGATATGGCTCATTAAAAAGATTAATGTTATGAAGAACTACTTGTTTGGTATCATTATAATATCCAGAATTATAACTAGGTTGACCACAACATGTTTGATCTTTTTTAAAAATTACTTCAACACCCTCTTTTTGCAATAATTTAATTGCATTTATACAAGTATTCGAATAAGCGATACTACCTAGACAAGTGGCAAAAAAATAAACTTTCATTATTCCCCTTTTTTTATAGATACATTAAACTTAGTCATTTTTATAGTGTATCGTAAAATTAGTAATTTAAAAGTATTACAGCACATATAATAATAACAATTCCTACAATGCCTATATAATTTAGTTTTTCCTTATAAAATATATATCCACCAAGACATGTTCCAATAATTCCAATAGCACCCCAAGTTGAATATGCAATACTAAGCTCTATATATTTTAACGCAAAAGAAAGTAAGATAAATGCAATAATTACAAGTAATACTGCACTTATTCCATATTTTTTATATTTAAAACCATCTGATTTTTTTAGTAATAAATTTGCAACAACATCAATGAGTGCAGAAATAATGATAATTATAAGATATAGATTCATTCTTTAACTTCACCAAGATTGATTAATATAATTCCAAATATTGCAAGTAAGATTCCAATTGTTTGTTTGATAGTCAATACTTCACCAAATATAAATACAGACATTAAGACTATACAGCTAGAACCTAGTATCTCCCACATAGCATATGCTATACCAACTTGAATTTTTTTGATTGCAAGTGCCATTAGATAATATGACATAGCAATAAATATAGCCATAAATACATAGCTATATAAGGTTCCATTCCATGCTTTTAAAATACCAGTAGATAAAACCTCAGCAAAAATTGCTAGTAATAAAAATATCCAGGCAAGTATAGTTTGTTTTTCTAGTTTCATAATTTTATATTTCTTTACTAATAACAATATCTTTTATAATATCATTTTGCTCTATGTTATCAAGAACAGTATAACTATTATTATCACTTGTTATTATATTGCCAAATACAGTATGTTCCCCATCTAGATGAGGGCAGTCAACAAAACATATAAAAAATTGACTACCGCCTGTATCTCTTCCTGCATGTGCCATACTTAAAGCACCTCTTTTATGCAAATTTGGATTATTTGTAACTTCACATTTTATTCTATATCCAGGACCACCTGTACCAACATATGGTAAATTTTCTTTACTGTATGGACAACCACCTTGTGCCATAAAGCCTTTTATAACTCTATGAAACTTTAAGTTTTTATAATATCCATTATTTGCTAATGAGGTAAAATTTAAAACTGCTTGTGGTGCATCTTTTCCAAATAATTCAATAATAATATCACCTTTATTGGTTTTTATAGTTGCATATTTGCTGTTATCTAAAATTTCTTGGTTAATATCATAAATCTTTAGTGTTTCCATAGTTTTATTTCCTTTAAATATTTAAATATATATAAAATTTTACCGATGTTTTGTAAAATTTATTTTACAAGGCTTATTTTACATTGTTTAATAAAATATTGTTCTTAATATTATTTATATCATTACTTGATAGCAAACAGTTATATAATAATCCAAAAGAATATATGATTATTAATAAGGAAGACTGGATTCTAGGTGTAATAAAACTTGATATTAATTTTAGTAATGGTGCATTTGGAAGTACATTTGGATTTTTTTTAGATGAAGATACAATAATAACAAGTTCTGAGATTACAAGTCTTGGTTTTCCAGTTGATATAAATGTAAAAATAAAAGATGATGATACAGACTTAATAATATGTATAGCAAAAGCAAGACTGTTAGCAAGTGATGCAAATAAATCTTTAGCCATGTTAAAACTTATAAATTATACTGATGATTATTGTAACTATTCACATAAAAAAATATATCATCAGGAATTAATAAAAAGTCAAATGATTCAAATATTACATCATCAAAAACCAAAAAAAATTGAAATGATAAGCATTGAAAGTCCATTCTTCTATAAGAATTGTATGCATACAATATCAGCAGAACAAGGAATGCCATATTTTGATAAAGAATATAATTTAATTGGAATATCAAGTAATAATAAAATTATTACATTAGATAAGATAATTGATTTTATCTATGATATTCAATTTAAAAAATTAGAATAATGCTTTTATGCCCTTTAATTTTAAATCCCATTTTAATTCTATTAACTTTTTAAGCACACTTGCTAATTTACCTTTTACTGCTTTACCTCCAATTATCCCAATAGCACAGTCTTTGCCAAGTGAACAAATAGTGCCTTGATTTTTATAAACAAATTTTTTATCAAATTTTTTATTTTTAATTTTTGAACTTATTGCTTGTGCTAAATATTTTCCTTGTTTTAGTGCTATTTGTGCTGTTGGAGCATAAAATTTTCCACTTTTATTATCCTTTAATAAAGCACAATCACCTATTATAAATATATTTTTATTATTACAATTTATAGGATTTAGGTATTCATCCACCTCTACTTTACTTTTTTTAGATTCAAAAATTTTTGAATCATCTATTACATTATTTCCTTTTACTCCAGCAGTCCATAAAGTAAAATCTGATTTTATATATTCTTGCTTTCCATTATTTTCTACCATTATAGAATCTTGTTTTACCTCTAATATTTTACAACCTAAATAAAATTCCACACCAAGATTTTCTAAATATTTTTTTGCATAAAGTGCATTTGTAGAATCAAACATTGGCAAAATCGTTGGCATAGCCTCGATACATTTTAATTTTATATCTTTTGAATTTTTAAATTTATTAGCTAGATTTCCAATTAATTCAATACCACTAAAACCAGCACCACAAATAACAATGTCACTATTTGATTGTTTTTCTAGTATTTGATTTAGTTCTAAACAATTATCATAATTAATCATGCTATAAGTATATTCTTTTACACCTTTTATACCAAAATCATCACTACTAAATCCAAGTGCTACCACCAAAATATCGTATTCATATTTATCATTTTTTGTGATAATGACTTTATCTTTTATTTCAATTACTTCATCATTGATGAAATTTATAAAATTTGGAAGTAATTCTTCATATGGAATAGTAATATCATCTTTATGGCTTACTACATTATGCAATAATATACTTTTATAATGAAATTTTGTATTTGAAATTAGTGTAATATTTGCACTTTTTGTGATACTGTAATCTAAATTCTTAATGAAAGATAATCCTGCATAACCACCACCTATAACAATAATTTTTAACATAACAACTCCTAGAAATCTACAATTTTCTCATAAGTAATTTTGTTTAAAATTGTAACTCATCATTTATTATTTAAATGTAATTATATTATTTTCTTATAGTCTATGTGTAAAAATAAAAATCATTATAAGTTGTTTATTTTTAAATAAAGGAGAATATGATGAGACATTCTTGGTCTAGCACTTTAAGCTATGTGTTAGTTACCGCCGGTGCTACTATAGGCTTTGGTGCTACATGGAGATTTCCATATCTTGTAGGTCAAAATGGTGGAGGGGCATATGTTTTAACTTTCATTGTTGCGATGATTGTAATAGGTATACCTATGATTTTGGCAGAGAATATCATAGGAAGAAGAGCACATAAAAATGCTATTGATGCTTTTGACCCAGAATACCAAAAAAAGACTTTTTCTAAAGCTTGGAAAATTATTGGTTATATGGGACTTATTGGTTGTTTTGGTATTATTGCATATTATATGGTGCTTGGTGGATGGGTTATTACTTATATTATAAATATTATTAGTGGTAATCTTGATTTAGGTAATCCAGTATCAAAAGAAGTAACAAAGGAATTTTATAATGCAAATATCGAAAATAATCCAGTTATGATAACTTTTTATACATTGATATTTGTTGGATTAAATTTTATTGTATTAATAAGGGGTGTGTCAGATGGTATAGAAAAAGCTGCAAGGTTTCTTATGCCATTATTGTTTATTTGTCTAATTGGCATTGTAATAAGAAATTTAACGCTTGAAGGTGCTAGTGAAGGTATAAATTTTTATCTTAATCCAGATTTTAGTAAGATTACACCAAAACTTTTTATTGAAGTATTAGGTCAAGTGTTTTTTGCACTTTCACTTGGTTTTGCAGTAATGATTACACTTTCATCATATCTTCATAAACAAGAAAATCTTGTAAAAACTGCTGTAGCAACAGGAATTTTGAATACAATAATTGCACTTTTAGCAGGACTTATGATTTTTCCTTCACTATTTACATTTGGATTAGAGCCAGATTCTGGACCTAAACTTGTATTTGAAGTCCTGCCTATAGTGTTTTCTAAAATGCATTTTGGTGCATTTGTTGCTGTAGCATTCTTTATATTACTTTTAGTAGCTGCATTTACTACTTCTGTTACACTCTATGAACCATTAATAACAACTGCACAAGAAAAATTAGGAATTGCAAGAAAAAAAGCTGTAGCACTAGTATTATTTCTAACTTTTATTGCAGGAAATATACCATGTATTATGGCATATGGTCCTTGGAAAGATATAACAATATTTAACAAAAATATCTTTGATGCTTTTGATGTAATTAGTGGAAATATATTCTTTGTGTTAACAGCATTTGGAACTGCTATATTTGTTGGTTGGGTATTAAAAGATGATGCTAAAGAAGAGTTGAGTAATGGATTTAATGGTAAAAAATTTATTAATATTTGGTTTTATTATGTGAAATTTATTGTACCACTTATTATATTTATAATTTTTATTAGTGGTATTAGTAAAACTTTTAATTAAGGAGAATAAAATGATTATTGGTTGCGCAAAAGAAATTAAAACTCATGAATATAGGGTTGGTTTAACACCAGATAATGTAAAAGAGTATATATCACATGGGCATAAAGTTCTCATAGAAGATAATGCTGGTGATTCAATAGGATTTAGTAATGCCTTATACGAAGAAGCTGGAGCTAGTATTGTTGATAAAAAAGAATTATTTGCAAAAAGTGACATGATTATCAAAGTAAAAGAGCCAATTCAAAGTGAATATGAGTATTTCAAAGAAGGGCAAATTCTGTATACATATTTACATCTAGCAGCAGATGAATCTCTAACAAAAATGCTTTTAGATAAAAAAATTAAATCTATAGCTTATGAAACTATAAAAGTGGGTAATTCTCTACCTTGTCTTGCACCTATGAGTTCTATTGCAGGGAGATTAGCAGTAATAGAAGCTGCTAAATATTCCCAAAAAACATTTGGTGGTAATGGAATGTTATTAAGTGGGATTCCGGGAGTAAGAAAAAGTAAAGTTGTAATTATTGGTGGTGGTGTCGTAGGATTAAATGCTGCACAAATTGCTGTTGGAATAGGTGCTGATGTAAGTGTATTAGACATAAATACAGAACGATTAGCGTATATTGATCAAATTTTTGATATGAAAGTTCATACAATATATAGTTCAAGAGGGAATTTATTATCACTTTTAAAAGATGCAGATGTAGTTATTGGAGCAGTATTAATTCCTGGAGCAAAAGCACCAAA
This sequence comes from uncultured Helicobacteraceae bacterium, assembly GCA_944323885.1. Classification (GTDB taxonomy): domain Bacteria; phylum Campylobacterota; class Campylobacteria; order Campylobacterales; family Helicobacteraceae; genus NHYM01. The sequence goes on along the minus strand of CALUUD010000002.1, from coordinate 380,779 downwards.
AATGGTTAAAAAAGAAGATTTGAAAATTATGCAAAAATCATCAATACTAGTTGATGTAGCAATAGATCAAGGTGGTTGTTTTGAAACCTCTAAACCAACTACACATAGTAATCCTGTGTATGATATAGATGGTATAATGCATTATTGTGTAGCAAATATGCCTGGATGTGTAGCTAAAACCTCTACTCTTGCCCTTACTGATTCTACACTTAATTTTGGATTGCAAATTGCAGATATTGGCATAAAAGAAGCTGCATTAAAAAACCAGGCAATTTTAGAAGGGATTAATACATATAATGGATTTTGTACTTATGAAGCTGTAAGTAAAGCATTTAATATTGATTATAGAAACATTAAATCTATAATTAGTTAATTATAATAGGTGTAAATCACCTATTATAATCTATTTGTTTAAGCTACTCATATCAATAACATATCTAAATTTAGCCTTTCCATTTGTTAAATTTTCATAAGCTTCATTAATTTCATTTATACTAATGATTTCAGTCTCGGGGTAGATTTTATGTTTTAATGAAAAATCTATCATTTCTTGTGTTTCTTTAATACCGCCTATAAGCGAACCATACACTTTTTTGTTTGCAGAAAATACTAATCTTGTTAGATCTGTTGGTATAGTTTCTCCTACAGGTGGAAGTCCAACTATTGCCATTTCTCCACCATTTTTTAAAAGATTAATATAATCTATTGGATCGTATTTTGTAGGAATAGTAGATATAATTAAATCAAATCTTTCATTTACATTTTTAGTGTTATCATATAGATTTTTTACCCCAAGTTTTTTTGCGATATTTTCTTTATTTTTATTTCTTGCAAAGACATAAACTTCAGCACCCATTTGTATAGCATATTTTACAGCCATTACACCAAGACCACCAAATCCGGCTATAGCAACTTTATCACCTTGTTTAACATTACTAAATTTTAGTGGTGAATAAGTTGTAATCCCGGCACAAAGCAGTGGCGCAACTTTATCAAGTGGTGCATCAGATGGGACATTTATAGCAAATTTTTCACTTACTACTATATTATTAGAATATCCACCATAAGTTGGTTCATCATCATGAAAGCAATCTATGCAATCATATGTAAAAATTGTTTTACCGTTTTCACAAAATTGTTCATTTGATTGCTTACATGCTTCACATATACCACAAGAATTTACCATACATCCAACTCCTGCATAGTCACCTATCTTAAATTTAGTAACATTTTTTCCTATTGCTACCACTCGTCCTGCTATTTCATGCCCTGGTACCATAGGATATATACCATCATGCCATTCACTTCTTGCAGAATGAATATCACTATGACATATGCCAGCAAATAATATTTCTATCAAAATATCATTATCCCCAAGTGCATGGCGACTAAAAGAAAATGGTTTAAATTTATCATCTTTATTTGATACAGCATATCCTATTGCACTTATTCTCTTTCCTTCTTTTACTTCATTTAAATTAGAATCTAAAAGCATATCTACTCCTTAATTAAAAATATAAATCATGCATTATCAATATTCAAAATTTAATTTCTAAATATTATTTTTTATTATTTAAAAAGTCAAATAGAGGTTTGTTGTTATTTAATTTCTCTTTTAATGTATTTTTAAGTGAGCTATGGCAATTTATGCATTCATTAAGTGAATTGTGCTCTTTATTTTTTATTGAATTTATTTTTTGTACACTGTGACATTCAAAACAATCTTGACCACATGAGTTTTGCATTTGTACTCTTGCTAGTTTTTCATCTGTATGACAATCTTTACAATTCAACATAATATTATGTTTTAAATCATTATAATCTAAGCTAGAATGACAAGATCTACAATCTCCGCTACAAGATAATGCGATATTTAGTAATAAAATAATAGTAATAATGTATTTCATATCAAATACTAAAATCTATAAATTTAAAATTAAACATAAACGCACCTATATTATTAACCTTAATATTTGTTTTTTGTGTTGTATGAAATGGGTGTAGCCCAACTCTATATCCAGCTTCTAACCCAAATCCACTTCCTATATCTATAAAAATAGATATGGTTGATGTTGCTCCGTGTAAATTATATTGTTTACTATTTATTGTATGGTTAAGCAATCCATATCCAAAACTTATATTAGGTATTATTCTGCCATCAAAGATTCTTACTCCAAGTTTTGTATTTAAATTTATTGAGTAAAATCCACCAGCAGTTCCATCTAATGATAGTCCTAAAAGTAAGATGTTCTTAGCAAGTAAAAAACCCCTATCAAGTTCAAAATACATACCTTGTGCTCTACTTTTTTTGCTATCTATACTTTTATTAAGCATCTCATATCCAACCATAAAAGCACTATAGGAAGTATTGGATATTTTTGCTGTGTTAAAAAAATTATTTACCTTTTTAATTTTAGTTTGTTGATCTACTGTTGATTTTTCTAATTTAATTTGATTTGTATTATTAGATGTTTGTTCAGGTACATCTTGAGTATTTGCACTAACATATACGATAAATAATATTATTGATACAATTATTTTCAATTGTTTTCTCCATTAATGATATCATAATGATTATGATATGTTTTTTCCATATTATCTCTTAATTCGCTATACCAATTTATATTTGAAAAATCAGGTGTATATGCATCTAAACATACGACTCTTGCTCTACTTGAATTTATTTCTACCTTTGCAGCATCAAAAAGCTTTCTCGTATTAATTACAATTATTGGCTGAATTTTTAATTTATATTTCTCTATTAATATTTTAGCTCCATCTTTAAATGGTAATAGATTCCTATCACCTTGACTTCTTGTTCCCTCTGGAAAAATTGCTAAAATTCTACCTTCATCTATCTTTTTTTTTGCTTCTTTTATAAGATGTATTAATGACTTTTTGCTTTCCCTGTCTATAAAAATCATTTTAGGAGCTTTTAGTGCATGTCCATAAAGAAAAATATCTCCTAATTCTTTTTTAGCAATCCAACATATATCCCAAGGGTAGTAGGCTTCAAAGTAACAAATATCCATAATACCTTGATGATTTAACACAAGTATTTGTGCTTCTTTATCAAATTCACCAATTCTTTCTACACTAACACCATTTATCCAAAAGAATACTTTGCTAAACTTTCTAATCTTTCTATTAATAGGACGAAAAATATACATTAATGCTATGATTATAGCAAGTATTATTGAAGTGCTTATTACAGCCCACAATCCCCTTATTTTATTAATTTTAATTATATTTTTCATCAATATACCTACTTATTCTTTATATTAGTTTTATGAATCCAACCTATTTTTCCATCATTTGTGATAATCTTATAATAGTCACCATAGGAATTAATAATTTCAGCATTTGTATTTGCTGTTACCTGTTCTATAATAGTTGAATTATGTGTAGGAAGGATTGTAATATAACCATTATTTACAATTATTACTTCTTTTTTAAAATTTAATGAGAATAACAAATATAATAATATTGTAATTATAATCATAATAAATATTATACGTATCTTTAGCGGAATCTTTTTTATAAACCATATTCCCATAAATAACAGTAAAAATACAAATATGGTTATATTTTGAAAAATTAATGCCTTATTAACAGGATTAATATCTTTATTTACACTTATTTGCTCTTTGTTTATAGCATTTCGAATAGAAATTTTTCTATAGGATTGTGTTTCTAAATTAAAATATTCAAACTCAATATCTCTACTACTATTTGGTATGATAGCATAATATATTCCACTAGATTGATTTATTCCTATATTTTTTCTTTCAAACCCTTGTTCTAATGCTTGATATAGTTTAAAATCTTCAAGATTTGAGTAATCTGCATTAATGTTAAATACTACAATATTACTATTTTGATCATAAAATTTAACACTATAGTGATCTATACTTAATCGTGTAGCTGTAACACCACTATATAGTGGATGATTGTTGCTTAGTGATATCGCATTACCACTTATTTCCATACTTGTTTCTTTTTCTTCACTTATTTTATTGTTAGCTATAACCTCAATTTTTGGTATACTAAATTTTGAATTATTAATTTTAAAAAAATAAGTATTTTCTAAGGATCCATCACTAAGTTCACTCCATGATGAATCTGGATTTCTCAAAGTAGTATTAGAATTTGGAGTATCTAAAAATCCTATTGAACTAATAGATGAATCATCTAAGACCAAGATATTATATTTTATAGCAATAGTTTGACCTATATAAATTTGATTATTTTGATTTAAATTTTCTTGTTTTATATATATTAACTTTGCTTGATTATCTGCAAATAATAATAGCGGTAAAAATAAGAGTAAGATTCTACTCACTTATATTCCTTAGCATATTTAAGCCATCACAACTACCAAGTATAGCTTCTATTGCACGTTCTGGGTGTGGCATCATTCCAAATATGTTTTTATCTTTATTGCATATTCCAGCGATTCTATCAACAGAACCATTTATATCATTTGTATATCTAAGTATTATTTGATCATTTTCTTTTAATATTTCTAATTCGTCATTACTGATATAATAATTACCATCTGCATGTGCTACAGGTATATTTATTTTTTGGTTTAAAGTGTATTCTTTTAGAAGTTTATTATTTATAGACGATACTTCTAATTCAACTATCTTTGCGTTAAAAGAAATATTTTTATTTCTCATTAATGCACCAGGTAACATATTTGCCTCTGTTAATATTTGAAAACCATTGCATATACCAAGGACTAAACCACCATTATTTGCATACTTAATTACACTTTTCATTATTGGTGCAAAACGAGCTATGGCGCCACTTCTAAGATGATCTCCATAACTAAATCCACCTGGAATAATAACTAATGATGTATCACTTGGAAGAGATTCTGTTTTGTGCCAGACTATAGTATAAGGTTTGTTTAATAAATCAAATGAATACGCCATATCCAATTCACAATTAGTGCCTAAAAATCGTAATATAGCTATCACGATATTAACTCTATAGTGTAATTTTCAATTACAGGATTTGCAAGCAGCATTTCACTCATTTCCTTTGCTTGCTCTAATGCTTCTTCCTTGTTATCTATATTTAAAGTAAGCTCAATAACTTTTCTTGTCTTTAAATCTTTTATATAGTTAAATCCAAGTGACTCTAATGCTTTTAAAATAGTTTTTGCTTGTGGATCTAAAATACCATCTTTTAATGAAATTTCAATCTTTGCTTTCATAATACAATACCCTATATATTTTATTTAATTCTACTTAATATTTCTTGGTAAGCATCTACCACATTACCAAGATTTTCTCTAAAAATATCTTTGTCCATTTTTTTATTATTTTCTTTATCCCATAATCTACAACTATCTGGACTTATTTCATCAGCTAAGATTATATTATTATAGATATCTCTCCCAAATTCTATTTTAAAATCAACCAATGTTACATTTTTAGAATCAAAAAAATCTATTAATATATTATTAATTTGTCTTGCGGTATCTTTTATATAATTAATATCATCATCATTGTCTAAAATATCCATAATTTTACAATGTTCATCATTTATAATAGGATCACCTAATTCATCATTTTTATAATACAATTCAACTAAAGTAAATGGTAATTTTAATCCATCTCTTATGCCAAGTCGTTTTGATAAAGATCCTGTCGAGATATTTCTAACTACAACTTCAAGAGGAATAATTTTTACTTTTTTACAAAGCATATTATTGTCATCTATTTGTTTTATAAAATGATTTTTTATACCTTTTTTATTTAGCAACTCAAATATAAGCGAACTAATTTGACAATTAAGAGAGCCCTTGCCATATTCAGTTCCTTTCTTTTGTGCATTAAAAGCTGTTAAATCATCTTTAAACTCTGCTATTACAAAATCTTCGTTATTTGTTTTATATAATTTTTTACCCTTGCCTTCATAAAGTAACTCTTTTTTTTCTACTTCCATCTTTTTTCCTTTAAATCATCACTCATCTATTTGCAATATTTATAATATGGTTATTATTAACAACCGTTAAAATTTTTAGTGCATCAATAGCACTTTTTAATTGTATATCATTATAAATATCATTAATTGTTATAATATTTTCATTATTGGTTTTTTTAACAATTTTATTTTCAATCTTATCTAATTCACCTTGAAGGTGTTTTTTAAGATCAGATTCCTTTATTGTAAAATCATTTTCATCCTTTGGTACAACACCAGGATACACAATAATATCTGGCGTAATCCCAACTGCCTGTATTGTTCTTCCACTAGGTAAATAGTATCTAGCTGTAGTAAGTCGCAACCCATCATTTTGATCTAAAGGTAATACAATTTGAACACTGCCTTTACCAAATGTTTTTTCTCCAACAACTACAGCTCTTTTATGATCTTGTAATGCACCTGCCACTATCTCACTTGCACTTGCACTACCACTATTTACAAGAACAACTAAAGGGATATCACTAAATACGGCTTTTCCATCAGCTCTAAACTCTTCACTACTTTCTCTTAGTTTGCCCTTTTGGGATACAATAACCCCATCTTTTATGAATAGATTACTAAGTGCTATAGCTTGATCTAATAATCCACCAGGATTACCCCTAAGATCTAAAATGATACCATTTGGATTGTTCTTTTTTATCAAGTTTTCTACTTCTTGTGACACTTTTTTATCAAAAGTATTTACACGCACATAAAGATAGTCTGTGTTTTCAATTTTTTTTGCATATGTTGATTTTATAGATATTACATCCCTAACTATCTCAAATACCAAAGGTTTTGCTTCACTCTTTCTTACAATTGTTAGTTTTACAATACTTTTTTTCTTACCACGCATAAGATTCATTGCATCATCAATTGTCATATTAATAGTACTTTTGTCATCTATTTTTAGAATAATATCACCAGATTTCAATCCAGCTTTATCACCTGGAGTTCCTTCTATTGGTGCAATAATAGTTAATGCACCATCTTTCATTGCAATTTGAATACCAATGCCACTGAACTCCCCATCTGTTTGAACTTTTAAATCTTGAAAATCTTTTGGAGGAAGATAAGCAGAATGTGCATCCAAATTTGTTAAAAGACCACTTATAGCTTTATTAACTATTTCATTTATATCTACTTCATCTACATAATAATTCTCAACAGATAAAATTACATTTCTTAGTTTATTATATGCATCTAATCTTGACTGATTTGAATTTAGACCATCATTTCCAAATAAATTGCTAAATAACAAACTACTAGCAATAAAGGCTGATAAAAAACCAATTAATATAAATCTATAATATCTCATTGTTTGACCTAGGAATAAATTTTATGAATTCTATATAAAAAATACTAAGCTGTGCTTTAATTTATTATTCTTTTTAGATAGATTTTTAGAATTTTATTTGCACTATTAATATTTAGATTACTTTTGTAGCTACGGCATAGCAACCTATAAAGATTATATTATAACAATTTTATTTATACATCATAGCTATATCCATAATTTTTGATAATAAAATCTATATCTTTATCGCCTCTTCCACTAAGATTTACTAATATTTTTTTACCTTTCAATAAAGGTGCGACTTTTAATGCATATGCTAATGCATGAGAAGATTCTATTGCAGGAATAATGCCTTCTAATCTACTTAGTTCAAAAAATGCATCTATTGCTTCTTTGTCATTTATAGTTTCTGTTTTTGTCCTACCAATTGAAAATAAATATGCCTGTTCTGGACCAACACTTGGATAATCAAGACCACTTGCTATGCTATATACCTCTGCTGGATTACCATTATCATCTTTTAACATAATAGAATTAAATCCATGCATTATACCTTCACTTCCATATGATAAACTTGCAGCATGACTGCCAAATATTATATTATCAGATTCTGATTTACCAAGTGGCTCAACACTAACTAATTCAATATATTCATTATCTATAAATGCACTAAATATACCAATTGCATTACTACCACCGCCAACACATGCCGTAACAATATCTGGAAGATCACCTGTTAAATTATAAAATTGCTCTTTTGCTTCAATTCCAATTATTGTTTGAAAATCACGAACAATCTTAGGAAAAGGATGTGGGCCAACAATACTTCCAATAGCATATAATGAATTTATAGGATCTTTTAAATATGCTTCAAACGCAGAATCTACAGCTTCTTTCAATGTTTTTGCACCAAAACACACTGGTATAACTTTTGCTCCTAAAATTTTCATTTTTGCAACATTTGGATACTCTTTTTCTATATCAACCTCACCCATATGTATTTCACATTCCATTCCAAAATATGCGGCTGCAGTTGCTAGTGCTACACCATGTTGTCCTGCTCCAGTTTCTGCTATTAATTTTTTCTTACCCATAAATTTTGCAAGCAAAGCTTCTCCCATACAATGATTTAACTTATGTGCCCCGGTGTGATTTAAGTCTTCTCTTTTTAGGTAGATTCCAGCACCATTATATTTTTGTGTTAAGTTTTTGGCAAAATAAAGTGGAGTTGGACGACCTTGAAAATCTCTTCTTATTTTTCTAAGCTCCGCTATAAAATCTGCATTTTGTGCAATTAAATCATATGCTTCATTAATTTCTTTCATTTGTTTTAATATTTTATCTGGAACAAATGCTCCACCAAATTTACCAAAATATCCTCCATTATCTGGAAATTGTTTTAAGTATGGTATCTTCATATTTATTCCTTGATTATAAGTTTGTATTTCATATTTAATAGAGTATTATAAAATATAGATCTCTTTAATAATTTTTACTTTTTATATTCCTTTTGTCCAATTTCATAAAAATTAATACCTTTTGAATCTATAGCAACAATTGCAGGAAAATCTACCACTTCTAATCTAGCAATTGCTTCTGGACCAAGTTCTGGATATGCCAAAACTTCATACTTCTTAATACTCTTTGATATTAAGGCACCAGCTCCACCTATTGCCACCATATATACTGCTTTATGTTTTATAATAGAATCTATTACTTCTTTATTTCTATATCCTTTGCCAATCATGCCACTTATGCCTAATTCAAGCATCATAGGTGTATATTTATCCATTCTTCCACTTGTTGTTGGTCCTGCTGCTCCTATTATATCACCGGGTTTTGCAGGACTTGGTCCAAGATAATATATAGTTTGATTTTTTAATTCAACTGGTATTGTTTCGTTATTTTGAAATGCTTCAAATAATTTTTTATGTGCAGCATCTCTTGCTGCAATAATATTTCCAGTAATCAATACATTATCTCCTGCTTTTAAATTTACTATATCTTCTTTTGTAAATGGTGCTTTTAGTTTTATTTCCATCACATACTCCTTTATTTTAAAGCTCTATATGAGCATGTCTTGCAGCGTGACAATTTATATTAATTGCAACTGGCAATCCGGCTATATGAGTTGGATACCATTCTACATTTACTGCAAATGCAGTGGTATTTCCACCAAGACCTTGTGGCCCAACTCCAGAATTATTTGCAATTTCTAATAATTCATCTTCTAGTTTTGCATATCTTTCATCTTGATTATGGGAGCCTACTTCTCTTACAGCAGCTATTTTTGCTAGCATCGCAGCTTTTTCCATAGTTCCACCTATGCCAACACCAATAACAAGTGGTGGACAAGCATTTGGTCCTGCTAAATTTACAGCTTCTGTAAACACTCTCTTTACACCTTCTATTCCATCTGCTGGAACTAGCATTTTTAATATACTTTTATTTTCACTCCCAAATCCTTTTGCTGCCATCTTAATATTTAATTTATTGCCTTTTACTATTCTAGTGTGTATCACAGCTGGAGTATTGTTAGTAGTATTTTTACGATCAAATAGAGGTTCTTCAACAACAGATTTTCTTAGATATCCACCAACATAGCCTTCTTTTACACCTTCATTTATTGCATCTTCTAGATATCCACCAACAATTCTTACATCTTGCCCTAATTCTATAAAAATAACCGCCATACCTGTATCTTGGCATATAGGAATAAATGTTTTTTCTGCTATTTTTCCATTTTCTATAAGTTTCTCTAATATGCTTTTTCCAAGAGGAGATGATTCGTTATTTTTAGCTTTGTAAAAAGCTTCTTTTATGTCATTTGTCTGGATACAACATGCATCAATACATAATTTTGCAACGCTTGATACTATATCATTGTAATGAATTTCTCTCAATTTTTACTCCTTATTTTTTATTGTGATATTAAGTTAATTTTAAAACTTTTTCTATGAATTGGCGATAAACCATACAATTTTATTAATTCTTTATGTGTTTTAGTAGCATATCCTTTATGTTTATTTAATTGATAATTTGGATATTTTATATGCAAATCATCACTTTCTTTATCTTTATAACTTTTTGCAATAATGCTTGCAAGCGATATTTGTGGAATCTTGTTATCGCCTTTGATTATACAATCAATGCCATTTATTCCAAAACTTGTACTTCCATCAAATAAATATCGTTTAGAATCTATTGTGTTAATAATTTTTGATAGCCCAAGATTCATACATTTAGAAATCCCGAAATTATCAATATCATAAGAGCTAAATTTAACTACACAGTATTGAATTTTTCTATTACTTACAATATTGTAGATAGCATCTCTTTGTATTCTGCTATTTTTTTTACTATCTTTTATATTTTTAATATCTAATATTTCATTTATACTACATTTTACGCCACAAATAAATAAACTTCCTGCAATACATCCTCTTCCAGCCTCATCAATACCACAGATAACTTCATCATCATATAAAGATTCAAATAAACTCATATTTTGGCCTCATAATATTATCCTATGATAATAATTATTAATTTGTAATTCTAGTATAGTTCACTACAAATAAAATTTTTAGGAAATAAAATGTTAAACACTATGTACCCATTTTTACTTGTTATTCATTTATTTTGTGCAATTATTTTTGTTGGTTATTTATTTTTTGATGTTATTATATATCCAAATGTGAAAAAAATGTTAGGTGATGAAATAGATAAAAAGGTTTCATCTGCAATTCAGAAAAAAGCTAGAAAAATTATGCCATTTTGTGTTTTATTGTTGCTGTTGACAGGTGGCATGATGTTATCTAGATATATTGGTGGCGATATTGGATATTTAAATAGTAAATTACAAATACTTTTATTAATAAAAACTGGATTAGCAAGCATTATTTTTTTATTTGTAGCTATCTCACTTAGCTGTGCTTTTGTATTTAAATGCAAAAATCCAGTTGGTAATATAATTCATCCAGTAGCATTTACACTTGCTATTTTTATTGTAATTATTGCTAAACTTATGTTTTATATATAAAATTTGATAAATAATTTGTGATAATATTTTACATCACGAAATTACAATCTAAAGGAAATATTATATTATCGCACTTAAATCATTCGCCAATTGAGTTTTATTTTTTAAAAAATTCTAAAAATTTTATAGTAGAAGAAATCCCATTATATTCTTTTAGTGGAGCAGGTGAACATCTTATTTTAAAAATTAGAAAAAAAGATATAAGTACATTTGAGTTGTTAAATATTTTAAGTAAAAAATTAAATATTAAAAAGTCAGATATAGGGTATGCAGGATTAAAAGATAAAGATGCACTTAGTATTCAATATGTATCCATCAATAAAAAATTAACTAAAAACATAGAATCTCTACAATTAGATAATATAAAAATTTTAGATTCTACCTATCATAACAATAAAATTAAAATTGGACATTTAAAAGGTAACAAATTTTATATAAGAATAAAAAAACTAAATAAAATAAATGCAAATAAAATACAAAATGTTATAAATCATATATTAAATACTGGAATGCCAAATTATTTTGGATTTCAAAGATTTGGAAATAATGGTAATAATTACAATGATGGAAAAGCAATACTTCAGAATCAATTAAAAATAAAAGATAAAAAAATATCAAAATTTTTAATTAGTGCGTATCAAAGTTATTTATTTAATACTTGGCTACAGAAGCGTATAGAAATAAGTCATATAATCAATAATTTTGATATTAGCTATTCTAGCAGTCTATTAAAAATAGACTCTAATGTTATAAAAAAAATAAAATCTCAAAAACATTTTTTTAAATTACTAAATGGTGATATTATGCAACATTTTCCATATGGAAAATATTTCTTCAATGATGATAGCGTAGATAATAGTATGAGATTTTATAATAAACAAATTGTGCCAACTGGATTATTATATGGAATAAAAAGTATTTTAGCTAAGGATATAGCAGGTGATATTGAAAATAATTTTATAGATAACTTATTAGTAAATGAATTAGGCTCTAGAAGACTTGCATGGATTTTTTTGGATCATCTCGAATTTACATATAAAGAAGAGATTGCAAATGGTGAATTTAATTTCTCATTACCAAAAGGCAGTTATGCTACAATACTCCTTAATTTAATTGCAAATAGAGAAATCAATAAAGAGGTAATAGATGAGTTTTGAAGAGATAATAGCAAGAAATAAATTCAAAACAAATCTTGTATTATTAACATACATTACAATTTTTATTTTTATTGGCTTACTTGTTGATATTGTTAGAATTAATGCACAAAGCTTATCTAGTGGACTTATAAATTTAATAAGTTTTAAAGAATTTCCGCTTGTTACATTTATAATGCTCTTTATTGCAGTATGCGTGATATTGTTTATGATTAATAATTTTAAAAAAATTATGCTTACTGGAAGTCAATATAAAATAATAGATCCAAATAAAGTATTAAGTGCAAAAGAAAGAAAAGTATATTCATTACTAGAGGAATTGATAAAAGATTCCAATACTACATTTATTCCTGAATTATATATTATGGAAGCACCATATATGAATGCATTTGCGAGTGGATGGAATGAATATAATTCTATCATAGCACTTACGACTACATTAATTGAAAACTTACAAGAAGATGAATTAAAAGCTGTAATAGCACATGAATTAAGCCATATAAGACATTGTGATATTAGACTTACACTAAGCGTAGGAATATTAAGCAATATTATGTTACTTGTTGCAAATTATTCTATATTTTTATTTACAACAAATAACAGAAATAGTGGTGCAAATACAGCAAAAATTATATTATTTATTCTGCAATTTATTTTACCAATTGTTACTATATTACTTCAAATGTATCTAAGTAGAAGTAGAGAATATATGGCAGATAGTGGAGCAGCATATATAATGAATGATAATAGACCTATGATAAGAGCCTTACAAAAAATTAGTCAAAGTTATGCTAAGACAGATTATCAAAATATTAATATAAATCCAACAAGAAATGAAGCATATATTTTTAATCCAAAGGAAGCATTTAGTACTCATCCAAGTATAGAAAATAGAATAAAATCTCTATTAGGGAATTGGAATGCATAATTTTTTTATAAATTTTTTTCACAAAATAGGTGAAAATCCAGATAGAGAGGGATTAAAAAATACTCCAAATCGTGTAATTAAGTCATGGGAGAAGCTATATAGTGGATACAATAAAAATCCAAAGGAGATACTACAAAGCACATTTCTTGAACATAAATGTAGTGAAATGATTGTATTAAAGGATATAGAATTTTATTCAATGTGTGAGCATCATATACTACCATTTTTTGGAACTATATCATTTGGATATATACCAAATGATAAAATTATAGGAGTATCAAAGTTAGTAGAAGTTGTTGATGCTTTTTCAAGAAGATTGCAGATTCAGGAGAATTTAACAACTCAAATAGCTGATACATTTATGAATGAATTAAAACCAAAAGGTGTAATGGTGGTAACACAAGCAACACATTTATGTATGATTATGCAAGGATTTGAAAATAAAAATGCTAAGCTTATAACTAGTGCTGTTAGAGGAATCTTTAAAGAAGATTCTAGAAGTAGGAATGAGTTTATGAAACATATAAAATAAATCTTTAAAATAAGGAGATATAATAATATGAAGAATTGGACACCATTTGATACGAGATGGATGCTTTCTCTTTTTGGAACTGCAGTTGGTGCTGGGATTTTATTTCTACCAATTAAAGCTGGGATTGGTGGTTTTTGGCCTGTTGTGGTTATGACTATATTAATATTCCCTATGGTTTGGCTTTCACATAGAGCTTTATCGCGCTTTGTATGTGCATCAAGCGATAGTGAAAGAGATATTACACATGCTGCAGAAGAACATTGGGGTATGGGAGTTAGCATAGCTATTACAATATTGTATTTTTTTGCTATTTATCCTATTTGTCTTGCTTATGGTGTTGGTATTACAAATACCTTTGGTAGTTTTTTTATCAATCAATTAAACTTAACATCTTTATATGATGAAAATACAAAACAACTTTATCCAATGACGCGTGCTATTCTTGTTTTTGCACTTGTTTCATTTATGATGCTTGTAATGCTCTTTAAAGAAGAATTTATTACAAAGGTTTGCAATGCATTAGTATATCCTCTTTGCATTGTATTATTTCTATTTTCTCTATACCTGATACCATACTGGAAAGTAGAAGCTGTAACAAATGTCCCAAATATGAAAGATTTTTTGGTTATAGTATGGCTTACTTTACCTGTTCTTGTTTTTGCTTTTAATCATTCACCTGCAATTTCTACATTTTCAAAAAGTGTAAGGAGAGAATATGGAGATGATGCACCATATAAGGCAAATCAAATTTTAAGAAATACTGCTGTTATGTTGCTTGTATTTGTTATGTTCTTTGTATTTTCTTGTATTTTATGTCTAGATTCAAATGATTTAAAAGCAGCAAGGGAAGCAAATATACCTATCCTTTCATATTTTGCTAATAAGTTTCAAAATGAGATGGGTGGACAAAATTCAATAGAGTATATAATTATAGGTTATGGTGCGCCACTTGTAGCATTTTTAGCTATTCTTAGCTCATTTTTTGGACATTACTTTGGTGCAGCAGAAGGCTTAAATGGTATTATCAGAAAAACAATGAAATCACTAGGTAATAAAAATCCTAATCTAAAAGGTATTAATATATTTACCACCATATTTATGTATGTAACACTTATTATTGTTGCATATATAAATCCTAGTGTCCTAGATTTTATTGAAAGCTTGGGTGGTCCAATTATTGCCGCAATTCTATTTGTAATGCCTATGGTTGGTATGTATACTGTTGCAAAAATGAAAAAATGGCAAAATAAAATACTTGATTTATTTATTTTAGCTACTGGAATCTTAACTATTATAAGTGTTATATATAAATTAATATAAGGATATTTATGTGAGTAATTTTAATATCTTTAAAATAGGTGTTGGTCCATCATCATCGCACACTCTTGGACCAATGTTAGCTGGTAATTTATTTTGTCAAAAAATAAAGGATAATATTAGTAATATTAATAGAATTAATATTATCCTTTATGGTTCTCTTAGTCTTACAGGTAGAGGACATCTAAGCGATAAAGCTATCATTTGGGGACTAAGTAACTTAAAAGCAAAAGAATTAAATGCAGAAATACAAGCAAAAGTTATCTCAATGGCTTTAGAATATAAAAAAATCCATCTTGCTGGTATAAAAAATATTGATTTTGATTACAATGTAGATTTGATTTTTTCTAAAGACTTTCTTGAATTACATGAAAATGGGTTAGAAATAAAAGCTTTAGATTCTAATGGAGATGTAATAAATATTGAGAGATATTATTCAATTGGTGGTGGATTTGTTATGAGTGAAGATGAGCTTATAAAATACAAAGAAAATCCAAATTTACAAATTGATAATGGTTTAGCTATAAAATTTAATACAGCTATGGAATGTCTTGAATTATGTAATAAAAATAATTGGAATCTGGCACAATTATCATATAACTATGAACTACAATTTCATACAAGAGATGAAATTAGAAACTATTGTCTAGAGATATGGGAAGTGATGCAAGAAGTTTATTACAACGGAATTCATCCAAAAGATATTAAATTGCCCGGTAGTTTGAATCTAAATAGAAGAGCTGTTGGTCTTAATCAGAGATTAACATTAACAAGCGATCCTATGGGTATAATTGATTTTATTTCATTGTATGCAATTGCTATTGCAGAAGAAAATGCAAGTGGTGCTAGAGTTGTTACAGCTCCTACAAATGGTGCTTGTGCGGTTATTCCAGCTGTTATGCTATATGTAAAAAATCATACAGTAGGATTTAATGATGATAAAGTTATTGATTTTTTATTAACAGCAATGCTTATTGGATACCTGTATAAGAAGAACGCAAGCATTAGTGGTGCTGAAGCTGGTTGTCAAGCAGAAATAGGTAGTGCAAGTTCAATGGCTGCTGCAAGTTTGGCAACAATCATGGGTGCTGAAGCAAATATAGCATGCAATGCAGCAGAGATAGCAATGGAGCATCATCTGGGATTAACATGCGATCCTGTTGCTGGATTAGTTCAAATACCTTGCATAGAAAGAAATGCATTTGGTGCAATAAAAGCTATAAGTGCAGCTAGAATGGCAATGAGCAGAAAATCAACCCCTATAGTAAACCTAGATGATATCATTAAAACTATGTATGAAACAGGCAAAGATATGAATTCTAAATACAAAGAAACATCACTTGGTGGATTAGCAAAGACAATTTCTACAGTATGTTAATTATTTACTTATTTGCAAGCAATTCTAATACTAGATTTGCTTGATGTCCTGCACATATATTAACCCTTGGTGCCATAAGACCATTTCCAGGTTTTGCTGCACTTGTTAAATCACCACAAACATAAAAATTATTAGCAATTTTTCTTGTTTTTATACTATTAGAATTTCCATATCCAGCTAAACCAGATCCACAAATAAGAACTTTATCTTTAAAATATCTATGAAAGTTTTGAGCTAACATAGCTTTTGCTGCTGCACTATCAAATGCCTCACAAACAATATCATCTAAAATAAATAAATCTTTAATATTTGATTCTTCTATTTTTGTTGTATGAGTACAAATCTCAATAAATGGATTAATTTTTAATATTTGCTGCTTTAATGCTTCTGTTTTAAACTTACCTAAATCATCTACCATATATGACTGACGATTGAGATTACTTGGTTCAACAATATCAAAATCTATTAAATTTAATCTACCTATGCCACTTCTTGCTAACATTATTGAAATATGTGATCCAAGTCCACCTAATCCACATACAGCAACACTACATTTTTTTAGTTTATCATGAAGTTTTGGTGTATGTCTTGCTCTCATCATTGCATCAAGAGCATCTTTTGGAGGGAGAGTATC
This sequence comes from uncultured Helicobacteraceae bacterium, assembly GCA_944323885.1. Classification (GTDB taxonomy): domain Bacteria; phylum Campylobacterota; class Campylobacteria; order Campylobacterales; family Helicobacteraceae; genus NHYM01. Next base: position 363,521 of record CALUUD010000002.1, on the reverse strand, counting down.
TTTTGGTATACAAAATAATTCATCAAATTCTTTTAACTCATATTTTTCTTTTGTAGCAAAACCATTAATAATCCAAACATCGCTGCTATTATTACTATTTTGCATGAAAAAATCTTGACTATTAGTAATTTGTGTATCTATTTCTTTACCATTAAATTTAATTTTCAATTACAACTCCTTTTTTTAACAGGACTAGATTATAACACAAATAAAAAAATAGTAGGTATGAAAAGAATTTATTTACATACATTTTATAAAATGTATGTAAATTGTAGTTATGGAAGATTTACTTTTAAAATCTTAGATTCAGCCATTTTAGGTATCCAAAGATTTTTTCCATCAGAAAACATATCTGCAGGTCCTTTTATAAAATCCATTTTTATAGTTTTTACATTTCCATTTTTATCAATTCTATATATAACTCCTTTTAAATCTTCTCCCCAATCACTAACAAGCATATCTCCATTTTTTGCAAACACTATACCATCAAGAGCACCAAGTGGTTTGGTAATTGCTAATTGTTTTTTATTATTTAAATCAATTGCAACTACACTACCTTTAGATTTACCTGCAGGATCATAGCCAACAACAATCAAACGATTATTATTTTTATCAAGTAATAATCCATTTGGACCACCAAATTTAGAATCTAATTTTACAAAAGTATCATATTTATTATTATCTATATCAATTACATGGATTATTCCAGTACCTGTATCGCTTACTAATAATGTATTGTTATCTAAAACTTCTATAGCATTTAAGAACACTGCATTTTTTATTGGTAAATTAAATACTTCTTTTTTATTATTTAGATCAAAACCTTTTATAGTATCAATGTCAGCTACATAAAGAATATCATCTATGCTATTCATTCCTTTTGGCGCATTTAAATTACTTATAAATTTTTTTTCTATGACATTTCCATTTGAATCTAATTTTGAAATAAAACCATCATTATCCTTTTCTAGTGGTAATAATTCTTTTCCTACATTACTAACAAAAATACCATGTTTATTACCATATATACTTTCTGGACTAGCAAAACCATCAAATTCCTTAGCTTGTAGTGATAGGCTACAAAATAGTATTGTAGATAAAACAAAAAAATTAAGTTTCTTTTTTAGCATTTTTTCTCCTTAAAATATTAATGAATTACATTAGACATTATTACAGGATAAAATAATATTTTGTATTATTTTTATGATAAAAAATACAAGTTTTTTGATTTCTGATATTGTTTTGGAGTTTGATTGTATCGTTTTTTAAATCTTTCAATAAACCATGATGGAGAACTAAATCCACATTCTAAGCAAATTTCTTGGATATTTTTATTAGAACTTTGAAGTAATGCTATAGCTCTATCAAATCTTTTTTCATCAATCCAATTTTTAGGACTTAATCCAAAAATAGATTTAAATTTACGGCTAAAGCTTGCTTGATCCGTATTTATAATTTTAGCCATCTCAGAAACATTTAGATATTCTTTACCATCTAAAAGTGATATCATGTCTATATTTAAATTATGCTCTTTCATAATATTTCTAACAAATTCACAAAAAATATCACTATATTCTAAACTTAAATATAAAAATAACTCTTCAAATTTATGTTTTACTAATGGAAGTATTGTATATACACATGATGATGTATTGTTTATAGTATGAATATATGTTTCAAAACTTTCAGTGATTGTTACAAGAATTTTAGATGTATTTAAAGTAAAAATATCACTTTCTTGATTTTTTATATCATTTAGCATATGAAAAATATTAGACTTTGATATTGTTTCAATTAAAAGTGTATTATCAAAAAAAAGCAATATAGCCTTATATGGATTATCTCCCGTTACTATATTACTTAATTTATATGAATCAGATTTTAAAAATAAACCTTGTCCAGCAGAAATTTTATAGTTACCATTTTTCGTATAAATGTATTTTTCTCCACTTTGCACTAATATTAATGAATGCATACTAGTATATACTTGTACAGGTTTTATATGACTTATTTCTTGAGTATATACAGAGAATGCAAAGTGATCACTAGTGAAGGAAATATTATTAAATATTTTTTGTAAATCTTTTGGAAAACTAAAAATTAAATCCATATAAACTATATGTTACATTTCTAGGTATGCTCTAGAAATGTATCCCTACTTTAAATCGCCTCTTCTTCATTTGTTTTAAACTTCTTTTTATTCACATCTTTCAAAATATCACTAGCTATACCATTTACTTTTAATGTAATATTATTAGTAGTATTTGCAACTTCTACATTATCATGAGTAATACTCTCTAATTTTGAAACAGCTTGATTAATCTGTCCTACACCTTGGGTTTGCTCATTAATAGCTTCACTCATATCATTAATACCTTGGACTAAAATATTAATATTTGCTTCTATTTCACTTAGAGACTTACCAGTTCTTTCAGCTAATTTCCTTACTTCATCAGCAACTACAGCAAAACCTCTACCATGTTCTCCAGCTCTTGCTGCCTCGATTGCTGCATTTAGTGCTAGCAAATTTGTTTGATCTGCTATATCCTTTATAACACCTACGATACCTTTAATATCCTCTGCTTGTTGCGTTACTTCTGCAGTTTTGTGACTAACATTTTGCATAGAGCTTGCAATTTCTTCTATAGCTGCAGCAGATTGTTGCAATGAGCTTGCTTGCGATGAGCTTCCTTCTAATAATTTCTTCATAGTTTCTTGTAATGTATCTGTTTGTTTTACTAGATCTTTAGCATATTTTTCTGAAGTAGTAAGCATATTTCTTATTTCTTGACCTAATATATTTGTTGTTACTTCAACTTCACCCTTGGCATCTTTTACTTCTGTTGCAAAATCAAGTGCTTTGTATAAATTAAATACTCTATTTATTTCATTCATATCACTACCAACCTTGTTTTGCAATACATCAAGCATTTTATTTAAAACACTTTTCAATTCTATGAGTTTTGGATTTGCAGGATTTTTTACAATTCTTGCAGTTAAATCACCAGATTCTATAGCTTTTGCAGTTTCTGCAGACTGCATAATAGCTTCTTCATCTTGTTTCAAAGAATCTTGAATCTTATTAATATTGATATTAATTGCTTTTGCCATATCACCAAGTTCATCATTTGCTTTAATTTGTATAGGATGTGCAACCTTGCTTTCATGATTAAGATAAGAAAAAAATGAATCTAAACCTTTTTGTATTAGTTCAATAGGTTTAAGTAAATAATTTATAAGGAAGTATAATATAATGCTAGAAACAATAGCAAACACCACACCTAATAGAATCTGAATAACACTAGCTTTAAATATTGGTTCTTCTATACCTGCAACATCTTCCACACTGCAAAGTGTATAATTTGCAAAATTAGCATCATCATAACTTAAACATTGAGCATATTTCTCACCAGCCTTATCATTATAAGTAAATGGCTTAAGATTATCTATTTGTTTTGCTTGATTTGCAATATGAGTAAATAACTGATCATGTTTTAAAACTATACTCTTATCTGTTGCTGCATATGGGGTATTGCTAGAATCTAGAACAAAAATATGCGCATCATTTTCTTCGCTAATTTTATCAAAATTCTTTTGCAAATCACTAAGAAGTATATCTATACCAAGAACAGCTACAACCTTTCCATTAATCTTAACAGGTATAGCATATGTAAAACAACTCATTCCTGTAATTTGATCTTCATATACAGTTGATTGAAATAAACCATCAGCTTCAATTGCACCTTTATACCATGATCTAGTTGTCACATCAATTGACGATCCAGCACCACCTGAAACAACATATGATTTATCTGAATCTGGTGTATATTTTGCAAACCTACCATCTGGTAAACCAATATATGTTAACAAAGCACCAGTAGATAATTGATGTGTTTTTAGCAAAGGTCCAACTTTTGATATTAATTTATCAGGTGTGTCAATTTCACTTATTGACATAGATTTTATTTCATGCAACAAACCATCTAATGCGATTTTAGATCCCATATTGGTATTTTGAATAAGCCTATTAATAATTCTAAGCTCATTTGCTTGTGTTTCTGTAAATCTAGCAATTGTATTTGACTTATTCATTGTCATACTAATAAAACTTAGTGATATTACAGCTATAATTACTACTATACTAGAAACTAAGACTACTTTAGCTTTTATATTAAGTTTCATTAAATATCTCCTTAAACATGCCCTTAATATTTTTACTTGTTAAGTATATTAACATAAAATATCTAAAATATATTATAGATAACTAATTTATGAGGTAATTTATATCTTTAAATCAATAAATCAAAAAAATAAAAGATAGATTTAGATTCTATAAAAACCATAGAATCTAAATCATTTTATATCAATAATTGTTGCACAATAATTGATTTCAAAGAGATGTAGACTATAACTCATTTATTGCACGATATGCTTCATCTATGGCACTATGCATATATGCACTCCAAGCAGAATCTGAATTTGCAATCACAATATTCCCAAATGGCTTCTTTGCAAGTTTTATTATTTGCTCACTTTCTTCTTCATCATCATATAAACTATTATATGTGTATGAATAACAATGTCCCCATCTATTTACAACTATTGCTAAAATATCCCTTTCATGATTAAATCCAGCACTACCTAGCATTCCTTGTAATTGCTCTCTAATTATCTTTTCATGATCATCAAAAGTCATAGTAATCAATACATTACGCCCTACTCTAGCCCTTTCTCTTGCATTTAAGCCAGACAAATCGATACCCTGCATCACAGCTAAAGTTTGTGGCGAAGATACCATATGTATACATATTGGTTTTTTAGGATCTCTTGGATGATGATAACCTCCTATATCTACAGGATAATCAAGTTTTGTTCTAGAATATGGCATTTTTGGAGAATAAACTTCATGCACACCAAGTTTTATAAAAGGCTCCCAATTATTTATTACAACTTTTGTGTGCAACAAAGAAGTTTTAACATTTTTACTTAAAGCCTCTTTTTGTTCTTGTGGAAGTGCAGGTATTATGTATGGTATCATACTATTATATCCAGCCATCACGACTTTTTTTGATTTAACTTTACTAATTCCATTTTTTGTAACATAACTAACTAACGCACCATTTTCTTCATTTTCAACATTAATTACCGTACTATTTAATCTAATCTTTACTTTATTGTTAGGTAAATCAAGTTGAGAATAATCAAAATAAGCAAGCGTTATATCATCCATATTTTGCTTTGATGGTGTAATATTTGGTATTAATCTTTTTACCATAAGTCTAGCTACTGTAGCATTTCCATCAGCTCCATGGTAAATGTATGGCTCTTCTATTTCTGCTTTTTCTTCATTGCTTAGCTCTTCTAAATTTAAACCATCAAATCCAGGTAATAGGGATATTCTAGCATCTTGACAAGATATAGCATCAATTCCAAGAGCTAAAAAATCATCTGTTATACCTTCAAAAAATGCAATAGCTTCATTAGATAGTTTTACTTTTTCTTTTAAAAAATCCATATAACTTGTTTTTGCTATATAATACTCTTTCTGTTTAGAATCCATATTATCCAAATAATCTATTTTATCTTTAAAAAGTGATATTAAAGCCTCTTTATCTTTATTTGATAATGGAAATTCTGAAATAAATTCATCAATACTTTTGGCATTAAATCTAGATTCATCTATATCATCACAAATAACTTTTCTTGGATTTCCATTAACAACTTTATCTATACCAAATTGCTCTTTAGAAAAATACACACCGCGACTTAAACCTAAATCAGGATAAAAATTTCTATCAAATCTTTTTGCTAATCCATCTGTATCAATTCCTAAACTAAACAATAATTCATTTACTTCTTTTGAAAATAATGCCTTTGGTGATTGAAAGCTCTCACTTCCTCCATAGCTTAAAATAGTTCCATCTTTAAGATCTATTTCATTACGCCTTGCATGCCCTCCAAAATCATCATGATTATCAAGTATTAATATTTTTTTATCTTTACCAAATTTATTTTGATAAAAACAAGCAGCAGCAAGGCCACTTATCCCAGCACCAACAACAACCAAATCATATTCTTCTTTTGGTTTTATATCTTTAAGATTAAATCTTTCTCCATCTCTAAGCATATGAGCAAATTCAAAGCTAGCATCATTACTTCCTCTAAGTCCCAATAGCTTTGGAGGATAGCAGTCTTTTGTATATTCTGTAATTTTTTCATCTTTTCCATACAAAATTTGCAATGGAGACATACCAGCAACCACACCAACTGCTACACCATTTAAAAAATCTCTTCTTGTAATATTATATTTCATAAAATACCTTTTAAATTTAAATCATATTAGATATGTTAGAGATTAAAATATTAATATAAATGAACTAATCAAATGATAACTTAATATAATAATTTTGTATAAATATGAAAATTAATAATACTAAAATGCAACATATTAATTAAATCACCAATTATATTTTGCACCTATTGTTAACAAATGGAGTTGTCCAAACCCATCATGGGATACTATAAAACTCTTTCTATTATCTTTTAGAGCTAGTGAATATCCAACACCTACATCTAATTGATGATCAAAAAAATTTCTTCTAGCACCAAATCCTATCATATATGCATCTGCATCAGGTATTCCAAATTTACCTTGTGGAGCAGGTGTTCTATCATATGCCAAACTACCCATGAATTTATAGTTTTCACCAAAATAAGTCAATCCTAAACGAAATGCATCTGCATCTTTCCAGCCATTTCCATAAGCAACAGCAGAATAATCTGCTGCTCCTAGCATAGATTCTGGATCAATTTGTCCAATTGCAGTACTTGAACCAGTTAGATTAGATTTATCAAAAACTTGATTTGCATATCCAAATTCAAATATCCTAGCACTGCTATAAAAAGTTCTTTCATATACAAATTCTAATCTAAAATTATCAAAATCTTGAGCAATTCCAATATTTAATATCGTAGGCAAATCAGCAAAAAGTGTCAAATCCGCATCCATGCCAATGTAACCCTCTACTAGAGTTCCGGTAGGACCAGTACCGGAACCTTGATATATATAAGATTTTGCAGATAACCTACCAGTCATCTCCCAGCTAACTTTATTTCTATATGTTACAGCAAAAGTAGTATTTTTTAAAAAATCATTATCTATAAATACAAATGGCTTAATAGTTAATGCTAGATTATAACCAAAACCCCAATCAGAAGCACTTGATGTTTGCTCTACTCTTGTAGTTCCTTCTGATGTTATTGAAACAGGAATACTTGGTAACCATGGTGATAAAGATATTTCGGTATCTATAGTAGTTTTGTATGGCACATAAAGAGTATTATTAAAACTACCAGATGTATAAATAGCTCTAAAACCTCCACCAAATGATATGAAATCATTCCAAGAAACACTTACAACAGGATTGAATTCAAGCATGGCAATACCAACATCATCTAAAAATCTACCACCTTCTCCATCCCAATCCATAGAAAGACCAGATGGGGTAGTAAAAGATATACCATAATTTATTTTTATATCAGATGGTAATTTATAAGAACGAGATTTAAAGAAAAATTTTGGCACAGGTTGTATCGTTGTCTTTGCACTACCACTTACATTTTGACTACCACATACAACTCTAGGTTGGGCAGTATTACTTACTTTTATTGAAGAACCATTTTCTTCACAAAAATGTCCATTAGCAAATGCACCAGCAATACCACTTGCTGTAACATTTACACCATAATTTCTATTTACAGTATCAAAGCTAAATCCTGGAATAAAGATCATAGTGCCATCTAATGCAAATGAATAATTATCACTTTCCATACCCAAGCTCATATTTGCAGGATTATAATATGTAGCATCAGCACCATATGCCCCTGCAATATAAGCAGAATTAAGAGCTGTCCCATTTAGACTTTGCTCTGGTAGTCTAAAACCTGAAGCATTAATAAAGTAAAACATAGATACTACAATAATACAAATTTTAATTATTGCAATATTTTTTATCTCTATCTTATTCATAAATTCCTTGCTTTAATGAATATTTATTTTTAGATTCTAGCTAAATTAATAAATTTTTATATTTATTAACATTAGTTTAGCAAAATCATTGATTTTGTATTTTGAGTATTATAAATTCAAACTTTCTTTCCAACAAAAAATAATCTATGCATTGGAAGTAATAGTTTCCCATCATTTTGTTTATCAAAATATGGATAGATCTTATCTTTTAGTGTTTGTATGAATTCTATATGTAAAGATTTATCTAATTGTGCTAGATAAGTCCTAAGCCCTGAATCTCTATACCATTCAATAATAGAATCTAAACTATCTAGTGAATGATAATAAGTGCTATCCCAAATAATAAAATCCTTTGAATATTTACTAAGTAAGTCGTAATATTGTTTGTAGGATAATGAATAAAAGATTCTACTATTTAGGTTGTAGGTTATGGCTAATTCTTTAAGTATTTTATGAAAAATTGATATTTCATTAATTGGCATTTGTGCAGCAAAAATACCATCTGAATTTAAACTACTAAATATATTTAAAAATAGTTTTTCTTGATTTTCTATCCATTGCAATGAGGCATTAGCAAAAATCAAATCAAAAGTAGAATCTAACAATCCTTTTTGAATATCACAATATTGAAACTTGGCAGGAATATTTAGATGATTTGCACTATTTAGCATATCATAAGAATTATCAATGCCTATTATATTAGAATTTTTAAAATACATAGATAGAATTTTGGTACTATTTCCTGGACCACAACCAAGATCTAATATATCTTTTATACTAACTTCATTGATTGAATAGTATGTTTTTATTCTATGTATTAAATCAAATATTGGAACATTTCTTTCATTTTCAAATTTTAAATATTGTTTTGCATTCCAATCCATTGCATGAATCCTTATTATTACAAAGATATTAAATCAATGATACTAAAAATTATTGTTTGTAACAAAAATTAAATTAGAAAAATAAGACGATATTTAAAATTGTGTATATATTTATCAAAAACTTGGTGAGAAGGCGAGAGAATCGAACTCCCCAGCGACTAAACACTTAGCCACACATCAGATTTGAAGTCTGTGGCATTCACCAGAATTGCAAGCCTTCCAAAAAATTAACAAATAGATTCTAGCATTTTATTTTATATGATACAATCTAAAAAAAATTCAAGGTATTAGTAAATGCAAGACTTAAGAAAAATTCCACAAATAGAAAAGATTTTAAAAAATAAAATATTTGACAACACAAATAAAAATATACTAAAAAATGTAATAAAAAATAAAATAAATAAAGTTAAAAATAAAATAATCAATGGAGATAAATACAATATAGAAAACTTAGAAAGTGAAATATTAAATGAATATAAAAGTATAACATCAAATACTCTAAAGCCAATAATCAATGCTACTGGGGTAGTTTTGCAAACAAATCTAGGAAGAAGTATCTTTCATAAAAACTTATTAAATGAAGTTATTCCACTTTTAAGTCATTATAACAATTTAGAATACGACATAGAAAATGGCAGTAGAGGTGATAGATATAATCATCTAACAAAAATGTTACAAGCTATTTTTGATGTAGAAGACGCATTGATTGTAAATAATAATGCTGCGGCAGTATTGCTTATATTAAATACATTTGCAAAAGATCATGAAGTAATCATATCACGCGGTGAGTTGGTAGAAATTGGTGGTAATTTTAGAATCCCCGAAGTTATGAAAAGTGCGGGAGCAAAACTCATAGAAGTGGGCACAACAAATAAAACTCATTTAAGTGATTATAAAAATGCAATTAATGAAAAATCAAAAATTATAATGAAAGTACATAAATCAAATTTTGAGATTCTAGGATTTAGCAGTGAAGTCGATATTCAAGATATTACTAATTTGTGTCATGAAAATAATTTAATTGATTATTATGATTTAGGAAGTGGCTATATAAATGGTATAGATTGCAATGAACCTTCTTTGCTTGATATATGTAAAAATCCACCATCATTAATTAGCTTTAGTGGTGATAAACTATTTGGATCAATACAGGCTGGAATAATACTTGGAAAAAAAGATTTAATTAACCAATTAAAACAAAATCACCTCCTTAGAGCATTAAGGGTTGATAAAATATCTATATTAATGCTTCAAGCTACATTGCATCGATATATAACAAACAATTTATCTGAAATACCAACAATAGATATGCTAAATAAGGATACTTGTATTCTATATCAAAAGGCAGTATCAATATGTGATAGAATTGATATATTTTTAAATCCACAAGTTATAGAGGTAGATAGTCTAGCTGGTGGTGGAAGTCTGCCAAATAAAACATTTAAATCATTTGGCATATCATTACAAATGAAAGATATTAAGGCATCAAAGTTAGAAAAAATATTAAGAGAAAATCTAATTATTTCTAGAATCTACAATAATAAAGTGACATTAGATGTAAGAACTATTCAAGATGATGAAGTAGAAATATTAATAAATACATTAAGTAATATAAACAATAAAAGAAATAATGATGAATAATATAATTATAGGCCTTGCAGGTCATATAGATCATGGCAAAACCTCATTTATTAAAGCTATAAATAATTATGATGGTGATTTAAGAAGCGATGAAAAAGAAAGAGGAATGACTATTGATATTAGTTTTTCAAACATTATTTTAGGTAACAATAATATATCTTTTATTGATGTACCAGGACATGAAAAGCTGGTAAAAAATATGATTTCTGGTGCATTTGGTATAGATATATTATGCCTTATTATTGCAGCTAATGATGGTATTATGGAGCAAAGTATAGAACACCTAAATATTGCAAAATTATTAGGTATAAATAAGGTATTAGTATTTATTAACAAAACTGATTTAGTGGATAAAAATAGAATAATTGAAGTAAAGAATGATATACAAAATCTACTTAAAAAATTAGAGCTAGATTTAATAAAGATAAGTGAATTTTCAATATACAATCAAAACTTAATTGATAATGCAAAGTTAATACTAAGTAAATTAGAATCTAACAAAAAAAATAGTGGAAATTTTTTTAGGTATTATATTGATAGAGTATTTAGTAAAAAAGGATTTGGAAGTGTTGTAACAGGGACAATTTTAAGTGGCCAAATAACAAAAAATGAAAAAATTTTTATATATGACATAAACAAAGAAGCAATAATAAAAAATATACAAAATCATGATAATGAAATTAATACTGCTACTATAGCTCAAAGAATTGCATTAAATATCAACATACCTAACCAATACATAAAGAAAGGTATGCTTATAAGCAAAAAAGGCATTTTAAGAGGATTTGATAAAATTGATTGTGTTATATTTCCTATAACAAAAATTACAAATAACCAAAATGTTGTTTTTTTCATTGGTTCTAAAAAACTTAATGCAACAATAAATATATTAGAAGAAGTAGATAATAAAATATTTGCAACAATAAAGTTAGATGAGATAATATTTAGTATCTTTAAGGAAAGATTTGTTTTAAGAGATAATGCTAAAACAGTAGGTGGTGGAATGATACTAAATCCAATAACAGATCCGATGAAAAAAATACAAAAAATACAATATTTAAAATACTTATATAATAATGATTTTATTAATGTATTTAGAGTATTAACAAATGTTCATAAATGCGGCTTTGGTCTTATTCAATCGTTACAAAGATTTAACCTAACATCAAATGAAAGCATAGAAATTGCAGCAAAAATTAATAATATATTTATAGATAAAGAGGAATTTGTCATATATAACCTAGAAGCTAAAAAAATAATAAAAGATGCAATATTAAATTTAATACAAAAAAATAAAAATGCGATTTTTAGTGCAAATAGTATTAAAAACCAAATGAAATGGAGTTCAATTTTATTTAATAAAGAAGTTTTAAAAGAATTAGAATCTAGTAGTTTAATTAAAAAATCTGCACCAAACTTATATACTAGCTCTAAATGCAATATTGATGATATTTTTGTATACACAAAAGATAAAATAATAAAAGAATTACAAAATGGTGGTATTACACCACTTGCACCATATAATATATATGATATTTTGGGTATAGATAATAAACTTGGTGATGATGTATTTAAAAATCTTACAAAAACAAAAAAGGTAATACGATTAAGTCACAATCTTTTTATACTAACAACAGAGTTAAATAAAATAATGCATTCTCTAAGAGAGATAATAAAAAATGAAGGATATGTTGATGTTAATATATTTAAAAAATATTATGATATAAGTAGAAAATATATGATTGCTTATTTAGATTATCTAGACAATTATGGTGATATAATAAAAGAAGATAATAAACGAATGTTAAGGTAGAAAAATGAAAAAAGAAATTCACCTTGATTTTTTACAAAATCCAAGTATAAATAAAGAAGCAATAAAGCATATAATTCCTAATTTTAATTTTAATTCTATTGCTATAAAAGAATCCAAAGATGAATATTTTAGAGAGAAACTAAGACAAAAATTTCAAAAAAAATATGCTCTACCTTTTAATTTTTCTAGCTCTGGATTTATAGAATTCTTTTTAAATTTTAAAGAGATATATTATACAGCATCATTACATTATGAAATCAGGCAAGCTATTTTTTTATTAAAGGATGTTATAAAATCATATATTATTCCTTTGCAAGATTTAGATATTGATAAAATTGATAAAAGTTCAAATTCTGACACATTAATAATATTACCAGTAATCAATGAAGATATTTTTAGTATTAATATTATTAATGAAATTAATAATGCAACATTAGCACTTGATATTAGTTATTCACTTAGATTGAATATGGAATTACCAAAATCTCATATATATTTTATAAATGGTGTTACATTTGGTCTTATTAATGGAATAGGATTAATAATAAGTGATAAGCAATACACTTCAAACCTATATAAAAAAGGAATAAGTGAAGCATTCTACACAGCATTAGAGTACAAAGTGGCAACAGATTCTACAAATGCAATAATATACAAAAAGCTAAAAGAAGAACTTGGGGATGATGTTGACTTATTTGCAAAAAAATATGCCAACAATACACTTCCTTTGCGTTTAAAACATATAAACACAAGGAACTTGATACAGAATCTATATTTAGATGATATTTATATACAAAGTTCACAAGAATGCTATCTTGGATTTATTAAACCATCTTTTACATTAATGTCACTTGGTTTTGGAGAAGTAAAGTCTAGAGAATTATGTGCTATCACTTTTGATAAAATTGATGATATAGATATTGTTGTATCAAAAATTGCAGAAAGCTATAAAATGATAAGATTGATGGACTTCTAAAGGAGAGTTTTAATGAATACGCTTAAAATGGCAAATTTGGATGATTTTTTTAATCTTTTAGAGACATTGAAAATAAAACCTAAAAAAAATAAAAAAGTAAAATTAAAAAATGCTTTAAATAGAATCTCAAGTAAAGATATAAAATCAAAATATAATATTCCAAGATACAATAATTCTGCAATGGATGGATATGCAATAAAGCTTGGCTTTAATGAATACATCATAAAAGATGCAGTGTTTGCAGGTGATAAGAAAAATACAAATATAAATAATAATGAAGCAATACAAGTTACAACTGGAGCAAGAATTCCTGCTAATACACAAGCAGTTATACCAAAAGAACATACAAAAGTAGTAAATAATAAACTAATACTTGAAGTTTCTCCAAATATAAACCAATGTATAAAGTTTAAAGGAGAAGATTATAAAAGTGATGAAACAATTATATACAATGGGACAAAACTTAAAGCACAGCATATAGCATTGCTTGCATCACAAGGGATAAATAAGATAAAAGTAAAAAAGAAAGTAAAAATAATTATTTTTAGCACTGGAAATGAAATAACAGACATAAATAAAAAGTTAAATGAAAATCAAATTTATGATATTAATTCGTATCTTATAAGATCTATCTTTACCACATTAAATTGTAAGATAAAATATGGGGGCATATTAAGTGATAATAAGGAAATAATAAAAAACAAGATTCAAGAATCAATAAGTAAATATGACATAATAATAACAAGTGGTGGAGTAAGTGTAGGTGAAAAAGACTATATGCATGAAGTGTTAAACGATATTGGGGTTAATATTTTATTAGATTCTATAAATATAAAGCCTGGTCGACCCGTAATACTATCTACAAAAAATAACAAACTTGTACTTTCTTTGCCTGGAAATCCAATAGCTGCTTTCATTCAAAGTATGTTGCATTTACCTATATTAATACAAAAATTTAATAGAGGTAATAATTTATATTTAAAACCAATTACAGCAATAAATAAAAGTGATTTTAAAGTCACAAATAATACATCTCATATTATATTAGGTAAATATGAAAATGGGGAATTTCTAGCATATAATAATGGAAAATATCAGGGTGCACAGATTGCACCATTGCTAAAAAGTAATTCATTTGCAATAATTAATAATAAAGATATGGTGAAAAAGGATTCAAAAATAAAAATTATTTTATATACTCAATATTGTTTTGATAATATCAATAATATGCTTAACTATCTTGAGGAAATATAGCAATGAAGAAGATTCTATTTGGTGTTAGTGATACTAAAGAGTGCAGAAAAGCTATGAATTGTGTTATTAATTTATTTAAAGGTGTAAGTGAACTTGAAATTACACTATTATATATTATTTCAGAAGTTATGGTATATGCAGAAGGTGCTATTTATGATTACAATACCAATATTAAAGAGAATATAAAATCTGACGATCTATTTAAGGAATTTGAATATGAGTTTTTACAACATCAAATAAAAGTAAAAAAGATGATTAAAGAAGGTAATGCGACAGATATTTTAATGAAATATGCAATTGATTATGATTTATTAGTTATTGGTGAAAGTGAACAATCAATTTTACATAGAATATTTGATTCTCATCAAAATTTATTTATTAATGCTTCTCCAATTCCAGTGTTGATTGCAAAGTAAATTTTATTTTAATAATACAAAGGAGGATCTGTGAAAAAGATTTTACTAAGTTGTATGTTTTTAGGAGCTAGTGTTAATGCACTAGAATTTGGATATATGGGCAACAAAGCTTTTGGTATGGGTGGTAGTGGTGTAGCGCTAAGCTCAAATCCATTTAGTGCATATTACAATCCCGCATTACTAGGAGTTGATGCTGGATTGAAGGTTGGATATTCATTTGGTGCTAGATATAAAGAATACAATATAAGTGAACTATCAAATCCTGATATAAATACTGTGAAAAACTTTTTAAATGATAATAGTCTAAATGTAACATCAGAGAATGGTTTGGCTATACAAGTCCCAATTCCACTTGGTGGAATATTTTCTTCAGCTATTGGTATTGGGTTATTTTATACAAAAATAGGAACTATAAACTTCATTGCTAATGGAGATGTAAATGGAAATAGTATAAATACTAGAATTATTATGAATAGCTTAGATTTAGCAGAAATACCATTAAGCTACTCATTAAATATTTTTAGCTCATTTGGTAGTTTTAATATTGGTATCAATGCAAAATATATAAATGCAAAACATAGTTTAATAAACCAGTCTTTTAGTGGCAATAATTTTATTCAAGATGCATTTGACAAAGTATTTGATGCTAAAAATGGAGTAAATACAAATGCTTTTGGTGTTGATGTAGGATTGTCTTATTCTTTACCATTTAATGCACTTGTAATTGGAGTAGTAGGTAAAAATTTAAATACACCAAATATAAATACTATGGGTAATGAAAAATTTCAGTTAGATCCCCAATATAGATTTGGTATATCTACTGGTATAATTCCATTAACCACATTATCACTTGATTTAGATCTAAAAGAAAATATAGAATTTAGAGGTTTAGATAATGGAATGGATAAAAAGAAAGTTCAATATATATCACTTGGTAGTGCTGTAGATCTTACATTTATGGATATTAAACTTGGTGTAGCAAAAAATATTGCAAATGGAGCTGAAGGTGTACTATTGTATGGTGGATTTGGGTTTAAATTAATAGATATATCATTATTTTCTAATATAAATACAATAAATAATAATGGAAAAAAGATACCTACCGAATTTGGTATAAAAATTGGTGGAGGTTTTAGTTTTTAGAGTTATTAATAAAATATAATTTATTTATTATTTATATAAATAAATATTTAGAGCCATACTTTAAAGTTATACAAAATGGGACTGGGTTGCTACATAACAACCTAGCTTAACATAAAATCTTAGAGATATATAAATAATAAATACTACTTCATTGCAATCACAATAATAAATAGTTTAAATATTAAATATAAAATGCAAGTATTTGTTAAGTGGAATGAATGATTTTGATTAAGATTGCCGCATCTTTATATTAATGTAATACTTTAAAATTTTTATATAAACAAAAAATATACTAAAGAACCTTTTTGACTAATAAAAATTTTATATATTAATTGGCTTACTTAAATATTGTTTATATAAATAAAATAAGATAACTATTCCACATATACCAAAGATGTATCCAAACAATAAATTATCTAACATCCCAGCTATAATAAAACTAATAAATGAAACAACTGCTACACTAATTACATATGGTAACTGAGTAATAAAATGACTTTGAACTGAGCATCCCGCACCAGTAGCAGACAAAATTGTTGTATCTGATATAGGAGAACTATGATCACCAAATACAGCACCAGCAAGAATTGCAGAAATTCCAAGCACCACATCTCCATTTGAGGCACTAATGATGCCAACACCAATTGGTATCATAATAGCAAAAGTTCCCCAACTTGTTCCTGTTGCAAATGCGATAAATGCAGAAATGAGAAATAATATAGCAGGAATCAATGAAAGCAGATCATTAGTCATAAATTCCTTGCTGACATTTGCTAAATATATACCAGTTTGCATATCATCTCTAATTACAGGACCAATAGACCAAGCGAGTATTAAGATAATAATAGCAGGAAGCATACTTAAAAATCCTCGCTTAACAATAATATATATATATGATAATTTAAGATGCTTTATACTCACTAATATGCTAATAATAATAGTAATTAAACCGCCATAAAATAATGAAAATGCTGTATTTGTGTTTGCTAAAATATTTATTAATGTTGGTTCATTACTGGCTTTATATCCAGTCCAAAATAATATTGAAGATATTGAAAGCATTAATGTAAATATAGGTATAATAAGTAACCAGATAGAACTTGATTTTTCATCAAAATGTTCTCTATCTAATAAATCTTTAACATCAACATTTATATTTTTTTGCATAGGTGGAAGATTTACTTGCCAAAAAATAGTCAAAAACACTGCTAAAAGTGCAAACCAAGCATAATAATTACTCCAGATACTATTTGTTAATAAAAGTAATCCATCTCCTAAATTTTTTGGAACTTCTTTATCCATGACACCAATAATATATGCACCCCAACTACTAATTGGCATAAGTATGCAAATTGGTGCTGATGTAGAATCTATGATATATGCTAATCTTTCTCTGCTAGATTTATTTGCATCATTTAAAGACTTACTAATTTGACCTACTGTTAAAGCATTAAAATAATCATCAACAAAAATTACAATACCTGCAATAAATGCAATAAATTCTGAACCTTTTGGGCTAGATACTCTCTTATGTGCCCAATTAACAAATGAATTAATAGCACCAGAATAAAGGATAATTTGTGTCAAAATACCAAGTAAAATTAAAAATCCAAAAACATAAACACTGCTATAGCTAATACTAAAATCACCACTATCATTGAATGAATAAAATACCGATGAAATATTTTTGTATACATAAAGTGCTATATTTAGTGGTTCATGATAAAATGATAATACACCACCTAGTGTAATACCAAGAAGCAATGATAATGCCACTCTTCGTGTAACAAAAACCATGATAATAACAAAAAGAGGTACAACTAAACTAATAATAGAATCTGAATAATTTATAGCATTTTCTAAATTCATCTTAAACCTTAAAAATTAATTAGTTTTTTGAGCAATAATTAAACTACACAAGTTGGCTATATAACGCTTTTTTATCTTTACTAAAAACCCTATTTTTTTTAATTTATACTCCAACTCTTCTAAAGTTAAAAAATCATTAATGGAATCTGGAAGATATTTATATGCTTTGTAGTTTTTAGATATCAAACCACCAATTACAGGTAATACATGTTTTGTATAAAATGATGCAATTTTATCTACAATATTTTCATTATTTTTTTTTGTAAATTCTAATATAACTAAAATTCCATTATGTTTTAAAACTCTATGAAACTCATTTAGTGCACTATCTAATTCAACAACATTTCTAATTCCATATGCAATAGATAATATATCCACCATATTATCATCAATAGCAATACTCTTTGCTTCACCTTGAATCAACTTTATTTCATCAGGGAGCTTTTTTTTTGCTATATTAAGCATATTTATTGATGGATCAATACCAAGAATTTTAGAATTTCTACTAAATTTAACCCAATTAAGTATCATATCACCTGTACCACAAGCAACATCAATAATCTTTAAATTATCTTTATTGATTAATTTTAGTGTTTTTAAGCAAGCTTCTTTTCTCCACTTTGTATCAATATTAAAACTAAGGACTCTATTTGCAAGATCATAATTCTTTGCAATATCATCAAACATATCTATTATATTATCTTGCTTGTTTTTCATTTAACCACTTTGATAAAAATTCTATTTGATATTTTACAGACTCTTCTGATGTTCCACCAAAAGATTTTCTAGAATTCATAGAGTAATTTAAATCTAAAACTTCTTTTGCTTCTCTTGTAATTCTGCTATCTTGTTTAATAATCTCATCAATATTCAAGGCACTTATATCACAATTTTTAGATTCTGCATATGCAACAATCTTACCAACAATATGATGAGATTCTCTAAAGCTAATACCAACTTTTTGAACTAAAAAATCAGCTAAATCTGTTGCAGTAATATGTCCTATTTGTGCTTTTTTAAACATTTCATCTTTATTAATTGTGACTTCTTTTAGCATACCTATTAGAACTTTAAGAGATAGAATAATATTAGAACAGCTATCAAATAATGCTTCTTTATCTTCTTGCATATCTTTATTGTAAGCAAGTGGAAGTGCTTTTAATGTTGTAAGTAACGATACCAAATTACCATATATTCTTCCAGTTTTTCCTCTAAGCAACTCTGCAACATCAGGATTTTTTTTATTTGGCATAATAGAACTACCTGTTGAAAATGAATCACTAATAGTAATAAACTTAAACTCATAACTACTCCATAAAACCAATTCTTCTGCAAATCTAGAAGTATGCATAGCAATCATAGAAATTGAATATAATAAATCAAGTGCAAAATCTCTATCACTAACACCGTCACAAGCATTATAGCAAGGGCTATTAAAGCCTAACTTTGATGATGTAAAATTCCTATCAATATCATAAGGAGTCCCTGCAAATGCACTTGAACCAAGTGGTGAGTAATTATTCCTATTATAGTCATCTATTAAACGCTCTACATCTCTCATATACATAAAACAATAAGCCAAAATATGAAATGCAAAACTTATAGGCTGTGCATGTTGCAAATGTGTCATACCAGGCATAATTGTTTTTGTATGATTTTTTGAAATATCCAACAATGTTTCAATTAAATTTAATAATAATAATCTTATTTCTTTATTTTGATTAAGGCAATACATTTTAAAGTCAAGAGCAACTTGATCATTTCTACTTCTTGCTGTGTGTAGTTTTTTAGCACTTTCTCCAATAAGTTGAATAAGACGCTTTTCAATTGCCATATGTATGTCTTCATCTTGTATCTTAAATACAAAATCGCCATCCTCAATTTCTTGATATACTTTATTTAACCCACTTATAATATTATTCTTTTCTTCATAGGTTAATATTCCAATATTATAAAGCATTTCTGCATGCACTTTAGAGCCAAATATATCTTCTTTATACAACTGCTTATCAAAACTAATAGAGGCATTAAATTCTTCAAGCAATTTAGATGAATCATCTTTAAATCTACCACCCCAAGGTTTGTTCATTTTTACTCCAAATTAAAATTTCAAAATAGCAGAAAATGCAATCACAAAAAGAGCTATTGTTGGAAATTCATTATAAAATCTATAAAATTTACCGCTTTTTTTATAAATATCTTGTTTTAGATTATTGAGATGTCTTCCACAATCAATATGATAAATAATCAATAAAAATGCAAATAATAATTTTAAATGCAACCATCCACCTGTTTTAAATAAACCAATATTTAATAAAATCATAATAAGCCCAGTAAAAATAGTGATTAAAATAGCAGGAGTTCCAATAAAGTAGTATAGTCTATTTTCCTGTATTTTTATAATTTTTACAAATTCTTGATTATCTTTATTCTCCGTATGATAAACAAACAACCTAGGCAAATAAAACAAAACTGACATCCAAGCTACAAATGCAACAACATGCAATGCTTTAATATATAAATAATATTCCATAAAACACCTCTAAAAATAACTTATTTTGCTTCAAAATGATGAAGAAATTTCTCTATCTTACATTCATTAGCTTCTATATGAATTATTACAAAATTTTGCATAAAATCAAATTTTAAATAATTAATATCTAATTTTCTAGCCAAATATTTAGCCAGATCTATTTTGTTAAATGTAGATTCTATAGTTACTGATTGCATTTTTTCAAATGGAATTAAAGTAGATTTATTAATAACTTCTAGTGAAGCTGCACTATATGCTCTAACAAGACCTCCAACACCAAGTAATTTTCCACCAAAATATCTAACCACAATAATTCCACTATTAATTAAATTATTACCACGCATAACATTTAGAACGGGGATACCCGAGCTACCTTTTGGCTCTCCATCATCACTAGAATATTCTATAATTTGAGAATACTCATTCAACATTCTAGTTGCCTTTACAAAATGTACTGCCTTTTTATGTTCATCCCTCAATTTACATAAATAATTATCAAAATCTTTAATAGGAATTAAATGTGATAAAAAAACAGAATTATCCTTTATGTATTTAGCTTGATACACCTTATTTACTATAAACATTATTTGCTAAAATTAGAAATATATTCTCCAAGATTTTCTATATCATTATCACTTAGATTAGCGCTTTGTAAATACATAATAGCAGATGATTTTCCTTTTTTAAGAGTTCTATTTCTGTATCCCTTTAAGCTTTCTATAATTTCATCTTTAGATAATTTTCCTATCAACACATTACCTTCACTTCCAGGTGCAACCATGTCACCTTTTATACCATGACAAGCTGAACATTTTAAATAAAGTGACTTTGCATCTGTTGATTTTGTTGTGATATTCATTGTTGAATTATTATCAATATTTATATTTTTATCTACAACATTTGAATTAATTTGCGGCTTTATCGTTTTGCTAGAATCTAAGGCATCATTTTGTAATTTTGATACATCACTTATTGTATTATTACTTGATTTATTATCATTACTACAAGCACTAAAAATTATCATTAAAATAAATAAATAAAATTTCAAACAATACTCCTTGATTTTTTAAATTCTACTAAAAAATTTGATATTTTTCCCACAATTTTTCATCCCTTTCAATAACACCAATATTGCATAAATGTTCAATTACACTATAAGTACAAGATACATCATCTGGCCATTTTCTATTGTGATTTTCTAATTTGCCTTTAGCTGTAGCATCAATTAATACAATACCATTTTGTATTAATATATCACGCTTTGCATCTATATTGTTTGTTATTCTCCATAAACACATATATAAATTATTTAAATCATTGCCAGTAGAATCTAATACAAATACAATCTTACAATGTTTTTTATCAAAGATATCTATATGTTCTAATACTTTACTTTTTTTATTTATCAAAATTATAGTAATTGGATTCTTTGTATGAGTAAAATACTGCTTTAAATCAACAACTTCATTAAATTTAGATTTAATTATATGAAGTAATTTATCATCATTTAATATATCCATATTATGTTCATATTCTACTTCCATTGTACAATCAATACCAAGCTTGCCACCACTTGCATATTCTGGTGATGAATGATCTAATGCATCACAAATACCACTAGAAATAACCAAGTCATCAATATTTAAATGATTAAGTATAAATTCACTTATTTTAAAATGATCATCTAGATTTGGCGCATCTTTTGGTAAAAATATAGCATGTTTAACAAAACTCATCTGACCTACACCCCAAAAACTATGCATAATCTGCTTTGCATGATTTGGATATTTTGCATCAATTTTTGCAAGTATTAAATTATGAAAAACACCATTTTCTGGCATGTAATAATCTATTAAAAAAGGATTTGTAGTTTTTAAAAGTGGTAAAAAAACCCTCTCTGTCATATATCCCATGTATTTATCTTCTAATGGAGGTTTCCCAACAACTGTGGATAAATAAATTGGATTATTTTTGTGCGATATAGCGCTTACTTCTAAAACAGGATATTTTTCTATGGGTGTATAAAAACCAGTATGATCACCAAATGGACCCTCATCTCTTAAAATATTTGTATCTACAAAACCTTCTATAACAATATCGCAGTCATAAGGGACCATTAAATTATTCGTATGACATTTACATACCTTTGGATTTTTCTTTCTTATTAATCCATATAATGCTAATTCATACATTCCATATGGCAATGGCGCTTGACCACACCAAGTATACAAAGGATCTCCTCCTATTCCTATTGCAATTGGCATTTTCTTATTAGCATTTTTATATTCATAAAAAAAATGAGTAGAATCTTTATGTATCTGCCAATGTAAACCTAAATGATTTTTATCATATACTTGCAAACGATACATACCTAAATTTTTAATATTGCCATCTAATGAACAAGTATAAACTTGTCCCATAGTAATAAATGCTCCACCATCTTTTTCCCAAGTTTTAAGTATTGGTAGATTAAATAAATTTACATCACTATAAAGAAAAATATTTTCTTTCCATAAAGCCCTATTTGTGATCTTTGGAATTGTATATCTAAGGGTTGATAATTGTTTTAATTTAAAAATTTTTTCTATAAAACTTTTTGGCATCGAAAGCTTTAAGAAACTCTCTATTTCATTTGCTATCTCATTAACATCTGGAGCAAGCAATGAAAGTCTTTTAAATGAACCAAAAATATTCATCAATACTGGTATATCAAACTTCTTCCCATTTCTTTTGCAAACTGGTCTTGTAAATAATAGTGCTTTTGAATCTTCTTTTTTTACTTCTATATAAGCGACATGTGGTATTTCTAACTCAATATCAAGCTCTTGATCGATAATTCTTAATTCATTATGTTTTAATAATAAATCTATTATATTTTGCATTAATATCTCTAAAAAATAAAATGTGAAATGTAATTATAGAAATAATTTAAAAATTAGCAAATAAAAATACATCATAAAATTTATTTTATATTATAATCACAATTCTCAATATATACAAAAATTAGAGTGCATATTTTAAAATTAATTAAATATTTCTTTTAGGAAAACAATATGAGTAATTTAGGAAAATTAGTAGTAGTTGGAGTTGTAGGTGTAGCTTGTTATTATACTTTTGTAGAAAAAAGAAATCCACTTGCACAATTTTGGGTAAATCCAATTGAAGAAGCAAATAAAGATTATGTAGAACATAAAACTCGCGGGGAATCAAAGTTGGCAAATAAGAATGCAACAATTTTACAAGATGATGCCGCAAAGCGAGATATAACTAGATAAAAATTATTTATGATGTGGTAGGCAATAAAATCTCTGTCTACCTGGTAAAATTTTTGCCAATCTTGTGATTTTTACTCTATTTTTGTTTGCAATTAAGTATAATTTTCTAATATTTTTACTTGATATAGAAAATAAAAATTCATACTCTTCACCACTTAGTGCGATGTTCTTATCTATTTTTTTATAAAATTTAAATCTTATATTATTTAGCTTAGAGATTCTATTTAGCTCGTAATATAATCCATCAGATATATCCATTCCACCTCTTACGAAAGGAAGAATTTCAAATATAAACTTTGAATTAAGCTTAGGGGTATAAAACTTTGAATTTTTATTAATTTTATATCCTCTGTATAAAAAATTCATATCTTTTTTGACTTTGCCTAAGCTGCCACTAAAAAATAAAATATCCCCTGCTCTAAAATTTGTCCTTTTTATAATTTTAGATTCTGCTTTACCAAACATTGTAATAGCAATACTTAATCTATCATCTCTAATTGTATCACCACCAATAATTTTAATATTATATTGCCTACAAATATCAATAATACCTTTTTGAAAATCATTAATATCTTTTAATGTCATATCACCTGCAAAGGATACACCAAGCATAGCATACTTAGGTTTTACACCCATTGCAAATATATCAGATATATTTACTAACATTGATTTCTTTGCAATAGTATAATAGCTAAAATATTTTCTTAAAAAATGCACACCTTCACAAAATAAATCCATGGCATATACATAATCATTAAGCAAAACTCCATCATTATCTAATTTTAAAGTCACTCCAGAATCTTGTAACTTGGAGATAAAATATGCTTCTCTATCTACCATAAACAACTATGCCATTTTTAATGATAAATCAATCCAAACTGATTGGTGTATCAAAGAGCCAATACTTATAGCATTAACACCTGTCTTTGCATAATCTAAAATATTTGATTTTGATATATTACCGCTTGCTTCAAGCATTATATATGGATAATTCATATCCCTAAAGCAAACTACCTCTTTAATATCTTTTGGTGCCATATTATCACACATAATAATATCAACACCATAACTCATCACTTCTTTTGCTAATTTTATATCACCACATTCTACTTCTATTTTTGCAGTCCATGGAATCTTTCTTCTAGATAATTTTATAAATTCATAAAGATTATCGATATGTGCTAAATTAGTATCTTTTATCATTAAACAATCATCTAAACCTAATCTATGATTTGTAGCACCACCATTTAGAACTGAGTATTTTTCAAATTCCCTCATATTTGGTCTAGTTTTTCTAGTATCTAAAATAATTGTATCAATAGAATTACTTCTTAATATATCTATATATGACTTTACATTTGTAGCTATGCCACAACTATGTTGTAATAGATTCAACAATGTCCGCTCAATCTTTAATATCAATAAGTAAGAACCTTCAATTTCTAATAAAACATCACCCTTATTGAATCTATCTCCATCATCATAATTAAAGATAAAACTTATGCCAATATATTGAAAAAGTATGGAAGCATATTTTTTTCCTGAAAATACTCCACAATCCTTTGCCAAAACCTTTGCTTTTACATGTTTATCAATATATATTTTAGAAAATAAATCACCTCTTCCTATATCTTCATTTAAAGCACTTTTAACAAACTCTATCTCACTCACGATAGCTCCAGCATTTTATTTAAAGCTTTTTTTGCATCTTCTATACAATTAGAGGTTAATTCTATTTCATTATATGGCATTCCATTATCAAATGCCTCCATAACATCATAAACATCTTGAAGTGATGTTTCATTCATGGTTGGACATTCTGGTTTGCTTGATGATAATACAAAAATATTATCTCTATTTCCATTTCTCTTAGTTAATCTATTTACAAGATTGAATTCTGTTCCAACAGCAACCTTTACATCTTCATCTAAATTTGAAACAAAAGAAATAATTTGACTTGTAGATCCTGAAAAATCAGCAGCCTTTACAACACTTGGGTCACATTCTGGATGTACAACAATAATTATATCTTTATATTTTTCTCTATAAAATTCAATATCACTAACACTAAATAGTTGATGAACAGAACAGAATCCATCATAACAAATAACATCACTATTTTTAACTTCATCATCGCTAGATACGCCAAGTATAGAACTTCTTCTGCCACTATCAATAGCTAGATTCACGCCTAAGCATCTATCTGGCATAAAAAATATTTTTTTATTCAAATTTAGTGCATAATCAAAAATTTTTTTTGCATTGGAACTTGTGCAAACAACTCCACCCATAGCACCAACTTTAGCTTTTACATCAGCATTAGAGTTTATGTAAGTCATTGGAAATATATTATATTCTTTAATTCCTAAAGATTTAAGTTTTTTAATACTTGTATCAAAATATGAAGAATCTATCATTCTTGCCATAGAACAACAAGCAAGTCTTGGCATAATTACATTTTTATTTGGTGATAATATTTTTACACTTTGCCCCATAAAGCTTACACCACAAAAAACTATTAATTTATTTTCCGCGCCACTAGCTTTTTTTGCAAGCTCTAAACTATCACCACAAAAATCTGCCAACTCTATAACTTCATCTCTTTGATAATAGTGTGCTACTATTAAAGCATCTAACTTACTCTTTAAAGATTTGATTTTATCTTTTAAATCCAAATCTAACTCCTTTTGCTTTTTTATTTAATTCCTAAAAATTTTTGCGCTTAAATAAATCTTCTCCAAATCGTATATCGCAATCACTTTTTAAAACATCAACATCACTAGCAAAAAAAACAATAGTAGAACCCATTTTAAACATCCCTATTTCTTCACCTTTTTTAATAAAAATTGGTTCTTTGTATTCAAATTTTCTTGTATACAATCTTGATTTATGTTGCAATCTAGGTTCAATATAAAAATGAATACTACCAACATTTAATGCACCAATAGCAACAAAATACAAGATTCCACCAAAACTATCTCTTGCTTTTAGCACAACTCTTTCATTGACAACAAAAAGATTTTTATTTTTATACAAAGATTTCAAGTGCACTGGCAATAAAGCTCCCTTAAAATGTGCAATACTTTCTACATACATATTACAAGGAGAATGATATCTATGATAATTACTTGGACTTAAATATAAATTAGCATAACTAAGATTTGATGACACACTCTCACCTACAAGTCTATCAACTGAATAACTAAATCCTTTTATTTGCAAAGCCCTTCCATTATCTACATTTCCAGTATGCATAACTTTTCCATCAATTGGAGAAATAAAGATGCTATCATCTTTATTAAATTCTCTATTTTGTCTTAAACCTCTAGTAAAAAGCTCATTTAAACTCTTATATGAATGAATTGGGTAGAATTCATTTAGATCAATATTAAAAAATTTAATATATTGCTTATTGATAAAATTCTGTATTAATGGATGGAATTTAATATTAGCAATAACACCAAAACAAATTGAAATCATCTTTGTAATTTTCATTTATTATCCTCTTGTGTTTATAAAATATGGCTCCCATACTGGTATCTCATATATATTAGGCCTATTGATTAAATATTCAAATGGCTTAAATCTTTCTTTATATCCTAATGAATAGTGATCTTTTATCCAATATCCTGGATAAAAATATCTTATATTAAGCATTTTAGCAATTTCTAATTGTTTTAAAATTGAAAATGTTCCAAGTGAAAGATGTGCATAATCATGATCATAGAAGAAATATATAGCACTCATTGATGAACAAGATTTTAATATATCAACAAATGCAACTCCTATTAATCTATCATTAACATAATAACAAAGCTCTCTACCAAAACTACTTCTACCATCTACAAACATGTGCAAATATCTATCTCTATCTATTTGATTATATTCCCACCCTTTTTTTATATTCATTATAGCGTGGTATTTATTATAAAGCTCTATTTTTTCAATAGAATAACTAGGAATTCCAGATACTACACTAATAATTTTATTCTTACTCAAAATACGTTTATGATTTTTAGAGAACTGAAAATCATAAACAATTTGCCTAATAGAAATACATTTATTACAATAATCACAAAATGGAGCAAAAAACACTTCTCCAAATCGTCTCCAACCTCTTTCTAATAAAGCATTATAAAAATCTTCACTACAAGATTCTATAAGTGCATAATTAAAGGTTGTATTATTGCCACAAATATATGCGCAATCGCCAAATGAATAATAAAACACAGCATTTTTATAACAAAATTTATCCAAATTTTTACCTAAGAAGTCATATAAAATCTAATGCTCTTTTTAAAATATCTCTAGCACCCTTTGCATCTACTTTTTTAAACAACTCACTTGATAATGCAGAATCTTTACTTCCACTTATTTTATCTCTAATAATCTCATTTCCATTTGGCAATCCAATTATAGCTTCCATAGCAACTATAGAATCTTCATATTTAGCATAAACTCCAATTGGAACTTGACATCCACCATCAAGTAGTCTTATAAATTCTCTCTCAAATCCACATTCAATACTACTTATTTCATCATTCAATTCTTGCAGATAATTTAAAATTTTACAATCCCTTTTACATTCGATACCCAAAGCACCTTGACCCATTGCAGGAATAATAAATGAAGTATCAAGTGGTTTTATAAAATTTACATCTTTAGAATCTAAATTTAACCTATTTAAACCAGCTTTAGCTAATATAATAGCATCAAAATCATTGTTTTTAAGCCTTTGTAATCTTGTTTGCACATTTCCTCTTAGGCTTATTGTATCTAAATCATTTCTTATATGTTTTAGCTGCATAGACCTTCTAAGCGAAGTTGTCCCAACTTTTGCATAAGGTGGAAGTTCTGAAATATCACTAAACTCATTGCTAATAAAACAATCTCTAACATCTTCTCTTTTTGTTATTGCTGCCAGCATCAAATCATCATGTAAGACAACTGGAACATCTTTTAATGAATGGACAGCAAGTGTTATAGAGTTATTAAGCAACATTTCTTCTAGTTCTTTTGTAAATAAACCTTTACCACCAATTTTTGAAAGAGGAGCATCCAAAATCCTGTCACCTGTTGTTTTAACAACTTTTAATTCACTATCCAAATTAAATCTAATTTTTAACTCATTTTTTATAAAATTAGCCTGCCATAGTGCTAAAACACTACCTCTAGTGCCTATTATAATTTTATCCATATAACCTACTATACTTTTAAATTTACAAGATTTAAGATTTCTGTGATTATACAAAAATATATAAAATTAAAATACACTTATATCTTTAAAAATTAAGTGATACTTTATTTTGATACCTTAAAACTAAAATTATATAGTCATCATATACCATTAAGTATTATTCTTGTTTATTTTTTAATCTAAAAATAATTTTACCAAGAATCTAATGGTTAATAAAATTATCTATCATAAATATCTAATAATTAGATGACTAAAAAAGATATAAATTGTATGTTAAATCTTTAATAAAAATTTTTATATATTAACCACAAAAATAATTATTGCTTCGTAGCATAAAGTAATGTTACCACACCAAGGATAACTGCAATTAGTGATGCGATTAAAATTGATAGTTTTGCTAATATAACTTGAGATTGATTATCGTATGCTAGATTTGCAACAAACATAGACATTGTAAAACCTATTCCTGCAATAATTCCAACTGCAAATATATGCTTATATGTAAGACCTGTGGGTCTAATTGAAATATTTAACTTTTCTCCTAAGAATGTAAATATCAAAACACCAAGTGGTTTTCCAACAACAAGTCCAATAATTGTGCCAAGAGCAATACCATCAATACTAAAGTCTAAATTAGAATCTATTTTTACTCCTGCATTCAAAAATGCAAAAACAGGAACAATAAAATAAGCACAAATTGGATGCAAGAACATTTCCATTTTTACAAGAGGATTCTGTGCATATCTAGAATACTTAGCTATCATATCAAGCATATAAACTTGCTTACTTGTTTCTTCCATATTTACTTTCTTATTTTCATCAGGCACAAATAATCTAAAAATACCCCTATAAATAGCAACAAAAATATTTATTTGTTTATCCTCATCAATATGCAACATATTTTTAGATTCGGGTATCGTTGCAATTTTGTATTCCTTTATTATATTTACGACATTAAGAAAGTATTTTTTTCTTATGTTAGATCGACCAGGTATACAAAATGCAAGAATCACACCAGCTATAGTAGCATGAACACCACTATTATACACTGCTATCCAAAGGAGTATTCCAAGAAATATATAGCTTGATATATATTTTGTATCCTTGTAGTTAATATATATTAATATGCAGATAATAACTATAGATGCATATATCCAAAATATACTAATTTCATGTGTATACAAAATTGCAATAATTAATATTGCACCTAAATCATCAAATACAGCTAGAGTAACAAGAAAAATCTTTAATATTTGTGGAATTCTTTTTCCAAAGAATAATAAGATACCTAGAGCAAAAGCTGTATCTGTACTCATTGCAACTCCAAAACCATTTATCGATTCTGTTCCTTTATTAAAATAAATATATATCAAAATAGGTATCAAGATTCCACCAAAAGCCCCAAGTATAGAAAATGATATTTTTTTAAAACCAGCTAATTCCCCATACAAAATCTCCCTTTTCATTTCTAAACCAATCATAAGAAAAAATAATGACATTAAAACATCATTAACAAAATGCAAAATATTAAAACCAACAAAGTATTGATCAATAAATACACCAAATTCAACATGTAAAAATTCAAAATATAAATTACTATATTTTGAATTTGCAATTACCATAGCTAAAACAACACATACAAATAACAAAACTCCACCAAATGATTCATGGCTAATAAATGCACTTAGAGTATGTTGTAATTTATTTTTTACATATTTTGTCGTGCTCAAATTTTCATAATTATTACTCATTATGTTTCCTAATATGTCTTTTATGAGAGAATTTATAATATATTTATGTTTTTATTATGTTAATTTATTGCAGTTTTAGCATTTTTTATTTAGTGTTACATGATCTATTTTAGATAGAGAAAAATAAAACAAATATTTAAGGATGAAATTATGGAAAAAGTAGGTATATTTTATGGAAGCACAACAGGAAGAACTCAAGAAATAGCAGAAGCTGCAGCATCAAAGCTTGGAAATTGTGATTTAATCGATGTTGCTAAGGCAAAAAAAGAAGATTTAGCAAAATATACAAACTTAATATTAGCTGCTTCAACTTATGGAGATGGAGATCTGCAAACTGACTGGGAAGATTTTGCTACAAATTTAAGTGAAGATGATTTTAATGGTAAGACTGTAGCCATTATTGGGCTTGGAGACCAAGATTCTTATGGTGATACATTTTGTGATTCTATTGGGATATTAGCAAATATAGCAAAGAAAGCTACAATTATTGGTAGAACAAAAAATGATAATTATGATTTCCAATCATCAAAATCTATAGAAGGTGATGAATTTTTAGGTTTAGCACTTGATGAAGACAACCAAAGTGATCTTACAAGTGAAAGATTAAATGCTTGGATTGATAACATTAAGGGCAGCTTTAAATGAGTTTAATTTAGAATCTATTAGATTCTAAATTAAATGCTTGTATATTTTCTAATTCTTTATTATTTATCTTTTTTATTTTAAAAGCAGATTCACATTTTCCATTAGTTAATTCCAATATAATCATTTGAAAAATATTATTACCATTTTCCAAAACTTCATATCTGCCTTTACCATAACCTTGCATTGCTTTTTGTAATGGAATCTTATAGTCCATTCCAATTACTCCATCATATGCTCCACAAAGTCCAATATCACTAACATAAAAACTGCCATTTTGAATATGCAAATCATCGCTACCAACATGAGTATGAGTTCCAAATAATGCACTTATTTGCCCTCTTAGTTGACAAAATGCTATTCTTTTTTCACTACTGGCCTCTGCATGAAAATCAACAATAATATTATTAACTTTTTTTTGCTTTAGAGACGCAATAGCTTCATTTAATTTATGATATACATTATCAAGATTAATGTTTATTCCATAATGCCCCATAGCATTAATTATTGCTATTTCTTGACCATTTACATCTACGCAATAGATTCCATTTCCCGGTGTATTTGGAGGAAAATTAATAGGTCTTAAAATTGGCATACTATCCATAAATTCTATTATCTCTGGTTTATCAAATGAATGATTACCACCTGTGATAACATCAATACCAATTGAAAATAATTCATTTGCATTTTTTTTACTTAACCCAAACCCGCCACTTGCATTTTCACTATTTGCAATAACAAAATCTATATTATACTTTTCCCTAAAATATAATAAATTACTTGCAACAATCTCTCTACCTACACTACCTACAATATCACCTATAATCCCTATACACAACTTAGCACTCAAGCTTATTCCTTAAATACTCTAATGTAGATTCTAAAATACTGCTATCATCTAATTCATTCGCATCAAATTTTATTTTATTTGTATCGTTATAGATAATAGTTATGTGCTGATTATAATTCATTATAGTTTTTATATTCAATTCATTTGCCATAAATTTAATAAGCATTAATTGCAAAAATCTAATACTAAAATTATCTAGCTTTCCGAATCTATCATTTATTTCTTTTTCAATATCATATATCTCATTTCTTGAAGCAACATTAGCAAGCCTACGATATAAATCAAGTCTAATCATGTCTGATGGAATAATGCTTGGATTTAAAAATGCACTTACACTTAATTTAATATCAACACTTTGTTTATTATGCAATTCTTTACCACTTAATAAATTAATACTCTCTTCTAACATTTGCAAATATAAACTATAACCTATATTTTTTATATGCCCGCTTTGTGCTTCACCAAGAATATTTCCTCCGCCTCTAAGCTCTAAATCTGCATAAGATAATATTCCGCCAGCACCTAAAAAAGAATTAGATTCTAATGACAAGAGTCTCTTTTTTGCCTCATTTGTTATAGTATCTTTATTATCAACAAAAAAATAACAATATCCTTCTTTATTACCACGCCCTATCCTGCCTCGTAATTGATGCAAATCTGCCATACCAAAACAATCTGCACTATCAACAATAATTGTATTTGCATTTGGTAGATGAATTCCAGATTCTACAATCGATGTTGATAGAAGCATATCATACTGTCCATTTGCAAATTTAATCATAATATCTTCACTTGTATTTTGTGGAATCTGTGAGTGCAAGATTGCAATTTTTAACTTTGGAATAATTTTTAAAATCTCATTTTTTCTATCTTCTATACTTGCAATATTATTATGAATATAAAATATCTGACCACTACGCTTTAATTCTCGTTTTATAGCATCTTGTAATAATAAATCATTATAATTTTTTACAAATGTCTTTGGTGGTATCCTACTTATTGGGGGAGTATTTAATTCACTTTGTGTTTTTATCTTTGATAATGCCAAATTAAGCGTCCTTGGTATAGGGGTAGCAGACATAGATAAAATATGTACATCTTGTGTCATATTTTTTAATTGCTCCTTTTGTTTCACACCAAATTTATGTTCCTCATCAAGTACAACAAGACCAAGATTTTTAAAATTAACATTTAATAATCCATGAGTGCCAATAATGATATCAATCTCTCCACTTTGCAACCCTTTTAAAACATTATTCTTATCTTTGCTAAAACGATCAAGCTTTGCAACTTTGATATTAAATTTTTTAAATCTATCAATAAATGTATTGAAGTGTTGATTTGCAAGCAATGTAGTTGGCACTATAAGTGCACACTGATATCCATTTATAACACATGCAAATATAGCATTCATAGCAACTTCTGTTTTACCAAAACCAACATCACCAATAAGTAACCTATCCATTACTCTACCACTTGATAAATCAGAAAAAATTTCACTTATACTTCTTTCTTGATCACTTGTTAATTCAAAATTACTATCATTTTTAAAAATATCTAACTCCACTTTATTTGTATCTATTATTTTTCCCTTTATTAATTCCCTTTTAGCTGCCAAATCCACTATTTCTTTTGCAATTTCTAATAATTTTGGCCTTATTTTTTCCTTTACCTTTGCAAATGATCCTTTACCAAGTCTATCTAGCATAGGAACACTAGAAGTATTAGCTATATATTTAGTAATCAGGTTTAAATTATGTGTAGGAAGCAATAATTTATCATTATTCAAATACAACACTTCTATAAAATCACTAGTGATTCCTAAAATAGTGGTTTGTTTAATTCCATTAAAAATACCTATACCATAATCACTATGGACAACATAATCACCCTTATTTAATTCATTTAAATGAATTGTTTTATGAATCTTTTTCTTTTTTTTGGAAATTCTATTTAATGAGAGAATAATTTCATTATTTGTAATTATATTAATAGATATTGGTTCTTTTATTATAGTAACATCACTATCTAGCTTTAATGAATCTATTAGAAGCTCATTTAATCCAAATAAAATTTTTTTCTTACCATTATGGAGAGAAAATAATTTTGGAATAGCATTGATTTCTAAAGATATATCACTATAATTTTCATCAATATCACAAATATCAAGATTATCAAAACTTTTAAAATCAAGATCTGATAAAAATTCAATCTCTTTTAGCGAGTCTAATTCAGATTTTGCACTTGGCATCATAAGACACTTATAATTTTTTATAATCAAGGGATCATCAATAAACCAAAATCCAAGACTAATGATATCTTTTGTAAAAGCATCATAATCACTACTTTTGCTAATATTATCAATGTTATTATATTGATTAGAATCTAAACTAAATAATGCAGGAAAGATACTAATTTCCTCTATCTCATCCCCAAAACACATTTGAGATACAGAATCAAAATATCTAATACTTTCAATTTCATTATCAAAAAATGAAATTCTAATTGGATTTTCATAATTATGTGGAAATATATCAATTATATCTCCATGTATTGCAATTTCTTTTGGTGCATGAACTAAATCAAGTTTTTCAAAACCATAATTTATAAGCTTTTCTTGCAAATCTAAAAAATTATAATTTTCAAATAATTTTAAAACCAAAGGTTGAAGTTTATCTTTTGCAGGAAGTGGATACAATATTGAATGCAATGGAGCTAAAAGTATAGAATTCTTATCATTATAAAATTTAGATAACGATAAGAGTAACTCACCAAGCTCAAAAGAATAGCTTCTTAAATCATCTCCTCTCTTAGCTCTAAAATCACTAAGAACATAAGCATTAGGAAATGATTTGTTTTGCATTTTTTTATATTTACATATCTCTAATGCTTCTAATGTCTCTAAAGAATCTTTAAATACAAATACCCTGTAATTAAAATTACCACTTACAATTCTATAAAAATTTGAGTTAAGCAAATAATGCCTTTTTTATTCTTTATCTTCTATATTAATCTGTTTATCTATTTTATTTACATCCTGCATTTTTTTAACTTTACTCTCACCTATAAATATACCTTTTTTTTCTATATATAGCTCATTACAAGTAATAGTGCCTTCAATTTTTCCATTTGGCATAATCTCTATACACTCAGAATCAATACTACCTGTAAAACCACCGCTTACAATAACCCTTTGAGCTACTATATCACCTTTTACAATACCTGTTTTACCTATCAAGATAGTATTTTTTGAATTAATATTTCCTTCAAATTCTCCATCGATATGAATATGACATTCAATATTTAATTCTCCCTTGAATCTTGTTCTAGCTGCGATAATCGTTGCTCCGTTGGTATTTGTTGCATCAAATTGTTTATTGTCATTAGTAAAGATTGCCATGCTACATTTTTCTCCTTATCAAAAATTTTATCAAAATTACTCATATTCCAATCTATAAAATTACTAGGATTGATATGTTGTCCTAAAAATCTTACTTCATAGTGTAAATGAGCACCCGTGCTAACTCCTGTGTTGCCGACATATGCAATTAATTGACCTTTTTTTACAAAATCACCTCTTTTAACAACAAAAGATTTAAGATGTGCAAAATATGTTTTAAAACCAAAAGAGTGATCAATTTTTACTAATGTACCATATCCTCCATTCCATCCATCTTTTGCAAAATCTACTACACCATCTGCTGTAGCATATACAGGCGTATTCAAACTTGAAGCAAAATCAATCCCTGTATGAAACTCTCTTGAGTGATTTAATGGATGGATTCTATAACCATATCCTGATGATACTCTTTTATAGCTCTCTAATGGAAAACCATTTGGAACAAATTTCATAATAAATATCTTTTGCAATCCTGTAATACTAGCAGCTTCTACTCTACTTTGCAACCCATAATTAGAATTTTCATCACTAACTCCAATAACTCCCTCCAAATCTTCGATTTTATCTGCAACAACTAAAGCTTCTTCTTGTTTTGCAGATATTTCCTTTAATAAACTAACATTTTTATCCAATAATGTTTGATAAGAATCTTGAATATATTTATATTTATTTTCAATATCATCAATCTCGGATGCCAAAGTATGCAAAACAACAAAAATAAAAAAAATAATAGATCCAATAAAAGTAGAAAAATAAACAATAATATGTTTTAAAAATAAACTTATATTATAGTACTTGGCTCCATATGGACTTGAAATCATAAGTATCAATCTATTATCACTATTCATTTATCTATCCAGCAATGTAAATTGCTCAGAGAATATCTTATGATCATTAATTTTTATAATATCATCCAAAGTCCATAATAAACTATTCCAATTTACTATACTATCTTGATTTATAACAATTGCAAAATTATTAATATTCCAATATATAAACTTTTCTACATCAACTTCACTACCTAAAAATTTAATATCATAATAAAGATTTTTACCATTAGAAATACCAGCATATCCTATTAACTGACCTTTTCTTGCAATATCACCTCGTTTAACATTTACTTTTGATAAATAGCCATATATAGATGTAAAACCAAATGAATGAACAATTTTCACAAACTTTCCAATACCCTCCGTATAATTATCTCTTGTTAAATCTACAATACCATCAGCAGTAGCATATATAGGTATTCCTTCTGCGGTATTAAATAGTAAACCAGACTTTAATGGTGATAATGAAAAATTATCACTAAAAAATGGTAGTGAATTTGGCAATAGCTGCAAAATTATATTTTTTTTAGATTGACTAAGAGATGAAATGTCATATTCTTCTATGTTATTATTATGTATAATAGAATCTTTCATACTAATAATATCTTCTAATTCAAACATTCTTCTATTAATCTCATCAAGTTTATATTGGCTAATTTCAACTTGTTGTTTTATATTCTCATTTTTATCATATATATAAATATATTTATCTACAATAAGGTTTTTTTCTGTTTTCATCTCTTTTAATTCATCTGCTAAAAACTTAATAGTAAAAAATATCACTATTGTAGAAATTATAAAGAAAATAACAAAATAAAAAATAACTTTTTTTACAAGTCTATGAATACTAAACTGCCTAATTCCACTATTATCAACGATGGATATAATAAATTTATCTCTTATATTTCCATTTTTCATACAAAATCTTTCATAAATCTCTCAACTACACTAAATGAACCAAAAACAAGATAATATTTGGTATTATCAATACCTAAAAAATTACTATATGGGATTTGTAGTTCATCTAAAATCTTTATTAACTCCATTTTATCTATTATTCTAGGATTATCTTTTATTTCTATTATCTCTAGCATCAAAATATTATCTTTTAGTATATTTAGGATTCCTTTAATATCTTTTTGAACATAACTATTATAAATTAGATTAACTTTTCTATTTTTTAGATTTTTCTTTATAGCAATTGCGGCAGATTGATTGTGTCCAACATCAATAATAACATTATCTCTAATTTGTTGGAATCTACCTACTAAGTCAAGTCTTGGCATATTTCTAATATCAAATTCAACACCTAAATAATTTAATGTCTTTAATGATAATGATAAATTTTCTGATAAAAAATTAGCCATATTATGATTTTTTATATAACTAATTGCATCATTAGATATAGAATCTAAAATATGTAAGTCAATATTTCTTGATAGTGCAATTTTAGTTGCAATATCTTTTACAATGCTATATTTTTGAAGTCCAAGTATAGCTGTGCTTGTCATTGCATTTAGTTTTGTTGTTGCTATATCAATTATATCATCACCTAATATTTCTTGATGATCATAGTCAATAAGAGTAAATAAATGTAAATCTCTTTTTACAACACTAGTAGAATCATACTCACCACCAATACCAGCTTCTAATATCAAATAATCAACATCAAAAGATAAATGCAAAGCCAAAAATGTTACATATTCAAAATAACTTGCCTCTTTGATAAAGTCAAATTGCATTAAGTATTTATGTGCCTTTAAAAGTTCTTCATCACTTATAATAAAACCATTTTTATAAAAGCGTTCATTGAGTTTGAAAATATGAGGACTTGTAAAATGAAGAACTTTATATCCACTTTGAAGTAATGCGAGTGCTAAAAATCTACCTGTTGTACCTTTTCCATTTGTCCCAATAATTTGAATTGTATATGGGTTTGTTTTTAATTTTGTTTTTAATTTTGCATATATATTTTTTATTCTATTTGGATTAAAATTTCTGTATTCTTGTCCCTTAAGTTGTAAATATTTTTCTAACTCATTCATATTTTTAAATCTTTTATATGTAGCAAATCTATATTTATTGATATATCAACATCTCTATTTTCATAAACAAACTTACTATTATTAATAGCATCTTGTATATTTTTTGAACATAACCTTGCCATATCAATATCATAATTTGGCAATAAAATAATAATAGAATATTCTCCATATATGCCTATGCTTACATCAGAATCCATGGTATTAAGTAAAATTCTATAAAATGCATTAAGTAACTTTTCTAAGGCTTCTAATCCAAACTGATCTCTTATACTATCAAAACAGCAAATATCACATATTAAAACATAGCCATCATTAAATGAGTGAGCTTTCAGTAATATATTATTTCTTGTAAGTAAATTACTTGAATGAACAAAATTAAATAAATCATTAGAATCACCATTAATAAAATCCGTTAATTTCTTGTCAATAGCCTCTAATGTTAACTTTGGATTAATATCTATAATATTTTTACTTTTTAATATTCTTAATGCTTTTTCTAAAATCTTAATGCAATAATTATCATCCAAAGATGTTTTAGTGTTTATAATTGATGATAGTATATTAATAAAATCATCCTTATTTTTAATTGGATGATTGCATAATTCCTTTTTAATATGGGATTCAAATTTATTGCTCCATCTATTAAACCATTCACATTCATCGCTATCTAAATTAAGTAATTTTGCTTGCTTGCAAAAAGCTTCTAAATAAGATTCCGGTGAGAAGTCTAAATTATTATCTTTCATATAAATAAAAGAATTTTTTATAACTTGCTTTAACTTATCTTGTTCTGTCAATTTATCTCCAACTATATGCAATTTGAGCTATAAATTTATCAATAGCTTGAAGCGATGCTTGATTAATTGCTTCAAATCTTTTTTCATCAGTTACCGTTGCTTGACCTTCCACAGAAAAATCATAAATTCCAATATTGTTATAATTAATTGAATTCCCTTTTTTATCAATATAAGAGAAATTAATTCTAACTTGCATACGATAGAATCTAGGAAAACCATCTTCATCATCAGCTATTGAATACATATAAATATCATTCATATCCATAACTACAGAAGTGTCAGCATCATCTTTATTGCTTAAATTAGAATGCAATCTAATAGCTATTGCTTGAAGTAGTGCATCTTTTGCAATAATAGAATTCTCTGGATCAGATAAAGAAATATTAGCCCTAACATAAATACTTTCTCCTAATGCTTGCTTGCTATAATATGATACAGGATAATATCCACAAGATGAAACAAATATACATAGGAGTAATATAGAAATAATTTTTAAAACCATTATTTAATCACAAAATTTACAAGCTTATTTGGCACTACTATCTCTTTTATAATTTCTTTTTGATTCAACCATTTTTGCACCCTATTTTTTGCAAGCTCCAATGTTTGCTCTTTAGATAGATTATTAGCAATTTCTAGTTCAGCACGCTTCTTGCCATTAATTGTAATTGCTATATTAACAGTATCGCTTTGTAGTGCATTATAATCTACATTTAAAGTAGTAAAATTTTTACAATCAAACAATATAGAGCTTAACTCAAAACTTGCATGAGGGATAATTGGCTCTAATACATTCAATAAAATATAATAACCCTCATACCATATATCTTCATTATCTTGAACATACAAAGCATTAAAAGCTTCCATACAAGATGCAATAAGTGTATTAAATGGATATTCATTGTTTGAGAATGTAGATTCATATTTAATCAATGCTTCATATATTTTTTTTCTTGCATATTTTTCTTCTTTTGTTAAATTGTTAAAACTTAAATTATTGAAATCTTTTTTCACAACTTTAGAAGAATTAATAAAAATTTTATTAATAAATCTATAAGCACCCTCAAGCGCATTATCATTCCACTCTAATTCTTTCATTGGAGGAGCTGCAAATAAAATAAATAATCTTGCTGTATCTGCTCCATAGTTTTGTATGATTTCTTTTGGATCAACTACATTCCCTTTTGATTTACTCATCTTAAAACCATTTTTAAGAACCATACCTTGAGTTAGCAGTCTATCAAAAGGTTCATCTATATTAATATATGAAAAATCCCTAAGTAATTTTGTAAAAAACCTGGCATACAAAAGATGCAATATAGCATGTTCGATGCCACCTATGTATTCATCAACATTTAGCCAATACTTTAAATCTTTTTCACTAAATGCAGAATCTTCCCATATTTCTCTTGGAGTTGTATATCTTAAAAAATACCAACTAGATTCTATAAAAGTATCCATAGTATCACATTCGCGTATGGCATCTTTATTGCATTTTGGACATTTTGTATATTTCCATGTAGGATGCAAAAACAATGGATTACCTTCACCATTTAAATTTATATCATCTGGTAATAAAACAGGTAAATTTATCTCCTTTACTATTCCACAATTTTCACAATGAATAAGAGGGATAGGACAACCCCAATATCTTTGTCTAGAAATTCCCCAATCCCTAAGCTTAAAATTTATAACTTTTTTTCCAATATTAAGTTTTGAAAAATACTCTATAATAGCTTCTCTTGCTTCATTGCCTACTAAACCATTAAAATTATCACTATTAATTAATACTCCATCATCACAGAATGCATTATCATTATTATCACTAGCAATAACTTTTTTTATAGGTAGGTTATATTTCTTTGCAAATTCAAAGTCTCTTTCATCATGTGCAGGAACACACATTATAGCTCCACTACCATAATCCATTAAAACAAAATTTGCTACAAATATTTCTAATTTCTCATTTGTTAAAGGATGGATAACATATAAATCAAGAGGCACACCTTCTTTTTCCCTACTCATTCTATCTTTAAACATCATATTTTGCATAGATTTAATAATATCAATTTTTGATTGTTCTATTAAATTGTTATCAATGAGATATTTTACTAATGGATGTTCTGGAGCAATAGCACAGTATGTTATTCCATATACCGTATCAGCCCTTGTTGTAAACACTTCTAAAGAATTAATATCGCCAAGATTTTTTTCTAGCTTTAGGCTAAATTCAAGACCTATAGATTTACCAATCCAATTTTTTTGCATAGCTATCACTTGATTTGGCCATTTATCTTGAAGTTTATCAAGATCATTTAATAACTCATCTGCATAATCTGTTATCTTTAAATAATATTGATACATCTCTTTCTGTACAACAGGAGTATCACATCGCCAGCATTTACCATCTATTACTTGCTCATTTGCAAGTATTGTTTTATCATTTGGACACCAATTAAGATATGCTTTTTTACGATATACAAGACCTTTATCCCACATTTGTGTAAAAAACTTCTGTTCCCATTTTGTATAAATTGGATCACTAGTAGCAAATTCTCTATTTTGTGAAAATGAAAAACCTAAACTTTTTAAAGATTCTTGCATATTTTCAATATTTTCATAAGTCCAAGTTTTAGGATGAAGATTGTTCTTGATTGCTGCATTTTCTGCTGGCAACCCAAAAGAATCCCAACCTATTGGATGCAAAACATTAAAACCAGCCTTTCTGTAATATCTAGCAATAGCATCACCTATTGAATAATTTCTAACATGTCCCATGTGAAGATTTCCACTTGGATATGGCAGCATACTTAATATATATTTTTTTGGAAGACTAAAATCATTCTTTGGTTCAAATTCTTTAGAATCTAACCATTTTTTTTGCCATTTTTTCTCTATTTCACGGGGATTATATGCCATAATATACCTCACTAATAATCTGCATCTCTACTTTTTGCACTCTCAATTAAAATCAAACAAAGAGAGAATAAATTTGCAACAAGTGCACCAACCGCTAAAGCATAAGCAACATCTAAATCACCTAATATTTGATACCATAAAAATGCAGGTATTAAATGAAAATCTGCAACAATAGAGCTAGCCAATAATTCAGATGATAACAATTTTCTAGTTCCTATTCTAAGAGTCGTAGAAATAAAATTAATTGCTGCTGACAAAAACAACAATACTATATTTGGATCAAACAAAAATCCAATTGTTGAAGTTAGACTCATTAATGTAAAAAAAATAAATAAGATTCTACCCCAATCCATAAAAACTCCTTTTAGATTCTACCCTTCTCATACATTTGCCTCAATCTCTCTTTTTCTTGTTTCTTTTTTTGTTTATTAATTTCTTTTTCATAATATTTTTTAATATTAAAACCAAATAATATAGCTAATTTTGGTGCTACAAACATAGAGCTATAAGTACCCACAATAGAGCCAACGAGCATAGGAAGTGTAAAGCCTTTTAAAATTTCACTGCCAAAAATAAATAATATCAAAATTACAAAAAACACAGTAAGAGAAGTAAGAAATGTTCTTGATAATGTCTTTGATACAGCATCATTTATAATAAATTCTATGTTATCAAATTTCTTTGATAACATCTGCTCTCTAATTCTATCAAATATAATGATTGTATCATTAATTGAATATCCAATAAGAGTTAATAAGGCAGCAACTACATCAAGACTCAGATCTATGTCAAATACCATTATTGCAGCACCAGATATAACAACATCATGAATTAAAGCAATAATTCCAGCTAATGCAAATCTCCATTCATATCTAAATGAGACATATAACATCATAGCAACTAATGCAAGTATCAAAGATAGCACACCTTTCTTTGCAAGATCGCTACCTGCCTTTGGTCCTACCATATCAACTCTTCTTATCTCAAAATCGCCAGTTGATTTAAGTGTTTCTTTTATTTCATCATTGATGTTAATTTTTGCATCACTTTGTACAAATGGAAATTTAATAACTATCTCATTTTTAGCACCAAACTCTGTGATATTTGAATTTTTAAAATATTTACTATTGTTTAATATTTCCCTAATTTCACTAATTGGGGCATCTTTATTTATATATTGAATCTGTATTATGCTTCCACCAGCAAAATCAACACCTAAATTAATCCCTTTGGTAAAGAATAAAACAACTACACCAATAACTAATATAGAAGAAACTAATAAACCATAAGTGCTATATTTAACGAAATCATAAACTTTATTATGCTTAAAAAAATCCACTAATTAACTCCATTTTTAATTCCAAACCAAAAATTTAATCTTTTGGTATTATTAATCTTTTTTCCAAGCCATAAATAAATCCCATGTGTTCCAATAATTGCTGTAATAATTGAAACTACTATACCTATACCCATAGTAACAGCAAATCCTTTTATTGGACCAGTTCCATAAACATACAACAAAATAGCAATAATCAATGTAGTATTATTCGCATCAAAAATTGCTCTAGTAGCATTCTCGTAACCAAATTCAATAGATTTAATTATATCTTTACCACTTCTTAGAGCTTCTCTAATACGCTCATTGATAATAATATTAGCATCAATAGCCATACCAACAGTAAGTACAATTCCTGCCATACCTGGAAGTGTAAGTGTTGCACCAAACAAACTCATACAAGCAATAATTGCCAAAATATTCACAAACAATGCAATAATTGCAATCACACCTGCAAATCCATAATAAAAAATCATAAACAAAATAATAGCAAGGAATGCACCAAGTAGGGCTATTAACGAAGATTTAATACTATCGGCACCAAGACTTGGACCTATACTTCTTTTTTCTAATAATTCTAATGGGGTAGTAAGAGAGCCGCTTCTAAGTGCTATAGCAATATTTTTTGCTTCTAATTCAGAAAAAGATCCGCTAATCTGACC
Source organism: uncultured Helicobacteraceae bacterium (assembly GCA_944323885.1). GTDB lineage: Bacteria > Campylobacterota > Campylobacteria > Campylobacterales > Helicobacteraceae > NHYM01. The sequence goes on along the minus strand of CALUUD010000002.1, from coordinate 319,259 downwards.
ACTTCCTCCACCTATTCTCTCTCTAATACTTGGTGCAGAGTATATCTTATTATCTAGCACAATAGCCATTCTTTTACCTATATTGTTACCAGAAAAATCACCAAAAATTTTAGCACCAATACTATTTAAACTAAATGATATTACTCTTTGATTTGTTTGACTATCAAAAGCAACTCTAGCATCAGTTAGCATGCTGCCATCTATAATTGGTATTTCTTTTAATAATAATTTTGAATTAGAATCATAAGTAAAAGGTAGAATAACATCGCCATATTTTTTTGCTTCTTCCATACTCATAGAATCTACTCTAGAATTACGCTCCTCATCTACTGCCATCATTTTTAATTGTGCAGGTCGAATAATTAAATCAAGAGCCGCCTGTTCATCTTCTGCAGTTTTTATGCCAGGTAATTGAACTAGTATATTATCTTCACCTTGTTTGGATACACTTGGTTCAGATAAACCAAATATATCTAATCTATTTCTAATTGTATCTATTGCTTGTTCAATTGATGATGATTTGATGAATTTAATTTCTTCATGTGTAAAAGTGATATTGTATTTATTATCTCTATAATTTATATCTAAGCCCTTTATGTTAGATAAAATTTCATCTAGTTCATCTTTTCTAGATATATCAATAAGCTCAAAACTAACATTAAAATCACTTGCACGCAAGGAATCTATAAAAATATCATTATTTTGTGTATCATGATTTATCTGCGTTGCTATGGAAGAGTATTTACTTTTTACTGCTTCATCTGTATTAACACCAAGCAAAATATTTAATCCACCTTGCAAATCAAGACCAAGTGTAATTTTTGGACCTTGAATTCCAAAAATAGAAGGAATGGATAAAGCTATCCCAAATATAAAGATAGCTATAAAAACAATCGTTTTTATATTTAAAAATCTCATAGCTAGTTTTTATTCTCTTCTTCGTATTTATTAAAAATAAAATCTTTAGATAATCTTACTTGTGTTTCATCATTCAGCTTAACACTAAAAAACTTATCTTCAACTTTAACAATTTCACAAATAAGACCGCCATTACTAATGATTTTATCACCTTTTTTAAGATTAGAAACCATTTCTTTATGAGCTTTTTGTTGCTTAATTTGTGGTCTTATCATAACAAAATAAAAAATTGCAAATAAAACAATTAAAGGTAACAAAGAACCTATAATATTACTAACATTACTATCCATATATTCTCCTCATTAAATTACAAAGTTTGTATTCTATCATTTTGAGCTTAGTTTTTTTCTATTTTCAACTCTATATTCAATGATTAAAAATAAAGATCCCAAGATTCCAGCTAAACCTGAAGCAATAAGAATTGATAATTTCGATAAATCTGTACTTGATGGATCGCTAAATGCAAGATTTGACACAAAAATAGACATAGTAAATCCTATACCAGCAAGCATTCCAGCACCCAAAATATTAATCCAAGATACGCTAGATGGCTTTTGTGCTATATTTAATTTATGACACAATAATGTAAATACTAGAATTCCTATTGGCTTACCAATAACAAGTCCTAAAATAATACCAAGCATAATATGATCAACGCCAAAATTAATATTATCACCTATTGCCACACCAGCATTTACAAAACCAAATAAAGGCATAATAAAAAAACTACTCCAAGGTTGCAGTATATGTTCAAGTCTAAGTAGTGGATTTTGAACATTTTTAGAACCTTTTATAATAGAATTTAAAACATCAAGTTGAGAATGAGCTAATAATATAGAATCTCTCTCTTTATCTTTTGCCAAAAATAAAGGAACAAAAGAGCTAGATACTTGACCCAAAAAATTTTTTCCATCATCTTTTGGTTTTACAGGTATAGTAAATGCTAGTGCAACAGCTGCTATAGTGGCATGTATTCCTGTACTATGAACCATAAGCCAAAGAAGTATCCCAATTATTATATATGGGGTTAGTGATCTAACATCTTTTTTATTCAATAAGACTAATAATCCAAAAATAACGACAGAAGCAATAAAATAAACAAAATTAAAGTCACTAGTATAAAATATCCCAATTACAATGATAGCTCCTAAATCATCTGCCACAGCAAGGGTTACTAAAAATACTTTTAGTGCAGTAGGAACTCTCTTGCCAAGTAACATCATAACACCAAGTGCAAAGGCTATATCAGTAGCCATTGGTATTCCAAAACCATTTTGTGATGGTGTTCCAATATTTAGACCAAAATAAATAATACCAGGAATTATCATACCACCAAGTGCAGCCAAAACTGGAAAAGCCGCCTTTTTAAAACCAACCAATTCTCCAAATAAAAATTCTCTTTTTATTTCCAATCCAACAACTAAAAAGAATATAGACATAAATACATCATTTAACCAATGATGCAAGCTCATACCAATAAAAGTCTCTCCAATTGTCACACCAAAATCCAATTCTCGAAATTCAAAATAGTAGTGCGATAAAGGAGAATTAGCAACAATCATAGCAAGGATAGCACATAAAAACAATAATATACCACCAGCTGCCTCATTGCGAAAAAATGATACAAAATAATTAAAAATACTAGTAAAACATCTACAAGACATCAATAAACCTCAGTGTGAAATTTCAAAGTAAAGAATTTTATCATAAATTAAAATTGCAAAATTAAACTGCAGATATTCCACCATCTGCAAAACACAAATAACCAAATATCTGCTTTCCTTTAAAATATTCTTTAGCAAAATTCATATAGCCTTTAAGTTGTTCTTTTTTTTCATCTATATTTAATGAGCTACTTTTGTAATCAAATAAATATACAGAATCTTCAAATATAAATAAGCAATCTATTCTATGTATTGTTTTTGTATGATCTAAATATGATAATTCACACTCTATTTTTGGCTGCAGAGATAGCAAATCTTTAAAAATTTTATTATTTAAAATTTTTTTTGAGTTATTTAATATTGTATCTATGTCTGACAATTCTAATAACATTCCATAACGATTTAGTAATACATCTTTAATATCTGTGTAATCATTATATTTTAATGCATATTCCATAGCCAAATGAAGTGCCATACCTTTTATTTGAGATAGTTTATTATTAATTACTGCGGAATTAACAATAAAGTCATCTTGCCTACCAAATGATTCTTGATTTATTATGATTGGTTCAATTTTATTTATACTTTGCGGCAAAACATTTACTGCCACATCTTTTCCTATTTCACAATCTTGCAATGATAAGCAATCAAAAATACTAAACTTATCTAATTTTACAATATATAAACTTTCTTTTGCTCTAGTAAAGGCAACATATAATAAATTAATAGAATCTAAATTTATTTCTTTTATATATTTATCATTTATTTTACAAAAGTTAGAATCTACGATAGATCTTTCTTTAGCATTTTTCATATAAGAAATCTGTTCTAGTAAAAGTCCATCATAATCATAATAAAATAAATCACCTTCATTGCTATTTCTTCCATATTCAACAAGGATTACATCTTCAAATTCTAACCCTTTAGATTTATGAATATTACTTATTCTAATATCATATTTTTTATCTTCACTAATATCAATATCTACTGTTTCTAAATGATTGATAAAATCAGATAAAGAATCGTATAAAAGTGAAATTTCAAGAACAAATAATGCCACCTTGCTATAAATATGTAGCTTTTCCATTAAATAAAGCACTATACTGCTTGGATGGACATTTGGAGATACTTCAAAATTAATCTCATTAAAAAAAATATCACCATTTAACTTGATAGTATTTTTTAAATAAAATAAATTTTGTGTATAGATATATTTTAATGCATTTAAAAGACACAAAAAATCTACATTTGTATTACCTTTTAGCTGTAGAGATATTTTAATTCCATTTATATGTTTATTTAAATAATTTCGAATTTCTATTGCAGTGCTATTTTTTCTAGTTAATATCATAATATCTTTTCTATTGTTGCTCATTAAAAAAAGAACTCTAGATTTTATGGATTCTAATATTTCATCTTTATTATCCTTAGTTTCTACTTTTACATATCCATCAATATTTTTATTTGGAATCTGTGGTTTATAATTTTCAAATTTATTAGAAAAAACTTCATTAACAAAATTTACTATATTTTTTGCACTTCTATAATTTCTATCAAGAGAGCTAATTTCCATATTTAATGATTTACTAATAGAATTAAATAATTTACTATCACTACCTCTAAAACGATAAATCGATTGTTTTTCATCACCAACAAAAAATAAACTTCTATTACCTATATTGAATACATCTTTTCCAATACCACTTTTTATTTCATCAATAAGTGGTTTTAAAATTAAATATTGCTTTATATTTGTATCTTGAAATTCATCAACCAAAATATGATTTATTTTAGAATCTAATCTAAAATAAAAAAAATCTCTATCAATATGATAATTTAACAAATCAAAACATAATGCATTTAAGTCATTAAAATTGAGTTTATTGTGCCTAGCAATTAGAATAGATTTATTTCTATTATAATCCTTATAAAGGTTTAATATTGTAGACAAAATATCATATTCTCTAGCATTAAAATATTCTGCAAGGATAGACTTCATAGAATTAAACTTTGAATTTAAATATGTTTCATCTATGTTTAAATCCAAAAGCTTATTAGTCATTGTCTTTGATAAAACAATCCCATCTTTGAATAAAGATAAAATTTCTTTTATATTAGATTCTGCATTTATTTCATTTTTTAAGCGCTTATTAATATTTGTAACACCTTTTTTATCTGCGATAAACTCAAGTATATAAGTACGCAATTCATTATAAACTTTGAGTATTTCTTGTTTCCATTTAATATTATAAATTTCCTCATGAAGTATAAAATTATCTATTTTTATATATTCAAGTAATTCTAAAATATTATTTATTTTTAAATTATATGAATAAAGAAAGTATATAAATTTATCTATACTCTCATTATCCATACTTTCTAGAGTTTTAATCAACGCTTCTTTAGAATAATCACAATTAGCACTAATTTCATAATCACTAAATAAGCCAACATAAAAACTAAATTTTTTAAGAATCATACTAAAGAATGAATCAAATGTCATGATATGATTCTTAGAATGCAAAAAATCTAAATAAATACGATTGATATTTGATTTTAAAAAGTCTATGCTTAAACCTAATTCACACAAAGAAATTACATAGGGATTAGTATCAAAATCATCATTTAATCTTGAAAGCTCACAAAGTGTATTTAATATCCTTTCTTGCATCTCTTCTCTTGCTTTAATTGTAAATGTTAAAGCTAAAATTTCACCAACTTTTGCTCCACAAAAAAGAAGGTAAATAAATCTAGAAGTAAGAGAAAATGTCTTACCACTTCCTGCTGAAGCGCGAATTGATAACCACTGATTAGAATTTAACATTATTGAATAATAAAAATTTTAATTTATCAATATTTATATTTGCAGCAGATGAAATTGGAAGTATAAAACAAGGCGAACTAAAATTATTGGATTCTATACATTTATTACAAATATAACCACTACTATCAAATTTTAAACCAAAATGCTCAAACAATAGATCAAATTCAAGGAAATCTTCTACACTATCTATCTTTGTAATTGCAATACCAAATGATCTATTAGCAAGATTAGACTCGAAATTTTTAATTTCATTTGTTAATTCAATAAATTGTTTTAATAAAGGTTTAGAAGAATCTAACATAAACAAAAATATTTTAGTTCTTTCTATGTGCTTTAAGAATTCAATACCAAGTCCCTTGCCAATACTAGCTCCATTTATGATCCCTGGGATATCTGCCATAACAAAAGAATTCATTTCATCTACATTTACAACACCTAGATTTGGTATCAACGTGGTAAATTCATAATTTGCAATTTCTGGTTTTGCATTTGATATTACAGATAGAAGGGTTGATTTACCTGCATTTGGAAAACCGACCAAACCAACATCAGCAATAACTTTAAGCTCAAGCCTAATATGCATCTCTTTTCCGGCTATACCTTTTTGTGCATATGTTGGCTTTTGATTAATTGAATTTTTAAATCTAAAATTTCCAGCCCCACCTTTTCCACCTTTTAAAAATAAAATCTTTTCATTTGAGACAAAATCATATAAAAGTTCTCCACTTTCAAAATCAATGATTTGTGTCCCAAGTGGAATCTTAATAACCACATCCTCCCCTCTTTTGCCACTTTTTTTCTTTCCTTCACCTGGTCGCCCATTTTTAGCTCTATAATGTTTTGTTCCACGAAATTTAGATAGCGTATCATTATTAGAATCTACTTCAAAATAAACATCACCACCATCACCACCATCACCACCATCAGGGCCACCTTGGATAACAAATTTCTCACGCCTAAAGCTAACAGCACCTGCTCCTCCATTACCTGATGAAACAAAAATATCAACGCTATCTATAAACATATCTCTACCTTATAAACTCTATTTTATTATCAAAGCAAAACAATAAAATTATCTATATTTTAAAATATTCTAAAAAATTAAAGATTACCAAAAAATAATAATAAAGCATTATTAATATAACGAAGTATATACCAAAATCATAAAGATTCTAGTATATATTAACTTAGAAGTTATTTTTAAGATACAGGTGTTACAGATACCTTCTTTCTAAATTTATCCTTTCTCTCAAACTTTACAATACCATCAATAAGAGAATATAAAGTATGATCTTTCCCCATACCCACATTATTGCCGGGATGAACTTGAGTACCTCTTTGTCTTACAATAATATTACCAGCTCTAACAAATTGAGAACCAAACTTCTTAACACCTAATCTGCGTCCTGCTGAATCTCTATTATTTTGAGTGCTACCTTGACCTTTCTTGTGTGCCATACATATTCCTTAATTTTATTTTATTATCTCTAAAATTCTAACTCTAGTAAAATCTCGCCTAAACCCACGCTTTGTTTTACTATCTTTTCTTCTTCGCTTTTTAAATGTAATAACCTTTTTTGCTCTTCCATGATTAATAATCTCTATTTTTACCTTAGCATTTGATATAGTAGGAGTGCCAACTTCAATCTTATCATTTTCAATCAAAGCTAAAACTTCATCTAATTCAATGCTTGACTTCGGCTCAAGATTCATCTTATCAAGTAGAATGATATCACCTACTTGGACCTTGTATTGTTTGCCTCCATTCTTTATTATAGCTTGCATCTACATTCCTTAAATAAATTTAAAAATAGAAATTATATAGTATATAGTTTTATTTTTTTATTAAAGTATTCTTAAAAAGCTTTTTATTTTAATAAAAATTAACTACAATAAATAAAAATTGAATACATAAAGAGATTGTCGTGTTATTTAGTTCTTTTACTTTTATATTTATTTTTTTACCAAGTGTTTTATTTTTGTTCTATATAGTTAGAAACCTTAATTATAAACAAAGTGCAAAAATAATCCTTATTATAGCTAGTTTTATATTTTATGGATATTTTAAAATTGATTATGTGCTCATATTATTATCTTCAATCATTATTAACTATTTTTTAATAAAAGAAATATATACAAATAAATTCATTATAGGGATGGATAATAGATATAATAAGATATATCTACTACTTGGATTAATATTTAATATAGGGCTTTTAGTATCTTTTAAATATGTGGACTTTCTACTAGAAAATTTTAATATATTTGCTAAATTAACAAATTTAGATTTTGATATACCTCTTCCACATATTTTGTTACCATTAGCTCTATCATTTATCACATTTCAACAAATTTCATTTCTAATTGATTGTTATAATGCAAAAGATAAAAATGAAATATCTATTAATTTTATTGATTATTGTTTATTTGTATCATTTTTTCCACAACTTATAGCAGGTCCGATAGTTTATCATAAAGAAATGATGCCTCAATTTCATACAATGCTTAATAATAACTCAATGATATATAAAAATATTGCAAAAGGAATATTTATATTTAGCATAGGACTTTTTAAGAAAGTTTGCATTGCAGATAGTTTATCAAAATGGGTAAATAGCGGATTTGACATAGTTGAGAGTGGATTTGAATTAACCTTTATCCACTCTTGGACAACAAGTCTTGGATATACATTTCAATTATATTTTGATTTTAGTGGATATTGTGACATGGCAATTGGACTTGCGCTTTTATTTTCAATAAAGCTACCAATAAACTTTAACTCTCCATATAAAGCAACAAATATTGCAGATTTCTGGAGAAGATGGCATATAACACTTGGTAGATTTTTAAAACAATATCTATACATTCCTTTAGGTGGAAATAAGATTAACAACATAATAACACTTAGAAATCTATTTGTTGTTGCATTTATAAGTGGAATATGGCATGGTGCTGGATTTGGATTTATTATATGGGGAATATTGCATGGATTTGCATTAGTCACGCATAGAATCTATAGAAATATCTTTAAAAATACACCAAATAGTATTGTATATAAAATGTTATGTATATTTATAACCTTTAATTTTGTAAATATATCATGGATATTTTTTAGGAGTGAAAATATTAGTGGTGCATTACTTTTATTAAAAGGAATGTTTAATATATCAAATATAAACAATTCATTAAATAATACAGATATTACTATCAATATTGTATTTATAACAATATCTTCTTTTATTGTATTTACCTTTAAAAACTCTATAAATTTATTAAGTAATTTTAAGCCAAATGCAAAATTTTTAATAGCATCATTTATTATGATATATGTTAGTGTTATAGTGCTTGGTATCAATAAAACAACAAGATTTTTGTATTTTAATTTTTAAGAGTATCAAAATGGATAAATCAAAAAAGTTTGTTTTTAATTTTATTATATTTTCCATATTAGTTATTCCAATCAACTATACTTTCAATTATATAATAGATCCTTTTGGCATTAGAAATTCAAATAATAAATTTGTGGAACAATTAAATGCTCAATGGACCTATTTGTATAAACCTAGAATCTTGCAAAAAGCACCATATTATTTACTTGGAACATCAAGAAGCGAACAAATTGATTCAAACTTAGTATCTCATTACTTAAACAAACACCTAATATATCTTGGTATGAGTAACCAAAGCCTAAATGAAGCACTTTTTTTAATAAAGAAAATAAAAAATAATAAGAACAATTTTATTACTGGATTTGATGTCATACAAACACATAAATACCATTCTACCGGTGGAAATAGACTAGAAGAAGGATTTTTCTATAACAATCTAATATCAAATATAAATTTATATCTTAATTCAAAAACAACTCAAGAAAGCTTAATCTATATAACAAATAAACTCTTAAGACAAAAAAGAGATTTTGAATTCATTAAAAAAGATAATGAATTATATTCATATACAATTGATAATATAAATAAAAAAGTAAGAGATGATAATCAATATAAAAACTACCAAGCAAATATAGATGAAACATTACAGCTAGCAAAGCTAGCAGATTCTAATGATATAATAATAATATTTCCAAAACTAGCAACATTCTATAAAAAATTTCAAGAATATCATAATATAGAAAAACAATATTTTGATTTAATAAGATTATTGGTAAATAACACAAAAGCACAGGTATGGAGCTTTTATGGGATAAATGAAATAACCACAAATAAAAATAACTTTGATGATATAGGATGGCATTTTAAACCAAAGATTGGAAAATTAATATTTGCTAGAATCTTTAATGATACATCAATTAATATACCAAAGAAATTTGGAATATTAATTGATAGAAATAATGTAGAAGAATACTTAACTAATACACACAATGATATAAAAAAATACCAACCACCACTTACCTATTGATAAATGCTATACACTCTATCTCAACTAGAGCTTTTCTTGGCAACTCTTTTACACTCACAGTGCTTCGAGCTGGCTTATTATTTTTAAAATAAGTTTCATATACTTCATTCATAGAAGCAAAATCTGCCATATCTGCTAAAAATACAGTTGTTTTTATTACATTATCTAAGCTACTATTTGCGGCTTTTAATACATTTGATAAATTTTCTAATACTAATTTTGTTTGTTCTTTTATATTAGAATCTAAAAACTCACCATTTGCTCTTAGTGGAATCTGTCCTGATGTAAAAATTATATTATCAAAAATAATTCCTTGAGAATAAGGACCAATTGCTGCTGGTGCATCTATTGTAGAAATCACTTTCATAATAATCCTTTGTGTTAATAAATTTTAAGATATTATTATAACAATAATAAATATTTTACAAAGGTATAAATGATAAAAAAAATAGTAATAGTAGCAATGATAACAATGTCAGTATATTCAAAAGATGTAATTATAGATGTAGGTAAAATTTTAAAAGAAAATCAAGCTATAGCTATCGATGCAAAAACAAATACCATAAAATATATAGTAGATATTCTTCCAAATGGAGAGATAATTAAAACATATATAAATAAGGGAAACAAAGATAATATACCATCAAATAATGTAATAAATACAAGAAAGAGTCATATAACAATATGGGATAAAAAACATATTCCCTATGAACAACAAGTAGAAAAAATTGATATAGATAGATAAATATTTTTAAAATATTCCGATTTGGAATCTAAATTGCTTTATTACATTTAAATATCAATTATTTTAGGATTTATTATGCGTGTAACATTTGGTACAAAATATAATCAAATGGATTACTATCAAAACACACTTCAAAATAAAATAAATAATGCAAATACAAAAATTGCTTCTGGATTAAAAATAAAGTATGGATACGAAGATAGCAGTATTTTTAATCAGAATCTAAAATTAGAATACGATATTCATGGATTGAATCAGTCTATAGATATTGCAAATGATGCAAATACAAATACGCTACATACAGATAAGTCACTAAGTGAAATATCAAAAGCACTTGATGATTTTAAAACAAAATTAATACATGCAGGAAATGATATACATTCTGTAACTTCAAGAGAAGCTATTGCAAATGATATGCAAAGGATAAGAGATCATATACTATCTATTGCAAATACATCAATTGGTGGAGAATATATTTTTGCAGGAAGCAGAGTTAATATAAAACCATTTAATGATGATGGAACTTATAATGGCAATGATGAAAAACTTGAAGCACTTATCGCTCCAGATATGAAAAGTGCATATAACATCAATGGTAAAGAATTATTTTTAAGTAGAGATTTAGATAAACATAAAACTATAACTACAAATATACAAAAACTAAACCTATCAAAACTTTATCCAAGCATTATGGATAAAAACAATAAAACAAATGTATCAAGTGAGGTTTTTATAAATAGTCAAGATACCCTAAGAGACTTAATTGGAGATAATGATAATGATACAACAAATGATTCTAAAGCATATTTTTACCTAAGGGGTAAAAGACCAGATGGAACATCATTTAAGGAAAAATTTGTACTTGATGTGGCATATGAAAATGAAGAGAGTGCAACAAGAGTAAGTGATTTATTAAAAAAGATTGGAGATGCATTTGGTAATACTATGCAAAATCAGGTGGTAGATGTCAAGGTAAATGCTTGGGGGCAAATAGAAATTTCAGAAACAAAACCTGGTGGATCAAATATTGATTTTCACTTAATTGCAGCAGATAAAGATGTAGATGATATAAGTTTACTAAATCAGATTGGAGCCAAAGTGACTAGTTTTCAAAAGTCTGCTTATATTGGAGATTTTAGTCTATCACAAATTAGTGGTATAAAAAATAATTATGATACAAGATTTACTACACTTCCTACAGAATTTATAACAAAAGATAATAAATACGCAAAAAGAGATACAAAATTAAGTGACATACTTGGGGTAGAAGCAGATAAAATTGAAATAAGTGGAAAATTACCAAATAATAGAAATGGAAATATTATAGATATAGTCAAGGAACCATTTTATATTGATGTACAAAACAATACCATCGATGATTTATTAAAATCTATAGAAAAAAACTTTGGTGGAAATATTAAAGCTGAAATTTCAAATGGAAAAATTAATATAATTGATTACAATGTAATTAGTCTTGAAAACGACGAAAAAGAACCACCATTTAATGGTCCAAGTGGATTTCAAATAACACTTAAGACACTTGATAATGATGGTATTGAAAGAAAAGCAATAAGAGATAGTTTTCAAAACAACTATGACAAAGTTTATTTTTTAAATACAGGATCATCATTAAAATCAAATATATCACAAATGAATGCAATAACTGGTGAATATGCAAGCAATGATACAAAACTAAGTGAAGCTGCAAATAAAAGTTTAGTAGGTGAAACATATATGATCAAGCTAAAAGATCACAATGGAATTGATGTCCAAGCAAAAATTGAATTTAACAATGATGGGGCATTCCTTATTTTGCCAAATAAAAATCAAGGAGATGGAAATTACAGAATTCCACTTTATAATCCACATGATAGACCACCAGAAATAAGTGTTACAAAAGCAGATGATGTAACATATAAGCAATTATTAGATGCAATAACAATAACATTAAATTATTCAAATCAACAAACACAAGAATTTTTGAATGCACAAGGCAATAATGATGATGGATTAAGCGAGATGGGAAAAAAAGCTTATGAAAAATTACTTGATATGGCAAATAGTAATGTAAATGTATTTATCAATCAAGAAGGACAAATAGAAATAAAGGACAATATAAGATCTACTACAAAAATGCAATTTATGATATATAGCAATAATAGTGATGATTTTTCAAAAGAAGGCATTAAAAAAGAATCTCCATCGCTTACATTTAATGCAAATAATGCATTAGTAATTGATAAACCACATATAAACTTCTTTAAACAGCTAGATAACATGATTGAAGCTGTAAGAAAAGGCATATATCGCCCAGATGCACTAGGTGATAACTATAATGCAGATCTAAGAAATATAGGTATACAAAATTCAATATTATTATTTGACCACTTAAGTGATCATATAGAAAAAAACATGGCATTAAATGGTTCATATGGTAGAGCTTTTGAAGATAGTATAAAAAGAAATGAAGTATTAAAAGTCCAAGTAGAATCTCTTAAAAATGACACTATAGGCACAGATATAGCAGACACTTATAATAAATTTTCACAATTAACAAACAATTATAATGCCGTTCTTGCATCTACAAGCAAAATAAATCAAATGTCACTTGTAGATTTTTTAAGATAACTCTACTTTAATCTCTTTAGAGTATCTTTTATAATATCTTGAGTATTTGAGAGATTAGAATCTTCAATAATTTTAATAAATTCACTTCTCTTAAATCCAAGAGATTCCAAGGCTTCAATAGCCTGACTTTTATACTGCGGCAAAGAGTAGCTATCTATTAAATCTAATTTTCCACTAAGCTCTACTATAATCCTTTTTGCCATTTTTTCACCAATTCCTGGAACTTTTTTTAAACTCATAAAATCATTATTGTAAGCTATATTTATAAACTCACTTGGGTTAAATGAGCTACAAATTGCCATTGCCACCTTTGGTCCAATACCATTTATCTTTATTAGTGTATCAAATAAATCTTTTTCACTTTTATCTAAAAAACCATATAAAAAAACTCCATCTTCACGCGTTATCTGAGTTGTTAACAACATCTCATTATCTTTTATATTTGATATAGAATTCAATGACATAAATACTTCATAAACTACACCATTAACATTAAATAAAACACTATTACCATTTTTACTAAATACATTTCCAATAAGTCCAGCTATCATTTAAAATCCATAATTATCAATTTTTTCATCTGTATTTATAAAAATATTTTGATGTACAATCTTCCTATTATCAAGATCAAAATAATATCTACCAATACCTTTTATTATAGCTTGTGATATATGCATTTTTGGTTCTATTAATTCAAATATAACATCATTATATTTTAGCCAGCCACTTTTGCATATTAATTCAGCATCAAAAACTTCATGTTGCAAATCTTGTATTTTTTTAGAATATTTACTCTTTATTTTTTCTAAATTCATATTTTTTATTTTTAATGATTTTATAAATTCAATAATTTTTAAAAAATAATCATAATTTTCATTAATATAACTTGGAATTTCACTATTATTTTTTTTACTATTTTCTATCATCCCTTTTAATTCTTTTGCTGTTGAATGAAATTGATTATACTTATAAACCAAACTTGATATTTTCTTTTGTAATATATTTTGCTTAGCAATAATAGAATTTAATTCATCTTTTAATGATTGTATTTGTTTTTTTACTAAAACATTACCAAATGGTGTAAAAATAATTTTATTGCCTCCACCTTTTACATTATTAATAATACATTTATTTGAAAATTGTATTTGAGAATTAGAATAAAGCTCATTAATCTCTATATTTTTTGATACTAAATTGGCACCATTTACAATGATAGATTCTAAGTTACTACATTCTACACTACCATTTTCAATGTTTTTAATGAAAATATTATCAGCAATTACACTGCCTTTATGGACATTTATTTTGGCGTCTTTTGCAATGATTATAGAATCTTTATGGCTTTGACCATTTAATTCTATTGTATTAGAAATTATTTTTACTCCTTCACCTATATTTCCATTTATCAAAATATTATTTGCAACTACATTAATTCCATCACATATAGCATCATCAAACTCTCTATCTGTACCAATTATAATTTTTGTATCAGAATCTGCATCACCAATAAAATTATAATTATCTCTATTTCGTATATTTTTCAAAATAAGTTCATTTTTGAAACTAAAGCTATTTTTATTATGTAATACAAAACCACTTTTGGTATTAAAATATTCAAAGCAATCATCATTTTCATTTATCATAAAATCACTACTAAATTGTGGCAATGAGACCTTAGAATTTGTAACTTCTGTATATTTCCCAAATACATTTCTACCACTTTTCCCATCTTGTTGTTTGATAAATTTTGCTATTTTAGTATTCTCTTTTAAAGCAATAATATTATTTTTTAATGCATTAAAATCTTTTATCAAGACTTCAAGAAAGCCGCCTTTCTTACTCTTAAAATTAATACATTCATAAATAGTAATAAATATATCATTACTAATTACATCTTGCAGATTATTGATAATTTTTTCTTTTTGAATATCTAAATTTCTTAAAAAAACACCATATTGAACTTGGATAGAATGTATCTCATTGATAAAATCATCAATCTTAGATTCACTCTTAGGAGCAATAAAACCATTTTTTAAATGAAGCACTACAGAATCATCATTAATTATCACATCAAACAATCTATTTTGTGGCTTATATCTTACACTAAAATCATAACTTTGTTTAAAATCAAAATCTTTATTTTCAAACAATAAATCATCATCGATATTTTCATTAGTATTTAATAATCTAAAAGTATCATATTTTTTTATATATGTTTTAAATGATTTTAAGCTAATCTCTAAATTATTAATATCTGTTTTTGCTTTTAATGAGACTTCTTTTAAGATTTCATTTACATCATAAACATCATAAATAACTTTTGTTTGCAATATAAGCCCTTAGTTTTGATTAAATTTATTATAGAATCCAAATCTAAAATTTTAAAAAATAAGGCTTAAAAACTTGTTTAAAAAAGCTTTCTACACAAATAGTAGCGGGATTTTATGTTCTAGAATCTTTGGTTTTATTAGAGACTTATTGATGGCAAATACACTTGGAGCTGGTATATATAGTGATATATTTTTTATTGCCTTTAAATTACCAAATCTTTTTAGAAGGATATTTTCTGAAGGCGCATTTACTCAAAGCTTCTTGCCTACTTTTATAAATGCAAGAAAAAAGGGGCTTATTAGTGTTTGTATATTTGCAATATTTTTTATATTTTTAATTTTACTTAGTATTATTGTATATATTTTTAGCGGATTTTTTACAAAGCTATTAGCATATGGATTTGATGATTATACTATAGAGCTTGCAAAACCAATAGTAGCCATAAACTTTTGGTATTTAAGTCTAATCTTTTGTGCAAATTTCTTTAGTTCTCTTTTGCAGTATAAAAATAATTTTTGGGTTAGTGCATATAATACAGCATTATTAAACATATCAATGATACTAGCACTAATATTTGCAAAAGATAAAGATGCATATACAATAGTATATATATTAAGTTATAGTGTTTTAGTAGGTGGAATAGCACAGATTCTACTACATTGTTATTCATTATATAATCTTAAGTTTTTTAGATTATTTTTAGTTGGAATCCTAGATTTAAAACTCATATTAACAAATAAAAAAAAATCAAAAATAAATATACTAAAAAATGATTTACACAGCTTTTTAAAGCAATTTTTTCCTGCATTGCTTGGAAGTTCAACTGCTCAAATAGCATCATTTATTGATACACTACTTGCATCATTTTTAGTGATTGGATCTGTGTCATATTTATACTATGCAAATAGAATCTTTCAACTACCACTTGCACTTTTTGCAATTGCAACATCAACTGCATTATTTCCAATGGTCGCAAAAATGATTAAAAACAATAATGAAGCTAAAGCATTACAACTACTAAAAAAGTCATTTTGGTTGCTTGCTTTTACTCTTGGAATATGTGTAGTTGGAGGAATAGTATTAAAAAATGAAATAATTTGGATCTTATTTGAAAGGGGTAAGTTTCAAAGAAGTGATACAATAATAGTTGCAAATGTATTTATGGCATATTTAATAGGATTAATACCTTTTGGGCTTGCTAGGATATTTTCTCTTTGGTTATATTCTCAAAAAAGACAAAACATAGCAGCAAAAATATCAGCAATCTCTTTGATATGTGGGGTATTTTTTTCATTAATTTTAATGCATTCTTTTGGGGCAGTTGGACTTGCATTTTCATCTTCATTAAGTGGATTTGTTTTATTAATACTGACAATAAAAGCATTTGGATATAGTAAATTTAGATATATAATTAATTCTAAAAAATTATTTATGATTCTTATTTTAACTTTAATAATTGAAGCAATAATATTAGGTATTTTAAAATATTTATTTGACTTTGGAGGTTTCTATGTTGATTTATGATAGCGTAAAAAAAGAAAAAACTAAATTCATACCAATAAAACCAGATATAGTAAAAATATATCTATGCGGTCCAACTGTATATGATAATGCTCATTTAGGTCATGCAAGAAGTGCAATAACATTTGACTTATTACATAGAGTATTGCTAAAAAATAATTATAAAGTCATATTTGTAAGAAATTTTACAGATATAGATGACAAAATCATAAAAAAAAGCAAAGAGATAGATCAAAGTATAGATAAAATAACATCTACATACATAAATAGCTATCTAAATGATATGAATGCATTAAATATATTAAAACCAAATATAGAACCTCGTGCAACACAGAATCTTGATGCTATGTTTAATATGATTCAAGTATTATTAGATAAAGGCAAGGCATATAAAACAGCAAACAATGATATATATATGAGAGTAAAAACAGATTTAAAATATGGTCAGTTATCAAATAGACAGAATCTAGAATCACAAATTAGTCGTATAGGTGAAAATGAACAAAAAGAAGACATAAGAGATTTTGCTTTATGGAAGATATTTGATAAAGACGATGATATAGCATATGATTCTCCATTTGGTCGTGGTCGTCCTGGATGGCATTTAGAATGTTCTGCTATGATTGAAGAACATTTGGCATACAAAGATGGTGAATTTTCTATTGATATACATGCAGGTGGTGCAGACTTATTTTTTCCACATCATGAAAATGAAGCTTCACAAAGTAGGTGTGCAAATAATAGAGAATTGGCAAAGTATTGGATTCATAATGGTTTTGTGACCATTGATGGAGAAAAAATGAGCAAAAGTCTTGGAAATAGTTTTTTTATAAAGGATGCATTAAAAATATATGATGGAGAAGTATTAAGATATTATCTATTAAGTCTTCATTATAGATCACCACTTAATTTTTCACATGAAGATGTATTAAATACTAAAAAAAGACTAGATAGGCTATATAGGCTAAAAAAACGAGTATTAGGAATAGAATCTAATATTATAGATGAAGAATTTAGAAATACATTTTTAGATGCTTTGAATGATGATTTAAACATATCGATTGCATTATCTATACTAGATTCTATGTTATCAAAATATAATGAATTACTAGATAAAAATCCAAAAGATTTAAAAAATAAACAACTTGCTATATCAAATATAATTTTTATAAATGAAATTTTAGGTATTGGCAAAAAAGATCCTATAGAATATTTTCATCTTGGTGTTGATGATGAGACAAAAATATATATAGAGAAAAAAATACAAGAAAGAAAAGAGGCAAAAGAAAGAAAAGATTATGCCTTAAGCGATAAGATAAGAGATGAGCTAAAAAGCAAAAATATCCACCTAATGGATACCAAAGATGGTGTAATATGGGAGTATGTAGTAGAAATATAATTCATTTCATCCTAGAGATGCAATATTAGTATTTTAAAAATATTTTATTTTTTAATTATATTTTATGCGTAAATTATCATTGATATAAGGTTATAACTAACCTTGAAACTATATTTGTAAATTAAAGATAATATCTTAAAAAAAATAATCAGCAAAATATATTTTTGGAGAATTTTATGAAAGTATTACATCTAATATCACAAGATTCTGGTGGAGCAGGTAGAGCTGCACTAAGACTACACAAAGCTTTGTTAGAACAAAATATAGAATCTTTAATGCTAGTTCAAAATAAAACAACAGATTTACCTAGTGTAATAAGGCTAGCAAATACAAAACCTCAAAAAATAATGGAAAAACTTCGTCCAGCCCTTGCAACATTGCCACTTATGTTATATCCAAAACGACACAAAGATATATTTTCACCAAATACACTTAGTAATAAAACACTAATAAAAAAAATTAATGAAATAAAACCAGATATTATACATATTCACTGGATAAATAATGGTTTTTTAAATATAAAAGATTTAACAAAAATTAATATACCAATGATTTGGAGCTTGCACGATGCTAACGCCTACACAGGTGGATGCCACTATGTGGCATCCACCTGTGTAGGCGTTAAAAACCATTGCAATCGATGTCCACTATTAAATTCAAATTTTAAATATGATATCAGTTATTGGACATTTAAAGCAAAAAAAGAGACATATAAAAAACTTAATTTAACAATAAATGGATTAAGCAGATGGATAACAAATTGTGCAAAAGAATCTACACTACTAAAAGATAAAAAAATAATAAATCTACCAAACCCAATTGATACAGAAATATTTAAACCAATGAATAAAGATATAGCAAAAGAAATTCTAGGACTAAATAAAACAAAAAAGAATATCACATTTGGTGCAATTAATGCAACACAAATAGATAGAAAAGGTTACAATGAATTAATAACTGCAATAAAAAAAATCAAACATAAAAATATAAGATTAATAATATTTGGCTCAAGTCATGGTGAAACTATAGAAAATATAGAGACCATATATATGGGACACTTAAATGATGATATAACATTAAAATTAATATATAATGCATCAGATGTATTCATTGTACCTAGTCTAGCAGAAAACCTAAGCAATGCAATTATGGAATCTTTATCATGTGGCACCCCGGTTGTTGCATTTAATATTGGTGGAAATAACGACATGATTGATCACAAAATAAATGGCTATCTAGCAAAAAGTTACGATGTAGATGATTTAGCAAATGGTATAGATTGGGTGTTAGAGAATGATTGTGGAGATAATGCAAGACAAAAGGCTTTAAAATTTGATTCAACGGTAATTGCAAAACAATACATAAAACAATATCAAAATATAATAAGTAATAAAAAAAGTTAAATTTACATTACTACTTCATCTTAATATTTTTAAAGTTAATAAATAACAACCAAGAAGAATGTCAAAAATCTAATATTGAAAAATATATAATGCTACTTATTTTCTCATTTTTATTCTATAAATGTTACTATATGTAATAATATATTATTAATATAAATATATAAAACACATATTACATATCATAAATTATAGAATGCAACTATCCTAAAAGATAATCAAGGATAATTTAATAAAGAGGTAAAGATGAAAAATAATATTAAACATACAATGGATAAGTTTGATAAATTCAATCAATCTAAAAATAAATTTTCATTAACACTTTCATTAATAGTTATGATTATATATTACATATTTATATTTTGTGTTGGTATGTTTCCAGAAGTATTAGGTTATAAAATAGGACCAAGTAGTATAACCCTTGGAATTATAAGTGGAATTTCAATAATTATAATAAGCATAGCAACAACTGGAATCTATGCTTATGTTACAAATAAACATTTTGATAGAAAACAAAATGAAATTTTAGAAGAAATGCAGCAATGTGGAATTATAAGTGATGGAAAATTAACCAATCCTGACTATACAAAGGAGAGAAAATGAAAAAATACACACTAATTCTATTAATTATAAATACTACATTTAGTGCTAGCTTTGATTTAGATGATACACAAAAAGCACCACTTAATATAGTAGCCATAACAATGTTTATGATTTTTGTTGGTGTGACTTTGTTTATAACATATTATTCAAATAAGAAATCAAAAACATCAAGTGGATTTTATACAGCTGGTGGGAATATAACTGGTGTGCAGAATGGTATTGCAATTGCTGGTGACTATATGAGTGCAGCAAGTTTCCTTGGAATTACTGCACTTGTATTTAGCAATGGATTTGATGGATTATTATATTCGCTTGGTTTTCTTGTTGGATGGCCTGTAATATTATTTTTAATTGCAGAAAAATTTAGAAATTTAGGAAAATATACATTTGCAGACATCACAGCATATAGATTAAATGCAAAACCAATTAGAATACTATCAGCTATTAGCGCTCTTAGTGTAATTGTATTTTATCTAATAGCTCAAATGGTTGGTGCAGGACAGCTAATAGAAGTATTATTTGGACTTCCATATGCATTAGCTGTAATTTTAGTTGGAATCTTAATGATATGCTATGTTGTATTTGGTGGAATGCACGCAACTACCTGGGTACAAATTATCAAAGCTATATTACTTCTTGCAGGTTCAACTTTTATGGCATTTATGATTTTATATCTAACAAAATTTGACCTCAATTATTATTTTTCACAAGCAATAGAACATCATCCAAAAGGTGAAGCTATTATGAAGCCAGGTAGTTTTGTAAAAGATACAATATCATCAATATCACTTGGTCTTGCACTTATGTTTGGAACTGCTGGACTTCCTCATATTTTGATGAGATTTTTCACTGTAAAAGATGCAAAAGAAGCTAGAAAATCCGTATTTTATGCAACAGGATTAATTGGATATTTTTATATATTGACTTTCATTATAGGCTTTGGCGCAATTGTTATGCTTCTTGGAAACCCAGAATTTACAAATACAGATGGAACGCTAAAAGGCGGTGGAAATATGGTGGCTGTAATACTTGCAAAGGCTATTGGCGGAGATTATTTCTTAGGATTTATATCTGCAGTAGCATTTGCTACTATTTTGGCTGTAGTATCAGGTCTTGCGATATCTGGTGCTAGTGCAATAAGCCATGATTTATTTGTCAATGTATGCAAAAATGGATCTTGTGACCCAAAATTAGAAATGAGAGTAACAAAGATTGCAACCATATCTATAGGAATTGTTGCCATATTGCTTGGTATTATATTTGAAAACCAAAATGTAGCATTCACGGTTGGATTAGCATTTGCTATTGCTGCAAGTGTAAATTTTCCTATATTATTACTTTGCATCTATTGGAAGAAATTAACAACAAGAGGAGCTGTAATTGGTGGAAGTATAGGCTTAGCACTTGTATTAATACTTGTTATTTTAAGTCCAAGCATTTGGGTTAAAAGTTTTGGCTTTGAGCAAGCAATTTTCCCATATGATCACCCAGCTATTTTTTCAATGCCAGTTACATTTTTGTTAATATGGTTATTTTCAATAACAGATAATAGCAAGAGAGCAAAAATAGATAGAGAAAGTTTTGCAGCACAAGATTTTAGAGCAAATAGTGGAATTGGAGCTAGTCAAGCATCAAATCACTAAATATAAGATATTGTAATTTGATATAATCCTTTGATTATATCAAATTAAGTAATTAATATTTAATATATGTTCAATATAACTAACAAAATACACACTTCAATCTATACAATAAAAACATGTAAATCATAATTATATTGCCTGATTATAAGTAAATTAATATTTTAACAATCATAAATTAAAAAATATTATAAAAAATTTACAAATGAAGATATAAAATTTTTACAACAAAGGTAGAATATAAAAAATAAAAGGAGAAGCAATGAAATGAATTCTATGTCATAGTAAAAATATTAATACAATAGAAAGGGTTAGTGCATATAAACTTATAAGTTTATATAAGAAAGCATTTAATATTAATGTAGAAAATATTATAAAAAGTGATGTTATATACAATCACTGCAATAACTGTGATCTATTATTTTTCACACTTGATAATGGTGAAATACCAACTGGAGATAATGATTTTTACAACACATTAAACAAATTTCAATGGTATTATATGGCAGAAAAAAATGAATATCATTTTGCAAAGAAATTTATTAATAGTGACACAAAAATATTAGAAATTGGCTGTGGAAAAGCTACATTTAGTGCATTTATTCCAAATAAAGACAATTACACAGGGCTAGAATTAAGTAGTGATGCCAAAGAAATGGCTATAAAAAATGGAATAAATATACAAAACACTAGTATAGAAGAATATTCAAAATATAATCAATCTAAATTTAACATATCTTGCAGCTTTCAAGTATTAGAGCACACAAGTAATCCATATAGCTTTATAGAATCACAAATAAAATGTCTACATAGGGAGGGCAGCATAGTTTATTAATTATTGTAGTACCAAGAGAAGATTCATTCATTTCAAAATGCACTAATGGTATATTAAATATGCCACCTCATCATATTTCACGATTTAGTGATAAATGTCTAAAGAAAATAGAGCAAATCTTTGATATAAAACTATTAGAAATATATCATGAGAATTTGCAAAATGAACATATAGATTTTTATAAATCTACAAAATGGGCAAATATATTTTTGAAGCCAAAATTAATTGATATAAGTATAAAAAGAAAAATTATAAATAAATTAGGAATAATTGGAAAACAATTTATAAAAATACAACCAAATATTCATGGACACACAGTTGTAGCAGTATATCAGGTGAATTAATTTAAGGAATTTTTATAAAATAAGCATATAAAATGCTAAACAAAAGGTATTTTATGGATACAGAATGCAATCAATATTAATTATCACAATAATTAATATTGAAAATTAAGTAATAGATTGTTTCAATCAATAATTACTCAATGCAATACTTTTAGGTAGGATTTATCAAATAATATTTAAAAAATATCTGATGTTTTAATGTAAAAACTATATTAAAGATACATGACATAATTTTAAAGGAGATTACATAGATGTGTTATTTTAAATATTATTTATTAATGTTTAATAGTTGCACTAAGATAGCTCAAATACAATCGCAAATAGTAAATTTATGCAAGCAAGGATTATGATTTGCATAATAACTTTATAAAAGACCAAACTTCAAAATTAAAAGTTCTACATTTAGCAAGTGATAGTTTTCAAGGTGGGGCAGAAAGTGTATTTAGAAATACAATTGAAATAACAAGCAAATGTGATGATTTTTTAATCTATACAGCAAGTTGTGATAAAGAAATAAAAAATTCACTGCAACACACTATTTTAGATGATTATCAAGATTATAATAAAATTATTGGCGCAATAAAATATATATTTAATACAAAAAACTATAAAACATTATCAAGAGTTTTAAATGAAATAAAACCAGATATCATACACACACAAAACTACTTATCAAGACTTAGCCCTAGTGTATTATTTGCAATTAAAAAATACAAAAAAAATAATAATAAAGTAAAGCTTGTTTATACACAACATGTATTTGGAGTGTGTGCAAATTCTTGTTTTTATAATTATCATAAAAATGAAATATGTGAATCTTGTATTAGATCTAATAAACTAAAGATTGCTTTTAAAAATTGTGATAGAAGAGGAAGAATGTATTCAATGATTAAAGCCATTAGGACATTGTTTTATCAAGGAATATTTTTAAAAGAACAAAATTTATTTGATAAGATTATTTTTGTTAGCAATTTTCAAATGCAAAAGCACATAGAAGATGGTTATAATCAATCAAAACTTAAAGTTATCACAAATCCTATAGATTCTAATTTTTATAATAATGAAATAAAAATAGAAAATAAAGAAAATATCATAATATTCTTTGGAAGAATTAGCATAGAAAAAAATATACCTATTTTAATAAAGGCTTTTAGGGAATTAATAAATGAATATAAATTTAGAAACTATAAATTACTTATTATAGGAAATGGTGACAAAAAAGAAGAATACAAACAGCTTGCAGAAAAATTATTTAAAGATTACAAAAATGATAATAGACCATATGAATTCATAGCACATTTGACGCCAAAACAACTAAAAGAAATACTAAGTAAAACAAAAATAAGCGTATTACCATCTCTTTGGTATGAAACATTTGGTCTTAGTATTATTGAATCTATCTTATCTGGCGTAATCCCTATTTCAAGTAATATCGGGGCATTAAAAGAAACTAATGATAGATTTGGTGGAAAGTGTTTTGATATAAAGAAAAATGATCTAAAACGAGTAATTATAAATACACTAGATAATTATAATGAAGAGTTTAAAAATATAAAAAAACAACAAAATAAATTAGAACTAAATAACTCACATTATTACAAAGAATTAATAAAGCTATACAAAGGTGAAATATGCAACCAAAAATAAGCATAATAACAGCAATCTATAATGATAAAGAAAATATAGTAAACACAATAGAATCTATACTAAATCAAACATACAATAATATAGAATATATAATAGTAGATGGAGGGAGCACAGATGGAAGTATAGAGACAATACAAAAATATATACATTCAAAACCAAAATATCTAAAACATAATATAGATATGTTCATAAGCCAAAAAGATAATGGTATTTCTGATGCATTCAATAAAGGTATAGAATTATCAACTGGGGATTATATAAATTTTCAAGGAGCAAGTGACATCTTAGATAATCCACACTGTATAGAAGAAATGTTTAATGGTATAGATAAAAACTATGATTTAGTACTTGGTAGAATAAAAAGAGTAAGTAATGATAAATACAACAAAATATTATATTTTTCTAAAGATTATAAAAACTTTCCAATTAATTCATTATTATGGAAAATGAGCATACCACATCAAGCATTATTTACATCCAAACATTTTTTTGCAAAATATGGCTTATTTAGGCTTGATAAAATATATAGTATGGACTATGAGCAACTTCTAAGAGCATATAAGGATAGAGCTAATCTAAAATTGCTATATAAAAATATTTTTATCTCAAGATGGAAAGAAGGTGGTATAGGAACAGGAAAAATAAAAGAAATATTAAAAGAATATCATCAAAATAGAATAGATAATAAAATAGCAAATCCTATACTATTACATTGTGTATATTTATATAGCCTATTGAAATTCTATACAAAATCACTAATATTAAGGAAATAATAATGAATTATGAAGCTATATATATTACTCATCTCCCAAGCTTTTATAAAGTAAATATTTTTAATGAAATAAGTAAAAATCATAGAATATTGGTAATCTACATAGGCAAACATAGTATTCAAAGGAATAGTGATTTTGTAGATAGGAATATGGAGTTTGATTATTTATTTTTACAAGAATGTGAATTTGAGAAAATAAATAAAATAAAAAGTATCTATAAATTAATATTTATATTAAAAAATATAAATTTTAAAAAAATTATTGTGGGTGGATGGGATTTGCCACATTTTTGGGTAGCATTAATTTTTAGTAAATTTTTCAAAAAATATTCCAAAAAAGCAACAATAATAGAATCTAGCATTATTGAAAGCAAATTAACTACAATAAAATTAATAGCTAAAAAAATATTTCTATCATTTAATGATTCAATAATTTGTGCTGGGGGAGGGTCGCATAGAGAATTAATTTTAAAGATTAATAAAAATAAAAAAATTTTTATTGCAAATGGTGTTGGTATTCCTAATATTTTTTATATAGATAATAGAAATAATACATACAATCCAAAAAAAGGATCTTTCTTATATATTGGCAGAATCTCAGATGAAAAAAATATACAATTACTAATAAATGCATTTAGAGAATT
The DNA here is from genome assembly GCA_944323885.1 of uncultured Helicobacteraceae bacterium. Taxonomy (GTDB): domain Bacteria; phylum Campylobacterota; class Campylobacteria; order Campylobacterales; family Helicobacteraceae; genus NHYM01. The sequence continues at coordinate 292,928 of CALUUD010000002.1, read as the reverse complement.
AAAATTTGAATTAAATATTATTGGTGGGAAACTAAATAAAAATTATCCTAGTAATATACATTTTTTAGAATATATCGATAATAATGAATTGCCAAATATCATAAAAAAACACATAGCATTAATACTACCATCAAAAAGTGAACCTTGGGGATTGGTAGTAGATGAAGCATTATTATGTGGAGTTGGTGTTATTGCAAGTTCAAATGTGGGTAGCACAGAAGAATTAATAACACCATATAAAAGTGGAATAATATTTAAAAATGATGATATAGATGACTTAAAAAATGCAATCGCAATAATGAACAACCAATATGTTTACTTTCATAATAATGCATTAAAAATAGACTTTAATCAGAGATATAAAAATATGAAAGAAGCTTATTTATTAAATGAATAGAATTAGTTTTGTTGATAATTTAAAAGGTTTTGGCATTTTATGTGTTATATTAGGTCATATAGCAAATCCATTTTCAAATTTTATATATTTATGGCATATGCCATTGTTTTTCTTTATTGGTGGATTTTTTATTAATATCAATAAAAGCAGTTATCAATTTATTAAGAACAACACAAAATTAATACAAGTATATATAATATTTGGGATTTTAGGTATCAGTATAGAAACAATTAAAGATCTACTACTAAATAGAAATATCGAAACTGTAAATCTATTATATGGTTTATTATTTTATATGGATTATGAACATTTAAAAAATAGCTATGCTTTAATATTATGGTTTTTACCAAGTCTATTTTTTGCAAAAATATTTGCATTTTTTGTTTTAAAGTATAACAAAATTATATTTATTCCATATATTATATCAATCACACTTATCCTACGATACAATATTAACTTACCTTTTGTCATTGATATTGGAATTGTAGCTTCTATCTTTACCATATCTGGATATCTATTATTTAATAAAATTGAATATATTAGTCACAAATTACACATATGGATAGGAATAATAGTATTTTGCTATATTTTTATAGAGACAAATATTTTAGAATATAGAAATTTTACTTGGATTAACAATTTAATATTCTCATTACTTTTTTGCACTTTTTTAATGATTTTATTTTATAGATATAGTAAATTTATAAAATTAAACTACTTTGGAAAATACTCAATATTCTTCTATATAATGCATATATACACAAATAATATTGCTAATTACATTCTAAACCATATAAATATACAAAATTGGATAATTATTTTTATTACATCTATAATGTTACTAATAGTAATTAAATATCTATTTTATACGCTGATTCGGCAATATAAAACTATCAGTTTTTTATAAATTCATATTGAATATTTAAAAAAATGCAGCAAATTAAATATTTTATTATTTTATAAAGTTATAATTTGAGATGGCATTTTTGTCATAAAAAAATCATAAGGGAAATAAATGATGAAAGATAAAGTTATTATAAGTGTAGTAGGGGCTATAATAAGTGCTAGCAGCTTAAATGCGTTTGATTATGATTTTTATGGAGGAGCATACGCATTTAGTAAAGTTGGATTCAATAATACTAAAGAAAATTCAGCTACCGGAAAATATCCAACAGATAGTTTTGCAAGTATTGCTTTAGAAGCAAATGTTAAGGGTAGCTTCATAGAAGGATTCACATATGGGCTAGGTGGAATGCTATCAGCTCCTGTATGGGATCCATATCAAGCTAGCTATGCATATATTAATGGTACAGCAAGAAGATCATTGGGAAATGAAAGCAATGAAGAGATTGGCTATAGGTATTATATACTATCGACAGCATATCTAGGATATCAATATAGATATAAAAATATAGATCTTGGAATAAAAGCTGGAAGATATGAAGATCATGGACTTGATTGGTTTAGCGGAACTAGCGAAGGTGGACATATATGGATTGGGAATGATAATATCAAATTTCAGGCAAACTTTGTAAATAGAAGGGGTCTGGCTGCAAATCAGTGGTTTAATGATTTTTATTATGTTGGCAAGGGTGGCATTAGTGATTATAATAGATATTTTGCTACAGCTTCACTTGATATGAAATTTGATGAGTTTGGGTTAAAGCCACAAGTATGGTATCATAGAAATGATTATATAGCACCAGGTTTAGATATATTCTATAATTATAAAAATAATTCATTTAGTGCAAAAACTAGTATTTATTCATTATTTGTGTTATCTCATCTAAAAGAAGGCAATATATATAGAAATGGGACAGATAAAAAGCTAAGTACAATAATAATAGCACAAGAAGATATGTCTTATGATATTTGGAACTTTGGTGCTGGTATTTGGAAAAATTTTGGTAATCCAAATGGAAATAGTGGTATAGGTAGACACGGTAACAAATCAAAACTTGATGTATGGACTGCTAGTGCTGGAACTTCTACCTTTATGGGTTATGATGCTTGGGCATTAAATGATGTTAATAGCTATAATGCATTTACTGGATGGTTATATCTTGGTCAAGGTATAGGTGATTTTAACTGGGAAGTACTAGGAAGAGTGACAACATCAAAAAATAGTGATGAACAGAGTTTAACATTAAGTTTAGGATATCAAGTAAATGCTCAAGTTAATTTAGGATTAAAGTTGGAGTATTTTAATGATATTTCAAAACCATATGAAAGAACAGGACTAGGAGAATGGGCAAATCCAAATCTAGGAAATATATCGAATGATAGAAGCCACGCCTTCTTAATTGCTGAATATAGATTCTAAATTTTAAGCATCTTTAAGATGCTTAAAATTATAAATGCAAAATTTAAAAATAAATTAAATATATTATATTTTTTATTTTTGAAATATAAATTATTTAAATTTTAAAATATCAATTATTAAATCTTGAATTTCTCTACTAAGCCCAACATATAAAGGAAGACACAAGATTCGACTTGCTATAGATTGTGATATATTACAATTAAAGCTTGTATCAAAATATGGGAGCTTATCTAAACTAGGATAAAAATACCTCCTTGGAAAGATATCCTTCTGATTTAATTTAAACACACAATCTAAAAGTTCATCTTGAGTTTCAAATAAAATTGGGAAATAATGATAATTATTTGTGACATTTTTATTCAATACCTGCATCTCATAATCATCTTTTAAATTATTGTAATAGTATTCCCAAATATTTTTTCTCTCATCCATAATATAATCAATATCATCCAATACACATAATCCCATTGCAGCATGGAACTCGCTATTTTTGGCATTAATACCCAGAAACTCTGGAATATTATTTTTCAAACCAAAATTAATAATACTCTTTGCATAATCTAGATGGCTAGAATCTCTAAATACCAAAGCACCACCTTCAACACTATGAAATAACTTTGTTGCATGAAAACTAATTGTTGAAATATCACCATAACAAAATATACTTTTATTATCATATTTAACACCAAAGGCATGTGCTGCATCAAAGATAAGTTTAATATTATGTTTAGTTACAATATCTTGTAATTTATCAATATTGCAAGCATTGCCAAATGTATGAACAGGCAAAATAGCACCAGTATCATCAGAAATTAAACTTTCTATTTTATTAACATCAATGCAAAAACTATATCTATCAATATCACAAAATTTTGGCTTAATGTGTTCCCAAATAAGAGTACTAGTAGTTGCAACAAAAGAAAATGGACTAGTTATGACTTCATTTTTTATCCCCAAAACCTTATATGCAATCTGTAATGCTAAAGTGCCATTACTAACTAATAGTATATTATCTACACCCAAATATTCTTTTAATCTATTTTCTAGCTCTAAGCTAAGAGGGCCAAAATTTGTAAGATGATTATTTTTCCAAATTCTATCAATGTATTTAATGTAATTATCTCTACTTGGTAAATATGGCTTATTTACATTTATTGTCATGTTTTTTAATACCTATCATTTAAAACATTAAACAGAATCTAGACTATAGTATTTCATCCAGTCAATTGGAGAACTAAATTTTCTTAACTTATAATAATCCATATAATAAGTAGCTTGACAGTGATTGCCAATACTAATTACAACATCAGCATGAATAATCTCTCTAAAATGAAAAATTCTATAAATCCAAACTCTAATAAATAAATCAATATCACTAGGAAGCCATCTTATAAATTTTACAATCCTAAATAAATTAGGATACTTTTCTAATCGTGATTTTATAAATTGTTTCATAATTACAAAAACTCACTATTTGTAATATCAAGACTTAATTTATTTAAAGTTCTATTAAAACTATCATTTCTACATAAAATAGGGCAAGTAGCACAATCAATAGAATTATAAACTTCCCTTATTCTACTTCCTCTCCAAATATCTTCTAAACTTTGCTCCCTTAGATCTCCTAAAAAATGTTTTTCACTTTGCCTAAAATGCAAACAAGCCCATACCTTAAAATCTGCACTAATTACGGTGCTAAAAAACATACCATGGCATTTATTATATCCTCTATGGCTTATATCATGCATCTCTTTGTATTTTTGATAACTTGCAACAATTTTAAAATTAGAATCTTCATATTTGGCTCTTAATTCTTCTAATTTTGGTGTAATATCTAGTGTATCACCAGTAAATGGTCTAAACTGAGCAAAATCCGCTCCTCTATCTTTTACTATTTTTACAAAAGATTCCATGTCACACTCTGTAAGTGAGCTTGTTAAAAATCCAACACCAAAACTTATCTTACTACCAAGCCTTTGCTTTGTTTTTGCAAATTTTTCTATATTCTCTAATGTTTTTGCAAAATGATGAGCTTTCATTCCATGAATCTTGTAATACATCTCTTCACTTCCTGCATCAAGTGAGATTCTAAAATATTCAAGATTATTAGCTATTAGCTCACATTTATTATCATCTAAATTCATACCATGAGAGTTAAGACCTATATTTTGCCCAGCATTTTTTAATAACTTTATAGCATATTCAAAATGTGGGCTAATTGTAGGCTCCCCTCCTCCACTTAAAATCACACCTTTATTATCCATAGCTCTCAAATTTTCTACCACTATTTCAACTTGCTCTTTGCTTAATTCTGCATTATTTTCATTATGACCACAACATCCAGGACATCTATGATTGCATTTATTTGTAAGATCCAGTTCTGTAACAATTAAAGTTTTATGAGAATTTAAAAAATAATCAATCTTATTTGTATATCGTAAAATTTTTTCATCTGAATTAAAATTATTTATTTTCATAATATATTATTGCCTTATATTTTCTTTTATATGCTTGATTATTCTAAAATAATAATTAGTTTACAATAAAAACCCATCTAATCATTTAATAAATCAGACAAATACTTTCCATACTCGCTCTTAGATAATTTATCTATGCTTTTTTGCAATATAGAATCATCAATCCAACCATTAACATAAGCAATCTCTTCAAGACATGCAATTTTATAATTTTGCCTATTTTCAATCATAGATACAAAGTTACTAGCTTCTATCATAGATTCTGGAGTTCCTGTATCAAGCCATGTAAATCCTCTGCCTAATACTTTTGTCTTTAACTTTTTCTTTTTTAGATATTCAAGATTAACATCGGTAATTTCTAATTCGCCTCTATTGCTAGGTTTTATTGATTTTGAAATATCAATAACATTATTATCATAAAAGTAAAGTCCAGTTACGGCATAATTACTCTTTGGTATGTCTGGTTTTTCCTCCAGGCTTATTACATTAAAATTATCATCAAACTCAACAACACCAAATCTATTTGGATCTTTTACAGGATATGCAAATATTATTGCTCCACCACTTTTAGAATCTAAAGTAATACACTCAGATAATAAATTTTTAAAACCTTGACCATAAAATATATTATCCCCAAGTATCAGACTAACAGAATCACCTTTTATAAATTCTTCACCTAAAATAAATGCTTCAGCTAAACCATTTGGTTCATCTTGAATCTTATAATCTATTTTAATACCAAATAGATCACCATTTCCTAAAAGATATTTAAATCGTTCAATATCTCTTCTTGTTACAATAATTAAAAACTCTCTAATGCCTGCTATCATTAATACCGACAAAGGATACATAATCATTGGTTTATCATAAATTGGCAAAAGTTGTTTTGTGATTACTTGAGTAGTAGGATAAAGTCTTGTTCCACTACCACCGGCTAAAATTATACCTTTCATTTACAATCCAAATATATTTAGATAAACCACAGATTATATCTAATCTTTATATATTATAAGCACATTAATAAAACTAATATTTTTATAAAATAAATTAAAATTTACATTAAATCTTGAATACCTAAATTAATACATTTCTATCAAAAACTAATTAATCACACTTATTCTTGACTTAAAATATCTGACATAAGCTTAATTGCTAAATCTTGCTTTGCAATATTTATTCTATCTTTATAATTAAATCTTATATCACTATCTTTTTTTATACCTTCCTCTACAGCTATCTCTAAAATTGCATAATCACAAAATAGCTCCTCAATTGCATTTTGTATAGCTTGCGGTGAAGCATTTTGAAGTATTTTTACTAAATGCTCTACTGGATCCCCACTAAACATATCATCAAATTCCATTATTTACCTCCTAATCTAGCTTTGATAGATTTCATATGTGCCTCAAGACCTTCACTTTTTGCTAAAATACAGCAATCATTTCCAAGAGAATCTACTGCTTCTTTTGAAAAACTAATAATAGAACTCTTCTTTATAAAATGATCTACGCTAAGTGGAGAAAAAAATCTAGCACTACCACCTGTTGGCAGTGTATGATTTGGCCCTGCTATATAGTCACCAATTGGTTCTGGTGTATTTTCTCCCAAAAATATAGCTCCTGCATTATTGATAAATGGAAGTATACTATGTGGATTTTCACATAATATTTCTAGATGTTCAGGTGCAATACAATTCATTAATTGTATAGATTCTTGTAATGAATGGCTAACTATAATACAAGCTCTTGTATTAATAGATTTTGATGCTATTTCATATCTATTAAGTTTTTTTAATTCATTTTCAATTTCAATATTTACTTTTTGTGCCAAATTGTAATCATCTGTAATCAAAATTGAACTAGCCATTTCATCATGTTCTGCTTGTGATAATAAATCTAATGCTACATATGTAGGATTTGCATTTTTATCAGCAATAATTCCTATCTCACTAGGACCAGCAATCATATCAATATTAACATCACCAAATACAAATTTTTTTGCAGTTGCAACATAAATATTACCTGGTCCAGTTATGACATCTACTTTTTTTAGATTTTTGCTACCATAAGCCATAAAACCAATTGCACTAGCACCACCAACTTTATAAATATACTCTAATCCACATATATGTGCAGCAGCAAGAAGTAAATTATTTGGTTGATTATTTGGTGTAGGAGTACACACTATAATTTCTTTTACCCCAGCTACAATAGCAGGAATTGCATTCATTAATAAAGAACTAGGATAAGAAGCTTTACCACCTGGTATATATAATCCTGCGCGATTTATAGGAGTAATTTTTACACCTAACATAGTGCCATTATCTTCAAAATCAATCCAAGATTTACTTTTTTGTTTTTCATGAAAAGCACTAATTCTATTAAAAGCATTTTTTAAAGCATTTCTTAGTTCTAGTGATAAATTATTATATGATTGTTGCAGTAATTTCTTATCAACAATAAGATCATCGAAGCTAATAGGATTCCAATGATCAAATTTTGCTACATGGGACAAAACAGCTTTAGTCCCATTTGCCTTGATATCATTTAAAATATCTTTTACGATATTTGAAACACCTTCTATATCCATATTACCACGATTTAATAATTCATCAAATTTAATATTAAAATCAGAATCTTTTGTATTTAAGATTTGCATTTTTTATCCTAAAATAATTGGAAGTTTAAAAATGATATTATATGAAGATAATTTTAGATATTCTTAAAATATAATTAAGAATATCTAAAGTAAGAAGATTTTGTATTTATTTTAATTGGACTTTAAGCATCCAAATTTCTTTTTCTAAATTAGATAAAATTCCATTTGCATAATCTGCTGTTACTTTATCTTTGGCATTATCTGCCTCATCTGATAACTCTTTGAATAATTTCATAAAATATTCAAAATCATCAAGAATAATTTTTAATACTTGAGCTGATTGGAATTTAGTTGCAGATTCCTCTTTAATTTTTGCATTTTTTATAATATCTGATAGCATAACATATGGACTTCCACCTAATTGAATTATTCTTTCTGCAACATCATCAAAAACATCGGCAAACTCATCATATATTTTTTCTGTAGCCTCATGAATTGGTTTAAACATCAATCCTTCTACATTCCAATGCAAATTATGCAACTTAGTATAAAATACTAAACTATCAGCTTGAATTTGTTGTAAAATTTGGATCACTTTTGACATTATTAACCTCCAAAAATAATAAAATTGAATTTTTACTAAATAATAAAAATTATTATTTAGATAATAATATCATAACATAAAATACTAAAAAAATAATACAAATAAATCATTTATTTTTATTTTAAGAATCCTAAAGCTCTAAAACCCTCAAAATTACTATTTAATTCTCTATTTATTTCATCAATAAAATCTTGATTACTAAATACAGGATCATCCATAGTTGCTACCTTATATGCAACATTTTTAATAATAATTTTAATCTGCCCACCTGTAATTTCATAAGATGACAAACTTTCTATATCAAAATCATTACTATATTTTGCATTTTTTGGTAACATATTTTTCCATATTTCTTTTCTGTGAATTCTACTTGGTTTAGAAAATTCAATTTTATAATTAAATCGTCTAGAAAATGCAGCATCTATGTTGTCAATGATATTTGTTGTTGCAATTAAGATTCCATCAAATTTTTCTATTTGTTCTAGAAAAATATTCTGCATTTGATTATACATTTTATCTACACTATCATTACCCAAAACACTTCTTTGACTTAAAAATTGATCTGCTTCATCAAGTAGCAAAATAGCATCTTTTTTAATATCTTGTGTTATATTTTTATAAGTATCAAAGATTCTTTTTACATTTTTTTCACTCTCACCAACATACATAGATAATATTTTTGAACAATCAAGGCTTAATATAGGCTTTTTTAAGGCATTTGATAGTGCATAAGCTGCCATTGTTTTCCCTGTGCCTGGGTATCCATAAAATATAATCTTTGCATCAATACCTCTAGTGTTATCTTTTATACCCCATTGCTTTAACCTATTTGTAACACTAGAATCTAGCTGTTTGATAAGTAAATTTAAAACTTCTTTTGTTTTATCTGGGAGTATTATTTGATTTAATGTTTCTTTTGGAAATAAGATATGAAATATATCTTGGCTTTTCATAATAGAATCTATTACAACCTTATTTGACTTTCTTGAGGCTTTTGGGTGTATTAACTGCTGCAATATATTTGCTGGAATATAAAAACTCTTATTTATTATTCCACCAAATGGACTTAATATATCTTCATCATAATCTATCAAACCATTTTTTATAAGAGCACTTTTTTCATCAAAAATATATTTATTACTTAATTTTGAATAATCATCATTACTAATTAATTCAATAAGAGAATTAATCTCCCTTGCTCTTTCATTTTCTGCATAATATTCCTCTTTTAAAAGTGCAAAAAATATAATTTTTTCTTCTTCATTAAGATTAAAAGGCTTTAAAAAAGAAATAATATTTAATCGTTTTTGTGTTATTTCAAGTCTCTTATTGATACAACTTTTAATAGAGTTCAAATTTGATAATATTTGTGAATAGGTTTTAGATTCTACTTTTGAAATACGCCTCATATAAGCTAATTTTTGCATAAGATTCACTCTTACAAACTCGTCTTTAAGGTAATCTAAATCATCTTGATAAGCTATCATTTTTGGTAAATTAAAGTTGTTTTCACCATTTTCTAAAATTCTTAAAAAACTAGAGCTAAGACTAATGTGGTAATTTAAAAGCTCAAGCAAAACAATATCATTTGAATACATATCGCTATTAATGGTGATATATTCTAAATGAAGTAATGATTTTATATATTGCAAATATTTTGTAACATCCACACCCTTTGCACCAAATACCTGTTCTATTAAATTTATCACTAAAAAACTATTTTGATTATCAAGTAAAGCACGAGATAAAAATTGTAATATCTTTGCCTCATTTAATGAACAATCAAGGCTTTTAATAAGCTTATTTTTAGATAAATTGTTTGAATTTATAAAATCAATATAATGCTTCAAAAGTAAGTCCTAAAATAGTATTTAGTAAAATGCTAACCTAAATTAGTTGTTATTTATCTTTAATATTTGGATTTATAAATGGATTTTTTTAGAACATTAATTAATTGTGATGATATATTGGAATTTAGCAGGAATGATATTATATTAAAAAAAGATACATATTACTTTGATTGGACAGCAAGTGGATTGGAATCTAAGACAATAAAAGAAAGACTAGATTCTATACTACCAATATATGCAAATACTCATTCAAATACATCAAAACATGCAAATTTAATATCAAACATATATAAAGAAGCAAAAACAAAAATCAAAGATTTTTTAAACTTAGAAGAAGATTTTATTATTATTCCAAGTGGATTTGGGGCAACAGGAGCTATGAAGAAATATCAAGAAATTTTTGGAATCTATGCTTCACCAAAACTAAAACAAAGAATAAAAAATACAAATATAGATAAACCAATAGTAATAATTGGACCATATGAACATCATTCAAATGAAATAAGCCTAAGAGAGAGCATATGTGAATGCATAAGAATACCTTTAAAGGGTGAATTAATAGATATTGGATATCTACAAAAAGTGCTAGATAACAATAAAGATAGAGAGATATTAGCCTCAATAAATATAGCCTCAAATGTAAGTGGTATTATAATGCCATATGAAGAAATATCAAAACTTTTAAAGCAATATAATGTAAGCATAGCATTTGATCTAGCATCAATTGCACCCCATAAAAATATAGATTCAAATATATTTGATATAGCATTCATATCCCCACATAAGATTCTAGGTGGCATTGGTAGTTGTGGAATCTTAAGTATTAGAAATAAGTATCTTGATATAAATATACCACCTACATTTGGTGCTGGTGGTAGCATAAAATATGCATCAAAAGATTCACACTATTATATAGATGATATAGAATCTAGAGAAGATGTAGGGACACCACCTATACTTGGGTTATTAAAAGCTACTCTTGCATTCAAATATAGAAATGAAATTGGGATTGATTTTATAAATAAAAGAGAAAAAATATTAAGTAATATTTTCATAAATGAATTAAAAGATATACAAGGTATAAACATATATGGTATAAGCAATGATTCAGATAGGATACCAACAATTAGTTTCAATATAGATTCTATATCTCCATATGATTTAGCATATGAACTATCATATAAATACAATATACAAGTAAGGGCTGGTTGTAGTTGTGCTGGATCATATGGACATGATTTATTAAATAAAGAATCTATAAAAGATATAAATGAATTAAGTAAAAATCCACATCTAAAACCATCTTGGCTAAGAGTTAGCCTACACTATAGTCATAATTTTGATGATATAGAGTATCTTTTAAGTTCAATTAAAAAAGCAAAAAAAAGAATTGGTGGGTAATTTTTTATTTGCAAATTGCATTTATAAATGTAAGCGATCTATCAATAAATTATCTATATTTAATTTATTTTGTATGATAATTTGTCGCTTATAAATATAAATGATATTTACATTAAAAGGAATACAACAATACTATGAATCTAGAAACAAAGATGTCAAATACATTAAAATTTTTATCTGTTGATATGGTGCAAAAGGCAAATAGTGGTCATCCTGGTGCACCAATGGGGCTTTCTGATGTTCTTACAATATTATCAAAACACATCATTCATAATCCAAAACAATCAAAATGGATAAATAGAGATAGATTAATTTTTAGTGGTGGTCACTGCTCTGCTCTACTTTATAGTTTTTTACATTTATGTGGATATGATATTTCAATTGATGATTTAAAAAACTTTAGATCACTTGATTCTATAACACCTGGTCATCCAGAATATGGACTTACTCATGGTGTAGAAATGACTACAGGGCCGCTTGGGCAAGGTGTTGCAAATGCAGTTGGTTTTGCTATGGCTTCAAAATATGCAAAAACTTTACTTGGTGAAGATTTGATAAATCACAAAGTATATTGCATATGCGGGGATGGTGACTTGCAAGAAGGTATAAGTTATGAGGCATGTTCACTTGCTGGATTGCATAACCTAAATAATCTAATAATCATATATGATAGCAATGACATTACTATAGAGGGTGATACAAAAATATCATTTGATGAAGATATAAAAAAACGATTTGAATCTTGCGGATTTAATACAATTCAAATAGATGGACATAACTTCATAGATATAGATAATGCAATAGAATTAGCAAAAAAATCTACAAAACCTTTTTTGATCATAGCAAAAACAAAGATAGCAAAAGGTGCACTTGAGCTAGAAGGTAGCCATAAAAGCCATGGGGCACCACTTGGAAGTGATATTGTAAAAAAAGCAAAAGATGAAGTTGGATTTAGTGGTGAATTTTATATACCAGAAGATGTAAAATTAGCATTTGAATCTTGCATTGAAACTGGTGATATGCACTATACAATATGGCTTAATAAATTAGAAAAATCTAATAAAAAAGACTTATTAAATGAATTATTAAATCCAAATTTTGATTCTATAAAATATCCAACTTTTAATCATGGAGTTGCAACAAGAGTATCAAATGGTGAAATTATAAATGCAATATCAGATGCCTTAAAAGGATTTATTGGTGGAAGCGCAGATCTTGCACCATCAAACAATACAACAATAAAAAATAGTGGCGATTTCCCAAATGGAGCAAATCTACACTTTGGTATAAGAGAGCATGCTATGGGAGCAATTATAAATGCATTTAGTGTATATGGTATTTTTTTACCATATTGTGCTACATTCTTTGTATTTAGTGATTATATGAGTACAGCACTTAGAATAGCAAGTATTAGTCATTTAAAAAATTTCTTTATCTTTACACATGATAGTATTGGTGTTGGAGAAGATGGCGCAACACACCAACCAATAGAGCAACTTTCTCACTTTAGAGCTATGCCTAATTTATATGTATTTAGACCAGCAGATGCAAATGAAAATATAGAATGCTGGAAGATGGCACTAAAGGCAAATAATCCAAGTGTATTTGTATTGAGTAGACAAAATTTACCATTATTAGATAATGTAAATATTGATTGCAGCAAAGGTGCTTATATAGCAAAAGATTCTAAAAATCCAAAAATAATATTGTGTGCTAGTGGAAGTGAAGTTCATCTTGCTATAGAGTGTGCAAAAGAATTAGAAAAAAACAACATAGAAACAAAAGTAATAAGTGTGCCTTGTTATGATTTATTAATCAAACAAGATAAAGAATTTATAGAATCATTATTTAATAAAAATATTAAAGTTTTAGCAATAGAGGCATCAAGAGGATTTGAATGGTATAGATTTGCAGATGATGTAATATCAATGAATAATTTTGGGAAATCTGCAAAAGGCGAGATTTTGTTTAATCATTTTGGTTTTAATATAGAAAATATAATAAATAGAGCCAAAAGCCTTTTATGAATCTATTTGTATTCCCTACAAATAGGGCGTTAAATAATTTTTATATAAATTATAAGTCAAATATACTACCAGATGCTACGACTATTAAAAATCTACTGCAAGAGGCAATAATAGTAGATAAAAAAACAAAAATACCAAAATATATAAGAAAAATTATATTATGGGATATTATTGATAAGTTTGAAGTAGAAAAAATTGGGTTTGATAGCACATTTTTAAGATTCTTAGAAAATTCATCATTTTTATTTAATTTTTTTGATGAGATAGAATCTGCATTAATAAACATAAAAGATATAGATATCAGTGATACATATGGAGATTATGAAGATCATCTAAGGATTATCAATAAAATATATGATACATATAAGCAAAGATTGGAAGAATTAAAATTATATGATAATCCTACTTCATATAGATTAAATAATGCATATCTAAAATACTATAGTAATATAAATATATACATTGATGGATTGATAAGTAATAAAGATTTTAATATTATAAAATCAATATCAAATATCACAAATGTAAATATTATATTTGAATGTAGTAAATATAACGAATTCATATTTAATAAACTTTTTGGTAAAAATTTTAAGACATACAATCAATATACTATTAATATCAACACAAATAAAATAATTGATACAATAAAAATAAATATAAAAAAACCAAAAATATCACTTTACTCATTTTCTATGAGAATTAATCAAGCATTGCTTGTAATTGCAAAGATTAATGAATGGCTAAAAAAAGGATATGAAAATATTATAGTTGTGCTCCCTAGTGAAGATTTTAAAAAATATTTAAAGTTATTTGATAAAGCAAAAAATCTTAATTATGCAATGGGTTTGGAAAATACTAATGTAATCTCAAAAATAGAATATCTAAAAGAAAATCTAGTAATAGATTCTAAAAAATCAAAGCTACAAAACATCTTAGACAATATAAATAATATAGACAAAAATATAAAAGATGAGCTACTAGAGCTATTAAAATTTGAAAATATTTTTGAAAAGTTGGAATATAAAGATATATTAGATTTTGTAGTAAAAAATATCAAAAATATAGATGACACAAGTGGAGGAAAAGTAAAAGTTGTAGGAATATTAGAGACAAGGGGTATAGAATTTGATAAGGTAATAATAGTAGATTTTAATGATGATTTTATTCCAAAAATAAATAATGATGATTTATTTCTAAATTCTAATATAAGAAGAAAAATAAATCTTCCTACAATAAGTGATAAAGAAAACTTGCAAAGACATTACTATATAAATCTAATAAATAATGCAAATGAAGTTTGTATTGGATTTTCATCAAATATCATTCACTCAAGTTTGATAGATGATTTAGGACTAAATGCAAGTAATGCAATTGATGGTGAAAATTTGTGGAGCTTTTTTCCAAAAAATAATGAAAAAGAATATGTAGAAGATGTAATTTATGGAGATTATAAAGAAAAGATTCTATCTGTAACAAAAATAAAAGACTTTATCAATTGCAAAAGAAAATTTTATTTTTCAAATATTGAAAAATTAGCAACAAATGAAAATGTCAATGATAATGCATTTATTGGAAATATGGTGCATAATATATTAAAAGACCTAAATAATAACTTTTGTATAGAATCATTTAAAAATGAAATTAAAAAACGAGAGATAAATCTATTGGATAGATTGGACTTAGAATCGCTTCTTTATAAACTAGAACCATTTATAAATGAAAATCATAATATGATTCAAAATGGTAGAGAAATTTTACATAAAGAATTTAATTTTAAATATGAGATATTTGGATTTGATTTTATAGGCAGGATTGATAGGATTGATAAATATAAAGATAAACTATATATTATTGATTATAAAGTTAAAAATAATTTTAATATTAACAATGAGGGTTATTTACAATTATTAGTATATAAAAAAGCAATTAGTAATATATATAAAAATTATAATATAGAAGCAATGTACTATGATATATTGAGCAATAAACAATATTGTATGGATTCTATACAAGAAAAAGAACAAGAAGTTTTATTAAAAACAACAATAGAATCACTAAAAACAAAAGATATAGAATTTGAAAAAACAAATAACAACTCAATATGTCATTATTGTGACTATAAATATTTATGTAATATGTATTAGGATGTTAAATTTATACAGTTTGGCAGTAAATTAATTTTATCATACAAAGAATTAATACTACAATCTTCCAAAAAAACTATACCTGCTTTATACTTTAAAATATCATCTATTGAATCATTCTGTTTTGCCCACACTAAACTATCAGTTAATGCATTTTCAAGTAAAGATAAATCTATACTTTTAATCATCCCTTTTCTTCTACTCATGATACACTGTCTTGCAAAATACTTCTTTTTTATATTATACTTTATTAATCCTCCTTGATATATCTTTGGGGTATCTATTTTTATATTAATATCTAATACTTTGTCTGCTCGTGCCTGAAAAATATATTGAATAAATGATTGATGTGCTTGAATACAAAGACTTGGATAGTCTATATTGCATACTT
Source organism: uncultured Helicobacteraceae bacterium (assembly GCA_944323885.1). Lineage (GTDB taxonomy): Bacteria > Campylobacterota > Campylobacteria > Campylobacterales > Helicobacteraceae > NHYM01. Next base: position 276,713 of record CALUUD010000002.1, on the reverse strand, counting down.
GAGATACAAATTCTGAATACAAATCTCCACCCATTCTCCTACATGCTTCTACTATATAAGGAACTTTATTGCCTGCCTTATTAGTATGTAAAATAATTTGTGTATGAAATACTCCATTTTTAAGATTTAAAATTCTAGCAATTGTTTCTATCTGATTAATAATATCCTCTACTACTTCTGATGTAAAACATTGACTTGTTGTTGTACCAGATACTGAAAAAGGATTAAAGTCATGTTGTTCATCATCATAAAAATAAAACACAACCTTTTGATCTTGTAAAATTGTACTAAATCCATGATTGCTTCCATCTATAAATTCCTCAACAATAATACGCCCACTTTTTGAATTTTGCATAGCAACACTTACTATATCATACAATGGTTTGTTAGCAAAAGATACATTTACTCCTTTGCCAGTGGCAAAATCTACAGGTTTAATGATAATTTTAGAATCTTTAAAAATACGAGGTATATTACTAATTGCATCATCTACATTACTAAAACCTTTTGCCTTTGGTGAATTTAAACTATTTTTATATAAAAATTCACGCCATAAATCCTTATAATGAATAGTTTTTGAAATTTCAAAATTATCAAAATTACCAATCCCTAAATAGTCTGAAATATAACTACAAGTCAACAATGACACATCATCACATGAGCTCATAATAGCATCTATTTTTAAATCTTTAGATAATTCCAATATGGCATCTTTGTCAGAATAATCACATAAAATAGTTTCATCAGAAAAATTGTGCCCTAAATCAGATGGATTATTACCACTTGTGATAACATAATAGCCAAGCATTCTGGCAGATTTAATGGTTGGAATATCGGAAAATTTTCCACCTACAATAAGAAGTTTCTTCATAACAATTACTATAATCCCATCATATATAATTTGATATTAGATAATATTAATATATTAGTGAATATCTTTTATAATCATTTTTAATATTTGCTCTCTTTGCATTTGATCATCTTTACTACACATAGAATCATCATTACAAGTTGAACAGGGTTTCGGCTTATCAGAATATGAAAACAATATTTTTCTCCACAAATAATTTTTAGCATAAATTTCTTCTATTGTTTGATTTGTAATACTTCCTAATGCATTATTTTTATCTGGAAATATATTGCAACATAAATAAGAATATCCTAAAAAATCAAAAAAAATCTCTCTAAAAACACGAACACATGGATTTGTTCTATTAGAGATACTTAACTGTTTAATTGTTCCACCCCTATCATTACCAATTTTACTCCAATTTACAGTATTAACACATAATATAAAACTATTTATCTTAATTTCTGTTGTAATGCTAGATTGTGAATTAATTGTATATTGTGGCATAGCAAGATTTAATTTATTATAGAATTTTTTAATCTTTTCTAATGATTGCTCATCTGAATAAAATTCATTTGGTAAAGTATGTAATGTAATATTTATTTTATTTAATCCGGCATCAATTAAAGATTCTAAAATATCAATATTTAGGTAATCACCATTTGAGTTAAAATGAATAAATCCATTTGTGGCTATTTTAATTTCTTTAACTCTCTCTATAATATGTGGATCAAGTAATGGTTCATTATAATAATTTAAACAAATACTTGAATTAAACTCTAAATACTCTAAATTTTTTATTATTTTATTAAAAATATAAGAATCTATAACCTTAGTCTTATCATTTCTTCTATATATTGATACAGGACAATAAGAGCATACCCTATTACAAAAACCACTTGTTTCAAGATTAAAAATACCAACAAATTGTTTAAAAATTCTTTTCTGTAATGACTTATCATCCATATTTTTAAAAAGATACAAAATATCCTGAATATTTTTGTGCCCATAATCAAAAAACTTATCCCAATAAAATAATCCGGCCGTTTTATATAATGGTATGTCTTTATTTTTTGAATACAGTTTGTAATCTTCCATCAATTATAACCTTGTATTAAAATATATTGCCTCCAATCGACTCTTATACTCATGAAGCGTTGTTGTAGAAGCTTGTTCTGGATACTGACACGATTTACAGACATCTATACTATCTCGCCCACCTTGTATATGAATTCTACGAAGTGATAAAAGATTACTACAAAAATTGGTGTTAGTATTTGAATTAGTCCATATTTCTCTTATATTGTGTGTGTTAATATTTCCAAGTTTTATTGCACCTTGATAATCTGCACAACATGGACTTATGTCACCATTGCTATGAATTAAAATTTGATAAAAAATATTTGGACATATTTTTCTCATATCAGATAATTCATGTCCATATTGATGTGTTATAACACCATTTTCTTCTTTTTTATCTTTACTAAGATTTATAGAAAGAGAATCAGTAACATCAATACCAGGCCAAATATTTGCAACACCATCAAGAAATATAGTATCTGCATAATCTCCAAAAATATCAAGAAATCTTTGTTGATCACTTTTACTAAAATAATCTTTATTCATTTTTATATGAACATGACAATTATGACCTGTTTTATTGGCATACTCAGTTTTATATAAATAAAAATATTTAATATTTGAAACTACTTTAGAAAAATCGATTGTCTGATTAGAGAATACTTTATAATTAAGATTATCTAATCCATAAATACTAAAGTGTATCTGATCTAATTTAGATTCAACAATTTTATGAGTTAATTCATAAGAAAGTAAGCTCGCATTACTAGTTGTTGCTATACGTTCTACTACATTAGATTGTTTTAACAATGATACCATATTAGTAAAGTTCTTATTTAATAATGGCTCTCCAAATCCATGTAAATGAATCATTTTAATAGGACTATCAAACTCTTTAAGTTGTTCAACTATTTTATTAAAAGTATCAAGTTTCATTTGTGATAGATTCATTTTCTTCACTGCATCCTTATTTGATTGAAAACAAAATTTACACTTAAAATTACAAGAACTGCTTGGATCAATGTACATTGTAAGGGGTTGTTTAAGTGGCAACAAATCTATTAATGGCTTTCTGTCTTTACTATATGGTTGTCTAAACTCAGCTTTCATAAATATTCCTTATATAATATTAATAAATAATGCAATTATTTATGGCACAAAAAACATTACACTCTCAGTTAATCCAGATGAATAATGTCTAAAATAAATCTTATATTGTTTATTTATAGATAAAAGCATCTCTGGTATCTTCCATAAATCATCAAAACTATGATATACACATATTGCTATTACTGGTGTATATGTGGAAATAAATTCTTCCATTCCATAAAGTGCAGATAGTTCAGCACTTTCAATATCAATTTTTACAAATACCCCCCCCCTATTTAGTGAAGTATCATCTAATAATATTTGTCTATTACGCATCAATGTATCAAGCTTTTGCAAAGTAACTACATCATGATCATCACCTCTCAATGTTTCATTACTGTTATCTATCATATGGCTTGAAGTGGTATCACTACAAAAAAATACTTCTCCATCTCTATCTGAAAGAGCTATGTTAAATCCTTGAATATTAGAAAGATTATTTTCCAATATATTTTGTGCAATAATAAAATTTTGTCTTTCTGGCTCAAAATAATAAATTTTCTTATATGATTCGCATCGCTTTGCAAATTCTAAGCTTGTTTCACCCCTATAAGCACCAATATCAAAGAAATATTTAATATTTGCAATATTATAAAAATCTTCAAAGTATTGTTCACTTGGCCTATAATCAAAATTTTTCATAAATGAATAATCTTGATTTAATCGAAAATTAATAATTTTTTCAAATTGGCTCATAGACTCCATATCAGCTAATATTTCAAATATCTTTTCATAACGAACTTTATTCTCTTTATAATCGCTTCTAAAATCTTCCCAGGTGCTAACATCTTTTTGCACTTGCGATTGTTTAAAAGAATCAAAAAATTCAAGTTCTAAAAAAGTGACATCTTTAAATTTAGTATTATTTTTACAATTTTTCTGGGAAAATTCTCTTGATACTCTCTGTATAGCAAAATAATCAATAAAATCCAAAAAATTAAAATTAACTTGCAAAGCTTGAAGTTTCTGAAATGCTTTTTTAGTTTGCGAAGTTACTACTACTACTACTTTTACAGATAATAAATCAATATTATCAATATTATTACAACTATGAGAACACAAATCAACTAATTTTATAATTGGAATTTTATAGTTATGTGCTACTTGGTAATATTTATTATCTGTAAAATCATCAATAATACCATCTATTCTAATATCATATGATACAAGACTGTTAATTATACTTTTTGAATATTGATTATGTCCAAAAATATAGCGTTTAATGATTTTGGGGTTAGAATCTAAATTAATAAAGTCTACAAAAAAATCTAAAGCATGTAGATTTTCAGTAGAATATACTTTAAGTGCATTCATAGTAATTCCTCATATTTTATCATAATCAACAATTATTTGTCTTTTTTCATTAACTGATCGTACTATACTTTCAAAGAAAAGTAATCCTTCTAAAGACTCTTGTAAACCAAATATATAATCAAAATCTGATACATAATCTTTATTCAATGATTCTTTTCCTGATAAAGTATATTTAGAATTTCTTAGAGAAATAAAATCTTGTAGACAAAAATAAACATCATAATAATAATTAGCAAAAGCTTCTACAAAACCTTGTGGATGTCCAGCTTTAAAACGATTATATCGCTTATGCGACGCAATAGTGATACCTGGGGAAGCTCTATCTTTAATAATTCTATCACCATATTGTGTATTAATATAAATTTCTTCAGGATTTGTCTGAATCCATGTAGCACTTAATTTTTCTCCAAAAACTTTTATTTTTAAACCATTCCTATAACCAAGTGCACATTTTGAAAACCACATATTAACCGTTATATCATCCTCGTATTTAGCAATAACATTAACATTATCAACAATATTATCAAAATGTCCATAATTTGAGTGATCACCATATACACATAAAGCTCTTTTACCAACTAGGAAATAGATTAAATTATGACAATGAATTCCTAAATCTAGAGAAATAGTTGGTATTAAACCATCACTTAATCTCCATGATTGAGGTACTTTTGGCATTCCTTCATTAGTAGTAGAGATAAAACTCTCCTGCGGCATCTCAACATTGATCTGAAAAATCTTACCAAACTCATTATTGGCTATCATAGCTTTTAATTCACGCAAGATAGGATAACCCGTATAATTATAAATTACGGATAAAAATTTTCTTTCATTATTACTATTTAATGCAATACTAATATCTTTGGCTTCATCTAAATTCACACAAAGTGTCTTTTCACAAATAACAGGATAATTAAGGTTTAATGAATCAATTACAATTTGCTTATGTAAAGTTGTAGGCGTAAGGATACATATTGCATCAAGTCTATTATGTTCAGCATTCAATAAATCTAAATAGTTATTATAAATCCTAATTGGATTATCACTACTCCATAGATTTGCTGTATTCAAGTTTATATCGTTATTTTTACTAAAACAAGCAGCATCGATGCTAAACTTATTATCCATACGAGCAGCAATATAATGTGTATATCCTATAGCAGAATCTATACTACCACCAATAAAACCAAGCCTTAGCATCAATATTCCCGCAATATTTTAATTGAATTGAAAATAACAATTTTCAAACTTAAACTTATTGAATTGTATACCCTTTAAATAAATTTTATTATAACTTATTTGTATAACAAAACAATTCAATAATTATAGTCAATTATACTTAATATAATATATATTCCAATAAGTCGTAGTATTATATCTCATTTCTTAGACACCCTAATAACTATACTACCTGATTATTACATATGCATAACTTGATTTATTTATTAATTTTAACAATATAAAAAATAATTTAAGTTTGAAAATTGTTATTTTATAACTAAAAATATTTTATCATAGAAGCGTCTGATGTCTTATCTAAGTATTAAACAATTAAAAAAATTACAAATCAAAATCCCTAATAATCCAAAAAATATACTTATATCAAAAAAAGCTAGTCTATATAACACACATTTAATGGAATTTGGAGATAATATAAGAATTGATGATTTTAGCATTTTAAGTGGTGCTATAAAATTAGAGAATTTTATTCATATTTCTGCATTCGTAGCATTATATGGTGGCAAAAGTGGTATAGAAATTAAAGAATTTTGCACCATATCTCCAAAAGCAACAATATTTGCAAGCAATGATGACTTTAGTGGAAATGCATTAATAAGCCCAATAATAGATCCTAATTTCTGTAATACAAAATATGAAAAAGTTATCCTAAATAAACACACACAAATATGCACAAATGCAACAATACTACCAGGTGTAGTATGTGGGATTGGAAGTGTCCTTGGTGCTTATAGTTTATTAAAAAGCAGTATTAGTGATTTTGAAATATTTGCTGGAATTCCTGCAAAAAAAATTGGTAATAGAAATAAAAAGATTCTAGACTTAGAATTAGAATTCAAGCAACATATAAAAAATACCTCTATGGGGGGGGGGAATCTAAAATTTTATAAACAAATAATATCACACAAATCATCAAATAATAAAAATATAGGGCATGTGCATGATAAAAATCATAAATGCCAAAAAAATATCACTCCATATAAAAATGACATAAAAACTTTAATAAAATTAGCCTATAGTGCATCATTTAAGGATATTTATATAAAAGAATCTTTTTTTGATGACAAATTTAATGAACTACAAAAATATCTAAATAACAAACAATGCTATTTACTGCTTGCAAAAAATAAAAAAGAAGAAAATATAGTGGGACTTTGTCATTTCTTTATAAAAAATGAATTCAATCAAAAAATAGCACATCTAAATCAAATTGCAGTATTAGAAAAATTTCAAGGAAAAATATTTTCATATAGCAATGGGGGGTCTTATGATAAAAGATAATGCGACTACTTCCATAGCAAAAGAACTTATAAGAACAATGGAGCTACAGCTATTAAAGAAAAATATAAAAAAACTTGATCTTTTTGTAAGTAGTAATAATATAAGAGCACTACAACTATACATAAATCTTAATTTCAAAGAACAAAGAAAACTGATGATAAAGGATATTTATGAATAAATATCAAGAAATAGGTGGTTACTTTGCACTTGAACTTAATAATACAAACTCATATCCACACAAAAATGCCCTGCATTTACAATCAGCAAGAAGTGCAATAAAGCTACTAATAAAAACACACAACATAAAAGAAATATATATTCCATATTTTACTTGCAAAAGTGTGCTAGATGCGATAAAAGAAATGCATTGTAATATTAAATTTTATTCAATTAATGAAGATTTAAGCCCAAAACTAGAATGCAAAAATAATAATTGGATAATTTATAATGACTATTTTGGAATAAATTCTCACAATGTAAAAGAAATTACAAAAAAATATAAAAATATAATAATTGATAATGCACAAAGCTTTTTTGCAAAAAAGACAAAAATGTGTTTTTATTCACCTAGAAAATTCATAGGAGTAAGCGATGGAGGAATTTTATATGATACAAAAAGCACATTAAAAGGGGTAAAACAAGATTCTAGTATAAAAAGGGCAAAATATTTATTTTCACGAATTGAAGAGGGTGCAGAATATGGCTATAAATATTTTTTAGATTCTGAAAAATCACTAGATTCTAAAACTATTAGAAAAATGTCAAACCTGACAAAAACACTACTTCACTCCATAAATTACAAAAAAATAAAACAAAAACGAGTGCAAAATTATAATCACCTAAATAACATTCTAAAAAATTCCATAAAATCATTTTTAGGGCAAAATGAAATACCAATGATATATCCATACATTGGAGATAATAAATTAAGACAATATCTAATTAAAAACAAAATATTTATAGCGACATACTGGCAAGATCTAGAAAAATGGTGCAATAAAAATTCATTTGAGATTCATCTAAGAGATAGCTTAGTAGCAATACCCATTGATCAAAGATATGAAATAAATGATATGAATAGAATCATTGAAATAATTAAATGGGGGGGGGGAAGCTTAAATGAAACTTACAATGCAAGAAATTCATATTGTATTACATCTAATTTTCATAAATATGAGGTGTATTGTGCTTAAAATTGCATTTTATGTATCAGGCAATGCATCACGCCTTATAAAACTATTTCAAAAAGATTCTAAGGTGTTAGAATCTACAAAATTAATAATATTTGATAATCCACCGCTTAAAATATTACAAAACTACGCTAAAAGTAAAAATATCGAATTAATAGAAATTGACTATGACAAATTAGGGCTAATTAAAAAGGAGAGAAATAAATACCTAAGTAGTATAATGCTTAAATATTTTAATAAATTACAAATAACACAATGTTTTTGTTTTGGTAGATTAATTTTGGTAGGAGAGATACTAAAAATATATCAAAATAAAATCATCAATTTCCATCCTTCTATACTACCATTATTTGCTGGAAATAAAAGCATTGATAAAGCATTAAAATCAAAGGCCTTCTTACTTGGAAATACTGCACATTTTATAGATGAAGGCATAGATACTGGTCCAATCATTATGCAGAGCATAATTAAAGCAAGTGAATTTAAAAGTTATGAAAGTGTATTGGCAATGCAAATTCCAATGATTGAACAAATATATACCCGCTTAAAAAATAATACCATAGAAATAAAAAATAATATTGTATCAATAAAAGATTCTACTAGCTCTCCTGCATTTTTTCCAAATATTGAAAATAAAAACAAACAAATAAGGGTTGTTTTTATAGGAAATAGGCTTAATGTGCTAAATGAAATTTTAAGATCAAATCTAAAAATAGAGAAAATACTTATATTAAAAGATTCTTATGCACATAAACATATAAAATTATCAAATATTATATTATTTGATAATAATGAGCAATTATTAAATGAAATAAAAAGTAGTGATTTTGAACTATTGGTTTCAAATGGTTGTCCTTATATATTGCCTGTATCACTACTAAAAAAACCTTACCAAAAATTTATCAATATCCACCCTTCACTACTTCCACAATTAAGAGGTAAAAATCCAATTAATGGGGCAATTTTATTCAATAAGAAAGCTGGTGTAAGCGTTCATACTATGGATGATGAAATAGATAGAGGCCAAATTCTAGCACATATTGAAATACCAATTAAAAATTTATCATTATCACTTTTATATAAACTATGCTTTAAAGCAGAAGCAATGGCATTTAAGTTAGCTATGGATAATAACTTCAAAGAAATACAAACAAAGCAATATAAAGAAAGCTACTACTCTAGACCAAAAGAAATAAAAATACCAATAAATAGTAGCAATAAGAAGTTAATACGCACAATTAATGCATTTGGAATAGAAAATATCGCAGCAAAAATAATAACAAATTTAGGAGAGTTTAAAGTGTTAGAAATAAAAAAAATAAAAAATAAATTTTTAAAATCACTACAAAATGAAATAAATAACTATGAAATAGTAGAAAATTATGAAAACAATATTTTATTATTTAAAGATAATGAATTCCTAGAATTGAGATTTGCAAATAATCAAAATATTAATCATTTAAAAAGCAAAGTTATATTACGGGGGGGGGGTTAAATGATCTATTCTCCTCCATTTATAAAATTTTTAATTATGCTATACATTGCTAAACAATTATTACATTCAAAACAACAAAAAAAGGAGTGCATAGCATGAAATACACTCCAAAAAATCAAAGTCTAGCAATAATGCAGCCATATTTTTTGCCATATATTGGTTATTTTCAGCTTATCAATGCAGTAGATAATTTTGTAATTTATGATAATATTAAGTATTCTACAAAATATTTTGTAAATAAAAATAGCTTTTTACAAAATCATAAGCCTTGTATATTTTCAATTGCATTAAAAAAAGATTCTGATTATTTACATATAAATGAGCGATATATAAGCCAAAATTTTAATAAAGAAAAACTACTAGATTCTATACACTTTGCGTATAAAAAAGCACCTTATCATGATGATTTAATGACATTATTAGAATCAATAATCATATACCCAAAAGATAATTTATTTGATTTTATTTACCATTCAATAATGAAAATTTGTATATATCTAGGAATAGATACAAATATTTTCATTTCTTCTACTTTGCCAATTAATCATGACTTAAAATCACAAGATAAAGTTATAGCAATATGCAAGGCTATGCATGCAAAAAAATACATAAATTCAATTGGAGGAGCAGTGCTTTATAGTGAAAATGATTTCATAAATCAAAATATTGAATTAAATTTTTTACAAGTAAATCAAACTATGAAATACAAACAATTTGATAACACCTTTATACCAAATCTAAGTATTATTGATGTTATTGCATTTAATAATAAAAATGAAATCACAAATCTTTTATTACAATACCAAATAAGCTCTAAAAAATTTCTATAAACAAGCAATAAACATAGAATCTATTATTAAACAAATTCTATAGCTAATAATACTGCCATACTTAGTTTTTGTTATAATAGTGCAAAAGATTTACTACATAACAATATTATTATAAAAAAATGAAATCGATGTAATTATTTTTATAACTTAAACACCTGATTTATGGAACCAGACAATGCGCATATACTACATAATCAATTAGAGTTAAATATAAATTGTGTTTATTTTGATCCAAATTCTGGCTGCAGTGGTTATGTGTATGGATTACTTTTAGCTTATCCACTTTTATAAAATAGAGTATATAATATACTATAATTTTGTATTTATAAAATATAATATAATAAAAGTTACTAATCAAGAAATAACAATTGCTTGATACTAGAAAAAGTTAAAAGCTTAGAGTTATTGTTCTGTAATTACAGCTAAAAAACCTAAGATTATAGATTAAGTTGGTATTGGCCTACAATAAATATTAGTAATTTGATATATAAATTTATAAATGACATGTGGATATAAAATTTGTATTTAAAAATCTATAAATTTTTATACATTATAATAATTATAGAGTTATAAGATACTATACACTAAGTAGTGATGGTTATATGAAGAAACTGTTCAAACATATTAATTATTATAATAATATAGTACATTAAAAAATAACAATGATACATAATTAAATATACTAAAACATAACAGTATAATTATATATTACCTAGAAACAAAATTACATTCTAGCTTAATAATAAGGCTCAATACATGGAAAAGTTAAATATTAATAATTTATCCCCAGTTTTAATAACAGTGTATGATAGATTAGATTGTCTTCAAAATGCTATAAAGTATCTAAAGAATAATAAATTAGCAAAACACACAAATGTATATATAGTATCAGATAACGCATATAAAGAAGAACATCAAGATATAATAAATAAAGTAAGGCAATATATAATAGAGCTGAATAATAGACAATATTTTAAAAAAGTAGAAGGTATTTTTTGGGAAACAAATAAAGGAAGCTTTGATTCTATAAAAGATGCTATGGATTATATATTTAGCAAATATGATAGATTGATTATTTTTGAAGATGACATTTTAGTATCAAATAGGTTTTTAGAATATATGAATAATGCTCTAGAATTTTATAAAGATGATAAAAGAATTATGTCCATTGCTTCACATACACACTACAAAAACATAGCATACAAAAAATATCCACACGAAGTATATATAATACAAATATTTTCTCCCTGGGGTGCTGGGCTATGGAAAGATAGATATAAAGATATAGATTTTGAAATAAAAGATATTAATTTATTTTTAGAGAATAAAGAAGAGGTAGAAAAATTCAATACAATTTCAAGACATATGCTTGTAATTTTGAAAGATATGCTAGAAAAAGGAAAAAAATATGGCGATGTTATTGTATGTTACAATATGTTTAAGCAAAATAGATATACAATCTACCCAATAAAGCCACTATCAGTAAACAGAGGCCATGATGGAAGAGGTGAACATTGCGGCATAGATAAAAAATGGCAAAGTCAAAAATTAATAAATGATTTTTTACCAAAATTGATAAAAGATATACAATTAGATCCTAGGATACAAAGAAATACTTATAGAGCATTTTATTCTTATAAAAGAGATATTATTGAAAAATATCTTCATAAACTTGGTATTCATAAGTATGTTAGATTTATATACAAAAAAATAAAATTATTATTTACAAAATAAAGTTAATATTCATCAAATATAATATCACTGATATCAAAACCTCTTTCTTTTGCAATATCAAGTAAAAATATAGTCTTATCTCTAGGAAGTATTTCACGAGAAAGTATCCATAAATACTTTTTATCTGGTGACCCAATAATAGCTACCTTGTATTCAATATCTATAAATATAATTTCATAATTTGGTTTATTAAATATATTCATAAAAATACTAAATTTTACAGATAAAGCACGTCCACTTTTTATAATGGCTTTACCCTCTATACTAGAAGTCTTACCATTATTTTTTATACAACTATTGATTACTTTTATTACAGGTTTTCCATCTTTATATTCTATTATATATGTTGCCTTTGATGATTTGCAATTATTCTGAAAAAATGCAGGTTTTCTTGCCATTTCATACCAATCACCCATGTAGGAATCTAAATTTATTGCTCCTAATAATTCCATCATTATAAACCCTTTTTTAAATAATAGTGATAAATATAACTAAAATAGGTAGGTAAAAAATAAAACAAAAATCAAGAAAAGAAAGATTCTAATACTAGAAATCTTTCTAACAAATAAGTTTATATTTATTTAACTAAGTCTGCACTAAACATTATATCAACAATAGACCAACTAATTCCCATATGACCAGCTGCTACATCACTCAATGCTTTAAGAGCTTTAGAGCCATTAGAAAAAGTATTTATATCAAGCTGTCCATTTGCCATAAATTTTCCATCTTTTATTTCATACATCATTGGCACAATATCACTTTGTTTTCCAATAGTAACTTTAGCGCTAATAACACCCTTATCTTTGCCATCAACTACATTTTCAAAACTCACTTTGATATCAGACTTTGAATTTAAAACCTTAAAAAAAGTTTCAACTATATTTGTAGTAATAATTCCATTATCATCACCCATATCTATATCACTTGGAGATAAAACAGCCCTAGCACCTTTTAGTTGAGTACTTATAGATGACTTATCTTTACCAAATGTCAACTTTGCATTCTTAAATGAACCTTTTGTGCCAACCATATCGGGAGTCTTATAACCCTCAAACTCTATTTTTACACTATTTTCATCTATACTAGCTGCATAAACAGTACCAGCAAAAAATAAACAAATAGCTAAAATTTTTCTCATAGTTAATCCTTTATAAAAAATAAATAACACAACTAAATAGTTATGTCATACAAATACAATTTTACATGATTTAAAACATAAAACTCAATGCCATAATAAAATAAAATTATAAATTTAATAATTTATGAGAATAAATAAGAATATTTACTAGCTTTTAACATATTTCTAATACTAGTATGAGTATTTGGCCTACCCAATGCGATATTATTATTTGCAAATTTTATATAACCTTGAGGATGTCCTACTAAAGCAACAATATTTGCAGGATCAAATGAAAAGTGATTTTTTATATAAATATTTTCCCAGTAAGAAACACAAGTAATTGGATTTGGTTTTGTGTAAGCAACAGAATCTAATGTCAATAAATATTTAATATTCTTATTAACATTAGCTAGTGTTTTTATTATGCTAGATGCACCCCAACTATGAGCTACTATATAGTTATTCTCTTGCAATATATTTGGTATATGAGGAACAGCATCAAATGTAGCATAAAATTTTGAAAAATCATTATTATTAAACTTTGCAAAATGATTAAATAATGCTCTTGTGCAAGAATCGGCTAAACCACCAACAAAAAATATAGTATTTGGTGATTTTATACTATTATCAGATCTAGCATCTTCTTTTTTTATATTACAACCATATTTATTTAAATTGTAATCAAAATCAAATGGAGTTATAAGTATTGGACCCATCAATTACCTCTATAAAATATTAATTTAAACTACTTATTTGATCGTAATTCTTTTTAACAATACGATCTTCTTCTCCTATTTCTAAATCACTATTAATTGCTTTAATAAAATCTCTAAAGTTTTTATTTTTACTAACTAGCATATCAATAGTTTTGACATCAAGTTCTCTTTTATGTGATGGTATAAGAATTTTACTATTAAATACATTTTCTTCTAGTTTTATTACACCTATACCAAAACAAGAATTCAATCTTCTAAGTTCTTCTAATATTTCATCATCAAAATCATCAAATATTACTAAATACCCTTCATTTGCAAAACTTGAATTAGAAACAGCCTGAAAATATGATTCTTTTAAATTATTCCAATGAATTTTTACTTTTAATTCAAAGGCATAAAGCTTAAATGAAAACTTGTAGTTGTGCTTTAAAAAACTTAATGTTTCTTTTTCATAATTCTGAATAAATGGAAAATAAACCCCAACAATCTCAGGGTGAATCCATTTATCTTGCCCATTCTTTCCTTTTATACTCTTTTCATGATAAATAGTTTTACAATAAAGATTAAGATGATGATATAGAAATTCTACTAATAGTGGGTGTAAATCTCGTTCTTTTTTATTATATTTTAATTGCTTATTTACTGGTATTTCTTTATATGATTTTATAGATTCTACTATATTTTGGTTTTTTATATAGAAAGTAGTAGGCTGTTTAGAATAAATATAAAATATAGAATCTTTATTTTTTATATCCATATAGAGTAAAGCTGCAATATTTTGCCAAGGAGTTTTACCAATACTATTTAATCTTTTATGCAACCCCTTTTCTACCCCACTTTGCCAAATTTCCATAAATGTAAGTGGTTTTGATGATGAGCTTAAGACATCATTAATAAATTGCCTAAAAGTGTATTTATCCATCTATAACTTTCTTTTTTATTAAATAATCAACATATGACAACAAAAATTGCTCAATTATATAATAATATAAAATAATTAACCATATATTTATATAGCTAAAAAATCTATAGATAATCTATTTCAAATTTGTCCCCAAAAAATTACGCTCAAGCTCTTTGCAACACTCAAACACACTAAAGCTTCCTGCTGCAGGATCTAACACGATATCCCCATTTTGCGTGCAAGCAAGAATCAAAGCTTTTTGAAGCCCTTTGGGCTTAGAGTGAGGGTGAGCTTTCAGCTCTTCTTTTGAGAGTTTTTCACTCCATACATCTCGGATATTATGCAAATTCCAAGTACCTTTGGCTTTAATGGGCTTTTTTTGCAAAACAAGCAAATACTCACTCTGCCTTCTTGTGCGATAGCCCATTCCCATTTTTCCCTTATCCCAAGTAATGAGATCTACGCTTTGAAAACTCGTATCCTCTAGCCACTTTTGCACCCCTTCGCATAGGTGAAACTTGTCAATCCAAAGCATTAGATAGGCACTTGATTTTAGCACTCTATGAATTTCAGAGATGAAATTTATAATCACCTCTTCACTCATCTGTACTAACTCACTTCGCCCCTTTTGTCTCTCCCCCTCATTGCCATACTTCATCCTGTCAAGCACTCCTCGATATTGAGGATCAAAAAATGCCAAAGAAATACTTGAATCTTCAAGGCAAGAAAGTAGACTTAAACCGCAGATATTTAGAGGTTGATTAAATAATCTCTTCATTATTCTCTCTTTTAACTATTTTTAAGTGTAATTAAACTTGATAAAACCATAGAAAGAAGTAGCGATAAAACTAGGCAATTTTAGAGCGATAAAAAGCTACAATTTTCTCTAGATGTTTTTTTTCTATCGCTCTCATATAGGCTTCCATAAAAACATAATGTGGATTACCTTTAGAATCTATAGGTAAAATAATTTTTCCTCTTTTTAATCTTGTAAGCGTTGCTCCATTCCCACCCCAACTAAATTTTTCCATAAGTTTTTTAAGTAAGATAATTATAAAAAGTGCATTGTATTTATTAAGTTCTTTATATGTTAAGATTTGGATATTTTGTCCTGTATAAAATTTATTGCTTTGGTAGAATGCCGTTTGAGTATCTAGACCTATTGTAATCACATTTGCTTTATCATAATGATAAGCATCTTGTTTGGCAATAAAACTATCTATGCCATTAATTTTATCACTTCTTGTAAGATAAGGATAATTACCTTTTTTGCCATTTAATTTATTCTTATCAATACCACTAAGCGTGGCTCTCACTTCAAATATTTCACCTACAACAAATTCTTTCCACTTTATGTTTTCTAATTTTAAATTTTCTCGTGCGATTTTCATGAGACTATCCTCAATGAAAATGTTTCTATCTTTAGCAGAATGATTAAGGGCTAGTTTACCTCGCGGATTATCTAATAGCTTCTTATTATAATAATCTACAATATTCTTAATATATTTCTGTTCTATATTTTTCATATAGTTTTCCATAAACTGCCAGTTTGGATTACCCTTGGAGTCTATGGGAAGCATAATAATTTGTTTTTTTATTCTAGTTTGTGAAAATTTATAGCCATAACCATATTTACCACAAACAGAATTGTCTATACACTGCTTCAGAAATAAACCTATATAACGATTCATAAAACTACCGTTCTGTAACGAAATTTTTTTCTACATGATCTGTTGCAATAAAATCATTTTCTTGATAGGCCACAAAACCTATAGTTGCACTATCGATACTTAAAATACCACCTTTCTCTGTAGGCAAATTTTTGTAAACATTATCTAATCCGTTATTTGTAGCTGCACAAGTGATACGAGGAGTTTTGCCTCCCGCCAATAACCCACTTGGATGTGTTGTAATAGTCCCAGAAATATGAAAAATCTCACCAATCTTAAATTCTCTCCACTCTACACCAGCTAGGTCATTCTGCATCTTTTTCACCCTCTAACCCAAACAGATAACCTCTACCATGTGTTATCATATTGAATTCAAAAGTAAGATAATCTGCCATTGTTTTTTCAAACTCTTCATGAGTTGGAATCTCATCATTAAAATAATAAAAACTATGTAACCATTCATCATCTGCTTCTATAGTGGTTTTTACGCAAAATTTACTTGGGGACTCCAGCTCATCATGCCAAACCTTTAATAAATACGCTTTTTTATCCTTGGCATGTATAGTTTCAACCAAACCTTTATGTTTTTGTACTTCAAAGCCATCATCTTCAAAATTAATAAACTTACAGATCTTATCTTTGCTATGAGGCACTCCTGCGGTAAAGACAGCTATACAAGGATTAGTCCCTACACTATAAAAAGTGTTTTTATTTAAAGTTATTACACCCTCTAAAGTGTGATGCTTTAAAATATTTTTCTTAATAGCTTTTTCTTCTTTGTTTTTACCTGTCATAGCAGACTGCGGGACTATCACAACGACTTTTCCATCTTTTAAAATAGAATTTAAAAGATGTTCGGTAAATGCAATTTCAGTTAAGTTTTTATCAATCTTACCTTGAGAATAAGGTGGATTCATAAAACCTATATTTGCCATAAAATTTTCTTGGAGGTTTAAGGGATTTTGCTTTAAAAAATCTTCATCATACAAATTACTCTTACCATCTCCCCTTAAAACCATGTTTGCAGTAGCAACAGCAAACATAAAAGATTGCAATTCAAAGCCAAAAAGCTGATTCTTTTTAATCTCTTCTTTTTGTCTTTCATTTTTTGCTTGTAATAACATATAATCCATAGCAGTAATTAAAAAGCTACCTGTTCCGCAACATGGATCAAGCACTTTGTCACTAGCTTTTAAATTTATCAAATCACAAAATAACTCTGTAATATGCGTAGGCGTAAGCACAATACCCAAAGTCTGTCCATCGCCACCGCTAAAACGCATAAACTCGCTATAAAATATCCCCAAATAATCATTGGAATTCTTTATAGCATGAATAGAATCAAAAATATTTTCTTTAATAAATTTTGCATAATGTTTTAAAGGGGTGCAATTGATTTTTAAGCCCTTTTTATCAGTGATTTCACAAAGCTCGTTAATCTTTTTAGTATCTTTAATTACAGAAAATTGTGTTAGAACCTTATCATATTTGATTTGAGGAGCAAGATGAGAACGCTTAAGATTTGATTTAATAAGCTCATAAATTTTACTGCCATCTGTATCAATTTCATCATTATTAAGATAGTCTAAACCCAAATTTTTAGCTCTCATTTCATCTAATGCAAGTAAAATTCCAGCTACTACTAATGGTTTATTTCTGTCATCTAAAGCCCCATAATTTCTTAAATCTTCATGTAAAGTGGCAGCAATTCTTTCAATCTCTTCTTTTGTTTTTTGCTTACCAGATTCTTCTTGTAAAACCTCTCTTTTATAATATTCTTCTATATTTTGCTCATTTAAAAGCATAAAAGTTTCAATGTCTTCTAAAGGCTCTTTTATCAATGCTCCATTATCTACAAATAAAGGCGTGATTCTATGTTTTTTACTATCTCCACTTACAGCAATAGCAAAAACTTTTTTATAAGTATTTTGATTTTTAATAATTTGCTTTGCATACCATAAAGCACCATTGAGTGCATAATTTTCTACATCTTTTTGCTCTTGTGAAATAAGATTTTTGTCATCACACCTTATATGTTTGCTTACATCTGCCTTATTTTCAATCACAATTACAAAATCTCTAACTACACCACAATATTCAGGATATCCTTGTTTATTTGTCCCTTTTTTTGAGGCAGTGCTTAAGGCTTCATTTAGTTCTTTAATATTAGAACCTTGATAAGTTAGATTTAGATTTGCTTCCTTTAAAAGTTCATATACCCATAAATCTGTTTGTGCTTCTTTTTTTGCCATAATACACCTCCTTACTCCCACTCGATCGTGCCTGGTGGTTTGCTTGTGATGTCATACACTACGCGATTGATCCCCTCCACTTCATTAATAATGCGATTGGAGATTCTCTCTAGCAAGTCATGAGGAAGATGAGCGAAAGTCGCTGTCATCCCATCGAGCGCTTCTACAGCTCTCACACAAATCGTATTGTCATAAGTGCGATTATCCCCCATTACTCCCACACTCTTGACATTTAGAAGCACACAAAATGCCTGCCATACTTTGTCATAATACCCACTGTTATGAAGCTCTTGGAGAAAGATACGATCTGCCTTTCTAAGTAACTCCAAATCCTCCTCATTCACCTCTCCCATGATCCTTATTGCCAGTCCTGGCCCTGGGAAAGGATGTCGCATCAGCATAGATTCTGGCATACCAAGCTCTCTTCCAAGTGCCCTAACCTCATCTTTGAATAGCTCGCGCAATGGCTCAATCAACTCAAACTTCATCCAATCAGGCAATCCCCCCACATTGTGATGAGACTTAATTGTCTTACTTGGCCCTTTGACACTCACAGATTCAATCACATCAGGATAGAGTGTGCCTTGGGCTAGGAATCTAATCTCTCCATTAGCATTGTGTTTTTTAGCTTCAGCTTCAAAAACTTCGATAAATGTCTCTCCGATGATTTTTCGCTTCATTTCTGGATCTCGCACGCCCTTTAGCTTTCCTAAAAAAATCTCTTTTGCATCCACAGTGATAAGTGGCACACCCAAATTTTCTCTAAACATTGCCTCCACTGCTTCTCTCTCATCAGCCCTAAGTAATCCATGATCGACAAACACAGGGATAACTCTATCACCAATAGCACGATAAAGCAAGGTTGCCACCACACTAGAATCCACTCCTCCACTCACAGCACAAAGCACCTTGCCATCTTTGGCAATTTCGCACAGTTTTGCGATTTCTGATTCTGCGAAATTGTGCATATTCCAATTGGTTTGACACTTACAGATAGAGAGTGCAAAATTTTTGAGTATTTCTCCCCCACACTCGCTATGCACCACTTCAGGGTGAAATTGAATTGCATAGATTTTTCTATTTAAATCTGCAATTGCACAGTAATGTGTATTGCCACTTTTGGCAAGCTCTATAAAACTTTGTGGGATTTTCTCCACCTTATCTGCATGACTCATCCACACGATAGAATCTTGTTTTACCCCCATGAAAAGATCTTGTTTTAGCACCTTTTTCTTGATATCCAATGCTAGCTCTACCAACTCCCCTTTTTGCCCAGTAATCTCAAAGCCAATCTCTTGATAAGCATCCAATCCATTTTTATCATTTTTATCCCATCTTGATAAAATCACATCACTCTCAATGATTTTGTTAACAATAATAAAATCCAAAAACTCCTCACACATATCTTTGAGATTCTGTGCCTTATCAATACCATAGCATTCAAAATGTTCTTTATTAATGATACAAAACCCCAAAATAGCATCTTGCTTTTGTAGCATATAGATTTTTTGAGCACTTCGCAAAGTATTTTTGACATTTTTTACAATCATCTTAATAGTCTTAGCATCCATAAAATCATGCCTTGCAATAAAGCTTTCTTCCCATACTTGATGCAAAACTTCCAAATCCTCACAAGAAGTGATAAATTTTTCTCTCAATAATTCTAGCTTTGCCTTACCAAATTCTTGTGCTTCAGCCCTAATCACAGAACCACCAAAATGATGAGCAATGTATTGCATCCCATAACAAATACCAAGGATAGGAATACCTAAATCAAATATTTTTTCATCAGGTTTATATGCCCCCTCTTCATATACACTTGCAGGACCCCCACTAAGGATAATCCCTTTTGGATTTTTAGATTTAATAGAATCTAGCTTTTCAAAATAAGGAACAATTTCTGTATAAACTCCATATTCACGCAAACGCCTAGCAATAAGCTGGGTATATTGACTCCCAAAATCTAAAACTAAAATTTCAACTTGCGTTGCTCGTGATGCCATATATTTCCTTTCAATTTACAATAAATGCACAACTTATCAACAATGATTAAACAAAGTTTGTATTATATTTTAATATTATAAAATCTTTCCTGCATACTTTAACAATTAAATATACAAAAAATTAAGATAAACCTTATATTTTAAATAAAAATAAATATTTTCTTGAGTAAATAATCCAAATAATAAACCCTATAAAAGCTACAAAAGCAAGTATAAAATAAGACCAAAAATAACCATATACCTCAGCTACAACTCCCCCAAGCGTTCCACTTAATGCTCCACCAATTCCACCAAGCATCATCACAAGAGCAAAACCTGCATTAATATGTCCACTTTTATTGAGCATAAATGCAATAAGTATTGGCAGAATCACCCCACTAATTCCTGCGCCAATACCATCTAAAATCTGGACCAATATCATAGAACCTATTCCTGTAAAGCAAGCTGCAATAATACCACGCAAAATAAGTCCTATAAAGCATAAAGACATTAAAATAATATAAAATCTATAATTATTATTACGCAACAATATTCCACAAACAATAGAAACAAAAATCATACTAATTTGTGCAATAATAATGGTTGCTGCAGCATATGCACCACTAGAATCTATCCCCATTGAATGTGCTCTTTGACTAAGTAAGGGTAACATAGAAGCATTACTTAAATGAAAGCAAAACATAATGAATCCCAAAAGCCAAATGCTTGGATTTTTAAATACCAAATTGAATGAAAGTGGTTTACTACCATTATACCCACTTGCAATTTTATGATTTATATCACTTTCTTTAATAAAATACAAAATTATAAGTGAAAATATTCCCATAAGAGCAGTAATAATAAATATTGAAGCAATACCATAATAAAGTGCGAATACAAAACTTAAAGCAGCACTAAATGCTGTCCCTGCATGTTTATATGCTTCATTTTTTGCTACTTGATATGCATAATTATTTAAACCCACAATACCAAGTGTGATTGCAGCGAAAGCAGGTGCTAAAAATACTGCACACAATGCAATTACAACTTGTGCTACTAAAGTAAAAATAAAATAAGTATAAAAATAATTAATACTTGTAATAGATATAATTAGAATAATACAAAGTGCTACAAACATACGCTTATGTCGTGTTTTATCAACTAATATTCCAAGAGGTATACTAAATACTAAAGCAGTTAATGAAGCAATACTTCCAATAACACCAATCATACCCTCTTTAAACCCATGAGATTGCAAGAAAATACCAAGATATGGGCCAAGTCCATCCCTTACATCAGCAACGAAAAAATTAAGCCATAAAAGTAAATTATACGAATTCATACACACAACTATATTTAATTACATTTCATATTGTCATTATCATAAATCAAGCATTAAAAAACTTTGCATAACACTAAATATATTATTTATTAAAAATACAAAATAAATAGACTAAAATATAGCCCAATTGATGCAGAAAACAAAACGACAATAGTGACAAAAGATGCAATTTTAGCATAATAAAAAAAACTTATATTTATATTATAACGTTTTAAACTAACAAGCCATAAAAGTGTAGCAAGAGAGCCAATAGGAGTTAGTTTAGAACCTATATTACAACCAAGTAAATGTGCATAAATAAGATAACTATTTGCTTCTTTTAAAGCTAGATCACCAAGCATAACCATAGGAAGATTATTAATAATACTTGAGCCAATGCCTGAACCAAATGCAACAAAAAGAATCTGTTTAAGTTCTGATTGATTATATATTTCATTAATTATATTTTGCAGCATATCTATAATACCTACATATTTCAAACTATAAACAACAATAAAAAGACCTACACTAAAAACAACTACACTAAATGGAGAATCTGATAGAATATGCTTAATTGAACTCTTTTTTTGCATTATTGAAATTAATGATGAAATAAATCCAACAAATAATACTATAAAGCTAATAGGTATCTCAAACATATCTCCAAACATAATTCCAAAGACTAAAGTGATAATTAAAATGAAACAAATAAACAAACTAAATTTTGAAGGAATATTGCAATCTATTACACTAAAGTGAATATATTTTGGAAGTCTTCGCATAAATAATATCCAAAAAGCAATTAAAGTAGAAAATAAAACAAAAATTTGTGGCAACAACATATAAGAAAAAAAAGATAAAAATGGTATTGAGAATGCGTGTGCTGTAATAATATTTGTAAGATTTGAAAAAACAAACAGATTTGAACCAAAATCAGCTACAAAACTAACTACTAGCAAAAAAAGTATCATTATGTATTTAGATTTTATAAAATCTTGTTTTAAATCAAATGTATTAAAAAGTGCTATTATAAGTGGAGTTAAAATTAATATTGCACCATCGTTGCTAAAAAGTGCACTTACAATAAAGCTAAAAAACACTATTAAAATATAAAATTTTCTTACACTAATATAATCTTTATTCATTGAAAGCTTTATTATATAATTGGCAAGAAAATTAAAAAAACCTATTCTCTCTAATGAAATAGTAAATATAATAAGTCCAATTAGTGTAAAAGAGCTATCCCATGTCATATTCCACACAAAATAAATATCATTTAAATTTACAATACCAAATAAGTAAGCACATAAACTACCAAGTATGCTAAATACCCATATGGGAATACCAAATGGACGAAAATATATAAGCAATAATGTAATAATAAAAATTAATAAAGCCATAAAATTAGACAGATTACATTCTTTGACCTATAATATCTCTAATACGCCTTAAAAACCACTCATAATCATTTTTAAAACTTTCACTTGATTTATGAAGCATATTTTCTATCTCAACAATATTGTTTCTTGCACTATTTTGCAATAAATTACTTTTTTTCATAGAATCTTCAAGCTCTTTTTGTAAAAATTCAACAATATTCAAAATCTCTATATTTGTTTTATTTAAAGATAATGCATTTTCTTTTATATAGTTAGAAACCTCACTATTTAAAATTTTTATTTCTTCTATATTTACATGATTTAACTCTTTTTGTGATTTAATATTTGATGTTGTTATTTGTTCTAAAGTTTCTAAATATTTATTAACAAGTTCATTAATCCTTGAATCTAGCATTGATTGATTTATATTTATGGAATTAGAAATATCATTTAATAATTTATGCTGAAAATCTGAAATATCATCAAAATACAATTTTGCCATATTTTGCAAATGCTCTATTCCATTTTTATTAATATCATTCATTACATCACTAGTATTTTGACTAATTGCACTTAAACTAAGCTCTACACTATTGCTTAATTTTTGATAACTATCATATACATCTTTATTGTTTTGCATAATCATAATACCAAGATTATCAACTTCTTTTATTGATGATTGAAGCTTGTTAGTTAAAGATAAATTAATAGAATCTATATTTTTTACAGAAGATTCTATGATAGACGAAATAGACTTACTTGCAGAATTCATAGAATCCATCATTAATTTATTTTGAACTTCAAATTGTTTTAGCGTCTTTATAAAGATATTATCAATAATTGATTTTGCATTATTCATTAAGTTTTTATTTGTTTTTTGTATATTTGAATTTAATTCACAAAATAATTCATTCATAGATTTTAATGAGTTTTCTGCATTTACACCAATATTATCCATAGTTTGAAGCTTTTTATTTAAATTTATATTTTGATTTTTATATTCTTTCATAATATTCGAAACATCAACATATAAATGTGACATATTTTCATCACGCTTTAAGATATTTGCTATAACAGAATTTATTTTTTCTAATAATTTATTTTGATTATCAATAATTTTTTGTGAATTTACAACAATACTCTTATATTGATCCTGCCACTCTAATAGATTATCCACACCTTTATTAAATCGTTTAAAATTCTCACTAAAATATAGATTAATCGTATTTGTAAAATTTGATATTAAGCTAGATATCTCACTATTTAAAGTTTTATTAATATTGTTAGATAAATCTTGAATATTTGAATTAAAATTATCCTTAAAACTATTATTACAATCTATTAAATTCTTTAGATTCATATTTACATCTTTTAATAAATCAGCTTGCCTGATATTTATATTATTGATATCATTTAGATTAATTTTATTGTATTCAATAATTGATTTTGTATTAGCAATATTAGAGTCACGCAATAGATCAAAATTTGTTTTATTATCTTCAATGATTTTAGTAATCAATTGCAATATGGATTCTATTGATTGATTTAAATTATTCTTAACATCAACAATAGTCTCTTTTATGTCATTATTTATAGTATTTAATTTAACAAGCTCATCTAATTTATCCAACTTATGTGTTTGCAAAGATGCAAAATCTAAATTCTTATCCTTTTTAAAATTAGCAAATTTATAATATATATTAATTATTAAAACAAGAATAAGACTAACAATTAATGTATAAGATGCATTTTTTAACTCAAAAATAATAATAGATACAAAATTATTCACATTCTCTATATCAAAATCAAATAACGCAATAAAAATTCCACTTAAAACACCTAAAATACCAAGTATAATGATACTTGATCTAAAGTCTTTGTGACTTGTAGTTTTAATACTTAAAATATCAAAACTAGCTAGAGCTATCATAAAAACTATAAGAACTATATTAATCATCTCTACTCTTTAGTTTATTTTTGCTTTTTACCAAATTTATCTTCAAATTCACTATCACTCATCCAATCAGGCTTATTGATACTACCTCTTTTATTTATAATATTTAGATAGATTCTAATCATTATTACTATAACTGCCATGGTTATAACAGCAGAAAAAATAAGTCCTAAATTATAATTAGCAGGGAACATATTAGCACCTTTTTATTTTTTATCTTCCTCATTAACAAGAACAAATAGATTTTGATATTCCAATTTTTGTAACATATTCATAATAGTAACAAAACTATTAAAATTACTCTCTTTATCACCATTTATAACAATACTAGAATCTTTTGGCAATGTGGAGATAAAAGATTCTAATTCAGATAAATTAAATATTTTATCATTAACAAAAAAATCTCCATTTTTATTAATTGTAATAACAGTATCTTCTTTATTTACCTTACTTGAATTACTATTTGCATTATCAACTTTTGGAATATCAATATCAATATGACTTCTAGATATAAATGTAGCACTTGTTAAAACAATAACAAGCAAAACCAAAACAATATCAATAAAAGGAACAAGATTTAGAGAATCTATTTTTTTCAATACTGCTTCCTTGAGATAAATTATATCAAATCACATAATCATTTTTTTGATGAGCTAAATCCCATTTAAGTAGCAAAACCTCACTTTTCCTAAGTAGTAAATTATAAGCTACAATAGCAGGTATAGCAACAATTAAGCCCATTGCAGTAGCCTTTAGAGCAAGAGCCAATCCCGTCATAATTGCACTAGTATTTACCATATCATTACTACCAATTTCCATAAATGTAAGCATAATGCCACCGACAGTGCCAAGAAGACCAATATATGGAGCATTTGAACCTATAGTAGCTATTAAAGTGAGATTATTTGTTAAATCTATCTCTAATGATTTTTTATCATCATAACTTAACACATCAATTTTCTTATAAATATATAATCTTTCTAAAATAAGACTTAAGACAATAATACTTAAAAGGGCAAGAAGTCCTATACAGCCATAATCTACTATATCTTTTAATAACACTTAGCCAACCTTATAATTGTGTAAATAAACTGTTGTAGATTCTAGCTAAAATAAAATTTACATTAAATTAATTTTGCATAAAAACTTTAGTATATCTATTTAACTTTTATGATACAATTACACTAAATTATTATTTTAACAAATTATACATAACAACAAATTAAGGATCAATATAATGAATAAAAGTCTTTATGATACACTAGGGGTTTCACAAAATGCCTCTAGCGAAGATATAAAAAAAGCATATAGAAAACTAGCTAGACAATACCACCCCGATATAAATAAAGAAAAAAATGCTGAAGAAAAATTTAAAGAAATAAATGCGGCATATGAAATATTAAGTGATGAAAACAAAAGAGCTCAGTATGATCAATTCGGTGATAGTATGTTTGGAGGGCAAAATTTTAGTGATTTTGCAAGAAATAATCAAAATGTAAATATTGATGATATCTTGGCATCAATATTTGGAAGCAATAAAGGTGGATTTAGCGGTGGGAATTTTGGTGGATTTAATGGATTTAGTGGATTTGGGAATTTTGGTGGATTTAATGAACCATCATTAGATATAAACGATCAAATAACAATTCCATTTGAAAGTGCATTACTTGGTGGAAGTTATCATTATAATAATAATGGTTTAGAATTTGATATAAAAATTCCAGCAGGGATTAAGAATAATGAAACACTCAGAATTGCAAATAAAGGCAAAAAAACTCAAGGTAGAACCGGAAATCTATTACTAAAAGTTATAGTTGCTAAATCAAATGAATATGAAATTAAAGATAATATCTTGTATAAAACTATAGATATACCACTTAAAATAGCCATCTTTGGTGGAAAAACTAAAGTAAATACACCATATAAAGAAGTTACATTAACAATTCCAAAAAATATAAAAAATAATCAAAAATTACGCATAAAAGAACAAGGGTTAAAAGATAGAAAAACCAATAAAATTGGTGATTTATTACTTAATATAAATGTTGTTTTACCTTCTTGTGATACAATTGACAAAGAATTGGCAAAATTAATGCAAGAAAAATTGCCAGAATAAGGAGCAAAAATGCATAGCTATGAAGAACCTGTTTTTCTAATAAGTGTAGTAGCAAGAATCTTATCTATACATCCTCAAACTCTAAGACAATATGAAAAAGAAGGATTAATAGAGCCAGGAAGAACAGATGGCAAAATGAGGCTTTATTCACAAAAAGATATAGATAAAATTAAGACTATACTTAGACTAACAAGAGATTTGGGTGTAAATTTAGCAGGAGTTGATATAATATTAAGGTTAAAAGATAAGTTAGATGAATTAGATTCCACTATAGAAGAGCTTCAAGGGTCAATAGATAAACAAAATAATAAGAAAAATAGTATTTCAGTAAAGCGAAATTCATACGAAGTAATTATATTTAAAAAGTAATGCTTGCATTAGAAAATCGTCCAAAAAATATCAATGAATTTATAGGACAGACACATTTAATAGGAAATAATAAGCCAATATCAAATATGATAAAAAGCAATAATTTACTACATTGCTTTTTTTATGGACCACCTGGTGTAGGGAAAACTTCACTTGCTAAAATAATGGCAAAAGAGCTTGGATGTGAATTTTTAGAATTTAATGCAACCTCAATAAAAATAGATGATTTAAGACAAAAGATATCAAAATATAAAGATACATTAATAAAACCTATAATATTTATTGATGAAATACATAGACTAAATAAAAATCAACAAGAAGTATTATTGCCTATAATGGAAAATTTTGATGCAATAATAATTGGTGCATCTACATATAACCCATATTCAAGCCTAACAAATGCCATTAGATCTAGATCTATAATATTTGAATTTCAACCATTGCTAAAAATAGAATTAATGAATATTTTAGAAAATGTTATTGAAAAAAATAATATAAAAATTGATAAAGAATCTAAACAATATATAGTAAATACAAGTAATGGTGATGCAAGAGCTATGCTTAATTTGCTTGATTTAGCAAAAAATGATACAAGTATAGAAAATTTAAAACAACTACGCCCAATATCATTAAATGAGGGCGTAAGTGAAGATTCTACTCATTATGATTTAATATCTGCAATGATAAAGAGTATAAGAGGAAGTGACGAAAATGCTGCAATATATTATTTAGCAAGACTAATTATAGCTGGAGAAAATCCAGAATTTATAGCAAGAAGGCTTGTAATACTTGCTAGTGAAGATATAGGTAATGCCAATCCAAATGCGCTAAATATGGCAACAAATACTATGCTATCTGTTGCAAAAATAGGTTATCCAGAAGCAAGAATTATTTTAAGCCAATGTGTAATATACTTAGCAGCATCACCAAAATCAAATACATCATACAAAGCTATAAATAATGCAATAACATTTATAAAAGAAAATTCTCAATATAAAATCCCAAGCAATATACAGCATTTTCATAAAAATTATAAATACCCTCATGATTTTGGTGGATACATAAAACAAAACTATATGCCAACTGATATAAAAGATGTGAAATTTATCGAGTGGAGCAATGTTGGTTTTGAAAAAAACTTAAAAGAATGGTTAGAAAAAATAAAAAAATAATTTTTGCATTTAAGCAAATATTCAAAAAAAAAATGTTTATATTTCATTTACTTTTACTCTATTACTCTAATTTAGAGTTAAAGAATTTACTTTTTGGAGAATAAAATGAAAAGAAGTGGTTTTTCAATGATAGAATTAGTATTTGTTATAGTAATTCTTGGAGTTTTAGCAGCTGTTGCTGTTCCTAGATTTGTAACAACAAGAACTGATGCACAAGTTGCAATGGCAAGAAGCGATATTGCTAGCACAATGAAAGCAATTCCTGCAAGAATCTTTGCTGAAAATATAGATCCTACACAAGCTACTCCTACTGGCTTTAGCAACTGGGGTGAATGGATGATAGATACAGCAGGTCTTGATAGAGGTAGATGGCAGTTGGCACAACATGTTACTGGTTTAAATGGAGTATCACAAAATAATGCAATAGCACCAATTGGTAATCAAAGAGCATCAGGTAGTGGAAATAACCAAGTAGGCGGTTGTGGAGGTATTATAGGAATTAATATAACAGATGGGACATTAATATTTAATCCATTTAATATCAATACAAGTGATCCAAGTAATAAAACATTCTGTGATGCATTAAAAGCATCTTACCCAAGTGGAAGTAACAGAGTTATCCCTCTTGCAACAACTGGAGCTGTTAAGTTCTAGATGAAAATCTAGGCTTATAACAGCCTAGATTTATATAACAAATCTAAGATTTATTATTTCTACTTTTCTTGCTTATATATATATTAATTGATTCTACACTAAGTGAAAATGCCATAGCAAAATAAATATATCCCTTAGAAATATGAAAATCTAACCCCTCTGCAATAAGTGTAACACCAACAAGAATTAAAAATGCTAATGCTAGAATCTTTATGGTTGGATTATCATCTACAAATTTAGCTATATATTTCGAAGCAATCATCATAATAATAACAGCAATAATAACAGCAATAATCATAATAAATAAGTGATCTGCCATACCAACAGCAGTAATTACAGAATCAAGTGAAAATACAATATCTAAAATCGCAATTTGAACTAAAATACCAAAAAAGCCCACTTTTGAACGACTCTGTATCATATTATGTTCTTCATGCTGCATTTGAGCATGAATTTCTCTTGTGCTTTTCCAAATAAGAAACAATCCACCACCAATTAGTATCAAATCCTTCCCTGATATTTCTACTCCAAATACACTAAATAAAGGCTCTACAAGTTTCATTATCCAAAATATAGATACTAACAATAATATTCTAGTAAGCATTGCAAATACAAGACCCATAACCCTAGCTTTATCTCTTTGAGATTCTGGTAATCTAGTGACTAAAATTGCTATAAAAATAATATTATCAATACCAAGCACAATTTCAAGTAAAGTTAAAGTAATCAAAGCTGCCCAAGCACTAGGTGAATATATCCAGCTAAAATCTGTAAGTAATGATATTACATCCATTCAAAAACTCCCTTCTTTATAACCAACCTTTCTTTTTAAAATAAATTATTGGAATAACAGTTGAAATCACCATAATAAGTAATACTATTGGATATCCATATGCTGTATCTAATTCTGGCATATGAGTGAAATTCATGCCATAAATAGTCCCAATTAAAGTTGGTGGCATCATGACAACAGTTGCAATAGTAAAAATTTTAATTGTTTTATTTTGTTCTATATTAATCTGTGATGCAAATAACGCATGAATATTATCAAGTGCATTCATATTTGCGACACAAAAATCAATCAATGAATTTAAATCTTTTACAACAATAGTAATATTTGTCTTTACATCAAAATCTACTTTATTACTATTTAATAGTGCAGTAAGGGCACGTCTTTTATCAAATAAAGAATCTCTTAATCTAGTATTAATTTCTTGAAGATTTGATAATCTGCCTAACACCTCATCATAATCATAAATATTTTCAAAAACACCTTTTCTAAGAGATCTTATATCTCTTGCAAAATTCTCTATCATATCTGCATCTTTTTCAACTCTAACTTCAAATATCTTTGAAATTAAATCAAGACCATCTTCAAAATTTCTAGGACTTGCAAGAACTCTACGCTCTATATCATCAAACATTTTAAATTCACTATATCTTATTGTAAATAGTATATTTTTATACAGCAAAAATGTTATTGTTTCATCTTTTAAATTTTCTTCACCAAGTTTTATTAAAAAATGAGTATTGATAGTAATAGAATCTTTATCTTCCCAATACCTAGCAGAACTTTCAATTTCTTCTCTTTCTTCTTTTGTTGGAATTTCAATTTCATACATTTTGGATATATATGAAATTTCATCCATTGTAGGATTTAATAAATCAAGCCATAATATTGATTTTGAAGAAATATCATCACCAACATAGTGTAATTCCTTTTGAACGATAGAATTTTGCTTTGCAAATATATGTATCATTGAAATTAACCAAAAAAATTATTTTTTATCTAATACTTCAAATGCAGGTAGAATCTTACCTTCTAAAAGCTCCAATGATGCACCACCACCAGTTGATACAAAACTCATATTATCAATTTCTCCTGCCTTATCAACAGCATCAGCCGTATCACCACCACCAACTAAACTAAATGCATAAGTATCTGCTATATAATGAGCAAGATTAAATGTTCCTCTTGAGAATTGTCCTATTTCATAAATTCCAATAGGACCATTCCATATTATTGTATTACTATCTCTTATAACTTCTGCAAAAAGTTTTATACTAGCAGGACCAGCATCAACTATCATATAGTCTTTTGGAACATCTTGAACAGGTGTGATTCTTATATGATTATGTTCTTTTATATCATCTGTTGAAACTACATCAACAGGAAGATAAATCTTTACTTTTTTTTCTTTAGCATGATTGAGAATTTTTAATGCCTCTTCTAACAAATCATCTTCTACCAATGATTTCTGCATATCATAACCAATGGCCTTTAAAAATGTATTACTCATAGCTCCGCCAATAATAATCTTATCAACAACATCTAATATACTATTAAGAAGAGCTAGTTTTGATGATACTTTTGATCCACCAACTATTAACAAAACAGGTTTAATAGGACTAGCTAATGCTTTTGAAAAAGAATCGATTTCTTTTTTAAGTAATAAACCAGCAACTTTTTCTTTTGCAAATTTTGCAATTCCATATGTAGATGAATGTTTTCTATGACTTGTTCCAAATGCATCATTTATAAAAATATCACAAATGCTAGCAAGCTGTTTTGAAAGTCCTTCATCATTTTTTTCTTCACCATCATAATATCTAATATTTTCAAGTAGTATTATTGATTTAGATTCTAAAGTAGAAATCACACTTTGTAAATTATCAATCCTTTCAATAAAAACTACAGATTTGCCAAGCAATCTCTCCAATCTTTTTATAATATGCTTTAATGAATATTTGTTATCCCTACCTTTTGGTCTACCAAGATGACTAACTAAAATAATATGCTCTGCTCCATTATCTATACAATAATTAATAGTAGGTATAGCCTCTCTTATTCTTGTATCATCTGATATATTAAAATCAGAATCCATAGGAACATTAAAATCAACTCTAATTAATACTCTTTTATTTGAAATATCAATATCTCTTAAGCTTTTTACATTTTGCATAAATTCTATACTTTTTAGCATAATATTCCCTTATCTTTTATTGACATAAATAAAACCTAGTATTCTATTTTATTTTTACTTAAAATCATTATCTATCACTAACAAATAAGATATTAGTTTTTTTACTTAAAAATAAACAAATTAGATAAATCAATAATGAAATAATAAAAAATATACTAATTATTAAACTTGGCTTCAATACATTTAACTTAAAAACAATGGCAATAATAATATAATGTATAACAAACATAGAAGATGCAAATCCAAATAAGGAATGATATTCTCTTTTTAACATAGATTTAAATGAAAATCTCATATCAGATTTTTCATAATTCCTAAATGATGGAATAAAGCATGGTATTTTATTTGCCCAATTGATATAATCATCTTTAAATTTATTACTCAAAAAAACCTCTTCAGCATAAATAATTCTTTCATAATAGATCCAAAAAGCTAGTACAAAAGACAAGATAAACAACCAATTACCAACTAAAATAACTGGACCAAGCATCATTAAAAAATTCCCAAGATAAAGAGGGTTTCTACAAAGTGAATATAATCCTTTAGTGTTCAACACAGCTGCTTTTTGTTCTTTTGTATTTCTACCTGATGTATCCTTTGGAACAAAACCAGCAACCAAGATTCTAATAAATTGACCTAATAAACCAGTAAATAAGGCTATAATAATTAAAACATTATTATATGTACCGACTATACCATTATATCTCCACTCTGCTGCATATAGAGGAGATCCATAAACAATGACAGTAAATATAAAAAATGGAATAATAAATAATGGCAAATAACTCCTATATCTAAATAAAAAATCACCATCTTTTTTAAAACTATCAACAAGACGCATCAATACTCCTAAATTTTTTATAAACAAAATCCACAATTATAGCTTAAACAATAACATAAACATTAGAGATTTTAAAAACTGCAAAATATTATAGAAGAAAATATTTAATTATTTGGTGTCCCCAATTGGATTCGAACCAATGGCCTCAAGATTAGGAATCTTGTGCTCTATCCTGCTGAGCTATAGGGACATCAACATAACAACCTACTAAGTTCTTAAAAGACTTAGTAGATCTTTGTAAGATAAACAATTCAAAGTTAAACTATTTTTTACTAACTTTCATTTTAGCTACTTCATCTTTTAATGCTTTACCTGGCTTGAACTTAGGAACCATTTTATCTGAAGTTTTATAAGTTTTATCACTACCTGGAACTTTACCAGTTTTAGCTTTTTGAACAGCAGTTTCAAATTTACCAAAACCAACTAATTCTACAGTATCTTTTTTTAATAGAACACTTTTTACGGCATCAGAAAACGCTGCAATAGCTCTTTCTGCTTCTTTTTTAGTTTCGTATTCACCAACTTTTTTTACAACTTCAATAAAATCAGCTTTGTTCATAACATTCCTCCTTTTGTAATCAATTCATTGTAGATATTACCTATGAACAGCAGGGATTATAACATTATTTTTACATTTTGCAAGTAAATTATCCCAAAATATCGATATTTTTAGAACTAAAATATATTTAACTACAAATTAAAAAAATTAAGCAACATTTACATATGATTTCAAAAATAAAGTAATACATTAAAATATAAATAACCATAACAATTATAGAGGGGGAATAATGTTTGCAATAAATGGTACAGGAAGAATTGGAATCTGCACAGCAAGGGTTATAGGACAAAGAAAAGATATAGAGTTAACAGCAATTAATACAACAGCAGATATTGACACACTGGTACATTTATTAAAATATGACTCTGTGCATAAAAATCTAAGTGGAAGTAGCATAGATGGAAGCTTTGATGTAAAAAAAATAAATGATAATACAATATCAATTGGCAATAGCAAAAATGTCAAAGTAATTAGTAACCGAAATATCAATGAACTTGAGTTTTCAAAATATGGAGCACAATGTGTAATAGAATGTACTGGAAAATTTAATTCACTTGAAGCATCAAAGGCTCACATAAAAGATAATATAAAGAAAGTTGTCATATCTGCACCTGCAGATAATGTGCCAATGTATGTTTATGGAGTTAATCATGATAAATATAATGGCGAATCTATAATTTCTAATGCATCTTGCACTACGAATTGTCTAGCCCCTATCATAAAAGTATTACATAATAAATTTGGAATAGAATCTGGATTAATGACTACAATACATAGTTTTACAAATGATCAAAATGTATTAGATGTAAAACATAAAGATATAAGAAGAGCAAGAGCAGCAAGTCTAAATATGATTCCAACTAGTACAGGAGCTGCAAAATCTATAGGAAAAGTAATCCCAGAACTAGATGGAAAACTAAATGGAATAGCAATAAGAGTCCCTACTCCTGATGTAAGCTTGGTAGATTTAAGTGCAAGACTACTAAGTAAAACAGATATAAAATTAATTAATGAAGAATTTATAAAGGCTCAAAATGGTGAAATGAATGGAATCATATTAAATGATTTAGATAAAAGAGTGTCAAGTGATTTTATAGGATCACCTTATAGTTCTATTATCATACCTGATAAAACCATCGTAATTGATGGAATAAATGTGAAAATACTTGCATGGTATGATAATGAAGTAGGCTATAGTCATAGGCTAGTAGATTTAAGTGTGCATGTAATGAAAGAATAACAATGCTAAAATTTAACCAAGATTTAACAACAATAGAAAATGAAATACAAAAAGAATCTATAGAAGCATTATATAAGGTAATGTGCAAAGAAAAAGATTCTGGAGTTAGTGGATTTTTTAATTTGCCATATGAAGATAAAGCAATTATAGATTCAAAGAAATATATAAAAGAAAATTCAGAAATAATATCAAATATCCAACATTTAATTATTATTGGGATTGGCGGAAGCTCACTTGGTGTAAAGGCGATAGATTCTATGCTCTCTCATTTACCATATAGAAAAAATATTAATTTAAAATTCTTAGAACACACAGATCCAATAAAAATAGAAAAATCTCTAAAAAAAGTAAAATTAGAAACTTCACTTTTTATAGTAATTTCAAAATCTGGAACAACAATAGAAACATCATCACTTATGAAATATGTTCTAAATAGATATAATCTATTAAAAAGTGTTAAAAATAAAAAGCATTTATGCTTTGTTACAGATAAGGATTCTCCACTTCATCATTTTGGTAAGTATCAAGATATACAAACATTAACCATAAATAAAAATATTGGTGGTAGATATTCTGTATTAAGCACAGTTGGAATACTTCCTCTTATGATACTTGGGTATGATGTAGAAAAAATATTACTTGGTGCAAAAAAATTCTCTAAAAGATTTTTTGACTTTAAGGAAAAACATCTTTTAAAAAAAGCAATTTTTTTAGGAAATAATAGAGATAAGTTTAATATTAATATATTATTTTCTTACTCTAGTGTTTTTAAAGATTTTAATGCGTGGTATGTCCAGCTTTGGGGTGAAAGTCTAGGAAAACTAAATAGCTTTGGCAAGAGGACTGGTTTAACACCTATAGCACTCATTGGAAGCATAGATCAGCATTCATTTTTACAGTTAATCATTCAAGGTGTAATGGACAAAACTGTAACTTTTTTAAGCTTAGAGCAAAAAAATTATATTAATCCAAAAATTCCTGATTTGAAACTAAAATTTTTAGATTCTTGTAACTTTGTAAATGGTGAAAGCTTTGCATTACTCTTACAACAACAACAAATATCAACAATGGAAGCAATTCAAAAGGAAGGGATTCCAACAGATCATATAGAAATCAAAAAACTAAATGAAAAATGTGTAGGAGAACTAATAATATATTATGAACTATTAACATCTTGCGTAGGGAAGATACTAGATATAAATGCATACGATCAACCTGGTGTTGAACTTGGTAAAAAAATATTAATAACAAAATTTAAAAAATAATTATATAATTTTATATATATTGCTATATAACTTAAGAAATACAAAGAGTAGTAAAATGAAAAAAATTATAGCACTTACCATGCTTTTTGCATTATTTATCAATCTAAAAGCAGAGGATATTATAGTCCTTGCAGCAGCAAGTCTAAAATATGTTTTAGAAGATATAAAAATAGAATTTTTAAAAGATAGGCCAAGCGATAAAATAGATATCAATTATATAGCCTCAGGAAAGGCATATAATCAAATCATAAATGGCTCTCCTGCACATTTATTTATTGCTGCAGACAATCAATATCCAAAAAAGCTATTTGATGCAAAAATAACAAATGATAAACCAATAAATTACGCTAAAGGAAAACTAATATTGTTTACAATGAATAAAAATATAAAAATAGAATCTATAAGCGTATTAAAAAATAAAAGTATCAAACATATTGCATTACCAAACCCAAAACTAGCACCATATGGAGTAGCTGCAATGCAAGCTATGAAAAAATATGAAATATATAATGATGTAAAAGAAAAAATTGTTTTTGGAGAATCTATAGGACAAGCTACACAATATGTAAAATCTAATTCTGCAGAGATTGGTTTTAGCTCTCTTTCTATGGTAATAAAAGATAAAAATGCAAATTACTTAATAGTTGATAAAACATTATATAATCCAATACTCCAAGCTATGATTCTTACAAGAAATGGAGAATCTTCAAAACTTGCAAAAGAATTTAAAAATTTCATATTAGATAAAAAAGCACAAGATATATTTAAAAGCTATGGATATGATAAGCCATAGATGAATAAAATTAATGCAGAAATAATAGATATAAAAAGAGAGAATGATATAGTATTAATCAAACTAAAAGATAGGAATGAAAACATATTTAGTGTGTTAATTCTTGATTTTAATAATCATAAAATACACATTGGATTGCGATGTGATATAGTATTTAAAGAAAGCGAGGTAATGATTTCAAACACATTTAACATAAGTGCACGCAATAAATTTAGATCAAAAGTTATTAGTATAAAAGAAGATTCTATATTTGCTAGGATTATTTTTGATTTTTATGGAAAAAAAATTCAATCACTTATCACAAAAGAAGCAAAAGAAGAATTAAATATTAAAATCAATGATACATATATTTGGTTTATAAAATCAAATGAATTAATACTCCAGTTTTAATTAAACAATTAGGATAATAATGGAATCTAATTTTACAGAAACAATGTATCTTACATTTAAGGTTTCATTGATAACTACATTTATATTGCTTCCAATTGGGATTATTCTTGGATACTTACTTGCATACTATAAAAAACAAATTTTATTATTAATAGAAGTTATTATTTGGATGCCTTTAGTTTTACCTCCATCTGTACTTGGTTTTTATCTACTTATGGCATTTTCACCAAACAATGCATTTGGTGCATGGCTATTAAATACATTTGATTTAAAATTAGTTTTTAGTTTTGAAGGGATAATTATTGCAAGCATTATTTTCTCACTACCATTTATGGTAAATCCAATAAAAGATGGATTTAGAAATCTATCACCATCATTAAAAGAGGCAAGTTATATACTTGGAAAGGGTAGAATCTATACTATCTGTTTTGTATTATTACCAAACATTAAATCAAACATACTACTTGGAATAATAACAAGTTTTGTTCATACTATTGGAGAATTTGGCGTAATTATGATGATTGGAGGTAATATACAGGGTGAAACAAGAGTTGCAAGTATAGCAATATATGATGAAGTAGAAAGCCTAAATACAAAGCTAGCTCATCAATATTCATTAACTTTATTTATAATTACCTTTATACTTTTATTTGTAATTTTTTACATAAATAAAAAATATTTAAAAATATAAAATGATAGAAATTGATATAAAAAAAATACTAAATACTCAAAATGGGATAACCACATTAGAGATAAATACTAAAATACAAAAACATACATTTTTAACCATATTTGGCAATAGCGGTTCTGGAAAAACAACAATACTTAGAATCTTAAGTGGTCTTATTAATCCAGATTCTGGTAGAATAGTAGTTGATGGTGATGTATGGTTTGATGCAGATAAAAATATAAATATACCGCCACAAAAACGCAAAATAGGATTTGTTTTTCAAGATTATGCCTTATTCCCACATCTAAATGTGTATCAAAATCTATGTTTTGGTTTAAGTAGCAAAAGAGAAAAATATAGAGTTGATGAAATACTAGATTTAATGGAACTAAATAATTTAAAAAATGAAAAGCCATATATATTATCAGGTGGCCAAAAACAAAGAGTAGCCCTTGCTAGGGCAATAGTCTATAAAAGCAATATTTTGCTTCTTGATGAACCTCTAAGCGCTCTAGATAATAACATGAGAACTATATTACAAGATGAGATATTAAAATTACACAATCATTTTAAATTAACTACGATAATGATAAGCCATGATATAGCAGAAATATGTAGACTATCAAATAGAATACTACATTTAAAAGATGGAAAAATTATAAATGATGGAGATATCAATAGTATTTTTATAAAAAATACTATAAGTTCTAAATTTAGTTTCAATGCTAAAATTATTGATATAAAGCAAAATGGTATAATCTTTATTGTAAAAATATTAATAAATAATACTATAGCAGTAATAACTATGGATGATGATGCTAAAAATTATAAAGTAGGAGATGAGATTCTAGTATCTACAAAGGCATTTAATCCAATGGTTCTAAAAATTTAATCAAGGATTACAAAATTGCGTTACAGTCTTGATTTTAAAGATACATTTGATGAAACATTACTATTTTGGATGGAAAGATTTCTGCATAGTAAAGTTGCAACATTATCATCAAGAAATGTTAAAGATAAAGAAATATTGCATAAAACTATGAAAACCTTAAGATTTGGTATAAAAAATATTGAACAACTAAAAATCCTAACAAAAGAAGTAAGGAACAATGGATTAATAGGGATTAATACATATGCAAATCCTTTAATAAAACTATTTTCATATCTTCAAACATTTGGTTTTGCTAGCATGAAAGAAATAGATGAAGAGATTCTAAGAGACTTTATTGCGGTTGCTTGTAGCAGTCTAAGTAATGCTACCAAGAAAAATCATAGAATCGTAATAATTGGATTTTTTAGCTTTGTTGATAAACAAAATGAAGATGAAAATGGTAAATCATATATATTTAATATAGAATTAAAAAATATTGGTGACATTCGTGGAAAAAGTGCAGAAAAATTACCATCATTTATGAATGAAAATGAACTTGAAAAATTTCTTAATGCAGTCAATGAATATCCATTTTCACAAAAAGTAAAAAATAGAAATCAATTGATTATAAAAACAATCATATACACTGGAATCCGCGTCTCTGAAGCTTTAAATATCA
Organism: uncultured Helicobacteraceae bacterium; assembly: GCA_944323885.1. Lineage (GTDB taxonomy): Bacteria > Campylobacterota > Campylobacteria > Campylobacterales > Helicobacteraceae > NHYM01. The sequence goes on along the minus strand of CALUUD010000002.1, from coordinate 236,647 downwards.
AATATAAAGATATAAGTGAAGATAATGATAGCTATATTATACAAGTTCGTGGAAAAGGCAACAAGCCAAGAATTGTAATGATTTTAAAAAAACATATACAAGAATTGTTAGAAAACTGGAAACTTCAACAAAAAAATTTGGGAATAGAAAGTGAATACATATTTTGCAATTTTAGAAAGAAGATTCTAACACAAGCATATGTAAGTAGAAGTGTAGAAAATATATTAACTTACGCAGGAATTAGAAAAGAAAAAAATGGAGCTCACATGCTTAGACATTCATTTGCAACATTATTGTATCAAAAAAGCCTTGATTTAGTCCTTGTACAGGAGGCATTAGGCCATTCAAGTATAGCTACTTCTAGAATATACACACACTTTGATAAAACAAGATTAATAAAAACTACTTCCATTATGGACAATCTTATAAAATAGTTATTATTTTTTAATTATTTTAATTATATTTTTGCAAATTTTAGTGCTAAAATACTCTCCGCTAGTAACACAAAACAAATAAGGGGAATATATGCAACAAAGCGAAATAGAGAGTCAAATTATTGAAAGTTATACTGGAATAGCAAAACAAAATAAAGCAAGTAGAATGCCTGCAATATTAGATTATTTACAAAGCGCAACTGGATTATTTCTTGCTTTATTTATGATAGCTCATATGTTTTTTGTAGCAACTATTTTAATTAGTGATGAAGCTATGGATTCTGTAGCTAGATTTTTTGAATTAAGTTTTTTAAGTAGTGATGGAAAAGGTTATCCTTTTGTAGTGTCAATTATTGCATTTATTGTATTTTTTATATTTATAATGCACGCATTACTTGCGATGAGAAAATTTCCTATAAATTACAGACAATATTTAAGACTTAAAACCCATAAAAATACACTAAGACATAGTGATACAAAACTTTGGGTAATACAAGCATATACAGGTTTTGCTATGTTTTTCTTAGGGAGTGTACATCTATATATAGTTATGACACAACCACAAACAATTGGTGCTATTGGTTCATCTTTTAGATTTGTTCATCAACATTTTTGGATTTTATATTTGGTGTTATTATTTGCAGTTGAATTACATGGATCTATAGGACTATATAGACTTGCAGTAAAATGGGGGTGGTTTGAAGCAAAAACACCAGAGATAACACTAAAAAGACTTAGAAAACTAAAGGTTGGATTAAGTGTATTTTTTATTATTTTAGGTTTGGCTACATATGCAGCATATGTAAAGAAAGGATTAAGTCTAGATAAAGACACCAACTATATGATAATTCATAAAATGCAAGATAAAAAAAGTTAAGGGGGAGTAAATGAATATAGTATATTGTGATGCATTAATAATAGGTGGTGGATTGGCAGGACTAAGGTCTTCTATAGAGTGCAAAAAAAGAGGTTTAAATACAATTGTATTAAGCCTAATACCAGTAAAGAGAAGTCATTCAGCTGCTGCACAAGGTGGTATGCAAGCAAGTCTTGGAAATTCAAAGATGAGTGAAGGAGATAACGAAGATCTACATTTTATGGATACAGTAAAAGGAAGTGATTGGGGTTGTGATCAAAATGTAGCTAGAATGTTTGTTACAACAGCACCAAAAGCTATTAGGGAATTGGCTCAATGGGGAGTATCTTGGAGTAGGATTCAAAAAGGTAAAAGAGAAGCAATAATAAATGCGCAGAAAACGACTATAGAAGAAGAAGATTTTAGGCACGGATATATACATTCAAGAGATTTTGGTGGAACAAAAAAATGGAGAACTTGCTATACATCAGATGCAACTGGACACTCTATGCTGTATGCAGTAGCAAATGAAGCAATAAAACATAATGTTGATATAAGAGACAGAAAAGAAGCTGTAAAAATAATATATGAAGATGGAGTATGTTATGGAGCAATAGTTAGAGATTTAATAACTGGTGAATTATCAGCATATATATCAAAAGGAACAATGATAGCAACAGGTGGATATGGAAGAATCTATCAAAATACAACAAATGCTGTAGTATGTGATGGAGTTGGTGCAGCTATAGCATTAGAAACTGGTATAGCAAAACTTGGAAATATGGAAGCTGTGCAATTCCATCCTACTCCTCTAGTACCAAGTGGAATTCTGCTTACTGAAGGATGCAGAGGTGATGGTGGGGTATTAAGAGATGTAGATGGATATAGATTTATGCCAGATTATGAACCAGAAAAAAAAGATCTAGCAAGTAGAGATGTTGTTAGTAGAAGAATGATAGAACACATAAGAAAAGGTAAAGGTGTAAAATCACCATATGGAGACCATATATGGCTAGATATTTCAATATTAGGCGAGGCCCACATACATAAAAATCTAAGGGATGTATATGATATATGTAAAATTTTTGCAGGAATTGATGTAACAAAACAATGGGCTCCAGTTAGACCAATGCAACATTACTCAATGGGGGGTATTAGAACAAATTACAAAGGAGAAACTCACCTAAAAGGATTGTTTTCTGCTGGAGAATCTTCTTGTTGGGATTTGCATGGATTTAATAGACTTGGTGGAAATTCAGTAAGTGAAGCTGTGGTATCAGGAATGATTATTGGTGATTATTTTAGTGATTATTGTGCTAATAAATCAGTAGATATTAAAACGGCTACAATTGAAAAATTTATCAATGATGAACAAAAGCATTTAGAAAATATCATTAATTCAAATGGGAATGAAAATGTATTTGCAATCAAAAGCAGAATGAGAGCAATCATGGATGACAAAGTAGGTATCTTTAGAGAAGGTAAAATACTTCAAGAAGCATATGATGAGCTTGTAGAATTATACAAAAGAAGTAAAAATATAAGTATCACAAACAAGCATATGCATTGCAATCCAGAATTAGAAGAAGCATATAGAGTGCCTAGAATGTTAAAAATAGCATTGTGTGTAGCAAAAGGTGCATTAAATAGAACTGAAAGTCGAGGAGCTCACACTAGAGAAGATTACCCAAAAAGAGATGATAAGAATTGGTTAAAAAGGACACTTGCATCATGGGAAAATCAAGATGACAATGCTCCAACAATAGAATATGAAGATTTAGATATTGATAAAATGGAAATTCCACCTGGATATAGAGGATATGGTGCAAAGGGTAATATAATAGAAAATCCAAAAAGTGCTATACGACAGGCAGAGGTTTATAAAATTACAGAAGAAATGAAAGCAAATGGTAAAGATAGGTATGAAATTCAAGATGCATTAATGAATTTTGAATTACAACCACACTATAAAGCAAAAAATCAAAGATTAGGAGACAACAAATGAGTGGTAGAATGATTACAATAAAAGCATTAAAATATGATCCACAAAGCGCGGTATATAAACCTCATTTCAAAGAATACAAGCTAGAAGAAACAGATTCTATGACTATTTTTATAGCATTAACTCAAATTAGAGAAACACAAGATCCAAATTTAAGTTTTGACTTTGTATGTAGAGCTGGAATTTGCGGTAGCTGTGGAATGATGATAAATGGACAACCAAGACTTGCATGTAGAACATTAACAAAAGATTATCCAGATGGAATAATAACCCTCGCGCCACTTCCTGCTTTTAAGCTAATAAAAGATTTATCAGTAAATACAGGGGAATGGTTTACAGGAATGACAAAAAGAGTAGAAGGCTGGATTCATTCAAATAAAGAAAAAAGTATATCAGCACTTGAAGATCCAATTGAACCTAAAATAGCAGATGAGGTTTTTGAGCTTGATAGATGTATTGAATGTGGTTGTTGTATAGCTGGATGTGCCACAAAACTAATGAGAGATGATTTTATAGGAGCAGCTGGATTAAACAGAGTTGCTAGATTTATGCTTGATCCTCATGATAATAGAAGTGATGAAGATTTTTATGAATTGATTGGAAATGATGATGGAGTATTTGGTTGCATGTCTTTAATGGCATGTCAAGATTTTTGCCCAAAAGAACTACCGTTGCAAAGCAAAATTGCTTATTTAAGAAGAAAAATGGTATCACAAGCATTTAAATAAAAAATAAATAATGATATTTAAGCAAATATTAAAAAAAAATTGTTTATATTTCATTTACTTTTACTCTATTACTCTAATTTAGAGTTAAAGAATTTACTTTTTGGAGAATAAAATGAAAAGAAGTGGTTTTTCAATGATAGAATTAGTATTTGTTATAGTAATTCTTGGAGTTTTAGCAGCTGTTGCTGTTCCTAGATTTGTAACAACAAGAACTGATGCACAAATTGCAATGGCAAGAAGTGATATTGCTAGTGTATTAAAAGCAATTCCTGCAAGAATCTTTGCTGAAAATATAGATCCTACACAATCTGCTCCTACTGGCTTTAGCAACTGGGGTGAATGGATGATAGATACAGGTGGATTAGATAGAGGTAGATGGCAAACAGGTGGAAATGGTGCAAATGGAAATAATGGAATTCAACCACTTGGAAATGTGACTACTGGAGGTAATGCTGGGACTACTGGTGGATGTGGAGCAATAATTACACTAGATACAACTACTGGCAACCTAGTATTCAATCCTGCAAATATAAACTTAGCTGGAGGTTCTGGCCAAGGTGGTAACGGAGGAACATTCTGTAAAGGACTAAGAGATTCTTACCCAAGTGGAAGCAACAGAATAATACCTCTTGCAACAACTGGAGCTGTTAAATTCTAATTCGAAAAATAAACATAGTTCGAGTTTTTAACTCTAACTATGTTTAAAAACAATAAGATTGCATTTCTCTCTTCTTAAATCCTACAACCTTTGTAAAGCCTATGTCTTTTGCAATTTTTATACATTTATCTCTCATGTAACCTACTTGGTTTGGACTATGTGCATCACTGCTAAAGGTAATTGGTATATCAAGTTTATGTATAATTCTAAGTATTTTTATACTAGGATATAACTCACCTATGGTTTTTCTAAAACCAGCTGAATTAATTTCAATTACCATATTATTATCTTTTATAGATTCCAATGTTTTAATAATATAACTATCTAAACTAGGGCTTGGTGAATTATTAAAAATTTTTAATAAATCAAAATGCCCCACAATGTCAAACAATCCACTTTGAGCCATATTTGTAATAGATTCTAAATATTCAATCCACGCTTCATTGATGTCAATATTTTTATACACACCTATGAATTCTTCATTATCAAAGCCCCAATTATTTAAAAAATGTATAGAACCTATCAAATAATCTACATTAGAATCTAAAACTTTCTTTTCAATTAAATACTCTTTTTTGTTAATATAATCAACCTCAAAACCAACTCTAATATCTATCTTATTTCTATATTGATATTTTAATTCTCTTATTTCATTAATATAAGAATCTATCTCATCAAGTCCCATACGATACTTTTCATCAAATTTCATAGGTGCATGGCAAGCAAATCCAAAGATATCAATATTGCAAGCAATTGCAGCATCAATATATTCATTTAATTCACCCACAGCATGGTTACATCGTTTTGTATGATTATGTAAATCAACATTCATATCTAAACCCTTAATAAATGATTTGCTTCTTTTATGAAATAAACTATACCAAAATCCTTAAAAAAATCCATAGCAGAGATGGTATTTATAATCTTATCTTTACCACCTAAAAATATCAAAATTTTAATACCCATTTTTTTTATAGCAATCAAATCATCACTTTTAAATGTAAAATTGAGTAAATTATCCAAATCAAAAAGTGAGGCATCTCCAATAAATTCATTTGAAATATTGTTAAAACCTATATTTTTATAAAAACATTTAAGATAAAGGTCTTTATTTTTTTTAAAGGCATGAATTTGGGAATCTATAAAAACAGAATCCTTATTATTAAAGAATGCTGGTGAAATAAGTATAAGTCTATTTATACGGCTATTGCAACATAATGTATAAGATAATGCCTTTTGAGCACCATAACTAAAACCACATACATCATAATAAGTTAAAGAAATACCAAAATCTATAAATAAATCTGTAAATAATCTATCATCATTTTTAAGAGCAAACCCACTAAAAAATTTACTCAAACAAATATACCCTCTTTTAATATATTTTTTAATTCATCTTTTGTTATCTTCTCATTTTTCAATAGAACATCTTGCACTTCTTTTAGGATATTTTTTGCACTCTTAAAAAAAATATTAAGCTCATCTCTTATTTTTTGCAACTCTACTTGTATATCACTAGAATCTACAATAACTTTATCCATCATTGCATAATCTTCACCCATTTCAAATGCAATTTGCTTTGCAATTCTTACATCTTCTTTACAATTTGTATAAGTCTCTCCCATATGCATTTCTAAAACAACATTTCCGCTTAATGCAACTTTGATTGTATTAATCAAATCACTTTTTGATAGTATATTCTTATCTATTTTTTTAATTCCATCACCAAGTAAAGTAATTTTATCAAAATCAATATCACACCAATATGCACTTATGGCCTTTGCAGCTTGATATAAAGATAGTATTTGTTTTTCTTCTTCACTAAAACTTAGTTGTTTTTTAATCCCACTTTCAACTTTAGAATGAGATAAATAAAAATCATCATTTGTAATTACCTTAGAATCTTTTCTTAAAGCATTCAACGAAGCTTCATTAACAAGGGAAGCAAGAGCAGCACCGCTAAAGCCAACACTTTGCTTTGCTATTTCATCAATATCAACTAAATGTTGTTTATCTTTTAAATAAAGTTCAATAATTTTCTTTCTCTCATTAAAATCTGGCAAATCTATATATATACGCCTATCAAATCTACCTGCCCTAAGTAATGCAGAATCTAACACTTCTATTCTATTTGTAGCACCAACAACAATCACTCCTCTATTATCTTCAAAACCATCCATCTCTGTTAGTAATTGATTTAAAGTAGCTTCCCTCTCATCATTCCTATTTTCACCCCTAGCTTTTCCAACAGCATCAATCTCATCAATAAATATAATACTTGGGGCATTTGTTTTTGCTGCAAAAAAAAGTTCTCTTACTCGCTTTGCCCCCATTCCTACATAGATTTGTGCAAAACTAGAACCACTTTGATAAAAAAATGGAACATTTGCTTCACTTGCTATAGCCTTTGCTATCATAGTTTTACCAACTCCCGGCGGACCAACAAGTAACACACCCTTTGGGAGATGAATTCCCATTTCTTGGTATTTTTTTGGATTCTTAATGTAATCAATAATTTCTAATAAATCATCTTTAACCTCTTGAATACCAGCAATATCATCAAATTTAATATTTTTTATATCTAGATTTGATATTTTATGAATATTAGATTCTATATTTAATTGATTTTGAGTTTGCACTTCTTTATTTTTAGTAATTTGATTGGAGTTTGTTTTTCTAAATGTCCTTGTTGCAGCGCTTATTAATACAGCAAGTCCAAGAAATAAAATTACAAAAATACCAACACTTCCTAAAATTTCATCAAACATATAAGATTTTTTAACTTCAATTGCAACATTATTTAACTTTTGCAAATCAACTAAATCTTTTGCAATTTTATATCTATTAGAATCTGTATTTATATATAGATACGCATCATCGATAAAAACTTTTTTTATATTACTATCTAACAGTATCTCATTTAATTCATTGTTTGTTATTAATATATTATTATCGCGAGTAAATAAAATAAAACCTAATAAAATAATCAAAAGAAAACCAATAATAATAATAAATAGATTTTTAGATTTCTGCATAATTTATATCCTGCTCTACTTTGTAATCATCAATTCTAATCCATTTAGAATGCAAATTGCTATCACTTTTAATCTTAATTCTATTATAAAACTGATCCAATCCATAATAAAAACCATCTTTTCTACTCTCAACTAATACATCAAGTGAATTTTGTTTTTCTCTAAAAGCTTTATTTTTTAGCGCTATAATATCTTTTATTGTATGAAGTCTCTCTTTTGCTTTATGTTTAGGAATATCTATCTTTAGTTTTGATGCCATAGTATTACTTCGTGGAGAATATATAAAAGCGTGAATATGTGTTAGTGGAAGAGATTTTATCCTATCTAATGCATTATTGAATATTTCTTCATTTTCTCCTGGAAAACCAACAATGAAATCACTACCAATGGCAAAACCTTTTTTTGCTATATCTTGAAATAATATAAAATCATCTTCAAATCTATTTAACCTATTCATGGCTTTTAACATAGTATCATCTGTATGTTGCAATGCAATATGTAGATGTTTTTCCAAAAAACTAGAATCTAATATATCTAAAAAATCATCTTTAATTTGCGATGGTTCTAAACTACCTAATCTTATACGCTTAATTCCAGATATTTTTGAAATATCAATAATTAATTGTGCTAAAGTATTTTTATTATCCCTACCATAACTGCCTAAATTCGTTCCAGTTAAGACAACTTCGCTTACACCATTATCTGCTAATTTTTGTATTTGAAGCAGAATTTTATCCTTATCATAACTTCTTGATTTACCCCTTACTTGAGGTATTATGCAATATGAACATTTAAAATTACATCCTTCTTGCACTTTTATAAATCCCCTTGATTTACCAACAAATTCACTAACTATAGTAGAATCTAAATGACTTAAATTATTTTTTATAAAAAATCTTTTTGGTTCATTTAACAAATGTTCTATATTTTCTTTACTACTATGACCAAATGCACCAAATATTTTATTATTATCAAATGCATCTTTTCCAACACTATCTAAAGCACAACCTGTGAAAAATATCTTTTTATTTAATTTTTTTATTTTTGATAAGTAATCTTTTACATCACTATCAGCACCATTTGTAACTGTGCAAGAATTAATAACTATGATATCTGCTTCATTTTCATTATTTGTAATTGAATATGATTTTAGATTTTCAATCATTACTTGAGTGTCAAATATATTAGTTCTACAACCAAATGTCTTAAAGAAGACCTTCATTATTTTCTCCTATACTAAATGACATATTTTTATCTTTTGAAATTACAGTTGTTGTAGGATATGAAATTTCAATATCTTCTTCCTTATTAAATGCTTCAATTATTGCACCAGAAATAATGCTATTTAACATCAATGTTGCATAACAATTTGTTTGAAACCAAATTGAAATTTTTATGCCATTTGGAACAATAAAACTAAAAACTCTAGGTTCAACATTTACATCTCTTATAGAATAGTCAATTTTTAATTTAGTAAGCTGTCTTCTAGCTGTCTGCGTGTAACCAATAGAGTATTTTTTAGCAATATCACTTGCAATAACCAATGCTTTTTTATAATTACTATTAAATGTAATGGTAACATCTACACCATCCCAAACAGTTTTCATACCAGAATGAGAATAATTTGCAATCATAGTAGTAAAAATTAGATTATTTGGAATAAATATAATCCTACCTGCACGCCTGTTTTCGATATAAGATGCATATGTAACATCTTCATATATAGTAATTCTTAACATTGATATATCAATAACATCACCTATATAAATTGTATTATCTTTTACTATGCGGATTCTATCACCAGGCTTAATACTGCCACCGCTAATAATTACTAAGTATCCAAGACAAGACATAAACCAATCTTTCATAGCAATAGCAAGACCCGCTGAAACAAAACCAATAATTGCAACTATATATGTGACATTTTCTATGTATGCAAAAATCAATATAAATACAATGATGCTTAAATTTATAAAATTAACAAGTTTATTGATTGTATATGTTTTTGAACTTTCACTTCTTTGAACATAAATTTTTAATATTAATTTCACTATAAAAGAGATAAAGATAATAATTGCAATTGCAATTGCAATATATATAAGCTTTAAGAATTCACGCTTTATTTCTTCTTGAACTTTTTGAATATCATTATTTGAATTCTTATTTAAAATATCCACATAAACACTTAAAATCTTATTTGTAGATTCTAATTCTAAAAATAATTCTTTTGTTTCTTTTAATTCTTTTGTTTCTTTTAGAATCTCTAATATTTCTATTTTTCTATTTAATTTATCTAATAATACACTTAGACTTGTTAGATTATCATTTATAATTCCAATTTGAGCTTTTAGATTTTTAATATATGAAAATCCTGATGTTATTAAAAAAGGATTGGTAATATTTGGTATCTCAGCTACATTTTGTGGTGTAATAAGATCTTTGTATGGTTCATTTTTATAATTATGAAGCAATTCTTCTTGTCTCTTAATTGTATGATACTTTTGCTCCAAAAGGGTGATTTGATTTTTAATATCCTTTGTGCGAGGTAGTTTTTTTAATTTCTCTAACTTCTCTTCAATATTAATCATTTCATTATATGCAACATTATATTCATTATAATTTTTATATTTTAAAACCCAAGGATTATCTTTTATAAAATAATCAATTAACTCAAGTTCATTATAATATTGCTTTTGAATAGAATTACCATCATTAATAGCACCAAAAGCAAGATTTAAAAATAAACAAACAATAAAAATTCTAACCACTTAATTACCATTTATATTTAATTACTAATAGCTTTAAATAATATATCTTTTGGAGGATTTGTAATAATTTTCATACTACCTATACCATTTGGTATTACAAATCTTAAATTTCCATTTTGGCTTTTTTTGTCTAAAAATAACTTACTATAAAAATCATCCAAATCTTTAATTTTATATTCTGTTGGTATATTATATTTCTTTAATAAATTTAAAATTCTATTAGAATCTTTATAATCAAGCATACCTAAAAGAACAGCAAGGTTGTTTGCCTTACATATACCCATACCAACACTTTCACCATGTAAATACAAAGAATAGTTACCAAGTAGCTCAATAACATGACCAAATGTATGGCCATAATTTAATCCAGCTCTAATGTCATTTTCTTTTTCATCTTTGCTTACAATATTAGCTTTAAGTGACACACTTTTATAAATAGCATATTGTAAATCTTCTTTAGAATCTAATAAATTTGCATTTTCTAGCCACTCAAAAAAATCTGCATCAAAACAAACTGCAATCTTAATAATTTCACTAATACCTGCACTAAATTCTCTCTTTGATAATGTATCCAAAAAATTAATATCAATGTAAACTGCTTTTGGTTGATAAAATGTTCCTATCAAATTCTTACCAAATGAGTTGTTAATTCCAGTTTTTCCACCAACACTAGCATCAACTTGAGATAAAAGAGTTGTAGGAATGGATATAAAATCAATACCACGCTGATATATTGAAGCAGCAAATCCACTCATATCACTAATTACACCACCACCAAATGAAATTATCAATGACTTTCTATCAAGTTTAGAAATAAATGCATTTTCTAAAATATATTCAATACTTGAAAGATTTTTATATTGTTCTCCATCTTTTATAGTGCAAATAAATACATTATTAGAATCTAACCAAGATAATAATGTACCAATATGCAACGCACACACATATGGATTTGTAACAATTAGAATCTTACTATATGTATTTGATAATTTATGCATATTGCACAAATTTCCAATATTTATATCATAAGACTGATTGCCTGTGTTTATTTGTATAATATCCAATGTAATTAACTCTTATATAAATATTTATAAAGCAAAATTTTACGACTTTTTCCTTAATAAAAACATTTATTTTATACAGGTATTAACATTTGTGGATTTTTATCTATATTAAGAGATAAATAATCAGCATTTTTATTTAATAACCAAAAGATTCTACGCTTTAGTAAATCAATTTCAAGTGGTACAAATTGTATCAATTTTTCATCACTTTTATGAAGCCAAAAAATTGGGTTTTTATTACTAGTATGCTCTATTGTTATACGCTTGTTAAATACTCTACTTATGTTTTGATAATAAGTAGCAATTTTTTCATTATAATCATTATCCAATTCAAACTCATACAACTTAATATCAAATTTTAATTGAGATGCAAAATCAACAAGAGAATAAGAAATGTTTTGTACATGTTTTGAATTTTGGGAACAAAATATTAGTGTTGTTGTTAATTCTTGAAGCCTAATATTTTTACCAATCTTCAAAATAGGTGCATTTGCCTTATACAAAATTCTTCTATTCTTATTTCGTTTAAATACACTTGGTGCAACAATAATTAAACCTATTTTGTTATTAGAATCTTCTTCTATCTTTTGAAAAATACTATGTGAATTGTAATCAACATTAATAATAACACCATCTCTTTGTATTGATTTGATATAGATTAATTTCTCTATATTACTTGGGTTTAATATATTAATTATTAATTTTTCATTTTTTATTTTTTTATGTAACCAAAGAGAATCTGTAATAATATGATCAATTTCATTTTGAGAATAAGTAGCAAAATCAATATATACATAAATATCAATACCAAATGGTGCAGGAAAATTTCCTGTATTTGAAATAACCTTCTTATAAACATTATTTAACACCATTGGATCACCAATAACAAGTAAACTATCATTTGGTTGTATTATCATTGATTTTCTAGCAATCAAAAAATTATTTTTTCTATAGATTCCTGCAATTCTCCATCCACGCTGCTGAATTGATCCAATACTAATATATGAATATGCACTACCAAATGGGATATTAATCTGCATAATTTCACCTTTATTAAGACCAAAACCTCTAGCAATACTAGGAATATTTGGAATCTTACTAACAAGAGTGCGTGCGGTAATAAAACTTGTAGATATTGTATTTAAATTTGGATCATCTAATAATTCTTGCCTTACTTGCGATTTAGATTTACAAGATATAATTATTGGTATATCTTTATTTATCTTTCTAATAATTGAGCATACTTCATATTGTTCATCTTTATCTTGCATTATTACAAATACATCATACAAATCACTTGTAACAAGTGGCTCAAGTCTAGATCTTGCTAATGGATCAAAATTATAAATTTTAAATGATGATGAAAATTTTAAAGAAGTTATTTTTTCATCATTAGAAACGATGATATAGTAATTATTACTAAAGTATTTTTCAAGTAAAGCCTCTATAAAAATCTTAGCAATTTCTCCATCTGCAATAATTAAAACATGCTTCATTTATAACCTTTAAACACTTTTAAAAATATTATTTTATTAAAAATATAGTTATAATTCCACAATGATTTGGAAATTAGAAGCAAAAGATAATAAGGCAAGAGCTGGTTTTTTAAAATTAAACGACAATATTATTCAAACACCTGTATTTATGCCTGTTGGAACACAGGCTTGTGTAAAAGGACTTGATTTTAACGATATACATAATATTAAGTCAAAATTAATACTTGCAAATACATATCATTTATATTTACGCCCAAACGATACCATAATAAAAAATATGGGTGGGTTGCACAAATTTACAGGATTTAATGGTAGTTTTCTTACAGATAGCGGTGGTTTTCAAGCATTTAGTCTAGGTGGCAAACCAAATGAAGATGGAATTTTATTTAAAAGTCATATCGATGGTAGTAAACATTTTTTTACACCAGAGAGTGTGCTTGATATACAATATAATCTTAATAGCAATATTATGATGATTTTAGATGACCTAATAGCGTTACCAAATACAAAACAAAGAATACTAGAATCTATCAAAAGAACTACACAATGGGCAAAAAGATCGATTATTTATCATCATAACAATATAGAAAAACATCCAAATAATAAAATATTTGCAATCATACAAGGTGGTATAGATAAAGAAGCAAGAGAAATGTCTGCAAAAGAGTTAACTGGTTTGACATATAACAATACTCAATTTGATGGCTTTGCAATAGGTGGACTTGCTGTTGGTGAAGAAAAAAATGCTATGTATGATACGATAGACCTTACAACAGATTACATGCCAGATAATAAGCCTAGATATTTAATGGGAGTTGGCACACCTCAAGATATAATAGAGGGGATATATAGAGGTGTTGATATGTTTGATTGTGTAATGCCAACTAGAAATGCAAGAAATGGAACAATCTTTACAAGATTTGGAAGATTAAGTATAAAAAATACTAGTTTTAAAGAAGATGCCATGCCAATAGATAAAGATTGCAAATGTTACACTTGCTTAAACTTTTCAAGAAGTTATCTAAATCATCTATATAAAGCAAGTGAGCCATTATATATAAGGCTTGCTAGTATACATAATCTATATTTTTATATGGAAGTCACAAGATTAGCAAGAGAAGCAATAATAAATAATTGCTTTGCATCTTGGAGAGAAAAAATGTTATCAAATCTTGATTAAAATTCTCCATCAAATACTCGCCTAAAAATATTGTCAATATTTTTCTTATAGTATTCATAATCAAAACATTCTCTTATATCATTTTCACTCAAATGATTCATCAATTCATTATCTTGTAATAAATATTGAAGAAATAGACTTTCATTATTTTCATTAATAGCACCTTTTCCATTTTGCAAATCTTGCCATACCTTCATTGCATTTCTTTGTACTATTTTATATGCATCTTCTCTACTAATACCTTTTTTGGGTAATTCTAATAAAATTCTTTGAGAAAATACCAAGCCACCTGTTAGCTTTAGATTTTTCAACATATTCTTCTCATATACAACTAAATTTTCAATTAAACCACTTAGCCTATGAAGCATAAAATCTAAAGTAATAAATGCATCTGGCAGTATAAACCTTTCAACAGAGCTATGACTTATATCCCTTTCATGCCATAAAGCCACATTTTCCATAGCAGGTATCACATACGAACGCAATATTCTACAAAGTCCTGTAATATTTTCACTAAGAACTGGATTGCGTTTATGAGGCATTGCACTACTTCCTTTTTGACCACTTGAAAAATATTCTTCGCATTCATAAACCTCTGTTCTTTGAAAATGTCTAATTGCAACTGCAATCTTTTCACAACTACTAGCAAGCAATGATATTTCGCTAAACAATCTTGCATATCTATCTCTTTGGATAATTTGATTACTAATTTTTGCACAACCAAGACCTAAATCTCTACAAACAAACTCTTCTAATGCCATTGGAGAATGAGCCATATTTCCCATAGCACCACTTATTTTTCCAATGCATACTATACCAAGAAGTGATTTTATGCTATCTAAATGGATTCTAATTTCATCATACCAAATACTAACAACAAGACCAAAAGTGATAGGCTCTCCATGAATTCCATGGCTTCTCCCAACCATAAGAGTATCTTTATACTGCAAGGCTTTATCTTTTAATTTAGATAACAACATATCTAAATCATCAATAATAATTAATAAGCTATCTCTTATTTGAATTGCAACAGCTGTATCAATAGTATCACTACTTGTTATACCATAATGAAACCATCTATTTTCTTCACCTAGTGAGTTTGCTACAGAAGTTGTAAATGCTATTAAATCGTGTTTTGTAACTTTTTCAATATCTTCTATTTCATCAATATCAAATTTTGCATTTTCTATTATTTTTTTACACTCATCATCATTTATTAAACCAAGATTATTCCAGCCACGAACAACTGATTTTTCTACTTCAAGCCAAGCATTAAATTTTGCTTGTTTATCCCATAATTTTTTCATCTCATCTCTTGAATAACGATCTACCATAAACATAACTCCTAAATATTTTTTTAAAATTAAAGCAAAATAGCTATAATTATTCAATTTTAATAAAGGGCAATTATGTGAAAAAGATTACTCAATTTGTTAGTTGTGCTGGTTGAGCTGCAAAAGTAGGTCTGGAAGACTTAAAACAAATTACAAAAGGCTTAGAACAACCACAATATGAAGAACTATTAGTTGATTTTAAAGACAATGATGATTGTGGAATCATAAAAATAGGCGATATTATACTAGCTCAAAGTCTAGACTTTATAACACCAATTGTAGATGATCCATTTACTTATGGACAAATTGCTGCTGCAAATTCACTTAGTGATGTATTTGCAAAAGGAGCTATTCCAAAAAGTGCTATGAGTATTTTTATGTGGGATAAAGAACATTTAAACACAGATGAAGCAAATGAAATAATACAAGGTGCTTTAACTAAGCTTATAGAATGTAAATGTCCATTAATAGGTGGTCATAGCATCAATGATAATGAACAAAAATTTGGACTTAGTGTTACAGGTATTATTTTTGATTCCATATACTATAGAAATAATACAGCAAAAATAGGAGATTATATAATACTAACAAAACCTATTGGAAGTGGAATTTTATCTACCGCAATGAAAAATGGAAAAATGGAGTTTAATAAAGATATAGATGTAGTAAAATCAATGGCAACATTAAACAAATATGCAATGGATATTGCAAGAAGATTTAACATACATGCAGCAAGCGATGTAACAGGATTTGGGCTGCTTGGCCATATAATAGAAATGGTGAATGATGATATATCAATTGAAGTATATTTAAATAATGTGAGATTATTTGATAGAGTAAAAGATTTTGCAAAGAATGGAATTATACCTGGTGGTAGTTATAAAAATAAATCCGCACTAGAATCTAGGATTAAAAATAATACAAATAAAGATGATATTATATATTATGATGCACAAACTTCTGGTGGTCTTTTAATAGCTTTAGATTCTAAAGATGCAGAAGAATTAAATAAGATACTTAATAATGAAGGTATAGATTCTAGTATAATAGCAAAATGTATAGATAAAAAAGCATACGATATTTACCTAAAATAGATAATAAGGAGATAGATGAAGTTATTTCATCTTTTCTAAATACTCTCCTGTCTCTGTATTAATTCTAATAATTTCACCTTCTAAAACATGAAATGGTATCTGAACTACAGCACCAGTTTCTAATGTTGCAGGTTTTTTTGATGAGGATGATGTATCGCCTTTAAAATTTGGTGCAGTTTCTGTGATCATTAATTCAACGACTTGAGGAACATCAACTGATATAGCTTTATTGTTATGAAATAATATAGAAACATTAACACCTTCTTTCATCCATTTTGCAACATCTCCTACTTGATTATCATTTAATGCAATTTGTTCATATGTTTCATTATCCATAAATTGAAAATAATCACCATCATGATATAGATATTGCATAGCTTTTTCTTCAATATTTGGTTCATCACATTTATCACCAGCATGAAATGTTTTTTCTATTACTTTACCATCTAAAAAAGATTTAATTTTTGCTCTAACAAATGCAGGACCTTTTCCTGGTTTTACATGTTGATATTCAACAATTCTATATGGAATACCATCAATTTCAATCTTTAAACCTTTTTTTAATTCTCCCATTCCTATAGCCATTCTTTCTCCTTATATTTTATTACTGCTTCCTAAAAGATTCATTCGCTCTACAATTAATCTCTTAATTGCTTCTTTGCCAGGTGTAAAAAACTTTCTTAAATCAAATTGGGTGTTATCATTATTTGCAACTTTACGAACCTCAGCAATAAATGCAATTCTTAAATCTGTATCAGTGTTAACTTTATTTATACCACCCTTAATAGATTCCTTTAAAAATTCAAATGGAACACCCTTAGATCCCTTTAAATCACCACCTGTAGATAAAAAAGAATCTCTTACATAATCAGGAATTGCACTAGCTCCATGAAGCACTAAAGGAATATTAGTTAACTTTTTAACTTCTTGCAACCTTTCAAAATCTAACTTTGGTTCACCCTTAAATTTAAAAGCACCATGACTTGTTCCTATTGCAGGTGCTAAATAATCAACTTTAGTTTCCTTAACAAATTGCTCCGCTTCTTTTGGATTTACTAAAACCGCATCTTTCTCACTTACAGATATATTATCTTCAATACCCATTAATCTACCAAGTTCAGCTTCAACACTAACACCCTTATCATGTGCCATTTTAACAACTCTCAAAGTCTCTTCTAGGTTTTCCTCAAATGGATGGTGAGATGCATCAATCATCACAGAAGTAAAACCTGCATCGACAGCAGCTTTACAAGATTCAAATGTCGTCCCATGATCCAAATGAAGAGCTACTGGTATATGTGGATATTTTTGAGATAGAATCTTTACCATACCAACTGCAATATCGATACCCATATATTTTATTGCACCCTCACTTGCTTGAACAATGATAGGAGAATTTGCCTCATTTGCAGCTTCAAAAATAGAACTTAGCATTTCATAATTTACAAAATTAAAAGCACCAACGCCATAATATTCTTTATGAGCTTTTTGTAAAATCTCATTACCAGTAACTAACATAGTAGACCTTTATTTCATCTCTACTTTAGCTTTTTTACGAAGCTCTTGTGCTATTTTTGAAACATTATCTCTAAACTTTATTAATTTTAATTCTTGCTCTAACCTCTGCTTTGCTTCATCGTAACTTATTACACTTTGTGGATTTTTAGACTTTAAAAAAATTACATGATAACCAAAATCAGTTTTTACAGGTGTTTTTGTATAAGTATTTTCTTTTAAATCAAATGCAGCCTTTGAAAATGATGGAACCATTTTATCCTTTGCAAAAGTCCCTAAATCTCCACCATTAGCTGCACTTGGATCTTTTGAATACTTTTTAGCCAACTCTATAAATTTCTCTTCAGATTTATCTGCTTTTACTTCATTTAATTGCTTAATAATATCTTTTGCTACCTTTTCACTATCTACTAATATATGTCTTGCACTAGCCGTTTCTGGAAGAATTAACCTATCTTTATTTTCATTATAATATTTTTTTATTTCACTATCACTTACCTTAATAGCATCAACCTTTTTTCTCATCCATAATTCTAAAATCATTGTATCTTTAAAGTCTTCTAAAGCATCTTTATATTCTTTAGTATCTTCTAATTTATCTTTTTTTGCTTCTATTGTTAATAATTTTCTTTCTATTGCTTGTTCTACAGCTTTATCTTGCATTTCTTTTGGAAGTGAACTAAAATCAACATTTGGCATTGCTTGTTGCAAAAACAACATATCTTTATCAGTAATTTCTTCACCATTCACTACAGCATAAACCTTTGCATTAAGCGAACTAATAAGAATTCCTGCTAATCCTAAGCTTAATAAAATTTTTTTCACATCTTTCTCCTAATTTATTATAGAAAATGAACTAAAAATTCTACAATGTAGCGTATTGTATGTCAATAAAATATTTAATAGGAATCCCTAAAACACTCCATTTCATCATAAAAGCTATTCCATAATCCAGCTCTATTTTCAATGGCAATATTTTGTAAATACAACAATTTATCCAACAATTCATTATTAAAAATACTTTTAGTATTTACAACACCATATCCAGACTTTATAATCTCTTCACTTAAATTAAAATTTCTATATTTCACTATACAAAATCCATTCTCAAAACTAACGCTATATAATTGCTCTAAATTAAGATTATTTTGAAAAAAACCTATAGATAAATTACTCATTTTACGAAACTTATCATTAATGCACTTATTTTCATTACTATAAAATGGTATTACAACACCAAGTAAAGAACACTCAAAAGAACTACCATTTAGCCTAAACACTAATCTATTTGGATTATGATAACTATTTAATAATAATTTATATTCAATACCAAATGTCATACTAAGATACAATATAAAAATAAAAAATAACTTCATAATACAGATTCTACTAATACTCTTGTATATTCATTTTTGGAATTATTAAGTATTGAAACATTTCCTCTATCAATAACTTTTCCATCTTTTAATATTATCAAATAATCACAAATACATTTGATAATATCTAAATCATGAGTTACTAGAATATAACTTAGATTGAATCTATTTTGTAAATCTAACAATAATTCTAATATTTGTTTTTGAGTAACTTTATCAAGAGCACTTGTTGGTTCATCTAAAATTAATACTTGAGGTCTCAAGATAAGCGCTCTTGCTATAGCAACCCTTTGTCTTTGACCACCACTTAATTGATGTGGATAGCGATTTAAAAAACTGCCATCTAAGCCAACTAATTCTAAAAATTCTTTTGCAGTTTGTAAAATGTTAATTTTATTTTTATAGTGAATCTTAACTCCCTCTGTAATAATATCTATAACCTTATGTCTTGGATTAAGTGATGAATATGGATCTTGAAATATTATTTGTATATTTTTTCTAAATTGCTTAAAATTACCAATATCTTTATAATTCATATTATTAAATAAAATATCACCATCAAAATCAATTAAGTTCATCAATGATAGACAAAGAGTACTTTTCCCGCTACCACTTTCACCAATAACTCCTAAAATCTCACCTTGTTTTAATGTAAGATTAATATCAAATAAAATATCTTGATATATATTTTTTCTTAAAATCTTTCTTGTTAAAATATATTTCGAATATAAGCTATTAACAACTAATATATTCTTATTTTGTGTTTTCCTCACAACTCTATTAATGTTTGATGATGACAAAAGATTATATAAATACTCACTCTTTGGCAAAGATAAAATACCAGAATCGCCACTTTCTACAATCTCACCATCCTTAAAAACAGCTATATTATGTGCATATTTAGAAATAATTTTTATATTATGAGTTATTAAAATTATGGCAATGTTAAATCTCACACTTAAATTAACAAGTAAATCAAGAATTTGTATTTGCAAATTAGCATCAAGTGCTGTAGTAGGCTCATCTGCTATAATAATTTTTGGTCTATTTGCAATAGCAATGGCAATTAGCACCCTTTGTCTTTGACCACCACTTAATTGATGTGGATAGCGATTTAAAAAACTGCCATCTAAGCCAACTAATTCTAATAACTCTATACTCTTTTGTAATATTTTTTTATATGCTATTGTTTTATTATGTATTTTTATAATCTCAGATATTTGTTTTTTAATAGTATGCAAAGGATTAAGCGCACTTAATGGTTCTTGTGGTATATATGAAATATTATTTCCACGAATACAATTTAATTCTACATCACTAAGATTGAGTAAATTTTTATTCTCAAAAAATATGCTACCTGACATATATTTAATAAATCTTTTATCTAATAGCTGTAACATACTTTGTGATATGAGTGTTTTTCCACTACCGCTTTCACCAATAATGCCAAACACCTCACCGTATTTCACACTAAAATTAATATTTTGCAATTTAAAATTACCAAAAAGTTCTAAATTAAAGTTTCTAACTACTAAAACACTATTCATTAATGTTCCTACTCTTATCTATACTATTTCTTACACCATCACCAATAAAAATAAGTAAAGATAAAATAATACTTAATGTTATAAAACCAACAATACCAATATGTGGAGAAGTCAGATTTTCTTTTCCTTGATTTAAAATTTCACCAAGAGATGCATAATGCACAGGAAGTCCAAAACCTAAAAAATCAAGTGATGTTAAAGTTGTAATAGAACCTGCAATAATGAATGGAAAATATGTTGTTATAGATACAAGAGCATTTGGCAAGATATGTCTAAAAATAATGCCAAAATCACTAACACCTAATGCTTTTGATGCTTTGATATAATCAAAATTTCTAATCCTTAAAAACTCTGCTCTTACAAGAAGGGCTAATCCCATCCAGGAAAATAAAATAATAAAAAATAAAATAATAAAAAAAGTGGGCCTAATAATACTAGATAATATTATAATTAAAAACAAGATTGGCATAGAAGCCCAAATCTCTATAAATCTTTGTGATAATAAATCTATTCTTCCACCATAATATCCAGAAATAGCACCAAAACATACACCAAATAACATACTAAAAAAACTTGATACAAAACCAAATATAAGTGAGATTCTAATACCATAAATAAGTCTAGCTAACAAATCTCTACCTTGATCATCTGTACCTAATAAATGCACTGTATTTGGTGATATAGGTGGTGGATAACTCAAATCATAAACAATAGTATCATAACTATAAGGTATAAGAGGCCATACAACAATAGAATCCTTTGTAAGATTAAGAAAATATGGATCCCTGTAATCAATAGAATTTAAAAATTCCCCACCAAAATCGACTTCAGCATAGTTATAAAAAACAGGAAAATAAAATTTAGAATCATGATATATTAAAATAGGCTTATCATTAGCAATAAATTCAGCAAATAAAGTAACAATAAAAATTAATAACAATAATAGAAAAGAGTAATAAGCAAGTTTATTCATCTTAAATTGTTTTAAAAAATATATCATCATTATCTCTTTTCAAAATCTATCCGTCTATCTACTAACACATAAACAATATCACTAACAATTCCCATAATAAGACCAAGTAATGTAAATATATATAATGATGCAAAAATTATTGGATAGTCTCTATTGATTATTGCCTCATATCCTAAGTGGCCTAATCCATCAAGACTAAATATAATTTCTATCATTAATGAGCCTGTAAAAAACATAGATAAAAAAGCATTAGGAAATGATGCTATAACAAGCAGCATTGCATTTCTAAAAATATGCCTATATATAACCTGTCTATTATTTAATCCCTTTGCTCTAGCTACTAAAACATATTGTTTTGACATCTCATCTAAAAAAGAATTTTTTATAAGTAAACTTAATGTTGCAATACCTCCTATTGTGATACAAGTAACTGGTAATATAATATGCCAAAGATAATCTAGAATCTTTGAGTATAAATTTAAATCATCAAAATTTTCACTAACAATTCCTTGAAGTGGAAAAATACTAAAATAATTACCGCCACAGAATAAAATGATAAATAAAATTGCAAGTAAAAATGATGGAACAGAATAAGCAATAATAATTGCTATACTTGATAAAGTATCAAATTTTGAGCCATTTTTTACAGCTTTTTTAATACCAAGTGGAATAGAAATAAGATAAATTAAAAATGTGCTAAAAATGCCAAGAGAAATAGATACTGGGAGTTTTTCTTTTATAATATCAATTACTTTATCCTTTCTATAAAAGCTTTCTCCAAAATCAAATACAATATAGTTCTTTATCATAGAAACAAATCTAGAAAATAAAGGCTTATCAAAACCATACAATTCTTTTATTTCATCAACCAAATCTTCATCTAAACCCTGTTTTCCTCTATAAAAATCATTTTTTTGATATGTTTCATTTGTAGCTAGAGTATTATATTTTGCAAGCATGAGCTCAACTGGACCACCAGGCGAAAATTGAATAATAACAAAATTAATACACATAATACCAAACAATGTAATTAATAAAAGAAATAATCTTTTATATAAATAATATATCATTTAGACCACCAAGTCCAAATATCAAAATCATATAGTGGTGATACTTTTGGATACTCAAACTTATCCCAATATGCAACTCTAAAATAATTAGAGTAGAAATGCGGTATCACATAATATCCCCATAGCAACAATCTATCTAGAGCTCTTGTATATGCTATTTGTTCATTTTTATCTTTAGCACTAATAATATTATCAACCAAAAAATCTATATCACTAGATTCTATTCTTGAATAATTTTTACTTCCATTTGTATTAGCACTTTTAGAACTCCAAAAGAATCTTTGTTCATTACCAGGGAATAATGATTGTGGGATAACTGCAACAATAACATCATAATCAAAATTATTAAGCCTATTAATATAACTACCAATATCTACCATTCTTATACTAGCTTCAATGCCAAGCATTTTCAAATTTTCTATAAATGGCAATACAACTCGCTCCATAGCTTTGGAAACAAGTAAAATCTCAAATTTAAATTGTTTTCCATCTTTATATAATTTATGATTAATAGATCTAAATCCAGCTTTTTGTAACAGTGATTGTGCATATAAAAGTCCATTACGTTTATCTTGAAGATTATTATATACAGGTATATAAAATTTGGTATCTAAAATCTTATTTTCTACATTTAATTTTTTTAATATATCATATTCTAGACCACTTGGAGTACCACTAGATGCAAAAATAGAATTATCAAAAAAGCTCTTTGTTCTAGTATATTGATTAAAAAATAGATTTTTATTGCTCCAATTAAAATCAAATGCATATAAAAGCGCTTCACGAACTATCTTATCATCAAAGAAACCTCGCTTAGTATTCAAAAAGAAGCCTTGCATACCACTTGGAAGAAAATGTTTAAAAGATACCTGTTTTAATAAACCTTCTTTTTTTCCTTTACCATTATAACCATTCGCCCATACCTTTGCACTATTTTCTAATCTAAAATCATACTTACCACTTTTAAATGCTTCAAGTGCAACATTTTCATCCTTATAATATGTATATGATATTTCATCAAAATTGAATTGGCCAATACGAGTTGGATGATTTATTGCCCAGTAATTTTCTACCCTTTCATATACAATCTTTCTACCAACCTCAAAAGATTTAATCCTATAAGGACCGCTACCAAGAGGAATGAGTAAAGGATTTTCACCAAATTTAATATTTTTATAAAAATGTTCTGGAAGAATATGTAATTGACCTAAAATTAATGGTAATTCTTTATTATTACTAGTTTTAAAATTAAATCTTACTTTATTATCACTGACTAACTCTACACTACTAACATCAAAATAATATTGCTTAATTATTGGATTTCCATATTTCATTAATATATCAAAACTAAATTTCACATCACTTGGTTTTACTTTTATACCATCATTAAATTTTGCATTTTTATCTATAGTAAAAATAACATAATTACTACCAAGCTTAATATCACTTGCAATAAGGCCATACTGACTAAATGGCTCATCTTTACTCTGAACCATTAGTGTATCATAGATCAAATCAAGCCCTTCTGCTTTATTGCCTTTTATAATGAATTGATTTAGGGTATCAAATGTTCCAATAGAATAACCATTGATTTTTCCACCCTTTGGAGCATTTGGATTCACATAATCAAAATATCTTAAATTACTATATTTCACATTACCATCTATTGAAACAGCACTAGAAGCAAATATATAATTCCAATAAATAAAAAATAAAAAAAGATATCTAATCATTAACAACAGATTCTATAAAAGCACCATATGAAATAATTTTTTTATATCTAGAATCAACAAAATTTTGTTCCTTTTTAATTTCATCCAAAGAAGTTAAATAATAATCAACTATTGCATTACATGCACCTATCTTGTCTCTATGAGCACCAACAATTGGCTCTTTTATAATTGCATCAATTAAATTAGATTTATATAAATATTCTGGAATAATTTTTAATGATTTTGTTGCATTTTCAACCTTTTGTGGATCATTCCATAGTATCGCAGAGCAACCTTCTGGTGAAATTACACTAAATACAGAGTATTCCATCATAGCAAGCCTATCTGCTACGCTAATAGCAAGAGCTCCTCCACTACCACCTTCACCTATAACAATAGCAACAGTTGGTACTTTTAAAGCACTAAATTCTAAGAGATTTCTAGCTATTGCTTCACTCTGCCCTCTTTCTTCAGCACCAAGTCCTGGATATGCACCAGCGGTATCAACAAGCATTAATATAGGAATATTAAATTTTTCTGCAAGTTTAGCAGCTCTTAATGCTTTCCTATAACCTTCAGGATTTGGCATACCAAAGTTTCTTGCAATCTTATTTTTAGTACCTCTACCTTTCTCTTCAGCGATAACCATAGTAGTTTGTCCTCTAACTTTTCCAATAAAGCAAACTATTGCCATATCATCTCTAAAATGCCTATCACCATGAATCTCATAAGCATCATTTAAAAAAATATCAATATAGTCCATAGAATATGGTCTATCTGGATGACGTGCTAACTGAAGTTTTTGATAATCGGTAAGATTGGAATACAATATTTTTACTTCATTCTCTAATTCTTTAGATAATATCTCCTTAGCATGCACATCACCTCTAATAACAGCAGCCTCTATATCATCTTGAATAGTTTTTAAATTTTTTTCAAAATCTAAATATGTAAACATCTTTTTTATATTTTCTTAAATATTAATACTGCGTTTGTTCCACCAAAACCAAATGAATTACTCATTACACAACTAATATTTGCATCTCTTGCAATATTTGGTATATAATCTAAATCACATTCAGGATCTTTTGTGAAATAATTAATGGTTGGTGGTAAAACAGAATGCTTCATTGCAAGAATTGATATAGCTGCTTCTAAAGCACCTGCTGCACCTAAGCAATGTCCTATTTGCCCCTTAGTGGAGCTAATAGGAGGTGTATTATCTTTTCCACCAAATAAATTTTTAATAGCTATAGTTTCATATAAATCATTATACTTAGTACTAGTTCCATGCGCATTAATATAATCTATTTTAGTATTAGCCATTGATAACGCAACTTTCATGGCACGAAACGCACCTTCACCATTAGGAGCCGGTGTGGTAATGTGATTTGCATCACCACTCTCACCAAAACCTATAATTTCAGCATAGATATTTGCTCCTCTAGATTTTGCAATCTCATAATCCTCTAAAACAAGAGTAGCAGAACCTTCACCCATAACAAAACCATCTCTATCAATATCAAATGGTCTACTTGCAGCTTGTGGATCATCATTTCTAGTACTAAGTGCTTTCATGGAAGCAAAACCACCTATTCCAACAGGACAAATTGCAGACTCTGCACCAACAGCAAGCATTCTATCTGCACCACCTAAAACTATAGTCTTATAAGCATCAATAATAGCATGGCTACCAGCTGCACAAGCTGTGACACTAGCAAGATTTGGTCCTTTTAAATTGTACTCTATAGATACAAAACCACTTAGCATATTAACAAGAGCTGAAGGTATAAAAAAAGGATTAATTCTCCTTGGACCTTTATCAAAACAAGCTATAGAATTTTTTTCTATATTACCTAATCCACCAATACCAGATCCTGAACTAATACCAAATCTTTCATAATTAACAGTAGAATCGTTTAATAATCCAGAATCTTCCATAGCTTCTTTTGAAGACTTTAGGGCTAATTGTATAAATCTGTCTGCCTTTTTTATTTCTCTAGCATCCATAACACTAGCAGGATCAAAATCAACTATTTCTCCAGCTATACTCACGGGCATATTAGAAGTATCAAATGAAGTAATTTTTTTAATACCACATTTACCATCAACAATAGCTTTAAAAGAAATATCTCTAGTTAAACCTAAAGAATTGATCATACCAATACCAGTAACAACTACCCTTCGCATTTTGTCTCCTAAATAAATTACTTAAAGAAAAATTATTTCTTATTCTCTATATAATCTACAACATCTTTGACTGTTGATATTTTTTCAGCTTCCTCATCTGGGATCTCAATCTCAAATTTTTCTTCTAAAGCCATAACTAATTCTACAACATCAAGAGAATCAGCACCCAAATCATCAACAAACCTAGATTCTAACTTTACTTCACTTTCATTAACACTTAATTGCTCTACAATAACCGCTTTTACATCATCAAAAATTGCCATAATAACTCCTTAATTAAAAATAAAAATTAATTGTAGCAAAATTTACTACATATATAACCCGCCATTTACTCTTATTACTTCGCCTGTAATATAGCTAGAATTATCGCTAAGCAAAAATGCTACAGCATTAGCTACTTCTACTCCATCACCAAGGCGTCCAAGAGGTATATTTTTTATATAAGCATCCTTTATATCATCTTTTAAACTTGCTGTCATAGAAGTATCTATAAAGCCAGGTGTAACAACATTAAATCTAACATTACGAGAAGCACCCTCGTATGCGAATGATTTACTCATTGCTATCATACCACCTTTAGATGCTGCATAATTAGTTTGACCAGCATTACCACGCTCACCGACAATCGATGATATATTCACAACACTACCAAATCTATTTTTTGACATCAATTTCAAAGCTTCTCTACAACCAATAAAGGCAGAAAGTAAATTAGATTCTATGACATTCAAAAACTCTTCATTCTTCATCCTGATTGCTAATTTATCATTTGTAATACCAGCATTATTAACAAGATAACTTAAACCTCCATCACAATCAGTAATAACCTTAAAAGCATCTAATACTTCACTCTCTCTTGAAACATCAAAAGAGATTACAGAAGCAACACCTCCACTACTTTCAATATCATCTTTTACTTTAATAGCAAGATCTTGATTACTTCTGTAATTAATCCATACTTTTAAACCATAAGAGCCTAGAACTTTTGCAATATCTGCACCAATACCCTTACTGGCACCAGTAACTAGAACATTTTTTCCGCTAAATTTCATAATCAACCTTATAACTTAGACTCATAACGTCTTAAAACATACAAGCGTTTCAACATTTTTTTCTTAGCATTAATCTTTTGTTTTTTTCGCTTCTCAGTTTGAGATTCAAAGAATCTTCTAGCTCTACTTTCAGTCACAACAAGATTTCTATCTGCTTGTTTTTTAAACCTTCTATACGCCTCATCAAAACTTTCATTTTCTCTTATTTTAATTCCTGGCATCTATATCACCACCATTCTTTCTTAAGATTAAAAGCTATAATATTAACACAAAATTCATAAAAATAAAATCAAAAACTAAACATAAAATTATAAAAATAAAGAATTAACACTCTCATTATGATAAATTCTACGTATAACCTCTGCAAATAATGGTGCTACACTCAAAACCTTAATTTTTGAACTATTGTTAGTAAATGGTATAGAATTTGTGACAACAACTTCATCTAGAGCACCACTTTCTATTTTTTCTATTGCACTACCACTAAATACTGCATGTGTTCCAAAAGCAATAACGCTAACTGCACCATTTTTCTTTAATACCTCTGCAGCTTTAACCATAGTGCCTGCTGTATCAATAATATCATCAACAAGTATAACAGTCTTACCATTTACATCACCTATAATATTCATAACTTCACTTTCATTAGCACGTTCACGCTTTTTATCAACTATAATCAAACCAAGCCCTAATTGATTTGCAAATTGTCTTGCCCTGGCAACTCCACCAATATCTGGAGATGCAATAATTGGATTAATTAATTGTTTTGATTTTATATAATCATAAAATACTATTGAACCATATAAATTATCAACAGGAATATCAAAAAAACCCTGAATCTGGCCTGCATGTAAATCCATAGTAATAACTCTACTTACACCTGCACTTTGCAAAAGATTAGCTACAAGCTTAGCAGTAATTGGGACTCTAGGAGCAGCCTTTCTATCTTGTCTTGCATAACCAAAATATGGAATTACAGCATTGATATCAGATGCACTACTACGCTTAAATGCATCAACCATAATTAAAAGCTCCATTAAATTATCATTAGTAGGGTAACAAGTTGGTTGAACTATATAAATATCTTTACCTCTAACACTCTCACTTATTTTAACATTAATTTCGCCATCACTAAATCTATTTAATTCGGCATTTGATAATATAATATCTAAATATCTTGCTAATTCTTTTGCAAAACTTGGATGTGAAGAGCCTGTAAAAATTTTGAATCCTCTCATATTTCATAAACCTTTATAGCAAAAATTATAAACTTAGCATTATAAACTAAAGTTAGTGAATATTTATAAAATTAAACAATAATTGCTTGCCAAACTCACTTAATATAGATTCCGGATGAAATTGAACACCAAAAATATTATATTTAAAATGCTCTATACCCATTATCACATTATCCTCACTTCTAGCATTTATTTTTAATGGAAACTTTATATTATCAACTATAAGTGAATGATATCTTGTAACTCTAAAACCTTGGTCTATATTTTTATAAAGTTTACTAGTTTCATCAAATGTAATATAGCTTACTTTGCCATGCATAGGATTATCTGATTTTTTTACATCTGCATCAAAATAATATGCTATGCATTGATGTCCTAAACAGACACCAAGAATATTTTTAGTTGTATAAAATGTATCAATTACATCAAGTGATATGCCGGCATTATTTGGATTACTTGGTCCAGGAGAGATAATAATATGAGTAAAATCAATATTATATAATTCATTAATGTTAATTTCATCATTTTTAAAAACAAGCGGATTATGTCCAAAACACCTCAAATAATATATTATGTTATATGTAAAAGAATCATAATTATCAATTACGACAATACTAGAATCTATACTATGTCTCAAGATTTACCTCTATCATACCACGAACAGAATTAATGCAAAAAATTTTGTCTGCATTAATTAAATCATGTATATAAAGTTTTTTTTCTATACATTGTTTATTTCTAACTAATTCATCACGAAATATTCCATTTAATAATCCACATTTAATTGGTGGAGTGTATAGCATATCATCTTTTTGTATAACTATATTACTTCTTGAACCTTCTGTAATTTCATCATACTCATTTAAAAAAATTTCATCATATATTTCATTGTTTTTAATTTTCATATTTACATCATCATACCATGGACGAATAGTAGTCTTGTAATATAAGAATTTTTCATTAGAATTTACTCTATTTTTTGAAATTATGATTTTATTAGTCTTATGCTCTATAAAATCATTTATTTCAATTGTATAACTACCATCCTTACTAAGAAGTAATCTTAGTATTCCATCTTTTAAATTTATAAAATCAATATTATCAAATTTAAAACCAAGAGCTAAAGCTGTTTTTTTTAATCTCTCCAAATGCTTATCCAAAAATAAAATTTCTCCATTGCATACATTCATAGTTTCAATAATTTTGTAATCCAATAATAAAAACTTTGATTTCAATAAAACCTCATTCCATTCGTCATTTACATTAGAATCCCAAGTAATAGCTCCACCACTTTTGTAGCACCATTTATTATTATTGTTATCCTTTTGCAAAATTCTAATAGGAACACTAAAAATTATTTCATCAGGGGATAAATATCCTATAGCACCACAATAAACACCTCTTTTATGCCTTTCTATCTTATCGATAATATTCATAGTGCTTATTTTTGGTGCACCAGTAATAGATCCACAAGGAAATAATGCACAAAAAATATCAAATAAATTTATATTGTGTATTAATTCTGCTTCAATTTGAGAAGTCATTTGATGTAATGTTTTGTGAGTTTCTATAGAAAATAATTCTGTAGTTTCCACTTTTGATGAAATTTTACTTAAATCATTTCTAAGCAGATCTACTATCATTACATTTTCAGCTATATTTTTTATATCATTTTTTAGATACTCAATTTGTTTTAAATCATCTTTAGAATCTATACCTCTTGCAATAGTTCCTTTCATTGGTTTAGTAATAATTTTATCTCCTTGTTTTTTAAAAAATAATTCTGGAGAAAATGATAAAATACTCTCAAACTCATTACAAATAAAAGCACTATAATCTGTTTTCTGCATACTTAATAAATATTCAAAGAGCTCAATATCACTTCCATTATAATCTATATCAAAATTAATTGTATAGTTTACTTCATAAGTATTACCAAGCGATATTTGATCTTTTATAAAACTAATATCATCAAAGTAATCATTAAAAGATATGCTTGGTGTAATATTTATATCCTTTATTAATGGATAAACTAACGGATTATAAGCTGTATATGTTTTATACACATTAAAATACAAAAGTGGCTTATCTAAAATAATATTACTACCCAATAGCATATCTTTTAGATCATATCTAATATATCCAAGTACATAATTATCTTTAGAATATGATTCAATTTTTATAATGGAATCCTTTATATGATCAGTATTAAATACACAAATAGTATCAATTGGATCTGTAAAAACCTTATCTTTATAAATATCCAAAAAACAAACCTTAACAAAGAGAAAATGAAGCATGAATAAAGTGGTACGCTCGGCAGGACTCGAACCTGCGACCTACGGCTTAGAAGGCTGTTGCTCTATCCAGCTGAGCTACGAACGCAAAAAACAAATCGATATCCAAGTGGTACGCTCGAAGGGACTTGAACCCCTAACCCTCAGATCCGAAGTCTGATGCTCTATCCAGTTGAGCTACGAACGCAAATGTGGGGTGAGTGATGGGATTCGAACCCACGACCCCCAGAGCCACAATCTGGTGCTCTAACCAACTGAACTACACTCACCATAAAATGGTCGGGGCGAAAGGATTCGAACCTTCGACCCCTTGGTCCCAAACCAAGTGCGCTAACCAGACTGCGCTACGCCCCGAAATTACAAATAAAACATTAGGCAAGAAATAGTTATTAAAAGCTGGAATTATATTAAAAATAAGATATAAATGTCAATACCAAGTATTAATATACAAGTCTAGATATTTCATATCCAATAAGAGCCAATGTATAAGATACTGCTGTAGTAAATACAAATAAATAAAGGCTATATATAGTTTTTCCAGCCTCTTTTGTAAATACTATTGTGGCTGCAAAACAAGGTAGATAAAACATAACAAACAAAATGAATGCAACTGCAGTAGGAAAAGAAACTTCATTTTTTACAATATTGCTTAATCTTGTTGTATCATCTTCACTTACTTCACCTAAAGAATACAAAATACCCATTGTAGATACAACAACTTCTTTTGCAGCAATTCCCGTTACAAGTGAAACAGAAAGTTTCCAATCAAAGCCAAGAGGAGCAAATATAGGTTCTATAAAATTACCAATAACCCCCATATAACTATTTGCAAGCAAATTGGCTTGTTTTTCATTTTCAAGTTTTATTATTTCATCTTGAAGTAATGATATATTTTCATTATTCGAAACATCTATATCATCTGCAATCAAATTATCATATTGTTCTTGTATTTGCACAATCCTATCATCATAAGATTGCATTATTTCAGTATTTTTAGGATATTGAGTAGAAAACCATATTAAAACTGAAGCAATAAAAATAAAAGTTCCTGCTTTTTTAATATAGAAATACCCTTTATTCCAAACTGAACGACATACCAGTCCAAATGATGGGATTCTATACTTTGGCATTTCCATTACAAATGGCTCATCACTACCTCTAAAAGCAGTCAACTTTAAAATCTTTGCAAATATTAAACCAACAATAAAACCTAGAATATAAATTCCAAAAAGGACATTACCTGCATACCTATCATCAAAGAAAGCACCAACAAATAATACATAAACTGGCAGCCTAGCACTACAACTCATAAAACCAATAATAAGCATAGTGATCATCTTATCAGTATGATTTTTTAACATTCTAGTACTCATGTATGCAGGAATAGAACAACCAAAACCGCTAACTAATGGAATAAAACTTTTTCCATGTAATCCAAATTTATGAAAAAAACCATCTAATAGAAATGAAACTCTAGCCATATAACCAGTAGTTTCAAGCAAAACAATACCTAAAAACAAAATTAATATTAAGGGTAAAAATGAAATTACAGTCCCAACACCACCTATAATACCATCTGCAATAAGAGATGCTAAAGAATCATTTTTTATATGTTCCTTTACAATATCACCCAGCCAAGCAAAAGCATCTTCAATCCATCCTTGAGGATATGCCCCTATATTAAATGTAAGGTTAAATAACAACCACATAAGAAATAAAAATATAGGTATGCCAATATACTTATTTAATAATATATAATCAATTTTGCTTGTAGCACTATCTTTATCTTTTGTTTTAAACTTGCATACCTCTTTATAGGCCCCTCTTGCAAATGAATAATCATCATTTAAAAATATTGACTTAATGCTTTTTTCATCACTTTGCAAATACAATCTTTTTATTGAATCTTGGAGTAAAGGATTTAATTCAACCCAAAATGGTTTATCATGTAATATTTTATATGTTTTTTCATCTTGCAAAAAAAGATTTATGGCTAGTTTTCTAGGAGAGTCTAAATTAATATTATTATCAATAAAAAAGTTAGATAATTTTTCAATTTCAGTTTCAATAAAGTCAGCATAAACACGCTTAGGTGGACAGAATGGCTTTGTATGTATATCAATAATTTTATCAAGCAGTAAATTTATATTTTCACCACTTTTTGCAGAGACTAAAAGTGCTTCTACGCCAAATATATTTGAAAGTTGTTTATAATCTATAATAATACCTTCACTTTTAGCTTCATCAGACATATTAAGAGCTATTATCATTTTTTTATTTAATGCCATTAATTGTGTGCTTAAAAATAAATTTCTCTCTAAATTTGTAGAATCTGCCACATTTAATATAACATCAAATTTACCATCAAATAAAAAGTTAGTTGTGATTTTTTCTTCTTGTGAATATTCATTTATAGAATATGTTCCAGGCAAATCTATAATTCTTAATTTATAATTTTTATATTCTAAACAAGCTTCTGCCTTTTCTATTGTTACACCAGTAAAATTACCAACATGAAGATTTGATCCACTAATTTTATTAATAAGAAGTGTCTTTCCGACATTTGGCTGTCCAACTAAAGCAATAATTATCTCTTTATCACCTGACATAATCTACCTCTAAATTATTTATAAATTTAGGATTTTAATAGGTTTTTCTTATATTAAGATTAATTATTATAATTAAAAATAGTCTTATTGATAAAACATATTACAATTGAACAATTCCATCAATAGGTGATGAAGCACTTGCATAAGGCTTTTTTGGTATTCTACCTGCTAAATAACTATCTCTACCTGCAATAACAGCATTTTTCATAGCTCTTGCCATCAAAATAGGATCTCTAGATAAAGCAATAGCAGAATTTGTCAGGATACCATCAATACCAAGCTCCATTGCAATAGCTGCATCGCTTGCACAACCAACACCAGCATCAACGATAACAGGTATCTTTACTGCTTCTTTGATAAAAAGGATATTATATTTATTTTGAACACCAAGACCACTGCCAATAGGAGCTGCAAGTGGCATTATAGCACTTGCTCCAGAATCTTCTAATTTTTTTGCCATAACAGGATCATCATTTGAATATGCAAATACAATAAAGCCCTCTTTGCTTAAAATTTCACAGGCGTTCAATGTTTCAACAACATCAGGATAAAGAGTTTTATCTATATCACCTATAATTTCTAATTTAATCGTGTTTATACCGGTTGCTTCTCTAACAAGCCTGAAAAGCGATACAGCCTCTTTAGATGTAGTGCAGCCAGCAGAATTTGGTAAAAACTTTATATTGGTATCCTTAAAATAATCAAGCAAATTTTCACTTTTATCATCTGTAATATTAACCCTTCTTACTGCAACAGTTATCATATCCGCACCGCTTTCAATAGTGGCTTCTCTTGTTATTTTATAGTCTTTATATTTGCCACTACCAACAATAAGTCTAGAATTAAATTCAATGCCACCTATCATAAGTTTATCCATCATTATTTCCTTAAAATTTTTTAATTTCATCAATCAAGTCTAAAGGCTCTAAACCATAACTAGTTTTTATATTTCTAGAAGCAAAAGAATGACCTAATGATGCTGTTATAGCTGCATCAAGCAAAGAATACTTCTGACTTAAAAGTGATGCTATCATACCACTTAAAACATCCCCACTACCACCCTTTGCAAGATTATTACATCCAAAATGATTAATATAAATATTGCCATCTTGCGCTATTAGCGTATTTGCTCCTTTTAGAAGCAATACTATATTTTTATATTTAGATGAAAATTCTTCTGCTAAACTAATCCTATTTTGAATAATATATTTAATATCAAAATTACCAAAATTAGTAATTTGCAAAAGTGATGCAAATTCCTTTATATGAGGCGTAAGAACTAAATTTCCCTTATTTATTATAGATTCTAAATCAGGATTATAAAACATATCAGCATCAACTACACTTGGAATATCACCTAAAAAATCAAAATTATATTTATTAATTCTATCGCCAAGACCCATCCCAAATGCAATAGAATTACAATTCTTTGGTAATAATTGTGAATTCATAATATGATAAGGAATATTTTTTACATCACCAATAATACTAACTAAGCCACTGCCAAATGCAAATGCACTTAATGCACTAAGTATACTTGCACCCTCTTTTTCACCAGCGATAACACAACAATGACCAAAATTGCCTTTGTGTGTATTCTTATATTCTCTTTTTGGAGGATTAAAATCAGATTCTACAAGTAGTTTATATTTAGAATCTTTTTCATAAAAATATTTTGAAACACCAAGATCAATTTCAAAAATATCACCTATGTAATCCTTTGCAATATCACTAAAATATGATAATTTTAATGCTCCCATACTAACGGTGATATCAGCCCTAAAAGCAACACTAGAAATATA
This sequence comes from uncultured Helicobacteraceae bacterium, assembly GCA_944323885.1. Classification (GTDB taxonomy): domain Bacteria; phylum Campylobacterota; class Campylobacteria; order Campylobacterales; family Helicobacteraceae; genus NHYM01. The sequence continues at coordinate 200,617 of CALUUD010000002.1, read as the reverse complement.
ACCATTAGAATCTATTCCACTTGGAATATCACAAGCAATATTAAATCTAGCAATATTATTCATATTAGTAATTAGTTGTTGATTATACAAATCTAATTCACCTTTAAAACCACTACCAAATAAACAATCAACAACAATATCACATAAAAATAGTTTATCTATAAACTTTGCATTCATTTTCCTTAATCTTAATAGCTGAAGTTTTGCTAATTCGCTTTTTGGTTCCTTTGGCATATATATATTTACATTATATTTTCCAATTAATCTTCTAGCAAGTGCTAAACCATCAGCACCATTATTCCCACTACCAACAACTATAATAATAAATGAATTAGCATTGGTATGCTTTTTGATGCAAGTTTCAAGTCCACTTGCAGCATTTTCCATAAGTAATTCTTCACTTAAATCAAATGAAGTAACAACATGTTGATCTAAAACTTTAGTATCAAAATAAATATTTTTCACTACAACCTCTATGTGCTAAGATAATAAAATAAGACTAATTGCCATAATAACCATACCACACATAACACCAATAACAGATTCATGTCCTTTTGTGCTTAGTTTAGAAACAGGTAATAGACTATCAATAGAAATAAACACCATTACACCAGCAATAATACCAAAGCCAATAGCCAATGTATAATCACCCAAAAGTGGAGCAAGTAAAAAATAACCAACAAGAGCACCTATTGGTTCAGCTAAACCTGATAATAATGTAAGCTTAAGAGCCTGTTTTTTATTTCCTGTTGCATGATATATAGGAAGAGATACAGCAAGACCTTCTGGTATGTTATGAATTGCAACAGCAATGGCAATACTTACTCCAAATACAAAATTATCTAATGCAGAAACAAATGTAGCAAACCCTTCTGGAAAATTATGAATTGTGATTGCAATAGCTGTGAAAATTGCTGTCCTTTGCATATGTTTATTTAATGAAAAATATTTCTGTTTATCTGATAGCTCACAATAAACCTCATTTTGACTCTTCAATTCATGTGGATTTACATCTTTTGGAATAAAAAAATCAATACCAAAAGCTAATAACATACCGATAAAAAAACATATTACTCCAAATATATTTGCATATATACCATCTGAAGTTTTAGAAAAGTGCTCTATTGATTTTGGAAGTATTTCAACAAAGCTAAGATAGATCATCACTCCTCCACTAAAACCAAGACCAAATGATAATATCCTGCTTTCATCTTTTGTGCGAAAAAATGCCAAAAATGCACCAAGTGAAGTGCTAATACCTGCAAGTAGTGTGAGGCTAAATGCGTATAAAAATGTAATAAAATCTATTTGCATATTTAAAAACCTATTCCAAATTCTACACCAAATTGAACTGTATTATTTGCAGGCTCTACAAATACTCCTTTATATGAAACACCATTACTAATATATGTTGCAATAGCTGTGCTAGATTCTCTTACATACCAATAATCTGCACTTATTTGCATAAAAATTTTAAAATCATTGGATAAAAAATATTCAAAACCACTATGAACCCTCAAACCAAAATTATTTTTTTGTATCATCTTTAGCACACTAGGATCTATATTTGATATAGCATCACCTATGTGTGTCTTGTTAACGCCTAAAAATAAATATCTAGCTTCAGCGCCATATCTAGCAAACAATCCATCAATAAACATACCATCACTTACATGAAAACCAATTGGAATATAATAATAAGTTTGCTCCCTTCTATAGCCACCTAAACCAGAAAGCTGATTATTTAAATAGCGATATCCTATACCTATATATCCTAAACCGTCATAATTATCAAATATATTTAATCTCTTGCCAAATTTAAAATCAACATTATAAAAACTATCATTTGATGGAGTACCAAGCAATGGCAAACCAGACATTGTTGACCCATAATATTTAGTACTTTGATCTAATGCTTGTAGATAATTTAACTCTACTCCAACGATATCTCCAAGATAAGCCAATTTAGCAAATATAGTATGGAGGGCACCTTGAATTTTCATTAAATTCGGTTCTTCATAGCGGTAAAAATTATATCCATACCCTGCATCACCAATAAAACTTGCATTTAAAGAAATGGTAAATATAAGAATAAATATAACTTTTTTCAATATCAACCCTTCAAAAACATTCTTATGCCTGCTACACCTTTGATGCCAATATCTATAAAATCATTAATATTATTGTAATTAATTCCACCTAAAGCATAAATTTTACTTTTATATTTACTTGGTATTTTTTTTATATACTCAATTCCAAGTGCAGGATTTTTATTTTCTACATTAAAAATTGGACTTAAAAAAATATAATCTATGCTTTTATTGTAAGCATTTATTACTTCATCTACATTATGAGCACTATATGATATCAATTTTTTATTAGCTACTAATTCCACTAAATCAAATTCACTACTTTTTAAATGTATTCCATTAGTATACTCTAATATATCATCAATATAATTAAAAATATAATTAACAAACAATAAGATATTATACTTAGAACATAGATCAACAAACTTATAAAATCTACATATCTCAAACTCTCTTAAATATATTTTTGAGACACCACAATCATGTGCATGAAGTATATTAGACTCTATATTTAAATAAAATTTTTCATTGGTAATCAAAAATTTATCTAATTGCATCTAAGATTTATTATAAATCTTATCTAGTATCTCTATTTCCTTTACCTTTAACATGACAGATAAATGAATACATTTAAATAAAAATACTAAAAATAAGGCAAATATCATAATCACAAAAAATAATAATACAGAAACCAGTAAACTACCCTTGATTACAAAGAAAGATAACACAAAGCCAAAGCACAATGAAACACCAAATACGGCACCAACCAATATTTCTAATAATATATTTACAAATGCAATATCATGTAAAAAAATATTATCTAAGTTTAGTGAATGCTTATGCTTATAGTGACGCTTTCTAATGCTGTTCTTCATCTATTAATACGGCTCCAGCCAAATAAACATAAGTCAAAATCATAAATATAAATGCCTGTAAAAAAGCCATAAAAGTAAGTATAGCAAAAGCAGGTAATGGTGCAACCCAAGGAGCAAGCATGAGCATTACCAATAAAAATATATCATCGCCTTTCACATTACCAAAAAGTCTGAATGAAAGGGAGATAATTCTAGAAAGATGTGAAATAATCTCTACAGGAAACATAAGTGGAGCAAGCCATTTTACAGGACCCATAAAATGCCCGAAATAATGTATAAAACCATGTTCTCTAATACCCTCAAAATGATAGTAAAAAAATACTATCAAAGCCAATACAAGCGTAAAACTCCAACTTGAACTTGGAGATTCAAAGCCCGGTATTATACCTATGATATTAGAAATAAATACTATAAGTGCTATAGTAGCAGTTAATGGAAGATATTTTCTAGCTAATTTTTCACCTATAGCATCTTTTGCAAAAAATAAAATACCACTTACAAAAATTTCAGCAACATTTTGAATGCCACCTGGAACAACTTCAAGTCTTCTTGTAGCTAATAAAGCAAATAATAATGCAATAAAAACAGTTAAAACTATATAAAATGCTATTATAAAATCGTGGCTATGATTAATCAAACCCGCAAAAGTAAAAAGCCTATTCTCCATAAACTACCTTTAATAAAAGAAAATTTAGTTCTCATTTTACATTTTTATTTGTAAATTTTAGTTTAATTAATTAAATATAATTTAATATATTTTATAATCTAAGATAAACCTCTAATGTTGTTTATAGTGTATCACATTAGTTTTAGTGATTAAATCATGAAATGTCTTTTGCTTCTTGTTAAAAAATGGAACAAAAAAGCCAAACAATAAACTCATACTAAAACAAAATAATATAAATCTAAAAAAAGATAATAAAAATCCAATATTCTTACCATCATCTCTAATTAATTTAATCTCTGCATACATATAGCCAAAAGTTTGACCTTTAGAGCTAAACAAAAATGATATAACAAAAGAATAAAATAAAAAGCATATAAAAATAATAAATTGGTTTTGCTGAAACGCCTCTTTAGAACCCAAGATAATATACCAAAGATATAAAATTGGTGTATAAATCATAAAAATATCTGTAATAAAAGCCTTCATGCGCTCTATTAGTAGTAGAGATTGTATAGAATGGATAATATATCTTATATTTATAATTTTATTTATTTTCATATTGATATTTAAATAAATTCTTAATTTCCACGACTTCCAGGTTTAACAGCTATAGAACCGCTAGCACACATAGGACATGATTTCTCATCATACATATCAAAAACAAAGTCATCTAATGCAAACAATGGAACATTATATGGAAGCTTGCATTCAATTTTTCTATCAAATTGAGAATCTACTCTTTTGCAAAATCCTCTATTTGCAAGAGCTGCAAAAGCAACAACCCTCCCCCCTATAGATTCTACACAATTTGCAGACTCCAAGGCGCTACCACCAGTCGTAATTATATCTTCGCAAATAACAATATTATCATTATTTCTTACACTAAAACCTCGTCTAAGACTCATTATGCCATTTACTCTTTCTGTAAATATAAATTTTACACCAAGAGCCCTTGCAAGTTCATATCCAGCTAAAATACCACCAAGCGCAGGTGAACATACACAATCTATTGTAAGTCCATATTCTTTAATTTTCCTTGCTAATTCAATTGCAAGAATCTCCGCTACTTTTGGATTTTCTAAAACTTTAGCAGATTGTAAATAATAATTAGAGTGATTCCCACTACTTAATAAAAAATGTCCTTCTAAGAGAGCATTAGCATCTAGGTAATATTGTTTAATATTCATAAAACTAAACCTTTAATATCTCTTCTTCTTTATTCTTTACCATTTCATCAATTTTTTTAACAAATTCATCAGTATATTTTTGTATTTCATCAAGTGCTACTCTACCTTCATCTTCTGTGATATTTTTATCTTTTTCTATTTTCTTGATAGAATTATTAGAATCTTGACGAATATTTCTTATTGCAATTTTTGCTTTTTCACCCATAGCTTTCGCATCTTTTGCTATGGACTGCCTTTGTTCCTTTGTCATTGGAGGAAAAAATAACTTTACGCTATCACTATCAGTATTTGGATTAACTCCAATATTAGCTTCCAATATAGATCTTTCTATATCCTTTATTAGATTTTTTTCCCAAGGTGTAATAACTATAGTTGTGGCATCTTTTGCAATAACAGAACCAACTTGGTTGATAGGAGTTAGAGTTCCATAATAATCAACTTTTATATTATCTAATATCATTGTAGAAACTTTACCACTCCTTAGTGTGCCAAAATCTCTTCTTAATGAATCAAGCGTTTTTTGCATATTAACTTTTGTATTATCATAAATATTATTCAACACAACTACTCCTTACTTTTTGGGACTAATGGTGCAGCAGGAGCATCAAATGGAGATGTATTAGAATTTAAAAGGTTAGAATTCAGGCTGCTTTCTGGTGATTCTGGAATACTAGATTCTATTTTTGTGCTATCAAGAACAGATTTATTCTTTTGCTTTGAATAGGCGTAACCAAGAAAAACTGTATTAATGATAAATAAAAAACCCATAATCATTGTAAATTTTGCCATAAATCCTGCAGGACCTTTTGCACCAAATAATGATTCATTGCTTCCACTATACACACCCAAACCTATGCTAGAACTTTTTTGTAATAGTACAGCAATCGTAATTACTATTGATAGTATAATTTGTATTATTAGTAAGACATTAGTCATACCTACTCCCATTCTAACAAAAATAAACCTAGTATTCTACTACAAAATAAAGCAATTTTCAATAATCACATTTACTATAGTCAATATAACTCAAATAAATTATATGCTAAATTATTTTTTTAGATTAATTAAAAGAGAAAATATGAATTCATTAATACTTAGTTTCTTTATACCTTGCATAATTTTTATTATGATTATTTTAACAAGAAGATTAGTTATATCAATAGCAATTAGTATCATTTTCATTTCAATTATAATGCATTACGATAATCCCGTAGCAATATTTAGTTTTATCATTAATAAATTTACTGCAATATTTTATTCATTTGATAGTTATTCAATTAATATAGATATTGCATTTTTATTTTTGTTTTTAATCCTACTTGGTATATTATCTGAGATCCTTATTGCAACAGGAGCTACAAAAGCATTTCAAGAATGGATAAAACCAAAAACAAATAATACAAAAATAATAGAATCACTAATTATTGCACTTGGTGTAATAATATTTATAGATGGATATTTTAGTGCAATGGTGGTTGGTCAAATTGCTAGACCATTAAGCAAAACATATAATATAACAAAAGAAAAAATAGCATATTTTATAGATTCTACTGCTGCTCCTGTAGCCGCTATAGTGCCTATCTCAAGCTTAGGAGCTTATTTCATAGGAATATTAAATCAAAATATGATAAATAATAAAGATGATATTTTTTCAATATTTATACATACATTAATATATAACTTCTATTCTTGGTTTACTTTATTATGTGCTATGATGGTGATAATATTCAATATACCCTTCAAAACAATACAGCATAAAAAAAATAAAAAAGAAACTTACCAAATACAAAATAAGCAATCATTAAAATCATTAATAATTCCACTTTTAAGTCTTATTATCATAAGTTTTATAATGATTATTTGCCTTGGCTATGAAGAGAAAGAATTAAATAATATATTTGACATACTAGCGAGAACTAATATGACATTAGCACTACTTATAGGCAGTATAGTATCTGTAATACTTGCAATATATTTAGGAAGAAAGAATCTTAAGATAAATACAATATCATTAGCATTTTATCGTGGTTGCAAAGAAATGGTTTTATTGATTTCAATCTTAGTGCTTGCTTGGATAGTGGGAGCTATTATGAAAGAAGATCTAAAGATTGGAATGCATATAGTAAATTTTATGCAAGATAGTTTCTCATCAAATTGGCTTGGAATGTTACCTGCTATATTATTTATCACATCTGCATTTATTGCTTTTAGCACCGGAACTAGCTGGGGGACATTAGCTATTGTGGTTCCATTTTGTATAGACATTATCACACATATAAGCATAGATACAACATATACAGCAATGATATTAGCAGCAGCTCTATCTGGATCACTATTTGGAGATCATTCATCACCTATATCTGATACAACAATAATATCTGCATCAAGTGCTGGATGTTCTTTGCATAGACATTTTATAACACAATTACCATTTGCACTTACTACTGCAGCATGCTCTATCATAGGCTATATTATATTTGGATTAACACAAGACTGGATAGCAGGATTTATTATAGGGGCTTTATCATTATACGGAATCTTGCATATAATAAAGTATATATTATATAAAAAGATTAAATTAGATTTAAGGACATAAAGATGAAGTTTAATATCTTAGAAAAAAGATTTATAAAGATATATTAAAAGAATTTTTTGAAACTGCATTTAACCTAGAAAATACAACAAAAGGTTCCAAACCTAGTAAAATATCAAAATCATTGCAAAAAATGCATATATTTAGAGATTTCGATATTAGCTGCAGTTTTGGAAAAGGAAAAACATCATCAACTCCATATATAGCATTTAAATTAAAACAGCATAAAGATGACAAAGGAGTGTATCCTAGAGTAGCTATTCTTAAAAGTAGCAATCATAAAATAGAAATAAGTATAGTAGAATCCTACTTAAACAAAGTTAATTATAAAGCTAAACATAAGATACAACAATATGACAAAGATAATCTACATAATAGTTTTTTTATATATCAAAAAAATAGTTTCAGCTATGAAGATATTATAAATAAAATGGAAAAAGATATGAATTTTTTTCTTTCAATTCCAATAAATGAATTAGAAATATATTAAGATAGATATTATAGTAACCAAATTTAGGTAATTTTATACATTAAACCTAAAATGTGCTATATCACCATCTTTCATAATATACTCTTTACCTTCAATCCTCATAGCCCCAGCTTCTTTAGATTTTTGCTCACCACCATATTTTACAAAATCATCATAAGCAATAATTTCTGCTTTAATAAATCCTTTTTCAAAATCATTATGTATTACTCCAGCAGCCATAGGTGCAGTAGCACCATTTGGAATAGTCCAAGATCTAATCTCCTTCACTCCTGCAGTAAAATAACTAATTAAATTAAGCTTCTTAAAGCTTGTCCTTATTATCTGATCTAATCCGCTTTCTTTTACTCCAAGGCTTTCTAAAAATTCAACCTTCTCTTCATCACTCATCTCAATCATCTCTTCTTCTAGCTTTGCACTAATTGTAATAACTTCACTAGAGTTTTTTAGGGCATATTCTCTCAATGCATCTAAATATTTATTATTCATATTTTCATCCACATTTGCACCATATATAAGTTCTTTATTACTTAAAAATCTCAATTCTTTATTTAAAGATATAAATTCTTCATTATTTTTATCATCAAAGATTCTAATAGGCTTGTTTTCTTCTAAATGTTTTTTTAATCTTAATGCCATATCCAATGACTTAGTAGAATCTTTACTTGATTTTGCTATGCGATTAAGTCTTTCTATTCTTTTATCTAAAGTCTGTAAATCTGCAAACAATAACTCTAACTCTATAATTTCTATATCTTTTATTGGATCAACTCTTCCTTCTACATGAGTAATATTAGAATCTTCAAAACATCTTACTATATGTAAAAGTGCATCAGCTTCTTTTATATTTGCAAGAAATTGATTGCCTAAACCTTCACCTTTTGATGCACCTTTTACAAGTCCTGCAATATCAACAAATTCAATTACAGAATTAATAACTTTTTGTGGATTAATAATCTTTGCAAGTTCATTTAGTCTCATATCTGGAACAGGAACTATGGCTTTATTAGGCTCGATTGTACAAAAGGGATAATTTGCACTTTGAGCATTTTGGGTCTTTGTTAATGCATTAAATGTGGTTGATTTTCCAACATTTGGTAATCCAATAATTCCTACACTAAGACCCATTTGAAACCTTTAAAATAAAATCAACCACACTTCTTATGCCAATACCACTAGCACCAAAACTATTTACATCCCATTCTTTTTCTACATATGCAGGACCCGCTATATCAAGATGTATCCATTTATCCTTATAATCTTCTCTTATAAATCTACCTAGAAATATACCAGCTGTTAAAGCACCGCCATATCTAGTAGATGAAACATTTGATATATCTGCATTTTTAGAATCTATTAATTTCTCTAAATGTCTATTAAATGGCAAAATGGCCACTAATTCTCCACTTTTTAGCGCTATTTCTTCAAACTCTCTGTTTAAATCAGTATTATAACCCATAATTCCACTTGTATATTCTCCAAGTCCAACTACACATGCACCAGTCAAAGTAGCCAAATCAATAATATAATCTGGTTTTAAATCTTGTGCATAAGATAAACAATCAGCAAGCACTAATCTACCCTCTGCATCAGTATTTTTTACCTCTATTGTAAGCCCTTCTCTTGATCTTATAATATCATCTGGTTTATAGGCATTGCCACCTATCATATTTTCTGTAGCACCAATAATGCCGATTACTTCAATATCTGGTTTTAAGCCAGCAATTGCTTGCATTATCCCAAGTACAGCACATCCACCACCTTTATCAGCTTTCATTGTAGTCATATAATCAGCTGGTTTAAGACTTAATCCGCCACTATCATAAGTAAGCCCTTTACCTACAACAATAACTTTCTTTTTTGCATTTTTTGGTGAATATTTAAGCTCAATAAATCTAGGCTCATGAACACTTGCTCTAGCAACAGATAATATTAAATCCATCTTTTCATTTTGTAAAAATTTCATATCACCAATTTTACAATCTAGCTTAAAATCTTTAGAAATTCTTTTGGCAATATCAGCAAATACTACTGGGGTACAATCTTGAGGTGGAGTATTTATCAAATTTCTTGCCATATTAATACTATTTGCAACTACAAATGCTTTTTGCAACTCATCTTTATAATCAATATTTGATACAACAAAAATACTTTCTAAAGATGCTTTCTTTGAATCACTTTTATAATCAACAAATTCATAATTACCAAGCAAAATTCCAAGCAACAAAGCATAAGTAAATTCTTTATTATCAAATCCTTTAATTTTTAATGATTGAATATTATATTTTTTTACTATACGAATTGATTTTGCTGCTGCTTCACGGATAGAATCCACATTATCTAAAATAGCACCATAATATAGTGTATTACTATTTTGCAAGAATATAAATTCACCATCTTTTGCACTAAAATTTTGCAATAAAAAGATATTTATTATACTTTCTGGGAGTTTTTCAAGTAAATCTTTATCAATAAATACTATTTCTATATCACTTTTAACACCATTATCATTTGTAAACTTAATATTAAAACTCATTTATTTTCTCCTTATTGCTTAAAGTTTTTTGTAGTTTCTCTATCTTTTTATCTATTTTTTTTGTTTGTGTTTTAAAATAATAGAATACACCACCAACAAAGATGATAATAAAAGCAACAAAAATATAAGGTCTTTCTTTAAACCAAGATAAGAGTTGCAATATATACTCACCAAATATATATGTAAGAATGATAGTAATAGCGGCCCAAACCCAAGCACTAATTAAATTTATAATAGCAAATTTTAATGCACTATATCTAGTTAGACCTATGCTAATTGGTATGATAGTTCTCATACCATACATATATCTTTGTATAAATATTATTGGCCATCCATATTTTTGTAATAACAAATGTGCAAGAGCAAGTTTTCTCCTTTGATTTTTAAACCTTTTTTGTATATGTGACTTATTGAATCTGCCAATATAAAAATATATTTGATCTCCAACAAAACCACCAAGTCCTGCTACAAACACAGCCAAAGCAACATTCAAATGTCCAGTATGCGCTGCAAGGCCAGCAAAAATTAATCCTAATTCACCTTCTAATATACTCCACAAAAATAGTATGAGATATCCCCAGTCGGCTACATAAGCATCCCATAGATTTATTATATATTCTTCTATTCCCATATAATCAACTTAAACATCCAATATAGTAAACACTTCTGTATATTCTTTGATTCTATCAACTGCATCAAACCCTAACAGCTTCAATAAAAAGCAAGCCTCTATACAATTTCCACCTATAGATTTTATAAGTTTTATACTTGCTTCTGCTGTTCCACCTGTAGCTATTAAATCATCAATAAGTAAAACTTTTGCATTTTTTATATTCATAAAAGCATCAATATGTATCTCAACCTCATCAAAACCATACTCTAATGCATATTTTTCTACAACAGTTGTAGATGGTAACTTACCTTTTTTTCTAATAGGAACAAAACCTATATTTAATCTAGTAGCAAGTGCTGCACCAAATATAAACCCTCTGCTCTCAATACCAGCTACATAATCTAAATTTAATTTCTTATATCTAGATTCTAAATACTCCATGAGCATTGTAAATACTTTTGCATTATTTAATAATGTAGTTATATCTTTAAATTGTATTCCTGGTTTTGGAAAATCAGGAATATTTCTAATAGTTATATTTAATTCATTTTGCAATATTTTTAAATCCATACCTACATCCTTAAATTTTATATCTTATTTTATATTATAAAATTTACATATACCTAAAGTTTTACAATAAAGCCTCTATTTTTTGTTCTAAATCCCTTATTTTTGTCCTATATTTATCACTTTCAATTTTATATTGTGAATTACGCTGTTTTAATACTTTTATTTCATTTTTCATCGTATTCATCTCTTCTGTTAAAATATCTATATTGCCAAGTGCCCTTTGTAGCTGCAACTGATGTTTTCGTATCAAAATCTCAGCTTCATGCAATGTTAATTTTATAGATGCGGATGTCTTTTCTTCTCTTTGGGCAATATTTCTGTAGAAAAAAGTCTTAACTACCATAAACAATATAAACAAGATAAAAGCACTAAGCATAAACCACTGCGCAATTTCTGATGACATTATATTCCTTGATTTAGAGAGTAAAACAACCAACTAATTCTATCAAAATATTATGCAATCTCTATATATTATTTTAGATAAATTTTAAAGTAACTATTTTTACATTATATCAAGCCTACCAATTTTTTAGCTTTATTATAAGTGTCTCTTGCTAAAGGCAATACAGAATCTACTCCATTTTGCAAAATATCTCTTATGTATTTTTCATCACTTTTTAGCTGCTTATATTGCTCCTGTATTGGCTTTAAATAATTAATAATAATATCTGCAAGAGCATTTTTAAATACGCCATAGCCTTTACCATCAAATTCATTTTCTATACTTATTCTATCTTTTCCACTCAATGCTTCATAAATGCACAATAAATTATAAATACCATGTCTGGTTTCATCAAAAACTATATCTGAATTAGAATCTGTTGTTGCTTTTTTAATTTTATTAACAATAATATCTGGATCATCTAATAAAAATATAGCATGATTTTTACCTGTTGCACTCTTACTCATTTTAGTCAAAGGATCATCCAATCCCATTACTCTAGCACCTTGTTCTACTATAAGTGGCTCTGGTATTTTAAAACACTCTCCAAAATCTCTATTAAATTTCATAGCAACATTACGAGTAAGCTCAATATGCTGTTTTTGATCATTGCCAACTGGAACAAGATCAGCTTGATATAGCAAAATATCAGCTGCCATAAGTGCTGGATAATTAAAAAGACCTACATTTATATTTTTTGGATTTTTTTTTGATTTATCTTTAAATTGTGTCATTCTAGTCATATCACCCATAAAAATATTACAATCTAATATCCAAGCAAGGGCTGGGTGGTAATCAATTTCACTTTGGACAAATAAATGTGATTTTTTTGGATCTATTCCACAAGCAATCAATATACAAGCTAAATCTATAGTTTTTTTAATTAATTCTTCTGGATCTTGCTTAATTGTAATTGCATGAGAATTGACAACACAAAAAATATTATCATATACATCTTGCATATCAACCCAATTTTTAACAGCACCTAAATAATTGCCTAAATGAATATTTCCTGTTGGTTGAATTCCAGAAAAAACTATTTTTTTAGCACTCATTATCTTACCTTTCCTATAAAAAATAATACTTCATATTCCAAAAATAAATTTGGAAATTCAAATTTTAATCTTTTTTTAGAACTAAATGAAATATTACTGCCGCCAAGTAACCCACTATATTTTAAATGATTTAAAAGAGAATCTCTATCATCAAAATTCTCTTTATAAATTATTGTTTCAAATTCTCCAATAAAATACTTATTAATTATACTTTTAATTTCATCACAACTTTTCAATGGAGAAGTAGAATCTAAAAAACTATGCAAAGATTCCAAGCTTTTATTTGTAAAGATACTAAAAGCAACATTATAATTGCTTTTCATTTTAAAAAAAATAGATTCTATATCTTTAGCCCAATGCAAAGATGATGATGCTATAATCAAATCAAAATCTTCATTAAAGCAGTAATTTTCAAAATCAATACTTCTTAATTCTATATGAGATATATTGTCCATTTTTTTTGGATGTAGAGATAGCATATTTATTGAATTATCAATACCTAAAAAATAATCTATTTTATAATCTATTAAATTTCTTATCACATTACCACTACCTGCACCCAAATCTAATACTCTATGAATATCAACATTCATAGCATTGGTGGTTAAATATTTTGCTATCTTATTTTGAAGTGAAGAATAATACACATAATTACTAGCTTGTTTATTAAAAGAAAAGAGTTTCATCTTAGTATAGAATCAATCTTACTAATTCTAAGTTTATGCCTACCACCTTCAAATTTTGTATTTAAAAACACTTCTACTATATCCTTTGCAACACCAAAACCAATCAAACGCTCACCAAGACATAAAACATTTGCATCATTATGCAATCTTGAGTATCTAGCCATATACTCATTCACACATAACGCAGCTCTAACTCCATGAAATTTATTTGCACAAATAGACATACCTATACCACTGCCACATATTAAAATACCAAAGTAATCTTCATTATTTACAACTTCCTTGCATACCAAGGCAGCAAAATCTGGATAATCAACTTTAGTATCACTCTGTGGAATTATCTCAATAATCTTATCTACACTATTAATATTTGATAACACATTTATTACTTCATAAGCTAATTTCAATCCTGCATGATCGCAACCAACAACGCAAGTCATTATGTCTCCTATTTTATAAAAGAATATTAATCAAAAATCTAATTGGCAAAAATATGAATTGAGCAAGTGGCTGAATAAGCAAAATACCCATCATAATGAAAATACCAAATCTTTCTATTTTATTAAAAAAAATTGGAATACTATCATTGTTAAATTTAAGTGACAAATAACCAAGTGCTTGTGAACCATCAAGTGGTGGTATTGGTATTAAATTAAAAAACCCAAGTGTAACATTTACAATAACTAAAAATATTAAAAACGCATAAATTATTGAACCAAAACCATCTTGAGAAATAACACCACTTGATAGCAATACTGATGCTATTACAGCAAGTAAAAAATTATAAATTATTCCTGCAAGTGATACCATTATAGCACCATTATATCCACCATTTTTAATAACCTCTCTAATATTAATTGGAACAGGCTTTGCCCAACCAAACATAAATGGAGAATGAAGTAATAATAAACTAATAGGAAGTATAATAGATCCAACTAAATCTATGTGTTTTATTGGATTTATAGTAATCCTCCCAGCAAGCTTTGCAGTATCATCTCCATAATGCAATGCAGCTAAGCCATGCATTATCTCATGACCAATAATTGCAATAAGTAACGCAAATATGGAAATAATTAAGATTCCTATACTTAATTCTTGCATAAGCCATCCTATGGATTAGATTCTACAAAATCATCCATCTTGAACTCTCTTGTATTAAATAAATCATCTTCTACATTCTTGGCACTAAGCTTTTCTATGCCATCAATCCCCTTGAACATCCTTTCCCAACGAATTTTATAAGTATTATCAGAATTTATTTTTGATTCATTACTATTTGATAGATTTAAACTAAGATATATAAACCAAGGTGTACCAATTAATGAAGCATAAGATACAGAACCCCAAAATCTAGAATCCTCGCTACCATCTCTATTATCACCAATCATAAAGAAGTGATCATCCTCTACTTTATAATAAAAATAAGTTTTACCACTTTCTTCAAATCTACTCATAGCACCCCTGCTATGATCTGCAATTTTTAATAATAATTCATAAGCTATAGGAACATTGCCATAATGCACACCTTTGTATTTATCAAGATATGGGTCATAAACAAACAATTTTCCTAAAATATTTTTAGTAACAGAGTTTGGAAAATTTTCTCTTATAAAATCATCACCACCTTTTGGTCGTAAATACAATCCATCTTCTGCCATAATTACTTCATCCCCACCAATTGCAAATACCCTCTTTACAAAATATTGTTTTTCTACATGTGGAGGAATAAAAATAACTATTTCACCTCTATTTGGCCTATCTCCTTCTATAATATGACCATTTTTATTAAAATCTGGTAACACTGGAATCTCAAGCCAAGGGATTCTAGGTATTGGAATACCATATGAAAACTTTTTTACAAATAAAAAATCACCTTCATAAAGAGTATTTACCATTGATCTACTTGGAATAACAAAAGCTTGTGCAATAAAAAATATAACAAATAAAACAATAATAATAGTCCCTGTCCAAGTAGTAGAAAACATATATATTTTTTTTAAAAAATTCATTTAACAACCTTGTGCTGTATCTTTGTAGCATTTATTGTATTTAACAACAATGCGCTAATTGTCATTGGGCCTACACCACCTGGTACAGGTGTAATATAAGATGTTTTTTTAGATACATTTATAAAATCTACATCACCTACTATGCTTCCATCATCTAATTTGTTAATACCAATATCAATAACAATTGCGCCATCTTTTACCATATTATCACTAAGCATAAGAGCCTTTCCAACACCAACACAAACTATATCAGCATCTTTTGTAAACTTTGACACATCTTTTGTTAATATATGGCATATAGAAACACTAGCACCAGCATTTAACATTAATGATGCAAGGGGTTTACCAACAATATTGCTTGCACCAACAATTACCACATCTTTACCTTTAATATCAATTTTATAATGATTTAACAACATCATAATTCCAAGAGGTGTAGCTGGTAAAAAAGAATCTAGATTGCAAAATAATTTACCCATGTTATATGGATGAAAACCATCTACATCCTTATTAATATCAATTGATTCTAAAATTGTATTTGAATTGATATGTTTTGGAAGAGGAAGTTGGACTAAAATTCCATTAACATTTTTATCATTATTTAATTTACATATCTCATTTAATAAATCATCTTGCGATATATTTTCATCAAATCTAATAATTCTAGATTCTATACCAATCCTGCTACAAGCCTTATGCTTCATAGTTACATAACTAAGAGATGCTGCATTATTACCAACTAAAATAACACACAAACATGGAAAAATATTAAGACTATTTAATTTATCAACCTCTATTGATAATTCTTTTTCAATATCTTGGCTATATGCCTTACCATCTAAAATATACAAATAACACCTTTGCTTAAAAATAAAGTGTAATTATAATAAAATAAAATTTCAAATACTTAATATTAGATACAATGAAAACAATAATTAATAAGGTGTAAAATTGAAAAAAATATTTATATTGCTATGCTTATGCATTATTATGTATGGCAATGATTTTTTAAGTCCATATGAATACGGAAAAGCATTATATAAAAATCCAAGAGGAATTGGTTGTATTAAATGCCACGGACAATATGGTGAGGGAGCAATAATTAGCTATATCAAGCAAAACGGAAAATTAAAACCAATAATAGCTCCAAAGATTACAGGCGTAACATTTGATAAATTTGAAGAAGCATTAAAGCTTGGAAGAGGTTTTATGCCAAAATACAATCTTAGTGTATCTGAAATAGTATCATTATATATATTTCTAAATCCACACCAATAAAAAATAGGGAACAAGTTGTCCCCCTATTTTGCTACCATATTGCTTTAACAAAACCTGTCAAATAGTTCCTTTTATTGTTTCCAATATCAGCTAAATCAATATAACCAGCACCAAAATCTAAATGCTTAAACAATGTAATCGAGAATAATGCTGATAACTCTTTATATCCACCACCAGCATATAATAAATCAAACTTAAATACATCATGCCTTGCACCAGTAAATGCATACCAAGTCGATTGCTTGCCGTTAAAATAAGAGCCACTAGCTTTATTATAAAAATTTGCACCTACCATTCCACCATAGAATCTACTTCTATCACCATAATAAGTCAATCCACCTACACCATTTCCAGTAGTTTTATAATAACCACCACCAATTCTAAACCAATCATATCCAAACTCTTGATCTATTAAAAATAACTGTCCATCCCCTATTCTATTCATTTTAGGACCTATAGAATCATAATATGTATATTTAAATTGAGTTTGAGAATATAAATCAGTTTTATCACCAAGTAACAAATCTAATGTAACACCAGGTGCAAAAAATGAATCTGTTACAAAGAATGCATATGGAGAAATTGTAAATACATCACCAATAAATATATCAACTCCAGCAGCACCCAAATGTTCCTTATCTACATGCATATGTCTTTTATAATTCCATAAAGCATTGATTTGACTTGCAGTTTCTCTATTAAATCTTTGAAACTGAAAAGCTTGTTCATAAGAATACATTGCCCATATATCCATAAAGTTACCAATACCAAAACTAATAGAAGCACCTTCATTATGGCCACTAAACCACTCATATCCCATTTCATTTGTATTGTATCTACCAATAGCAATACTAAATGGATCACTAGAATAAGAAAAATAAGCCTCACTTAAAACAAATGTATCTTTATAAATATTATCTGCAAACTTTTTAGTATCTTCATATATAGGAATAGCAGCCCAACCTCCCAATCCAACTGCAAAACCATCTCCAAATAATGCATTAAAACCAACAGATGCACTTAGCCCTGCATAATCACTACGTTTATTATCTAAATTTGATTCACCATATACACCAAAGTGTCCATATATATCAAATTCAGCATTAGCAAAATTTAACAAACCAGCAATTGCAACTGAACCTAATAAAAACTTCTTCATTATATACTCCTCAACTAATTTTTAGTTTTAAAAATATCGGCGGATTATATCATTTTGAAATATTAATTTCATTAAATTTTATTCTATAGTTACAATTTATACATTTTTTTTCAACAATCACTCCATTTTTAAAACCATTTCTTATATATTGCGCTCTACTTCCATGCAAAATATCATATAAAGAATTTTTATTTAAATTTCCAAGCACAATATCACCACTAGCATCAATACAACAAGGAACAACATCACCATTTGATAAAACTCCAAAATGGCTTATTAGTCCATAGCAAAAACCATTAGTATTAATGGTATTATTTTCATTGGTATTCCAAACAAAAACATCTCTAAAAACTATAATTATCTTTCTACCAACTCTAGTATTTGAATCTAAACTTAAAAGATTGAATTCTTTTTTTAAAATCTCCTTCAACTCCATTGATTTATCATTATTACGATTTTGAATTCTTAAATTAATAAAAATATTGCTACTACTAGAATCTTTATATCTACAAAATTCAAATATTTTATTTAATCTCTCATCTCTAAATGCCTTAGACTTAATTTCCATAATTGCATCAAGGGATATATTTACTTGTTTTATTGGACTATATAATAATAAATCAAAATCATTTAAATAGACACCACTTGTTGTTATCTCAACACCAATATTAAAGGTATCTGCTATTAACAAATAATCTTTAATATTTTTTAATTTTAATGGATCACCAAGTATATGAAAAGCTATTAAATTTGTATATTTTCTACATTCTGATACAATTTTATAAAATAACTCAAGATTCATAATTCCTCTTTTACCTTTTACAGTCGGGCAAAATGAACACTCAAGACCACAAACATCACTTAATTCTATATATATCTTATTGAATTTCAAACAAACCTCATACTAAGGAATATTTCAAGATTCTATCTTATTTTAGGTAGAATCATTATTTATGCATTACAAATCAAATCACAGGCAAAGTATGAAAATAGATTCAAAGTTTATTAGATATTTAATAGTTGGAGTAATTAATACAATTATTGGATATGGGGTTATTTTTATTTTGATGACTATTCATGTAATGCCTGAAATAGCAAATATTATAGGATATATGATTGGCATTATTGTCTCTTACATATTAAATAAACTATATACATTTAAAACAAAAAATAAATCTAAAAAAGAATTTTTAACATTCATATTATGTATGATTTGTTCATATATGATCAATTTAATAATACTTATAATATTGTATAGATATTGTGGTATAGATAAATATATAGCAACGATTATTGCTGGCATATTCTATACTCTTAGCGGATATATATTTAGCAAATATTTTGCTTTTAAAACTATTCCTTAAAAACACTCAAAGCGCTAGGTGCTTGTGTTGTTGGCATCATTTCTATTCTGTTTATATTTACATGTTTTGGCTGACTAAGTGCAAAAAATACTGCTTCTGCAATATCTTCTGGCAAAAGTGGATTCGTATTTTCATAAACTCTAAAAGCTGCCTCTTTATCACCTTTAAACCTCACAAGAGAAAATTCACTACCACCACTAAGTCCAGGCTCTATATTTGTAACCCTAATATTTTTATCAAATAAATCTGCTCTAAGATTTAAACTAAATTGTTTAACAAATGCTTTTGTCGCACCATATACATTACCACCTGGATATTGATAACTCCCTGCAATAGATCCAATGTTTATAATATGCCCATTTTTATTTGCAACCATATTAGGAAGAAATAATCTAGTTAATCTAACAAGAGATAAAATATTAACCTCTATCATTTCTTCCCAATCTTTAATA
Source organism: uncultured Helicobacteraceae bacterium (assembly GCA_944323885.1). GTDB lineage: Bacteria > Campylobacterota > Campylobacteria > Campylobacterales > Helicobacteraceae > NHYM01. The sequence continues at coordinate 180,554 of CALUUD010000002.1, read as the reverse complement.
TCTGCAACAGATGCATCACAAAGTCCAAGTGCAAGACCTGCATTATTAACTAAAATATCAACATTCCTAAAATTCTCATCAAATTTATCAATTTCATCCTTTATTCTTTGTGTGTTTTTTACATCTAAAGCAAGAATTTTACAATTAATACCACATTCATCTTGCAACTCTTTTAATTTATCTTCTCTTCTTGCTAATGCTATAACTTTATAATCTGCCTTTATTAAACGCTTAACTATAGCTGCCCCAAATCCAACAGAAGCTCCAGTAACTAAAACACTCATAAAAAATCCCCTATTTTTAAGATTCTAAAATCATTTTTACTTTATACCAATTAGGCATAAGAGATTCTAAAAGATTATAAAAATCCTTACTATGGTTTGGATGAACTAAATGAACCATTTCATGCAGTAAGACATATTCAAAACAAATATATGGCTTCCTAAATAAAAGCGTATTCAAAGTAATGGTTGCATTTTTAGTATTACAACTGCCCCATCTAGAAGTCATATTTCTAAATTTAATAGATTTTATATTTCTATTTATCACACTTGAGTATTTACTTATACTTTTATTCATAAAACCATCTGATAATTTAACAAAATAACTATTAATCAGCTTTTCAATTTTACTAGTATTTGATATATCTCTTGTGTATATATTTAGTATATTATCATTAATTTCTACTCTATATTTATTATGCTCAATAATATTTAATATATATTCATTTTCAAAAAATAAAATTTTTTCACCACTAATATATTTTGGCAAACTATTTTTTATAATATTTTGTCTAGATATTATCCACTCTCTCTTAGAATCTAAAAACTTTTCAATTAATTCATCATGCACCCAAATTGGTGCACTAATTTTAACATCACCATTTTTATCAAGTCTAAGCGTAATATTTTTTACTCGTTTTTTTATAAGTATATATTCCAAATTATTTCTTATCTTCTATAATTTCAACATCTATAATATCACTATCTTCATACTTATTTTGTTCTTTTTTATAGATTTGCTCCTTTGTAGTAAAAAATAAAGAGATAACAACAAAGCTTGCACCTATAATATCACATAAGATTCCAGGAATAATCAACAATATAACACCAATTAAGCGTAAAATATTACGACCAATAAAATTTCTAATTCCACCATTTAGTATTTCATTGTATGCCATAGGGAGCATAGAATATTGGCTCAATAATATGCCAAAGCCAAAAATTGCACTTACAATAATCTCTAAAAATAAAATAAATATGCCAAATTCATCAGCAAATTCAACAATGCAAAATATTTCTATAAAAAAATAAATAAAAATAAGCAAAAATCTCAAGATTTTTCTCCATTTATATATCTCACTAATTCATCTGCTAAAATATTAGAATCTAATTTTATTCTATTAAGTCCATCTCTTTTTATAAATTCTATATTATTATTTTGCAATTCTTTCCCTATGATAATTGCACTGCTAATGCCTATTAATTCAAAATCACTCATCTTAGCACCAAATCTAAAATCTCTATCATCTAACAGTGCATTAACACCAAGATTTATTAATTCTTCATAAAGTTTTGTAGCAAAAACTACTTCATCATCATTTTTTATATTTGAGATGATAATAACAACATCAAATGGAGAAATATTGCCCCAAATAGCACCTTTGTCATCAGATTTTTGCTCTAATATTGCACCTAAGATTCTACTTACTCCAATACCATAGCAACCCATTATAAAAAATTGTGATTTACCATCTTTATCAAGATATGTTGCATTTAAACTCTTTGAATATTTATCTCCTAACTTAAATATATGTCCTATTTCAATACCCTTTGTAATATCTAATTTTTCTCCACATTTAGGACATAAATCTCCGGATTTAACCTCTAATAAATCTCTAAATTCTAATCCTTCAAATAAGTTTAAATCAACACCAATAATATGATAATCCTTAATATTACTACCACAAATAAGATTATTAGCACCAATTAATTCATTATCAAAATAAATATGACTGGCATTAGTAATATTTCTAAGACCATATGGCCCAATAAAACCAGGGCATAATCCAAATGATTCTAGTTCTTGTGATGTTAAATCTAATAGTTCTATTGCATTTGGTATCGCATTTAATGCTTTAGTATTAGACAAATCATCACAACCTCTAACAAAGAAAAAACATAACTCGGTTTTATTATTACTAAATAGTGCTTTTTTAACTACACATTTTAATAAATAAAATGAATCTACCTTAAAAAAATCACTCAATTCATCTATACTCTTAATATCAGGTGTAAAAAATTTAGAAAAGTCAGCTTGTGGCGGGATAGATTCTGATTCTTTTAGTTTTCTCTTTGCTATTTCTATATTTGATGCATAATTGCAGCTTGTGCAAATTACAATATCATCTTCCCCACTTGGTGCAAGTATCATAAACTCTTTGCTGCCACTTCCACCTATTGCTCCATTATCAGCCTCAACTATCCTAAAATCAACACCAAATCTATTAAAAATATTTATATAAGTTTGTTCCATTAATGAAAATTCTCTATCTAAATCATCAAAACTGCTATGAAAACTATAAGAATCTTTCATTATAAATTCTCTTGCCCTAAGAATTCCAAATCTAGGTCTAATTTCATCTCTAAATTTTAAATTAATTTGATATAGATTGATTGGTAATTGTTTATAACTTTTTACTATACCACTTACACAATCAACTACAGCTTCCTCATGAGTTGGACCAAGGACAAAAGAATTATTTTTCCTATCATTAAATTTTAACAACTCCTTGCCATACTTATCATATCTATCAGTTTTTAACCATAATTCAGCAGGAGTAACAAAACCTAAACTCAATTCATTTGCACCACTTTTATCCATTTCTTCTTTAATTATTTTTATCACTTTATCAAGGATAATTTTCCCAAGTGGAAGAAAATGATAAATACCACTCCCAACTTGTTTAATAAAACTTCCTCTTATTAAATATTCATGACTTTTTAATACACAATCTTTTGGTGTTTCTTTTATGCTAAAAGCAAATAAATTAGAAAATTTCATATTAATTACCTCATCATTTTTGCATCATTATCATGCTTTTTTTCTGCTGCTTTTAGACTATCATCACTAATATTAAAGAGCATTTTTAAAGTTCTTTCAATCTCTCCTAATTGAGAAGATGAAGATACACTTTTTAAATTTTTTGTTGGAGTATGCAAAAAAACATTAAAAACATTATGAATTGTTTTTTCTATATTGCTTTTATAAGATTCTGGAAGAAATCCCTTTTGTATAGCTTTATTAATCTCGCTTATGGAGGCATCTTTTGCTAATTGCCTAAGCGTTTTTATAATAGGCGCCACAGATAAAATATTTAAATACTTAAAAAACTCATTTACCTCATCGCCAACAATTTCATACGCCCTAGCTAGGCTATCTTTTCTAAAATTCATATTCTCATCTACAACACTTTGTAAATCATCAATCGTAGTAATAGTTATACTAGAATCTTTTAAATCTTCTATATCTCTAGGAAGCGCAAGGTCAAAGAAATATCTATTATAAGACACACTGCATATCATATCATTTGTAATAATTGGAATCTTGCTTGAAGTAGCACTAAAGAGCAACTCTATGTTATTTAGTTCTTCCTTTAAATTATCAAAATCTCCAATAATTAAATTATTATTACCCAATGAGTTTCTAAAATTTATAGCCTTTTGTTTATCTCTATTTAGAAGTTTTACTTTAAAATCAAGATTTAAAAGATGCTTTATAACAAGCTCACCCATTTCACCAATACCAATAACAAGCGCTTCCTTTTTATTTAATTTTATATCTTTTGTGCTTGATACAGCAACAGATGCAATAGATATAGGTTTTTTTGATACTCCAGTTTCATTTCTTACAATAGATGCGCATTTAAATGCAAAATCTACAACATTACCAAGACCGCTATTGCTGCAATAATGATGATGCAAAGCATATCTATATGATTTTTTTAACTGTCCTGATATTTGTGTTTCACCAACAACCAAGCTATCCAAACTACTTGCTACTAAAAAAATATGGTGTATAGCACTATAGCCTTCAAAAGTATCAGCTCTACCTTCTAGCTCATCCTTATTTACTTTTGATAATTCAGATAATTTAGCAAAACACAGTTGAAAGGCTTCATAAGCTTCATTGGCCATCATTAATATTTCTAGGCGATTACAAGTAGAAAGCAAAATAGCTTCTTTAATAATCTTTGAATCTAAAATAAACTCTAGCAACAAATCAACCTCACTATCACTAATTGATAGTTTTTCTCTTAGTGATAGAGGTGCATTTTTATGAGAAAAGCTAAGAACTAAATATTGCATCAAAATTTCCTATCAAGCATATCTTTTAAAATTAATTTAAGTTTATAATCTTCACTTTCAAGCACGCTAATAGCTTTATTAGCATAACTATCTACAACATACTTTACTTCTTGTATAATATTATATTCTTGCATTTTTTTCTTTATCCAAACAATATCTGCATTACTTAACTCTTTTTTAAAGAAAGATGTCAAATATTTCCTATCTTCTAAACCCATTTTTTTATAAAGATACATATATGGGAGTGTTACTTTGCCTTCTTTTAAATCATTAAATGAATTTTTACCTATGATATTATCATCATAAGAAATATCAAGAATATCATCAATAATTTGAAAGGCAATACCTAATGAATTACCATAAATTTTATATTTATCACTATTATCACCTTTTAAGATTCCTGCACATTCTGCACTAGCTTCTATAAGAGCGGCTGTCTTATATTCAATCATTTTTAGATACTTATTTTCATCAAGATTAAAACTCTTGCTTAATTCTACATCTTCTAATTCACCCAAACTAAGCTTCAATACAGAATCTGCAATAATTTTTGATAAATTTTGATCTATTGTAGAGATTTCATAAAATGCTTTTGAGTACAAAATATCACCAAGCATAATTGCATTTTTATTACCATACTTTGCATTAATGCTTATTTTACCTCTCCTAAGTGTAGAATCATCAATAACATCATCATGCATTAATGATGCAAAGTGAATAAGTTCTATGATTGCACATAATTTAACACTATAAATAGAATCTGGTGCTATAGTGAATATAAGCTTACTTCTTAACATTTTACCAAATGAAAAATCATCTCTAAAGCCATTAAATACACTATTTCCTAGATCATCAAAATAACCTTTAATCATAGATTTAACAAGCTCTAACTTATCCATCTATATTACCCCTACACTACTATTAAAATTGAAAAAATAATATCTAAACTTTGCTTCCTTTAAATCATCATCATAATTAACAAAATAAAATATTATATACGGATTTGGATTATTTACATTATTTATATTGCTTAAAATAATTTTTGCAGAATTAGAATTATCTTTATATAGTGAAAATTGATATGGAATACCATCATATTTAAAATGAGTAGTAAGGACTTTATCTTTATATAATGTCCATCTAAAAGTTAAAGTTTTTCTAGAATTTTCAACAAAAAAATCAATACTCTTTATTTCATCTTTTTTTAATGAAACCTCACCAAGAAATTCAGCATTACAAATAAAAATCATAAAAAATAAAATTAATAAATATCTCATAGTATATTAATCAATAATCTCTCTTTCTATAAATGGTGAAATTCTACACAATACTTCATATGGTATAGTCCCAAAGATTCTAGCAATTTCATCTGCATTATACATAAAACATACACTATCCTCATCTGAAATAATTGAAGTTGAATCCATAGACATCCTAGGTAAAATCAAATAACCCTCTTTTGTTCTCATCTCATTATGATTCTCATTTAATCTAAGCAAACCATCACCATACCCAATATCATAACTTGATACGATGCAATCACTTTTTAATACATATTTACCATCATATCCTATTTTACTACCTGCTTTTAAGAATCTGCTTGATATTTTGTTCGCCCAAAGTTCAGCAATAGGTTTTAAATTCAAGTTGCAATCAACACCTAGATAGCCATACATTGCAATTCCTATCCTAACTAAATCATCACTTATATTTCTACATTTAATAGCCCCAGATGAACTTAAAGAATGAAATCTAGGAATTGGCATATCATTTTTATTAACAAAATCTATAACCATTTGCTTAACATCTATAAACTTCTTTTGTTGTAGTAAAAATTCACTACTAAGACTATCATTATCTAAATCTCCATAACCATTATGTGTAAATACGCCAATTAATTTAATATTATTTTTTTTAATCAACTCTAGTACTTTTTGCAATTCTTCTACTTCTATTCCATTCCTATTCATCCCTGTATTAACTTTTAATTCAATACCAGTGTGAGGTTTAATGCTGTAGATGCAATCAATATTAGATACACTAAAATAAATATTATCACCTAAATTATCAAATGATGTTGGATACAAAATTGTAATATGTTGAAATAAATCTTTAATTTTAATAGCCTCAAAATTATTTTTTACAAATACACTTTTTATTCCAAATTCAGATAACAACCTACTAATTTCAATAATTCCGTGTCCATAAGCATTATCTTTCACAACACAAGCAATATTTGTATTTACAATATTACAAATAGATTGTAGATTAGAAAATAATTTTGATCTTGAAATAAGCAAAGAAGGCATATCAAATCCTAAAAACTAACAAAGTCTATAGAATCTCATAAATTAATAAGGTAAATACGATATATAATATCGTATTTATAATATTGCAAAATTAAGTTATTTCTTTAATGTTACAATATAGTCAGCTAAAGCAACTATATCATCTTCACTTAAATTAGCAGCTTGTGCATACATTAAAGGACCAGCACCAAATTGATTTAGAGTTTTTGCTTTATAACCTTTAAGATCTTCTATAATTTTTTCCTTTGCTAAAACATTAATTGTAGTTGTAGCTTTTGAACCAGGTGGTACTTTATCACCATTTACACCATGACATACTGCACATTTTTTATATAATGTTGCTCCATCTGCTGCCATCAAGCTAGCTAGACCAAAAACACAAATTAACATTAACTTTTTCATTTTGGGACCTCCCATATTAATTTTTCTTAAGACAAAACATCTTAAAACGCAATATTCTACTTATTTATTTCTTAAATATCAACCTTATCAATCCAAAGAATTACTTCATTTATTTTCTTCTATTAAAACTTCATTAGAAGCCTTAATCACCTCTTCTAAAAATACATCAAGAATTTTATCTTCATCTAATTTACAAAGTATCTTTCCTTTTTTAATAATAAGACCACTTTTATTACCAAATGCAATTGCCAAATCCGCATGTTTTGCCTCACCTAATGCATTCACTGCACATCCCATAACAGATATTTGAAGTGGTGATTTTATATCTTTTAATTTCTCTTCTACAATCTTTACTGCTTTTATTAAATCTACTTCTATTCTTCCGCAAGTAGGGCAAGAAACAATAGTTATGCCTTCTTTTTGTCTGCCAGAATATTTCAATATTGCTTTAGCGACTTTAACTTCCTCTTCTAACTCTCCAGTAATTGATACTCTCATAGTATCACCTATACCATCAAGAAGGAGATTTCCTAACGCCATAGAACTTTTAATCATAGAGTGATACAAGCTTCCTGCCTCTGTCACACCTATATGAAATGGATATTCAACAAGAGGGCGTAACATTCTATATGCCTTTATTGTCCTTTCAACATCACTTGCCTTTAATGATATTTTAATATTATCAAAACCGCAATCTTCAAGTAGCTTTATATTATATAGGGCAGATTCAACCATACCTTTTGGTGTTGGTCCATATTTTTCTTCAAATTGTTTTTCTAGACTGCCAGCATTTACACCAATTCTAATTGGTATTCCACGCTGATTACAACCTTTTGCTATCTCCATAATACGACTTTTATCGCCTATATTACCAGGATTAATCCTTATGCAATCTACAACTTCCAATGCCTTAAGTGCTAGTTTATATCTAAAATGAATATCAGCTACAAGAGGGAGTGAAATTTGACTTTTTAATTCCTTCAATGCATCTGCATCTGCATCATCACTTACTGCAACACGCACTATATCACAACCAGCAAGTTGCAATCTATCAATCTGCTCTTTTGTAGCTTTTATATCTTTTGTTTTTGTAAAAGTCATGCTTTGAACACTAATTGGCGCATCACCACCTATTTTTACATTACCAACGCTAATTTGTTTAGTTTTATATCTATTCATAAATAAGCCTTAATTAAAAAAGATATATTAATATAATTACTTTAAAAGGTGATTTTATTATTATTTTCTAAGTAAAAAATAAATTCTATCATTCTTTCAATTAGTGCAAATAAATATAATTCCATATTATTAGATAGCAACTGCAATGTGTAAATTTAACCAAGTATAATTTTATAAATGATTGGACCTAGAAATTTTTAGTGAGTTTAAAGTGACCAAAATAGAACTAAAGCTCATAGAAAGCGCAGCAAAAAGTGGAATAATAAAACCAAGTGATGCAAGTGGTATGGTAATAAGATTATAAATGATACTTATTTTTATATTCTGTTTTATTACTCTATATGTCTTAAGTGATAATTTATGGGCATTAATGAGACTATCTAGTTTATCATCAAGTAATACTATATCACTAGATTGAATTGCTATATCGCTACCATTCCACATACTTATTGCTACATCACTTTTATTTAACGCTATTGCATCATTTATTCCATCACCAACCATAGCATTTATACAACCATCATTATGTAATAAATCTACAAAATCACTTTTATCTTTTGGAGTTTGCTCATAATAATATTCAGATATGCAAAGAGTATTTGCTATCTTATTTACTACGCCTTCTCTATCACCACTTAATAAAACTATTCTAAATCCACTTAACTTAAAATAATTTATAACATCTTTTGCATTCTCTTTAAGAGTATCTTCAAGATCAAATCTTGCAAGCAATTTTCCATTTATTGCATAATAAAAATTCATATAGCAATTTGCTGAATCTTCACACTTAATCCCACGATCAATCATAAAAGAATAACTTCCACCAAGCAAGCAATCATTACCAAATTTTGCTTCTATACCCTTTTGGTCAATAAGTTTAAAGTCATCTAATAAATATGTAGAATTATTATTTAAAAACTCAAATATGCCTTTACTGATTGGATGATTATTTAATCGAACAAAATATGCAAGCAATCCTCTATCAAATTCATCAAAAATTTCTACATTTACAACTTTTGGAGAACCATGTGTAAGAGTGCCTGTTTTGTCAAATATTATTGTATTTACTTTTGCAAAACTCTCTAAAAATCGTGCTTCTTTAAACAGCAATCTATATTTGTAAGTTTCTGCAATACCAACAATAGTAGCAATAGGAGTAGCCAATGCTAAAGCACATGGACAGGCAATAATAATAACAGAAACACCAACAATAATAGCCTTATCAATGTCTACAAAATACCACCATAAAAAGAATGTAATAAGCGCAATAATAAATACAAAAGCACTAAAATGATATGAAATAGAGTTTGCTTTATTTTGTATATTTGGTTTTTTATCAAGAGAATCTTTTATTAAAGTGATAATATTATTCATTGTAGAATCTTGCATAGTTTTTGTAGCTGCATATTCTATATAATAATCTAAATTGATACTGCCAGATAAAATCTCTTCATCTTTATTCTTATCCACAAAAGCACTCTCTCCAGTAAGCATAGAAGAATCTAATCTTGCTTTATTGCTAAGCAATACCCCATCAATAACTATCTTTTCTCCAGGTGCAACGCATACAATATCACCTATTTTTACCTCTTGAGGACTAATTGATACTAGATTACTACCTTTTTTAATATTTAACAAACTTGGCATTTCATCAAATAAGCTATCTATTTTATCACCGGCATTTTTCCTAGATCTCACTTCTAAAAATTTTCCAATTAAAATAAAAGTAATAATCATAGTAACGGATTCAAAATATGTCTCTCCTGTGCGAGTAATAGATGCATATATAGAATACAAATATGTAATAAGAGAGCCTATGCTAACAAGAAGATCCATATTAATAAATCCATTTCTTAAACCATAGTAGCCACCGCGAAAAAAAATCCAACCGCTGTAGAACAATGTCGGAGTAGATAAAGCAAATGAAGCAATATTTAAAATATCTTTTACATCACTGTCCATGCCAAGAAAATATCCAAGATATTGTGCAACTGCAATCCACATAATATTCATAACACAAAAGATTCCAACAATCATTCTTGTATAATAATCTTTTTTTTCTCTAGCATTTAATGTTTCTAATATTTTAGGATCATAAATCGTAGCATCATATCCAATAGATCTAATCTTTTTTATAATACTACTTAATGATATTTTATTTTTATCATAAATGATCTTTGCTTTATTGCTTGTATAATTAATATTTACTTCTATAATTCCATCTGTATTATTTAATACTTTTTGATTAAGCCAAACACAAGCAATACAATGAATCCTTGTTATAATAAGCGATACTTCTATAATATTATGGCTTATTTCTTTTGTATATTGATTTATAAAAAGTTCGCTATCAAAGCGAGATAAGTCATCACTATATTCAATAGGTGGAGTTAATGTCGTATTTGATAACTTATCATAAAATGAATCCAAATTATTTTCTTTTAAGATTCTAAAAATACCCTCACAACCTTTACAGCAAAAATACTCATCATTACCATTGATATTTGCACAAAAAAGTGAATTCTTATCATATTCTAAATGACAATGGGAGCACTTTAGCTTCATATTAATCTTGGTTAAACTTCAATAATAATACCTTGTAAGCACTATCTATATCACGAAGTATCTTAGTTGAAACATCATTAAAATTTTTATTTAAGTTTTTATTTAATAATACATTTTGCTTATTTTCTCTTATCTTATTACTATATGCATTTTCTAAATCTTCTTTCGTATAAGATTCATCTAATCCTAATATTTCAAGTGCTTTTTTCTTATCTATATCAACACTATTGCTATATTCATTTTCAAAATCATCATACAATTTATTAAAATCATCATTATTTAGTTCAAATATAGCAGCTACATCAATAATCTTTTCCCTCTCAGATTCATCTAAAGTTCCATCTGCATAAGCTAAAGCAAATAAAAATTCAACAACTTTTAGTCTTCTCTTGTACTCACCCTTAGTAAGCTCACAAAATCTTTGTGCCAAATCATCTAAATTATCAGTATTATTATCAAAAATATCTTGCAATAACTCTCTTGCATTGTTGTGAGAACTAAGTTCATTTGCAATATCATCTAACATATCTTTAATCAACTCTTGCTCCAACTTGCATATGTTACCATCTGCGCTAGCTACGCATTGCAACATCGCAGCAAGAACACCAAATTCTGTTTTTTTAATCCTATCTTTGGGGCTATCTGGCACATAAGGTGTATCATCAATATTGTATTCTGATTTATACTGCTGATTATTTTCAATCTTGTATGGATTTTTCATATAATCTTGAAAACCATTATATAGATAATATAAAACAACTCCAGCAATAATTAATAATAATATCTCCATAAAATATTAATTCTCCTTTAATTCTTTTTGTTTATTTGCTTCTTTTTGCTCCATAATTCTTCGCTCTTCTATTTGCACTTTACGCTTGTTTGCTCTATTTATCTTATCTTTAAAAAAATCTTGTTCTTGTATTGACCTTGTTTTAGTTGGTCGAAATAATAACACAACAACCAAAAATACAAATAAAATAATAGCTAACTCAAGATTACCATCTATAGCATACCAGCTAAAAGATAATAATAAAGCAATAAAAATCTTTAAATATAGCATATTAATCCCTAGTTGTTTTTTATTGGCTTTATTTCATAATTAAAACACATTAATACATAAAAAATTAATATAATTTCATCTATTTGGACAATACAATTTTAAAAGAAATCTTTAGCTATATCCTCAAATTCATCCAAAATATTTTTAACCTCATTAATACCATATTCCCAAAACTTATCATCTTCAATATCAAAACCAAAAATAGATACAAGCTCACTTGGTGATTTTGATCCACCAAAAGATAGGAAATCTGTATATTTGTGTATAAAATCTTTATCTCCATTTTTATATAATCCAAATAATGTAAGAGATAATAACTGACCATAACTATAAGCATAGCAATAAAATGGAGAATGGATAAAATGAGGGATATAGCTCCACCAAAGCTTATAATTATCACTTAAACAAAGTGAATCCTCAAACATTTTTTTATTTTCATTAAACCAAATTTCATTCAAATCACTAACTTGAAGCTCTCCTTCTCTTTTGTGTATCTCTCGCTCAAAATTTGTCATCACAACCTGACGAAATAATGTAGAGAATATATCCTCAATTTTTCCAGCATAAAGACTTAATAGTTCTTCATTTTTTAGTTCTTTTTTCATTTTATCAAATAAAAGCATTTCACCAAATACTGATGCTGTCTCTGCTGTAGTAAGTGGTGTATCCATATTTAAATATCCTACACTCTTAGATAATTCTTGATGTATTGCATGCCCAAATTCGTGCGCTATTGTAAATACATCTCGCCTTCCATCTGTATGATTTAATAATACATAAGGATGAGCCTTTGGTGTTGCACCATGTGAAAATGCACCACTTCTTTTATTTTTTGTTGGATGTGAATCTACCCAACCATCTTTAAATGCATTTTGGACTATTTTTCCAAATTTTGGAGAAAAATCCATATATGCATCTATTACCATATCCTTTGCTTTTTCATATGGGAAAAGCATTTCTTTTGTATTGATATTAATTGGTGCATATCTATCATAATCTTTCAATTTATCAATACCCAAAAGTTTAGACTTGATTTTATAATACTTATGTACCAATGGAAAGTTTTTAACCACGATATCAATCATACTATCTACACTTTTTTGACTTATTTGATTATCTATGTGTCTAAAAGATTCTGGTCTTTCATATCCTCTTAATTCCATTTTTATTTGCAAATCTTTTTTTACTATATTGATAATATATTTTAAGATATGAGATGATTTATTCAATCTCTTTGTTAGCTCTTTTTGTGCCGATTTTCTTATCTTTCTATCATCGAAATGAAGTTTTGAGAGTATTTCTTCTTCGCTTACAAGTTTTCCATCAAATTTAAATTTTAATGAACTCATATATTCATCAAATAATCTACTAAATGCTTCTTTGCCAACGGGTGATACTTTTAGAAGTATTTTTTCTTCTTCTTTACTAAGTTGATATTTTTTTTGTTCTATTAATTTTTGCAGAAAATATTTATAGCTTTTACTATGTTGTATAGCATCATTTATAATCTTAGAATCTAAATCTGCAAGTTCAATTTCAAAGAAAACCAAAGAATCTTGAATCTTGTTTGCTATTAATTCATATTTTGCATAATAAGCACCATTATTAGAATCTTGTGCAAAAAGCAAAAAGGCATATGTCATAATCCTGCCAATACCTTCTAATATATCTTCATATTCACTTATAATATCTTCAAGATTATCAATACTAGATAATTTTCCACTATATTTTTTTTCAAAGGAAATAGACTTTGATTGTAGCTTTTTTACAAAATTATCTAATTCATCTTGGCTTTTAAATAAAGATTCTAAATTCCATTTATCAACTGCACTCATATTATCACCCCTTATTTAATTTTTCTTCTCTTGCAACTATAGCTTCTTGACCTAAGATCCTTGCAATCTCCAATCTTTCATCGACAACTCCATATAAATTCAAATCATCTATATTGCCATCCTCTGCCTTTGCATTAATCTTTGCAATTATATTGCAATTTGGTATCTTATCTAATAAAATTTTGCAAATATCTCTTATCTTATAGCTATTATCAATAGCTATAATTACAGCTGCACATTGCCTTATATTAAGCTTTTCTATAATTCCTGATTGCACAATATTCCCAAATACAACATTATCACCATTTTTTAAGCCATCTTGTATTTTTGTATAGTTATGATCTATTGCTATATAATTTATATCATGTTCTTTTAGATAATTAGCAACACTTTGACCAAATACTCCATACCCACAAATAATTACATGATCTACATAATCACTATAATCATTAGGATCTTGCACCTGATCATTAACTACATCATCAATCTTAGAATCCATAAATACAAATCTTGTTATATCTTTTATTCTATCTAGTATAAATGGCGTAACAACCATTGATAAAATAACAAGCAATGTTAAATATTGGTTTAAATCATTAGCGCTTATTTTGTAATCTGCAATAAAGGGAATGATTGAATTAGCAAATTCTCCACTAAATATATTATTTTTACTAGCAAGTAAAAATACAACAAATGAAAATTCTCCAATTTGTGAAAGACTTAATGCCGTCTTAAATGCCTCTTCTTTTTGTCTAAAGATTCTAATAGTCCAATAAATTACAAACATTTTTATCAAAATAACAACTACAAGCAATACAAGAATAACAACTATATGCTTTAAAAAGAAAAATATATCAACTTGCATACCAACAGTAATAAAGAAAAACCCTAAAAATAAATCTTTAAAATGCTCTATATCTGCTCTAATCTTATATTTATAATCAGTTCCGGCTATAACCATTCCAGCAATAAAAGCTCCAAGTGAATGTGAAAAACCAAAATATTGACTAACAAAAGAAGCACCAAGAACTATCAATAAAATAGTAGATACAAATATTTCATCCATTTTTGTATCAGCTGCAAGACCTAATATTTTTGATGCTGCATATTTGCCAGGTATCATAAGAATAGCTATTACAATAACTGCACTTATTATTGTAGTAAGTGCAATATCTGTTATATTTGAACTAGAATCTGCATTCATAGCAGGAATCACAAGCAAAAGTGGTATAACTGCTATATCTTGCATAATCAAAATTCCAATAGAATTTTTTTGATAGCTAGAATATATTTGATTATCAAAACTCTTTAATACAATAGCAGTGGAACTTAGTGCAAATGACGAACTGATAACAAATGATGTTTTATAATCAAGACCAACCACATAATAACACAAAACAAAAAACACTACAGAACAAGCAAATATCTGTGATATACCAAATAAAAGTGTCTCTTGCTTCATAGTCTTAAATTTATCAAAACTAAATTCAAGCCCTATCACAAACATCAAAAAGATGATCCCAAATTCTGCTACATGGCTTAATTCACCTGCAGATGAGATTGCTTTTAGATTAAAAGCATAAACTATTATTACACCTGTTAATATATAGCCAATTACAATTGGGATATTAACTCTTTTGCAAAATATATTAACAATAACAGTAATACAAATTGTAAGCACACCTATTGCAAAAATATCTATTTCCATAGATTACCTAATTAAGCCATTCTTTTATTTTTGCTATACAAGTATCAAAGATAGTCTTATGTGGCTCACTTTTTTGACCAAAAGATTCATGTAATTGTTCTGCTATTTTTCTTTGTTCAGCAGTTAGCTTTTCGCTTGGATACATGATTTTTATTTGAACTATAAATCTACCTTTACTTGAACTATTTAAATGCTTTATACCTTCATCTTTAAAAACAAATCTTTCTTTATCTTGTGTATTTTGAGGTATTTTAAGCTCGAGCTCACCTCTTAAAGATGGCACTTTTATAGTCCCTCCAAGTATTATATTTGTAAAAAATACTGGTATCTCTATATATACATCACTTCCATCACGAATAAAATGATCATCATCTTCAACATTTATAATGATATACAAATCACCTCTCTTGCCATTTGGAAGCTCATTTCCACGCTGTGAAGCTCTTATTCTATTATTTGTATCAATACCCTCTGGAATATCTATGCTAAAAGTTTCCTCTGCTATTGAGTATTTTTTACCATTACAAACATTGCATTTATCTTTTATAGTTTCTCCACTACCCATACAATGAGAACAAGTTTGTGTAAAAGTCATAAATCCATTTCTGCTATATAGCCTACCCTCACCACCACAATATTTGCACTTTTCTTTACTTTTTGCACCGCTACCTTTGCAAGCTTGGCAATATTTTTTATATTTATTTTTTATTTCTTTCTTGCAGCCAAACACTGCCTCTTTGAAACTCAAATTAAGTTCTAATACAATATCATCTTCAAATTCATTTCTTTGACTTTTTCTACTAAATCCTTGACCAAACACACTTTCAAATATAGAACCTATATCACCAAAAACATCACCAAAATCTTTGCCACTAAACCCACTAAATCCACTATTTTCTAATCCAGCCTTGCCATATCTATCATATATTTCTCTTCTACTATCATCGCTTAATACTTGATATGCTTCATTAATGAGTTTGAATTTTTCTTCTGCTTCTTTATCATCTGCATTTCTATCTGGGTGATATTTAAGAGCTAATTTTCTATATGCTTTTTTTATAATCTCTTTATCACTTGTTTTTGAAATTTCTAATACTTCATAATAATCTAACTCTTGCAAAATTACCACCTATTAAAAAATATTTAAAAATCGTTATTTTAATAAATTATGTATATTTTTTAGATTTTTTTGATAGATTTTTACCTGAAAATTTTTAAATACACATCAAGAATATTTAAAAAAATAGGGACTTTTATGATCAAATTTGAATACATTGATATAGATAAATTCATAGAAAAATACAAAACAACCACACCAAAAGATGCACAAATAAAAAACTTTAAAAAATATTATCTATCATACATAGAAGAAAGAGATAAACAAGAAAGAGAGGGGTATCAAAAAAATGAAATAAATGATTTATTAAAAAATACATTTGGATATAAAATCAATGAAAAAGACAATATAGATTCTGCAATATATGATGACAATATAGTAAAAGTAATAATAGAAGCAAAACAACTAAAAAATAAAAATGAATTCCCAAAAGATGCTAATAATCCCTTATCAAAAGCATTTTATGAAAGCATTCTTTACTTCCTAAGAGAATACAACCAAAATAACAACAATGAAATAAAACACATAATAATATGCAATCCTATTGATTTTTTTGTATTTTGTGCGGATGAATTTAGAGTTTTTATAGAAGACAAAACTATTAAGCGATACTACAATAATTGCGACAATAAAGAAGGGGTAGATAAAAGCACAAGTAAATTCTATAAAGACTTAGAATCCCATCTAAAAAATAATTTTGATAAAACCATAAAATATACACATTTTAAACTTACAAAAGATATAGATGATCTTTTACTATCTAGAATCTATCAAATACTAAGCCCAGAAATACTACTAAAGAAAAATAAAATAATAGATGCAAACACCCTACATAAAAAATTCTATGATGAGCTTTTATATATACTAGGATTACAAGAAATAAAAGAAAATGGCAAGATTCTAATCAAGCTAAGCAATACTCAAAACTCACTATCTAATAGCATTAAAAATGCCTTTCCAAATATAAGCGATGAAGAGGTATTTAGCCTTATTATACTATGGAATAATAGAATCTTATTCTTGCGACTTTTAGAATCTATGCTTATATCATTTGGACACATCAAAGAGCCATTTTTAGATATAGAAAAAATAAACAACTTCTCTACACTATCAAGGCTATTTTTTGGGGTATTGGCAAAAAAAGAAAATGATAGAAATATAGATGATAAAAAGCTATTCCACTACATACCTTATCTAAACTCAAGCTTATTTGACAAAACACAATTAGAATTAAATGGCAATGACATAAAGCACTTAGAATCCTACACTATACCACTATACCAAAAAAGCGTGCTAAAGGAAAAAGAGCTTCCATTGCTAGAGTATATATTTAGATTTTTGCATACATATGATTTCACCACCACACCAAAAGACATAAAAGACAATATCAAAATAAACCACGACAAACTCATAAATTCATCCATCTTAGGGCTAGTCTTTGAAAAGCTAAATGGCTACAAAGAAGGCAGCTTCTATACCCCAAGCTTTATTACAAGCTATATGTGCAAAGAGAGTATCACACAAGCAGTATTAAATAAATTCAATGATACATACAATTGGAATGCAAGAGGGCTAAAAGATATATCAAATCTAGCTAGAGAAAACAACAAATCCCAAAAAGAACTACTCCAAACACTTCTTAGCCTAAAGATTTGTGATCCATCAGTAGGTAGTGGGCATTTTCTAGTATCTGCACTAAATGAAATAGTGCTTATTGCCTATAAGATAGGACTATTAGAATCTTTTAATCTAAAAACTACTCTAAGATTAGAAAATGATGAAATAGTAATAAAACAAGATGAAGATATATTCAACTACCAAAAACCAAATAATAAAGATGAGATACAACACAAAATCCAAAAAGAGCTTTTCCACTTAAAAAAAGAAATAATAGAATCTTGCCTCTTTGGTGTAGATATCAATCCAAACTCTTGTGAAATCACGAAGCTACGCCTTTGGATAGAGCTACTTAAATATAGCTACTATATCTTTGAAAATGATAACAATACAAATACACTCCAAACCCTCCCAAACATAGATATAAATATCAAGTGTGGGAATTCTCTTATCTCTTATTTTGATATCACTCAAAGCCTTAGCCACTATAAAAATATCAAGCAAAAGATAGAAGACTACAAAACATCTGTCTCAAATTATAAGCAAGGATTCTACACTAGTAAAAATGCCATAGATAAAGAGATAAAAAACCTAAAAGATGCTTTTAAAAATTTCTGCTTTAGAGATAAGTTTGAAAAAGAGATAAAAGCCTTTGAAAAAGAGTGTGATATCTATAGCCAAAAATACGGCAACTACCTAGCAAAAGATGACAAGAATCTAGCCTTATACATAAAGGCATCTCTAAGTATCTTTGATGATGATTTTGACAAAAAACAAGCACAAATCGACTTTGCAAAACTGCAAGACAAATACAACTCTATCTTTAATCTAGAATCAAACAAGCCCTTTGAATGGAGATTTGAATTCCCAGAAGTGCTAGATGAAAGTGGAGATTTTAAAGGCTTTGATTGTGTGATTGGCAATCCACCTTATATCCGCCAAGAAGATATCAAAGAGCTAAAACCATCACTAAAAAGAGCATATAAGATCTACAAAGGCACAAGTGATATTTATACCTACTTTTTTGAATTAGGACACAAAGTCCTAAAAGATAGTGGCATTCTCTCTTTTATCACAAGCAACAAATACGCACGCTCAGGATATGGAGAGAGTTTGCGAGAATTTATCTTAGAAAATACTACAATCCTAAACTACATAAATCTAAATGGCATAAAGGTATTTGATAGTGCTAGTGTAGATACAAGTATCATATCTTTTAAAAAGAAAAAGCCAAAAAAAGATACTACATTTTGCTACCTTGCACCAAAAGAAATCAAAGAAAATTCACTCTATGAATCTAACTCCCAAAAGCTAAAGCAAAGCTCCCTTAGTAAAGAAGGCTTCCATTTTAGCGATGAAGCCACCCAAAACCTAAAGGCAAAGATAGAAAGCCTTGGCACACCGCTAAAAGAATGGGATATATCTATTTATCGTGGAATCTTAACAGGCTACAATGAAGCCTTTATCATCACTACTGAAAAAAGAGATGAAATTTTAGCTAAATGTAAAGATGAAGCCGAAAAAGAACGCACCGCCAAACTCATACGCAAAATGCTACGCGGTAGAGACATCAAACGCTACAGCTATGAATGGGCGGGATTGTGGTTGATATGCACTTTTCCAAGTCTAAAGCTAGATATAGATGATTATCCCGCATTAAAAACATATTTAGAATCTTTTCGCCCAAGGATTAACCAAAGTGGCGAAAAAGGTTGTAGAAAAAAGACAACTAACAAATGGTTTGAAACGCAAGACAATATCGCTTATCACGAGGAATTTGAAAAAGAAAAGATTGTATGGAATCCTGTGAGTGGAGAATATTTGTTTAGTTATCTCAAAGATGAATTATATTTCAATAATTCTCTTTTTATGATGACTACAAGCAGTGTCAATTTATCATATATTTTAGGTTTGATGAATTCTGCATTATACAAATGGCTTGTTACACAAATAACAAATTTAGTGCAAACAGGACATTATGCTTATGGTGCAAAAGACAAGATTGAAAAACTTCCTATTCCCAAAATAGATTCTACAAACAAAGCCCTAAGCGATGAAATCATAAGCCTAGTAGAGCAAATTTTAGATTCCAAAGCCAAAGACCCCACCACCAAAGAGCTAGAATCCAAAATCGATAATCTAGTCTATACCCTTTATAGCCTAACCGACGATGAAATTAAAATCATAGAGGGAGAATAAATGGAAGAAAAACGAATTAAGTGTTTATTCTTACAAGAATTAATCAAAAAAAAACAAGAGTTACTGTTAGCCTCTATAGAAGTTCCAGTTATTAGAGGAAAACGAAAACTTGATATTTTAACCATAGAAAAAAGAAATATTGTTGGCTATGAAATTAAATCTAAGAAAGATAATCTTACAAAGCTTGATGGGCAAATACAAGATTATCTCAAAATATGTGATAAGGTGTATGTAATACTTGATCAAAAATTTTTAAATTTTGATTTAAAATTACCACACAATGTAGGTATTATTATTTTTAATGATCAAACAAGGAAATTTATCTTAAAAAAGAAACCCACAAAGAACACTCCCAATGCATATTATCAAACATTTTTCATTACACAAATCAAACTCAATGAATATCGCAAGAATAGCAGACAAAGTTCTTTTAAGATTCGACATTATATTATTCAACATTTGAAAAAAAATGAATTTAAAGAAATGATTATTAATGAGCTAAAATATCGCTTTTTGGAAAATTTTTTACTACTAAAGAATGAATTACAAGAGAATTCTGATACAATACATCCCGATGATTTATTTTTATTGTTAGGGAAAACCTCTATTATTAAGGAAAAAATTTGAAATTTTTGTCATCTGGTTTTTTTATCCTAACTTGTTGGACTTTGATTTTTTTCGTTTTATTTTTTCTTACATTATGGTTCACCTATGAAGAAATATTACAAAGCATTTTTTTAATAGGAAATCAAATTGATACAAAAAAAGATATTAGCAAAAACCTGGAACAATTAATTAGTGAAAGCAAATTGATTTCAGCAAAAGATTATTTTGGTTTTTATATTTCCTACTACAATAATTTTGTGTTGATTTTATCAGCAATTATTGGTTTATTTGGAATCTCATCATTTTTTTACCTAAAACGAAAAAACGACGAAAATATGAGAGATATTGAAAATAAAACAAGAGAAGAAGTTAAAAAATTTCTAGCAGATAAAGAAGTGGAAGTAAAGAAAATAATCGAAGAAGTTGCCAGAGAATATTCGGAAAATAACTTAATAACAGAAATTGGAGCAATTAAAAATCAACTTGACAACCTCACTAGAGAAATAGAAAAAATAAAAACATTGGGTTGCAAAGATTTAGAAATACCTTTCAAAGAATAAATAAGGAGAACATAAATGGCTTTTATTAGCAATAAGGGAAATAAAAATTTAGATCCTTACAATAAGAAAACCATTAATGAAATTTATCAACACGCAAAAAAAATAGGAATTGAAACTAAACCTTTTGATATATTTGCTTATATTAGAAATATTCCAGAAATTGATTATTGGGAAGATTATTTTGATAATGATATTTCAGGTAAAATAGAGTATAAGCTTAGTGGTATATATCAAATAGTTGTAAATAAATATCATTCTTTATCAAGAAGAAGATTTACATTAGCACACGAATTTGCACATTTTGTTTTACATAAAGAATTTTTAAAACAAGGCAATAAGCTTGAAGACATTATCCTTTTTCGATCTAGTAATGATGCTGGAAATAAAAAAGAATTAGAAGCTAATCAATTTGCTGCGGACTTATTAATGCCAAAAGAAGTATTTGAAACTGAAATAAGGAAAGGAAATAATAAAATAAATGGTTTAGCTGATTTTTTTCAAGTTTCGTCTGCAGCAATCAAGTATCGTGCTTTTAAATTAGGATATCTCAAGGAATATTAAATGGAGTTTTATTATTTTCCAATTTTAAAAAGTCGTGATGCAGAGTTGAGAGCATATGAGAAATTATCAAAGACAGATAAAGTAAAAATATTGCCAATTTTAGAGCTAACAAGATCAAGAATAACTCAAAAAAACAAAAAAGGTTCTATTGAAAAGAAAATGGAAGAAGTATCTAGGATTTTTGACAAAAATTACTTCATATTAGATTTAACTACAGAAGAAACTCTCGATAATGATGAAATACAAAATATGTTATCATCCAATAATGATGGCTACAAAAAATGGGTAGATTTTGTCATGAAATATAATGAGTTAGGACTTAATTTTATTCCATGTATTCACTATAATCCTGATTGCATGGATGATGTTTTAACGCAAATAAAAGCTTTAAGCATAAAATTTCCAACTTTAGCACTAAGATTAAATGCTTTAGATCCAGATAATCATAAATATCTCGATGCAATAGAGGAATACCTAGATAAATGTATTGTGATTTTGGATGCTGAAAATCAACAAAAAGACTTTGATTTTTTTAATTATATTAAACAAATTTCAGACTTTAAAATTAAAGCAATAATTTACGCTTTTTCTTGTTTTCCTCCAACAATTCCAATCTCAGATGAGGGAGAAATTAAAAAATGTGATTTAGGATTCAGTCGCCTCTATGGAGAATTCCCTAATGTTTATTATGGTGATTATACACTTACTACAGCTAGGAGATATGATATGCAAGCTAGAGGCTGGATTCCCAGAATTGATATTCCAAGCGTAAAAAATAATAGAATAGAATTTTGGTATTGTAGATATCGAACTTCTGATACTATAGATACTGAACATGCATATATTGAATGTGCAAAGAAGCTTTATAATGAGATTGAGATATTAATTAATGAAAAAGAACCAACTTGGGGAGAAAAAGTTTTTCTAGATGCAAAAGAAGGTTATGTTGCAGGAAAAAATCCTGCTTTTTGGATTTCAGTGAGAAATAATATCTACATAAGCAAAATGATCTCAAATTGCATTAACTTACATAGAAAAGCATTGGAAATACAAATTTCATATTATTAGTTAGTGCTTTTCTCCCTCCAAAAAACCGCACGAAAAAACTCTATAATACCAAATTAGAAAGAGATAAGGAAAAATATACAATGCACAGGGAAAACATAAAAAAGATAGCAAATGCTCTAACAATAAGTGAAAATGATATACAATATGAAGATCAATATAAATCATACACGATCGATGAAAAAAAAGAAATAATCATAAAAGATGAATTTGGTGATATACAAATTGATATTCCTGTAAAATTTTATAAATGCCATATTAAATTTAATAATGATAATCTTAGAAAAGATATAAATATCAATCTAGAATTTTATGAGTGTAAATTTATTAATACAAAAATAATATCATGCAACTTCAACAAACAAATTTATTTTAAAGAATGTGAATTTCTAATTTCAGAAGATAAATTAGACTATATCAATGAGATTCGTATCTCAAGTAAATTTTTACATAGTGTAGATTTTAGTAATACAATATTCAAAGACAATGTCTATTTCAACAACTCTATTTTTGAAGATTATGCTGATTTTCATGAATGTGAATTTGAAAAAACTGCAAGTTTTTATGGAGTAACATTTAAAAAGACACCAAACTTTAATAAATTCAAATTCAAAGACAATGTCTATTTCAACAACTCTATTTTTGAAGATTATGCTGATTTTCATGAATGTGAATTTGAAAAAACTGCAAGTTTTTATGGAGTAACATTTAAAAAGACACCAAACTTTTCTCAAGCTATATTTAAAAGTAATTTAAATATAGCAAATGCAAATCTAAATTTTGATTTTGATAAATTAGAAGCAAAAATCAAACAAGAACATAACAATGACAATAAGAAGTCGCTAGATAAATTTGCAAATGATTTTAGAGATTCTTTTAGGGGTTTTAAAAGTGCTTTAATAAAGGATAACAATCTGCTTGATGCTTCAGAATTCCATAAATATGAACTATATGCTAAAGAAATGGAGCTAGATTATAAAGAAAACAAAATACTAAAAGAAAAAATAGATTATTGGCAATTATGGTTTTATAGAAATCTTTGTGAGCATCATACAGATATTTTAAAAAGTTTCAATTCGCTAATGCTAGTCATAGGACTTTTTG
Source organism: uncultured Helicobacteraceae bacterium (assembly GCA_944323885.1). Taxonomy (GTDB): domain Bacteria; phylum Campylobacterota; class Campylobacteria; order Campylobacterales; family Helicobacteraceae; genus NHYM01. The sequence continues at coordinate 156,300 of CALUUD010000002.1, read as the reverse complement.
GCTTAGTGAGTTTGGGAGTGATTATAGGCTTTAAGTATTGCTTAGGATATGAGTCGATATTTTCTCATCTCTATATGGTAAAGGATTTTTATAACGCACATATCCAATCCTTTGTAGAGATGCACACTCTATGTGCAGTCATATTTAATCTTTTTATACTAGCCATTTATTTAGTCATTTTGCTTTTATCAATAAGCGTAAAATGTAAATATATAAGGGGATTCTTTATAGGCATATCGTATGTTGCTGTGATCGGTATCCTACTCATCTCACCCAAGATTCTTATACCAGCAATGGGAATCTTTACTGACAAAAGAGCACTTTTAGACCCGCTAAGCACTCTTGGCGGAATCTACACAATATGCTTTGGTTTTGTTTTGTTTTCTTTTATAAAAACGATTAGAAAGAATTCTATAGTGCCAAATTAGAAAGGATATAAAAATGCAAATACCCAATCATCTATTAGATCAAATCTTAGAATCTAAAATAAAAGATTTTTAAAAGAACTAGAATCTAAAATCAATAATGTAGTCTATAAACTCTACAATCTAACTAAAGATGAATAAAAATTATAGAGGGGAAATAAATGGAATACGATAAACGACTAAAAGAATATGAGATCTTTGCTATAAATGATAACATGGAGATAGAAGATAACATAAAGATACAAAATAATAAGATAACCATAGTCTCTGCTCAAATAGATAAAATAAATATTAAAAAAATTCAAGATAAAAAAATAAAAGAAATATATATTTTTGGAAGTGAAGTAAAATATATTAATTTTACCAAAGAAACTACAATAGATATAAATATAGATATAAAATTTGAATGTTGTAATTTTAAGCATCCAATTATTGCTAGAGCATATAGTTTTAATAATACAATCACATTTCATCAATGTATCTTTGAAAGCATAGTGGATTTTTCTAAAGCAGTATTTAGAAGTAAAGTAGATTTCTTAGCTTCTACATTTAAAGACAAAATAAGATTTATAGAAACTCAATTTCTAGCAGAACAAGGCAATAGCGAGATAGAAAATAATTTTAGAGAAGTCATCTTTGAAGAGAATGTAAATTTTGATAGCGCTATATTTCAAGAGAGAGTAAGTTTTGTAGTCTCAAAATTTAAAGCCGAAGCAAGATTTATACAGGCACAATTCCTAGCTAATCAAAGTGATAGTAAAACTATAGAAAACAATTTTAGAGAAACTATCTTTGAAGGGAAAGCATTTTTTGATGGGGTAGAATTCCAAGGAAGGGTAAGTTTTGAAATCTCACAATTTAAGGGCGAAACAAGATTTACATTGGCACAATTCCTAGCTAATCAAAGTGATAGTAAAACCATAGAGAACAATTTTACAGAAATTATCTTTGAGGGAAATACATTTTTTAATGGTGCAAATTTTCAAGGAAGGGTAAGTTTTGAAATCTCAAGTTTTAAAGCTGAAGTATTGTTTGTAGATATAAATTTGGATAATTGTATATTTCACTATACAGAATTCAATAAAACAAAGTTTATTGATATAGATTGTAAAAATACAGAAACCTATACTTTTAGAAATTCAACATTCAAAGATATATTAAGCTTTGATAATCTAAATATTAACAAATTAGAATTTGATAACGTAGTATTTAATGGCATTGTGACATTTGATAAAACAAATCTTGACAATAAACCACAATTTAAAAACTGCACCTTTTCTAATCAGTTTAATATAGAACATAAATATATACAATATAGCTATGAAAAAATAAAAGAGATAAAAGATTATGATAGTTTGTTAAACTATAGAGATTTATTTAGAAAGCTAAAGAGTAATAGAATAACACATCATAATCTAATAGATGCTTCCGAGCTACATACACAAGAACTCTATGCTAGAGAACTAGAGCTAAAACATAAAGGCAAAAAAACACTAAAAGAAAAAATAGATTATTGGCAACTTGTCTTTTATAGAAATCTTTGTGAGCATCATACAGATTTACTTTTAAATCTAAAGTGGTTAGCTATAACAATAGGTTTATTTGCTTTATTATATTTTATCTCAAGGTTAATTCAAGATATTGCCATATTAGGCATTTTAAACCCATTTGGAATATGTTTTAGTATAGCTTGTGCTTTTATTATGCTTGTTTTATGTTGGTTTGGACATATTGAAAGGCTTGATTTTTTTGCCAGTATCGGTACCGTGATAACTTTATGGGTGATTTTCTATAAGCCAAAATTAATCTTTGGAATCGCAAATCTTATAGGCGATAATAATCATAATGGTTTTGAAAATGCTTTGATTACGATTTATACCATACTTTTAGCTTTAGTGCTTTTCTCCCTCCAAAAAACCGCACGAAAAAACTCTATAATACCAAATTAGAAAGAGATAAGGAAAAATATACAATGCACAGGGAAAACATAAAAAAGATAGCAAATGCTCTAACAATAAGTGAAAATGATATACAATATGAAGATCAATATAAATCATACACGATCGATGAAAAAAAAGAAATAATCATAAAAGATGAATTTGGTGATATACAAATTGATATTCCTATAAGATTTTATAAATGCCATATTAAATTTAATAATGATTTTTTTATAAAAGATATAAATATCAATCTAAAATTTTATGAGTGTAAATTATTTATTAATGCAAAAATAATATCATGCAACTTCAACAAACAAATTTGTTTTAAAGAATGTGAATTTCTAATTTCAGAAGATAAATTAGACTATATCAATGAGATTTATATCTCAAGTAAATTTTTATCTGATGTAGATTTTAGTGATACAAAATTCAACCATAGTGTAAACTTTGTAAATTCTATGTTTTACAATGATATAAATTTTAGAAATACAAAATTTGAATCTGGTGTTAATTTTAAACACTCTAAATTCAATGGAAATATAGATTTTAGTAATACAATATTCAAAGATAATGTCTATTTCAACAACTCTATTTTTGAAGATTATGCTGATTTTCATGAATGCGAATTTGAAAAAGTAGCTTGTTTTTATGGAGTGGAGTTTAAAAAAGTCCCAAATTTTTCTCAAGCTAAGTTTATAGGCAATCTAGACCCAGTAAATATGAAAATGGATTTTAATATGAGTGGTATAAAAAAATCTATAAAAAAAGCTAAAAAAATATTAGAAAATAAAAATAATAATAATGAAAAAGAGGATTATAAATTTGCAAATGATTTTAGAGATTCTTTTAGGGTCTTTAAAAGTGCTTTGATAAAGGATAATAATCTACTTGAAGCCTCAAGATTCCACAAATATGAACTATATGCTAAAGAAATAGAGTTAGATTATAAAGAAAACAAAACACTAAAAGAAAAAATAGATTATTGGCAACTTGTCTTTTATAGAAAGCTTTGTGAACATCATACAGATTTGCTTTTAAATCTAAAGTGGTTGGTTATTGCCATAGGTTTATTTGCCTCATTATATTTTATCTCAAGGTCAATTCAAGATATTGGCATATTAGAGTTTCTAAACACATTTGGAGCATGTTTTAGTATAGCTTGTACTTTTATTATGCTTATTTTATGTTGTTTTGGATGCAAGTCTAGACATAAAAGGCTTAATGTTTTTGCCAGTATCGGTACCGTGATAACTTTATTGGCAATTTACTATAAACCCCAACTAATATTTGGTATAGCAAATCTTTTTGGAGATACTAAATATAATGGCCTTGAGAATTTTTTAATTACAATTTATACAATAGTAATAGGTTTGATTATTTTCTCTCTCCAAAAAACTGCACGCAAAAACTCCATAGTGCCAAATTAGAATCTTAAAAGATTCTAATTCTTTATATACATCATCCCTATTTCCATTATATTTACATATTCCACCATATCATTATGTAGCCATTTGTTAGTTATTATGTCTTTTATTAGACTATTATTTGGCTCTACATTATGCATTTCTAGCTGAAATACAGCATCACTAATTGCATCTTGAAATTTTTTCTTTTTATTTATATTTTTTGTTATAAATTTTACTTCTGGTAACTCAATATTAAGCTCTTTTAAATAACCCTCTACATCTTTGGCACCTACTGGTATCTCTAGCTTTGCATTATGCGCCTTAAATATCTCTTCCAAAAAGGCACTTTCTCTCTTATTGCCCCATCCTATATACATCATACCTTCTTTTGCAATATTAATTGCTTTTTTAAACTTTTCAAAGCTATTTAATGCAGGTGTAAGGGATGCAAACACGATATCTATAGGCTGCAAGAATCTACTTACATCAAAATCATTCCAATCACCACAAAAACATTCTATATTATCTATTTTATGGGATTTTGCATCATTTCTTACATTTTCTATCATTTCACTTGATATATCAAATGCATATACTAGTCTTGCTTGTTTTGCTAAATGTAAAGCATACCTACCATTTCCACACCCAAGATCAAGTATAACTTTATCTTTTAAATTTACCTCTTTGGCATTGAAAAAATCAAATATAATTTTATCTTCTTTAAGATTTTTATCATATCTAGGAAAATTCTTCGCTCTTTTATCCCATAGATTCTTCACATATTTTCCTTTGGTTTTCTTTTATATATATCATCATATTTTGCTTTAAATCTTTTATGAAACCAAAACCATTCATCTGGCTTTTGTCTTATTATCTTTTCTGTAAAGCTAGCTTGGATTTGTGTCATCTTATTTATATCATCTTTGGCATTTTCTGTCTTTATTGCATTTGTTAAAAAATTAAAATAAATATCATAATGACTATAATCTATGCTTAATGTAGTATGAACAAACAATATAGGAATATCATATTTTCTAGACAATATAGAAGCTATCGGACTATGTGTCACATCTTTACCAAAAAAATTCACCCATACACCTTCATTTATAGATATATGTTGATCTATTACTAGCCCTATAGCATTATTTGGTTTTGATAATAACTTTACTAAATGTTTGCTTACGCCTTTTTTATCTAAAAACTTAGAACCAAAATTTTGTCTTGATTTTTCCATTAATGAATTTATAGATTTAAATTCTGTTAATCGACCAACTACACTAAGAGTAATATCTTTAAAATTTGATGCCACAAACCTAGCAGTCCCTTCCCAATCACCATAATGTGCAGTTAGTATGATAAAATTACCTCTACTAATTGCTTCTTCTAACACCTCAATATTGTGTACTTTAAATTTTTGCAAATATTTTTCTTTTTTCATGAATAAAAGTCTAAGAGAATTTAATAAAACAAAAGCAAAATTTTCATAGCATCTATTTAATATTTCTTTTTTACTTCTATAATCTAAAGTATCGTTATATGCAAATTCTAAATTATTAAGACAATCATATTTACGCCTTCTATCAAAAATCTTAAAGATAAATGCCAAAACTTTTACTTTAAAATAGAACAACTTATCTCCAAGTATAGATAAGCCAAACCCAATAATGTTTGCTAAGATATATATAAGATAATCAACTATTTTCACTTTTTCTCCAATAATAATATAGCAGATTTTGCTATTTCATCTGGTTGTATTTTGTTTATAGAAAAATCTCCCTTAATAATCTCATTAGTATTTAAGTGCGACATTGATATAAATTTATCTCCACATAATTCATATCTTTTCAATGGAGTATTTCCATAAAGTGTAATTGATGGGGTATTTAGTGCCCAAGCCAAATGTGTAATACCTGTATCTCCACCAATTACAAGATTAAGTTTAGATAATAAGGCTTTAATCTCATCAAAATTTAATTTATCGCAAACATAAAATACATCATCTCTAGCTCCAAGTTCTCTTATTTCTTTTTCTTTTTTATCCCAGATAAGATATATCTTTAAATTATTTATATTTGATTTTAAAGCAATAGCTAGTTTATAAAACAAATCTAATGAATACTCTTTCTCTGCCTTTGAAGCTTCTGCCACAAATAAAATATTTATATTATTAGAATCTATAAAATTATCAATTTTTGATTGTGCGGTATTTGATGATTTTAAAATACCTTCTCTATTATCTAACAAATCAAAACTAAAAGTAGAATCTAAATCTAGTATATTTTTTAAAATTTCATATTGACGCTTTAATATATGCTCTTTATATGCGATATGAACTTTTTTGGTATAAAAAAAACTAGCTATTTTTTCCCTTGCACTATCTTTAGAATATCCTATAAATTCATTTGTTTTAAGTATTTTTCCTATTATTGCAGACTTTAATAAACCTTGAAAATCAATAACAATATCAAAATATTGAAGTGATTTTAATTTGCTAAAGACATCAAAGATATTTTTTTTACTTTTTTTACTTTTACGAAGTGGTATATCACATATATCATCTATATATGGGGAATTTTCTAATATTTCTTTAAATGATGCATCTACAATAAAAGTAATATGAACTTTGCCATATTTTTTTGTAAATTCATCTTTTATAAATTTCAAAAATACTGCACTACTTATAACATCACCAAGAGAGCTAAGTCTAATGATTGCTATTCTCATAATCTTACAAACTCAATATTTATAGAATCTGGTTTATGCAAAGATGATACCTTTTCTTTTATCACATAAAAGGTATCTTTACTGCTTATATAAAGAGTGTTATCTTTAAAATCAAAATTAAATGTATTATCCACCAAACTAAGCACCTCTGCAATACTTAAAATAAAGCTAAGCCACTGTAAGATTCTAATATCTGGCATATATTTATCCAAATGCACTATTTCATCATCTTTTGGTATCTTTTTATTGCTATATTTTACAAGCAAGCTGATAATAGCTCTATCAATATGCGAATAACCATAATTAAGCGCATTGAGTAAAAAATAAGCTCCGTATTCATGCAATGAGTAATATCCAAGATAGTTTCCAATCTTAGTTAATCCTGCAGCATTTTCCAAATGAAATATATATTTTTTATCTATATTATGCACATTATTTAATGCATCAAATAATTTTAATGCATGCTTTTTTACTCTACTTTGTGATTTTTCTTCTACTATAAATCGATCCAATATGCTTCTATATGAAGGATTGATACTGTTTGGAAAAATATAATTTTGCCTCCTTAATAAATCACTTAAAAAAACTCCTTCACGAACACCAACTCCACTTGCAATTACAAGCTTTGTTTTAAATTGTTCAAGAAGCATAGAAAAAATAAGCGCTCCACCTCTTATATTATCCTCCCTATCTTGAGGTATATTAAAATCCTTTAATTTTTTAATATCACTACTATAGATATCTCTAAAAAAATCAAAATATAATCTTGGATTAAATTCATATCCGTGTATAGAATTAATTTTATATTTTTCTTTCTTCATAATAAGCTTTGAGAGTGCCCGAATTGTCCCACCTATACCAAAAACATTATCACTAATAAAACTATGTGGTATTTTATTTATTTCATTTTGGATAAATAGCTGTGCTTTTTTTAAATCATTTTTAGAATCAAAAAAAAGCTCTTTTAGTCTAATAGTGCCTATATTAAGGGAAATCAATTCTTTTATTCTACCATTTTCAATCAATGCACATTCTGTTGAGCCACCACCAATGTCAATTGTTATGCCATCTTTTTTATGTAATAAGTTACAACATGCAACAGCACCAAAAAATGCCTCTTTTTCTCCATTTATAACCTTTACTTGTATTTTTGTTTCTTTTTTTACTAATGATATAAACTCATTTTTATTTGGTGCATCTCTTACAGCACTCGTAGCCACACAAAATAATTTTCTTACATTATAATTTTTAGCAAGTTTTACAAAATCTTTTAGAGCAAAAATAGCTCTATCCATAGAATCTTTTTGCAAAATACCATTATTTTCATAGCAACCCTCTGAGATTCTAACTTTACTTTTTGTCTCAAAAACAAGAGAAAAACCATATCTACTAGTGCGTCTAAAAATAGCCATTCTTGCGGAGTTGGAACCTATATCAATAACAGCTGTAACTTTACTCATCTAAAAATACCTCTAAAAATTTTATTATTATAAATTTATATTTATTAAACAAGCATTTCATAAGAATGCATAATAACCTCATCAGGGGTAATTAATTTCATACAATTATGATGACCTAATGGGCATTCTCTTTTTTTGCATGGAGCACATGATATTTTTTTATCTAATAAAATAGCATTGTTGCACCAAGGACTTGTCTCAGTAGAATCTGTTGGTCCAAACAATGCAATAATAGGTACTTCATAACTTGCAGCAATATGCATAGGACCACTATCATTTGTAATAAATAAATCAAGTATAGAAATATAATCACAAAGTAGATTTATATCTGTTTTTCCAATTAAATCTATAAGATTATTAGCAATATTATACTGGTTGATAGTTTTTTGAATCCTTTTTAATCCCTCATCATCATCACTTCCAAACAAAATAACCACATAATCATTTTTTGCAAAATGAAGTATAACCTCTATAAAATATTTTTCCTCCCATCTTTTAGCAGAACCATAAGCTGCAGATGCATTAATCCCTATGTATCTTTTTGAATAATCTTTATGAAAATGCTTGATATGCTTTGATATTAATTTTAATTTTATATCTTTATTAACCTCACTATTTGGATAAATTAAATCTCTGTTACAAACCTTACTAACTAGATTCATATAAGATAAAACTTGATGAATACCACTTATAAATTTTATGTTTTGATTTAATAGGAAGAAACGAAAGTTTTTACCATAACCTACTCTAATACTACTTTTTGTGGCATACAAAAATAATGCAGAAAAAAAATGATTATTAAAAGCTATGGCAATATCATGCTTTCCTACTTGTTTTGCAAATTTCAATGTAGAAGAAAATCTATTCTTGCTTTTTTTTGTATCATCAATAAATATATTTTTAACCCTAGAATCCCTACTATAAATCCCGCAACTAGCTTTGCTACCAACCATAGTAAATAAAGCATTTGGGAAATACTTCTTTAATGCTTCAAAAGCAGGGGAAATCATCACACTATCGCCAAGCCAGTTTGGTAATCTAAGTAATATTTTTAATTCTTTTGTATCCAAATCAACCCTTTAAAAATAAAAAACTAAACTAGTAATTATATAAGGAATCTCTAAAGTTTATAAATTTTTAACACAAAGATAGATACAATCATTTATTTTAATAATAATTCAATAATTATAGAATCTAAGGTTAATTATGCAAGATAATGCAACAAATAAAATTACTCCAAGAACACTAAGTGGATTTAAGGATAGATTGCCAATGGAGGCTATGGCAAAATCCAAACTTTTATCAATTGTTAGCAATACATTTGAAATGTTTGGTTTTGTCCCAATTGAAACTCCACACATAGAACACGCAGATATACTTGTAAAGCAAGGTAGTGATGAGATTCAAAAGGAATTATACAAATTCAAAGATCATGGACAAAGAGATGTAGCATTAAGATTTGACCAAACAGTTCCACTTGCAAGATTTATATCACAACACAGAGCAAAGATTGATTTACCATTTAAAAGATATGCAATAGGAAATGTATTTAGAGGAGAAAGAGCACAAAAAGGTAGATATAGAGAATTTACACAATGTGATTTTGATTTCATTGGAAGCAATAGTATTGCTTGTGATGCAGAGATAGTGCAAGTAATATATGCTTCAATGATATCACTTGGGATTGAAGATTTTACTATATGGTTAAACAACAGGAAGATACTAAATGGAATATGTAAATATTTTGGCATACAAGGTGATAATGAAATATCAAATGTATTAAGAATTATAGACAAATTAGAAAAAATAGGAAAAGATGAGGTTGTGTCTGAATTATCAAAAATAACTACAAATGATAATGCAATAAAAATTATAGAAATTACTAGCATTAAACAAAATGGTGATACAAATGAATTCTTTGAAAATATAGCATATTTAAAAGATTGGAATAAAGAATTAAAAGAAGGCATACAAGAACTTGAAAGATTATATGAGATGCTTGCAAGTTTGCAAATGGATAGAGATAGCTATAGGATTAATTTCTCAATAGCAAGAGGCCTTGGATATTATACAGGTATAATATATGAGACAACACTTAACTCACAAAAAAATTTAGGCAGTGTTTGCTCCGGTGGTAGATATGATAATCTAACAAGAAGTTTTTCTGATGAAAAAATTAGTGGAGTTGGAGCTAGTATTGGGATTGATAGATTGCTAGTTGCAATGGAGAGCAATAATAAAAAGCAAACATCTGCAAGAGTGTTAATAGTATGTCTTGAAGATGCGTATTTTAGTTATGCATACAAAATAGCAGAATCTTTTAGAAGAAGTAAAATAAAAACAGAAGTATATCCTGAGATAAATAAAATCAAAAAGCAATTTGCATATGCAAATGCAAAAGGTCATGAATTTGTCGTAGTAATTGGTGGTGATGAATTTAAATCAAATGGAATAACACTTAAAAATATGACATCTGGAATGCAAATAAAAGGCTTAAGTTTATTAAAGGCGATACAATTATTAAAAGAATGAAAGTTATATTAGAACCTAAATTTAGCGATGGAATTGACACATTATGTAAAAAATGTGGAGAATTACAAAGTAAATGCATTTGCAATAAAAAAAATAAAAAAATATTGCCAAATAATGAATACAAAGTAAAATCATCTCTAAAAAAAGTAAAAAATAAATTAGTTAGTTCTTTTTATCCATTCTATATAGATAGCGAAAAAGAAATTCTAAGCACATTAAAGAAAAAGCTAGGTTGTGGTGGAAGTATAGAATATATAGATGATTACATAATCATAAACCTACAAGGAGATGTATTAGAAAAAGCAAAAATAGAGATTAAAAAACTAGGTTTTAATATAAATTGAATTTTAATACTGCAATAGAATCTCATGCTTTTAGAAATGTTGATTTTTTAATCAAAAGAGATGATCTAATAGATGAAAAAATAAATGGAAATAAAGCATATAAATTCTACTTTCTATTTGATACAAAATATAAACATATTGTGAGCTATGGTGGAAATCAAAGCAATGCAATGCTTGCAATTTCTTATATTACTAATAATAAAAATATAAAATTTACATACTTTATGCCATATCCATCAAAATACCTACAAAATAATTTAACAGGAAATCTAAAACTTGCTATACAAAATAATATCAATCTAAAATATTCAAAAAATATAGAACAAGAATCAAAAATATATGCACAAAACAATAACGCACTTTTTATACCACAAGGTGGAGCACTAAAAGAGGCGGGTATTGGGCTACAAAAATTAGCAAAACATATAATAAATCTAAAACTAAAGGACTTATGCATAATATATTCTTCAGGAAGTGGAAGTAGTGCATTATTTTTATCAAAATTTTTAAAATCATACAATATAGATGTATTTACTACAAACTGCGTTGGAAGCAAAGACTATTTAATAGAACAATTTTTAAATTTAGAAAAAAATACAAATCTGCACCCAAATATAATTACCACAAATAAAAAATTTAGTTTTGCAAAACCAAAAATAGAACTTTTAAAAATATACAAAGAATGGTTAAGCTATGGGATAGAATTTGATTTATTATATGATTGCGTTATGTGGCAAGCAATATCTGATAATATAGATTTATTTAAAAAATATAAAAATAGACTATTTATTCACTCTGGAGGGTTAAGTGGAAATGAAACACAGCTAAAGAGATATGAATATAAAAATCTAAATAATTCTTGAATTATGGCTTAATATTTTTATAGCATCATCATTAAAATATCCTATCGTAAGACCAAATTTTTGTGCAACACGAATAATACTAAAACTAGGTATTTTTCTTGCAATTATAAATGTAGACTTTACTCTAATTAACTTTTGCAATACTTCTAATGTTAATTCAAAATCAAGCAATATAAGACATTTTAAGAGATTGTCACTATTATACATTCCTATAATTTTATAAATATTTGTTTTTTGGTTTGTATCTTTACAATCTACATAAAACATAGTTTCTAATGATATTATTCTAGAGTTATAAAACATAGTTTTATTAGAAATATAATCATAAAAATCATCACACAATCTTAGTAAAACATTACTTTCAATTTTATATCTTACATCATTAAATGGAACTCTTATACTACTAGATTCTACTTTGGAATCTGTTATTTCTATGGATTCACAAATACCAACTAAATTTTTTTGATTTAGTATATCAATAATCTTGTTTTTAGGAAGCAATGTTTTTACAGATACATTATTATCAACAATTGAAATACTCTTAATATCACATCGTCTAATATCGCTTAAATATCCATAAATAAGCGATGGAATATTTTCATTAATGCAAACAAAAGAAATCTCTATAGAATTATCAATTATCACTTTCATCTCATTATCATCAACAAATGATTCTTTCGTATTAACAATCTCATCTTTATTTATCGCTTTAATATTAATGTGTTTAAACATATCACCAAATGCCTTATTTTATAACTTTTACTTATTTTAAGTAAAAAATCTTAAAGATTTGTTTTATAATGCTAGGATAATTTTTTGAGTTGGAGATTCGTATATGAAATACATAAAGTTTTTCAAAGAACTAAGCAATAAAGATATACAAATAGTGGGGGGTAAAAATGCTAGTATAGGAGAGATGTTCCAAGAACTTATTCAAGTTGGCATAAAAGTACCAAATGGATTTGCAATAACAAGTGAGGCTTATTGGTATTTGTTAGATAGCGGAAATATTAGACAAAAAATACAAGACTTATTAGAAAATGTTGATATATCAGAGATAGATGTTTTAAAGGCAAGATCAAAGAAAATTAGAGAATTGATATTTACAACTCCATTTCCACAAGATTTAAAAGATGAAATATTAGAAGCCTATGAGATCTTAAGTAAAGAATATGATATGAATAATGCAGATGTAGCTATAAGAAGCTCTGCAACAGCAGAAGATCTTCCCGATGCTAGTTTTGCTGGACAACAAGATACTTATCTAAATGTCAGAGGACCACAAAATCTTATACATTATGTAAAATCATGTATGGCATCTTTATTTACAGATAGGGCTGTAAGCTATAGAGCATCAAGAAATTTTGATCACTTCAAGATTGCACTTAGTGTTGGGGTTCAAAAAATGGTAAGAAGTGATATAGGGAGTTCGGGTGTAATGTTTTCAATTGATACAGAAACAGGATTTAAAGATGCAGTATTTATTACATCAAGCTGGGGGTTAGGCGAAAATGTAGTAGGTGGAACTGTGAATCCAGATGAATTTTATGTATTTAAACCAACACTAAAACAAGGCAAAAGACCTATAATCAAAAGAGAGATGGGTAAAAAAGATATAAAAATGGTTTATGCTCCATCAGGAAGTGAAAGACCAACAAGAAATATACCAACCACAATAGAAGAATTAACAACATTCTCACTTACAGATGAAGACATATTAACACTTGCAAGATATGCAATGATTATTGAAGAACATTATACAAAAGAGGCTGGTGAATACAGACCAATGGATATGGAATGGGCAAAAGATGGCAAAACAGGAGATATATTTATAGTTCAAGCTAGGCCAGAAACAGTCCAAAGTCAAAAACAAAAAACAAACAGTCTAAATAGAATAGAAAAATTTAGTTTTAAAAAGCCTGTTGATAAAAAACATACACTAGTCCAAGGTATGGCTATAGGTGATAAAATAAGTCATGGAAAAATAAAAATTATCCAAGATATTGAACATATGGGCGAAATAAAAGAAGGTGATATATTGGTTACTGATAATACAGATCCAGATTGGGAACCAGCAATGAAAAAAGCTGCTGCTGTAATTACTAACAGAGGTGGTAGAACCTGTCATGCTGCAATCGTTGCTAGAGAAATTGGTGTTCCTGCTATTGTGGGTGCAACTGGTGCAACAGAAAAATTGGCAAATGGTATCAAAGCTACGGTATCATGTGCAGAAGGAGAACAAGGTTTCGTATATAATGGAATATTTGAATATAATACAGAAGTAGAGGATATATCAGATCTAGGAAAAACAAAAACCAAAATTTATATGAATGTTGGAAATCCAGAAAAAGCCTTTAGTTTTGCACAATTACCAAATCATGGTGTTGGATTAGCTAGAATGGAACTTATTATAATAAACAATATCAAAGCACATCCAATGGCTTTAGTAGATATGCAAAATGGTAAAACCGATGTTCAAGACTATGAAACTATAAAAAAGATTATCTGCGGATATGATAGCCCAAAAGATTTTTTCACAAGTAAAATTGCAGAAGGTATTGGCATGATTGCATCTGCATTCTATCCAAACCCTGTTATAGTTAGGACAAGTGATTTTAAGACTAATGAATACAAAGGAATGATTGGTGGAGCAGCTTACGAACCACATGAAGAAAATCCTATGTTAGGATACAGGGGTGCAAATAGATATTACTCTGATACATATAGAACTGCATTTGAATGGGAGTGTCAAGGACTAGCAAAAGTAAGAGATGAAATGGGACTGACAAATATGAAAGTTATGATTCCATTTTTAAGGACTCCTGAAGAAGGAAAAAAAGTTTTAGAGATAATGCGAAGAAATGGGCTTGAATCTGGTAAAGATGGGCTTGAAATATATGTAATGTGTGAACTTCCTGTAAATGTAATATTAGCAGATGAATTTTTAAAATTATTTGATGGATTTTCAATTGGATCAAATGATCTTACACAACTTACACTAGGGGTTGATAGAGATAGTGAACTTGTAAGTTCTATTTTTGATGAGAGAAATCCAGCAATGCTAGAGATGTTTAGAAGAGCTATAGCTGCATGTAAAAAGCATAAAAAATATTGTGGTATTTGCGGTCAGGCACCTAGTGATTATCCAGAAATAGCAGAATTCTTAGTAAAAGAAGGTATTGATTCAATTTCACTTAATCCAGATTCTGTGATACCTACTTGGAGGGTTGTAGAAAAATTAGAAAAAAAATTAAATAAATAGAAAAACTTATTTTTAAAAGGAATATTGATGAAAAAAATAGGACATAAACTTCATATATATATTAGTGTATTCTTTCTACCAGTAGCAATAATGTATGCACTAACAGGTGCCTTGTATATATTTGGTATAGAAGAAAATAGTGGTGCAACAATAAACAAATATACAATAGAATCTACAAATAATACAAATGAAATAGAAGTCTTAATTAACTATTTAAGTGAAAACAATATAAAAATACCAAAAAATACTACACCAAAAGAAGCAAAAAATGGAGGTATTCAAATTGGTGGAATTTATTATAGCGCAAGCATAAAAAAGGTTAATGATATATATGAAATTACGACAATACAAAGAAGCATATATGGCACATTAGTATTATTACATAAATCAAAAGGTGAATTTTATTTTGATATCATGGCCATTGCATTTTCTATAGCACTCATTGTCTTATATGTTACAGGATTTATCATTACTTCATTTTGCAAAAACAAAAGAAAAGAAGCTATTATCATATTTTCTGCTGGATTAATAACTAGCATTATCTTGGCAGTATTGAGTGTATAACATACTTCTTATTTCAATTGGTTCTATTTTTGGTGCATTACTTAGATGGCTTATTTCATCTAAGTTAAATCATTTTCAGATACAAAATATAACATATTTTCCGCTTGGGACATTGGTTGTAAATCTTACTGGTTGTTATATTATAGGGCTTACAATATCTATATTTACAGAAACAGAATTTAAAATGCTATTTATAGTTGGTTTTTTAGGATCATTTACTACATTTAGTGCATTTAGTGTAGAATCTCTTGAATTTTTAAAAAATGGAAAATTTTCATTATTTATTATTCACTATTTATTAAACTCAGTTGGAGCTATAGCTATGGTCACACTTGGATATCTTAGCTGTATATGCCTTAAAAAAATTTTATAACTCTAAATATCTCTCATCACAAAACGAATTTATATGAATATTGCTCATTGCTTTTTTTAATGATATAAAAAAATCCTCATTATTGTCTTCTAAGTCTTTTAATAACTTCTTTGCATTTTCCCTAGCATAAGGTTTTTTATCATCATTTTGCCAATTAATTGGGCAATTACAATCAGGAGCAATATAAATATTATTATTTGCAATAAAATCAATAATTTGCCTTTCTCTTACAAATATCAAAGGACGAATAACTACAAGACCATTTTCAGCTTTATAGATAGGTGGCATTGATCGAAGTGATCCATTATAACTCAAATTCATTATAAAACTTTCTGCAGCATCATCTAAATGATGCGCTAAAGCAACTTTATTATACCCTCCCTCTAAAGCCTTAGAATAAAGAGCTCCTCTTCTCATACGAGAACAAAAACTACAATAAGAACTATTTGGACGCTTTTTTTCTTCTAGTGCTTCATATATTTTTGTTCTATATAACTCATATGGAATGTTATATTTATTACAATATTCAAATATATAATCATACTCTCCTCCTCTACCATAATCAACAGTTACCGCTTTAAATTCAAAATTAAATGGTGCATGAGCCTTTAATCGTGCAAAAATTAATGCAAGTAACATAGAATCCTTGCCACCACTTAAACCAAGCAATACTTTATCACCCTCTTTTATCAATCCATATTGAGCATTTGTCCTACCAAATATATTTAAAATCTTTTTACTAATCATAATATGCACTTCCTTATTTCATCTTGCAATACTTCTTTTTGTATCATTTTATTATTGTATTTAACAACAAGAAGTTTTTGACTTTTATTTATATAGCTTTCAATAACACCATATATTAAATTAATGGAATCCAAATTATCGATATCTCTATCTAATGTAATATATAAGTTTTCTTGCACACTTGGATTATTAAGTAATATTAATATAAAAAACCAAATAATCATAAAAATAAATAACGAAATAGATATATATAAAAAGTCAAATTGATTAAATATCATTCCTCCAATAATACCACCAAATAATGATCCTAAATATCCAAAAGTAGTAAAAATACCTAAAGATAAGCTCTTCTCCTGCATCTTTGGATATTTTGAAGCAAGATTCTGTAAAATGGGTTCTTGAAGACAAAATGCACTAAAGAACAAAACAACACCAATTGAATACAATAAAATATTTTTATTTGTATCGCCAATTCCCATTAAAATATACGATAAAGCAAAAAATATAACAGCAAAAAGTAGAACACCTCTTGGTTTTTTATATTTTTCTGAAATAATCATACCAGGAGCAATCATAAACAATCCAATAATTGAAGAACTAGCAAATACTATCCATATATATTTTTCTTCCATACCTAAGTGATGCACTAAAGAAACAGGAATAATTGTAAATGCAAAAGTCATTAAGAATTTTTGCATAAATACACTAATATTTAAAATCATAATATTTTTATTTTTTATTATATTTGCATATTTTGATATACCTGAAATAGATACATATTCAAGGTGGGGTGCTTTTGGGACAAATACATATAATAAAACAATAGACAGCAGAGATAAAATAGCAGTCAAAATAAATAATTTATCTACGCCATATTTAATACCTACACTAGGTCCAATAATCATAGCTAATATAAAACTAATAAAAATAGCAATACCCATAAAAGCCATAGCACTACCACGCTTTTCTTCAAGCACTAAATCTGTAATTTTTGCACTTATAACACTTCCAATAGCACCTGCCCCTTGGATAATTCTCCCGACAATAATCATTTCAATACTTGTTGCAAATGCACAAATTAAAGAACCAATAATAAATATAACAAGTCCAAAAGCAATTACATTACGTTTTGAGAATTTATCTCCTAATATTCCAAATGGAATCTGAAAAATAATTTGACTAATTGCATATGCACTTATTGCAAAACCAACTAAAGCCATATCATCTTTGTGATCTATATTCAAACTTATAGCATAAAGCGATAAAACTGGCATCACAACAAATAAACCAAAAAATCTAAGTCCTGCAATTAGAGATAAAGAACCTACAATTTTAAACATTTTTTCACCATTCTTTATATAAACTAGAATCATAAATTCTACAAAAATATAACTAAAGAGAGGTTGATGAGAGTTATTTTATTTAGCAAAAATAGACATAAAGCAAAAGAAATTCAACATATTTTAGATAATGCAAATGTGAGTATTTTTAGTGATTTTATAACATCATTTGATGTAATTGAAAATGCAAATACATTTAAAGACAATGCAATATTAAAAGTAAAAGCACTACAAAAAAAACTACCAAATGATATAGCACAAAATTACATTTTAATGAGTGAAGATAGTGGAATTTGCATAGAAGCCCTAAATAATGAGCCTGGAATCTATTCAAGTAGATATGCAAACATTAATAATTCTAAAAATGTTAATGATATAAAAGATGCAAGTGAGATTGATAACATAAATAAAGTAATACATAAACTTAATGAAAAAAACATAGAATCATCACCTGCATATTTTGTATCATGTATCGCAGTTATAAGAAATGATCAAATATTAACATCACATGGATTTATGTATGGAAAAGTTGTAAATAAAATTCTTGGAAATGGTGGCTTTGGATATGATCCAATATTTATACCAGATGGATATAACAAAAGCCTTGGTGATTTAGATCAAAATACAAAAGATTCTATATCACATAGATTTAAAGCCCTAAATTTAATGAAAATATTGCTTAAATAATGCCCTTTGTAGAAAAAACTTTCCATATAAATAAACAAATAAAATTAATATCTTTTTTGCAAAAAAACTTAAACTACACACAAAAACAAGCTCAAAAATGTATAGATAAAGGAAGAGTAAAAATAGGGAATCAAATTTATTTAAATAAAAGTGGATATGTATATGGCGAGATAAAAATCAATATTTTTGAGGAAAAAAATATTGGATTAAAGCCTATATTTAGCACAGAAGATTTTGCAATATTTGATAAACCAGAAAAATTATTAGTGCATCCAAAAGGAAGATACTATCACTATAGCCTACTAGATAGTATTAGATTTCATTGTGGAAAAGATGCAAATCCTATAAATAGAATAGATGGAGAAACAAGTGGGATAATAATTGTATCAAAAAATAAAAATAGTGAAATAGAACTAAAAAGAATGTTTGAAAATAAACTTATAAAAAAAGAGTATTTAGCATATGTAGAAGGTAGAATAAGTGACTGCATTATTAATTTAAAGATTAAAGAACAAAATAAAAATAAAGACTTGGGTATTAGATCTATAATTGCAAATAATGGTAAAGAAGCAATAACAAAAATAGAATTAATCTCTTATTCTAATAATACTTCTTTAATAAAAATCACACCTATTACTGGACGCACACACCAAATAAGACTTCATTTAAGTCATATTGGGCATAGAATAATTGGGGAATGTTTATATGGGGTAAAAAACTGCTATGCTAGAGACTATCTAGATTCAAAATTAACAAATCAAGATAGGATTAGGTTATTTGGTGCAGATCGCTTGATGCTGCATTCACAAAGACTGTATTTTAAATACAAAAATATTAATTATATTTTAAGTTCAAAAATGGACTTTAATATAAAATAAGTATAATTTTTGATAACAAAAATTTAGGAAATTAAATGAATGATATATTAAAAAATACAATAGAAGCAAAAAAAATCGTTGCAAATTTATCTGATACATTTAGAAATGAAGTATTAAATAAAATGGCAGATAATATTATAAAAGCAAAAGATGAAATTCTAAATGCCAATGAACTAGATGTTAAATATGCAAAAGATTTACCAAACAGTATACTTAAAAGACTAAAACTAGATTCAAACAAAATTGATGCAATTTCAAATTCAATTACAGAGATAGCAAACCTAAAAAGCCCTCTTGGAAGAATATTAGATGGCTTTGAAAATTATGCGGGATTAAAGATTAGAAAAATTAGTGTTCCAATTGGAGTAATTGCAGTAATATATGAATCTCGTCCAAATGTAACAAGCGATGTTGGTGCATTATGCTTTAAAAGTGGAAATGTATGCATATTAAAAGGTGGAAAAGAAGCTTTAAATTCTAATAAAGCAATATTAAAAATATTACACAATACACTAATAGAATACAATCTGCCAACATCAATTATTAGCTTTATAGATTCTAGGGAATCAATAGAAAGATTGATAAAAGAAGATAAATATATAGATTTGATAATACCTCGTGGCGGAGAACAGCTAATACAATTTATATCATCAAATTCAAAGATCCCTGTTATAAAGCATGATAAAGGTGTATGCAATATGTATATAGACAAGAATTGTAATGCAAATGAAGCTATACAAATAGCAATAAATGCAAAAACATCAAATCCAGCTGCATGTAACAGTATAGAAACAATACTCATACATAAAGATGCAAATATATTAGAAATGTTAATTAAAAGTTTAAAAAATAATAATGTCATAATAAAAGCAGAATCTAATATTGCAAATCAATTTGATTTAATTCACATAAAAGATGAAGACTACTACAATGAATATGGAGATAACATACTAAACATAAAAGTAGTAAATAATATAGATGAAGCTATAAATCATATTAATACTTATGGATCTTCGCACTCTGAATGCATTATAACAGATGATTATACAATGGCAGAAAAGTTCTTAAATGAAATAGATTCTGCTTGTGTGTATGTAAATGCAAGCACAAGATTTAGTGATGGTGGAGAGTTCGGCTTTGGTGCTGAAGTTGGAATTTCAACATCAAAAATACATGCAAGAGGACCAATGGGTATAGATAGTCTTACAACATATAAATACCAAATTTATGGGCAAGGACAAGTTAGACAATAATTATATATTTTGCACTGGCTTGCCTATATGATAGCCTTGCACATAATCCACCCCAATTTCCTTTACTACATCATACACTTCTTGAGAACTAACAAATTCTGCTATTGTATATATATTTAAAAGTTTTGCAAATCCAACAATTGTCTCAACTATAATTTTTGCATTTTGATCTTTATCTATATTTTTTATTAATGAACCATCTATTTTTAGATAATTAATTTGAAGTTGCATTAAAACAGAAAAATTTGAATATCCGCTACCAAAATCATCAAGAGCAATTTTAACACCTAATTCTTTTACATTTGCAACAAAACTACTAACACTATCAAAGTCTTCTATACTTTCTTGTTCTGTAATCTCAACTACCACTCTTCCTTCTAAATTATAGTGAACTATTCTATTCATAAACCATATAGAGAACTCTGGGGATGACATATCTTCTAGAGATAAATTTACTGAAAATATCAAATCATCACGAGTAGACAAAAAAGCAAAAGACTTTTCTATCATTAATTTTGATAATTTCAGATATGCATTAGATCTTTTAGCAATATCTAAAAATAACACAGGTGTTATAATATTGCCATCTTTATCTTTTATGCGCATCAGTGCTTCATATTTACATTTTGTTTCACTTTGTATTAAAGGATTCTGAATAGCTTCTATCTTTTGATAAAATGGAATAACATCTTGCGTTTTTAATGCATGATATATAATTTCTGTATATTGAATATTTTTCTTAAGAACATTTAGAGTTGGTAGATTTTTATTGTATATGACTATAGGATTTTTATATTCCTTTGCATGGTGAAGAGCCATAAAAGCATTTACCATACTATATTTTGCACTATCATAAGAAAATGCTATACCAATCGTTGCTGTAAGATTTATATAAGTATAACCATCAATTAGGATTTCTTTTCTACTTAAATATTCTAAAAAATCATCAAGTTTTTTTACAAATATACTTCTATCTGTATAATTTACCCAAAGAATTGCAAAATCATCGCCTGCAATCCTGTATAACAAATAATTTTCACCTTTAAAATAATTTTTCAATATCGAAGCAACAGAAGCTAAAATCTGATCTGCTAATTCAAGACCATAAAAACTATTAATTTCTTTAAAATTACTTATATTGATAACGGCTATTACATGGTTTGAATACTTTATTAAATCATTTCTTAGAGTGATATAGGTAAGAAGCCCTGTAAGTGGATCGTGGTTTATGTTGTAATGTAGATCATAAATCTGTTTTGCAATGTTATTATGAAAATATCGTGATAACTCTACCACTTCTTGGGGGGATGTAATAATTTGTTGTGACCAATGGATAAAATCATCTTGGCTTGACTTATAAAAATGTTGCATATCTTTGTAAAATAAATCAAGAGAATTAAGAATATTATCTTTTACAAATTTATTTGACAAATAAACAACACCTATAAAAAATGCTATATTCATAAGCACAACAAGTGATACATAAATCTCAGAAAATAAAACTATTTCATCTTCTCCAATAAGTGCCACAAAAAGCATACCAAATATCACACAACCTGTATTTATAAGCAATGATATCAATATAGGAATAAATAAGAAGATTCTAAAATTTGTATTTATGTTATACACTTTAACTCCTATTTGCTAAAATCTATATAATTTGGGTAATGCAATACAGAATTTTGTGGAATTTTTTTGGTGATTTTATTAAAAAATATTTTATTAACAAATAAATTACCAATAATTCCTATATCTTTAACATTATAATTAATATTTACATCCCTAATTATGTTAATCAAAAAATCTGCTAAGCTATCAAATATGCCATAGCATATTGTTTCTTTTTCTACACCTGCAAGTGTAAAACTCATAACAGAGCTTATTGTAGCTACTGGATCATAATACACTTCTCCTTCTATATTAATAGTTTTAAAATCAATCCTTGGTCCAACATCTCTTAAATATCCATCTGCGTATTCAAATATTTTATCTTTGATAAGATTATTCGTAAAACCAAGAATAATGCTTATTGTATTTAATATATCAATTATATTATTGCTTAATAACGCACGATCATCAAAATTATAAATATAATTAATTATATCTTGATAATGTTTTGTATAGTTATTAACTAATTTTGCTCCATTTGGACGATTAGACAATTGTTGTAATATTTTTTTTGGATTCATATCAAAATGAATTTTAATAATATTACTTAAATTTGATATTTTAAATATGCTACTGTTATTAGAACTTAAATATATAATAAACATAGAATCTAAATCATCAAAATTAGATTCTATAAAAGAATCCAAACTAACATTAGAATCTAATAATTTATTCTCTATAAAATATCCATTTTCACCAAGTATTATTTCAAAAAAAGTATCATTATGATTATTTTTATAATAAAGACTATCATTAAGCTTATTTAAATCATCTTTGATATATTTTAAATACAAAAATGGTATCTCTAACTCCACTAAAAAACTTGAAATAATGGAAAGAATAGGGTCATATGGCAATATAAATAAAGCCTTTGAAAAGCCTAATTCACTTGAAAAGACATCTTTAATATTTAATTGAACTAATGGTTTTTCAAATGTAGCAAGTGCATCAATTTCATTTTGTGTTGCTCTTGTATATAAATTTATAGTTGATATATCGCTTGATAAAATTACATCAAAATCAATTTTATCAAGCGATAATAAAATTAAACCTTTTGATGTTTGCAAAGATACACTTTCTTTTGCTTTTAGCTTATTAATTATAGTTTTTATAGCATCTAATAACTGATTTTTAGAAGTAATTTTTTGATTTTTAAATAATATATCAAATGAAATCTTATGTCTTGGATAATCAAAAATATCGCAAAATTTTTCGCCATTAATATTTTTAATATTCTTTAATTCTTCAACATCAAAGTCAAAACATGATGTATCAAATTCAATATTTTTAGAATATTCCTTTGACATATCTTTTACAACTTCAACACTTTTGAATATAAAATAAAGTGATAGTGGTAATTTTGAAGAAATATCATCTGAAAATGACTTAAGATTTTCTTCATTGCCATTTACAAAAAATAACAGCTCTTCTCCAACAATCATATCATAATGTTTTAAATCATAATCAAAAGCAAGACTTTGCATAATTCTTAAAAAATAATTTTTATTAGATTTTTTATATAAAAAAGAAAATTTTAATATCATTAAAAACCTTTAAATGAATGATTGGCTATATCTTGAATATTCTTACTATCAACTTCTTTAATATTAAAACCAATTTCACCTAAATGTTTTAGTGCTATATCACGCATCAATAAAGCAGAATCTTTGATCTTATCTGATAAATCAAACATTGCATCATCATTTATAATCTCTGGAATTGTGGCAATGATTTTTATAGTTGGTAAATCACCTAATATCTCAATCATTCTTAATGTTTGAAGCATTTCAACCTCATGTGCCGTTCCTTGCCAATTAATATTATTTGGAACATTTAAAAAATCAAAAAAGAAAACATCTCCTATATTTCCATCAGCACAATTAATACAATCAAACATAATCACATAATCATAGGATGTAATAAGAGGAATTAGAGCCTGAGCCAAAGTTCCTCCATCAATTATATCTATACTATGCTTATTTGAATAAAATCTATAATTAACCTTCAGTAGATTGCTTAAATGCACTCCTATACCTTCATCTCCAAATAAAATATTTCCTATACCAAGAACCAAAACTTTCATAATCTTACTTATGCTTTGCTTTTATTTCCTGATATCTAAATCCACCTACAATAGAATCTGCACCGCCATCTGGGTGTTTTATAGCATTCCAAACAACCATATACACATGAACAGGTATAAAAAGTACTATAGCCCAAGTTGTTATATGGTGCAAAACCCTAACATTTGCAAGACCACCAAGTGCTACTTCTAACCACTTAAATATAGCACCTAAAATACCACCAAGACCATCATGGTAAACATGATAATACAAAATAACTCCAGTGAGAGATACAATGAGCACAAGAATTGCTAAAGTAAGATATGCAAAAAATTGGATTGGATTATACACACCCTTTATATGAGGATGTGCTCCTAAAAATAAATAATTTTTTATTTGACCTATCCATATTTTCATATTAAACAACTCTGATGCAGACACCCTCTCACTTTTGCTTTTGCTAGTAAAAAATAAATATAACCTAAAAAAAGATACACATATAAGCAAGAAGCCAGCCATAACATGAAAACTTCTAAATGAGGCATACAAAAAGTTAGTAGGAGTTGCGCTGACTTCTGGTGTCAAAAATGGATATGCTAAATAAAATCCACTAAAAATCAAAAAAAATATAGAAAACGCACGAATCCAATGAAATAATCTAACTAGGGGACTAAAAGTCATAGTCCTCATAAATATCTTATCTTTTGAACCCATTATTACCCCCTCTATATACGCAAAGTAGCTGGATTTATTTTATATTCACTCATTTTATTACCTTTTGCATCTATTAAGTGAACAGAACATGCAATGCAAGGATCAAATGAATGTATAGTTCTAATAATTTCTAGAGGTTGAGCAAGATTTTC
Organism: uncultured Helicobacteraceae bacterium; assembly: GCA_944323885.1. Lineage (GTDB taxonomy): Bacteria > Campylobacterota > Campylobacteria > Campylobacterales > Helicobacteraceae > NHYM01. The sequence goes on along the minus strand of CALUUD010000002.1, from coordinate 130,905 downwards.
GATTTTTATACCAATTAAACTAGCCTCATATGGACCTTTTTGTCCATTTGCATCTCTAGGGCCTGCATTCCAAGTAGAAGGAACAACTGCTTGATAGTTTTCAATAACACCATTTTTAATTCTTACCCAGTGGCTAAGTGTTCCACGCGGAACATTACCAATATATCTACCCTTGTATTCTTTATTATTATCTATGTGATATTTTGCACAAGTAGTTTTATCTGTTTTTAAATTTTCTATCAATGAATTAAAAACTTCTATTCCATAATCAGCAGATAATTTACACTCCAATGCTCTAGCTGCAGTCCTACCTAGTGTGCTAAATAATGCCTTTATTGGAAGCTTAGAATCTTTTAAAAATTGCTCTGCAATAGCTGTAATGCGTGGATTTTTTGCTGCAAGACCAACAACAATAGCTGCCAAAGGACCAACTTCCATAGGAGCACCATTATATCTTGGAGATTTTATCCAGCTATATTTTCCACTAGTATCTAATAATTTTGTTTTTACATTCTTTAAATCCACCCCAATACTCATTCCTTCTTTAAATCCAGTATATTCTGGTTCTGTTTTACCATCATAAGGATGAAGTGGTTCATTATCTTTATACCAAGAATGCGTAGCCTCTTCTGTTATCAAATCTTCATCAATATCATATAGTTTTGAAATATCATAATCTCTAATAATGCCACTGCTATAAAGGTGCTCTCCATTTCCAATTGGAATTTCTTCAAAACATAAAAAGTTTGCTACTCCAGATCCTTTCATAACACTTGGTTCATTTTTATACACCTCTGCAGCCATCAATATATCTGGATAATAAGCTCTATTTACAAACTCTTTCACATATTGATATTTAGCAAGCCAATCACCCAATCTACTTGGATCTAATACGTCCATAACAGAAGTAATACCACCAACAGTTAGATTCTGAGGATGAGGTTGCTTCGAGCCAAAAATAGCCATCATTTGAGCTGCAACTCTTTGAACTTCAAGCAATTTAAGATAATGAGATAAAACAATCAAATTCTGTTCTGGAGAAAATCTATATGTTTTATGTCCCCAATATGCATTTGCAAAAGGACCTAATGCGCCTTTCTTAGCAAAATCTGCAACTTTAGCTTGAACAGCTTTTAGCTCATCAGCACCTGTATTCATAGGAAAATCACTATATTGAAATGCAATCTTTGATGCCTTAAATGGATCTGCTTTTAATGCTGATACTACATCACACCAATCAAGCCCATGTAGTGTATAAAAATGCACTGTATGATCATGCAAAACAAGAGAAATATTCATTAACGATCTAATAAGTTCTGCATTTTTTGGCGGAGTAATATTCAATGCATTTTCAACTGCACTAATACCAGCTTTATAATGAGAAAAGGTGCATACTCCACAAATTCTTTGCATTAAAAATCCTGCATCTCTAGGATCTCTATTTTGAACAACTTTTTCCAATCCTCTCCATAAAGTAGAACTAGAAAATGCATCTGTAATTACATTATTATCGTCCACTACAACCTCTATCCTTAAATGCCCCTCAATTCTTGTTATTGGATCAACTACTATTCTTTTTGTCATTACAAAATCTCCCTAATTTTATTCTTTATTCTTAACCATACTAGAAATAGCAGCATGTGCAGCAATTCCAATAGCAGTAGCGCTTAAAAGCACTATACCAACTGTATCTGCAGTCTTATCAGCACCTAAACCATCAAATTTGGTAGAATACAACCTATTTGCAAGGGGTTCTTCAAAAGGTCGCATTCTATCCCAAAAATTTGGCTCACTGCAACCTATACAACCATGTCCTGCTTTAACAGGCCAACTTGTATGATCATTAAATCCAAGCCTTGAACAATTATTAAATGTGTATGGACCTTTGCAACCTACCTTGTATAAACAATAACCATTTTGGGCACCCTCATCACCAAAATGCTGAACAAACTCACCTGCATCAAAATGTCCTCTTCTTTCGCATAAATCATGTATTCTAAGACCATATGCCCAAGTTGGTCTATTGTAAGCATCAAGTGCAGGAAGAGTTTGAAATAAAATAAAATGCAATAAGCTTCCAACTATATTTTTTTCACTAGGAGGACAACCTGGGACATTTATAACAGGTTTATTTGTTATTTTGCTAAGCGGCATTGCATTTGTTGGATTTGGATCTGCTGCTTGGACACCACCAAAACTAGAACAAGTTCCAATTGCAAAAATTGCCATAGCTCCTTCTGCGGCTTCCCTTGCTATTTGTGCACCAGTTACTCCATGGGCACCTATTGTAAGGTAGAATTCACTCTGACCACTTGGAATCCCACCTTCAACCATCAATATATATCTACCTTTATAATCTTTTAATGCATTATGAAGATTTTCTTCTGCTTGCCAACCAGATGCTGCCATAATAGTTTCATGATACTCTAAACTAATATAATCAAAAATAATGCTATCTATAGAGGGGGAACTGCTTCTAAGAAGACTTTCACTACAACCTGTGCATTCCGCCATATGGAGCCAAACAACAGGAATCCTACCTGCTAATTCCGCTGCCCTGGCAGTAAGTGGAATAAATGAAGATGGGAGTGCTAATGTAGCAGTCATGGCTGCAGCCCACTTCATAAAATCTCTTCTTGAAATTCCATTATTTGATAGAATATCCTTTATATCATCTTCTTTATCAACCCTTATTGGCATTTTTTCCAATTCATCAAGTCTTTTTAATGCACTACTATAAGATTGATTGTCTTGATTCATCATATATAAACCTCCCTAATATAATTAAGTAACCCATTCCATAATAATACAACCTTTAACACCGCAAAAGCAATATTAAAGGTATTCTTTAAGAAATACTATGAAAAATATTTACTTATGAAAAACAATATTGCGTTTTACCCTTATTGCAAAAATATAAAAAAATGGGGTGCTAGCAAAACTTGAAATAACCTTTATGCTAAAGTCTAATAATGCAGTTATAAGAATCCAGCTCCAAGATTGTTCAAACCAAAATGCTATATGAAAAAATATAAGAGTATCAAATAGTTGAGCTATAATAGTAGATAGGTTATTTCTAAGCCACCATAATTTTGGAAACATCTTCTTTAATGCAAAGAAAATATAAACATCTAAATGCTGTGAAACTAAAAAAGCACAAATTGATGCAATGGCAATTGAAGGTTGCGATATAAAAAATGATGGAATAAATGACAACAAGACACCATATCTAACAATTCTTATCACATCTTTTTTATGATACTTTTCACTTAACACATCAAGCAATACAAAACTAATTGGATAAACTAAGGCACCATATGTAAGATTTGAGGAGCCTATATTAAATTGTACAGCATAATTTGCTAAAACAAATATTATGGTAAATATACAAGCAAAGATCCAAGTTATTTTAACAGACAATTAAAAATCCTTTCTCAAGCTAGATTTACAAGCTTTAATGTAAACTCAACTTCACTTTTTGTTATCATTAATTCTTTTGCAATAGATTCTACACTCCATCCATCTTTAAACATAGAAATTATCCTTTTATCATCAACATTGCTTGAACTGCTTGGAAAATAATTCAACTCTTTAATTTTATCCTCTATTATTAATAATTTATTATCAACATATTCTCTATCTTTTTCTATAATCGCATAAATATCATCAATTGTATTTCTAAAATCAAGTTTTAATTGTTTTTGACTTTCCTCATTATATCCACTGCCTATTTCATTGCTCTTTAAAAACTTCTTAATTTTAAAAATTTCTTTATTTAAATCATCAAGTGATTTTTCATACCTTAATAATCTCTTTTGGATTTCGCAATCTTTAATATAAAACAACACAAGGACAAGTGCAAAAATAATAAAAATACCAAAATTAATAACAAGTAGAGCGCCCAAACTAAATTACCTCTTTGTGTTTATTTTAATAAAACTAGTATTTTATCTTAAATTTTATTTTTTAACTTTTCTTCTCTAATATTTGCTCTTTCTTTCGATGCTATATAACTATCAAAATCTACAATATCTCTACTATGCATTAATGTTATCTTTGCTATATTTTTATCAATTGATTCAAAGAAAATAGGCATTTTTCTAATAGGAAATACAGCTATATCAAGCCTAGAGTAATATAATTCATTAATTTCTAAAACATCATCTTTAAATACTAAGATATTATGCCCTATGGAATCTAAATTATAGATGTGATCAAGCTTTAAATATTCCCTAGTTTCATTATCAAACCTAGCATTTAATTTATCTATTTTTCTATGTAATTCTACTAATAGCTGCAATAATGGCTCATTTTCATCTATTACTTTACCTCTAGCACGCATATTTTTTAGCCATAATCCTATTGGATCATCATTATTCTCTGATAATAGATCAAATTCAAATTTGAATTTATCATAATCTCCTAAAACTTTGGAAAATTCAATTTTTAGAGGTGTCTTTATAAGTCTTGTTGCAATATCATTCAAAATAAGTTATCCAAAATAATAAAAAATAAAAAAATAAAACCTAAATAGCCATTTGTTTGGAAAAATGCTTTTGGTATATTTAAAAAATCTTTATTTACCAAATAGTGCTCATAAATAAGCATTAAAATGGCAAATACTAATCCTATGAATGCAAAAATTCCACCATTACTATAAATAATAAATAAAAACCAAAACAAACAAGCACAAATGTGACAAATTCTAGAAATTATTAAAGTATTATTAACTCCATAAATAGCAGGCATAGAAAACAATCCTTTTTTCTTATCAAAATCAACATCCTGGATAGAATACAATAAATCAAAGCCAGCAACCCAAAACATTACGCCAATGGCTAAAAATATGCTCCATACTGGAATATAGCCTAATACTGCAATAACACCTGCAATAGGAGCTAAAGAAAGTGAAACTCCTAAAATAAAGTGCGCAAATACACTAAATCGTTTAAAATAAGAATAGATAGCAAGAATAAATAAAAATGGAAATGATAATAAAAATGCTAAATCATTTATAAAATATGAAACAAGCACAAATATTGCTGCATTCAAAATCGCAAAAATCATAATTTTTATAGGCGAGATTCTACCATCTGCATTTGGACGGAATTTTGTTCTTGGGTTTTCCTTATCTATATCAATATCAGCATATCTATTTATTGCCATAGCAAAATTTCTAGCACCAATTAAAGCTAATGTGCATAATATAAAAATATCAAATCCAAACCAACCGTTTGCAGCCACAACCATAGCAATAAGAATAAAAGATGATGAAAATATAGTGTGCTCAAAAACTACAAGCTCACTTAAATTTTTAATTTGCTGCAACACTATTTAATACCTAATGAAACCAATTTTTTAAATCCATTTGCAACACTTAAATCACTTTTTTCAACACTATTTTTATTTACTTTTAACAAAAATCCAGATGTTGGATTTGGCGTAGTTGGAACAAAAACCCAATAATCATCACCTACTTCTTTTGTAACAAAACCCATCATTTTATAATCATTTAATGTTACATAAACCACACCTAAATAATTTTCTGTATTTTTTCCAGAAAATAGATTTATAGCTTCTTTTAGTGTTGAATAAACTGAAGCAATAACTGGTATTTTACCAATAATTAATTCTGTAATTTTTAATAAAATTGCATTTTTGTTTTTCTCAACAATAAATCCAAGAAGGAAAAACAATACAACCACTAAAATACATACAATAATAGTGGCAATTAGACTTTGAGATGAAATAGAAAATATATAACCAACGATGCCACTAATTGAATTATAAACAATTTTTATTAACCAAATTAAAATAATTATTGGCAATAAAGCCAATATACCCTTAAAAATATATGATAAAAAGTGATTCATAAAATTTCCTTAGATAGTTAAAAAAATACCATATAAAAAATACAAAAATGATATTAACATTACACAATAATACATCTTTTTAGTAAAAATTGCTATGATTGAAATTAGTATAAAAATACTTAACAACCATAATGGTGTCTGTAATTCTACATTAAAAAAATCATAATTAATAAGCAATATTAAAATAGAATCTAAAATCCCACCAAAACCAATAATGTGCATAAACAACATAAATGGATAAAATACAATAAATAATATTGTAAAAATTGGAGATAAAACTTGATATACACTAAATGTATAGAAAAAATAATGAGAAATAATAAGCATATTTAAAAATACAATAATATTTAATAAAAAGAATATTTTTATATTACTAAGATGTTTAAAGTGACTTAAAAATAGGTAAATATAAAATACTCCACTAAAAGATAACCAAAATCCTATAGAGAAAAATACCCTAGGAAATAACGCAATAATAAATGCAGCACAAAGAAATAATAATTTAAAACTAAGCAGTCTAATGCCACTATAAAGCATAAAAAATCCTAATGCAAACATAACAAATGCACGTAAAAAACTGGGGCTAAAATCAAGAACAATAAGATATAAAAAAGAAATAAACAAAACAACCATATTTATATCATAAAACTCATTTCTGTAGCTAAAATATTTGTTTTGCAAGCTTTTATATAATGGCAGCAAAAATGCATACAAGACAAATGATAATACCCCAAGATGAAATCCACTAATTGCAAACAAGTGCGCTATGCCAAGGCTTGTACTAAAGTTTCTTACCTCTCTTTCAAGGGGTAGTGCTAAAAATATAGCATTATATAATGAACCTAGCAAATTGATATTAAATACTCCATCAAAATAGGCTATATCATGTTGCGAATTTATATAGTGTATTATGTTATCTTTATAATCTCTTTTATGAAGCAGTGATATTTCAAAGCTTGTGATATAGCACGATTGCAGATAGCTAAGGAAATTACAGTTTTTATTTAATATTCCATAAACTCTAATAAATCTACCACGCAAATCAATTAAATCATCTCTAGAAATAGTATAAAATATAGCCCCAAAACTATCTTTTAGTTTTAATACAAAATAATTATTCTTTTTATACTGAAGTAATACTTTTGCATTAATATTAATATTTTTATTTTCTAATAGTTTCTGATACTTATAAAATTCATAATATAAAGATGAGCAAAATAAAGCAACTAATAAAATTGTGATATAAAAAATATCTTTTTTTGAACTAATTAAATCAACTTCTAGAGATGAATGTATTTTTTTCATGGTTTTCATATAATCATATAAATATTTATAGATTATATATCTAAAAAGATTGTAGTTCTATAACAATACCATCTTTCATATTGTAATACCTTTTTTGCACCAAGTAAGTTTATTTTTTATAGTATTAAGATATACAAGATGATTAGATTCTAGCATAGTGCGTGTATTTTCTTGATGGTAAAGATGATAAGCAATAGCATTAAATTTAATTCTGTGAAATTTTCCATTATTAAATAAAAATCTTGCTACAAACTCACTATCTTCTCTACCCCACCCTATAAAGTCTTCATTGAAACCATTTATAGCCTCACAATCACTTTTATAAAAACTCATATTACAACCACGAACACCTTTAATGAGTTCATTTTTGTTAAAAACTTTTGAGGTTAATTTAGAAGTTAAATATATAAATTTTGCAAAAGGATCTAATCTCGTGGCTTTAAAATCACTATACTTAAAGGCAATTTTATAGTCCATAGAATCTAAGATCTCTTGTGTTTGTTTAGAATCTAGAATAACTCTTGAGCCTTGTAAAAATACACCTCTTTTAGCATATATTAAATGATCCTGTATAAAATGAGATTCTAAAATCATATCACCATCTACAATAATAATATATTCTCCAATAGCAGCTTTTATAGCCTTATTTCGGATTTCACTTAGACGAAAACCAATATCTTCTTGCCAAATATGCTTCAATCTACAAGGAAAGTTTTGCATATAAGATTCTATAAGCTCTCTTGTATCTTCCTTGCTTCCATCATCAGCTATTAAAACTTCACTAGGTAATGGTTGTAGATTTTTTATAGAATCTAACACTAGAGATAATCTTTCCTTTTGATTATAAGTTGTAACTATAAGTGAATTTGTTTTAGGAATAAAAGCAGATTGCATCTTTTTATTTTCATAGAGTTTCATATATTTAAAAAATACTCCCAAAGCATTACAAACGCTAATAACAAAACCTTCATATCCATACAAGATGCCCTTTTTGAATAAATAATTATTTAAAAAACTCCAAATAGATCTTAATGTAGATTTTAATGGAGATGAGCTTTTATGTGTATTTTGTTCTGCCCATAGGGTTGAATAATATTGTAACTTATCAATTAAATGATTAATATCCCTAAATGCATAATGCCTAAGTCCTTGATCTAGCTTTTTTACAATAGAATCTTTTTGTATGATTACACTTTCATGGACTATATTATTATTAAAACGGGTATGATTTTTATTAAAAATCCTATATACATAGTCTGGATACCAACCACATGCTTTTATCCACTTGCCATTATATAGATTTTTACGAGGTAAAGCATAAATAATATTTGAATCTAATTTTAGATTTTTTATACAATCAAGAGTGCTATATTCTAAAATTTCATCACTATCAATACTTAAAATCCAATCATTCTTAGCATATGAAATAGCAAGATTTTTTAAAGGACCAAAACCAATAAATTCACTCTTAAATACACAAACATTACTAAATTCATTTGCAATAGCTATAGTATCATCAATACTACCATTATCCAAAATAATAACTTCATTAAATTCTCTTAAAGAATTTAAACACTCTCTTATTGTGTCTTTAGCATTTTTGACAACAATACACGCACTAATATCAACCAAAATAAACCCTTTTATGATTTTTTCTAAGTATTGCTTCCCATAGAGGCATTATAACTTCTTTAGAAAATTTTTGTTTTATTAATTGTTTTGCATTATTTCCAAATCTACTCCTTAAACATCCATCATTCATCAAAATACGCAATTTGAAGGCAAAATCTTCTATATTATCATCTTCTATGAGATATCCACTTACATTATCTTCTATAATATCACTTGGTCCTGTATTAATATCAAATGCAATTGAAGGTAGGCCATAAGATGCAGACTCTGCCAAAACCATACCAAATCCTTCAAAATAACTAGTCATAACATAAATACTTGCTTGTAAGTATTCTATTTCTATATCATTAGTAAAAGGCTTAAGTATTATAGAATCTTGAAGATTTAACATATGAATTTTATTTTTTATATCTATTTTAAGTTCTCCATCACCTATGATGCATAGCTTCCAATCTCTTAGATTTTTATCTTGAATAACTTGTTTCCATATATCAATAAGTCTTAAAAAACCTTTTTGATAAGAAAATCTACCAATACTTAAAACTATTTTAGAATCTAGATTACTTGATTTATCTGGTATAAAAGGTAGAAAATTTGGAATAACCTCTACATTATTATAATAATGCTGCCAAAGAGTAAGCTCACGCGATGAAAGAATAACAATATTATCAAAATATGAATTTCTTTTATTAAAAGTATTAAAATTTAAATGCATTATCTTTATATAAATGGTATTTTTATTTTTAAACAATGGCATATAAATAGAACAACTAGCAATAATAGCGCAACAATCAAAATACCTATTGTAAAGTTGAATACTTAATGCTATTTTATGTATATTTTTATAATAAATTTTTAAAATTTGAGATTTTAAAAATTTCTCTTTATGGCTAGATTCAGATAAATTATACCAAAAACTAAGTTTTATATTGTCATTGATTTTATAAGGAAGAATATCATTTGTTCTAAAAAAACTTAAAATCTCAACATCATATCCAATATCATATAATGAATTAGCAAGATTTGTTACAACTCTCTCCGCTCCACCTGTAAGTGTAATATCATTAATTGTAAGAAGAATTTTCAAATTAAGTCTTTAGAACTATTAAACATTAGATGAAGGCCTTGCAATAATTATTAACAATAACAAGACAACAAAAAATGTAGATTCTCCATGACCTCCCAATGGATCTCCACTAAACCCTGCAAATATACAGTATAAAATAGCTCCACAGCCAGCTATACGAGTATAATTATCACTTGAAATTAAGATCATCTTTGCTATAGAAATATAAAATAAAAATAAACTAATAAACCCTAAAATACCTCTAGTTGCCATAATATTTAAAATATCATTATGTTTTTTACCAAATATTGGACCTTTTTTTGCTGCTTCTACAATATTATTAAAGCCGCTTATATTTGCTATTTTTTCTGCATTATCAGCTTGACTCTTAGCACTCATTCCTATAATAGGAGATAACAAAAATATGGCTAATGCTTCTTTATACATAACCAATCTAGAGCCAATTGAAGTATTATAATTTCCATTGCTAATAGCGCTTAACTCTTCCTTTGTATAATCTAGCCTATCTGTTGGCAAACTTTGATAGACAAAATAAGTAGTAACAAAAAATAAAATAGAAATAAAAATAAAAAGTTTTGCAACAAACATTAATAAGTTTCTATTGTAAAAACAATAAATGATAAAAATTATAAAAATACTAAGCAATACAGCTAGCAATGATCCTCTAAGTCCAGAACCAATAACTCCTACGAATGCCAATAAACCAGCAATAAAAAAAAATAATTTTTTACTATGGTAAAGCACTAAAGATATGTTAATTACACTAAGGATGCCACACATGAAGCCAAACTCATTAATACCAGTATAGCCTGTAAGTCTACCATGGTATAACATTTGTGGAAAAATGAATATATGAAAAATAGAAATCAAGCCAAAAATAAAACCAGAAACTCCAATAAAATAAATAAGTAAATTACTAGAAATATTTGGTTTTAATTTAAACAATAGTAATGCAATCAATGAAAATAATAAATATTTAGATGGAAGATCCAACTCTCTAAAACCAACTGACAAAGAATTGTTCACCAATAAAGAAGGTATAATACTGATACACATAAGAAACAAAGATAAGCATACAAACTTTTCATTTTTATTTAATAAAAATATTGCATTATTACAATTGCTAAATTTGAAATAATAATAAAAAAAACTCAACAAAACAAATAATAAAATACTTATAATCTGAACACTAGGTCGTATACTGGCTGTACATAAAAACAACACAGCAACTACAATAAAAATATAATCTAAATATTTCCTGCTAATCATAACTTCTCCTATATTGGCATTAAATCTACTTCATCCTCTATCTTTGTATCTTGATACTCAATTTCATCTTTTGCAATACTTGTAAAATAAGTATATATTGTATGCATTTGTAGCTTTACTGTTCCAATTGGACCATTTCTATGTTTACCAATTATAAGCTCTACCTCTTCTATTTCTTGCTCCATTGGAATCTCTTCTTTTGGCAATTGCTTTCCTTCTTTTTTAGCACGCTCTATATTTTCTTTTGCATCTTTTCTTTTATAATAAGCATCACGATAAATAAATAAAATAATATCAGCATCTTGTTCTATTGATCCTGACTCCCTTAAATCACTTAGTGTAGGACGTCTATCCCCTCTAGTCTCTAGACTTCTATTTAATTGACTTAGCGCAATGATTGGTACTTCAAGTTCGCGTGCAAGTATCTTTAATCCTCTAGATATTTCTGCAACCTCTAAATGTCTATCTTTATTATTTATTCCACTCATAATTTGCAAATAATCAACAATGACAAGTGATAAACTTGGGTCTCTAAGTTTTAATTTTCTCAATTTGCTTCGTAAATGAGTAATATTTAATCCACCAGTATCATCTATATAAAATTTCCAAGATGATAATTTAGTAGAAATATCTTGAAAATATTGCCATTCTTTATCATCAAGATCTCCAATTCTCAATTTCTGTAATGGTATCCTGCTCATAAATGACATAACTCTAAGTGCAAGTTGCTCTGCTCCCATTTCAAGGCTGAAAAATGCAACACCTTTTCCTTCTTTTAGTGTTGGTATAGCCATATTCAATGCAAGAGCAGTCTTTCCCATAGCAGGACGAGCGGCAAGAATAATCAATTCCCCTTTATTAAATCCAGTGGTAATTTTGTTTAATTCACTAAAGCCAGTATCAATACCGATTTGAAATGAATTCCCACGCTCTTTTAATTTTAATAAATCATGTAACATTGATGAAGTGACATCATCAAATCTTCTAAAATCTCTATTTTGAGAATTACTTTGAATTTTAAATATTTTACTTTCAATTTCATTCATAATTTCAATAGATGACAAATCTTTGTTTAGAGATTTATCTTGTATAAACATTGCTAGTTGATGCAATTTTCTCTTTAATGATAAATCTTTGATTTCTCTTATATATGATTTAATATCAACAATTGGAGCTGTGGCAAGTATCTCAGATAAATCATCATCTATATCAATAGATACCTTTTTTTGTATAAAATCTTCAGATATAGGTAAATCAAGATGATAAAGCTCTTTTATAGCTGCAAAAATCTCACTATGATTTTTATAGCCAAAATCGCTAGATTCTAATAATTCTTCACAATCACTAAAAATACTAGGATCATAAAGAATAGCAGAAAGAAGTGAGCGCTCTATTGCAAGATTAAATAACTCATGCATATATTAGCTTTTATAATTTTTTATACAAGATTCTAAAATTTCATATGCCTTAATTTTATTTTCATAGTTTTTGACTTTTACCCATTTATCCTTTTCTAGCATTTTATATGTTTCAAAAAAATTCTTAATTCTAGCAAGAGTAGATTCTGGTAAATCATCAATACTATCTATATTGGAATAATTTGGATCAACCTTATTAATTGGAAGCGCTAATATTTTTTCATCCATACCACTTTCATCTTCCATTATCAATACACCTATTAATCTACACTTTATAACACTACCTGCCTGTAATGGATAAGTGTTTAATACCAAAATATCCAAAGGATCTCCATCATCTGCAAGAGTATTTGGAACAAAGCCGTAATTTGCTGGATAATAAACAGCACTATACATTACCCTATCTACAAATACAGCCCCACTCTCTTTATCAACCTCATACTTAACACTTGATCCATAAGGTATCTCAATTACAGCATTCACATAATCTTTTGTGCCATATCCAATCTTATCTAAATTCATTTACTTCTCCTTAAATTTTACTTTTTATAAAAGCTTCCATCTCATCTACAATCTCTTTAATACTTCTTTCTCCATCAATCTTCTTTAAAATTCCAAGACTATCATAAAAGTCCTGTATCTGTTTTAGAGGATCTGTGTAAACTTTCATTCTATTTTTAAAAACTTCTATATTATCATCACTGCCTCTAGCTCTACCTAATACTCTATCACTTGCTGTCTGTTCGCTTACAACAACTTCAATAACACTAATTAACTGTACATCATCTTGATTTTTTAATACATCATTTAAAGCTTCCATTTGTTCAACACTTCTTGGATATCCATCTATTAATATTATGTCCTTTGGAGCATTTCTTAATGCAGATAAAATCGTATTTACAACAATATCTAGCGGAACAAGATTACCTTTTGAAATATAAGAATCTATGGTTTTACCAAGATCGCTTTCTTTTGCCACCTCTTCTCTTAATAGATCACCTGTTGATAAATGAACAATCAAATCACTATTATTAATTGCTATATTTTGCGCATCGGTAGTCTTGCCGCTCCCAGGTGCTCCAATGATTAAAAATAATTTTTTCATTTCCACTCCTTATTATCTTTATTATCCTTTATTCTTAGACCAAGTTCGTTTAATTGCATTCTATCAATACTACTTGGAGCATCTGTTAATAAACAAGTAGATTTTTGCGTTTTTGGAAATGCTATTACATCCCTAATGCTATTTTGTTTTGCAAGCAGCATAACCAATCTATCAAGCCCAATAGCAAATCCACCATGTGGTGGAGCACCATAACTTAATGCTTCAAGTAAAAAACCAAATTTTTCATTTGCTTCATTCTCATCAATACCTAATAATTCAAATACTTTCTTTTGAATATCAAATTTATGGTTTCTAATACTTCCGCCACCTAATTCTACTCCATTTAATACAACATCATATGCAATAGAACCAATTCTTAAAGGATCGTCTTCATCAATATTATTTGGCATCGTAAAAGGATGATGCAGGGCTTTCAAACGACTGTCAGCATACTCAAACATAGGAAAATCAACAACCCATAAAAATTTAAATTCATTATCATCGACTAGATTCATCATAGATGCTATTTTCAACCTAAGCCTCCCCATATAATCCAATATTATATGTTTTTCTCCTGCACCAAAAAATATAATATCACCATCTTTGATGGATAACAAATTTTTCATTTTTTCTAAAGATGAGTTGCTTAAAAATTTAATAATGGGACCTTTTAAATCACCATCTCTTGCTTGAATATAAGCAAGTCCTTTAGCTCCAAATTTCCTTACAAAGTCATCACACTCACTAAGCAACTTTCTAGTAAAAAAACTATCACCATTTGGAACTTTTAATGCCTTAAATCTATTTTTATCTAAATTATTAGCAATATCTTTAAAAACATCATTACTAGAATCTAAAAAACATTCACCAATATCAAGTAAAGGTAGATCAAATCTTAAATCAGGCTTATCACTTCCATATTTTTCCATAGCCTCATTATATGACATACGCATAAAGGGTGTATTTATAGCATATCCACAAATGCCAAAAATTTCTTTTAGTAAAATTTCTGCAACATTAATTACATCATCTTGATCGCAAAAACTCATTTCAACATCAATCTGGCTAAATTCAGGCTGCCTATCTGCTCTTAAATCTTCATCTCTAAAACATTTTGCAATCTGAAAATATCTATCAAAACCACCTATCATAAGCAATTGCTTAAATAATTGTGGGCTTTGAGGTAATGCAAAAAACTCACCATTATAAACCCTGCTTGGAACTAGATAATCCCTAGCTCCCTCTGGCGTAGCCCTAGTTAATACGGGAGTTTCAACCTCTAAAAAATCCATTTTGCCAAGACATTCCCTGACCTTAAGCGTTATATCACTCCTTAATTTGAATATATTAAAAGACTCTTTTGAACGCAAATCTAAATATCTATATTTTAACCTTAATTCTTCATTCGTATTTAGATCACCTATTGTAATTGGAGGAGTTTTACTCCTATTTTCTATGATTAACGAATTTAACACAACTTCTATTTTGCCAGTTTTTAATCTTGGATTCTCCAAACCATCACCGCGAGCTCTAACGATACCTTCTACTATTAAAACGAATTCATCACGAACCAAACTTGCATCATTATAAGCTAAACTGCTTGGATCGCAGACTAATTGAACAATGCCACTTTTATCTCGTAAATCAATAAAGATAATACCACCATGATCTCTATATGTGTTACACCAACCACAAAGCTTTACACTTTCTCCAATATTTGTTTCATCTAAATTACTGCATAAATGTGTTCTAAACATTAAAATTTCCCAAATAAAAAATTAAACTTACGATTCTAGCAAAACTACAAACTAGTATGTTCCAATATTTTTCTTAATTCAAATTCAATTTCAGTAGCCTTTAATTTTGTGATAAAGGCATCTGCTTTTAGAGATTTTGCCATCTGTATATTTGATTCGCTACTCATTGAAGTATTGATAATTACAGGTATATGTTGAAATTCTTTATTATTTTTTATCTGTTTTAACACTTCAAAACCAGATATTACTGGCATCTCTAAGTCTGTAATAACAGCACCTATAGTATGAAGATCATCTGTTTGATTTAAAAATTGCAATAGACCATTTCCATTTGGAAAAGTATAATATTTTAATCCAAGCTTTTCTAGAATAAATTGCATTGATTTTGTGACAGACATAGAATCTTCAGCTAAAAGTATAATTTTATTACTATTTATTCTATCAAGTGTCTGCATTCCAATATACTCATCATCATTAACCATAGGAAAAATCTCACTTAGCATCTTTTCAACATCTAAAACTTGAACTATCTTACCATCATCAAATTTTGTAGTAGCTATAACTTTGCCATTTTTTTGAAATCCATACTCACTACCTGTAACCACCTCACTCCAATTCCTTTGTATAATCCTTTTTACAGAGTAGATTCTAAGCCCTATAGTGTATCCGCTAAATTCACATATAACAACAAGCTCTTTACTTGAATTAATAGAAAAATCTTTTAGATTGTTTACCTTAGATTCTGGATTGTAATAAAGCCATCTTCTTAAATCAAGAAGAGGTATAGATTCGCCACGCATAGTAATAAAGCCAATAACAACATCATTATCTTCTCCTTCTGTTGTTGTAATTACATCTGTATAATGCACTACTTCACGAACTTTAAATACATTTGTAGCGTATAATTCACCATCTTCTTCAAGCAAAAAACATAAAAACTGAACCTCATTTAATAAGTGCAGCTCTGTATTTTCTACAATTTTATTAACCAACTTTAGCTTCCTTCAAAGATATTTTAATTATTATATAATTTTAACTTTAAAAGTTTTGTATTTTTAAGATATATCAATTTTATGTTTTGTGATTATAAAATCATTAAACAATTATCCAAATACATCTTGCGTATTACACAAATTAAACAATATTTAAAGAAAGATTTATGATTAATAATTTAGAGCAATATAAAACAAAAACCGAAGTTTTAAAAAAAATGGCATATCATTATTATGTATTAGATGATCCAATAGCAAGTGATGATGAATATGATAAATTATATTTTGAACTAGTAGAATACGAAAAAAATAATCCAAATGATATAGACAATACATCACCAACACAAAGGGTTGGAAATGAAGCCAAGGAAAGTTTTAAAAAAATTTCACATATAGAGCGTATGTGGAGTTTGGATGATGTATTTAATTTAGATGAACTTATTGCATGGGAAAAAAGAATAAATAAAACTAATACAAAAATAACATTCATGTGTGATGCAAAATTTGACGGGGCAAGTCTAAATTTAACTTATGAAAAAGGCAAACTAATAAGTGCTGCAACAAGGGGTGATGGTAATATTGGTGAGAGTATATTAGAGAATGCAAGAACAATTAATTCTATTCCACTTGAAATACCATATGAAGAAAAAATTGAAATTAGGGGTGAAGTAATAATCAACAAAGATGATTTTGAAAATATAAACAAACAGAGGCTAAAAAACAATGAAAGCATATTTGCAAATCCTAGAAATGCCGCTTCAGGAAGTCTAAGACAATTAGATTCTAAAATTACAAAACAAAGAAAATTAAAATTTATTCCCTGGGGTTTTGGATATTTTAATATTAATGATAATAGTTTTTTTAATAGA
This sequence comes from uncultured Helicobacteraceae bacterium, assembly GCA_944323885.1. Lineage (GTDB taxonomy): Bacteria > Campylobacterota > Campylobacteria > Campylobacterales > Helicobacteraceae > NHYM01. The sequence goes on along the minus strand of CALUUD010000002.1, from coordinate 113,598 downwards.
TTAAACATAATTAAAAGCTTTGGTTTTATTGATACAAAACTAAGTATGGTATGTGATAGTATTGATGAAGTAGAAAATTTTTATAATAAACTAATTTCAATGAGACATTCATATGATATTATGCTTGATGGAATGGTTGTTAGATTAGATAATATCAATCTACAAAATTCACTTGGATACACAGCAAAAAATCCTAGATTTGCCGTGGCTTATAAATTTCCTCCAATAGAAAAACAAACAAAAATTACAAATATCACTTTTAGTGTTGGTAGAAGTGGTGTAATAACACCAGTTGCAGAACTAGATCCAATAAACATAGAAGGTGCATTAATAAGTAGAGCAACACTACATAATTTTGAGGAAATAGAAAAAAAGGATATAAGAATAAATGATAATGTGCTAATAATAAGAAGTGGTGATGTTATCCCAAAAATAATAAAACCAATAAAAGAATTAAGAAATGGAAATGAAATTCAAATAAAAAAACCATCACATTGCCCAATATGCAGTAGTGAACTATTAATAGAAAATATACTTATAAAGTGTCAGAATCTACAATGTAAAGCAAGAGTAAAAAACTCTATCATTCATTTTTGTAGCAAAAAAGCTATGGATATAAATGGACTTGGAGAAAGGATTATTGATTTTTTATTTGAAGAAGGGATAATAAAAAATATCCTAGATATATATAAAATAACATCACAAACACTACAAGATAAAGAGGGTTGGAGAGATAAAAAAATACAAAATATAATAAATTCTATTCAATCAACAAAAAATATTGAATTATGGCGTTTTGTAAATGCATTAGGAATTGAGCATATAGGAGAAGGTGCTAGTAAAAAGCTGGTAGATATGTTTGGGATAGACATATTTGATATCACATATGATGAACTGCTAAAAGTAGATGGAGTAGGAGAAGAAAGCGCTAAATCATTTATATTATTCATAGAAACAAATAAGAATCTCATTAAAGATTTATTAAATATTATTCAACCTATTGTAAAAAATAATAATGGAATATTGCAAGGCGAGGTAATAACAATTACAGGCACACTATCAATAAGTAGAGATGAAATGGCAAAAAAACTAGAAAGTCTAGGTGCCAACATAAGCTCAAATGTAAGCAAGAAAACTACTTTATTATTAGCTGGAGAGAATGCTGGAAGTAAGCTAGCCAAAGCTAATGAGCTTGGGATTAAAATTTTAAGTGAAAATGAGATGAATATCTTAATAAGCCGTAATTAGCACAGGCAAAAAGCCAAAATCTTGAAATATTGAAATAATATATATTAAAAACGCTCCAAGAAGCCACACAAATGCTCTCTTTATTTCTTTATGTAGAAAAAATGGTCTAATTTCTAATCTTTCACTATATTTAAATTTAGAAAAATTAGGGAAAAATCTAGGTGTATTTTTTAAAAATTCTTCATACGACTCCCCGAATTTATTTCTTAAAAATGCCTCTTCGCTTAGAATTGTAAATCTATATATAAGCAGGAATACTACTCCTCCTAATATTATCAAACTTATCTGACCCTTTAAAAACAAAACCCCAATTAATGCAATAAATGAAAATAAATAAAGAGGATTCCTGCATACACTATAAATGCCATCATTTATAAAACTATTGCCATCATTGCCACTATTTTTCATACCACCTATATATAAAGTTGCATACAGACGGCCTACAATGCCAATAAACAACAAAAATAATCCAATAATATTAAATAATACTTGCATACAAACTAATTTTGGTGCACTAAATAATATCCAAATTAAGAATAATACACCAACTATCCATTGCCAAACCATTCTATCAAATCTCAAAAAAACTCCTTTTAATTATCTATACCACTAAAATCAGCTTCTACATTTTCTTTGATATAAAATTTTACATCACCTTTATCAAGATATTGATAAATCTTCTTTGATCCAAGCATACCTATATTATCAACACTAACTATAAAGATAAGTCTATCACATTCTAATCTTACTTTAGCATGAAATGTTTTTCCTATACTAAAATCGTAATATCGCCCATTAATATATGAATTATTTGAGTTACGCTCTAAATTATAAATATAAACACTACCTAAAATACTTCTATCTCGCAAAGAGTATCTTTCGTTATTTGCATCATCTCCACCAGGAAGAGAATCTAAAAATGCAACTTTATATCCAAAATATTTACCATCTTTTTTTACTATTTTTACAATAGAGCTTCTACCTGATACTTCATCTTTTGGACTAAGCCAATATCCTATAATGTCGTTAATATTTCTACAATTATTACCAAATAATAAACAAAGTAATAAGCAATTAATAAAAACAATTTTAATCATCTAAAAACAAAACTTTAATAATTTATTTGGAACTTTTACAACACTTTTATACACTATATCATCACTAAATAAAATACCACCTCTATGCACATCATGTGGAAAAAATACAGCAAGAGAAGTATCTCTTAATAGCACCCTTGAGACATTTGTATGTTTATGATAAAAAGTAACATCTTTAGTAATATCATAACCACTAGAGACATTAAAATCTCTAATGCTGCCAAATTCCATATATTCACTACCAGAAATCAAAAGTTGAAAATCGACAAAATTATTATGTGATTCAAATTCACCACCATTGCCTAACTTATAACTTTGCTCAATTGCAATAATATCAAACCCGATATCAATTTTATTCTCTATTCTAGTGCCATTACAATTAAGATTAATTATACGATTGTATATATGTGAATTTTTATTAATAGAATCTAAGAGATATTTGCACAAAATTTGCAAGACTTCACTTTTATTAAACATAAACTCCAAATCATAAATATTACCAATTAATGCCATTTAAAGAATCCTTAAAAATTTTAGGCTTTTCGCCTAAGGTAAAAATATCCATCATTTATATCAACATCCATAGATAAAAAATTAGAATCTAAGTTTATTGCATATTCAATTGCCTTTTTTTCTAATTCGATAACATTTTTAGTTAAAAAAATATTATTCCAAAGTTCAAAATGCTCATTAACATGAAACTTTAAAAATAACCTTTCATAAATCTTTATACATTCATTACAAAATGGAAGCTCTACATTGTAAAACAACTTATTTGAATTATTTCTTCCACCACCAACTTGGAAATCAAATGAATTGTTATATGGTATTTTTGCTTTTAGAAATGTTGCATTCTTATCATATACACTCCAAAGCCTATTACACTTGCAAAAGTGTATCAAAGGTTTACTATGCTTTACATATTCATTTTGTTGCATTATATGATTATAAATAACACATGGATATAAAATATTTTGTGGAGTAAGAATATATAAAAAATACTTACCAAAAATAATATCCACATATTTTACTATAACTCCATTTCTAACTTTTTCTAAAAAGAAGTCTTCAAGATTTGGGAATTCTAAATCTTTCTTTCCAATGCTCAAACAAATTCTCTCTCAATCATATCGCAAATAATGTGCTCGATAATTAAATGCATCTCTTGGATTCTAGGTGTATTAGAACTTGGAATAATAATATTTATATCACAATAAGAGCTTAATTCTCCCCCTCCTTTACCGCTTAATCCTATAATCTTGCAACCCTTTAATTTTGCTACATTTGCTGCTTTTATAACATTGTTAGAATTTCCACTTGTTGATATAGCAAGTAGTATATCTCCGCTTTTAGCAAGTGCCTCAACTTGTCTTGAAAAGACAAAATCAAAACCAAAATCATTACCAATGGCAGTTAATGCTGATGTATCTGTAGTTAGTGCTATACAGCTTATCGCCTCTCTATCTAATTTATATCTACCACTTAATTCCGCTGCAAAATGCTGTGAATCTGCCGCAGAACCCCCATTCCCACATACCATAATTTTATTTCCATTCTTTAATGCCTCAATCATCATATTACAAGCATTAGATATATCATCAATTAGCAATTTTAAAACACTATGCGTAGTGTCAATATGTGAAAGAAATTCACTCCGTATAAAATCTCTCATTTATTTTCCTTTATTTGATTAATGATATTTGTTGTGCTTTTATTTTTCACAAAATCAACAATTCTCAACTCTGGCACAATATCACTACCAATAACTTCTTTATCCCTATAATCACCACCTTTAACCAAAACATCTGGTTTTATTTTATTAATCAAATCATATGGTGTATCTTCATCAAAAATAATAACAAAATCAACACAAGATAAATTCTTTAATAAAAATAATCTATCATCTTGATTATTAATAGGTCTATCACTGCCTTTTATACGCTTTATTGAACTATCACTATTTAAACCAATCACCAAAATATCACCAAAGCTTTTTGCTTGCTGCAAATATGTAACATGACCTCTATGTAAAATATCAAAACAACCATTAGTAAATACAATCTTTTTACCATCTTTTTTTAAATTTTCAATTAATGAAAAATCATCTATATAAGATAAATCAGGATTATAATTCATTATTTCACTTAATTTTGCCGTTGCGCTTCCAACTTTACTAACAACAACAGCAGCAGCAGCATTTGCGAGCCTAGCACTTTTATCTATATCAAGACCACATGATAAACCAAATGCAAGCCCTGCAATAACGCTATCACCTGCACCTGTTACATCAAATACTTCCCGTGCAAGTGTTGGTATCTCTATCATCTCATCACCAAATATTGCCATTCCATCTTCACTAAGTGTAATAATTGAATATGTTAAATTTAAATCATTTTTTAATTTAAACCCAGCCTGAAATAAAGAATCTTTGGAATCTATTTTAATATTTGTAGCATTTTGTGCTTCTTTTTTATTTGGTGTAATTATTGTTGCATTTGCATATTTTGAATAATCAAGCCCCTTTGGATCGCACAAAATTGGTATATTGTGCTTATTTGCTAATCTAATCAAACCTTGAGTAAAGCCAAAGGGTAAAGCACCCTTTGCATAATCACTTAAAATTACACTATCAAATTCTTTTATACTAGATTCTAAATCATTTAATAACTTTGAAAAATCAAAATAGACATCTTCACATTCTTTATCAACTCTCATAACTTGCTGATTTTGAGCTAAAAGTCTAGTTTTTTTGATAGTGCGATATTGTTGCACAACTTTTACAAATCTTGCATCAATTTGCAATTTCTCTAACATAGAAAATAAAAATTTACCATCATAATCATCTCCTATAAAGCCGCACAATGAAACATTGGCACCAAGAGCTAATAAATTATTTGCCACATTACAAGCACCACCTAGACGATTATCTTCATTTGTTATTCTAAATACAGGAACTGGCGCTTCAGGAGAAATTCTATTACAATCACCATAAATATAATTATCAAGCATTAAATCGCCAACAACTAAAATATTTGGCTTACAATTAAATAGATCGATCATCTTTCGTCTTTATATATCCTTTTTATCTCATCAATATAATCTTCAATTCCAGATTCCAAAGTATATCTAGGTTCATAAAATAAATCTTTTATAGTATCAGATATGTCTGCTTGTGTATGATTTTGATAGAAACTATAAGGATTCTTAATGTACTCCACCTCAAAATCTCCAAGATATATTTTTAAAATATCAACAATATCATTAAAACTTCTTGCTTTTCCACTACCAACATTATAAATACCACTTTTGTTAGATTCTATAGCCTTAATGTTTGCTTGAATAACATCTTTTATGTATACAAAATCCCTTAGTTGTTCACCAAATTCAAATAATTTTACTTTTTTATTTCTAAGCACCTGAAGTCCAAGTTGTAATATCATTGAAGCAGTATTTCCTTTAAAATATTCACCCTTCCCATATACATTAAAATACCTAAGAGAAATAATCTTAAAATTGTCATCTATGCCATTTTTAATAATTTCTCTTAATTTCATATCCATTAGTAGTTTTGAAAAACCATACACATTTTCTGGTTTTTCTCCACTACCAGCAATATTTGGAGCTGGTGAGTTGCCGTATGTAGCAGCAGAAGAAGCATAAATTAACATTCCTTCACTTTCTTTTGCTTTATTGATAAAATAATCTAAGCTCTCGTAATTTGTTTTTAATACAAGATTTTGATCTTTGCAAGTAGTATCAGATATGGCTCCTTGATGGAATATATAATCAAATTTATAATCATTAAGTTTTTTTAAATCATCTTTATTTGCTAAATCGCCAACAATTACTTCACACTTAACATCTAATAAATTTTTAAAATGTCCAAGTGATGATAGATTGCCATTTTCAAAAGCAATATTATCCCTAAATTTATCAAATATAAAGATATTAGATTCTGGGTGATATTTATTTAAATAATAAGCTATGTTGCTACCAATAAAACCTGCGCCACCTGTTATTAAAATATTTTTTCCTTGTAAATCATCATAAATATATTTCATATATAACCCCTAAAAACTAATTTATTATACTCTTTATTTCATAAAGAGAATCTACGACAAAATTTGCTTTTGATTTAATATCAAATTTATTAAATAAAATGGTTGTCTTTATTCCTCCATTGATGCCTGCCTCTATATCGCTTTCTTTATCACCAATTAAGAAAGAATTATTTAAATCAATATCAAAGTCAATTAATGCCTGTTTTATCATACCACTTTTTGGTTTCCTGCATTCACAATTAGAATCTACATTATGAGAACAATAATAAATTTTATCAAAACAAAAACCAAGTCGAGCCTGTAAATCATTTTGCATAAATGAACTTAGCTTTAAGAAATCATCTAATGTATAATACCCCCTGCCAATACCAGATTGATTTGTAACTACAAATAGAAGATATCCTTTTTCTTTACATAGTTTAAATAAATCTAAAAAACCATCAACATATACAAAATCCTCTATTTTATATATGTATTCTGTATCAATATTTACAACACCATCTCTATCAAAAAATACAGCCTTTTGCACTATCTACCTTTTTTAAGAAAATAAAATTTTAAAACCTTTTATAATTGTATAAATTCCAAATAACACAATTAAAATACATAGTATTTTATTCATAATACTTCTATATCTAATACTAGATAAAAATGAATTAAATAACCCAAATAAAACCATAGGTATAAGGGTAGCAATACCAAATACCAACATAACAATCGCACCATTTATTACATTACCACTAACACTTGCACTCAATGCAAAAAAATAAACTATTCCACACGGGATTAATCCATTTAAAAGGCCTATAAAATAGAAACTATATAGATTACTTTTAGTCAATACAAAAGAAAAAATCTTCTTAAATATTTGACTATTTGCTATATTTATCTCAAATAGTGCTAAAACTTTAGGATTTAAAAGAAATAAGATTCCAAATAAAACCATAATAAAACCAATAATAATAAAAAACCCACCTTTAGTGCTTTGTGAAACAGCTATACCAGTACCTAAAAATGCACTAATTGAACCAATAACCATATATGTGGTAATACGACCAAAACCATAAATAAAATGTGATGCCATCTTGTAAAATTTATTTGATAACTCAATCCTACTATATGCTATGACTATTCCGCCACACATACCAATACAATGCCCAAAGGAAGCACTAAGAGCTATTAAAAACAATGAAACCAAATCAATATTGCTCATATAAGACCTCTTATACTAATAGTACCTTAATATATATCTCTTATATAAAATATAAGAGATTATGCTCCAAAATACTAAGAATGGAACAATGCCTAACAATGGTGCATAATTAGAGATGAAATATGTAAAGATATAAAAAATCAAAATTGAAACTATAATATACAAATAAGAAAAGTTTTTATGAAACCTAGGATTTGCAATCCCAAATAAAGGAAGCAAAGCTATGCTAAATAATGGAAAAAAAGATATTAAAATAGATTGAGAAAACAATTGTGATATTTTCTTTGAACTACCATCAAATGCCTTAGACCAATAAGCAAACAAATCATAACTTCTAAGTTGTGGCTCGCCTAATTTGCTTCTTACAATCATATTTTCAAACACAATTTTTTTAAAATCATTATTTTCTGCAATATATGCATTTCCATCATATAAATTCATCTCAAAAATGCCAGATCTATTATTTGCACTTCCACGCGTTGATAATATAAAACTCTCAAAATCCAAACCTTTCTTTGAGAATAGAACTAAATTATAATACTCTCTTTTATCAACATTATCTACATAAATCAACCAATCGCCCAATTTTTGACCAAATTCGCCTGCTTTGATATTAACATCAATATTTGTTTTTTTTTCATCAATAAAATTCCTATAAGCAGAATTAGATAATGGCACAATAGCAAGAGAAAAAATAAGAAGTGTAATGCTTATTAATACACTAATTGGCAAAAAAACTTTTATTATAGAATTAGGACTTATTCCAAGTGAAAAAAATACTAATAACTCTGAATCATAAGATAATTTTGATAATGATAAAACAGCAGTAGTAAAAAATGTAATTGGGAGAATAAAAAATACACTATTTGGCAAGGAATATAAATATAAATACAATAGTTCACTAAAGGAAATTTTTACTACAAAAGTAACACCTGCTATCCCTATTAAAACAACAATTGATGAAATAAAAAATAAAACAATAAAAAAAATAAAAAATAATCTTGCAAACGATAAAAATAAATAATACCTTATGCTACTTGTAAAAAAGTTTAGAGCAATCATTTCATACTCAAGCTAAAAGATATCCCATTATGTAACTATTGAAAAAATCTGGAAAAAATAAACAAGGTAATGTGCCTAAAAATAAAAATGGAACAAATGGAATCTTATGATCTTTTTTTGATAACAATATTAAAATAACCAAGGCAAAAACAGCCGATAAAAATATAGCAAAAAAAGTAAGCTTCCAACCAAGCAATGCTCCCATAGTAGCAACAACAATGATATCACCCTCTCCTAAAACATCTTTTTTGATCAAAGTCTGCATAGCAAATCTAAGCAATGTAAAAAATCCTGCCAGAGACAAAGAGCTAGATACAACAAATAAAAAATCTTCAAAATACAAAATACCACCAATTATGGCAAATATTAATGCAGTGAAATTTACACTATCTGGAATTTCTAAGGTTTTTAAATCAATAATACACAAGGCAAACAATAAGAGAATACTAAGACCTATAAATAAAGCATAAAATGTATATCCAAATTTCAAATATACTGCATATGCAATGACTGCTGATGCTGCTTCTATAATAGGATACATTATAGAAATCTTAGTCTTACAAAATCCACATTTTCCACCTAAAAATATATATGAAAAAATAGGAATATTGTGATAAGGTTTTAGTTTATTTCCACAATTATTACAACTACTTGGTGGCAGGATAACACTTTTATTTTGCGGGATTCTAATAATTACAACATTCAAGAATGAACCAAAACATAAACCAAGTAATATAGCTACCAAACCTAACATTAACAATTCTCCACATTATTTTTTACAAGAACAAATGAGCATTCACCCTTAGAATCTAGCAAATGCAATCTAGAATTTTTCTTTATAAATCTTTTAATAACTTGCTTGTTACTAGATTCTATAATTGGTGCAACAATAATGCCGCCCTCTACTAATTGATCAACCAATTTATCTGAAATCATTGAAGTTGCAGCAGAAAACAAGATTCTATCAAATGGGGAATACACCTCCCAACCATTCTGCCCATCATCAAACTTAATACTAACATTCATAATACCAAGTTTTTTAAACCTTTCTGCAGCCTCTCTTTTTAACTTATCAATTCTTTCTATACTAAAAACTCTTCTAAATAACTTGCTTAATATTGCAGCTTGATAGCCACTACCACAACCTATCTCTAATACACTATCACAACCATCACTATCTAAATATTGTGTCATTTTAGCAACAGTAAATGGTGAACTTATATATTGATTTAGCCCTATTGGCAATGCATCAAGACTATATGCATTGTGTAGCATAACAGATGGGACAAAAACCTCTCTGGGAACTCCAAGCATAGCTTCTTTTACTCTTAAAGATAGTTTAAACTTTGAATCTATAAGATCTACCATACGAATAAGCTGAATATTCATGCAAGCCCTATATTTATATATTTTCGCATTTTTTGAACTTCATTTAAATCAACTTCAGATGATACAACTTCTCTTTTATCATCTTTAATAACAACTCCAAATGGAGAAATAACAGCACTACCTTTTGCCATAGTATCATTTGCACTATCTGCACAAATAACAAATGCTTGATTAATAATTGCTAAAGTACGAGTAAGATTCTCCCAATGTTCTTTTCTCTCCCTGCCCCATTGACCTGGAACAAATATAATTGATGCACCACGCACTAATTCCCACAAATGAGGGAATCTAAGTTCAAAACAATTGAGCGCTCCACATTTAATGCCATCAATATCAAATAAACAAATTTCACTTTCTTTTCCATTACTAAAGTGATTATGCTCATCACCAAGTGAAAAAAGCTTACTTTTTGTTTGCTTATGCACCATAACACCGCGAGAAAAAACTTTTAGATTATTAAAATACTTATTATTATATTTCTCTATCATTGTGGTAACTATAGTTTTATCTTCACTAGCTTCCAAAAGCCTCTCTGTTGCAACTTTTGAAAATTCACTTGCCTCATTCATTCTTTGATAACAAAAACCGCTAATAGCTACTTCTGGTGTCACTATAATAGCACCTTCACCACAATTTTTTGATATACTCTCTATATTTTTTAAATTATCTTCAAAATTAAATCTCGTCTTAATTTGTAATGCATACAAGCGTTTTTTAAAAGTCATCAAATGAAATGCTCCCTTTTGAATAATTTGTAACTTTAGATTCGAAGAAATTTGTCTTTTGATCATTAAAACTACTAAATTGATCCACCCACTTGATAGGATGCTTAGAATTATATAGCTTTTTCATACCAACACGCTCTAATCGCTCATCAGCTAAATATTCAATATACTGCCTAATAATTTCTGTTGTAAGTCCTAAAATTTGACCTTGTGTGATATACTCACCCCACGAAGCTTCTAAATCTACAGCTTTCCTGAACATTTCAATAACTTCATCTTCTAGTGTTTTTGTAAATAAATCTGGGCGCTCTTTTCTAACAGAATTAATAAGCGAAGAGAATAATACAAGATGAGTAACTTCATCTCTTTGTATAAATCTAATCATATTTGCACTAGCAAGCATTTTGCCACTCTTTGCAAGTGTATAAAAATATGAAAACCCGGAATAAAAATAAATACCTTCTAAAATCTGGTTTGCAAAGAAAACTTTTAACAAATTTGCTTCTGTAGGATTCTTTGCTAAGTCCATATAAACATCTGCTATATGATCATTTTTATTTCTAAGCTCAACATCACGACGCCACATCTCATATATTTCATCGCTATTATCACTAATTGCCTGCACCATTACATCATAGCTTTGAGAATGAAGTGCTTCTTCATAGGCTTGACGCACCAATATTAGATTTAACTCAGGACTTGTAATATATGGATTTACATTATCAATCAAATTATTTGTTTGCAAAGAATCCATGAAAATAAGTTGGGCTAAGGCTCTATCATATCCTAGTTTTTCTTGCTCTGTTAATCCGCTTGCATAATCTCTTTTATCTTGAGCCATGCCTACCTCTTCTGGAAACCAAGTATTTGCAAGCATTACCTTCCAAAGATTATAAGCCCATTGATACTTGATTTTATTCAAATCAAACATACTCGTTGGATTACCATTAAAAATTTTTCTTTCATTAACACTTTCAGTAGATTCTGGATTATAAATTTTTTTTCTCTTAGCAATAGTATCATTCATAAATTTTCCTTAAAGACAGAAGTGTAGTCTAAAAAAATTAAGTAAATTTGCATTATACAAAAAACTAGATTTAATATATAATTTGAGACCCCAAAAAATCTTATAATTTTAAAGGTTTTAATTATGAAAAAAATCCATACTATGAGAATCTTTGCAATACTGCTAATCCCATTTTTACTATATACAAATGAATATTGTCAAAAGTGTGGAATGAATTTGAAACATCACAAAGAAACGCAACACAAAGTAATAATAAATGAGGAAGAAACATCTGTATGCTCATTGCATTGTGTTATAGAAACAACAAAAAATAACAATAACTATAAAATCATGGGATTTGACAATACTACAAATTCTTTTAAACCAATAGGTGAATTAATTTATGTAATAGGCAGCAATAAAAAGGGTGCAATGACTAAAGAAAGTGAATTTGCATTTAGTGATAATGATGATGTAAAAATATTTATACAAGAAAATGGTGGCAAAATAATTAATGGTAAAGAAATAATACAATATGTAAAATCAAAATTTGATGATGATGCAAAAATGATTAAAAACAACCAAGCCAAAATGATAAAACTTGGTAAAAATATAGCAGATGAGTATTGCAATAATACAGATAAAATAAAAGCTAAAAATATCGCTGATTTAAAAATCAAATTAAAACAATATTGCAACAATATAGATGAAAAAGGACTTCAAGCTGTGGCATTATATCTATGGAATAATTGATGAATAAAATTAGCAAATACTTCTTTCTAAATATTTACAATCAAAATCCACCAAACAAAAGAATTCCTTTCAATGAATTTTTAGACAATAAGGCAAATGAAGATGAAATAATAGCAATATTACTGTGTTGTAATAAAAGGAATATGTCTATTTTTTTGCAACACAGCTTAATAAAAAAATTATGCAATAAAATACAATTAGAAATTAATGAAGATTCTATAAAAATTTTACAAAACGAGGCATTACTATATTTTATACAATCAAATAATAAAAAGCACATAATAAGCCTTATATCAAAGCTAAGAGCAAGCCATATTATTTATTATGAAGAAGAACAAAATATAAAAAATACAATAGGTAATGATAAAAATATTGTAAATGAAAAAAATATAAAAGATATAAGGAATGATATTGATTTCTTAGAAAACAATAACTATATAGAATTAATAAATACCATAACAAATATAACAAAAAATATAGAAAGCAAAGATATACAGCAAAAAATAAAATACATCATTAACAACAATAAGATGTTCAATATTGTTATTCTTGGATTAAGTGGTGCTGGCAAAACTACGCTAATAAAAGCATTAAACAAGACAGATGCAATTCCTAGTAAAAATGGTATTACACTTATATCAAGTAAAAATACAAATTTTATAGCAAGTGATGCTATGCTAGAAATATTAAGATACTACAACAAGAGTGACTTAAATTTGCAAAATAACATTTTCATAAGAAGTGACATTACAAACTGCAATATTAATATATATGAAATACCACCAATTTGCAATCCTTTCACAAAAATTTATTCACAAAATATAATAAATAGTGCAAACCTAATATTGTATATTATTGATATAAGCAAGGAAATTAGTGATATTGATATAAATAATATTGCATTTATATTCAAAGAAACAAAAAATATCATAATCATCTGCAGCCATTTTGATTTAATTAGCTCTGATGAATTAAAAATTATAAAAAAAAGCATAACAAAGAAGATATATTTCACACTGAAAAGATATAAAATAAAAGAAGTAGAAATCATAAATAAACTAAATTTTATAGCAACAGCACCAAATATAGCTATGATGTATATACAAGATAAAGGACATTTAGCATTAAGCAAAGGTTTTAGAATCCAAGATAGCGGAATATATAAATTAAATAATTATATAAAAGATCATATTTTTAATAATAAAGAACAGCTAAAAACAACACACAGGGAACTAGTTTCAACACTTAGCACGCAGTTAAAAATATATATCCAAATGATGCAAAATAACAGCATAGAAGTCCAATTTGATCATCAAATAATAAATGAATATGAAATTGAATTAAAAAGAATAAAAAACAAAATGTATAGCAAAATAACAGCAATGACAAAAATAATATTTGAATCTATATTGCAACAAAATAATAGAATAAATAAGCAAATACTATTAAAAATAAAAGTTAGTGATTCAATGAATGATATATTTATTGATACTTCTAAATCATTTGAAACAGCAACACTTAAATTCCTAAATAATATAAAATCATCAATCAATCTAAACAAACGACAAAAAGATATTATGGCACTACATCTAAACATATTAAAAAATGAAATAAAAAAAATATTTATATTTAAGAATCCTTTTTTAATAAATGCAATGGCAGATTTATTAAACAGCAATATAAACAAAGAAAATTTTATGTATACAAGAAAATGTATTTTTATTTGTTTAGACATAGAAAATAAAATTACCATGGTATTAAACAAATCAAAGCAATGTTTAAACAGTATTGAAGAATCACTTAAGACAAAGCACAATAAAGATAACTTAAAACAAGCAAGAGAAATATTGATGTCACTAATTACATTGAATAAAGATAAAAAATGAGCATAATAAATAATTTTATAGAAGAATATTTAAAAATATCAAGAATAAATGAAAATAATAAACCAGATAATATTCTAAAAGAGTTATCAACATTTTTAGAATACACACGAATAAAAGACAAAAAGAAGATGCTAGATTTTAAAGCCAACATTAAAAACAGCATTAATGAGCCACTATCGATATGTATAAAAGGTAATACAGGGGTAGGTAAAACTAGTTTTATAAATGCCATATTAGGTGGTAATATAGTATCAAAGAAAAACAAAGTTAATGCCACAATAAAATATTCAAATATTCCATATATCAAAATACATACAAAAGATGGGGTATTAACTCAAAGCATAAATATGTTAGATATGATAAGTGAATGTGAATTTATAGAAATATTTTTAGATAATGATATATTAAAAAACATAACAATTATAGAAAATGATTCTAAATACATTGATTATGACAACTATGATATTTGTATCCACATAAATGATAAATTAGATTTTCTAGATTGTGATTTTGCAATACTTAGCAAAATAGATTTATTGACACAAGATGAACTAAATGACATAAAAATAACAATAAAAGATAAATATTCACTAATAGAATCTAGCAATATAGAATCTCTTCAAAAAACACCAATAATGCTCACATCTATCATATCACAAGATAATAATATAAAAGACGTATTAGAAAATATAATAATAAAAAAAGCTCAAGCAAAAAAAACAAAAAGAATAAAAAGAGCTATGGTAAAACTAATTCAAGATAGCATAAAATCATATGATGAACTAATAGATTCATATCTTGAGCTACATAATATAATAAACAATCAAAATTTTATGCAACACATTGCAGAATTAAGTGATGCAATAGAATCTAATTTAAGTAATGCAAACGATGATTTCATTATAAATCTAAAAACAATATCAAAACTCTGTTATTCAAATATAATCTCTAAAAAAATTGACTTTATAAGAAAAAATAAACTTCTAAAAGTAAAAAAAATAGATACTAAAATACAATATGCACTAAATACAGATATATTAAGAAATGAATTACTTGATGAAGATAATAACTATTCAAGAAATAATCGTGCAAATATATATAAATTATCAAAAATAAAAGAAGATGTGATAAACCAAATAAAACAATACAGAAATGATTTTGTAGGTGATGTAAAAATATGGCAAATAAAAATACATAATTTTAATAAGACAAATACTTTCATTACAGAGCTTCATATAGATAATCTAAAATTCTATGCTCTAAAAATACATGAAAATATCATTAATAGCTTTGTATTATTGTCGCTTGATTTAATTTTAAATATAACGGCACAAATATCAAAAATAGAATCATCATTTGATATTCAAAGAAAATTATTAATTGAATTCATTTTAAACAAAATAAATGATGAGTTAGAAAAACTAAATGATAAACCAAGCAAAAATGATATAGAACTTATAATAGAAAATATTGTTAATTCATACATATTTACAAATAAATTTGATTCTAATTTTATACGAAATATAGCAATTGAATTTGAAAGCACAAAAGCAACAAAATGTGAACAAATAAGCAAAATAATACTAGATATAGAAATATTAAAAGCAAATGCCCAAAGTCTACTAAGCATAATAAATAAAGAAAAATAATGAAGAATATATTTATAATATTATTATTCTTTGCAATGTTTGCTTGGGGGTTATCTTGGCCATTATCAAAGATATTATCAAATACTCATTCTGTATTTGGGATAGCATTTATGAGATTTATCCTAGTTTCGCTATGCATCATTCCTATACTAGTATATTCTAAGATAAACATAAAAATACCAAAAAATAAAATACCAACAATAATTGCAAATATTATATTTAATGCATCATACTCAATTTTATTTTTTTATGCCATAAGATTTGGAAATGCAGGAAGTGCGGGTGTAATCACCACAACCTTAGCACCAATAATAGCTACATTTTTATCAATTATCATCTTTAAAAACAAGCTTAAAACAAAAGAAGGATTGGGATTAATCATTGGACTTATATCTGGATTTTTCTTGCTAAATCTAACTAGTATAGAATCCTTGCTTAATCCATTTAATATATTTTTTACTATATGTTCATTTTTATGGGCTTGTGTAACGCTAAGTGCAAAAAAATTAGGGGATATTAACCCATTTGTGATTAATTTTTATAGTTCACTTTGCAGTGCTATTTTATTTATTCCATTTTTAGAAGCAAAAGATTTTTTAATATTAAAAGATGCAGATTCTATGATTTTACTACTTATTATAGTGCTATTTTCAACAGTATTTGGAACAACAATATATTTTAAAGGCATAGAAGTACTAGGTATCACAAAATCAGCATCATTTACATTATTGGTGCCATTTTTTGCATTATTGTCATCTGGAATTATATTGAAAGAAACTCCGAACCTGCATATTGTTATAGGTGGAACTCTAGCAATTTTTGCAATATACCTAATTAGTATATACAATAAAAAACATATACATTTTTTAAATATAAAAAAATACATAATCAAATTCAAAGCAAATATTACAAAATAATACTAAGGAAAATAATACCCACAATAATTCTATAAATTCCAAATGATATATAACTAAAATTTGAAATAAACTTCAGCAATATTTTGATTGCAAAAATAGCAAAAATAAAAGTAGAAACCATTCCAAACAATATAAATGATATATTTTGTGTACTAAAAGTATCAATATTTTTATATATATCATATCCACTTGCAATAAACATAGTAGGAACTGCTAATAAAAATGAAAATTCTGTTGCAACTTTTCTATCAAGCTTTAATAATAAACCACCAAATATAGTAGCACCACTTCTTGAAGTCCCTGGAATCATAGCAAGACATTGAAAACATCCTATAAAAAATGCATTTTTATAACTTATAGATTCTATGCTATTTACCTTTGTTTTTTTATCTTTTAAAAATAACTCTAAGACAATAAATAAAATACCACCAATAATCAACATATACGCGACAGTATTGGGATGAAATAAATTTTTTATAAATTTATACAAGAGTAATCCAAAGATGCCTGTTGGCAAAAATGCAATAAAAAGCTTAGCTAATAATTTAACATCTAAAAACTTACGCCAAAATAAAAACAAAACCGCAAGAATTGCTCCTAATTGGATAATTATTTGAAAGCTAGTAAGAAAAGAATCTTGCTCTATTTCTAGTAATTTTGAAGCAAGAATTAAATGCCCTGTTGATGATATAGGCAGAAACTCAGTTACACCTTCGATAATGCTTAAAATAACAACATCAATAATATTCATATTAATCCTAATTCTATAAATAACAGACAAATATTATAACATTCAAAGGTTAAAACACTAAAATTTTGTGACAATATTAATGCCATCCAAAAAGGGGTTTATTCAATGTTTTCAAAAATATTAATAGCAAATAGGGGTGAAATTGCAGTTAGGATTATTAGAGCATGCAATGATTTAAATATTAAAAGTGTTGCTATTTACTCTAGGATTGACAAAGAATCAATGCATGTAAAAATGGCAAGTGAAAGTTATGAGGTAAGTCAAGATCCATTAAAAGCATATCTTGATGGAGATGCAATAATTGATATCGCATTATCGTCTGGCGCTGAAGCTATACATCCTGGATATGGATTTTTAAGTGAAAATGCCGAATTTGCAAAAAAAGTAAAAGATGCTGGACTTATTTGGATTGGCCCAGATTCTAGTGTTATTGCCAAGATGGGAGATAAAAATGCTGCAAGAGAATTAATGAAAGACAATGGCATACCAATAGTGCCAGGTACAGATACATTAAACGGATACAGCATACAAGAAATAAAAATTATGGCAAATAAAATTGGATACCCTATAATTTTAAAAGCAAGCAGTGGAGGAGGAGGCAGAGGAATTAGAGTTGTAAGAAATGATAGCGAGATAGAAGAAAGTCTAAATGCTTGCAAAAGGGAGGCTATGGCATTTTTTAAAAATGATGATGTATTTATGGAAAAATACATAGAAAATCCAAAGCATATTGAATTTCAAATACTAGGAGATAATTATGGAAATATTATACATCTATTAGAGAGAGATTGTTCCATACAAAGACGACATCAAAAATTAGTAGAAATTGCACCAAGTCCAACAATGAGTCTTGATTTAAGAAGAAGGATGGGTGCTGTAGCAGTAGCTGCTGCAAAAGCTGCCAAATATACAAATGCAGGAACAATAGAATTCTTGGTAGATGATTTAGGAAGATTCTACTTTATGGAAATGAATACAAGAATTCAAGTTGAGCATGGAATTACAGAAGAAATCACAGGATTAGATTTAATAGGAAGACAAATAAGATGTGCAGCTGGTGAGATTTTGGATCTCAATCAAAATGAAGTAATACATCAAGGGTATGCAATAGAAGTAAGAATTAATGCAGAAGATGTAGCAAATGACTTTACACCAAATCCTGGAAAAATTACAACATACTACCCATCTTTAGGACCATTTGTAAGAATTGATAGTGCCGTTTATAAAGATTATACAATACCACCAAACTATGATTCAATGATTGCGAAACTTATTGTTAGAGCATCAAGCTATGATTTGGCAGTAAATAAATTAATTAGAGCATTAGAAGAATTTACAATAAGAGGTATAAAAACAACTATTCCATTTTTATTAAATATTGCAAAAGATAAAGATTTTAGGAAAGGAAACTATGATACATCATACCTAGAATCTAAAATGGAAGAACTAATGCCAAATGAAACTATAAATAAAGATGACGTTGCAGCGGCTATTGCAGCGGCTATTGCAATAAAATCTAGGATAAATTAGTCATATATTACACATTAGTAAAATTATAAAAATATTTAAGCAGATGTAATATACTTTAAAGTTTTTTGATAGTATAATTACACCCTTTTAAGCCAAAAATAAAGGGATGTAAATGAAAAGAACATATCAGCCACATAAAAAACCAAGAAAAACAACTCATGGATTTAGAGCTAGAATGAAAACAAAAAATGGTCAAAGAGTGATAAGAAACAGACGTGCAAAAGGTAGAAAAAGATTAGCTGTATAAATTTTGAAAAACATACAAACTCTAAAAAATAAAAAAGAATTTGATTTTGTGTATAAAAACTCTAGAAAATATAGAAGCCAAATATATGATATTTGTATATTAGAAAGTAAGGCTACAAATAAGTTTTTTAATAAGTTTAAAAAGATGCAGAAAATTCATACTATCGGGCTTAGTGTTTCAAAAAAGATTGGTAAGGCAGTGGATAGAAATCTTATAAAAAGAAGACTTAAAGCAATTTGTAGAGAAATATTGGTTGATAAAAGTTTGAATTGCAAGCAAATGGAATATATATTCATAGTCATTGCAAAAAATGGGATTAAAACTGCCCAATTTTCGTATTTAAGAGAACAAATATATAATAATCTATTAAAAATGGATAATACAAATAAACTTAAATGATGAAAATTGATTCTTTGTTTAGATTCTATAAGAAGTATATTTCTCCACTAAATCCACCTAGCTGCAGGTTTTATCCAACTTGCTCTGAATATGCTAATATCCAGTTTAGATTTCAAAATCCATTATTAGCACTAATAAAAACCATTGCTAGAATCTTACGCTGCAATCAAATTTTTAGTGGCGGTATTGAGTATCCAATAGTAAAATTAAATATAAACAACATCAAAATATTGCATAATAATAAAAAGATAAACATAGACTTTTGGTTGATACCAAAAGATAAAAATTATTTTTATGTTATTAAAAACTTGAAGGAAGATTAATGAATAACAATAATTCAAATACAAGAATCTTAATAGCAATAGTGCTGTCATTATTATTTTTGATACCATATATGTATTTTTTCTCTCCAAAGCCACATACAAATGAAACAATAATTTCTGCAAATAAAACAATACAAGAAAATAATGCACCAATATCAAATACTAAAAGTATAAATAATGAAATAAAAGCACCAATAGATAGCTCAAATATTATTGCAAAAATAGAATCCAAAGAATTTGACATTGAAGTAGATGAACTTGGAAGAATTTCAAATATATTTTTAAAGGATAAAAAATTCATTGGTGAGGATGGCAAACCACTTGGACTATTAGATAAAAACTCAATAAAACCGCTTGAAATGAGATTTAGTGATAGTACAATTAACAAAAAAGCCTTCAATACTCCATATAAAGCTAGTATAAGCAATTTAAATATAGATAATAACTCACAAAGCATAACATTAACTCAAGATTTAGGGGAATTGATAGTAAAAAAAATCTTAACATTTCATAGCAACCTAAGCTATGAAATAAAAATTGAGCTAAGTGAACAAGTAGAATATTTTATATCAAATGGCTCTCGTCCAATTGCTGATAGCTCGCCTTATGTATTTAAAGGGGTAATAATCAAAAAAAATGATGACAAAATAGAAAAAATAGAAGATGGTGACAGCAATGAAACATTAACATTTAATAATGCTAAATTTGTAGCAAGTGTTGATAGATATTACTCAACTTTATTTTTCAGTAAAGATGGATTTGATGTGGTAACAGATACAGATAAGAATGAAAATGCTATACCTTATATAATGCTAAAAGGGGACTCATTTTTTAATGGCTATATAGGTCCAAAAAATTATCAAGATTTAAAAGCTATCTCTAACAACCTAACAGATGTTGTTGAATATGGGGTAATTACATTTTTTGCAAAGCCATTATTCTTGCTTCTAGAATGGTTATTTAATATTTTTTCAAATTGGGGTTGGGCTATTATAGCATTAACACTAATTGTAAGAATTGTTCTATATCCTTTGACATACAAAGGTATGGTGTCAATGCAAAAATTAAAGGACTTAGCACCAAAACTAAAGGAAATACAAACAAAATACAAAGGTGATACACAAAAACTTCAACTCCATATGATGGACTTATATAAAAAACATAATGTAAATCCTATGGGTGGGTGCTTGCCATTACTGCTTCAGATACCTGTATTTTTCGCTATTTATAGAGTATTATACAATGCAGTTGAATTAAAAGATTCTGCTTGGTTATTTTGGATACAAGACTTATCAGCTATGGATCCATATTTTATATTACCAATACTAATGGGTGCTACAATGTATCTACAACAGCATTTAAGTCCAGCAACATTTAATGATCCAACACAAGAAAAAATATTTAAACTTTTACCAGTATTTTTTACTATATTTTTAATTACATTTCCAGCTGGGTTAATATTGTATTGGACTGTAAATAATATATTTTCTATCATTCAGCAAATTATTATAAATAAGGTTATGGAGAAGAAAAAAATACAAGAAATAGAAGAGCATAAAAGGCAAAAAAGTGATAAAAATTAAAGCTAGTGATATAGAACAAGCTCTGCTTCTAGCATCAAAAGAATTGAATTGCTCATGCATAGATCTAGATTATGAAGTAGTTCAGCAACCAAGCAATGGATTATTTGGCATTGGTAAAAAAGATGCAATAATAGTAGCATCTATCAAAGAAAAACAAAACAAAAAACCACAACATAGTGAGATAAAAAAACATAACATAGAATATGCAATTCAAGAAGTTAAACAAGAAATAAATGAGTTATTCTCCAAATTACCATTTGAAATTGATGAAATAAATGTTGACAAATATGATTCACATACGATCTCCATACAATTTAAAGGTGTAGATTCTGCGTTGCTTATTGGTGAAAAAGGATATAGATATAAAGCCATATCATATTTATTATTTAATTGGATTAATCCAAAATATGGTTTCAATATAAGACTTGAAATTGAAAGATTTTTATCAAATCAAGAAGAGATGATTGAAGCATATTTAGAACCAATCATAGAAGAAATAAAACAATCAAATAAATCATTTACTACAAAACCATTTGATGGAGTTCTTGCATATATTGCATTGAAGGTTTTACGAGAAAAATTACCTGATAGATTCATTATGGTGAAAAAAAATGAATATGATGAAGCATATATAGTGGTTTCAAACAATAATGAATGATACAATAGTTGCTATCTCAACTACAATTGGAATAAGTGCTTTAAGCATTGTAAGGCTAAGTGGCAAAGATGCGCTAGAAATTGCAAAATCAATTACAAAATCTACTAACTTTAAACCACGATATGCACACCTAAAATATATATATAATAACAATAATAATGTTATTGATAGATGCATTGTTATCTATTTTAAAGCACCATATAGTTTCAGTGGTGAGGATATCATTGAATTTCAAAGTCATGGTGGTGTTTCTGTTCCTAAAAATATAGTAAATGAATGCATTAGACTTGGTGCAAGAATTGCAAATCCTGGAGAATTTAGCAAAAGAGCATTACTAAACAACAAACTAGATTTAAGCACTGCAGAAAGTATATCAAAGCTAATCTTGTCTCAAAGTAACCAAGCAAATGAGATATTAGGAAGATTATTAAAGGGTGATTTAAAAGAATTTATAGAAACTTTTAGAAAAAATTTAATAGAAATTTTAGCTCACATTGAAGTTCTTATTGATTATGCAGAAGAAGACTTACCAAAAGATCTAGAAATATCTATAGATACTAAACTAAATAATGCTATAAAAAAATTAAATGATATACATAGTCATTCTCTTAGTATGCAACATATTATAGATGGACATAGACTTGTCATTATTGGTCGTCCAAATGTTGGGAAAAGCTCACTTCTAAATAAATTATTATTAAAAGATAGAGCAATTATTTCTAACATAGAAGGCACAACAAGAGATATTTTAGAAGAAACAATAACAATAAATAATCAAATAGTAAAGATAATAGACACAGCAGGCATAAGAGATAGCAATGATGAAATAGAAAAAATAGGAATCCAAAAGACATTGCAATATACACAGGATGCAACAATAATAATTGCATTATTTGATGGTAGTAGAGAATTTGATGATCAATGGATACTAGATATTCTAGAGCAAAACAAAGAAAAAATTATCATTGCAGTAATAAATAAAAATGATAGAAAACAAATATTTAATCAAGATAAGCTAAAAGAATATGAAACAATAAGAATATCAACACTAGATTCTAGTGTATTTAAATTGCGTGACATAATAGAGAAAAAAATTAATCAAGTTTCTATTAATACACAAGAAATTATTCTTACTTCAACTAGACAGATTGAATGCATCAAACTATGCATAAAATCTTTAAATAACGCCAAAGAAAATATATATA
Source organism: uncultured Helicobacteraceae bacterium (assembly GCA_944323885.1). Lineage (GTDB taxonomy): Bacteria > Campylobacterota > Campylobacteria > Campylobacterales > Helicobacteraceae > NHYM01. Next base: position 89,896 of record CALUUD010000002.1, on the reverse strand, counting down.
ATTTTGAAATTTTTAGCTTTTATATTAATGAAGCACTTCACTCTCTTGATATGCTGACAAAGCCATTTAATAATAATGAAATGCTAGATTCTATGTTTAGTGAATTTTGCCTTGGAAAATAAATACTATCTAAGAGAAGAGTTAAGAAAGACATCAATATCTATGTAATTTTGTAAAAGTCTATTGTAAATAATATAGTTGGCCATTACTTTCATACCATAGATTCTACTCTCTTCATACGGAATGAACTCCATGCTAAGCCAAGGATCAAATTTATTGCTCTTGCTAAAAACTTGTGTATTTTTTAAATAATTTCTTATAAAAGTAGGACCACCATTATATGCATAAGAAATAAACAAAGGATGTTTAAACTCTTTCTTTAAATGTTCTAAATAATATGCACCAAATCTTAATGCTTTTTTTGGATTAAACATATCTTCTTTTACTGCACTGACACCCATATTATTTGCAAAATAAGAAACATTAAATGGCATAATTTGCATCATCCCAAGTGCATAGGATCTTGATACTACAGAAGGCAAAAATCTACTCTCTTGTTTTGCTACAGCATATAATAAAGTCTTAGTCTCCAAACTCATATCAGAATCAAGATCATCATTGTATGGCATAACAAAAAACTTTTTTGAATGACCAAAATATCTATTTAATACAAAAATTAAATGTGGAATTGTATTTTTATAATAGAATAACTTTGCAATATCAAGCAATGCCTCTTTATCTTTTATTAATGCTATATTCTGGCTAATGATTTGCCATTCAAATGGATTAGATATATCAAATGCACTCTCTTTATCCAAAATACCTTGAAATATCGGACTATCAATGGTAATAATATCAATATTTGGTTTATCACCTATAATGCTGCTTGCATATAAAGAGTAAAGATTAAAATTTTTACTCTTCGCCAGTTTTTCTAATATATCTTTTTTATTAGTTAATTTATACACCCAAAATAAAGCTTTATCTCGTAAAAATAGATTCTTAGTATCTGAAGCTTTTAAAAAATAATCTGTTGCTTTTTTTATATTATTTGCATTTAATTCATTTAATCCAAGTGCAAAAAAACTCCAATCGTTTACATTTTCTATAGTGACACCTAATAGTGCTTTTGTAAATTTTGGATACTTTTTTGAAATAACTAAATGATACAACGCTTGATTATAATTCTTATTTGATAGAGATTGTGGATTATTTGGTATATTATTTAATATATTTGGTCTACTTGATAATGCAAAATAAATATCACTAAAATCCTCTCCTTTAGAAGCAACAATAGAATCTAATATATTTTTAGATTCTAATATTTTTACTTGTCGTAAAGTTTTCTCGCTTTTTATTCTACTCATGGTTTTTTGATCAATCTTTGCATCTATTGCATAAATTAATCTAAAACCTAAGTTGAAACATTCATCATCACTTTCTAATAACTTTTTATATGAAACTCTCTTACAATACAACTCTCTTGGAAGCTTATCTTGTGGTATTTTCTTTACAATAGCATCAATTATTTTTGGGCTTTTATTGTGTATTAGTGTATATAATTTAATTGCATCATCATAAGACACATCACCCTGTAAATATTCATATATATAAAAATCTCTAACAATACCTTGCGGTTTAGACTCTATAAATGAGATATCGCTACCAAAAACTTTTAAATTAAACAAAAGTATTAAAAATATTTTATAAGCTAGAAACATAATTTCTCAATATTCCAATAAAAAATAAATCAATAAATTTTAAAAATATAATAACAATTAAAGGTGCAAAATCTATTCCACCAAAAATAGTAGGAATAACCCTTCTTACTTGTATAAATACTGGTTCTGTAAGTCTATATAAAATTTGAACAATTTGATTATACGGATCAGGTCTTACAAAAGTGATAAGAGATGCAATTATAACAACCCATATATAAGCACTAATTAATATATGCAAAATCTCAATAATTGCATTTAAAAATGTAGCAAGAATCATAACTACCCCTTTATAATCTCTTTTAAATAAAATCGTATATATACATAAATATCATTTAACAATGGTCCATTATATGATCCTGTAAGTAAGTACCTAAGTGGGTGAAACAAGGCTTTGCCATGCAAATTAGTGATATTCATTAATTCATTTTTTAATGAGCTAAAATCATCTAAACTCTTAGAATCTTCATCTAATAATTTAACAAGACTATCCCTAATAAGCTTCATATTGTTATCTAATATTTCTTTTTTAGAAAATATTAATGAAATTTTATCTCTTAATTCATTTAAAGTGCTTGCTTCTTGAAGATAAACCTTGGCTAATGCTCCAATACTTAAATCTGAAGATTCTAATAAATTTGCCATATCTTTTATATTTAGGCGCTTTAAATGTTCTCTATTTATATGTCTTAGCTGATCTATGTCAAATTTTACTGGAGACTTTGATAATGTTTTTATATCAAACCACTCTATGGCATCCTTTAAAGTAAAAATATCTTCTTTTGGCTTATTCCCCATAGATAAGAGATAATTAATAATTGCTTGTGGCAGAAATCCTTGCTCTAATAACCAATTTACACTTGATTCATTATCTCTTTTACTCATTTTTTTTCCAAATTTATTGAGTATTATTGGTAAATGTGCGTGCTTTATCTCTTTTAAATATCCCAAATAATTGCGTATTAAAATTTGCTTTGGAGTATTTGATGTATGATCTTCACCTCTTATAATATAACTAATATCATAAATCATATCATCAATACTGCAAGCAAAATTATAAGTTGGAACTCCATCATCTCTAATAATTACAAAACTATCAATCTCGTTTTGATCAAAACTACACTCGCCTTTTATTTCATCAAAAAAACTAATAGTATCTATAGCACCTTTTAATCTAATTACTGGTTTATTGTTTATATCTTTACACAATAATGCCCAAGAATCATCATATCTAAATGCTCTACCCTCCTTTATTGCTTCTTCTTTTTTTTCTGCTAAAAACTCTTTTGTGCAATAACAATAAAAAGCTTTACCAGACTTGACTAACTTATTTGCAATAATGCTGTGTTGATTAAAATTTTCACTTTGATAAACAAGTCTATCCCACAATAAACCAAAGAGATTTAATAATCCCAAAATTTCTTTATCTTTACCTTGAATATTTCTTGCATTATCAGTATCTTCAATACGAACTAAAAATTCTTGATTTGTTTGCTTTGCAATGACATAATTTAAAATTGCAGCACGAAGATTTCCTATATGCAAATCACCTGTTGGACTTGGGGCAAAACGCAACATAAAAACTCCAAAAAATAATATCAAGCAAGGATTCTAACCAAATTAAAATTTGTCTTCAAATTCAGTTTTTATTTTTATAAATTCATCAAGATTTTCAACAAGTAAATCAACTAATACACCTTGGAATTGAATATCCTTCATCTTAAGCATATAATCAATGACTTCTTCCATTGGCCATGCCTTTTTATAACATCTATCATGACTTAAAGCATCAAAAACATCTGCAACAGAAGTAATTCGCCCAAATAATGGTATATCTTCACCAACAAGCTTATTTGGATAACCATTTCCATTCCACCATTCATGATGAGTTAATGCAATTTCTGCACTTGCTTTTAAAATTGGCCTATCAGAAAAATGGAGCATATCATAGCCTTTTTGGGCATGTGTCTTCATAATTTCAAACTCTTCTTCTGTAAGTTTTCCAGGCTTATTTAATATAGCATCAGGTATTGCAAGTTTGCCTATATCATGCATTGGAGAAGCAGTTTTTATCAATATTGCTTGAGTTTCATCTAATCCATACAATTTAGCCAAAAGATATGAATACTCAGCAACTCTTTTTACATGATTTCCTGTTTCTCTACTTCTGCCTTCACTAATTGAACCCATGGCATAGATAACTTCTTTTTGAACATTTACTAACTCTTGTTGTATTTCAAATATTTCTGTTACATTATGTAAGATTCCAACAAACTCTTGACTAGCATCTTCTTTATCAATTGTATTTATTGTCATTATGTAGGCTTGAATGTGCAACCTATTTCCATTTTTATCAATACAAGGTATATATGTATTTATATATCCTCTTGCAGTAAGCACTTTTTTGATATTATCAATCATATTTGTAATATTATTTCTACTGCTATCTAAAACTATTGAAAAGTGTCTATTTATAAGCTCACCACTTGCATATCCAAATAACTGCTCACAAGACTTATTTACTTCAATAAAATGACCTTTTTTAAGTCTAACCATAGCAGTGCTTCTATCTAGAAGTGTTTGATATTCTTGAATAATCTTTTCTTTCTCAAATGATATTTCCGTAATAGCATCTATACTATCTTCAAGCCGTTGTCTTTTTAATTCATATTCTGTAATATCGTCCATTCCACAAATATACATCAATACATTATTTTTGGAATCTACTATTGGCTTCACTATGGAACGAGTATAAAAAATGCTACCATCTTGCGCTATATTTTTTATTGTACCTTTCCATGTTTTATGTTGCTTAATACAATCCCATATATTTTCAATAATACCCTTAGAATCTGAAGAGATAAAGTTTGATAGTCTTCTACCAATTATATTTGATTTTTGATATTTTGATGTATCTAAAAACACTTTATTTACACCTACTATAACACCTTTTTGATTCATATATAATATCATAGAGCTTTCTTCTAACAATTCTTTATACTGCCTAAACACCTTAACCATAGCTTCATAGTCATCATTTGCAACCCTAGATAAATGACTTAAACTATGAATAATCATATCAGATTGAGTATTTTGTATTGGAGAATCTAATGAATCATATTTACCATCTGCATCTTGACCACCCTCACTCAAAGCAACAAGTGTGCTTGAAACATTAAATACATAGTTATTATTATTAATATGAAAAAATTCTCCATGTGCAAAAAAACCGCTAGCATGCGCAACACTATCAAACCTATCTACATACTGATTTTCTAATTGCGCCTTTTTGAAATATATATACCTAGTAGCACAAAGATAAAGATAGATTCCTTCAATTTTTAAATCTTTTAAACTTTTTGATTGATTAGACACCTTATTTCTTGTATCAACAATAGATCTTACACCAAAGCCAACTTCTGCACCAAGCTTTACATCACTTGAATACCTTGCAGATCCATCATCAAATATTTCAATAGCAACCTTACCAACAGACAATCCATTTTCTTTTAATATTAATGGAAATTCAAAACTACTCATTGGTAGATTATCGGCAACCAAATCACCAAGATACTTTCTATAAACCTCTTTTACTGGCATATTGTTTATTGTTTTTACGATACCATTTTTATCGACACTGGTTACAGTCATAGTGGTGCCAATACCTATGAACTCAAAGATATAATTTGTATAAACTTTGAGAATTTTAGAATCTAATACAGCACAAATAAATGAAAAATCGCCAATCCCATTTTTATCCCCAAGTCGTATACGCTGAAAACTTAGATCATCACCAGCTATTCCACCTGCAATAACTGTCGCTGGAGATTGGGTGGCTATATCATCTAACAACATTTCACAATTAATTTTATTCTTATCACCAAAAAGAATTAATAATTTTGTATTATCAGTTACTTTACTTAAAATTTGTCCTGCAATATCGTGATCATCATCACCACTAAAACTAAAAACCTTAACACTAGTATCCCGAAAAATAGAAACTGATATCGTAATTTCACCTTCAAATGCATTAGAATCTGAAATTCCAGCAATACTTGTTGTTATCATAATCTCACTAAATGGCAACAATTCAAGTAAATCTCTCGTTAATTTATTAGTAAAATCTGTATCAAACTTACTATCAAAGATTTGTATAAGAATATTCTTTTCATTACTAAAAATACTAAGTTTATCTTTTAATTGATCTTTATCTTTATAAACAAAACTTATACTTTTCAATTAATATCTCCACATTTAAAATATTATATAGAATACATGAGTACCATTTGTATAACTATATTCAATTTTCATTTTATGTAACTTTAAAATCTCATTTACAATAGATAGTCCAAGACCATATCCACTCTTTGTAATTTCACCACGATAAAATGGTTCAAAATAATAAGATATATCATTTTGCAAAGGACTGCCTTTATTGCAAAACATAATACCTTTTTCATTTAATTCAATATCTACAACACCATCATCACTGTATTTGATAGCATTCTCTATAAGATTTTTTACAGCAACACCAAGTAATCTTAAATCACCATTAATTTTGATACTCTTAATAATACTTAATACTATTTTTTGATTTTCCAAATCTCTCAATGCTTCAAACAATATACTCTCACTCATAAATTCACTAAAATTAAGAGTAAAATTACCATCTTGTATTCTTTCATATTCAAGCATATTTTGACTAATTCTATCAAGAGAATCTATATACCTCTTTAAGTCCTTTTTAAGTTCCTCCCCCTCCTTTAAACTAAGAGATAACTTTATTTTTGCAAGAGGAGTTTTAAGCTCATGAGCAATATTCCTAGTGATCAACTCACGAGCCTTAATTAAATGTGAAATTCTTTCATTCATCTCATTAAATGCTACCATCAAACGACCTATTTCATCTTTTTGGCTTATTTTTATCATTCTTGCATAAATTCCAGCCTTTAATTCATCTATAGCAAATCGAAGCTTACTTAATGGACGAAGAACTTGATGAAATAAAAAAAATGCAAGTAAAGAAATAATGCTTAATTGAAACAATAATATCAATATCTTATAATCATCCCAGGCATTCCTGCTAATAAGTTTCACAAAACTTATTGTATCTTCTAAGAAAACAATACTAAAACCCATAAAAGAGTCATATGAGAAAATTTTAAAATATAAGATATCATTAAAACTCTCATAAAGTGTTACAGCATTTTTGGGAACATTTTCAACTTGAGTATAGCCAAAGCTATTCCCCATCCTATAAACAGCATCAAGATTGCCATTTAAATAATACGACATAATAGCTTGAGCAAATACTATCATTTCACTTTTTAAACGATTATTTTCACTATCTTGTATAATCCTATCTGTCTGCATAAAAAATGCAATTGTTATTACAAAAAGAGTAAAAATAAGAATAATAAACTTATGTTTTAACTGCAAAATCTATAACCTATACCCCATACTGATTGTATAAATTTTGGCTCTTTTGCATTATCATTAATTTTAAATCTAATATTTCTTATATGCGTATCAATACTTCGCAGTGTAGAATCTTCGCTCATTGCAACAATACTATTTGCAATTTGTTCTCTACTCATTGGTTTTTGTCTATTTTCTATCAAAAAAAGCAATATATCAAATTCGGTTGGTGTTAAATCAACATTGATACCATTAATTGCAACACTTCGTTGTTCTATATTGATACTCATATCGCCAAATTCAAGATTTTTTGGTTTCAATCTTCTAAGCAAGGCATTTATACGAGCAAGAAGCTCAACAGGCTCATAAGGCTTTGCAAGATAATCATCTGCACCCAATTCAAAGCCCTCTACTTTATTAAAAATATCACCTCTAGCACTTGATATAATAATTGGAACTTGTGTTATATGGCGTATTTTTTTACAAAGCTTAAATCCATCCATCTCAGGTAAAGTTAAATCTAGAATTACAAGATCAATATTATGTTTTCCACCAAGTATTTCTAATGCTTTACTTGGTGAATGTGTTGCTATTACATCATATTTAGATTGTGTCAAATACGCCACAATAAGACCTTGCATCTCCAAATCATCTTCAACTAATAATAACTTATGCACAAAAACTCTCCAAAAAATAATTTATCGCTTTACTTCTCCAAATAAATCACCATTAAGATCGGATTGATGGAGCTTTTGGGAATCTTCAAATTTGTCTTGTAAGATTCTACTGTAATTTTCTCTTTCTTTAATTCTTAAACCAAAAGCTGCACGCTGTTCTTTATTCAATATTTCATAAACATTAATCAAAAAACTTCTCTCTGCCTTAATTCTTTCATTTTCAAGATTGATACTGTTATTAATTATGGCAGAATCTAAGCTAAGAGATGAGTTAGAAAAACTCTCTATAATATCATCATTGTTTTTTTTAAAATCAATATACCACTGACGCAAAAAAGAATGATGGTGTTTTATAATATTACTTATTTTGACTTGCTGCTCTTGTGACAAATTAAGTGCTTTTAACTCCATATAAACAATTCCTAAAAAATCTGCTCTTAATGTCAAAAAAGCACAAATAAAAACAAATACAAACTTCATAATACATCTCTTTTTAAGTTTATCTAAAAAGTAAAATTAAAAAATTTTAAGAAAAAAATATTAATTTTTAGTTAATTTTAAACCAGCAAACTTGATGATCTTAAAATAAACAAACAGATAAATACAAATAAATACAATTGATAAAATAATAAGTGCTATAGTGTTATCAAAAAATAAAACTGGCAAAAATACAAATGGGACATTAAATATCCATATTAATATAGATGTTTTATAATTTGAGCGTGTTATACGCTTATATATTAACATATGAAAATGAATTCCATCTGGTTCCATAGCAGACATAGAGCGTAATATCTTCTTTCTGTAAATAGAAAATAAAACTTCAAATATAGGATATATCATTATACATACACCATACCAAGGACTTACTATGCTATTTTCATCTTGAGTAAGCAAAATAAGCAAAAATGCTAGAATAAAACCTAGCAAATACGCTCCTCCATCACCAAGAAAAATTTTTCCTTTTGGAAAATTAAGAATTAAAAAACCAATAATACTTCCAATTAGGCCTATACACATATAAAATATATCTATATTATGGACAATATATGAAACGCAAGCAATACTAATTAATACTAATACAGAAAAACCACCAGATAAGCCATTAAATCCATCAATAATATTAATTGCATTAATAATGCCAACTATACAAAATATACTAAATATGACACCAACATAATATGGCATGGAAATACCAACATCAGTAATTACACAATTAAAAAAATAGATTGCGCTAACTGCAGATAAAATTTGCAAGGCAAGTCTTTGTTTTGGGCTTAGTGAATTATGCAAATCTTCTAATATTCCACTTAAAAATACTAAAAAAATAGGCACAAATAACACAACATCCCAATATTTTAATCCAAATAAAACAATAAAGCAAAGTGACACCATAATACCAATCCCACCTGCTCTAGGTATATCTCCATAGTGCATTTTTTGAGGTTTTAATATAGAATCTTTATCAAGCAACAAGCCACTTTTTTGCGTGTATTTAATTATAAAAATACTAGAAATAAAAGCAATAAATAGCGAAATAAAAAACATTTCACTAAAATATACAATTTCATATACTTTAAACATTGGTTTCCTTTAGAGTCTTTTCCCACAAATAAGCACTATTTACTATATATTTTAAATCATTATATCTTGGCTTCCAATCTGTTAAGTCTAATATTTTCCTATTGTTAGATATCAAACTTGCAGGATCGCCATCCCTTCTTTCATCTTGCACTACTCTAAAATCAACACCACTTACTTCTTTTACTACATCTACTACTTCTTTTACACTATATCCATTTCCATATCCAACATTAAATACTTCACTTCTATAATTATCGTTTAAAAAATTATATGCAGATAAATGTGCTAAAGCCAAATCATCAATATGTATATAATCCCTAATGCAGCTGCCATCTTTTGTATCATAGTCATTTCCAAAAATACTTATACTTTCTCTTTTCCCAACTGCACATTCACAAGCTACCTTTATTAAATGTGTTGCATTTTTGCTTCTTTGCCCAAGACCTGTTTTTTTACTAAAATCACTATCGCTTAATGCTCCAGCAACATTGAAATATCTAAGTGCAACAAAATTAAAATTACTATATGCTTTAGCACAATCTCTTAAAACTATTTCACTCATCATCTTTGAAAATCCATATGGATTAATAGGATTAAGCAATGAATCTTCATATACAGGAAGTGTTTTTGGTTCACCATATACAGCTGCAGTGGAGCTAAAAATAAATTTATTAACACTAAATTCTATACATAATGAAATCAAATCTATAGTATTTTTTGTATTATTTGAATAATATAAAAGTGGTTTTATCACAGACTCAGGAACAATAAGAGAAGCAGCAAAGTGAACAACACAATCAAAATTAGTTTGAGAAAAAATATCTCTAATAGAACATAAATCATTTAAATCAATATTAATAAAATGAACTCTATCTTTAAAATTAGATTCTAAGAATTGAATATTTTCTATAAAACCACTACTCAAATTATCAATAATAAATGCATTGCAATTTGTATTTTTTAAAAAATGATAAACACTGCAAGACCCTATATATCCAGCTGCACCAGTAAAAAGTATATTTTGCAAAATCACCCCTAATTTTTTTACAAAATTATACAATAATGTTTTATGCTTATTTTTTATAATACTAAGTGTTACTTTGATATACCATTTTTAATTGATTTAATTTAATATTTTTAATATTTTTAATATTTATTTTACTAATCTTCAAATTTAAATAATTAAGTAATACTAAAAATAAAGGTTTAATTATGGAAGATATTTTTGATAGAAAATCATTAACTATGACTATTTTAATGACACCAGAATTGTCAAATTTCAGTGGAGTGGTGCATGGCGGACATCTAATGAGGATATTAGATCAAGTAGCTTATGCATGTGCTACTAGGTATTGTGGTGTAGATGTTGTAACTGCACATGTAGATAGTGTTAGTTTTAAACAGCCAGTACCAATTGGCAATCTAGTTACATTTTTAGCAAGAGTAAATTATACAGGAAGAAGTTCAATGGAAGTTGGGATAAAAGTTGTAAGTGAAGATATAAAAAATCGCACAGCAACACATACAAATAGCTGTTATTTTACTATGGTAGCGCTAGATCCAGATGGAAAACCATTAGAAATAGATCAATTGGTACCAATAAATGATGAAGATAAAAGAAGATATGAAGATGCAAAAAAAAGAAAAGCAAAAAGAAGTAGAAATTAAATTCCAAGTAAAAGCACTTTTAAGAGATACTCAACCTCATCATCTCTTAAGAATATGCTTTTACCAATACTAATAAAATTAAAGAAAATGTCTTTATCAATCATTTGAGTATTATTAGGAATGCAACTATTATGAGCACACAAAAATCCTCTAACAACAACAACTTTACTAGATAATTCTTCGCCGCAAATAAAACAATTAGAATCTACATTTAGTCTTCCTTCAAAATTTAGCAGTTTTAAATACATTTCTATTAACACCCTACATGGGTTTTGTTTGCTTAATACAAAGGCCCCATTGTTTAATAAATTAAAATAAAAATTTGATATATCTTCTGTATCTTGTAAATGTGAATTTAACAACTTTAAAAATTGTTGCCAATAATAAAGGCGAAAATAATCGCTCTCCCATACAAAACCTAGTTGCATAATATTGCGTAGTCGAGGCATAAATTGCCCATTATATTCTATATCAAAATCAATTTTTCTACCAATACTAATAATACTATGCCTAAGCCCATAGAATCTATACAAATTTAAAAATTTACTTTGTGTGATAATTTGGACTATTATATCTTCGTTTTTTAGCTTTGTAATGCCACTTATAAAGCCCTGCAAAATTACTCCATAACAAAAATTATAGATTTAAAATTAAGTTAATATTAAACTTTAAATTAGAATCTAAAAATTATAATCTACAATTTTATAAAATATTATGATGAAATTTTATTTGGGACAATTTTTTTGGAAAGCTTTATAGATGCTGTTTTAGAATCCGCTCTACAAATTAAAAAAATCTTAGATTTTAAAATTGATTTTCTATATCAAAATCATACCAGAGGTGTAGGTGGTGATATAAGCATAGGTGCTGATTTAAAGAGTGAAGAAATATTAATTCAACATTTAAGTAAATTTGGAAATATAGATTCTGAAGAAAGCGGCTTTGTTGATAATAAAAAAGACAAAACAATAATCATAGATCCATTAGATGGAAGTGATAACTTTGTATCAAATATACCATATTATGGTACTAGTATAGCTTTGTGTGATAATAGTTTAAATACAGAAGTTGGTATTATTATTAATTTTTGCAATGCAGAATTCACATTAGGCACAAAAGATGGGGCATTTAGAGGAAATTTGTATAACAAAAAATTTTATAAATTAAAAACAAAATTATCTAAATGTGACATATTTGAGAGAGCATACAAAGATCCAGATATGTGTAAAATATTAGCAAACAATCATATCAAATTTCGCTCACTTGGAGCTTTAGCATTATCTCTTGGACTTGGGTATGAGGTAGATTTCATACTATTTCATAGTGATAGCAGAATCTATGACACAAAAGCAGGTTTTTTTATAACAAAAAATTTATATAGATATGAAAATAAAAATTTTATTCTTATTAGTAAAGATAAGAAGTTATTTGATAATATTTCAAAACTTTTAGAAAAAGGGAAATAATAATGGCTTTAGGAATTTTTAACAAGAAAAATAAACAAGCCCAAACACAAACTACTCAAAAAGAAATTCAAACACAATGGATAAAATGTAATTCTTGTAACGCATTAATGTATTACAAAGAAGTGCTAAGCCAAAACTCTGTATGTCCAAAATGTAATTATCATTTTAGAATTAATGTGATTGATAGAATAAAATTAATTTTTGATGATGATACTATAATAGAACATGATAAAAACTTATCACCTACAGATCCACTAAACTTTGTAGACAAAAAGAGCTATAAGCAAAGAATTGAAGAATACTCCAAAAAAACTGATGGTAGAGAAAGTTCTGCAGTAAGCATAGAAGGAAAAATAAATGGAATAGATGTTCAATCTGTAATATTTGATTTTGAATTTATGGGAGGCAGTCTTGCTTCGGTTGAAGGTGAAAAGATAGTTAGGGCAATAAATAGAGCTATAAATAAAAGACAAGGATTAATAATATGTTCATCAAGTGGTGGCGCAAGAATGCAAGAAAGCACATTTTCTTTGATGCAAATGGCAAAAACTAGCGCTGCATTAGATAAACTATCAAAAGCTTCACTTCCGTATATATCAATTTTAACAGACCCTACTATGGGTGGCGTTAGTGCATCATTTGCTTTTTTAGGCGATATTATAATAGCAGAGCCTGGCGCTACAATAGGATTTGCTGGAGCAAGGGTAATAAAACAAACTATAGGAGAGGACCTGCCAAAAGGATTTCAAACTGCAGAATTCTTGCTAGAGCATGGATTAATCGATATGGTGGTTCATAGAAAAGAGTTAAAAAAAACTTTGAGCGATTTATTAGAAATGTTAACAAATGAAAATAAAAATTTATTCAATATCAAAAAAACAAAATAAATGTGATGATTTTGTGAAGCAAATCAAACAATTTGGGGTAGTCGTGGAAGATATAAATATATTTAATTCAAGTATACAAAAAGCACAAAAAATTTCTCAACAAAGTGCTAGAGAATCTTATGATTTAGAATTTAGTAAATATATTAAATCTAGTGCATTAAATATTGCCTTACATCCAAATGGAAAAGAAATAGATACATATGCTTTTAGTGAATTATTAAAGAATAGAAGTGAAATACTCTTTTTTATTGGTGGTGCATTTGGTTTCAATGATGCGTTCTTGTCAAAAACTATCAATATTTCATTAAGCAAGCTGACCTTTAGTCACAGAATTGCAAAAATCATTATATTTGAACAAATATTTAGAGCTTTAAGCATTATAAATAATCATCCGTATCATAAAGAATGAAGGAGTAATATGAGAAAAAAAGAAATTGAAGAGTTAAAAACAAAACTTGATTTATTAAGACGCAATATTATGATTTCTATACAAGACTCAAATGATACAATAAATACTCTAAATGGTATGAGCACAAGTGAAGAAGCCGATATAAGTAGTTTTAAGTCACTTGCATACATTGATGAAAACATCCTAAAACATAATAATAGAGATTTAGAGGATATCAATAGAGCAATTCAAAAAATTGAAAAAAATGAATATGGAAAATGTGAAATGTGTGATGAACAAATTGATATAAGGAGATTACGAACAAAACCATATGCTAGATTCTGTATAACATGTAGAGAAATATATGAAAAACAAAATACTAAAAGTAAAATAAAGGTATAACAATGGCTTATAAATACTATCCTCTTACAATATTAATCCTTGGCGCGCTACTTGGCTTTTATATATATAATATTGATAACACTATGTTTTCATATACAATTCCATTTAGCAACTTAACATACAATATGCCTGTTGCACTTTGGATTGTAACAATCGTTTATACATTTTTTGTTATTACAATTATTTTTATATTTTCTGAAAGAATGGAAATATTTTTGAATAAGCGAGCAATCAAAAATGATGAAAGAATATTTATCCAAAAAATAAAAAATAGAATTATAGAGAAAAAAGATGAAAATCTGATACTAAAAACAAATCTGTTTAAAGAAATAAACAACATAATAGATCAATTTAACATAATACCAAAAGAAGATTCTACACAATGCAATAATGCTGAAATAAAAAAACTATTAGCAATGTATTCAAATCTAAAAAATGGGGAAGAAATAGATATACACAAATTTAATATTCCACAGACTAGCTCATTATTTACACTAAATACAAAAAATAGCATAACAAAAAATTATAAAAATGGGCTGCCAATCATAAAAAATAAAAATTATATATATGAACTTAAAAAATTTGCATTTATTGCATTGCTTAAAAATGCAGATTCTAAAGAAATAGAAAAATATAAAGACCAAATAAGCTATGATAAAGAAATTGCTCAAGAGATATTAAATATATTTATAGAGGGTAGAATATCATTAAGCAATCAGGAAATAAAAGATATATGCAAAAATACAAAATTTACAAAAGATGATTACCTCAATTTAGTTAAATCCGCAAAAGGAAAGTTAGATCCAAATACTTGGATTGAAGTATCTGAATATTTAGCAGATAGTGATGAAAATGCTGAGAATGCATATTTTTATGTATTATTAGAGTTAGAGATGCTAGATAGAGCAAGAGAGAGATTAAGAACACAACCTGCATATGAATTTCTAAATGTTCGTGCATATCTAGATCTAAAAGCAATAGGAAAATCATATCCAACAGATCTATTTTTTAAATAGAGATATTTTATAGTCATGATTAACTTTAATAATTTATTAATGTTAGCACCACTTGCTGGCTACACCGATCTGCCATTTAGAAGTATGGTAAAAAAATTTGGTGTAGATATTAGTGTAAGTGAAATGATAAGTGCATATGCTCTTAGCTTTAATTCAAAAAAAACATTAAGAATGATTCAAAAAAGTCCTCTTGAAACCCCATTTTCTGTTCAGATTGCAGGAAATAATAAAGAAATCATAAAAAGAAGTGTAGACATATTAAACAAACAAGATGGTATTGACATAATTGATTTAAATTGTGGATGTCCAGCACCAAAAGTAAGTTCACATGGAAATGGAAGTGGATTATTAAAAGATTTAAATTTACTTGCAAATCTAGTGCAAACAATCAAACTTAATTCAAATAAGAAATATACAAGCATAAAAGTCCGACTTGGATTTGATAAAAAAATACCACTTGAACTTGCAAGCATGATTAATGATTGTGGAGCAGATTTTGTTGTAGTGCATGGGAGAACAAAGATGGATGCATACAAAAGAGATAAAATAGATTATGGAGCTATTGCTTTGATTAAAGAAAAAATTAAAATTCCACTCATTGCAAATGGGGAGATAGATTCTTATGAAAAAGCACAAGAGGTGTTAAAAATTACAAATGCAAATGGAGTGATGATAGGAAGATTTGCACTAAAAGAGCCTTGGATATTTTATCAACTAAAACACAACACAAAAGAGCTTCCAAATGTTTTAAAAAAAGATATAGTATTAGAACATTTTGATAATATGATCAATGAGTATGGAGATCGTGGTTGCATAATGTTTAGAAAAAATCTACATACATATGCAAAGAATCATCAAAATGCACATGATTTTAGAACAAAAGTTAATTCTATGACAAATCCACAAGAAATGAGAGATTCTATTATCAATTTCTTTAGTAATGAAAAGATTAAATAAAGGTGTAATTTATGAAATTTATTACAATATTTATAGCAATTTTGATAAATCTAGTAATAGCAAAACCAATAGATGGAATAGCAATAAAAGTAAATGGAAATATTATTACTATGTATGAGATTGAAAAGATACAACATGAAAAAAAAATAAGTAAAAAAGAAGCAATAGATCTAATAATAGTAAATAAGTTAAAAGAAAATGAAATAAAAAGACTTGGAATTATAATTGATGACAAAAGATTAAATGATGAAATAAACAATATTTCTTCAGCAAATAATATCACAAGAGAAGATTTGATAAATGCACTAAAAGCACAAGGGATTGACTTTCAAGACTATAAAAAAAACTTAAAAGAGCACTTAGAAAATAGAGATTTAATGCAAAAAGTATTGCAAACAAATACAAATCTAACAAGTGATGAAGATTTAAAAAAATATTATGATGCAAATCCATCAATATTTACATTTCCAACTATAATAAAAGTAACAAGTTATACTTCAATAAGTGATGAAGCGTTGCAAAAATTTCTGTCTAATCCACTAGTTATGAATCCAAACATACAATCAAAAGATGAAGAGATAAATATTAAGAACTTACCACCACAAGTGGTTAGCATATTTTTAAATACGCCAGATAAAAAATTTACTCCAATATTAAATTCAGGAAATACGCTAATTGTGTTTTTTATAAAGGAAAAAACAAATAAAGAATTAATGCCATTTGAAGACATAAAACCAAATGTTATGCAAAAATATGCTGAAGCTAAAGAAAATGACTTGTTAAATGAATACTTCAATAAAATTAAAGCAAGTACAAATATAGAATATATAAGAGAATAAATGCGCTTTGGAAAAATTGATTATTTAAATTTAGCTCCATTTGATGTTTTTATAAAGAAATATCCAATTCAAAATTCATTTAAACTATTCATAAATAAACACAAAAGTTATCCTTCAAAATTAAATAAAGAGTTTTTATTTAAAAAAATTGATGCTGGTTTTATATCATCAATAGCAGGAATAAAATCAAAAAAAACAAAGAGTGGGATAATATCATATGGTGAAGTATGGAGTGTGATTGCAATAAAAAATGATAGTAAATTTGATTATCAATCAGCAAGTTCAAATGCTCTATCTATTATTTTAAAAATTAATGGAGAAGTTCTAATAGGGGATAGAGCTCTTAAATACAAACTTAATAATCACAAAACAAACAAAGATTATATAGATCTAGGATTAGAATGGTATAGAAAACATAAGCTTCCATTTGTGTTTGGATTGTTGTGTTGCAATAAATATGAAAAGCTTTATAACAATATTTCAAAATCATTTAATAATAAAAATATAAAGATTCCATATTATATACTGCAAGAATATTCAAATAAATCAAAAATTGAAAAAAATGATATAAAAAACTATTTAAAACATATACACTACAAAATATCAAATAAATCAAAAATTAGCCTATTTAGATTCTACAGGGCTGCAAGACTAAAAAATATAAAACTACCAAGCAGATTTTAATAAAATTTTGTATTAATTTGTAATGGTATAAAATCTATACCCTTATTCTCTATCAACATTTATTACTGCCAACACCATACTTTTTATCCATTGCCTCCTTAAAAAAATCTTTTTGAGACTTTGGTATCTTATCTGGATGGTATTTTTTCATATATTCTAAATATTTGTCATAGCTTGGCATTCCAACAAGTAAATGCAAGAATCTATCAGATTTTTGATAAATTCTTACGATAGTTAACAAACATTTAATGACTAAACACTTTATTTTCATAATCTTTAGCCTTTAAATAAGGCGTTTCTGCCGATATAAACTTTTCACCCATACTACATCTAATACAAATAATTATAGTTTTAATAAGTAATAATATTGTTACAAACATAAAAAATGCACACAAAATAGCATTCAAAAGATTATTGTTTGCAGTAGTTTTGGCTTTTTGCATATCAGATTCAAGCCTTTTATATTCATTAGCATCATTTTCTTGATCCATTTCCATAAGCATATTTTGGATATCTTGTGCTTTTTTAGAATTTATTTGCCAAATAGCAATATGACTTACAGAATCATGAACTTTTTCACCATTTGCTGGAAGAAGCTTAAGAGTTCCTGCATAAAGTGTGCTAATCAAAACCCAAGTTGCAGGCAAAATCGCAACCCATGCCATTTTTCCTTTGCCCATTTTAAATAATACAACAATAACAGCAAGCAATGCCATACCAGCTAACATCTGATTTGACACACCAAATAGTGTCCATAATGACTTTATTCCACCTTGTGGATCTGTTACACCTTGGTATAGAATATAACCCCATCCAATTACACAAATTAGAGTTGCCAGAATCCCATAAAGCATAGAGTGAATATTGCCAAAAGGTTTGTATATATTTCCAAGAACATCTTGAACCATAAATCTACCTGCACGAGTTCCTGCATCAACAGCAGTCAAAATAAACAATGCTTCAAATAAAATAGCAAAATGATACCAAAATGCCATAGAACCTTGATTGAATAAAGGTACTTGAGAAATAATAGTAGCAAGTCCTATTGCAAAAGTAGGAGCTCCACCTGTTTTGCTCAATATACTTGGTTCTCCAATCTCATTTGCAGTATGTATAATTTGATCAGGAGTGATTGTAAAACCCCATGAACTTATGGTTTGTGCAGCTATTATTGCAGCATCACCAAATTCTTTTATACCAGTTGTCCCAAGTCCTGCAGGTGCAACATTTATAGCAAAATATAACCCAGGAGTAAGAATAATTGCTGCAATAAGAGCCATAATAGCAACTGCTGACTCCATAATCATTGATCCATAACCTACCATTCTAGCATGAGATTCTTTTTCTAACATTTTTGGAGTTGTTCCACTAGAAATTAATGCATGAAAGCCACTAATTGCCCCACAAGCGATAGTGATAAATAAAAATGGAAATAATTGACCACTAAAAACTGGACCAGTACCATCTACAAATTTAGTAACACTCGAAAATTGAACCTCTGGCGCAACAATCAAAATTCCACCTGCCATAAGCACAATAACACCAATTTTTAAAAATGTACTTAGGTAATCACGAGGCGCAAGTAAAAACCATACAGGTAAAATTGCAGCTATAAATCCATAGGCAATAGTTATGTATGTCAATGTAACAGGACTAAGAGTAAAAACAACTCCTAGTTCTGGATGGGCTGCTACATACCGCCCATAATAAAGTGCAAGTAAAAGTAAAATAAATCCAATAATGCTTGCTTCTCCGATTTTCCCTGGACGCAAAAATCTCATATGGATACCCATATAAATTGCAATAGGAATAGTCATAGCAATTGTAAAAAGCCCCCAAGGAGACTCAGCTAGAGCATTCACCACTACTAAAGCTAGAATTGCAATAATAAGCATCATAATACCCAATATCCCAACCATAGCGATACTTCCAACACCTGCACCTAGCTCTAATTTTATAATCTCACCAATTGATTTACCATTTCTGCGCATAGAAATAAAAAGTACTGTAAAATCATGAACTGCACCTGCTAAAACAACACCAACTACAATCCAAATCATACTTGGTAAATACCCCATTTGTGCTGCCAAAATTGGTCCAACAAGCGGCCCAGCTCCTGCAATTGCTGCAAAGTGGTGACCAAAAAGAACTATTTTATTTGTAGGAACAAAGTCACGCCCATCATTTTGCACTACAGCTGGAGTAGCACGATTGTCATCAAGTTCTAAAACCTTTATAGCAATATATTTTGAATAATACCTATAGCCTATTGAGTAAATACATACTGCTGCAACAATAATCCATATTGCAGAAATACTTTCTCCTGTGTGTAATGCTAACACACCAAAACACCAAGCACCAATTAGTGCAATGAAACCCCACAATACAAAACTAAAAACCCTATTCATTAAACCTAGCCTCCCAAGAGCAATTTCTTCTTAAAGAAAAAATATTATAAACAATAATAAGGTAATCTATAGCTTTGTAGCAATATAAATATCATTAAACCATAAATAAACTCTAAAAAAGTGACTTTATCACATCTTTACAATCTAAAAACTGTATAAGCTCATCACTTTCTATACCTTCAACAATAAAAAAATGATATCTGCAATCTTTAAAAATATTTATTAACGCTTCTTTGGTATCAAAATTATGACAATCAATCCCATCATATTTTTTATTTGTAATACAAAGTGGAACACCCCAATTAGCACCCTTGACAAAATCAATATAGTGCTTTATCAAATTATTGTTTTTTGAAGCATAAATAAACCTCATTGAAGAGCCATAACTTGATATGCATGCATTTGATGTAATAAATATTGGTAAAAACATATCACTATTTATATTTAGCGTAACATTAATGTATCGTTGCTTACAAAAAGCAATGACATTATTTAAATAAGTTATAAATATACTTGGGAAAGTTATATAATACTCCTGATTATCAAATACAAGCATTATCTCAAACATAGTTTGTTTAATAATATTAAAAAACCATACATCACTATGTTGCAAAAAGTAAATATCAAATAATAATATATCAAAATTAATAATTATATGTCTTTTAGATACAGATTCTAATAATTCATAAGTATCTGAAACAATAGCTACTTGTTTATCTTTTATAATATTTTTTGCAATTTTAAATGAAATATCATCAAAAAGATAAATATTTATAGAGTTCATAAGTTTTGTATATTTGATAAATTTTAAAATTGAAAGATCTATATCACTAACTAAAATCCAAGCTATTTCATTATCTATAATATCAAGACACTCATCACTTACAATAGCATAAGCACCTCTTTTAATAGCCTCTTGTATCTCATTTATATCTCTTGATAAAAAAGCATCACCAGTATTTACATTTTTAACTTTTGAAGTAAATTGATTAATAGATGATATACAAGGATTATTTAAAAGTTTGCCAGAAATTATCTCTACAAAATTATCTAAATGCAAAATCTATCCAACCTTGCTTCCAACTTCAACATCACAAACACTAACTAAACGCAACATACCTTTACTGTCTTTAGTGCTTAAAACCATGCCCTCACTTAAAATCCCCATAAACTTTGTCGGCTTTAAATTAATAATAGCACATACAAGAATATTCTTAAGATCATTTGGTGAGTAATATTTTGCTATACCAGATACTATCTGTTTTATTCCTATATTTACACCAAAATCAATCTTTAATATTAATAACTTATTTGAATCTTTTACATCAAGTGCTTCAATAATTCTACCTACCCTAATATCAATTTTATCAAATTGAGATATATTGATTTCATCTTTTAGATCAATTTTCTCTTCTACTCTATTAATTATAATTTGAGCTTCTAATTTTGGGAATAGTGGTGGTATCTTTGTTAGGGTAAATTTATTCAACAATTCATCATTTTCTATAAGTTTATTATATAATGAAAAGTCAACCTTTAAACATTTCATCATCTCTCGTGCCGTATGTGGCAATATAGGATAAATAAGTAATGCCCCTTTTGATAAAATATTGGAAATAAAAACAAGTAATGATTTTACATCATCAACTTTTCCTATCTTCATCATCTCCCAAGGTGCATATTTTGTAATACTAACATTTGCAATATCAAATATCTTCCATAACTCTTCTAAATATCTATGTGGCATCATATTTACCATGTATATTTCCAGCGATCTAATAATACTTGATACCTGCTCAATTTCATTTTTTAAATAATCAAAATTTTCACATTCCAAATTTAAATCAAAATACTTATCACTCATCCCAAGTAAACGATTTACAAGGTTACCCAAAGTATCACTTAAATCTGAGTTTGCGCGATCAACAAGAGCTTTATGACTAAAATCTCCATCTTGACCAAATGGAACCTCCCTAATCAAAAAGTATCTCATCACTTCTAATCCATACATATTTACAATATCATCTGGATTCACTACATTCCCTATACTCTTACTCATTTTAACACCATCTATAGTCCACCATCCATGAGTATATATCTGTTTTGGTAGTGGTAGTTTTAAGCTCATTAAGAATGCAGGCCAATATACCGCGTGAAATCTTAATATATCTTTTCCAACAAAATGAGTAGCATCATTAAATAAATACATTTTATTTGGTATATCATTCCCATATCCAAGAGGTGTAATATAGCTAAGCAAAGCATCTAGCCATACATACATAATATGTTTATTATCATCTATAAAAGGTGGAAGACTAATCCCCCACTTAAAACCGCTTCTAGTAATAGATAAATCACTAAGTCCACCTTCAACAAATTTAATTACTTCATTTCTCTTATGTAAAGGCATAATAATATTTGGATTTTCATTATACCACTCAAGCAATTTCTTTTCATATTTGCTTAATCTAAAAAAATAACTCTCTTCTTTAAGAGGATTAGTCTCTTTGCCACAATCAGGACAAAAATAATCATCAACTAATTGTCGCTTTGTAAAAAATGTCTCACAGCTAATACAGTAATGTCCTTCATAATAGCCCTTATAAATATCACCATTTTTATACATTTCTTCAAATGCTCTTTTTACACCACTATCATGAGATTCATTTGTGGTCCTTACAAAATAATCATATGCAATATCAAATTTATTCCATAAATTTTGAAATTTAAAACTAACTTCATCAGTGTATTCTTTAGGAGTCTTGTCTCTTAGTTTTGCAGAATTTTCAATCTTTTGTCCATGCTCATCTGTGCCTGTTAACAATAAACATTCATTACCTTTTATAGTTTGATATCGCTTAAACATATCACACAATATAGTTGTATAAGCATGTCCTATATGAGGAATATCATTTACATAATAAATTGGGGTTGTAACATACTTTACCATTATTACCTTTCATTATTCAGTTTCAAAATTAAAAAATCCACCACTTCCCTTATTCATACTAGAATAGGCAGAATCTACATACTCTTTTCTAACCTTACATTCAATAACAAACTCACATTTAAAACAAGTATTTACATCATGCTCTTTTTGGCATTCTTTTATCTTTTGTATATTATCATCTAATTTTTTTTGAAAATTATCACTTGAATTGTTCATTTTTATTTATACGCTAGCTTTACTTTTGATATTTCATCTTTACTTCCAAAAAAACAAGGTAAGCTTTGATGAATAGAATCTATATTTAGGTCTAAAATCCTACTCAAACCTTCATGCAAACTATCCCCTATGCTTCCTATGGCCTCACCACCTGCTTTTTCAAAAATAAAAGCAAATGGAAAAACTTCAAATAAAGCTCGTAGCTTTCCATTTGGAGCATCACTTGTAGATGGATAACTAAATAATCCTCCCCCTTTGCATAATAAATTATGCAAATCTGGCACCATTCCGCCTGAATACCTTAAGCGATAACCATCTAAAAATAAAGATTCTATTAATATTTTATGTTTTGTACTCCAATATTTTTGTGTTCCTCCTGGAGAATTAATCTTGCCTTTATTATTCAATATTAAACTTCCCATATTTTTCCATTCTTCACCACTATAAAAATAATGATTAACATTATCTTGTGCTACAACCATTTCTAACCTTGGACCATATACAATATATCCACTTGCTATCAAATTTTTAGCACTAAATTCCTTATTGTAGATTCCAAAAATGCTACCAACACTTAAATTTGATGACACAATAGATGAGCCATCAAGTGGATCAAATGCAACCAAATACACCCCACTTGAATCTTGCTTATAAACAATATCACTCTCTTCTTCGCTACATACTCCTCTAACTGCATCAAGATCTAATAAAAACTCTTTAAAAATATTATTAGCTTCAACATCGACACCAAGTTGAGAATCACCTGTAATATTAACACTGTCAAGATAATCAAAGTTGCATTTTTTTAATATATCATTTATACAAACTGCACTTTGTTGTAATGCATCTATTATTGAATAAAGCATAAAAATCCCCTAATTAAATTTCAAGTTTATTTTTAATTAAATATCTACTTAAAAAATAATATACAAATATAGGCAATAAGCTGATACAAAAATATATCAGTATCATAAAAGAATACTCTTTATAATCAATAGAGCCATAGAAAAGCACCATAGGATTCATAGAATAAAAAGTATCATTGATAGATACATATATAAAATTTGTAATGATATTTTCAATAAATAAAATAAACATAAATAAGATAATTCCAGTAAATTGCTTAAACTTTGTAATTTTTCCAATATGCAAAATAGATAATACAAACAACAGTAATACTATAGGCTTTATTATAAAAATCAAAGTTAAAAAAATAATCCTAACAATATCCAAAAAATTATAATTATTTGAAATTACAAAAAATATTTTCTGCATTATATTGTATCTACTATCAACAACAATAAAGAGCCATAACCAAACAATAAAAACACTAATCAAAACCCAAAACATACTTATCAATATCTTTGATATAAGAATAGAATCAATGCTAACAGGCAAACTTAAAGTCAAATAACCTTCTTTACCAAACAATCTTGAGTACAATGATCTAACAATAATAGTAATTAAAAATATTAATGATGCAAATATAGCAACTGGGGCAATAATAACAATAACGCCAACAAACCAATGCATACTACTAAAATCACTATTTAAATAAACTCTCATAACAAAAAGTAAAATCAATAATGCACTATTAACCAGAGCAATAGAAGAAATATTTTCTAAAAATTCATATTTTAATAACTTAAAAAATTTCAAAATAGCTCCTTAAAGATACTTTCTAAATCTTTATTATCAAATCGCTCTTTAAGGTTTGTAATACTATCACATTCAATAATTTCACCATATTTAATAAAAATAGCTGATGATAAGATTGATTCCACACTAGATATTAAATGAGTGGATATTAGCAGTGAAGCATTTTTATCATAATTATCTAAAATTAATTTAAAGATTAAATCCCTTGCAACAGGATCAACGCCAGCAATTGGCTCATCAAATATATATAGCTTTGCTCTTCTGCTTAGAGTAAGAATTAATTGCAATTTTTCCTTTGTTCCTTTTGACAAAGCGCCAAAAGATAAATTCAATGGTATATTGCAATCTTTCAATAAAGAAATAGATTTAACTCTATCAAAATCATCAAAAAAATCTGAAAAATAAGAAATGCATCTAAATACACTCCATGCTGATGGAATGAAATTGCTATCTGGTAGATATGCTGTATATTGCTTTGTAGTTACATTAATTTTATTTCCACATACAACAACGCTACCTTCATAATTATTAATTAAACCTGTAATAATTTTTATTAATGTAGTTTTGCCAGAACCGTTTGGACCAAGCAATCCAACAATTTCACCATCACTAATATTAAATGATACATTATTTAACACATTAGTTGATCCAAAATTTTTACTAAGATTCTGAACCTCTAAAATATATGACATTAAAACTCCGAGCCTAACAAAGATTAAAAGCAAATTATATTATATATTTAACTATTTATAATATAATTTCTGCCACTTATTATAAATTTTGTTATTTAGTTATGTATGGAGTAATAAATAATGTTGATTGCACCAAGTATTTTGTCTGCAGATTTTGGTAGATTAAATGAAGAAATAGATGAGTTAAATAAAACAGATTGTGATTATATACACATTGATGTTATGGATGGACATTTTGTGCCAAATCTTACCTTTGGAAAATGTATAGTTGAAGCTGTTGCAAAAAGATCAAAAAAACCTCTTGATATACATTTAATGGTAAAAAATATTGATTTCTTTATTAAAATGATGATAGAAGTAAAACCATATAGCATAAGCTTTCACATAGAAGAAGAAAAACATATAAATAAAATGATACATCAAATTAAAGATAATGATATAAAAGCAGGAATAGCATTAAATCCACATACATCACAAAATTCTTTGGAATACATATTAAGATATATTGATTTTGTATTATTAATGTCTGTAAATCCCGGATTTGGTGGACAAAATTTTATATCAAGTACATTAGAAAAAGCAATTAGACTAAAAGAAATGATAAAAGATAATAATCTTAATTGTAAAATATCAATGGATGGTGGAGTAAATAGTCAAAATATCAACTTGCTAAAAGAATCTGATGTTGATATAGCTATTTCTGGGAATTACATTTTTAAATCTAAAAACTATCAAGAAGCTATAAATTTGCTTAGATGATACAAAACTCTTTAGATATATATGATAATTTAATAAATATACTAAACAGCAAAGATTCTATTGATCTCACAGAACTTGAATATATTTTAGGTGAAGATTATGAAATAAACATAGAGATTGCAAAATCACTTGGAATTCCATTAAAAATAAAAGATGGCAATATATCAATCAAAACTAATGAGAATATATTTGAAAATACATTTTGTATTGTTGATATAGAAACTACAGGTTTCTCTCCACAAATAAACAATATAATAGAAATTGGTGCAATAAAATACAAGAATGGAAAGATTGTAGATAGTTTTGAAAGCTATGTATTTACAGAAGACATACCAGATAAAATAACAGAAATTACAGGAATAGATACATCAATGGTTAGAAATGCACCAAAAATAGATAAAGCATTAATCGAATTTAAAATATTTTTACAAGATTCTATTTTTTTGGCCCATAATGCTATATTTGATTTTAATTTTATCAATAAAAGATTAGAAATGGCAAAAATACCAATAATGAAAAATCCAATGATTTGCACTCTTGCACTTGCAAAAAAAACATTACAGGCACAAAAACATGGACTTGGATATCTAAATGAATTTTTACAAATAAACTATCCAGTGAGACATAGAGCTTATGCTGATTGCTATATAGCTTTAAAGGTATTTGAAGAAAGTATTTTACGATTACCAAATAATATAAAAAGTGTAAATGATCTAATAAGATTTATAAAAATTAATAAAAATTAAATATATATGGCACTATTTTTGCTTGAGATAATATATAAAAATCCAATGGAGTTTATACATTATGAAATACATTATTATTGTATTGATTTTACTTAGTGTATCTTTTAGTGCCAATCCAGCCACAAATGCAGGTATAGCGTTAGCACAAAAAGGTAATTATATAGAAGCATTTTCATTATTTAATAAAGCATGCAATGAAGAAGGTGATGCTGATGGCTGTCTTGGTGTTGGGCTTATGCATATGTATGCAATTGGTACAAATGGAGATCATCAAAAAGCAATGAGTTATTACAAAAAATCTTGTAGTGGAGGAAATGCTCTTGCTTGCTCAAACTTAGCATCAATTTATGATAACGGATCACAAAGCACACCACAAGATAAGATAATGGCAAGTGAGCTATATATGGTTGGATGCAATGGCGGGGATGTATTTGCATGTAATAATTTAGGATATATGTATGCAAATGGAATTGGGGTGCAAAAAGATTACTTTAGAAGTCTACAATATTATAAATTTGCTTGTGATATGGGAAGCTCTCTTGGGTGCTACAATCTTGGATTGCTAAGCAATACTTACAATATATTTGGGTTAAATAAGGATAAATTAGGATTATTAGATTTAAATTATATAGCATGCAATCAAGGAGATCTAATAGGTTGTGCAAACCTTGGATATATGTATGCAACAGGCATACATGATGCACCAAAAAATCCATTTAATGCTGTTAAATATCTAAACATAGCATGTGAAGGAGGAGTTTTAAGTAGCTGTAACAATCTTGCTATATTTTATGAGAATGGAAACGGTGTAAGACAAAATACAGGAAAAGCATTAGAATTATATGGCTTAGCTTGTGATAAAGGATTAAACAAGGCCTGCAGTAATTATAAAATACTAAATCAAAAAATATTTAATGAAAATAAAGGCATACTGCCTTAATCAATAAATTTATTGAATTTATTGATTATTTTTTATTACAATGTGGCCATAGCTATATCATATTCTTCTTTTGAAATTGTTCTACTTTGATATAATGCATCAAGACTCTGAGACATTGTTTTCATCTCTGTTAAAGTTTGACCTATTGTCATTTGAGAATTAATTTGGTGAACTTTATTTTCTCTAATTAGATTTCTAATTGCAGGGGTTCCTATCAAAATCTCTGTAGCTGCAACCCTTCCACCATCAACTCTAGGTAACAATATCTGAGAAATAATACCTTCAATTGTAATAGCAACTTGACTCCTTACTTGATCCTGCTTTGCACCTTCAAATGAACTAACAATTCTATTTATAGTTTGTGCTGCAGAATTAGTATGCAATGTTCCAATTACCAAGTGTCCTGTTTCTGCTGCTTCAAGTGCTATTTCCATTGTTTCTGTATTTCTCATCTCACCTATAAATATAATATCTGGATCTTCCCTAAGAGCTGATTTTAGAGCCCTATTGAATGTTTTTGTATCCTCGCCAACATTTCTATATGAAAATAATGAATTAACACCCTTATGAACATATTCAATAGGATCCTCTATACAAAGTATATGCTTTTTTTGCGTCTGATTAATTTCATTAATCATAGCAGCAACAGTCGTAGTTTTACCACTACCAGTAGGTCCTGTTACAAGAATTAAACCTTTTCTTCTAGTAATAAGGTTTCTATACACATTTGGAGCATTAATACCTTCAAGTGTAGGTATCTTTGTGGTAATTACCCTAAATGCTGCTGCAACACTTCCCATAGTATAGTAATAGTTAACCCTAAATCTTCCAATATCTTCTAAATCAATAGAAAAATCAAGTTCTCTTTCTTCCTCTAAAGTTTTCTTTTGTTTATCTGTTAAAAGAGTGTAACATAATCTGTCAATTTCTCTTTTTTCCAAAATAGGTAAATTTAACTTTACAAGCACACCATCTATTCTAATTTGTGGCTCACTTCTAACAACTAAATGCAAGTCAGATGCATTATGTTTTAGCGTTGTCTTAAGTAAAGCACTTATATCATAAGTTAATGGTTGTTCCATATTTGCCTCCAAAATAAAATTAATTAAGGTTTTACAACTTGTCTCTTTGTGACCCTAAAAGTTTGATTTGTAACAGGATTTACAACATAACCAGAGACATCTAAAACCATGGTATTGACTTTTGTTTGTTTAATCTCATCACTATCATTAGAAAGAGGATCATCAATATTAACCAATGGTGTCATCTTGTATGTAAATCTATATTCACCATTTGCACCATAATTAATACTTTTAACAATAGGAGCCATTACATTTGGTCTTTGTTGAGTAGCGCTACCCTCTACAAATTTAAAACCATTTCTTTGAATATACAAAATGGCAAGTTCAATAGTGGAATCTAAATACAAATCAAGCTGAATTGCAATATGTTGGTTTGTAGTCGTATTTAAGGTGCTAGAACTAAGCTTTAAACTTAATATACCAAGAGTAGCAACAATAACTAATATAATAATAGCAAATATCATACCAAATGCTTGTCTTTTCATTGCATTATTACTCCTTCCTTGCAAAATTCTGGCATAAAATCCATAGTTTTATTTTCAAAACAAATTCTAATCCTAAGAATACCAGATTGAGATTCTGACCAAACAAAAAGTTTAGATACACCTTGCGATAATGTTTGTGAAACACCATTTCCAGCGAGTATTAAATTTCCATCATTATCCTTTTGAATTGTATTTTGATTAGTATTTACAATAACAGCTATATCTCCTATTTTAGATGGTGCCGATGATAAAACCATAGTAGTATCAGATGTTATATTAGCAATAGGGAATAAAGCTGTTCTATTAGTTGAATAATATTTTGTATATGAATTACCATCTTGATTAATAAATGGAAAATATAAAGATATATTTCTTATAGATGTCAAACTCTTTAATCTATCCTGTGTAAAAGCTGTAGTAATATCTGTCCCGCTAGATTTTGAAAGATCTATAAATCCACTAAAAAATGGTAAATTAGAACTCACGCCTTGATTTGTACCAAAATATCCATTTAAAGCGGTTTGATTCTTTGATATAAATGCAAGCAATGTAGTTCCATCTATATTTCCATTAGATGCAGTACTAACAGAGGATATATCTGTATAGTTACTTCCACGCTTTATTGCTATAGAGTCCCATATAGAATCTTGCAAATATTTTGAAATTTGCAAAATTGCAGATGTTCCATCTATTTCCATTTTTGCATATTCTCGCTGGATAGCATAATTTTGCATAATCTGAACTATTGCCATAGAGCCAGCAACAGCTACTAACCCAGTAATAACTATCACAAAGACCATTTCTAACATAGTAAATGCATGTCTCATTAATTATCCTTTGCAAAAGGAACATCTGTTCCTATATTTGTTGCATAGTACTTATATGTTGATATGTGCTCTTTATTGCCACTTGGATCTTTTCTACTTAATTTTACTTCAATTTCTTTTATATCAGTTACTCCTGCAACAGCTTGAGTAATAGATCCAGCTGTGGTATTATTTCCAAAATTTACATCTACATATCTAACATTTACATCAATTACAAAAAATTCATTCCCACCAGATGAAATAGTTTTAGAAAAATTATTAAAAGCACCTATGTTATCAAAATCTGCCGATTGAGTAATCTGTTGAGCCATTTTTAGATTTGGATCACACATTCTACGCCTATCTGAGATTCCAAGACCTGGTTTTGTATAAACATTTATCCTATTTGGATCCTGTTTGCAATCAAAATTTTGATTACCTGTTTGCAATATATAATAACCACCAGATGCAGTAAAATCATTTCCTGAAACACCAACAACATTATTTAAATCCCAAGGTTTATTTCTAATTGTATTCATAAGCGTCAATGCATTATAATACCCTATCACATTTTGAGATTCTATAGTGTTAGCATTACTCTGACGGACAATAAGAGGAATACTAAGTATAACAATACCAACAACAACTATAGAAAACACAAGTTCTATAAATGTAAATGCCGATCTTTTCATTAGTCAACCCCTTAAATTTTAAAAGTAAATAGAAATATAACATAACTATAGTTTATAAACCAATTAAAATAATAATTTAAATTAAATCACTAGTTAAAAAATACCAAATATAATCAAAATATTATTAGTATATCAGGAATCACATATAATCAAATCATAAAAAATAAATTTTATTTTTAATTTAAACATCCAAATACATTTGATAAATGCATACTATAATCATTCTTATACTTTTCTACTAAGGGATTCTTTATAACATCATTACATATAAATGTAGGCAATGGCTTCATCCCTAAAAACTGATGTGCTTTATGTAAATGCAAATACACCATATCCACACCAACACCTTCAAAAAATTGATTTTTATCATTAAAAGCTTCTAGTGGTGCATTCCAAGTTAAGCTAAACATATATTGCTTATCAAATAATAATCCTCCGGTACCATACTTTTTATTTATGTCGCCTTTGCTTCTACCATCATTAATATATAGTTTACTATGTCCAGCAGTAAAAACTTCATCTATATACTTTTTAACAATCCAAGGTTCTCCCATCCACCAACCAGGCATTTGCCATATCAAAATATTAGAATCTAAAATCTTTTCAATCTCTTTTTCTATATCGTAACCTTTATCTATATATGTTTCAATAACATCAAATCTAAGTGCTTTTAAATCATTTTTTGCGACCTCTTGCAAAGTAGTATTCAACATACCTTTTGAATGTCCAAAATTCTTTGCCCCATTTAATAGTAGTATTTTTTTCATATTGAATCCTTTTTATGTTATTTTAAATTGATATATACAATCTTGCAAAGAATCTATAAATTGATATACATGGTATCCATCACAAAGTGCATGATTTACATTAATATTTAATAAAATACATGAATCTTTTATTTTTGATAATGTAAAAACTGGGCGATAAAATTCATTTCTATTTATATATAAATTGAAATCTTTAAAACTAATCCAAGGAAGTGATGATACAAAAAATAGATTTTTTATATCATGAGTTTTTGCTTGATAGCTAAGCTTATCTCCATAATTAACTTTATCATTATAAATATTTTGATGAAATTTACAAAAATCATCATCATATTCACTCCAAATAGAGCTAAAAATTTTATCATCTGTATGAAAAATAGTATAACTAGGATAAACAAGCTCATAATATCCTAACACCCCATCTTTATAATCCATTTTAAACTCTATAATCCTATTAACACTTTTAGATATACAATAAAGAATCATATTAAAAAATGGAAACTCTTTCTTATATGATAGAATGTTTGATATATCAAGCTCTACACTTAATGAAAACGAGCAAGGATTAGATTTAAAAAATAAAAAATGCTCTTTTCGTTTGTATTTTTCAAAATCAATTTCGATAAATCTAATTATTACCTACCCCTTTATTTAGCTAAATTTAACAAAAAATTTACTGTATCAATATTTCTATGATCACAAATAATATATTGGGATTGTCCAATTTTAGCAATAGCCTCCATATCACTAACATCTAAAATAAAATCAAATACAGACATATTTTCAATCATCCTATCTTTACTTAATGTTTTTGGAATCACTGCAATTTCACGCTGAATAAGCCACCTTAAAATAATTTGTGCAATACTTTTATCATATTTCTTAGAAATATTTTTTAAGACATCATTGCTAAATATATTATTCTTTCCTTCTGCAAAAGATGCCCAAGATTGCATAACTACTTTTAAATCACACATTACTTTTTTAGCATCAAATTGTGGCAAAAAAGGATGGCATTCAACTTGATTTAATGCAGGCTTAACCTCATTATTAAAACAAAATTCAGTCAATCTATCAGAATAAAAATTGCTTACACCTATAGACTTAATAAATCCATCTTTTTTAAGTTCGCACATAATCTCCCATGCACCATATACATCATTGAATGGTTGATGTATGAGATATAAATCTACATAATCAAGTCCAAGCTTTTTTAATGATGTATGAAACGCTTGTTTTGCATCATTTTTATTAATATTGTTAATCCACAATTTTGTAGTAACAAATATTTCTTCTCTTCTAATACCACTTGATTTAATAGCTGCACCAACACCCTCTTCATTATCATATATAGCAGCAGTATCAATCAATCTATAGCCAACACTTAATGCATCTTCTACACATTTTTGAGTTTGATTTTTGTCTATCTGAAATACACCATATCCAATAATTGGCATCTTATTGCCATCATTTAAAGTAATTGTTTGCATAAAAATCCCTAAAGTTAAATTTTTATAATCTTATATAGTTGAAGTAAAATACTACTACATGCGTAACATTATAATAGTTACCATATGAATATATTATTAAATGTAACATAATAAAACTTTTTTAACAGCAAAATTTCAAAATAAAAATAATAAATTTATATAATCAAGTCTTAACAAAAATTAAGCATACATAATGAGTGTCAAAGGAGAATTTAATGAGACTTAAAATTTTTATTTACTTTATAATAAACTCGGTTTTTGTATTTGCCAATGATATTTCTGGCATATATCTTCTACCAAAAGATTCTAATAACAAGCAAAGTATCGTTGAAATTTTTGAAAAAAACAATAAATTTTATGGCTTTGGGTTTGCCACTACTGATGGAATAAACAATAATTTAGATACAAAAAATCCAGATAAAAAGCTGCAAAACAGACCTATTCGTGGAAGTGTATTTATAAACATAGAATGCAATGAATCAAAATGCACTGGAGAAATTTATAGCTTTGAAAAAGGCAAAACATATCCAATAAAAGTATCCACAAATAATAATACTTTAGAAATTAAAGTTGATGTACTATTTGGCCCAACATTTATTTGGGAAAAACTAGATAACAAAGAAGCATCTAAATACGAAGATAGAAGAATTGATATCAATAAAATTGAAATAATGGAATAAGGTTTAGCATTTAGGTATGGTAAGATTTTATTTAAACCAAACAATTAAAATATAACAAGATATTAAGTATTCTTGTTATCAATCTATAAAAATTATCTAAACTATCAATTAAAGTATTATTTAATTGATATATAAAATTGGAATTATAAATCAAAATTATTTAAATTCATAACCAAAATTTTATGAAATTTATCATATTTTTTCGATCATTTTGATGCTATGCATTTGTAAATACTGCTTTATAGCTTGTCATCTAGATTAATGTTTTTTATTTACATAAGTGATGAGATTTTATTATAATATATCAATATATATTGATATATTGATTTTATATATTAAATATTTTTCAAGGAATACAAATGGATATTAAATTGCTAGAATCTATAAAATTCTTCATTATATACTTCATTGAATTATCTTTATTGTTTATATTTATTTCTGCAATTGTCAGCGCAGTCAATCATAAATATAAAAATATATTTCAAAAACATTTAAACAAAAACTCATACACAAGCTACATAAAATCTATTATGATTGGTGCTCTTACACCTTTTTGCTCTTGCTCTACTATACCTTTACTTCAAGCACTACTTAAAGCAAATGTAGCTTTTGGTGTTTGCATTGCTTATCTTTTTACCTCACCTCTTATCAATCCAATCATTATTGTGATGCTATTCTTAACTTTTGGACTTAAAATCACTCTAACATATGTAATCATCCTCTGCATTACAATTTTTATAATCTCAATTTTGATGCAAACACTAAATTCAAAAAAATTGTTAAAAGATGATTTTAAAAAAGATTCTATAAGCATAAAATCTAAATCTTTTTATATCACTAATAAACCTAATAAACTTGCTTCATTTAGTATTACAAGACCACAAACAGATAAATACTGCAATAGCAAAACTTCAAAACAAAGCTGCTGTAATGAAATAAAAAGTGTATATATTAAAAATCTCTTTTATCAAAGTCTAAGAGATTACAAAAAACTCATTCCATATATTGTCATAGGTATGAGTATAGGTGCTTTTATTCATGGATTTGTACCACAAGAGTTTATCCAAAACTACTTAAATGGTTTTGGATTTTTGAGTGTGATTTTTGCAGCATTTATTGGAATCTTGCTATATATTAGAGTTGAAGCCATTATACCTATTGGCTTGGTATTGCTTGAAGCAGGTGTAAATAAAAGCGTAGTCTTTAGTTTCTTGATAGCTGGCGCAGGATGCTCTTTACCAGAACTTATTCTTTTAAAAAGTATATTTACAATTAGGTTTTTAGCAATTTTTATTAGTTTAATTCTTCTTATTGCTATAGGCTTTGGTAGCATTATGTATCTCATATAAAGGTAATAAAATGGATAGAATAAATGTTTTTCTTAATCTAATTGGTGCTCTTAATGATGAAACTAGAATCCTAATCCTAGCATTTTTAAAAGCTAATGGTGAGCTTTGTGTATGTGATTTGCAAAATATACTTAATTTAAAACAATCTCGCCTTTCAAGACATTTAAAGATACTAAAAGACTGTGGATTTTTATATGTAAAACGCAAAGGCACCTGGGCATATTATGGTATCAATGAGAATCTCTCTGTATTTCACACAGAATGCCTAAAAGCTATACAAGAACTTCAAATATCATTACCGCCATTACAACACATTACTTGCAATAAGGAAATGTAATGAAGATTGCTTTTATTTGTATCCATAATAGTTGCAGATCTCAAATGGCAGAAGCAATAGCTAGACATAAAGCAAAAGCTTTGGGATTGGATGTAGAGTTTTTTTCTGCAGGGAGCGATATTTCAAAAGGAGTAAATCAGCAAGCCATAAGAATGATTAAAGAGCTTTATAGTATCGATATGAAAGATCATTATGCAAAGCTTATAGAGACATTGCCAAATGATATAGATATAGCTGTAAGCATGGGATGCAATGTAGCTTGTCCTAATCTCAAGACAAAGTATTATTATGATTTTGGTTTGGATGATCCAAGTGGCAGTGATGATGAAATATTTAAACAAACCATCAAAAGCTTAGATTCTAAATTGAATACCTTACTGCAGTCTATAAAAACAAACTCACTTAAGGATTTTATATGTTAGGAATAGTAGATAAATTTCTTAGTCTTTGGATTTTTTTAGCGATTATAGCTGGATTGTTAGTTGGCTATTTTTTTCCAAACATTAATGCTTTTTGGGCAATGTTTGAATATAACTCACTAAACATGCTTTTAGTGTTTTGTCTGCTTGCAATGATGTATCCACCACTTGCAAAAGTTCAATATGCAAAGATGCTGCAAGTCTTTGATGATAAAAAAATTCTAGCTTTTTCACTTTTTTTAAATTGGATAGTTGGACCTTTTTTGATGTTTTTACTTGCATATATTTTTTTAAGAGATAAACCTGAATACATGCAAGGCATAATCATCATAGGACTTGCTAGATGTGTGGCGATGGTGGTTGTATGGAGTGATTTAGCAAAAGCAAATAGAGAATACACAAGCGCACTTGTAGCATTTAATAGTATCTTTCAGATTCTATTTTTTGGAATCCTAGCTTATTTTTATCTTAATATTTTACCTTCTATTCTTGGCATTAAAATAGAATCTTCTACCCTAGATATTAGTATAAATTCAATTAGCACAAATGTCTTTATTTATCTTGGTATCCCTTTTATTTTAGGATTTTTGAGCCGTCTTATTCTAATAAAAATAAAAGGCTTAAATTGGTATGAAACAAAGTTTTTATCTGCTATTAGCCCAATTACTATTGCAACCTTACTTTTTACTATTTTTATGATGTGTTCTTATAAATCAGATCAAATTTTTGCATTACCATTAGATGCACTACGGATTGCATTGCCACTTATCTTATATTTTATTTGTATGTTTTTTCTCTCTTGGTTTATTTCACAAAAAAATAAAATCAATTACGAAAAAAATTGCTCTATTTCTTTTAGTGCAAGTGGCAATAATTTTGAACTTGCTATTGCAATTTGTATTGCAAGTTTTGGTATTACTGCACCCCAAAGCTTTGGGGCCATCATTGGACCACTTGTAGAAGTACCAGTGCTAGTTTTATTGGTTAAATGGGCGTTAAGGAATAGATATTAAACCAATAAGTACAAAATCATGATAATAATATCTTACGATATAATGCAACTACTTTATACAATTAAAATTATTTTAAAGGAAGCATTATGAAAAGCACACTTGATACAACTTTAATACATGGTGGAATAACTACAGATACTAAAACAGGAGCAGTAAATACTCCGATATATCAAACTTCAACATATGCACAAAAAGCATTAGGAGAAAATACAGGCTATGAATATTCTAGAACAAAAAACCCAACTCGTGATGGAATTGAAAGCCTTATTGCAGAAATAGAAGGTGCAAAATATGGTTTTGCATTTGCTTCTGGTATGGCAGCTATTAATACAGTATTAAGTCTTTTTAAAAGTGGAGATAAGATTCTTATATCTGACAATGTATATGGTGGGACTTTTCGTATCATTGATAAAGTATTTTCAAATTTTAATATCTCATATTCTATTATTAATATGCGTGATAGCAAGCTTTTAGAATCTAGTATCACAAAAGAAGTAAGAGCTATTTTACTTGAAACTCCAGCAAATCCCCTTATGAGTGTTACTTCATTAGAAAAAGTAGCAAAAATCGCAAAATCTAAAAATATTATAAGTATTGTAGATAACACATTTATGACTCCATATTTACAAAATCCACTAAGTTTTGGGATAGATATAGTAATTCACTCTGCAACAAAATATCTTGGTGGGCATAGTGATTTAATAGCAGGGCTTGTTGTGCTAAACAATGATGAATTAGCTCAAAAAATTGCATTTTTGCAAAATAGTATAGGTGGAATACTTGCACCATTTGATAGTTTTTTGCTTATAAGGGGAATAAAAACCCTAGGCATTAGAATGCAGCGTCATTGTGAAAATACTATAGAAATTGCTTCATTTTTAAGTTCACATAAAGCTATAAAAAAAGTCTATTATCCAGGGTTAAAAACAGATGATGGATATGAAGTGCAAAACTCACAAGCAAGAGGTGGAGGTGGCATGATGAGTTTTGAGCTAGAAGATAGATATGATTATAGAGTATTTTTCAAATCAACAAATATCATTACACTTGCTGAAAGTCTTGGAGGTGTAGAATCTTTACTTTGCCATCCAGCATCTATGACGCATGCATCTATCCCAAAAGAAATAAGAGAAAAGGTAGGAATTAGTGATAATTTAATTCGCCTTTCAGTTGGCATTGAATATGTTGAAGATTTAATAAGTGATTTAACACAAGCAATTGAAAAATCAAAGGTATAACATGCTTTATCAAAGCATAGCAGAGCTTATTGGCAATACTCCGCTTATATCACTAAATAAAATTGATATACCAAACAATAATAAAATACTAGCAAAATGTGAATTTTTTAATCCTACAGGAAGTATAAAAGATAGGATTGGGATATATATTTTAAAAAAAATAAAAGAAAAAGGTCTAATCAATAAAAATACAACTATTATAGAAGCTACAGCAGGAAATACAGGGCTTGGAATAGCACTTGGTGCTATAGAAGTAGGATGTAGGGCTATACTTATAATTCCTAGCAATTTTTCTATTGAAAAACAAATCCTAATGAAAGCTTTAGGGGCACATATAATCAATACTGATGAAAAAAAAGGAATGCAAGGTGCTATTGATAAAATGCAAGAATTGCTAGATTCTATGCCAGAAGCAATAGCTTTTAGACAATTTGAAAACTTTGATAATCCTATGGCGCATTATATTAGCACTGCACAAGAAATATATAAAGACACAAAAGGTAAAATTGACTACTTTGTATGTGGTGCAGGTAGTGGAGGGAGCTTTAGTGGAATAGCAAAATACTTAAAAGAAAAAAATAAAAATATACAAGCCATACTATGCGATCCACTAGGATCAATAATTGGTGGAGATAAACAAGATATAAAATCACGAATTGAGGGAATAGGAAACACTTTTATACCAAAGATTATGGATATTTCATTAATTGATAGAGTGTATAAAATAAGTGATAAAGAGGCTTATGAAGGAATAAAGATGTTAGCTAGCAAAGAAGGGATTCTAGCTGGAATCTCATCTGGTGCGTGTTTGCAAAGTTGTTTAAAACTTGCAAAAGAAGTTAAAAACTCTACAATTATCACTATCTTTGCTGATGGGCTTGATAGATATTTTAGTCGCAATATTATTGAATAAAATCATTTGATAAAATATAAACTCTAACAAATATAAATAAAAACATATTAATTGCATTAGGAGATTCTATGGGGTGGATACTCATTATACTTGGTGGAATGATTGAAATATTTTGGGTGAGTGGTCTAAAATATGCTGATAGCCTATTTCTATACATTCTTACAGGTATTGGTATTTTATGTTCATTTACAGCTATGATTATAGCATGCAGAAGTATTGAAGTAAGTGTAGCTTATGCAGTATTTGTAGGTATCGGAACAGCAGGTGTAGTATTAACAGAGATGTTATATTTTGGAGAAAGTTTCAATATAGCACGCATCGGGCTTATTTGTATTTTACTTATTGGAGTAGTAGGTCTAAAACTTACTGATAAAAAAGATATCAACAAGTTAAATCATAGTGATAAAAAGGTGAATTAAAAAATGTTAGCATGGATATACTTGGTTTTAGCAGGATGTATGGAAATAGCAGGGGTGTTTGCAATGAAAAAATTTGTGATAACAAAACAAAAAATATTCTTATTAGCAATTATGTTTCAATTTATGCTTAGCTTTGGATTTTTAAGCTTAGCTATGCGTGACATACCTATGGGAACAGCATATGCCATATGGACTGGAATTGGTGCAGGTGGTGGAGTTGCAATTGGTATTTTATTTTTTAAAGAATCTAAATCATTAATTAAACTATTCTTTATATTTCTTATTATTATATCAAGCATAGGATTAAAATTACTTAGCTAAAGATTAAAATTATAAAATAACGAATCTAAGTATAATTTATGCATTAAATTAACATAACTATAAACCATCCATTCTAGGATAAATTAAGAATCTAAATAACCAATATTAATCTAAACCAAATTTTTACATATTATCTCGCCCATCTCTTTACAACCAATGAGTTTTTTGCCTTCACTCATAATATCACCCGTTCTATAACCTTGTGACAATGTATTATATACAGCATTCTGTATGGCTAATGCTTCATTTTTTAACCCAAAAGAAAGTTCTAACATCATTGCTGCACTTAAAATCATACCAATTGGATTTGCCTTATCTTGCATTGCAATATCTGGTGCGCTACCATGTATTGGTTCATACATACCAAATTTATGATTAGATTCTTTACATAAATCTTTAATATTTGAAAGTGATGCAGAAGGAAGGACACCTAATGTGCCTGCTATCACACTAGATTCATCACTTAAAATATCACCAAACATATTCTCTGTTAAAATTACATCAAATTGACTAGGATTACGACAAATCTGCATAGCGGCATTATCTACATACATATGGGTAAGAGCAATATCCTTATAATCCCTAGATACATATTCTACAATCTCACGCCATAATTTAGAACTACTTAATACATTTGCCTTATCTACAGATACTACATTCTTTCTACGCAAGCTAGCTATATCAAATGCCACACGCGCAATTGCTTCTATTTGCGATACACTATAACTCATCACATCAAAACCTATTCTCTCTCCATCTACTTCTTCAATCTTATGTTCACCAAAATATAATCCCCCTACAAGCTCCCTAACAACAATAAAATCTACTCCATTTTGTAAAATACTATTTTTTAATGGACTAGAATCTTTCAATTCATCAAAAAGTTTAGCTGGTCTAATATTTGCAAAAAGTCCTAATTCCTTACGAAGAGTTAAAAGAGCATGTTCTGGACGATTATGATGTGGTTGATTATCCCATTTTGGTCCACCTACGGCACCAAGCAGTATACTATCACTATTTTTGCAAGATTCTAAGCTTCTCTTTGGCAAACAATCTCCATACGCATCAATAGCACATCCTCCAACAAGTAATTCATCAAAATAAAAATGATGATTATAAAGAGTAGAAATTCTCTCAAGCACATTGCGCGCTTGAACCATAATCTCAACTCCTATGCCATCTCCAGGTATCAATGCAATATTTTTTTTCATAAAATTCCTTAATTCTGCAAAATTTAAATTTTATTTTCTCTCTTACTAATCCAATTTAAATAGCCATTTGCATTTATTATTTCTTGAATAAATGGAGGAAAGGGAGGGGTATTAAAACTTTGATTTGTTCTTAGATTTGTAATTATACCTTTTTCAAAATCAATGCTAACCTCATCTCCCGATTCAATTGCTTCTACAGCTTCTTTAGATTCTATAATTGCAAGTCCAATATTTATAGCATTACGATAAAAAATTCTTGCAAAACTTTTAGCTATAATGCAATGTATTCCACTTGCTTTTATAGCAATTGGAGCATGTTCTCTACTTGAACCACAACCAAAATTCCATCCACCAACCATAATATCACCATCTTTTACTTTACTTACAAATTCATTATCAATATCTTCCATACAATGACTAGCAAGTTCTTTATGATCAGATGTATTAAGATAGCGAGCAGGGATTATAACATCTGTATCAACATTATCATTATATTTATGAACTACACCTTGCACTTTCATAAACTATCCTCCTATAATATATCATCAGGGGCACAAAGCATACCTTTAATAGCACTTGCAGCTGCAACCTCAGGTGAAGCAAGATATACTTCACTAGTAATATGCCCCATACGACCTACAAAATTACGATTTGTTGTAGAAACACATTTTTCATTAGCTGCGAGTATCCCCATATGACCTCCTAGACAAGGCCCGCAAGTGGGAGTAGATACTACAGCACCAGCTTTTATAAATGTTTCTAAATAACCACGAGCAATGCATTCTAAATAAATATTTTGTGTTGCTGGAATTATAATACATCGTGTGTTTTTGGCAATCTTTTTATCTTTTAAAATCTTAGCAGCAACTTCCATATCACTAAGCCGTCCATTTGTGCAAGAACCAATAACCACTTGATCAATTTTTACTTCACCCCACTGCTCTCTTTCTTTGGTATTTTCTGGCAAATGAGGAAAAGCCACAGTATGATCAATAGAATCTAAATTAATCTCAAAAACTTGTTCATATATAGCATCTTTATCTGGTGAATAGATTCTAAATTCTTTACTTGTTCGTCCTTTTGCATAATCAATGGTAATATCATCAACTTCAAAAATACCATTTTTAGCACCAGCCTCAATAGCCATATTTGCGATACAAAGTCTATCATCCATTGTCAAATTTTTAAGACCTTCACCACCAAATTCCATACTTCTATATAATGCACCATCAACTCCAATTTTACCAATGATATGCAAAATAACATCTTTACCACTTACATTAGGACGAAGCTTGCCTTTGAGTTCAAATCTCATTGCACCTGGAACTTTAAACCATGCTTCACCTTTTGCCATACCAATAGCCATATCTGTTGAACCTACTCCTGTAGAAAATGCACCCAATGCACCATAAGTACAAGTATGAGAATCCGCACCTATAACAAGATCGCCAATGGTTACAATGCCTTGTTCAGGCAATAATGCATGTTCAACACCCATATTCCCTACATCATAATAATGTTTAATATCAAAGTCATTGGCAAAACATCGACATTGTTGAGATTGTGTAGCAGCTTTAATATCTTTATTTGGAGCAAAATGATCCATGACAAGAGAAATCTTATTCTTATCAAAAACTTCACTAAATTTTGCACTTTTAAAAGCATCAATTGCTACTGGGGTAGTAATATCATTGCCTAAAACCATATCAAGCTTTGCAATAACTAAATCACCCTCTTTTACAGAATCTAATCCTGCTCTATCAGCTAAAATTTTCTGTGTCATTGTCATATTCATTTTAGGATTCTCCATTAATTTAATTTATTTATATTTTGTCTAAGTAGATGATTAATAGCGCTTAATAATCCAAATACAGAAGCTTTAATAATATCTGTATCAATTCCAGAACCAAAATATGTCATTTCATTACTTTTTATCTGAACATAAGATATAGCTTTAGAAGTTGAACCTTTACTTAATGAATGCTCACTATATTCTATAATATCAAAATTAAACCCTAAAAAATCTCTTAGTGCATTTGCTATAGAATCTAATCTTCCATTTCCACTACAAGAAGTTTCAATAATTTCATCATTATATAGAATCTTTAGAAACACAATCATACACTCATTATTCTTTTGAAATGTGAAATCAATTATTTCTAATGGTCTTATAAGATTAACAAAATCATGTTCAAAAATATTGCAAATTTCTGCAGGGGTTAACTCTTTATGCAATGCATCAGAAATATTTTTTACATAATATGAAAAATGTTCCTTAAAAAGCAATGGCAAATCAACACCATAGTTATTATAAAGAACATATGCAATTCCACCTTTACCACTTTGAGAATTTATGCGTATAACATCACTTTCATACTCTCGTCCTACATCTTTTGGATCAATTGGTAAATAAGGCACACTCCAAGTATCAAGTGCATACTCTTTATGATATGCCATACCTTTAGCAATAGCATCTTGATGTGATCCAGAAAATGCTGCAAAAACAAGCTTCCCTGAATAAGGTTGGCGTTCATAAACTTGCATTTTTGTAACCTTTTCATATAGTGCACATATGGAGGGTATATCACTAAAGTCAAGCTTAGAATCTATACCATGAGTATGAAGATTAAGCGCAAGCGTGATGATATCAACATTTCCGGTACGCTCACCATTTCCAAACAATGTCCCCTCTACTCTATCGGCTCCAGCAAGCAATCCAAGCTCTGTACTTGCTACTGCACAACCTCTATCATTATGCGTATGAAGTGAAATTATTACACTATCTCTATTTTTAATGTTTTCGGACATATACTCTACTTGAGAAGCATAAATATGAGGAAGACTCATCTCTACAGTAGCAGGAAGATTTATAATCAAAGGATTTTGTGGAGTAGGTTCAAATATATCAATAACGGAATTGCACACATCAAGAGCATAATCAATCTCTGTTCCACTAAAACTCTCTGGAGAGTATTCAAATCTAAAATTACCATCTGTTTTACTAGCACATTCTTTTAATATTTTCGCACCATGTATGGCAATTTGTTGAACTTCTTGTTTGGATTTTTTAAATACTTGTTCCCTTTGAGCATAAGAAGTGGAATTATAAAAATGCACTATTGCATTCTTACATCCTCTTAAACTTTCAAAAGTTTTTTTGATAATATGTTCACGTGCTTGAGTAAGAACTTGAATACTAACATCATCTGGTATAAGATTTTTTTCTATAAGAACACGCAAAAATTCATATTCTGTATTACTTGCTGCTGGAAAACCAACCTCAATTTCCTTAAAACCAATTTTAACAAGGAGCTTGAAAAATAAAAGTTTTTCTTCCAAATTCATAGGAGTGATTAATGCCTGATTCCCATCACGCAAATCAACACTACACCAAATTGGTGCCGATTGTATATATTCTTTTTGACACCACTTCAATGATTGACTTGGAGGCATAAAATAACCTCTTCTATATTTTGTATAACTCATATGCGTTCCTTGTTTTAGTATCATCATATTTAATCTTAAAGTATTTTAAGTATCAACACTAAAGAATATTAATTTTAACAAGGAAAGTATTAAGTTGTGTATATAAATAATAAAAATTATCAAATATTAT
The DNA here is from genome assembly GCA_944323885.1 of uncultured Helicobacteraceae bacterium. GTDB lineage: Bacteria > Campylobacterota > Campylobacteria > Campylobacterales > Helicobacteraceae > NHYM01. The sequence goes on along the minus strand of CALUUD010000002.1, from coordinate 44,984 downwards.
TAAAAAGTTTTACTTTATTAAGTAATCCTAGATAACAACTAAAACTAAATCAAAAATTATAATGTTGCATTAGAAGTCATTCTTCTTAATATCATTTTAACTGCACTATATTTAAATTAATTACATATTTTTAGCAACGACATATAAATGATAAATTTTAGCACTTAGTTTATTTTAAGCTTACAATTTATTATTTTATTATAGAATCTAGCCTTCATTAATCATCATAAATAAGTATGGAAAATTCACACACGCTAATCCTTGATTTTGGTTGAAGAGTATTCTTTTAGAGAGCGTGGCGGATAAACCTAAAATATTATACAAGGAGAAAATTATGGTTACAATGAAAGACTTGCTTGAATGTGGTGTACATTTTGGACATCAAACAAGAAAATGGAATCCTAAGATGAAAAAATTCATCTTTTGTTCTAGAAAAAATATTCATATTATTGACTTACAAAAGACAATTAGATACTTCAGGTATGTTTATAGTGTCGTTAAAGATGCATCAAGCGAAGGTAAAACAATTATGTTTGTTGGAACAAAGAAACAAGCAGGAGAAACTATTAAACAATATGCTCAAAGTGTAGGTGCACCATATGTAGATTATAGATGGCTTGGTGGTATGCTTACAAACTTTAGCACAATAAAAAAATCTGTAAGAAGATTAGAACTGATTGAAGAAATGGAAAATAGCGGACAAATTGACCTTCTAACAAAAAAAGAAAAACTAATGTTGCTTAGAAAAAAAGAGAAGTTAGAAAAATATTTAGGTGGTGTAAGACACATGAAAAAACTACCTGATATGATTTTTGTAATTGATGTTGTAAAAGAACATATAGCTGTAGAAGAGGCAAGATGTCTTGGAATCCAAGTAATAGCTCCACTTGATACAAATTGTGATCCAGATAAAGTTGATTACCCAATTCCTGGAAATGATGATGCTATAAGATCAATTCAATTATTTTGCAAAGAAATTAGTGAGGCAATTATTGAAGGTAGAGAAGCCAATAAAGATGATGCCACTACAAATATAGATACAACAGCAAATGAAAATACTTCAGAAAATCAAGATAACGCTACTAACAATATCAATAAGGAAGCTAAAGGAGATGAACAATAATGGAAATTACTGCTACTTTAGTAAAACAATTAAGAGATATAACTGATGCCGGGATGATGGAGTGCAAGAAAGCATTAGTAGAGGTAAATGGTGATATAGAAAAAGCCGTTGAATATTTAAGAGAAAAAGGGCTAAGTAAAGCTGCAAAAAAGGCTGATAGAATAGCGGCTGAGGGTGCCATTGTATTAAAAATAAATAATGACTTAAATCAGGTATCAATGGCAGAAATAAATAGTGAGACAGATTTTGTTGCCAAGAATGAAAATTTTAAAGAATTATGCACAAAAACAATAGAGATTGTTTCAAGTTCAAATATTAATAGTATTGAAGACCTAAATCTTGCTAAGGTGGACAATGCTTCATTTGAAGATTACCTAAAATCACAAATTGCAAAAATTGGTGAAAATATTGTTGTTAGAAGATTTGTTAATATTAAAACAAGTGGAAATGTTATTACAAATGGATACTTGCATTCAAATGGCAAGGTTGGAACAATAATTTCATTAAGTTTTAATAATAAAGATTCTAGAACAAAAATAGAGGAACTAAGCAAAAGTTTATGCATGCATGCAGCTGCTATGAAACCGCAAATAATTAGCTATGATGAATTTAGTGATGATTTTATTAAAAAAGAGAAAAATGCCTTAATAGCAGAGATAGAAAAAGAAAATGAAGAATTAAAAAGGCTTGGCAAAACTCTAAAAACAATACCAGAATATATAAGTAAGAAGGAATTAAGCACAGAAGTATTAAATAAAAAAGAAGAAGAGTTTAAAGCAAACTTAAAAAAACAAAATAAACCAGAAGCAATTTGGGGTAAAATACTTCCAGGGTTGATTGATAGATTTATTGCTGATAATACATTACTAGACCAAAGATTGACACTGCTTGGACAATTTTTTGTAATGGATGATAAAAAAACAATAGCACAAGTACTTGATGAAAAAGGTAAAGAACTAAGTGATGTAATAACAATTACAAACTATATAAGATATGAACTAGGTGAAGGAATAGAAAAAAAAGAAGAAGATTTTGCTAAAGAAGTTGCCAGTCAACTAAATCTATGAGTTTAATACAAGCCAGGGGATTGTCTCATAGCTTTGAACACCTCTTATATGATGATATAAACTTAGATATAGAGGAAGCACAAAGTATAGCCATCCTTGGTGTTAGTGGAAGTGGAAAATCTACATTAATTAATAATTTATCTACACTTCTTAAGCCAAATAAAGGTATTGTAAATTTAAATAATAAAAGAGATATTTACTCTAAAACGAATGATGAAATTTTAGAAATTAGAAAAAATGAAGTTGGAATAATATTTCAGTCTCATTATCTATTTAGAGGATTTAGTGTTTTAGAAAACTTGCAAGTAGCATCGATATTATCAAATAAACAAATTAACATGGAATTATTAAAAAAATTTGGTATAGATGGCTTATTGAAACAGCATATAGGAGAGTTAAGTGGTGGACAACAACAAAGATTGTCTATTGCAAGAGTGCTGATGAAAAACCCAAAAATAATATTTGCAGATGAACCAACAGGAAATCTCGACAAAAATACATCTATTGATGTTATTGAAACAATTTTTCATTATATAAAAACAAATAATGCTGCAATGCTAATTGCAACACATGATATAGAAATTGCAAATATGTGTGATGAAAAATACTATCTAAAAAACTACACTCTAAATAAAATATAACCTATGGAACTTATATCATATTTTAGTGAAGGTAGTATAGCAAATTTCTTGCTCATAATGCTTCGCTTTAGCGGGATAATAGCATTTTTTCCATTTTTTGATTCTAGGCTTATTCCAATATCTTTTAAGGGTGCTATGATATTTTTTTTAGCAATATTATTTTTCCCATTACTGCCTCCATTTGACACCAATATTAGTATATTAGAGTTTGTAATGGCAGGACTTAGCGAGCTATTACTTGGCTTTGTAAGTGCCTTTTTTTTACAAGTTGTATTTAACGCCATTGCATATGCTGGTGAAATATTAGGATTTAGCATAGGAATGAGTGTATCAAGTGCTTATGATCCAATAAGTGGCAATCAAAATCTAATCATATCACAGATATTAAGCCTAGTTGTATTGCTTGTTTTTTTAGCTCTTGATTATCATCATTTTATATTTATATTAATTGCAAAGAGTATAGAAACAACACCACTTGGTAGTTTTATGCTTGATTCTAATATGGCATCCTACTTTATAAAAGCAATGGCAAACTTATTTGTAATAGGTTTTACTATTGCATTCCCTGTAGTTGGCATCATATTATTGTCTGAAATCATATTTGGAATGATAACTAGAGCACATCCACAATTTAATTTACTTGTAATAGGATTACCACTAAAAGTAATTATTGCACTTATTATATTAATTATAGCATTACCTGCCATGGTATGGCATTTTAAAAATGAAATTTTAGAAGCCTTTAAAATCACTGGAAAAATATTTGGTGGATAAAGATATATATATCATAAAAATAATTTAATTTAAAGTTTTACCATTATTAAAAATCATAATTTATAGAAGCATATAAATTAGATACAGAATCTTAGAGATTCTGTATCTAATTTTTTTGGGGGGGGGTTACATCATTCCACCCATTCCACCCATTCCACCCATATCAGGCATTGCTGGAGCAGGTTTATCTTCTTTAACTTCATTAATTGTAGCTTCAGTTGTAAGCAAGAGGCTTGAAACTGATACAGCATTTTGAAGCGCTATTCTCTCTACTTTTAGAGGATCGATAATCCCTTTTTCAAACATATCTACATATTCACCACAGCTAGCATCAAAACCATAACTATCTTTTTTAGACTTTTCTATTTCATTTACAACTACACCTTCATCATATCCGGCATTTTGTGCAATTTGTTTTAATGGTGCCTTAATTGCGCGTTTTATAATATCGTATCCAATTGCTTCATCACCAATTAAATCTAATTTTACATTTAACCCAGCTCTAATCAAAGCAACACCACCACCAACAACAATACCTTCTTCAACTGCAGCTTTTGTAGCAGATAGCGCATCATCTACTCTATCTTTTTTCTCTTTCATTTCTACTTCACTTGCAGCACCCACTTTAATAACTGCAACACCACCACTTAATTTTGCCAATCTTTCTTGTAATTTTTCTTTATCATAATCACTTGTTGTAGTTTCTATTTGAGCTTTTATTTGATTAATTCTTGATTTTACATCATCCTTTTTACCCTTACCATCAACAATTGTTGTATTATCTTTGTCAATTGAAATTCTAGCACATTGACCAAGTTCAGCTATTGTAGCACTTTCTAATGTGCTGCCCAACTCTTCACTAATTACTTGACCGCCAGTTAAGATTGCTATATCTTTCAACATTTCTTTTCTTCTATCGCCAAATCCTGGTGCTTTTACTGCAGCTACATTTAAAACACCTCTTAGTTTATTAACAACAAGTGTAGTTAATGCTTCACCTTCAATATCTTCAGCAATAATCAACAAAGGCTTTCCACTCTTCATTGTAGCTTCTAATAATGGAAGTATATCTTTCATTGATGTAATCTTTTTGTCAGTCAATAACACATATGGATTATCCAATTCAATAGTCATTTTATCACTATTTGTAACAAAATATGGACTCAAATAACCTCTATCAAATTGCATACCTTCAACAACATTTAACTCATCATTGATACCTTTTGCTTCTTCAACTGTAATAACTCCATCTTTGCCAACTTTTTCCATTGCCTCAGCTATTAAATTACCTATATTTTCATCAGAATTAGCAGAAATTGTAGCAACCTGAGCTATTTCCTTTTTACCTTTAATTGTTTTGCTCATTTTTTTAAGCTCTTCAATAATTGCATTTGTAGCTTTATCCATACCCCTTTTTACTTCCACAGGATTTGCACCAGCTGTTATATTTCTCAATCCTTCCTTAAAGATACTATATGCTAGTACAGTTGCTGTTGTTGTTCCATCACCAGCTGCATCTGCAGTTTTACTTGCTACCTCTTTTACAAGTTGTGCACCCATATTGGATATAGGATCTTTTAATTCTATCTCCTTAGCTACACTAACTCCATCTTTTGTAATAGTTGGGGCACCATAGCTTTTTTGTATTAATACATTTCTACCTTTTGGCCCCATAGTAACTTTTACTGCATCGTTTAACTGCTTAATACCATCAAATAATTTATTTCTTGCGTTATCAGAAAATGTAATTTCTTTACTTGCCATTTTTTCTCCTTTTTAAAATTTATACATAAATATTTAGATTAATCTAAAATGCTTAAAATCAACCTAGGATACCTAGTAAGTCTTCTTCATCGATTACTATATATTCTTTACCATCAATTTTAATTTCAGAACCCTTATACTTATCGAAAACAACATTATCACCAACCTTAATTTCACCATCTTTTTCAAGTTTTTTACTAATAGCACGGATAGTTCCAATAAGTGGCTTTTCTTTAGCATTATCTGGGATGATAATACCAGAACTAGTTTTTGTTTCTTCTTCAATTCTCTCTAGCAACACACGCTTATCTAGTGGCTTAAAATTCATTTTCATCTCCTTTAAATAACTAAATTTTGGATATTGAAACACTAAATTTTAAGATAAAAAACAAAATTATAAAAATTTTTAAAACCTGTTTTTAGCACTCTTAAAATTTAAGTGCTAGAATTATAAGGTTTTTATTTTTATAAGTCAAGGAAATTTATATAACTATCAAATAAATTGATGCTAATAGACTAAAGTTTATTTATAATTTTGATATCAAATAATAATAGCATCATATATCAAAATCAGAAGAATCAAGAATATTTGAAGATGTATAATTTTGTATTTTTGCAAGCTTTTCTGTGTCTGATAAAACCAGCATCTTTGCACTATTTTCTATCATAGATATAGTTTTTGCTAGTTGCGATAATTCTCTCTCGTATATATAAAGTCCATAACCTTTAACAATAACAAAATTTGCTTTATTTTGGCGTAAAAAATTACATATTTCAACATCTGCTCTTTCATACCAACTATCATAATCACCAGGATTATATATTTTTACTTCTTTAAATTTTTTATACCCAAAATAATCCTTAGGTAAAAACTTATCATTATTCAACGAATACGCCATAGTAAAGTTTGGAAATGTATAAGCTATACACTTTGCTTCACTGATTTCTCTATAAATAAAAGAGTGTATAAAGGCATCAATACTTGCTTCTTGCCAACTATAATCTCTCTTATGTGGTAGCATCATGTAATTACTTGATAATGGTGAATTTAATACCGCATCTTTTGTGTTTATTATAAATTTACTATCATCAATTTTTATAGAAATTGCACCATGAAAAATATCAAAAAAATTCTTTCTAAACATTGTTAGAGAGATATTTATTAATTCTTGAAAAATTTTACTATCTATATTCTTAAGCATCATAAATGTGATTATAGCAATAATAACATAATCTTTTCTAAACAATTTTAATTATATTTAATAATGTAAATATAGTTTATTATTTTTACATAATAAACTTTATATAAATAGACTAAATTTTTTATATAAAATAGCAATATTTTTATTTGAGTGCTAATTTTAAAAAAATTTATGATATACTTCACTATGATTTACTTAGATATTTTTAGAAATTAATGTTCATTAAAGGGTTGAAAATTTTGAAACAAAGAAAAGAAAAATTATTAAATGAAATGATAGCTATTTATATTAAGGATGGTATACCAATTGGATCAGAATCATTAAAGCTGAATATAAATATGAAAATTTCATCTGCAACAATAAGGAATTACTTTAAAGCTTTAGTGGATGAAGGAATATTGGCACAGCCACACATAAGTAGCGGAAAAATACCAACCAATTCAACCCTAAAATCATATTGGAAAAAAAATATAAATATTTCAAATGTTGTTAATATAAGCAATATAGAGGTAGTTAATAAAGCAAGTAAAGAACATAAAATATTCTGTGGTATGAAAATATTAAAACAAGAAATATTACAGAAAATCATTAATTACAACAATGAATATAGTATTTTAATCTTTAATAGTATAGAGACTATCATACCATACACAAAGCATTTGCATAATTTTTTAAATGAACTTTTATATCAAGATATTGAAGAAATTAAAAATATTGCAAAAAATGTATGTGCCAATGAACTTTATAAACGTCTTAAAAATATTGCAACATCAAAAATTTATAATTTTGGCTTTGAAGAATTGCATTTTATCAAAGATGCAGATTCTGTATTACAAATCATAAATGGAGATATTTACTGCATACTAAGAAATGGATTTTATTTTGATATATTCCCTGATGGATACATTGGAATACTACATGATATAAAGATAGATAAAAAATATGGAAAAATGTTTGTTATTGGGGAATTAAAACAAAACTATGCTTCATTTTACAAAAAAATAGCATCTTAAATTAAAAAAGGAGGTTAATTTGCAAAACAAGAATAAAGAAACTGAAAATATAGAAGAGATTAACGATAACACCAATACAGAAGAAACAAAAAATGAAGCCATAGATCTAGAAGAGTTAATAAAGCAAAAGGATCTAAAAATTAAGGAGTTAGAAGACAAATATATAAGGACACATGCAGATTTTGAAAATACAAAAAAACGACTTGAAAGGGACAAGAATCAATGTCTAGAGTATGCAAATGAGAACATATTAAAAGATTTTTTACCAATATTAGATACTTTGGAATCTGCAATTAGTGGAATTTCAAGTACTAATAATTCGGAGGAAAATATCAAAAACATAGAGGCTGGAATAAAACTAACAATAGATAATTTTATGAAAGCATTAAATAAAAATGGGGTTGAAGTTATTGACACAGAAAATGGATTTGATCCCAACCTGCACAATGCAATTATGCAGATAAAAGATGAAAGTAAGGAGGATGGTGAGATAGCACAGGTAATACAAAAGGGATACAAATATAAAGAACGCATCATTAGACCTTCAATGGTTTCAATAACAAAAAATAATTAAATTTAATAAAGGAGAAAATAATGAGTAAAGTTTTAGGAATTGATTTAGGAACAACAAACTCTGCAATGAGTATTTTTGAGGGAAATGAAGCAAAAATTATTGCAAACAAAGAAGGAAAAAATACAACACCTTCAATTGTTGCTTTTACGGATAAAGGGGAAATATTAGTTGGTGAAAGTGCAAAAAGACAGGCAATCACTAATCCAGAAAAAACAATTTATTCTATAAAAAGAATTATGGGATTAATGTTCAATGAAGATAAAGCAAAAGAAGCACAAAAAAGACTTCCTTATAAAATTGTAGATAGAAATGGTGCATGTGCAATAGAAATTGCTGGCAAGGTATACACCCCGCAAGAGATTTCTGCAAAAATTCTAATGAAGTTAAAAGAAGATGCAGAAAGTTATCTTGGAGAAAGCATAACTGAAGCAGTTATCACTGTGCCTGCATACTTTAATGACAGTCAAAGAAAAGCTACAAAAGAAGCAGGGACAATCGCTGGGTTAAATGTTCTTAGAATTATAAATGAGCCTACAAGTGCAGCACTTGCATATGGACTTGATAAAAAACAAAGTGAAAAGATTGTAGTTTATGATTTAGGTGGTGGAACATTTGATGTAACAGTTCTTGAAACAGGCGATAATGTTGTAGAGGTTTTAGCCACAGGTGGCGATGCATTCCTTGGTGGTGATGACTTTGATAATAGAATTATTGATTGGGCAGCTAGTGAGTTTAAAAATGAAAGTGGTATTGATATAAAAAATGATGTGATGGCTTTACAAAGACTAAAAGATGCATCAGAAACTGCAAAGAAAGAACTATCAAGTGCTAGTGAAACTGAAATAAATTTACCATTTATTACAGCTGATGCAACTGGACCAAAACACTTGGTAAAAAAACTTACTCGTGCAAAATTTGAAAGTTTAATTGATGATTTAGTTGAACAAACAATTACAAAAATTGATGAAGTTATTAAAGATTCTAAATTAAGCAAAGGCGATATTAGTGAAGTTGTAATGGTTGGTGGTTCAACCCGTATTCCAAAGGTGCAAGAAAGGGTTAAAGAATTTACTAATAGAGAGCTAAACAAGTCTGTAAATCCTGATGAAGTTGTAGCAATTGGTGCGGCAATTCAAGGTGGGGTATTAAAAGGTGATGTAAAAGATGTATTACTGCTTGATGTTACACCTCTTAGTCTTGGTATTGAAACACTAGGTGGAGTAATGACTAAAGTAATTGAGCGAGGTATAACAATACCTGCAAAAAAAGCTCAAGTATTCTCTACTGCAGAAGACAATCAACCAGCAGTATCAATCCATGTATTACAAGGTGAAAGGGAGCTTGCAAAAGACAATAAATCCTTAGGGAAATTTGATCTAACAGGAATTCCGTCTGCTCCAAGAGGTGTCCCTCAAATTGAAGTAACATTTGATATTGATGCAAATGGAATTTTAACAGTTAGTGCAAAAGATAAAGCAACAGGAAAATCACAAGAAATTAGAATCACAGGTTCAAGTGGCTTAAGTGATAGCGAGATTGACAAAATGGTAAAAGATGCAGAAATGCATAAAGAAGAAGACTTAAAAAGAAAAGAGTTAATTGAAACAAAAAATACAGCAGATGCATTAGTGCATCAAACAGAAAAAAGCCTAAATGAATTAAAAGATACTCTAAGTGAAGATGATAAAACAAATATCAATAAAGCACTAGAAGATTTAAAAGTAACACTAAAAAATGATAACGCATCAAAAGAAGAAATTGAAAGCAAAATAAAAGCTCTAAATGATGTAAGCCATAAATTAGCAGAAGCAATGTATGCAAAAAATAATAAAGAAAGTGAGACGCAACAAAATAACAAAAAAGATGATGATGTTATTGATGCTGAAGTTGAATAAAAGCTATAGATTCTAGATTTACTAGAATCTATGATAATATACCCTCTATGATAATTTTAAAACCTACTTTCTATCACTAGGATATAATATTGAAATTTCAATATCTAGATTCAAAAATTAACTATTTTTTACTTATACTAATTTTTATATATTTATTAACATTAAATATCTTTATGCCTCCACAAGCTGATGATATTCAAGCTGCAATTAGTTCAAAAGATGGAATACATGCTGCTATAAAATCATATATGTCTTGGAATGCAAGAATTGGTGAATTATTATTTGTAAGTTTTATAGGTGGTCTTAGTGATTTAACATTTGATATTATCAATGCACTAATTGGCAGTATTTTTATATATATGTTTTTTATATTCATATTTATGAGATTTCCAAAGACAAGACAAGATATGCGATGTATAGTTTTAATATGTTTTTTAATACTATATTTTTCACCATTTGGAGCTGATTTTCTATGGGGCGCTGGAAGCTTGAATTATATGTGGGGGATATTGCTTATTATTATAGCTTTATACCCATATAGAATCTTTTGGAATAGTATATTTATCAATGAAATAAGACAAATTATTAATCCTATTTTTATTCCATTATTTATAATCATTAGTTTTTTTGCTGGAATGGCAAGTGAACAATTAGGCATTATTGTTATTTTACTTCATATTGCATTCTTTGGATATTCTATAAAACAAAAGATAAAATTACCTATCTGGTATTATTTGGGTGCCATATTGTTTATAACTGGATATGCATGTTTATATTTTTCTCCTGGAAATGCAGCAAGAGCATCGATGTCCATTTTAGAAGGGCAATTTTTAAAAATAGATGAACTGCTTTTTCTAACACTTAAAGAAAAAATAGATAGGTTGTCATTATTACTTGATTATTCAATAACAAATATCTTTAAAGCATTTATATTAGTCATATTATTTATAAATGCAAAAATAAAATATCCAAATAAAGCAAAAGTTGTTTATTCAACCTTTATTTTACTAATAGCATCGCTTATATTGTTAAGCAAAAGTGGTATCACTTTACATTTAATATCAATAGTGCTTTTATTATCTATAGTGAAATATGCAAAATTATATAAGATAATTTTTGTATTATATGTCATTTATTTATTGTTATGTTTGTCTGGAATACAAATCTTAATACTTCCTCCAAGAGCAAGACTTGGGGAGATTATGGTAATAATTGCTTCTTTTTGCATCTTATATAAATACATGAAAGATATCAAATTTATAAATATAGCTATTTATACTATTTGTATAATTTATAGCATTTTTGTAGCAAGCGAGTATTATAAATTCTATAATAGATGGAATACAATGCTATCATATATAGAAACTCAGAAAAAAATAGGCAATTATGATGTAATTGTAGAAAATATCTTTGTATCAAAATATCCAAATTTTATAGACTCTTTGTTGCCAACTGATGTAATACTTGAAAGTCCAAATCCGTTATATGCGCATAAATTTGGATTAAAAAGTTTTAGAGTTGATGATTACTATAAAGATATGAAATAATATTATTAGATACTCTTTTTGATATAATTATAGATCCTAAGAATCTACATAACCAAATATTAATATTGAGGGATATAATGAAGATAGTTGTTATTCAGGGACCAAATTTGAATATGCTTGGGCATAGAGACCCTAGAATTTATGGACATATGAAATTAGAGCAAATACATCAAAATATAGAATCTGTAGCAAAGCAAAATAACTTTGAAGTAGAGTTCTTTCAAAGTAATTTTGAAGGTGAAATTGTAGATAAAATACAAGAATGCATAGGAGTTGCAGATGGAATATTAATTAATCCAGCTGCATATTCTCACACTTCAATTGCAATTGCAGATGCAATAGCATTAGTTGGAATTCCTGTAGTAGAAGTTCATTTAAGCAATATTTTTTCTAGGGAAGATTTTAGAAAACAATCATACACAGGTGCTGTTAGCACAGGAGTGATTACAGGATTTGGTCCATTTGGGTATCATTTAGGTTTAATATCACTAATGCAAATAATAACTGAATTAAAAAATCAACAAAAACAAGAGAAATAAATGTTATTTATCACTAATGATCAAAATGCTATGTTTTATGAATGCAACTTTTCTTGTGATAATGGAATCTTTTTTAAGAGCAATGAACAGTCGTTTTTTATCACTGATAGCAGATATACACTAGAGGCAAAAGAAAAAATAAAAAATAAAAATATAGAAGTAATTACTAGCAGTGACCTAATAACAGATTTGATCAAACTTGCAAAAGGTATTGATAACATTATATTTGATCCATCTCAAATAAGCTTAGAATCTTACAATAAAATTTCACAAACATTAAACTTGAAAGCAGAATCTAATTTTCATCAAAAACTAAGAATAATAAAAAATGAAAATGAAATAAAAATGATAAAAAAATCACAAGAATTAAATAAAAAAGCTTTTAAAAATTTTGCAAATTTTTTAAGCAATAATAAAATTAATGGTAAAAATGAATTGTTTTTAAATTTTAAAGCAAGAGAGTTTTTAAGCAATAAAGGAAAATATAATCTCAGCTTTGACCCCATTGTTGCAATTAATCACAATGCAGCTAAACCACACGCACTACCAAGCAAAGATAAAATTAAAGAAGGTGATATTTTATTATTTGATGCAGGAATAAAGTATAAAAGATATTGTTCTGATATGACTAGAACTGCAATATATGATGGCAATATAAAATTTACTAAAAAACAAAAAATGCCAAAAAAAATACAAAAAATATATGATATTGTCCTAAAAGCACAAGAATTAGCAATCAAAAAAGCAAGAAGTGGAATGAAAGCAAAAGAAATTGATCTTATTGCAAGAGATTATATAAGCAATGCTGGTTATGGTAAGTTTTTTACACATTCTACAGGGCATGGAATAGGACTTGATATACATGAATTACCAATTATCTCATATAAAAGTGAAACAATCATAGAAGATGGTATGATTTTTTCAATCGAACCTGGTATTTATCTTGATAATGAAATTGGAATCAGGATAGAAGATTTAGTAGTAATGAAAAATGGTAAAGCAGAGATATTATAGTAGCACAAGGTATAACATTGAGAGAAATTATTATAAATTCATTCTTCCCATTTAATAATAAACATACAAATATAAAATTACAAAATATAGGCATCATCTCAATTGGTGGAAATATAAAAAATCCAATTAATACATTTTTAAAATTGTTTAAAAAATTAGAATTAAATAATAATATAACATTAATTTCAACATCACCAATATATAAAAACCCTCCCTTTGGATATACGATGCAAAAAGATTTTTATAATAGCACTATAATTTTATCCACAAACATGTATTTGATAGAATTTTATAGATTTATATTTTATATGGAAAGAGTCTTTGGCAGACCGCGCAAAAGAAAATTTAAAAATGCACCTAGAACGCTAGATATTGATATTTTATTTTTTAATGATATTTTTTTAAGAAGTAAAAAACTAAATATTCCACACATTCATTGGGATAAAAGAGAGAGTGTTCTTATACCACTTTTGTATCAAGTTAATTATAAGGGATTTTAAATGCAAGATTTGCAAATGTATACTTACACAGCCCCAAGCTACAAAGAGACAATAGAGATAGCTAAAAATAAGCATGGTGAAGATGCTTTAATTGTATCATCAAAAGAAATAAGAAAGAAATCGCTCTTAGAAAGTGGATTGTGGGAAATAGTAGTAGTTGCCCCAAAACAAGATTCTAAAAGTGATAATAATGACGATAAAAGTGGTGAATTACCAGATAATAGCATAGAAAAGCGTTTGCAAGATATAGCTCAAAAAGCTATTGAAAAAAAGAAAGAAGCAAAAGAAAGACAAAATAATGATATTGGCATACAAATATCAAATGCAGTAAAAGAAATAGCAAAATTAACACCAAATACAACAAAAAGAGGAATACAAACAATAGAATTTGATAATGAGGTAAGTAAAAAAGTAGACAAAAATGAAACAATTAAAACAAGAGAAGCTATAGCAAAACGCAATCAGGATGAACTAAAAGAATTAAAAAGCATAAAACAAGAATTAGATAAAATGAATGACAAAATGAAGCTTATTCAAAGTATGTTTTGGAATGATATAAGCTCAAGAATACAGAATACAAACAATATTCCGCATGAATTTGCTGAGATTTATAGAATATGCAAGAATAGTGGAATGAAAAATGAACATTTAGATGAAATCATGCAACTATCGCAGAATCTTATGCCTGTTAATATGAGAGAAAGCAGTGTAACAATAAAGCGATATTTTAGAGAAGTTTTAAGAAAAATGATAGCTTGTAGACCTGAAAATATAGATATGAAAAGAAAGAGAATAGTAATGCTGGTTGGCCCAACAGGAGTTGGCAAAACTACAACATTAGCAAAACTTGCAACCCATTATTCTGTAAAACATAGATATAAGGTTGGATTGATTACACTTGATAGTTATAGAATAGGAGCATATGATCAACTTGCCTTTTATGCAAAGAAGCTAAGATTATCTATAAATGCAGTCAATGATACAGCTGAGTTCACTAAATCTCTTGATGAATTAAAATATTGTGATTACATACTAATTGATACCATAGGAAGCTCTCAACACGATAAACAAAAATTAGACATACTAAAAAAATATGCAAATTCTGATTATAATATTGATATAAACTTGGTTTTATGTGCTACAACAAAATATGAAGACTTAATTGATGTATACAACTCATTTGGAATCTTAAATATTGATACTCTAATATTTTCAAAACTAGATGAAAGTAAAGGATTTGGAAATATTTTTTCATTAATATATGAAACAAAAAAGCCAGTAAGCTACTTTACAATAGGACAGGAAGTGCCAGAAGATATTTTAGTTGCAAGGAATGATTACCTAGCAGATTGTATTATAAATGGATTTTCAAAACCAGAGAGAAATGAGATACTTAGATGAAAAATCAAGCTGCTGGATTGGATGAACTTTTAAAAAAAATACAAAATACACAAAAACATACTACATTTATAGCAATAACAAGCGGTAAAGGTGGGGTTGGAAAATCAACAATTAGTGCAAATATGGCTTATACTCTTTGGAGTATGGGGTATAAAGTTGGTGTATTTGATGCTGATATTGGACTTGCAAACCTGGATTTAATATTTGGCGTAAAAGCAAAATACAATCTTTTGGATGTATTAAAAGGTGATGTATCCTTTGAAGATATTATTATTAATATAGAAAGTGGCTTATGTCTTATTCCAGGTCATACAGGTGATGAAATATTGAAATATGATACCAACATTTTAGACAAACTTGCAAATCAAAGTATAGTCCTAGATTCTCTTGATTATTTAATCATTGATACAGGTGCGGGAATAGGAAACAATGTGCAAACTTTTTTAAATGCAAGTGATTATTTAGTTGTTGTTACAATGCCAGATCCAGCAGCACTAACTGATGCTTATGCGTCAATAAAAGTATCATCAAAACATAAAGACAAAATATATATCATTATAAACCAATCAAATGGGATAAAAGAAGCAACTAAAGTATTTGATAGACTAAAAAATGTAGCAAATACAAATATTCCCAATTTAGAATTGGAACTGCTTGGAAAGATATCTACAAGTAATAGCATTGTACAATCTAATAGACAAAGAAAATTATTTACAAAAATATTCCCTCAATCAAGTGCTGCAGCAAGTATGCAAACAATTACTAGAAATCTAATAAAAAATATGGAACACAATGTGCTTCCAGATAATGAAAGTGGATTTAATAGATTCTTAAGAAATATATTAAATCGATTTTAACTTTATTGTATAGAGATTGCATTTGAAACAAGAAAATTATATGAGTTTTAGCATTGTTGCTGGATTCTTCTTAGGCCTTGTTATTTCTGTTATTAAGTTTGATACACCAGAGTTAATTATATTAGGAACGGTTGTATGTAGCATAATTTTATATCTAATTACTACTTGTTGTGTTTCATTTTATATGATGTTTCTTGACTATAATCAAACAAAATTCAATAAAGAAAAACTAGATTCTAATCTTAATTATTATCGAAATGAATTTGACAAAAGAGAGAAAGAAATCCTTAGCGTAAGACAATATTTAAAACATAGTATAAATACATTAAATGAGGATAATGATAAACAATAATGCAAAAACAAAATGATTATAATAAGGAATTAAAACATTCTCAAGATGCATTAATGTTGCAATACATGCCCGCATTGCGTGCTATGGCATTTAGACTAAAAGAGAGGCTTCCTAGTTCAATTGATATAAATGATCTAATATCAATTGGAACAGAAGAAATGATAAAACTAGCAAGGAGATATGATAGTTCTATAAATGATTCATTTTGGGGGTATGCAAAAACGAGAGTTTATGGATCTATGCTTGATTATCTAAGAAATTTAGATATTGTATCTAGGTCAAATAGAAGACTAATAAAATTAATAGATAAAGAAATATCAAAGTATTTTAATGAAAATGAAGAAGAACCAAGTGATGCATATTTAGCAGAAATATTAAATGAAGACATAAAAAAAATAAAAGAAGCGCGCATTGCTTCAGATATATATGCTTTAGTGCCTATTGATGAGCAATATAATGCAATACAAAGTGAAAATACTATTGAGAAAATTGAAAAAGAAGAATTAGTAGAAATAATAAATTCAATTTTATCAAGCCTATCAAAACGTGACCAAATGATTATGCAATTATATTACTTTGAAGAATTGTCATTAAGTGAAATTAGCTCTATATTAAACATAACAAGCTCTAGAATCTCACAAATTCATAAAGAAATAATAAAAAAAATAAGACTTCGCATAGGAGATATAAATGGCTGATATTTTAAGCCAAGAAGAAATTGATGCTCTACTTGAAGTTGTAGATGATGAAGGTGAAGATAAAGCAAATCTTGAAAGCAAAGAGATTTTCAACCGCAAACAGGTTACATTATATGACTTCAAAAGACCAAATAGAGTAAGCAAAGAACAATTAAGAGCATTTCGTGGAATTCACGATAAAATGGCAAGAAACCTTAGCTCGCAAATTTCTTCAATCATGAGAAGTATTGTAGAGATACAATTACACAGTGTAGATCAAATGACTTATGGAGAATTTTTAATGAGTCTCCCAAGTCCAACTAGCTTTAATGTATTTTCAATGAAACCACTTGATGGTAGCGGCGTATTAGAAATCAATCCAAGTATAGCATTCCCTATGATAGATAGACTACTTGGTGGAAATGGCGAACCATACGAAAACACAAGAGAATTCAGCGATATTGAATTAAGCCTACTTGATACAATATTACGACATATAATGCAAAACTTAAAAGAAGCTTGGGCTCCAATTACAGAGATATTCCCAAGCATAGATGCAAAAGAGTCTTCACCAAGTGTAATACAAATTGTCGCTCAAAATGAAATAGTAATTATGGTTGTTATGGAAATTATCATTGGACATAGTAATGGAATGATGAATATTTGCTATCCTGTTATTTCTTTAGAATCTATACTATCAAGACTTGCAAGTCGTGATTTTATGCTAAGTGAAACAAGTTCTAAAAAAAGTAGAAATAAAGAATTACAAGTCTTAATAGGTGGTGCAGTGGTAAATGTATCTGCTATTCTTGGTAATGCAAGACTAAGCATGAAAGAAATTCTTGATTTAAAATCTGGTGATATAATTAGACTAGATAGGGTAGCTGATGATATGGTTGTAGTCAATATTGATGATAGAGATAAGTATGTAGGTGAAATTGGATTACAAAGATATAGAAAAACAATCAAAATAAAAGATGTAATTACAACAGAAAAAGATAAAGTAAGGGAAGTATTAGAAATGCTAGAAAATAATAGAAAACACAAAGCAGAAAATATCAAAGAAGAGGAATATATAAAATGAATAATTTTATAAATCTAATTCAAAATGAAAGTATCTCAACAATAGAAGGTTTAACAGGACAAAAACCAAATATAACACATAATGAAGTCATGCAGACAGATGACATAAATATTGATACTCCAATTGCATTTATAGAGGTTGAAAACAACAATCAATCAAAGTTAGCATTTATTGCACCATCACTTTTAGTAACAGCATTATCTGACTTAATGCTAGGAGGTGAAGGAAATAGCAATAATACAATTACAAATGATGATTTAGATGCAATAAAAGAAATTGTATCTAATATTTTTGGGGCACTATCTACTACATTGAAAAGTCAAAAAGAAATATCAAAAATGGAATTCAAGGTAACAGATTCAAGAATTATAGAAAATGCAGACTATGGCAATTATAAAGCTGGATCTCTGTTTGAATTCGACCTAAATAATATACATTCAAATTTTGCAGTATTATTTAGTAAAGATATAGAAAATGAAATTGAGCATAACGAAATTAACAATAATGAAGTAGGTCAAATAAAGAAAAAAATAGAAACAAATGATGAAACAACGCATAATTTAAATCCATCAGAAATTAGAAATATCAATATGCTTCTTGATGTAAAAATGCAAGTAAAAGTCAGAATAGGTCAAAAAAAAATGCTACTTAAAGATGTAATTGCAATGGATATAGGAAGTGTTGTAGAATTAAATCAGCTTGCAAATGATCCTCTAGAGATTCTAGTTGGTGATAAAGTTATTGCAAAAGGAGAAGTTGTTATTATTGATGGGAATTTTGGTGTGCAAATTACAGATATAGGAACAAAAAAAGAAAGACTAGAACAACTAAAATTTTAAATTTGCACGGATATATAAACACAAAGCAATCAATTGCTTATAAATAAATTTTATAGATTCTGCAAACAATAACATTAATAATGTTAGAATAAACAATTTTATAAAATTAATTAAATAGGATAATAATTGAAAAAAGTAGCATTATTAATGAGTGGTGGGGTAGATAGCTCCTACAGTGCATATTTATTAAAACAAAATTATATAGTAAATGGATTTTATTTAAAACTTCACAACAAAGAAGAAAAGCATGATTTTTATATAGAAAAATGTAAAAAGGTGGCAAAGAATTTAGATATTAAATTTAATATTATTGATTTACAAGAAGAATTTCATAAAATCATATATCAATATTTTGTAGATTCTTACAAAATAGCACAAACACCTAATCCATGTGCTATGTGCAACCCAAATATAAAATTTGGACTGGCTTTAGAAGAGGCATTAAAACTTGGCTGTGACTATATAGCAAGTGGCCATTATGCTAGGATAAAAAATATTAATGGAAATAATTATATACAAGAAGCAATTGACAAAACAAAAGATCAAAGTTATTTTTTATTTGGTATCAGCAAGAAAGCAAAGGATAGACTAATCTTTCCACTTGGGGATAAATTAAAACAAAATATAAAAATAGAAGCTTTTAAAGCAATGCCATGGTTCGGCGAGCTAGAGGAATACAAAGATTCTCAAGAAATTTGTTTTGTTGATAAGGATTATATAAATACAATAAGCAAAGATATTGATGTAAATAAAACAGGGCTAATAAAAGATAAACAAGGAAATATAGTTGGAGAGCACAAGGGTTATATGCACTATACCATAGGTAAAAGAAAAGGATTAAATATAAAAGGCTCACATGCTCCAAGCTATGTATTAGATATAAATGCAAATGATAATGTAGTAATCGTAGGCAATAAAGAAGATTTAAAGAAGACAAAGATTGTTGCAAAAATAACTTCTCTTGATAATGTAAAAAGTGGAATATATGATATAAAAATCAGATATCGCTCAAAAAGCATAAAAGCACAAATTGATATTAATGGAGATAAAATTATTGCAACTCCACTTGAAGATGTATTTGGAGTAGCAAATGGACAAGCCCTAGTGGTATATAAAGATGATATAGTACTTGGTGGAGGTTTTATAGAATCATCAAATTAGATAAACCTCCAAACAAACCATGCAAACAAACTAACAATGATAATAGAAAGAATATTTAAAAAGATGCCAACTTTTACCATCTCTGTCTGTCTAATGTAGCCGCTACCAAATACTATCGCATTTGGCGGTGTAGCGACAGGAAGCATAAAAGCACAGCTGGCACCAAAGCCAATAATAAGACATAGTAATGCAGGTGGCATACCAATAGCCTCACCAACACTAGAAAATAGTGGAACCAATAATGCTGCGCTAGCTGTATTGCTAGTAAATTCTGTCAGAAAAATAATAAATGTTGCAACTGCAATGATGATAACAAGCCAAGCACTCTCACCAAACAATAAAACCATTCCATTTGCCATAATAGCACTTGCTCCAGAATCTTTCAAAATTGTACTAAGTGCTAATCCGCCACCAAAGAGTAAAAGAACACCCCATTCTGTATTTTTTTGTATTTGTTCCCAAGATGCAACATTTGTGACACCAATAGCAATAATTGCTGCAATTGCAATAATAGAATCTACATCACTTATACCACCAAAATACGCACTAATTTTTGTGCTAAAAATCCATGCGATAGCAGTAATTACAAATATGATAATTGTAGAAATAGATTTGAAACACCATATAATATTTTCTTTTTTAATTTCAAATGTAGAATTTAATTTGGGTCTTAAAATCAGATACATTAAAAAAATGCAAGAAGGGAGCATAACCAACATAAATGGAATACCAAGTTTCATCCAAGAAAAAAAATCTAATTTTAATTCTGCAGCAGCTATTGCATTTGGTGGAGATCCCACTATAGTTCCAAATCCACCAATACTAGCACTATATGCTATACCAAGTAATACAAATACAAAAGTATTTCTATCATTTTTAGAATCCAGATTAGATAAAACACCAAGTCCAAGAGGAAGCATAATTGCAGCTGTTGCAGTATTGCTAATCCACATAGATAATAATGCCGTAATAGTAAAAAGTATTATAATAGCTAACCAAAGTTTTCCTTTTGCAAAGCGTATCATTCGATTTGCAATAAATTTATCAATGCCCTGAATATGAAGTGCTGTAGCAAGAGCGAATCCACCAAAAAATAAAAATATTATTGGATTTGCAAATGATTTAAGCGCATTAGATGTATTTAATAAGCCAAGCATAACAGCAAGCAATGGAATTAAAAGTGATGTTATTGTTACATGTATGGCTTCTGTAAGCCATAAAATACCAATGAACACCAACAATGCAATTCCTGCATTTGCATTGGAATCAAATGGTAATAAACAATAAAGAATAAAAAATAAAATAACATCAATTATAATAATTCCAAAAGACCATTTTGTAGAATGAGTGCTAATAGCTGGACTAAGAGGAGTAGTATCCATACCATACCTTTTTATAATAAATATCACCAATCTATTCTAACAAAAAAATAAACCAAAGTAGAAAACAAAATATGCCTGTAATAATTTTATAAATACAATTTTTTACTATTTACTCAATCATGCAATTATTTACCAAATACGCAAATATTATTGCAAATCCACAATTTATCAATTAACAAATACTAAAAAATATTTACAAAAGCATAGAAAGCCAAATTAAAGCATAAATAAATAATATTTTTGTTATTTATAAAAATTCTAAAATCAATATAAATAACAAACAACTATTAAAGTAAGAATATATTTTTAGATTCTATTTTCTAGACTTAATAATTAAAAATAATATAAATGCAGTAATACAAACAGCACCTATTGTAAAAAATGCATCACTATAGGTCACCTTTGAACTAAAATCAAAAAACTGATAACCAAATATTTCAAATCCCATTTCTACCTCATACAACTATACTACATCTATCACACAAGGAGTCTTCTTTATTAGAATTAAATTTCCAGCATCTAGGGCATCTATGCATGTTTGATTTCAATACTATAAAATCCCTTCCATTGCTTAGAGTAAAAGTAGAAATTACATTAGATTGATCAAAATTATTATTTACACCACTTACAATAAGCCATTTTGACAATATATCTTTATTTGAATAATCAAACGAGACTTCTAATTCAAGAGAGCTTTTAATTAGTTTTTCCTTTTTAAGCTTGTCTAATGTAGCACCAAATAATGATCGTATCTCCAACAATTCATCAAAATTCTCTTCTATTGTCAAATCATAATTAATACTAAAATTAGAACAACTAAATACATCACTAAAATCACCTTTTAATGACTCTGATGCATATTTCAATGCTTCATCAACACTATATGTAAGAACTGGCGCTAAGAACAAAAATAATCTTCTTGCTATAAGGCACAATGTAGTCTGTATTGCCCTTCTTGAAACAGAATCATTTTTGTCGCAATATAAACTATCTTTACAAAGGTCAAAATAGATTCCACTAAGCTCATTGGAAATAAAATTCATTACAACATTTAATGATTTAGAAAATTCATAACTACCAAACAACCTATCTGCTTCATCAAAAACCTCTATTGACCTACCAAGTATCCATCTATCAATACTTCCTAATTCATCTTTATCCACAAATTTTTTAAAATCATTCGTATTTGCAAGCAGGAATCTAATGGTATTTCTTATTTTTCTATACTGCTCACTTATTTGTTTTAAAATATTTTGTGAGATTTTTAAGTCACTTTGATAATCACTTAATGCAACCCAAAGACGAAGTATTTCACTGCCATACTCCTTTAAAATACTATCTGGTGAAATAACATTTCCTTTTGATTTGCTCATTTTTTCACCATTTTCATCAACCGTAAAACCATGGGTTAAAATATTTTTAAAAGGTGCTTGATGCATAATTGCACACGATATCAAAAGAGAGCTTTGAAACCATCCTCTATGCTGATCACTGCCCTCTAAATACATATCTGCAGGATAAAATCCAGCATCATATTTTGATGAATTCAAAACTGCATTCCAAGTACTACCACTATCAAACCATACATCAAGTATATGCTCTCCTTTATAAATTTCATCTGCTTTTTCCTTCCAAGAATCTGGTAGTAAATCTTTTATATCCTTACTCCACCAACAATCAAGACCCTCATTTGCAAATATTTCGCTCAAATGAGAAAATAATTCATCATCAAAAATAGGCTCTTTTGTATCTTTATAATGAAAAAATGCTATTGGAACGCCCCAGGAACGCTGCCTACTTATACACCAATCTGGACGATTTTCAATCATTGATTTAAATCTTTTATATCCACTTTTTGGATAAAAATTAACCTTTTCTATTTCATCTAATGCAATTTCACGAAGTGTTTTTCCATTAAAAAATGGCTTATCCATTAATATAAACCATTGAGTAGTAGCACGATAAATAACAGGAGTATGCGATCTCCAACAATGAGGATAACTATGAGTAATTTTAGTAGATTTAAGCAATGAATCTCCTAGTAAATCCAAGATTCTATTCTGTGCTTTAAACACATTAACACCTACAAATTCACTTGCAACATCTTTTGGAAACAAAGAAAGATTTACAACACTATCATCATAATTGCCAAAATCATCAACAGGAACCAAAACATCAAGATTGTATTTAAGCCCTATATGATAATCATCTTCTCCATGCCCTGGTGCTGTATGAACTGCTCCACTTCCATCACTATCACTTACATGTTCACCCAAAATAATTTTAGACTCTCTATTATTCAATGGATTTATAGCAGTCAAATTTTCTAATTCGTTTTGATTGATATTGTCTTTTATATCTCCTATATCAATATCTTGAGAAATCTTTTGATGCAGTTTCTTGGCAACAATAAATCCTTTTGATGTTATTATGTATTCTATATTTGGGTTTAATGCTATAGCTACATTTGCAGGTAAAGTCCAAGGGGTAGTTGTCCAAATAATAATACTAGAATCATTATTTAAACTAGGAAGCTTGGCTTTTGTGCTATCACTTAATTTAAATTTTACAAATATAGAATCTGATACCTTATCTTTATACTCCACCTCTGCTTCTGCCAAGGCAGTTTGACAAGCCCAACTCCAATAAATTGGCTTGTGTCTCTGTGCTAAAATCCCACTCTTTGCAATATTGCACAAACTATCAAATATCTTTGATTCAAATTTAAAATCCATCGTAATATATGGATTATTAAAGTCACCAAGTACACCAAAGCTTTTAAAACCATCACGTTGAATATCAATAAATTCTTTTGCATGACTTCTGCACAAACTTCTAAACTCACTCTTTGATATTTGAGACTTCTTTTGTGTTCCTATTTTTTGCTCAATCTGTTGCTCTATTGGCAAGCCATGACAGTCCCATCCTGGCGTATAATACACCTTTTTTCCGCTAAAATAATGATATTTAATAACAATATCTTTTAAAATCTTATTTAATGCATGACCAACATGCAAGTTACCATTTGCATATGGCGGTCCATCATGAAGCGTAAAAGATAGAGAAGAATATTTACGATTTAATTTCATAAAATCATAAACAGAATTATCGCTCCATTGCTTATACACAATAGGTTCATTTTGTGGAAGATTTCCACGCATAGGAAAATCACTAGTAGCAATATTTAGCGTATCTTTATAATCCATAAATACACCCTTTAAAATACAAAAAATTAAGTTTTTATTCTACCTTTAATAGTTTATAAAAAAAATTAAACCAATAAAGAAAAATTAAAATATATTAACTTCGCAACCTATCAAGCTCAATATATAAATTATTAATTTGTTTACCTATATTGTTTATAGTATTAAACTTTTCAATTGCATTATCTCTAAAATTATTTCTTAACTCTATATTATAGAGATCATTAATATCAATTATTTTCTTTTCAGTTTGTTCATAAAGCTTGCTTAAAACTTTTTGTGCATATTTAGTAAATAAAAAACAAAATAACCCAAGCGCATCTTCCTTATTTTTTGCACGCAATATTAAGATACCAGCATTTGCAACCATATCAATATCTGTATTTCCAACTATTGTTATCTTTGGTGAGATTCCGCGCAATGATAGCAATATGTCATAGGCTTTTAATTTGTTTGCATCTATTTTATCAGAATCACCAACATTGCATTCTATATTGGAAATATCAATGAATCCATATTCATTAAAATTTATAATCCCAATGTTAATATATTTCTTTGTATTATTTGTTTTTGCTTGCGATATTCTTTGTCCTCTTATAATCTCAACACCTATACTTTTAATACTCATTAAAGAATTGCTAGAACTTTTTTTGTATAAATATGTTTGAGCACGTAAGTCATTGAAATTTAAATCACTAAGATTTGTTAATTTCGATACTTCTGTATCTTTTTTCTCCCTTAGTAGTTTTAAAATCTCATCATCTTTTATCAAACGATTATATTTTCCATCCTTTTTATAAAAATTTGATGCATCTATGTGTAATACACTTGTATTATTCTTAGAAATAATCATCAATGAAAAATCTGCACTGTTGTAAGGAAAAATATTTTTTGGTAACTCAATTATTGCCTCTAACAATCCTTCTTTACAAATTTTATATTTAAACTCTTCTTCAACTGAAGTTTTCTTAAGAAGCTGATTTCTTATAACAAAAACTCCTCTACTCTTAAGATAAGAAATACCATTAATTATAAAACTAAGTTCCGGAGCTGATTTTGTTATAAATCCAAACTTAGAAAATCTTTGATTATTTTTTAAATCTAAAATACCAATATATGAATCCATCGGAGGATGACACATGATTTTGTCAAATTCTCTATCTAAAGGAAAAATATTATTTTTTAAAATATTATTAACATATAAGTTATCTGTTTTTATATTTATAGATCTCAAAACAAGCTTAGCGATTCTATCAAGACTTGGGTCCAACTCTTCCCCATATATATTAAATTTCTTTTTTGTTTGCGACAATGCTAAAAATAAACTTCCTATACCATAACATGGATTATATATTTCATCATTATCTTTAATATCCAAAATACCAACAATTAATCTATTTATCTCCATTGGTGTCGAATATGAGTAAAGTTTATTAATAGTCTTTTTTTGCGTTATTGTATTTATGAGAAGTTCTATTTTCTCATCTGTAACATCAACTTCATTGATTGTCTTTAGAATCTTGATGAGATTGATATTGCTATTTGGTTCAACATAAAGCTCATCAAATAAATCCCTCATAATAACATTAAAATCATTTATAATTGGTTTTCTTTTTTTTGCCTTATTTAATAAATCTATAATGTAATTACTAGAGTATCTTCTAAGCGTTATAATTTCGAGCAAAATAGCAATAGCATCAAATATATCTGAATGATATCTTTTTATATAATCAAACAACATTAACATTTGTTGCATGTAATTCCTTAAAATAAAAAACTAATAACAACCCATAGAATCTATAAAGATTCTATGATTATTATTGTCTTCTACCAAATGTTATACCATATGTAGCATTTCTTATATCAAACAATGGATCTTTTGGTGGCTGTATTCCCTCTGGTAAATCTGACGGAAAGAACACATCTTTATTACAATCATTACCTAAATATTTTTCAACCTTTAGTGTACCTACATATTCTTCTTTATGATCACCTTGCCACAATGCTGTAGTATCATCTATTATATCACCATCATTTGCATATACTAAATACATATCATATTCTATAGGTTTATTTTTAACATACTTTTTAAATTCAGATACAAGAAAATCTTTATCAAGTTTTGCAAGTTCAGCTTCTGATAAATATTTAATTCCATCTTTTGGTATAAATTTAAATTTTGCAGGATATGTTTTACCATTTTTATTAAACATAAAAGTATGTATACTATAGTATGGTGTATTTTCTAACTTTGAAATTCCCATTTTACTTGTGTATGCTTCAAAATTTCTATATGAATCAACTTCTTTTGTTAATTTTGCTATTTTTTTGGTATCCACTTTACCATTTACAGGTATCCTCATCTCAAAAAACTGACCAAATTCTTGAGGATTCTTAGCAAAATTAATTTCAGTATTTAACATTACCATAGTCCATTGATTATCTTTTCCAAGCAATCTCAAAGCCATACCTCTAGTCTTGCTTTTATCATCAAGTATAGCACCACCTAAAGAATATCTCACTTCTGCATTAATAGAACCCTGTTTTAAAAGTGGTACATCTACACTTAAAGACTTACTTGGTATAAATTCACCTGCTGTGCAAAAACCTTTTGAATGATTTATCTTTTTATGAGGATCTGCTTTATCACCATTTAATGCATAAAATATATCTGCTATTTTTTCTGCATCATAAGTATCATTCATAGTATCAGCACTAAATAAATAACTATTAATTAGAAATACAAAACATAAAATTCTTACTAAATAAGACATATCTACTCCTTAATTTCAACAATTAAACTAAATTATTAAGTATTAATAAAAACTGATCAAATGATTTTAAATCAAGAGATTCCAACTTTGAATGAGGATTTAAAATAGTAGGACCAATTGATACTATTTCATCACACCTTGATTTCAAAATTCCACACTCTAAACCAGCGTGTATCTGAATAATATCATAATTAATACCATTATTTATAAAAGTATTTTTAATTTCATTTAAAAATGTAGAATCTTCTGCTTCCCAAGGACTATAAAAATCGCTAATCTCAACATTATCAAACATATATTGCAATCTTTTTTTATGCATATCTAACAAATCATTTCTATTTGATCTAGCCATAACCTCCAGATTATCGATAGATACTTTAGAAATATTTAATGATGAAATTACGCTTTTATTATCCATAGCATAAACTCCACTATGAATAGAAATAATAGGTATTAAAAAATCTTTAGTTGTAGTTTTTGTATATATAGAGTTAATTCTATTGATTAAAATATTATTATTTGAATAATTATCAATTAATATATTTGTAGCAATAATAGCTTTTGCACTAACAGGTATTGAATTAATCTTTTCACCACCAATGATATCAACAATCTCACAATCCAATCCATAAATAAAATAGACAAGCTCTACAATTGCATTTTTTATATTTTTGCATATATCAACCCCGCTGTGCCCACCAATAAAATTCTTTGTTTCTATTTCATAATAATATTTAAAATTACTATCCCTAAAATAAGGAGTTAATGCTATTTTTGCATCAAAGCCACCAGCACAACCTATACAAATCTCATTTATATTTTCACTATCAAGATTTAAAATTCTTCTACTTTTTGCTTCTAATGCTAAATTTTTAACACCAATCATGCCTATTTCTTCATCATTTGTTATAAGAGCCTCTATGTTATCTCTATTTGCAATAAAATACAAAATAGCAGCTACTGCAGCACCATTATCAGCACCAAGTGAAGAATCTTTTGATTTTAAAAAATTACCATCTATATAGGGATCAATTTTATCACCAATAAGAACCATATCATAATGTGCTTGAAGACATATTGCAGGATTGCCTTTTATTACATGGATATTATTTGCATTATCACATGTTACATCACAATTATGTTTTTTAGCAAAATTACAGATAAAATCCTTCAACTGATAAGTATTGCCGCTTGGATGTGGTATCTTGCATATCTCATAAAATATCTCTAATGCATTCATGAAATCAATACCTCCAAATACCATAAAATATTTAATTACATTATTCTATAATATCACATTCATAATTTTGAATATTCAACAATTTTTCCATGGAATCTAGCATAAACTTTTGAGAGTGAAACACCTTCATAATATAGCTCTTCTACTTTATTATAATTTTCAATGATACCACTTACAAGCCAATCTTGAATATCATGATAATCATCAAAATCAAAACCAAAATTTGATAATAATTTTTGAGTATATTTATCTACAACAAAAACATCTCTATATAACGCATAATTAAGTATAGAATCTGCACTTTCAAAGCCAATGCCCTTTTGATTAAGCAACCAATCTCTATCTACACTATCTTTAAAATTATTAAAATCACCAAAATTATTAATAATATTTTTTGCTAGTAATTTTAATCTAGCTGCCTTTTGTCTATAAAAACCACAATTTGAAATCAAAGATTCTAATAATTTCAAATCTATATTTGCCATAGATTCTAATATTAATAAACCATGCATTTTAAGATTCATTATTGATTTTTGAACTTGCTGCCATTTTGTATTTTGAACAAGAATTGCACCAAATACCACCTCTAAAGTGCCACTATTTTCCCACCAAAATTCATCATACACATTTCGTAATAGATTTTTAGATTTTAAATATCGAAGTAAATCAAATGAATCATAAATATTAATTTTCATAACATTATCGCTTAACAGCAAAAGTAATATTAGATGGGTTTCCCATCTAATATTAACTTAATTTAAGAGTCTTAGTATATTTTGTTGGACTGCATTAGCTTGACTCATAGCATAGCTACCACTTTGAGTTAATATATTTAACTTACTAAATTCAGCGCTCTCTGCAGCAAAATCAACTTCTCTAATTTGAGATTCAGCTGCTTTAACATTTACTTGAGTAACAGAAATATTATTTACAGTTGATATCATTTGTCCTTGAACAGAACCAAGATCAGCTCTCACCTTATCTAGCATCCTAATTGCAGATTCTGCTATATCCATAGTTAGCATTGCGCCTTGCAATGTTGTAACACCTGATGCCATATTTAGACCTAAGTCTGTAGCTTCTTGTCTCTTTAAACTATTAAAATTAATACCAGCTGCAGATCTTACTTCACCATCAAACAATCCTAAAACACTTCTTAAATTAACAGTAGTTTGTGCTGTTAATTCAGCATCACCTTCATAGAATCCTAATCCCTCATATGATAGCGTATCAACATCATCAGCACTAACTACAACAATATCTCTAGCATCACCTCTAATTAAAGTTAATTTACCAAAATTCAATGATCCTTCATCAGCAGCTAGAGGATCTCCATCTATATCTTGTCCATTATTCATAGTATCAATTGCTCTTTCTCCCTCTGCTGGATCTTGAGCAGAAAACCTAATACCTCTACCATCTATGCTTCTTAAATTTAATCTACCTTCTTGATCTACATAAGCTTCAACACCAGTATCAGAAGTAACTCTATTAATAGCAGACACCAATCTACCATCAGAATCATTTGCCTTAATTCCTGTGATATCACCTAAAACTATACCATTAATAGAAACAGCATTTAGGCTTCCTGATATAATAGCTTGATCTGAAGTAGAAATTACACTATATGTAGCCTTTACCCCTGTTTTATCTGCACTCTTATTAATAACTTCTGCTAGAACGCCAATACCTGTCCCTGCAGAATTAGATATAACCACACTCTCTATCTTTACATCATTTACTCCATCAACTTGTTTAAACACTAGTTGGGCAGTCAAAGATTCTGTAATCATATCTCCAGTCTCAAGTCTAACATGACCTATTTTATCACTTGTTGTAGATCCAATTGATGCTTTAATGCTCTGATTAGAATAAGCCCCAACTTGAAACTCTTTATTTGTGAATTGACCAGAAAGCAATGCTTGACCATTAAATGATGTGGTATTGCCTATATAATCAAGACCTTGAATAAGCCTAATAATGTCTGCTTGAATTGCCTTTCTTGACTCTGTAGTCTGTCCATCTTGTGCGGCTTGCGTAGCTTTTGCTTTAACTTGATCTAAAATCTTCACTTGCTCATCCATTGCTTTATCTGCTATCTGAATGATACCCATTGCATCATTTGTATTTCTAATAGCCTGACCTAATGAACTTGCTTGACTTCTTAAACTATCTGCTATAGCCATACCAGAAGCATCATCTGCTGCTTTATTAATTCTAAGACCAGAACTCAATTTTTCAAGAGAATTTTTCATGCCAAATTGACTAAAAGCAGATTGTACATGTGCATTTAATGCATTGATATTTGTATTGACTTGGAAAGCCATAATAAACTCCTTTTTATATATCACTAAGATATCCTTATCTTAGCTGCAAAAACAAAATCGGCTTTATCTAATAATTATTTAAATATTTATTGAAAAATTTTTAAATCATATGTAAATAATAATGAATATTTTTTTGCTCTGCTTTTATTGTTGTAGATTCTCCGTGACCAGGATACAAAGGCATATCATAATCTATTTTGCCAAACTTCTCTATAGAATTTTTCATCAATTCACTGCTAGAATAAGGAAAATCCGATCTACCAATAGATCTCTTAAATATAAAATCCCCACTAAAAATAAAATTACCAATTTTTATCATACTACAACCTGGTGTATGTCCTGGAAAAAACATAAATTCCACCTTTATGAAATTTGCATCATTGCTAACAGAATCTAACAAACCATCTTTATTAAAATAAAAAATTTCATTATTTTCTACTTCTATATCAGGTGCTTTAGGATCTAAACCAAGATTAAAACAATCACTCTTTAACATAAATGCATCTTCTTTTGGGCACAACAACGGAATATCTAATTTCTCCTTTAAAGCTGCATTGCACCAAATATGATCAAAATGACCATGTGTATTTAAAATTGCAAGTGGATTTTCTATGTTTTCTAACACCCAACATGAGCTACCCTCTCCAGGATCGATGATAAAATCTCCATATTCACTTTTAACAATATAACAATTTGTCTCATACATACCAAATGCTTTTTTTAATATTTCCATACAATATATACCTTAAAATTGATTGAATATTTAAAAATATAATAATCTTGATAGATTCTAAACTATTTTTGATAAAATAAAAACAAAATAACAAGGCTTTTTATGCAATATACAGATAGATTTTACGCTTTTAAAGAAGATTATAGAAATCCTTATGCAAGAGATAGAGACAGGATAATCCATTGCAGTAGCTTTAGAAGGCTTGAATACAAAACTCAAGTATTTTTAAACACCCAGGGTGATTACTTTAGAACTAGATTGACACATACAATAGAGGTAAGTCAAATAGCAAGAACTATAGCAAATCATTGTAATTTAGAAGAAAATTTATGTGAGGCAATTGCTTTAGCACATGATTTAGGACACTCTCCATTTGGTCATAGTGGAGGAGATGAACTAGATAGGATACTAAAAGATTCTGGATTTAAAAATGGGTTTGAGCATAATTTTCAATCTTTTAGAGTTGTAAGTGAATTAGAAAAGCGATATAAAGAATTCAATGGTCTAAATCTAACATATGCAACTTTAGAAGGAATATTAAAACATTCAAAGCCATATGATAAGCCATTTTTTAGCGAAAATTTAAGGGCTATATTCAAAATAAAAAATAATCCAAAACTAGAAGCAACAATAGTAGATTTTAGTGATGAGATTGCATACATAAGTCATGATATAGATGATGGCATAAAACAAAAAATAATATCAATTGAAATACTAGAAGAAAATTATCTAATATCAAAATTAATAAAAGAATTGAAAGATAATGGAGTTTTAAAAAATGACAGAGTATTTAGATATAGATTTTCATCATCACTTATCAATACACTAGCACAAAATATAATAAATAATTTCAAAGAAAAAAAGCAAATATGCTATGATGATGACATAAAAGATAGTATAAAAGAAATAAAAAAGATATTGTTTAAAAACCTATATGGCAACGAAGAGGTAAAGAGAAAAATGTTTTTTGGGAAACAATGTATCAAAGCATTATTTAATGATTTTATGAATGATAAAAATCTATTACCTCAAGATTTAAAAGAAAAATTAAATAAAGGTGCAAAATTACATAGAATAATAAGTGATTATATAGCATCAATGACAGATAGATATGCAATAAAACTATACAAGGAACTACATATTGGATAATTTAGAAAAAATAGACAAAGATTATATTTTACATACATACAATAGAGACCATATACATTTTACGCATGGAGAAAATGCAAAGATATATGATAATAATGGAAAAATGTATATTGATTTTACTTCAGGAATTGGCGTAAACAGCTTAGGACATAATAATAAAAACTTAGTAGAAGCAATATCAAGTCAAGCATCAAAATTGTTACATCTATCAAATATATTTCTTATTGAACCACAAGCAAAGCTTGCAAAGAAATTAGTTGAATTATCTACATATAAAATGCGAGTATTTTTTTCTAATTCAGGATTAGAAGCAAATGAATGTGCGATAAAGATTGCCAGAAAATATGGAGAATCTACCAATCGTTTTGAGATAATTACACTAAAAAATAGCTTTCATGGAAGGAGTATAGCTACGCTAAAAGCATGTGGGCAAGACAAAATGCATAAACATTTTGCTCCATTTCCAGATGGATTTTTATATGCAGAAAATATATATGATGCAATTAACTTAGCAAAAAAAAGAAAAAATGTAATAGCAATAATGATAGAGTTGATACAAGGTGAAGGCGGTATTTATGCCATGCCAAAGGAAGAGGTAAAATCTCTAGAATATTTTTGTAAAAATAATGATGTTTTATTGATTGTAGATGAAGTTCAAAGTGGAATATATCGTAGTGGAGAATTTTTAGCCTCAAATATTTATAAAATTACTCCAGATGTAATTACTTTAGCAAAAGGGCTTGGTGGAGGAATTCCAATTGGTGCAACAATGACAAATAAGATTGATATATTTGAAACAAGTGATCACGGAAGCACATTTGGAGGTAATTTTTTATCTAGTGTAGCAGGTTTATGTGTTTTAGACACATTAGAATCTTTTAAAAAAAGTAATAAATTAAATGCAAATATTGAATATTTTTCAGAACAACTAGAACAAATATGCAACAATAACAAAAAAATTTTCATAGATGTTAGTGGAATTGGCTTTATGAGAGGTATAAAAACAAAAAATGACAACTTAGTATCTATGGTGATAAAAAAAGCAAAAGAAAATCAAGTGCTAATATTAAAATCAGGAAATGCCACGCTTAGGTTTTTACCACCCATCACAATAACACAAGAAGAAATAAAAATTGGATTTAAAAGACTGCAAAATGCACTAAATGAGATAAATCAAGATATCTAAAAAATAATTTAATTATAGTTTAAATTTAACAGCTTTCATTGATATTTAAATCAAAAATAAACCACTACAAAAATATCTCAATAATGCATAATTGATTAATTTTCATATTGATTTGAAATTGATATGTAAAGATTAGATTATTAAATATTTAGAATTGATATATGTTAAGAAATAAATTTATAACAAATTTAAGCAAATGTAATATATGATTGCCATTTTTGTATTAACATTTCTATTAAAATCTATAAAGGGGAGATAATGGAAGAAAATGTCAACAGACGGGATTTTCTTGGAATGAGCTTAGCAGCAGTTGCAGCGATTGGTGCTGGTGGGACATTATTTGCGATGAAAAAAACATGGGATCCGCTTCCTAGTGTTGTAACAGGCGGTTTTACAACAGTTGATATATCACAATTGCAAAAAGGTGAGTTAAAAACTTTTGAATGGAGAGGACAACCTGTCTATATATTAAAAAAAGCTAGTGATGATAGCAAGGTTGAAGGCAGGGATTTTGAAATAAATGGTGAAATTTATAGCGTTGGATTACAAGTATGCACACATCTTGGTTGTATACCAAAATACGAATCAGAGAAAAAAGAGTTTTTATGTGGTTGCCATGGAGGAATATTTAATTCTTCTGGACAGAATTTATCAGGTCCGCCACCAAGACCTATGACAATTCCACCATTTAGTATTAATGGAACAAAGTTAGTATTTGGTGAAGAAGGTGATATCTATAAAGAATTAATAAGCAAAGCATAAAGGGGAGATAATGGCAGATTTTAAAAAAGCAGATGGTTTTATAGACTGGCTTGACCAACGCCTGGCTGTAAAAACATTAACAAAAGTATT
The DNA here is from genome assembly GCA_944323885.1 of uncultured Helicobacteraceae bacterium. Classification (GTDB taxonomy): domain Bacteria; phylum Campylobacterota; class Campylobacteria; order Campylobacterales; family Helicobacteraceae; genus NHYM01. The sequence continues at coordinate 10,114 of CALUUD010000002.1, read as the reverse complement.
GATGACAGAATATTGGATTCCAAAAAATATAAATTGGTTATGGGCTATGGGTGTTGTATTAACAGTACTTTTTACGGTACTTGTTATATCTGGAATATTTTTATTAATGTATTACAAACCAGACATCAACCTTGCTTTTGATAGTGTAAATAAGACAATAATGAACGAAGTTGAGTATGGTTGGGTTTGGAGGCATGCTCATGCAGTAAGTGCATCTTTAATATTTTTAATAATCTATATTCATATGTTTGTTGCAATATATTATGGATCATATAAAAGAGGCAGAGAAATGATATGGATAACTGGTATGCTTTTATTTGTATTATTTTCTGCAGAAGCATTCAGTGGGTATATGTTACCTTGGGGACAAATGAGTTATTGGGCTGCTAAAGTTATTACAGATTTGTTCTCTAAGATTCCATTTCTTGGACCAGATCTAGTTGTTTGGATTAGAGGCAATTTTATACCTGCAGATGCAACATTAACAAGATTTTTTATGCTGCATGTATTCTTACTGCCTGTTGTAATTATGATACTTATTGCTACACATTTCTATTCTCTTAGAATCCCTCATGTAAATAATCAAGATGGTGAAGAGATAGATTTTGATAAAGAAGTAGAAAAGTATAAAAATGGAAATAAAAAAGAATCAAAAGTTGTTGCATTTTGGCCAGATTTCCTATCAAAAGATATATTTGTAATATGCACATTCATGATTTTATTCTTTTATTTAATGTGCTTTAAATTTGGATTTGCTATGGATCCAATAAACTTTGATCCTGCAGATACATTAAAAACACCGGCACATATCTACCCAGAATGGTATTTTTTATGGAGTTATGAAATATTAAGAGGATTTTATATGAGTGAATCTTTAGGGCTAATATTCTTTGGCTTTGCACAAGTAATCTTATTTGCGCTACCATTTTTAGATAGAAGTCCAGTTGTTGCTCCAGCACATAAAAGACCATTATTTTGTATTTGGTTTTTCATATTATTAATAGATTTAGTAACATTAACGATATTTGGCAAGCTGCCTCCAGAAGGCATCAATAATATTATAGGTTTTATTGCTGCTGTTACATTTATATTATTAATTGTTGCATTACCAATAATTACCACAATAGAAAAAAACTCTAAATGCTCTAATGGAGGTGCAAAATGAGTGCCCTAAGAGAATTAAAAATTCTTGCATTTGTAGCAATTGTTGTTGGAATTTTATATTGGGGTGTTGAACCATTAGCCCATTCTGTATTTCATCCAAAAACAGCTCCTGCAGATTTTGATTTTAGCGACTTAGAAGATCTGCCAACTACAGGAAACATAGAAAATGGAAAAGCCTTAGCTACTTCATCTTGTGTGGCTTGTCATAGCATAGAAAAAGATGGCTTCCCTGCATTATTAACAAATGAACTTGCAGCATCTGCTTATGGTGTAGTGCCTCCAGATCTATCAAATATTGGTGCAATATATGATGAAAAGTTTTTAGCAAATCTAATAAAAGATCCTGTAAAAACTTTAAAACTTACTCATAAATTCAATGATACAAAACCATTTCCTATGACGCCAACATTAGTAAGTGATGAAGAATTAGGTGATATTGTTGCTTATTTTAAAGCACTAGCTGCAGATGTAAATTTAAGCAATAAAGAAATATTCATAGAGGCGTGCGTTAGATGTCATAGCATGAAGTATGACAACATAACAGCATTAACACCAAATGATACAATAGCAAACTATTTAGGAGCTCAAGCACCAGACTTATCAATGATGATAAGAAGTAGAGGTCAAGAAACTCTAAATAAATTCATAAACGATCCACAAAAAACACTAGTGAATGCATCAATGCCTAGAGTTGGATTAACAAAAGATTCTCAAGAAAAAGTTATTTCATATCTAGAAAGCGTCGGTGATAGCAAGAAAGAGCAAAGAGAGTTTGTTGGCAAAATCTTGATTGGTTTTATGATTATTCTTACTATTCTTGCTTATTTATGGAAACGAAAAATCTGGCGTAATCTCCACTAAATTTTATTATAGTAAGGATTCTCTTTACTATAATAAAAAAATAATCTCATAATTTTCTCATACAAAATATTTAATATATAAAAAATTATTTTGGCAGGGGAAATATGATTAAATCTGTTTTTATTATTACAACAATGATACAAATAATGTATTGCACTGAAATCAGCTATGAAGAATTTTTAAACAAAGTCTATAATAACTCTAAAGATTTAATAAGACAAAGCGCCATATCAAAGTCTCTTCAAAATGAAAGCTATGCAATGAATTCTTGGGAATCTCCATATGTGGAAATAAGCCCTAGTTTTGGAATGGCAGCCAATACAAACAAGCTAGAAACACAAACACAGATATTATTAATGATAACACCAAAAATGCCTTGGGTAAGCAGTGTAATAAAAGATAACTATACGACAAAAATTAATAAAAATGAAAAAATTTTAGAATTACAAAAAAATATCATTGCAATAGGTGCAAAGCGTAACTACCTAACATATTTAATATATAAAGAACAAGAACAAATATATAAAGATAAAGAGATGCTTGCAAAAGATGCATTAACTATAGCTCAACAGAGATTTAATGCAAATAGAATCTCAAAAGCTGAACTACTTAGATTTAAAAATGATTATTCAAATGCATTATCAACACTAAAATCACATCAAATATTAATAAAAGACACTTTAGATAAGCTAAAGATATTAGTTGGTGATGATAAGTTTCATGGAATTAATGATATAAAACTTGTATATATAGGCAACATAGATATATCAAATAATATAGATAATTCAATTTATAATGAAATATTAGAATTAGATGCTCTAGATTATGAACAAAGTGCAAAAGTCGTAAGTAGAGGTATTATGGATAGCATGCAAATTGGTGCTGGATATACGACAGGACAAAATAGTATTGATGTTAAACTTATTATTCCATTACCATTTACATCAAAATCAAACTATCAACAACAAGCATTAATGGAGCTAAAAAGTGCTAGTATAAGAGAGAATCAAATAACAAAAAAACAAATAAAACAAAGTGTAGAATCATACAAAGAACAACTAATACAACAAGAAGAAGTAATAAGACTGCAATCACAAAATGAGGAAAATTCAAAACATCTATTTGACATAATGCAAAAAGGTTTTGATGCAGGAGTTATTAGCGTGTTTGAATATCTTGATATAAAAAATAATTATTTAAATAGCAGGATAAATACAACTCAAGAAAAAATAAATTACATAAATACACTATCACTGCTTGAAGAAAATCTTGGAACACAAATTAGTATAAAGGAGACAAAATGAAAAAAGTTGTTTGTATCGTATTGTTGTTTAATTTTATATTTGGATATGATGAAATAATACTCACAGAACAACAAATGCAAAAAATGGGCATAAGCACCACGAAACCTGACTTTAGTGGATATTTTTTACTTGGACCATTTGTTACAAGCCTTGATTTTAGCAATCAAGCATCAATCAAACAAGTTAGTCCATTTGAAATAACAATTTCAAATATCAAAAAATTTGAAGGTGACTATGTAAAAAAAGGTGATGTAATTTGCAATATAATTTCAGATTCTCTGTCAAACCTAGTATATGAATACAAAAACACAGAATCTAAATATAAAATCGCACAAAATAATGCAAAAAAAGATAAGGAGTTGTTTGAAAATGGAGTAATATCTCAAAGAGAATATGAAAATAGTTATCTCTTTGCAAATGAATTAGAATTAAAATTAAAAGATCTAGATTCTACAATAAAGCAAATAGGAATAAACCCAAATACAAAGGGAATTAGCTATCCAGTTATAGCACAAATGAGTGGAATATTGGCAATAGGTCCTAGCAAAAGTGCCCAAAAAATAGAAGCATTCACTCCTTATATAATAATAACCAATGATAATAGTAAGATGCAAGCAACCATAAAAATACCACAAATTAGTGCACAAGATATACAAAAAGATGCGAGAGTTTTTATAAAAGATGAAAATGAAAAACAAATTGAAATTGGAAATATTAATTCTGTATCTATAGCAATAGATAAAGACACAAATACAATAAATGCAACAGCCAATATTAACTATAAACAACTAAAAGCTGGTAGCAATATAGACACCTTTATACTTTCAAAAAATCCACAAGATACAATTGCAATCAGCAGAGATGTTGTTACAAAATTTGGCAGAGATAATATAGTATTTGTAAAAACACAAAGAGGTTTCCTTCCAACCAAAATAGAAATTATAAAAGAAATAAATAATGGATTTTTAATTAAAAAAGGAGATTTTGGCTTACAAACAAATCTTGCAAATGGATCTATCATAGTATTAAAAGGCGCTATGAGCGGACTTAGCTTTGAATAAAAAGGTAAAACAATGCTAAAAAGTATAATAGAATTTTGTCTAAGACAAAGGATCATTGTTATTATTTTTGGAATTGCAATATTTATCGCTGGATTATATTCATTTTTCAAGATTCCAATTGATGCATTTCCTGATATTTCATCAACTCAAGTAAAAATTATTTTAAAAGCACCGGGAATGGGCCCAACAGAAGTAGAAAATAGAGTTGTAAGACCTCTTGAGAGTGAACTTCTAGGCCTAGAGGGGCAAAAGATGCTAAGAAGCATATCAAAATATTCTATAGCTGATATTACAATTGATTTTGAGGAAGGCACGGATATTTATAAAGCAAGGAATATGGTTGCTGAAAAATTAAGTGGGATTATGGCTGATCTGCCAAATGGAGTAAGCGGTGGAATGGCGCCAATTACAACTCCACTTGGTGAAATGCTTATGTTTGTGATAGAAGGTGATATATCACAGATGCAAAAAAGGGAATTATTAGATTTTACAATAAGACCTGCACTTAGAAATGTAAAGGGTGTAGCTGATGTAAACTCTCTAGGTGGATATGCAAAAGCAATAACAATATCACCAAATTTTGCTCAAATGGCAAATCTAGGCATTACAATAAGTGATATTGAGACAACTATTAGTGAAAATCTAAATAATTCTGGAGCAGGAAGAATAAATACAGCAGGTGAAGCACTAATTGTAAAGGTGCAAACAAGTGCAATTGATATAGAAGAGATAAAACAAATTCCAATACCATCAAAAAATGGATTTGTAAAATTAGGTGATTTTGCACAAGTAAATGAAGAATATATAACAAGACTAGGGTTTGTCACAAAAGATGGTGTTGGAGAGGCTACACAAGGGTTAGTATTATCACTAAAAGGAGCAAATGCAAAAGAAGCTATAGATGAAATAAAACAACGCTTAGAAGAATTAAAACCTAATTTACCAAACGGGGTAAATATAGAGATATTTTATGATAGATCAATTCTAACACAAAAAGCAGTAAATAGTGTAACAAAGGTATTAATAGAAGCAGTTATTTTAATCATAATTACACTATTTTTATTTTTAGGAAATATAAGAGCTGCAATTGCAGTAAGCATCATACTTCCACTTGCATTATTATTTGCATTTATATTGATGAATATATTTGGAATTAGTGCAAATCTAATGAGCCTTGGAGGTTTAGTTATTGCAGTTGGAATGCTTGTAGATTCTGCTGTTGTAATGGTGGAGAACATATTCTCTCATCTAAGTGAAAACAATAGTAAATTAGATAGATTACATATAATTTATCGTGCAGCAAGAGAGGTTTCTTTGCCTGTATTTAGTGGAATCTTAATTATTATTTTATTTTTTATGCCACTATTAAGCCTAGAGGGATTGGAGGGAAAATTATTTGCACCAGTTGCGATAGCTATAGTATTTGCCTTGTTTGGATCGCTATTGTTATCTCTGAGTATAATTCCAGTAGTAAGCTCATTTATATTAAAACAAACACCACATAAAGATACTATTATTAATAAATTTTTCTCAAATATATATGATCCTATATTGAATTTTGTACTAAATCATACAAAAATTGTAGTATCAATAGCACTAGTATTTCTTGTTGCATGCTTTAGTTTAATTAGGTTTATTGGTAGTGAATTTATGCCAACACTTGATGAGGGAGATATAATCTTAAGCATAGAAACACCTCCATCAATATCTCTTGAACAATCAAAAGATTTGAATCTAAGAATACAAAAGCAGTTATTAGATCAAGTAAGTGAAATAAAAAGCATAATAGCAAGAACAGGTAGTGATGAATTAGGACTAGATCCTATGGGGCTAAATCAAAGTGATACCTTCATAGTTCTAAAACCAAAAGATGAATGGCAAGTAAAAACAAAAGAAGAAATTCAAGAAAAAATAAAAAATGCTTTAGTGGATTTTAAAGGTATTGGTTTTGGTTTTACACAGCCAATTGAAATGAGAACATCTGAAATGCTAACTGGAGCAAGAGGTGATGTTGCAATAAAAATATTTGGGAGTGATATCGATAGATTAAATGAACTTAGCAACGAAATTGCAGATTTACTTGGAAGAATTAAAGGTTCAAGTGAAATATTTACAACAATTAATGAAGGTTTTACATATTTACAGATAACACCAAATAAAATTAATCTAGCAAATTTAGGAATTAGTATTGCAGAGTTTCAAAAATTTTTGCAGTCTTCATTAGATGGGATAGTAGTTGCCGATATTCCAAATGGATTCATTGTGACACCTGTTATAATTAGAATGGATAAGAATATACAAAATGATATAGACAAATTTAAAAGTTTAGAGTTAGTTACAAAAAATGGAAGAAGTGTTCCAATTAGTGCTATTGCAAATATAGAACAAATAGAAGGTCCTGTCCAAGTAAATAGGGAAAATACATATCGTATGAGTGTTGTAAGAAGCAATGTAGAAGGTAGAGATTTAGGTGGATATGTAGATGAAATAAAGCAAAAGATTAATCAAGAAATTAAATTAGATGATGGATATTCAATAACTTATGGTGGGCAATTTGAAAATCAACAAAGAGCTCAAACAAGACTTATGACTATCATTCCACTTAGTATAGTTATGATCTTTTTTATATTATTTTTTACATTCAAATCAATATCTATAGCATTATTAATACTATTAAATATACCATTTGCAGTTACAGGAGGACTTGTGGCATTATTTATCACTGGTGAATACATATCTGTTCCTGCATCTGTTGGTTTTATAGCATTATTTGGCATCGCTATTCTAAATGGGCTTGTTATGGTAAGTTATTTTATATCTCTAATAGAAAATGGATACAACATAGATGATGCTGTAAAAATTGGTGCACAAAGACGACTAAGACCTGTATTAATGACTGCATTTATCGCAGGATTTGGTTTGCTTCCATTATTGCTTTCAAGCGGAGTAGGGAGTGAGATACAAAGGCCACTTGCTATAGTAATACTAGGCGGATTGGTTACATCAAGTATTTTAACATTGCTAATACTACCTCCAGTATTTAAAACTCTAGTAAAAAAGGTAAAGTTATATGGATAAAATTTTATATATTTATTTTAAAGATAGTTACAAAGATATGATTGTAGATTGTTTGCTTAATGATGAGTTTGATGATTTTTATTACTTTGAGTGCAAGCAATACAGCACAAAAATGCTACAAAGTGCTAAAGAAAGAGTTACAGGCAGAATTGATTATGGAAAGATAGAAGTTAAAATAAGTAATAATCAAGAAAGAATAATAAATAAACTATTTGCAATGATTGGAAAAGAGCATTTAAAGATTTTTATACACAATGCTTTGGAGGTGTAGTTGAGAATCTTAATTGCTGATGATGAAGTAGTATTACTTGAACTAATGAAAGAAAATCTACAATTTGATGGATTCAATATAGATACAGTAAATAATAAAGATGAGATTATTAACTATCTAGATTCATACTCATATCAAGTTTTAGTGTTAGATAGGAACTTTTATGGGATAGATATTATGCATGATGTAATAAAATACGCTAAAAACAAAAATCCAAATATGGGGATTCTTATTATAAGTGCATTATGTAGCGTTGATGATAAAGTAAATGGACTTTTAAAGGGTGCTGATGATTATCTAGAAAAACCATTTGATAATAAAGAATTAAAAGCTAGGATACTAGCACTTGGACGAAGATTTAAATCTAGTGAATTTATCTTTGAAGATACAATAATAAACATAGAAACAAAACAAGTGATAGCAAAGGATAAACAAATTATACTTAGCAAAAATGAAAGTGCATTATTATTTCTTCTTCTATCAAAGAGAGGATATATATTTAGTAAAAATGAAATTATTGATTCTTTATATATACATCCAGAAAATATATTGCCAAATAGTATTGATGAACTAATATCAAGAATAAGAAAAAAGATAAACCCAAAAATTATAAAAACAATTAAAACAAGAGGATTTATGATTGATTAAATCAAAATCACTAACAAATAAAATTACAATATTTTTTTTAATATTAACAAGTATTTACTTCATAATAAATCTAATACTAACATTAATCTATATAAATAATGAAAAACAACAAGATTTGGAATTATTATTATCTCATGCACTAAATGAAAGTTATGATTATGTAAGAAAATATCAAGATAAAACAAATCTAGCATTTTTATATGATATACCTCACATGACTTCTGTATTAGAAGCAAGCGGTGCAAGAGATATATCTTTTTTCTTTTCAAACAACGAATATAAAGCAAAAAATAATGAAATAGCTGTATCTACACAACTTCCAAATGGTATGTATTTCAATCTCAAAAGTAGCAATACAGAATTAAAAAAATATATATACAAACAAGCAATAAAGCTTGTATTGCAGCACTTAATATACTTGATTACTATTGGAATATTTGGGGCATACTTTATACAAAGATTATTATTGCCACTTAATCATCTTGCCAATCAATGCAAAAATTATAAAAGTGGGAATGAATTTTATACAAATTATAAAAATGTTGGAGAAGAAATCAAACAAATTGAATCTGCACTAAATATGCTTGTGCATCGTTTTGAAGAATTACGCATAAAGGACAAAGAAATATTTGCCTCAGCTACACATGAATTAAAAACACCTCTAGCCATAATAAAAGCTAGAGTTGAAAAATTACAACAAAGTGATGAATATAAAAAAGAAGATTTTATAAATGATATCAACAAAGATATACAAAGATTGTATCTTGAAATTCAAAGTATGCTTTATTTTAATATTTTTGACTTTGATGAAAAAGAAGATATCAGTGTAATTGAGATGATAAAAGAAACTATATCTAAAGTTGATTTATTGCTAAAAAATAGAAATTTAGAAATAAAAATTATTGGTGATGATTTTATCTTACAAACAAGAAAAAATCTATTTTTAAAAATGTTAATGTCAATACTTGAAAATGCAATTACATACTCAATGCCGCAGAGTGTAATAAAAATAACACTAGATTCAAAGATTATAAAAATACAAAATACACAAGGCGGAGAGATTAATCTGTTTAGCTCAAAGCTTGGAATAAAAATCTTACAAAAATTATGCAATGAATTAAATTTTACATTTGATATTATTAAAGATTCTAAAAATTACGAGGTAATCATATATTTTAATTAGAGGAAAATATGATAAATATTGTATTAGTTGAACCTAGAATCCCACACAATACAGGAAATATAGGCAGGCTTGCATTAGCTAGTAATTCTAGATTGCATCTTATATATCCACTTGGATTTATTCTAGATTCAAAAGGCATAAAACGCGCTGGTATGGATTACTTTAATGAAGTAGATTTAATCAAATGGGATAGTCTAGAATCTTTTTGGGAAGAAAATAAAATAAATGAAAATCACTTCTTTTTTACCACAAAAGCAAACAAAAATTATTTTGATGCAACTTTTAATGATAACTGCTTTTTATATTTTGGTAGAGAAGATATGGGGTTAGATAATAAAATTCTACAAGAAAATAAAGATAAATTATTAAAAATTCCTATGTTTAATAATGCAAGAAGCCTAAATTTATCAAATAGTGTAAGCATTGCTGTATATGAAGTTATTAGACAAATTTTAAATAAATAATTGCATTTAAGCAAACCTTAAAAAAAAATTGTTTATATTTCATTTACTTTTACTCTATTACTCTAATTTAGAGTTAAAGA
>CALUUD010000001.1 GCA_944323885.1 uncultured Helicobacteraceae bacterium | reverse complement strand
CACAATCTGCTCCTACTGGCTTTAGCAACTGGGGTGAATGGATGATAGATACAGGTGGATTAGATAGAGGTAGATGGGGAGTAGGTGGAAATGGTGCGGCAAATAGCAATGGAATTCAACCACTTGGAAATGTAACACGTCAAGGACAAGCTGGTCAAACTGGTGGATGTGGAGCAATAATTACACTAGATACAACTACTGGTAACTTAATATTTAATCCTGCAAATATAAGTTTAGCTGGTGGTGTAGGACAGACTGGTAATGGTGGAACATTTTGTAAAGGATTAAAAGAATCTTACCCAAGTGGAAGCAACAGAATAATACCTCTTGCAACAACTGGAGCTGTTAAGTTCTAAATATACTAACTCATAGATTCTAGATTATTCTAGAATCTACTATAATGCTATTTTAAATATCCAAGGATAAAAATAAATGACAAATAGCATTAGTTTAATTTTAAAAAAAATCAAAAAAATAACAACAATTACTAAAATAACAATCATAGATATAAGAAGTAAGTTGATTGATTTTTTGTCATTCTTCAATAATATTGAGACATATGCAGCATCACTATCATTATATTCACTATCTGCAATTGTTCCTTTAATCATAATAGTATTATCAATATTACTTTCAATTCCTAATTTTCAAGTAGAATTACAATACTTAAAAAACATAATCTTATCAAATCTCTCTCCAACAAACACAGATGTAATATCTTTATATCTAGATCAATTTATGGAAAATTCAAAAACACTAGGCATGAGTGCATTCATATATGTATTTATTGCATCAATATTGTTTTTTAGGAATCTAGAAAATATATCATCTATATTGTTTGAATCAAAAAAAAGAGCTTTTTTTGATTCAATTATAGTGTATTGGGCGCTTATAACATTATTTCCACTTGGAATGGGAGCATCACTTTATTTTAGCCTAGAAGTGCAAACTTTGCTAAAAAATTATAGTTTATTAAACCTGTTTGATTTGTTGCCATATATATTAATATGGGTAATGTTTTTTACACTTTTTAAGATTCTAGCAAACAAGCCAATACCATTATTATCACTATTATCATCATCACTAATAACTACGATTATGTGGAATCTATTAAAATGGGCATTTGTATATTATGTATTTTTTAATAAAGCATACACCACAATATATGGTTCATTTTCTATACTAATGTTTTTTATATTATGGATATATTGTTCTTGGATTGTAATTTTATATGGGATGCGATTAACTCAAGGGTTAATTACTAATTTTGGTGGCAAAAAAGATGAAAGTATGATGATATAAAGGTAAAAATATGGGTTATTTAATATTTAGCTTAATTATTATTTTCATATGTATTGCTATATCATTTATTATTGTAATGAAATACAAAAATCTCAATACGATACTAAAAAACGAAAATATAAAAATCAACAATGAAATAAAAGAATTGCTAGAACAAAACTCAAGATTAAAAACATCAATAGAATATGAAAAGAAAATTAATGAAGAAAAAATTAATGATTTTATCTCATTAAAAGAACAAACAAAAAATGAATTTAAAATTCTATCTCAAAGCATATTAGATGAAAAAATAAAAACTCACAAAAATGCACAAGAAGAAGGTCTAAATAACATCATAAAACCTCTTCAAAGTCAAATAGATGCCTTCAAAAAACAAGTCCAAGATGTATATGAAAAAGAATCAAAAAACAGAAATGAATTAGTTGGTGAGATAAAAATACTAAAAGAACTAAATAATCAAATATCCCAAGATGCCATAAACTTAACAAATGCATTAAAAGGAAACAATAAAATACAAGGTAATTGGGGAGAAGTAATATTAGAGAAGCTTCTTGAAGATTCTGGTTTAAGTAAAGGAAGAGAATACTTTAGAGAACAAAACTACACAAATGAATATGGAAATAGATTTCGCCCTGATATTGTAATTAAGCTTCCAAATGAAAAAATGATTATTATTGATTCTAAAGTATCACTAATTGATTATGAAAAATATATAAACAATAATAAAGAAGATAGTCTATTGGGACATATAACTTCAATTAAAAACCATGTAAAAACATTGAGTGTAAAAAAATATAATGAGTTAGGAGATGGAATAAAACTTGATTTTATATTAATGTTTATCCCAATTGAAGGAGCATTTTTAGATGCAATCAAGTATGACAATGAATTGTTTCAATTTGCTTACAATAAAAACATAATCATTGTAAGTCCTGCTACACTTTATGCAACATTAAGAACTATTGAAAATATATGGAGAAATGAAAGACAAAATAAAAATATTGATGAGATAATAAAGACAGCAACTAGTTTGTATGATAAATTTTGCACCTTATATGAAAAAATGGAATCTCTAGGAAAGGTAATAAATAATGCAGATAAAAGCTATAAAGAAATACTAATTACACTAAAAGATGGAAAAGGCTCAATAATTGACAAAGTGAAAAAATTAGAAGATTTAGGCATAAAAACAAATAAACAATTATCACTATAAAGAATTTCTTAACAATTTATTAATTATTTACTCATAATTTGACTATAATCAAAAATACAAAATCTATAAAAAGTATTATTACAAAGCATTTTATTTTAATGCATAGGAGAGTTTCTTGGAAGACAATAAGAATAATAATAGACTTTCCATTCTTACTATAGCAACAATAATAGCAGTTACATTTACTATTGCAATAGGTGGTTTTACATTCTATTATGCAGAAGGATTCTCATATTTTAGTAATAAAAGTGAGGCATGTAATAATTGTCATGTTATGAATGAAGTATATAGAGATTGGAGAAGTGGAAGCCATAGAGAACATGCTACATGCAATGATTGTCATATACCAAATGAATTCATATCAAAATGGATGACAAAAGCACAAAGTGGCTTAAGTCATGCATATGCTTTTACTTTTAAAGATTTGCCAACCACTCTTAGCGCAACACAAAAAACAAAAATTGATGTTCAAAATAATTGCATTAGGTGTCATTCTGAAGTAGCAAGCAATGTAATAAATCCAACAACAAAAACTATACACAATTATGATAAATCATTAAGTTGCGTATCTTGCCATAAAAATGTAGGACACATAAGGAATTTTTAATAAACTAAAAGGGGGAAATATGTCTAAACAAAAATCACTTGCAATGCCAATTATACTTGCATTAGCAATCATTATAGGTATTGCAATTATTGCACTATTAATGAATATAAACACAAAGAAAAATGAAACTGCGGGTTTGGCACCAAAAAGTTATGTAGAATTAAGTGATGATAATCCCACATTTGATTATTGGGGAAAAATGTATCCAGAATATCTTGATATGTATTTAAAAGTTGAAACAGAAGAACCACGCACAACAGATTTTGGTGGAAACTTAGCTTATAGTAAGTTAATTAGATATCCTCAATTAACTATACTTTGGGCAGGATATCCATTCTCAATTGATGCAAATGAAGAGAGAGGACATTTTTGGGTTCAAGTAGATCAAATGGATACAGCAAGAAATAATAAAGATTTTTTAAATGCTCATGGATTTAAAGGTTTTAATGGTCAACCAACAGCATGTATGAATTGCCATAGTGGATGGTCACCATGGCTTTATAAAAATGTAGCAAAAGGTGACTGGGTTGCATTTAATTCTACAAAATATTGGACTATGATAAAAAACATTCCTGCTGTAAATGGTATAGCTGAAAACTCACCAGAGCATAGCGGCCCGCACGGTGGAAAAAGAATGGGGGTTACTTGTGCTGATTGCCATAACCCAAATGATATGACATTAAGAATTACAAGACAAGGTTTAATAAATTCTCTTGTAATGCGTGGATATGAAAAAGATCCTATACAGGGCATAAAAGCAGATAGAAATGAAATGCGAACATTAGTTTGTGCACAATGCCATGTTGAGTATTATTTTAAACCTACAGGCAGCAAAGTAAAAGTGATGGGTGAATCTATTGCAAATGATCCAAATAAAAGATGGTTTAATGGAGAACAAAAAACATATGATGAATTTGATTCTTGGAGAGATGGAAATGAACCTACAGAGATACAAACTGATGGTATAGAGCTTGTATTTCCCTGGAGTTCATGGAAAAAAGGAATGCCATTTAGAATTGAGATGTTTGATGAACATTATGAAAAAGTTGGTGCATTAGAAGAAGGTAAGGCATTTAAGTATGATTGGATTCATAAAGATACAAAAGCACCTATGTTAAAAATACAACATCCTGAATTTGAATTATATAGTGGTAGCGTCCATGCTGCAAATGGTGTAAGTTGTGCTGATTGTCACATGCCTTATGTAAGATCTGGGGCAAAAAAAATTACTCAACACAATATAACATCTCCACTTGCTGATATAAATAGCTCTTGCAAAGCGTGTCATAATCAAAGTGAACAAACTATAAGAAATCAAGTTGCAGATATTCAAAAATCAATTGCATTTGATTTAAGGAGTGCAGAATATGCCACTGTAAGTCTTATTTGGGATATTAAAAAAATAAGAGATGAATTAAGCAAAATGGGAAAAAGTGATGAAGAAATAAATATAATCTTAAAAGAGCCATTAGAATTACATAGAAAAGGACAAATGAGAAGTGATTTTGTTGGTGCTGAAAATTCAACAGGTTTCCATAATCCAAGGGAGGCAAGCAGAATGTTATTACAGTCTGTAGAAATGGCAAGGCAAGGACAAACACTACTTGCAGTCATTGCCAAAAAGTATAATATTGATTACAAGCCAAGCAATGCTACATTTGAAGATATACAAAAATTTAACCCTGGAGAAATAAAATATAAAGTAGATATGAATGGACATAAAACTGGTGATAGATATTATAAACACTTAAATATAAATGGCAACCCTCCAAAAGAAAATCTTGAGCTAGATAAAAATACAAAGCCATATATACACACAAAGGTTGATAGTCCTGTAAGATAAAACTGGTATAGATAATTTATCTATACCAATCAAACTTTAAAAATAACTTCGTTATCATTAGCAACAATAAATTATATTTGGGATTAGTTTTGAAAAAAAGGGCTGTTTTTATCATCATTATTGGTGTATGTGCTGCAGGTTTTTTCTTATTTATTGCAAATGAATATTTAAAGCGATTGGAACAAAATGCTATAAAAACATATATAAATTCTATACAAAATGAGCTAGAGGGCTACTCATTAAATACAAAAATAGCACCGGTTGAATGTAGTGGTTTTCTAAAACACATATGCACTATTAAATTTGCAAATATATATAATGATAAAATAAATATAGAATTAAATAATATAAATTTAAGAATTAAAAATATCACATATAATAACATCTCTGTTAATATAGAAATAAACAACATAACACACAATAATAAGAATCCTTATTTATCGTTATTACCAAATAAATTTATATATACATTAAATTTACACAAAGAAGATTCTAAACTTGGATTTGTAACACTTGAACGAAATGTATATCTTGATTTTAATGATTTTGATTTAGATGCCAAACTTAATATACTACTAAGGGAAAAAAAATTTCGAAATAAAAGCATATTTTATTTACTAAAAGAGTGGTTTGATAACACTACTCCAAGTTTCTATGAATATAGTATAAATAATATAATGATGCATATAAAAACAAAAGGCAATAAAATAAATGATACAAAAATTATAAATGTATTAAAAGAAATAGAAAAAGATATAAATAAAGGAAAAAATACAAAACTAGCACTAAATTACTTTAATAAAATTATGGAAAACTCTTATAAAATTATAAATGGTAGAACAAATAATATTTTACTAGATATTTCAAAAAAACACCCAAATATAACTTTTTTTAACCTATTAAGCAATGAAGCTGCTATCAAAAAAAGCCTCGAGATTATAGAGATTATCAATTCTATAAATGAGACCTATAATATTAATCTAAAAATAGAATAACTATAAAATAACTATGGTTTTGCCTTACCGGTTAATTTTCTACATAAATCATTATTAGCATCGCAAGTAAGGGTTGGGGATTTTGTAGTAGCATTATTAGTAACTTGTAAATTAACATTGATTGATCTAACACTAGCAGTTACACTTGTTGAACTATTAACGACAAATGAGCAACCATCGCTATTACCAGACTCTAATGTCTTTAAGTGATTAAGCAATTCAGTACCACTCAATTGAGTACCTTGTAAAAACTTTTTTGTATACTCTCTTGATAATATCGTTTCTGTTTCAGATAAATTTGCTCTAAGTCTTGCAATACAAGCATCATCACGACTTACTGATAATCTAGGAATAGCAATAGCAGTTAAAATACCAACTATTACAATTACAAATACAAGTTCTATCATATTAAAACCCGCTCTTTTCATATAATCAATCCTTGAAATTAATTTTTACTTTTCGTTTAGATTCAATCATTGTAATTAAATATTCCTTAAATATCATAACCAAAATAAAAGCCAAAGAAAATCAATTTTACATTTTACTTAAATTGTAATACAATGCCCTAAGTAATTATTTTAAAGAGGCTATATGGAAATAAAATTAAAAAATCAACAAACTACATCTGTACCAAAGATTAATGGGATTGATATGATTGCTAATGCTAAACCAATCATGTTAAATAATGTAAAAATAGATGAACAAAACATAAATGCAACAAATCAAAATATACAAAATACCATAAATCAGAATATAAAAGCAGATTCTGTTCAAACACAAACAACACTAAAGCCAACAATCAATAAGATGGAATCTATAAAACTATCTACAACAGCACAACAAAATACAAATCAACAAATGCAAAGAAATGAAGTCAAAATAAAAGAACAAGAAACACCTCTAAAACAAAATATACAAAATACCATAAATCAGAATATAAAAGCAGATTCTGTTCAAACACAAACAAATAAAAGTGAAACAAACGATGATACATTAAAAGATGCTATTCTAGATAATTATATTGATAATATGAGCAGAAATAGCAATTTATCGCAAATAAAAGTAGATATAGAACAATTAGATTTTAGCCTAACAAAGCGTGTTAGATCATATTTAAAAAAATTAATAAACCAAGGTGGTAGCGATCTGCATATAAAAGCAGGTAGCAAAATTAGAGCAAGAATTAATGGTGATATCGTTGTTTTTAGTGAAGAAATCTTAAGTAAAGATGATGCATTAACATTTGCAAAAGAGCTAACAAGAGGAAGATTTCAAGATTTAATTATAGAAAAAGAACTAGATATGACATATATATATGATGCAAACACTAGATTTAGGGTGAATATATTTTTTCAAATGGAAGGTGTATCATTTGCATTTAGAGCAATACCAACAACACATAGTACAATAGAAGAATTAGGATTACCAGAGGCATTAAATAAAATAGTAACCATGGAGCGTGGGTTAGTTCTAGTTACAGGTATTACAGGTTCTGGTAAATCAACAACATTGGCTGCAATAATTAATGAAATAAATCAAAAAAAAGCAAAACATATAATAACAATAGAGGACCCTATAGAATTTGTCCACAAAGATATAAAAAGCATGATAAATCAAAGAAGTGTTGGAATGGATACAAATAGTTTTGCAAAAGCATTAAAAGCTGCTCTTCGTGAAGATCCAGATATTATTCTTGTAGGTGAAATGAGAGATATTGAAACAATAGAAATGGCTCTTCATGCCGTAGAAACTGGGCATTTAGTATTATCTACACTTCACACAATTGATGCAAAAGAGACAATAAATAGAATCATATCTGTATTTCCAAGTATTGATCAATCAAGGATAAGAGCTACATTATCTAGCACGCTTTCTGCTGTTGTATCACAAAGATTATTAAAATCAACAAGTGGTGGAAGAATTGCAGCCGTTGAATTATTGTTTAAAACACCAAGAATTGAGTTAATTATAAATGAAGGGAGAGATGGCGAGATTCTCGAAGCACTAGCTGAAGGAAAAGAAATTTATCATACTCAAACATTTGATCAACACCTATTTGAACTTGTAACAAATGGAATTGTAAGTGAGGAAGCTGCTATGGAAAAAGCTACATCTCCATCAGATCTAAAACTTAGACTTCAAAATATAAATTTTGCAGATCAGCAAAATGCAGATGATACTATCTCAATTAAAAGTTAATAGCTATTTATGCCTAACCTCTAAGATATAAGTTTATTGACTTATATTATCAACACACTAGAATTACAAAAAAACAATTGGGATATATTTGTGGCAAAAGACCTTATAAATACACCTATTTTTAAATTATTTTTATCATACTACATACCATCATTTGTTAGTATGTTTGTTTTATCAACATATGTGATAGTAGATGGAATCTTCGTTGGTAAAGGTATTGGAGAGGCTGGACTTGGTGCTATTGGAATAGTAACGCCTATATTTTCATTGTTTGTTGGAGTTGAATTATTATTTGGAATAGGAGGATCGGCTTTAGCTAGTATGTCACTTGGTAGAAATAAAGCACACAAAGCAAGGATTATATTTAGTTCTACTATTTATTGTTTAATGTTACTTGGAATCTTTACTTCAACTATTATGTATATTTTTAAAGAAAAATTAGCAATCTTGCTTGGCAGTAATAGTGAATTATTGAGTTATGTAATGCCTTACTTAAGTGTTATTATAATTGGTAGTACAATAATATTATTACAATCTACATTATGCACATTTGCAAGAAACGATAAAGCACCAAATCTAGCAATGATATCATTTGCCTCTGGTGCAATCATTAATATCATTTTAAATTATATATTCATTTTTATATTTAAATGGGGAATGTTTGGAGCTGCATTTTCAACAATACTTGGACATCTTTTTGGACTTATTATTGTATTGTGGCATTTTATATGTAAAAGAGGTGAATTATATTTTATTAAAGTTTTTAGCATACAAGCATTGAAAATGACAATCAAAAGTGGTGTTGCGCCATCACTATCAGAGTTTGCATTTGGTTTTACAATTATCCTTATGAATACATTTTTAATAAAAATATCTGGACAACAAGGTGCGGCAATACTTGGTATCATTATGTATATTGGGGCAGTTTGTTTTGGAAGTATATTATCAATATCTCATGGACTACAACCAATTGCAAGTTATAATTTTGGTGCAGGACAAATAGAGCGCACACTAAAAACACTAAAAATAGGTATGATATTTGCAACCACTATGGGTATATCTATATATATTGTGTTATTTATTGGGATACCATATATAGCTAAAATATTCCTAAGTAATGATACAACAATATTAAATGATTTAATATTTGCTGTAAAAATATACTTTTTTGGATACTTATTTCTTGGATCAAATATAATCATTGCAGCATTTTTACAGGCAATAGGAAGAAATATATCGTCTACAATAGTATCTGCTGCACATAATCTTGTTTTTATGATCATATTATTACCAATTTTTGCACACTTTTTTAAAGAAATTGGTATTTGGGTTAGCTATCCAGTATCATTATTTTGTGCATTTATTATTAGTATATATATTTTAAAAAAAGAACTAAAATACTTTAAAATACAATAAGGGTTACAATGGATAAAATAATACTATTTGATATGGATGGCACATTAATAGATTCTACAGATGCTATATATAAAAGCTTTACACAAGTATTTATAGATAACAATATGCCAATATTGAGCAAAAAAGAAGTATCTAAATTTATTGGATATACACTAAATGATATGTTTAAATTTTTTGGAGCAAAAGAAGAATATATAGAAAAATATTGCAATGAATATAAGAATCATTATATAAAAATATGCAATAGATTCACATATTTAATACCAAATGTATTAGATTCTATTATGCTGGCAAGCAATTTTGCACACTTAGGTATTGTAACCACAAAATCAAGCAATTCATCAAAAGAGTTATTAACATATTTTGGGATAGATAAATACTTTAAAACAATTATAGGAAAAGAAGATGTAAACCATACAAAACCGCACAAAGAACCAATTATAAAAGCTCTAGATTCTATGAAACTAAATGTTAATAAAAACAAAATCTATATGATTGGAGATACTATACTTGATCTACAAGCTGCAAAAAGTGCAGAAATTATTGGTATTGGAGTATTGAGTGGATATGGTGAAATTCAAGATTTAAAAAGTATCAGTCCATATATTTTCAAAGATACACTTGAGGCAGTAAAATTTATAAACAATCTATAAATTATATTTTAAAACAATTTTATCAAGAAATTGAAGCAACAAAATAAACTTTAGTTATAATCTAAGTAGCTACCAAATTAAAAATATATAACATTGTAACAACTTCTACATTCTAGTAATATTAAGATACTATAAAGATATTTGTAGAACATATCTACCATAAAACATACTTAAATAGCAAAAAATATTACAGCTTAATATTATGTAATAAAATATATAATTGAGTTTTAATTAAAAAGGAATATCAATTAAACTTTTTTATTAAAAACAACATTCAATAAATGCTTTTTCTTGTAAAAAGCAAGTATCAAAAGATACGCTTAACTTTAATGTTTAGGAGTAAAGTATGCTAGAAATTAGATGGCATAGCCGTGCAGGTCAAGGAGCGGTAACAGGAGCAAAAGGACTAGCTGATGTGGTATCAGGAACAGGAAAAAAAGTTCAAGCATTTGCATTTTATGGCTCTGCAAAAAGAGGTGCTGCAATGACGGCATATAATAGAATTGATGATGATACAATCATAAATCATGAAAAATTTATGAATCCAGATTATGTTTTAGTGATAGATCCAGGATTAACATTTATAACAGATATATGCGAATTTGAAAAAGAAAGCACGAAATATATCATAACAACACATTTAAGTAAAGATGAGCTAATAATAAAAAAACCTCAATTAAAAGGAAAAGATGTCTTCACACTTGATTGTATAAAAATATCACAAGAGGAGCTAGGCAAACCTATACCAAATGCACCGATGCTTGGAGCGTTTATAAAAATATCTGGATTACTGGAATTAGATTTCTTTTTAGAATCATTTAAGAAAGTCCTAGGAAAAAAACTTCCTCAAGCAATCATAGATCAAAATATGGTAGCCATAAGAAGAGCATATAACGAAGTAAAATAAAGGAGTATATTATGAAAAAAGGTTGGAATGAATTTGAAATAGGATCTGTATTATTTCCATTTGAGGATTCTGGTAATGATAATATCTCTAAGCAACAAGAAAACAGAAATTATACACAAAATAGCTCATATACAGCGAGTGTAGCCCATTGGAGAGTTGATAAACCTGTGTTTAATAACGATCATTGTATAAATTGTTTTAATTGTTGGCTTTACTGTCCTGATAGCTCTATATTGGTTAGAGGTGAGTCTATGCAAGGTGTAGATTATGTGCATTGCAAAGGATGTGGAGTTTGCTCTAGCGTATGTCCAACAAATCCAAAATCACTTCTTATGTATAGTGATTACATGGATAATGAAGAAATAATAAAACAATGGCCACAAAAAGAAGAAAAAAGAAAATAAGGGGAGTGATATGGCATTAAAAATGGAATTACAAAAAGTTGAAGTCTGGGATGGGAATATGGCAGCATCTCAAGCTATGAGGCAAGCACAAATAGATGTTGTGGCGGCATATCCTATAACTCCATCTACGCCAATTGTTCAAAATTATGGAAATTTTGTATCAAATGGATATATAGATGGAGAATTTGTAATGGTAGAATCTGAACACGCTGCTATGAGTGGATGCGTTGGTGCTGCAGCTGCTGGAGGAAGAGTAGCTACTGCTACAAGTTCCCAAGGATTTGCATTAATGGTTGAAGTATTGTATCAAGCATCTGGAATGAGACTTCCTATATTGCTAAACTTAGTAAATAGAGCTTTAGCATCACCGCTAAATGTAAATGGGGATCACTCTGATATGTATCTAAGTAGAGATACGGGATGGATAAATTTATGCACATATAACCCACAAGAAGCCTACGATTTTAATCTTATGGGATTTAGAATTGCTGAAGATTTAAGAGTTAGAGTACCTATTATAATAAACCAAGATGGTTTTATATGTTCACACACTGCACAAAATGTAAGTCCATTAAGTGATGATGAAGCATATAAATTTGTTGGAGATTACAAAAAATATAATGCAATGCTTGACTTTGACAAACCAGTTACTTATGGATCTCAAACAGAAGAAGATTGGCATTTTGAACATAAGGCACAATTGCATAATGCAATAATGAACTCACAAGAAGTAATAAAAGAAGTATTTGACGAATTTGCAAAATTAACCGGCAGAAAATATAACCTTGTTGAAAAATATGACTCAGATGATGCAGATTTAATAATAGTAGCACTTGGAACAACAGTAGAATCTGCAAGAGTAGCAAGTAAAAAAATGAGAGAAAAGGGAATTAAAGCTGGAGTCGTATCATTTAGATCTTTACGCCCATTTCCATATGTTGAACTTGGAGAAGCATTAAAAAATGCAAAAGCTATAGCAACTCTTGATAGAAGCCTTCCTGCAGGAACATTAGGTATGTTATTTAATGAAGTAGCTGCAGCAGTATATCAAGCACAAGACACAAAACATCCTATTATTTCAAACTATATATATGGACTTGGTGGAAGAGATTTAACTCAAAAGCATCTAGAAGAAGTTTATATGCAACTAAATGAAAATGCAAAAGCTAGAAAACTTACACATCCAACACAACAATTTTTAGGTCTTCGTGGAAAAGACTTAGGATTTTTTTAATAGGAGCTGAAAATGACAAGAGAAATTAAAAATTTAAAACAATTTTCAAGCATAGCAGAAAGATTTGAAGGATCACACTTATTGTGCCCAGGTTGTGCACATGGAATGATTGTTCGTGAAGTATTAAATGCTGTTGAAGGGCCTTTATTAATTGGGGCTTCGACTGGTTGTCTTGAAGTATCTACTGCTGTATATCCATATACATCTTGGAATGTTCCTTGGATTCATATTGGATTTGAAAACAGCTCTACAGCTATTTCTGGTGCTGAGGCAATGTATAAAGCATTAGTAAAAAAAGGTAAATACACTGGAGAAAAACCAAAATTTGTTGCTTTTGGAGGGGATGGATCTACTTATGATATAGGATTTCAATGGATTAGTGGATGTTTTGAAAGGGGTCATGATATAACATATATCTGCCTTGATAATGAAGTCTATGCA
The DNA here is from genome assembly GCA_944323885.1 of uncultured Helicobacteraceae bacterium. Taxonomy (GTDB): domain Bacteria; phylum Campylobacterota; class Campylobacteria; order Campylobacterales; family Helicobacteraceae; genus NHYM01. The sequence continues at coordinate 713,916 of CALUUD010000001.1, read as the reverse complement.
AATACAGGTGGACAAAGAAGCGGATCTACACCTCTTGGCTCATCTACTTCTACATCACCAGCGGGGACAACAAGTTATGGAAAGAAAGAAAGAAAGAAAGATATAGTATTGATTATGGCTGCACATGGAGCACCATATGTAGCTCAAGTGGCACCAAACAAATGGAAAGATATGAACAAAAAAATAAAAAGGGCACTTGATACAGAGGGTCCAACTTTTATAAATGCAATGAGTGCTTGTACTACAGAATGGAGATTTAACTCAAACAAGACAGTAGAGGTAAGCGATCTAGCTGTAGATTCACTAGTATTTCCTTTATTTGAAATTATTGATGGAAAAGAATTAAATATTACATATAGACCAAAAAATATTATTCCTGTTAGAGATTATTTAGGTGCGCAAGGGAGATTTAAGCATTTATTTAAACCCGAGAATGAACACATCATTGAACAATTTCAAAAAGATGTGAATCAAAGATGGGAATATTTGCAAAGAAGAGAAGAAGCAAGGATATAAGCATCTATTTAGAATCTTTAAGATTCTAAATAGATTTTAATACATTAATTAAAACAATAACTAGCTATTAATAATTTGATAAAACGAATCTACTGATAGACTAGCGCTACCAACTAGAATGCCATCACTAATTTCTAAAATATCACTTGAATTATTTTTATTCACACTACCACCATAAATAATAGGTGCATTACTAATATTTTTTAGATACTCTATACACTCGTTAATCTGCTCTACACTAGCATTTACTCCCGTTCCAATAGCCCAGATAGGTTCATATGCTATTACTAAATTATTAAATGATGCATCAATAAAGCTTAGTTGAGATCTTAAAAAATCTAAATATTTTCCACTATTTCTTATTTCTAAACTCTCCCCAATGCAATAAAAAATTTTAAAGTTATTAGATTTAAAATATTCAAACTTTCTTGCACATATATTATCATTTTCAAAAAAAAGATTCCGCCTCTCACTATGTCCTATTAAAATGGTGTCAATATTAAATTCATTCAAATGCAATAATGATGTTTCTCCAGTAAACGCACCACTATTACTATCATTACAATTTTGAGCTCCTATAGTGATATATTGATAATTATTTTGCATCAGTGAAGTATTTGATGGAAATATATATATATCTTTATTATTATGCATTCTATTACTTAGCATAGAATCTAGCTTTATTGCATATTCTAAACTATCTTTTCTAGTAAGATTAGATTTAAAATTACCAGCTATTATTTTCAACTTTTGTCACCTTGATATGAAATTATTGTGTAATTGTATCTATTATTAAATAAAGTTAAATACAGATTTATCCATATTTAATAATATAATCTTATTAAATATGCTAAAACCTAACAAATAAAAATATCATTTATTAAAATAATGTTAAAAAACCAATCAAGAAGCCCTTATACTTATGCAATATAATCAATCTATATCTATTAACCACTCTTTTATAACATCACATATATTATCATTACTCACTATAGTGTTATTGCACTCATCTTTATTAAATAAAGATTCTATATTTCTATGAATTGGGAGAGCAAATTGAGTAGATATATAATGCAATGCATCCTTATCATTGCTAATAAAATCCAAATCTAAAGCCTTTGTAATAGTTGGTGCAAATTTACTCCATTCGGCTGTTGAAGCAACAATGGTTTTCATATTATAATTTTTATAAGCAAGTAAAGCAGTTGCCGTATGTGGGTCTATTATTATATTTTTTTGTGCATATTTTTTTATAGTTGACAAAACATCATTATCATTACTTGTATGTGCATCAAAGTAAAAATTCAACTCTTTTAACTCATCTTTATTGATTTCATAAGATTGATATAAATCAAGATTCTCCATTAACTCTTTTGTGCGTGATGGACCATATAAATGAAACAATACACGCTCCATATTTGAACTTTTTAAAATATCCATAGCAGGAGAATTTGTTTTTAATAGTTTACGATTTGATATATCATATTTACCCGTTTTTATGAAATCAAACAATACAGAATTTGCATTAGTAGCAATAATTATTTTATTAATTTTTACTCCCATTTTTTTTGCATAGAACGCACCTAAAGCATTACCAAAATTTCCACTTGGTACAATTATATTAATAGATTCTACATCGCTTATAATACTATGTTTTAACAAATATACATAAGAATATATATGGTAGATAATTTGAAAAATAATTCTTCCAAAATTTACAGAATTTGTAGCAGATATAGAAAAATTATGTTGTGATAAAAATTCTTTAAAGTTAGTATTATTAAGAAGATTTTTTAATGTACTTTGGGCATCATCAAAATCACCATCTAAAGCCAATACTTTGATATTTGATGCACTATTTGTCGTCATCTGTAATCTTTGAACATCACTTGTTCCATTGTTTGGATATATGCAAACTACATAAACATTTTGCTGATTCTTAACAGCCTCTAGGGTTGCAGGACCGGTATCACCACTTGTAGCAGTTAATATTAAATATTTTTTATCATCTTTTTTTGCAAGATTGCATAAAATCTTGCCAAATGGTTGCATTGCCATATCTTTAAAAGCTCTAGTTGGACCTGTATATAACTTTTGGAGAAATAAATTATCATCTAATCTATCAAATTCTAATGGGATATTTACATTATCAAATGTTTTATAACTTAAAAGTGCTTCATTAAGCAAACTAGAATCTGCACCTAAAATATTAAAAACATATTTTACAAGATCATTGTATGATAAGTTTTTTATATCATCAATATTAATTTGTGGTATATTTTTAAGACTCCAAAGCCCATTAAAACTAGCACTAGGTTTTAAAATCGCCTCATATAAACCAATATTTGCATCTCTTATACCATCATTTCCTCTTGTTTCTATTAGCATTTACAACCTTTATATTTTTATCAAAATCGTTTAAGAAAGCTCTAAGTTTATTGTAATCACTACGACTTAAATATCTACTTTTACCGCTAGGTAATGCATTAAGATTTATAAAACCATAGCTAACTCGCTTTAATTCAATTACATCAAGATTAAAATAGGCAAAAAATCGCCTTAACTCTCTATTTTTACCCTCTATAATACCAACTTTAAGTTTTACCCAAGTATCACTTTCTTTTATTATCTTAAAAAAGTCAAATGGTGCAAAATCCATAGATTTTATATGACTATATTTATGAGCACCTGCACTTGCATCAGATAAACTAAGTCCTTCATTCATAGCATCTATAACTTTTTGATTAATCCTACCATTTAATTTTAAATTATAGACCCTAACTAAATTACTCATCATTAGTTTTGTTGCGATCTCTGCATTGTCAGTTAAAAGCAATAACCCACTTGATGCAAAATCTAATCTGCCAACTGGAATATAATATCTAAACTTGGATTCTAAAGTATCATAAATAACTTTTCTACCCCTATCATCACTTTTGCTAACAAGTTCATTCTTTTGTTTATGATAAACAATTACGCTGTATTTTGATGTATCTTTAGGTCTAATTTCTCTACCATTTATAAAAACCTTTTGATTAAAAACAATATCTCCAAAAGTTGCGATTTTATGATTTAACTTTACTTTATGATTCTTTATTAACTCATCAGCTTCCCGTCTAGAAAACTGAGTATTATATGCAATCCACTTATTCAATCTCATTATGCAATCTTGATTTTCTTTATCTTATCTTTAAAAGTATTATTAATTTGATATTTGGAATAAAGTAAATACACTAAATTATCACTCTTGACCCTTAATACAAGGCGTTCATTACCAATATTATCTTCAGCAAGAGTTTGTATATCTTTTAAAATATTATATGAAATATTACAAGAAATGTCTAAAATATAATCGATTACTTCATTGTTTAGTTCTTCATCACTTTCCAATAAAATAGTTCTATCATTATTATCATCTTCTACAAATTCAATATTAACCTTTTCATTCTTTGCTTCTTGCAATGAAATAATTTTTTCTATTTGTAATGATATTGCACTATCTCTAAGATTTGCTCTACATTTAAGACATATAGGTGTATTTTTGGGAGCATTTTCTATTTGCTCTAAGTGTTTTTCAAAAACCTGAAGCCATATGTTTCCTACCTTATCTACAATAAGAATCTCTGCAAAACGATTTCCTTTTTTGCTAATCTTTGATTTAATATCTTTAATAATACCAACTATAAGAATCTTTGTGCCATCTTTTAAGCGATCTATATCATAACTTAATACAATTCCATTAATTTTACTAATTTCATCATCAAAGTCATTAAGAGGGTTTCCACTCATAAAGATTCCAAGCATTTCATATTCAAAATCTAACAATTCCAATTTGCTATATTCAGGTTCATTTCTAATATTTAAAATTAATTCAGCATTTACATCATCAACTTCTTTAAACAACGAATCAGCAGAATTGATCATCTCTAAATTTTTAGAATTATTTCTAATTGCATCGCAGATTAAATCAAGATTATTAACAATACTTTTAACACTGTATCCTAAATTATTGAGTGTTCCTGATTTTGCCAAAGATTCTATAACTTTTTTATTTATAACCTTGGAATCTGCTTTGCTTAAAAAGTCTTCCAAAGTATTAAACTTATTATCACCTCGTGCTTGCAAAATCATCTGTATTGGATTTTCACCAATACCTTTAATCGCACTAAATCCAAAAATAATCTTTTTTTCTCCATTTATGACATCAACACTAAAATCCTCCATAGAGCTATTTATATGAGGTGGTAAAACATCAATACCCATATTTCTACATTCTTGTATGTATTGATTAATTTTATCAACATTACTTTTCTCACTTGATAATAAAGCTGCCATAAACTCATGTTTATAATAAGTCTTTAAATAAGCTGTTTGAAAAGAAATCATAGCATAAGCTGCTGAGTGAGATTTGTTAAATCCATAGCCTGCAAATTTAACTATAAGCTCCCATAATTCATCACTTTTTGATACATCAAATCCATTACTTTTTGCACCATCTAAAAATTTTGCTTTATTTTCAGCCATAATTTTATTGTCTTTCTTACCCATAGCTCTACGAATAAGATCGGCTTCACCTAGTGAAAATCCACCTATAGTCTGCACTATCTGCATAACTTGCTCTTGATACACAATAACACCATATGTACTTTTTAAAATATTCTCCAATTCAGGAAATATATATTCTGTTTTTTTAATACCATGTTTTCTATCAATAAAATCATTAACCATTCCAGATTCCATAGGACCTGGACGAAAAAGTGCAAGAACAGCCACCAAATCATCAAAACTATTTGTTCGTAATTTTTTATTTAATGCCTGCATACCACTAGATTCTATTTGGAATATACCTATGGTATCACCATTTTGAATAGTCTCATATACCTTTTGATCGTTTAGATCAATAGTATTAAAATCTATCTTTTGGTTAATGAGTTCAAATGTTTTATGAATAACACTTAGTGTCTTTAATCCTAAAAAATCAAACTTGATCAAATCAACTTTTTCTAGATAATCCATAGAATATTGGGTAGCAATTTTGTCACCTATTCTACATAGCGGTATCTTTTCCCATAGCTCATTTTCACTATTAATAACAATAGCTGCAGCATGAGTTCCTAGATTTCTTTTCTGATTTTCTAATGCTAATGCAGTTTCCCATACATTTTTTAGAGTTTCATCATTATCAATAGTTTCTGCAATCTTTGGCTCCAATTCAAATGCACCCATTTTATCTTTATCATTTTGTTCTCCTGTTTTTAGCTGTATTTTCAATTTATTTGGAATCAATTTTGCAAATTCATCAGCCTTTTTATATTCAACACCAAAAACTCTTGCAACATCTCGTATCACTGATTTTGCAGACATAGAGTTAAAAGTAACCACATGAGCTACATTATTTTCACCATATTTATTTACAACATAATTTATAATATCCCCTCTACGCTCTTGACAAAAATCCATATCAATATCTGGCATACTAACACGCTCTGGATTTAAAAATCTCTCAAATAACAATACATGTTTAATTGGATCAATATCTGTAATCTCTAAACAAAATGCTACCAAACTACCCGCTGCACTACCCCTTCCAGGACCAACTGGTATGTTTTGCCTTTTTGCTTCTCTCACAAAATCCCAAACAATAAGCATATATCCAGAAAACTTCATACCTTTGATGACTTTCATCTCATAATCAAGTCTATCTCTATATACTTGATGCTCTTCTTCTTTTATGTTTTTTAATCTTCTTTCAAGCCCTTCTTTGCATTTATAAACAAAATAAGAATCATCATCTATGAAATCCAACCCCTCATCTTTTGCATAATCACTTGTAAATTTAAATGTAGGTGCAGTTGGTGGTGTATTTTTGGTAATTATATTTCCACTTGGATCTTTTATTTCAATACTTTTTAAATCTATAATTAAATCACACTTATCTACCAATTCTTGAGTATTTTGCAGTGCATCTGGAATATCAACAAATAATCTTTCCATTTCATCGAGTGATTTTACATAAAATTCATCAACTGAATGTTTGAGTCTATTATTATCAACTAATGTTTTTCCCATAGAAACACACATAAGAACTTCTTGGGAAAAAGAATCTTGCTTAGTTGTATAGTGAGTATCATTTGTAGCAATTATTTTTATTCCTGTTTGAAGCGCTAGATTAATAATTTGATCATCAATAAAACGCTGCTCTAAGATTCCATGACGCATAATCTCTAAATAAAAATCATCACCAAAAATATCTTTATATTCTAGTGCTACTTTTTTTGCATAATCAAAACCCTTTGCATTATTCTTTGAACTAAGCGTATTTAAATGATAATTTACTTCACCTTGCAAACACGCTGATGAGCAAATAAGTCCTTCTGAATGCTCTCTTAAAATCTTTTTATTTATTCTTGGATTTTTATAGAATCCATTAATATAAGCTTGTGAACTAAGATACATGAGGTTCTTATAGCCTGCTAAATTCTTTGCATATAAACATAAATGATATCTAAGTGGATTTTTTGATCCTAAATCATCATCATTGTGTATATATGTTTCAATACCAATTATAGGTTTTATACCTTCTTTTAGCATATTTATATAAAAATCAAGAGCACCAAACATACATCCATGATCTGTTAATGCAACAGATTTCATATTTAATTCTTTTAGTTTTTTTGCTAATTTTTTAATCTGATTTGCACCATCAAGCAAAGAATACTCACTGTGCAAATGAAGATGTGTAAAACTACTCAACTTACAGCCTTTGAAAAAGTATCAATAAATTTGGCAACCAATACAATAATAATCACTAATGGAGCTATATACTTAATAATAAAATACCATACATTAAAAATATATCTACCCATAAAACCTTTTACAAATTTATATACAAGTTTTTTATTAACAACAAAACCTAAAAATATCAATGCTAATAATCCACCAAGTGGCATAACAATAGCTGCTGTAAAAAAATCAATCCAATCCATAAATGGTTTGTCAAAAAATGTAAAATAAGCACTATAAGCACTAGTGTTAGACAATATTACAAATATTCCAACAATAAATATAGCAAAACATATTAGATACGTAATCTTAGCACGGCTTATATTGTATGTACTAGCTAAATAGGCTACAGGTGGCTCTAAGATAGAAATTGTAGATGTTATACCAGCAAACAATACTGCAATAAAAAATAATAAAGAAACAATTTCACCATAGGCCATTTTACCAAACACTAAAGGAATGGCTTTAAAAAGCATTCCTGAACCTTCACTAGCTGACTGTCCATGATTGAATAAAAATGTAAAAATAATCATTCCTGCAATAAGTGAAATAACAATACCTGATAATGCTATCCAAGCAGCACTGCTTAATAAATTATCACCTTTTTTTGCAGATGAGCTATATGTAATAATTGTTCCAACACCAATAGAAAGTGAAAAAAACATTTGACTTAAAGCCATAACAATAACATTTGTATCAATCTCATGAATGTTAAATGAAAATAAAAATGAAACTGCTTGAATAAAAGAATCCATTGTCATTGCATAAAAGAATAAACCAATAAAAATTAAAAATAATAGCGGCATTAAAATAAAATTATATTTTTCTAATCCATTTTTAACACCCTTTGATACAATATATCCAGTCAAAAAAATACAAAAAGCAAATGAGCCAATCGAAGCAAGAATGCTATCTGTAACTAATGTAGCAAATATATTATTTGATTCTTCTATCGTATTTGGAAGATTAAAAGAAACAATAACTAAATAATAAAATACCCAACCAAGAACAACAGCATAAAATGTAAGTATTAAAGGGCCTCCAATAATCATTATACTTGCTTTTTTCCAATGCTTTTTTACTGTAGGATCTAGTTCATCAAAAGCCCTGACAACATTTTTTTGCGTTTTATTACCAATAACCATTTTTGCCACAAGGATAGGAATTCCAATAAAAATAGTCAATAATATATAAACTAATACAAAAGCACTTCCTCCATATTCACCTGTCATATATGGAAATCTCCAAATATGCCCTAATCCAATAGAGCTTCCTAAAGTTGCTAATATAAAACCCAATTTTGTAAAATTATTCATTTTCCTCTACTTTAAAATATTATTATCTTATTAAGCAGACAATAATATATAAAAAAATATTTATCATTAATTAAATGTTGTAGTTTTTAATTTATACTACACAAGCAAGTAACTTTATATATCAAATATCAAATAAAATAAAATAAAATAAAATAATATTATTGTATAGATTTAAAATATTCATTAAGCATAGCATCCTGTGCCCCTTGAATACTTGATATAGCATTAATACTACTTGAAAATAAAAGAGAGATTCCAGTCAATATATTACTACCAGATCTTTTTGCACCTCTTATTTGGGCAAATCTAGCAGATATAAATGGAGAAAAAGCTATACCGCTATTTATGCTCACATCAAGTCTAACGCTTAAATTTACATTATACAATAAATCACTATCTCTAAATCTTGAATATCCAACATATTGTCTTACAAAACCTTGATAGACAAGTTTTAAATCATCGTTGATTGGCGTTTTTGCTCTGATTCCAGTCTCTAAAGCTCCTTTAATGCTTAATGGAGAGTATGATAAATCAATCTCACCAACTCCAGATAAATAAAATTCATCAATATACTTTCCATCTAAAAACCTAAGTCCGGCCTTATAACGCAAATATTGATTTCTAGAGCCATCTTCTTTTCTTGTAAATTCTGTTTGATACTCACCGTCTATAAATGGACCTAAGAAGCCATTTTCAAAAAAAAATGCTTTACGTGTATATCCTGTATTGAAAATTAAATTATCTGCTGTTTCATTTCTTGTGGCTGTCTTATATTTTGGATTAACTATAACCATACCATATTCAGCAAATAATGTATTACTTAATCTACTATTTGTAAAATTATGCTCTAATGCAAGATCTGCAACAAAGTTAGTTAAAGTTGTATTATCACCACTAAATTGATTAATACCAAAATCTCTATATTCATCACTCACATCAATTGTAGTATTTGAAAAATCAATAGCAATACGCCTTATATCAATTTTTAACAATGTTTCCTCTAATCCATCAATGAAACCAGTAATTATATTTTCTATATAACTATTTGGAAATACTTGTTTTAAGGTAGATGAAGCAGAATTATCAATTGAATTACTATTTGACTTACTATCTTTATTAAAAAAATTATCCTGAAGATTTAGATTAGATGGATTTTCTAAAGTTTGTCCACTATTAATTTCATTGCCACAAATAAAGATAGTACCAATAAAAATAATGATAAATAATTTCAATTATTCACCATTAAAATAAAGCAAACTCGACCCCCAAGTAAGACCTCCACCAAAAGCATCCAATAATAATAAATCACCTTTTTTAAGTTTACCATTCTTGTATATATCATCAATAGCCATTGGAATGCTAGCAGCTGAAGTATTGCCATATTTATGAACGGTAATTACAACTTTAGATGGTTCAATCTCTATCATATCACCAACGGCATTGATTATTCTAAGATTTGCTTGATGTGGTATAAAATAAGATACATCTTTTATATTGATATTATTTTTTGACAATATTTCTTTTACATCATTTGCTAATGTTTTAACAGCTATTTTAAATGTTTCATTACCTTTCATTGTCAAATAGCTATGAGTTTTATCTACTTGTGCAACATTGAAACCATTAGAAAAATTTAATTTTGATCCTAAACATCGTGGTGTCATCAAAAAATCATTATATTTACCATTTGCTCCAATATTAACATCAATAATTCTTTCATTTTTATTAGTAGTAGCACTAATAACTGCAGCTCCGGCTCCATCACCAAAAAGTACACAAGTGCTTCTATCACTAAAGTCTAAAATAGAACTAATCTTTTCTGCGCCAACTATAAGAATATGCTTATAAACATTAGATTCTATAAATGATTTAGCAATAGATAAAAGATATATAAAACCACTACATGCTGTAGTTATATCAAAAGATGGTTTGTTTTCTATACCAAGCCTACTTGAAATTAAACAAGCATTTGATGGCATACCTAAGTAATCTGGAGATAAAGTAGCACAAATAACAAGATCTATATCACTAACCTGTATGCCTGCACGTTTTATAGCAACCTCTGCCGCCTTTACGCCAAGCGCACTTGCATCCTCATTATTATCTGCAAAATATCGTGTTTTAATTCCTGTTCTTTTTGTGATCCATTCATCGGATGTATCAAGTATTTTTTCAAAATCTGTATTGCTAACACAATTCTTTGGAACATAGGAAGCTATGGACCTCATTGTTGCATATATCTTTGCCAATTAAGAGCCTCCTAACACAAAAATTATTTTATAAAATTACCTGCTATTTTATCAATTACTTTAGATTCTACAGCATTTATACCCTGATAAATAGCACATTCAATTGCTCTAGCATTACTTTTACCATGACAAATAATTATATTTTTAGCTACACCAAGAAGAGGGGCTCCACCATACTCCGCATAATGAGTTCTTTTCTTTAGTGATTTAAATGCTTTAAGCATAAAAATAGACCCAATTTGTGCAAGAAATGATTTTTTTATCTCTTCTTTTAAAATTTTACTTATGGCTTCTGCAACACCTTCACTAGCCTTTAGAACTAAATTACCTGAAAAACCATCACAAACTACAACATCAACACTTGCATTGAAAATATCATTACCCTCTACATTACCCTTAAAATATGGTAATTCTTTTAAATATTTAAATGCTTCTTTAGTTAATTCATTGCCTTTATTATCTTCTTCTCCATTAGAAAGCAAACCAACTCTTGGATTATCGTATCCAAGCACTGATTTTGCATATTCATAACCCATTCTTGCAAACTCAATTAAATTATCAACCTTACAATCAACATTGGCACCAGCATCTAAAATAATAGTTGCTTTACCATCTATTCTAGGCATAGTCGTGCAAATTGCTGGACGACTTACTCCATTAATCCTTCCAAATCTAAGTGTGGCAAGACTCATACTAGCGCCACTATGTCCTGCAGAAATAACAACATCTGCACCATTATTTCTAACAATCTCTATAGCTTTATAAATGGAAGATTCTTTTCTTTTTAAAGCATCTGTTGCATTATCTTCCATTCTTATATAATCTGGACAATCAACAATCTCTACTATATCATTAGAATCTATGTAAGTTTCAATAAGCTTTTTATCACCAACAATAATGGCATGAAACCTTTTTGTTTTCATAGCATTTTTTACACCCATTACAATAGGCTTAACACCATTATCTCCACCCATTGCATCTATAACTATTTTAAGCATAAATAAAACTTACTTATAAGTTCCTGTATCTTTACTTATCGTATGCGGTAATTTCCAATTACCATTTTTATCTTTTACTGGTACAACAAGTTTTATCTTGTAATGAGTTCTTCGTTTTAAACCTCTTGTTTTACTAACTCTTCTCTTTGGAACAACTGCCATTTTACACTCCTTAAAATTATTTACTCTTTTATATGATAATCAAGCCGTATTGATTCTAGTTCACTCTTAAAAATAAAATCTAAATCTATATAGCCATCAAAAAATTCAATTACATCAAAATAGTCATCATTTTGATCACTATTCCAAATACCATCTTTGGCAAATAGTATAATACTATCATCAATAGTCTTTTTAAAAAAATCGCCGCTTATATCACAAATACAACTAATCTCGCCACTCATAGTAGAATCTATCTTTATTAATCCATTGCTAAGCTTTAATAAAAAGCCATCTACCCTTAATTTATAATCATCACCCACTAAATCCAGTGAAAATCTTTTAGGATTTGATGTGATTTTTCTAATCTCTAATTTCAAGATCTAATGAATTTCAGTTTGTGAAAAAAAGAATGCAATTTCATTTGTAGCATTTTCTAAGCTATCACTACCATGTACAGCATTTGCATCTATACTATCTGCAAAATCAGATCTTATCGTCCCTGGTTGAGCTTTCTTAGGATCAGTATCTCCCATCAATTCTCTATTTTTTTTAACAGCATCGTTTCCTTCCAATACCATCACAACAACTGGACCACTTATCATAAACTCTACCAAATCATTATAAAATGGTCTTTCCTTATGAATAGCATAAAAATCACCTGCTACTTCCTTGCTAAGTAAAACTCTTTTCATAGCTACAATTTTTAGCCCATTACTTTCAAATCTATCAATAATCTTGCCAATTACATTCTTTTTCACTGCATCTGGCTTTATTATTGAGAGTGTTTTCTCCATGATAGAACTCCTAAAAATACTTAAAATAAAGCAAGATTGTATCAAAATAATTTTATATGCACTTTAAATACTAAAAATATATTTTAATTATTTAATTTTTAATATTAAAGTATTAAATATAACAAACTATATATTCCAAGATTCTAAAAACTACATAACAGGAACTGTGTTATTTCTATTTACATCAGATATGTCATCTCTACTTATTGCTCCTCTTGTACTCCATACAATACAACCTTCAGTAGGGCATGCTGTAGCACAAGCTGGCATTTCATTATGTCCAACACACTCTATACACTTATTTGAATATACATAATATATTCCATCTCCCGTTGGATTGTCATCATCATCTACAATAGCACCAACTGGACACTCATCAATACAAGATCCACAAGAAATACATAAATCAGTAATTTTAACAGACAATTTAAAACCTCCTAATTAATCATAATTTATTCTAGATAAAGCAACTAAAATATAACAACTACCATGATTATATTTTGTCTATAATATCACTTTATTTTTAAAAAATCTCTAATTTCATCCACTTTATCTATAGCTTCCCAAGTAAATTCTTTTAACTCTCTCCCAAAATGACCATATGCTGCAGTTTTCCTATATATAGGTCTTAACAAATCCAAAGATTCTATAATACCTCTTGGAGTCAACCTAAATACAGATCTAACACATTTTTCTATTTCATTTGAATTAAACTTGGAGCCATTATGAGTATCAATATATATAGATACAGGCTCAACTACACCAATGGCATAAGAAATTTGAACAGTAACTTTGTCACTAACACCTGATGCAACAAGATTTTTTGCTATATATCTAGCTATATATGCTCCACTTCTATCAACCTTGCTAGGATCTTTACCACTAAATGCACCACCACCATGGGGACAACTACCTCCATAAGTATCAACTATAATTTTTCTTCCTGTAAGACCTGCATCACCTTGTGGTCCACCAATTACAAATTTTCCAGTTGGATTTATATGATACTTAATGTTATCTTGCATATATTCTTTTGGTATAACTTTTTGCACTATCTCTTCTATAATAGCATCTTTTAAATGACTATATTTTACATCTGGAGCATGCTGGGTTGAAATAACAATAGTATCTATATGAGCTGGCTTTCCATTTTCATATTTAATAGTAACTTGAGATTTGCCATCAGGTCTCAAGAATGGTAAAGTTCCATTCTTTCTTGCTACAGCCAATCCTTCTGTTAATCTATGAGACAAATATATAGGAAGAGGCATTAGAGTATCTGTTTCTTTACAAGCATAGCCAAACATTAATCCTTGATCACCAGCACCAATTTCCCCATCTTCTCTATCAACACCCTGATTGATATCTGGACTTTGCTCACCAACACCATTTAATATTCCAGCACTTCTATAATCAAACCCGTACAAAGCGTCTGTATATCCTATATCTTTAATAACATCTCTTGCAATATCTTGCATAGGAACATATGTAGTTGTTTTTAATTCACCAGCTATAATACCAAAACCATTAGATAAAAGTGTCTCGCATGCTACTCTAGCATTCTTATCTCTTTCTATAATATAATCCAAAATAGCATCACTTATTTGATCTGCCATTTTATCTGGATGTCCTTCTGTGACAGATTCTGAAGTAAATAAAAACTCAGTTTTCATTAAACTCACCTTGTATTTTAATTTTTAAAGGATTCTATCATTGAAAATATTAAATTTTCCTGTTACAAAATATTTTAAATTTTTTTAATATTTTAAAATGTATAATTTGCAAGGCTTTAAAAATAATAAAAATTGTCTAATAATAATTTTTAAAGTTAATTTATTTTAAATTATAGGAGAAACATATGCTAGTAACAAAACAAGCTCCAAACTTTATTGCAGAAGCTGTGACTGCAGAGGGTGGATTTGATGATAAATTTGAATTGTATAACAATATAGGCAAGAATGGTGCTGTATTATTCTTTTGGCCAAAAGATTTTACTTTTGTTTGTCCTTCAGAAATAATAGCTTTTAATAATAGAGTTAAAGAGTTTAATGATAGAGGTATTAATCTAATTGGTGTTTCTATTGATTCTAAAGAAGTGCATTTTGCATGGAGAAATACAGAAGTGAAAGAAGGTGGCATAGGTGCTATTAACTTCCCTATGGTATCAGATATCACTAAATCAATTTCAAGAGACTATGATGTATTATTTAATGGTGCTGTTGCATTAAGAGGAACATTTTTAATTGATAGAAATAAAATTATTCGCCATGCTACAATTAATGACTTACCACTTGGAAGAAATGTTGATGAGACATTAAGAATGGTTGATGCTCTATTATTCTTTGAAGAAAATGGTGAAGTATGTCCAGCTGGTTGGAACAAAGGTGATAAAGGAATGAAGGCTAATGCTAAAGGTGTAGCTGAATACTTAGCAGAAAATGCTTCTAAATTATAAATTTAATTGATAGGAATTCCTATCAATTAAATTAGTTTTATATAAACAAAATCTAGAATCTCATATAAATTTAAGAATCTGAGATATCTAGGATCATTTATATTCATCCATCATAAATAAAATAATATTAAATATTGTGCAAAGTGCAATACCCCTAGATAATTTAATTATAAGTTTTTATAATTAAACAACAATATTTTAGACACATAAATATAAAGTAGTTTATACAAAATAACATAAATATTAAGAGCTATCATGCAATATTGCAATAATCATACAATCATCAACAATACACAACTTGTTAACTATAAAGCTTAACAGAAATATTTATTAGACTAATAAAAATAAATCTTAAGTAAAATAACGAAATAAATCACTATAACAACTCACAATAATAATTGATTATGAAACAATAAGTCACTAAATGATAAGTATTATATCAAATAAAAAATCAACCTTTTAGCAAACTATCATCATATAGCAAAACTCGCCATATATTTCATTAGATAATATATACTTATATTTCAATTTATCTATCCAACTTTTAGTAAATTTGTTTCACATCAATAATTAACATCATGTTGCAATAGAATAGACATAAATTATACTAAAGGGGATTTTATTATTTTACTTCAACTATCTCTTATCACAATTTGACGAACAACAGAAGCATTCTTTATGTATGCAGCTCCATCCTTGATGAAATTTTTAATCTCCTCATTGGTATATTGAGTATGGTTATAAGCAATTACAGCGATTTCATCACCTTCTTTAAGATACCTATCCTCACCAAGTGGCGTATAACTTGTAGAACCAATTGCAATGATAAGCTTTTTAGGAAAATTGGCTTGTTTAATGATTTCACTTAGATTCTCTAAAACTGCATAATCCTCTTGAGTGTTTAATTTTTTTACTATCCAATTAAGTAGTTTTTGGTAAAAATAACTATAGTTTGAAAGTTTTGTATTATTGCCATATTGGTGGGCATTGTTCTCAAATATAAGAAATGATGTTAATGAATAATTATCGCAAATTCCACCTTCTTTAAATACATCAATGGCAATTTTTTCGCCCATTCCTTTTGAACCAAATGAAAAATTTTTCTTTTGACTAATTTTTTTAGCTGTAGTATCATTACGCACAGAAGCATCATTGAAAGCAAAAAAATTCATTACATTAATAGAATCTATTTTATTATTCATATTATAAACTATCTCACATTCTAGTCCAATTTCTGGTTCTGCTTGAACATTAAAAGTTGTATCTTTAGGTAAAATAATCTTATCATTATTTATGCAATACCGACCTAAAGCTGTATTACATTGTGGTATATAAAATGGAAAAATTCCTTTTGGTGCCCCTTTTTCATCACTAATAATATTAGCAAAATCCCCTGCTTCTCCTGCTTGTTTTAAATGATTAGCAAAATTACCTGCAACTCCTAAACATAATGCTTCTTTGTAATTTTCTTCCATAATTCCACCTTTAAATGAAAATAATTCTCAAAAAACCCTAATTAACTTTTATCTAAAAATAACACAAATTACGCAATATAAAATAAAAATATATTTATTTATCACAATTATATTACTTTATGTAATACAAAAACACCATTAGAATCTTTGATGAATTTAGCTTTATTTTCTTTTATAAGACTACTTGATGCAGTTTTAAAAAGTTTCTTACTAATCCCTAAACTATCAAAAATATCATCACTATTTGAATCAAAATTTAATTTTAATACACCATTGTTTAATATATTTAAAATTATATTTTTTGCATATTTGATATCAGAAATCAAACCTAAATCAATCTTACCATCTTTTCTTATATCTTTTACAACACCCTTTATATTATCACCAATATTTATTTTAACATTAATATCATTATTATGAATAATCCCAAAATATCGATTGTTAACGACACAATTAAATCCAATATCAGTTTTTAAAAATGGAATAATATTAACATTTCTTATTTTGGAGTTTATATTTATTTTTTGAAGATAATCAAATACATTCTGTCTAGCAATAAGCCTGTTTTGTCTATCTAATGTTAATTTTACTACAACCCTTTGTCCTATTTTTAAATTAAAAGGATTCTTACTTGGCATGAATAAATCTTTTGGAATTCCAAGATCAAGATATGCACCATTATCTACAATATCCACAACTTCTAATGACAAGATATCACCAACAAAACCTTTAGGAACAGTAGTTATGGCAACCAATCTATCACTACTATCTGTATAGACAAAAACCCAAACAAAGCTACCAATTACTATATCATTTGATATATATCTATTTGGCAACAAAACTTCATTATTATCATCATCTATCAAATAAGCACCATGTTTGCTGAATCTAGATACCTTTAGATATTGCATTTGTCCTATTCTTATGATAATCCTCCTATACTATTTATTGCTTCATGAATATTAAAATTATTTAATAAATATAAATATTTCACTCCAAGCAATACTACTAATGGCAATAAAATAAACATAAAAATTATTTTTTCTATTATGCCACCTGTTTTAAAACGAAACATTTTAGGTAGCAAAATAGCCTTAATACTTGATATAGGAAAAAAATAATAAGGGATACCACTAACTGTCAACATATCACCTATTTGATGAATAAAAACACCAAAACCAATAGCAAAGCAATATATAGCAATTACATTATGATATGGAAATAATATAAAGCCAGATAAAAAAAATAATATTGGAAATAAAAAGAAATGAGTAAAGCCACGATGTGTAAAGCTAAAACCCACTATATGAGAAACTAATGGAAACTTTCTACCAATAAAGCTCCTTGGTTCATCAATATCAGGTAATATAGAACCAAAAACAACTAAAGATAAAAAAATGGTGTTATCACATGGCTGATCCTTGATTAGATAAGTTGCACCAAATCCACCAAGCAAACCAAGAGCCATATGCGACTTTGCTAACACTACTTTATCCTTTAGAGAAACTTTATTCCCTTTGATACAGGAAATAAAATTATCTCTTAGAAAACTGAGGACTTCTTCTTGCTTTACGCTTTCCGTATTTTTTACGTTCAACAACCCTAGAATCTCTAGTTAAAAGACCCTTAGGCTTTAAAATAGCTCTAAAAGATGTATCATACAAGTTAAGGGCTTTTGAAATTCCATGCCTTAGTGCTTCAGCTTGAGCACTATATCCACCACCAAATGTAATAGCTATAATATCTAATGACTTTTCTTGCGAAGTTAATATCAACGGCTGAACTACTTTCATCTTAATTGCTTCATGACCCCCCAACCATTCATCTAAACTTTTTCCATTGATGCTTAGAGTTCCTTTGCCAGCTTTGATCCATACCTTTGCTACTGCACTTTTTCTTTTACCGGTTGCATAAACTTTTGTCATATTGTATTAGTCCTTTTTACTTTGTTTGCTTATTTGAGCAGTATGTGGATGCTCACTTCCGCTATAAACCTTAAGTTTTCCAATCATCTCTCTACCTAATTTTGTTTTTGGCAACATACCTCTTACAGCCAATCTAAATAACTTTTCTGGGCTTTTTTCAAGCATTTCTGCAAGTGTTTTTGATTTTGTGCTACCAAAGTAACCAGAATGAGTAAAATATTCTTTGTTGTTTAATTTTAAACCACTAAACTTAACATCTTTGGCATTGATTATTACAACAAAATCACCACAATCAACATTTGGTGTATAGCAAGGTTTATGCTTTCCCCTTAGATAAACTGCAGCTTTTGTTATCAATCTACCAAAAATCTCATCTTTTGCATCTAGCACAATCCAATCCCTCTGTATTTCATTTTTTTTATGTGCAGAAGTTAGATTCATAATAATGCCTTTATATTAATTTAAAAGGTGGCATTATAGAGGATAAAGCTTAATAATAACTTAATTTAAGTTTTAATTAATTTGAAAAATGCTGTTCTTGAAATTTAAGTAGATTTAAACAGTGATCATTCAAAGTATATGATTTGTCATATTCTTCTTTTACAATCTTTTTGATCTCTTCTTTTTGATCAATAAAATCATCATCTAATATAATATCAACTATAGAATAAAGTTGAATATTTTGTTTTATGATATCAAATGCCTTTTTTTTATCTTGTTTATACAACTCTTCATCTTTTTTATATGCAAGCAACTGCAGCATAACCCTATCATAAACTAAAGTAGCAAGATTTTTTGGTTTTATAGTTTCAAATAAAAATTTTTTTGCATTATCAACCAATTTTTTCCTATCAGTATTATTCATATATATCAACACTGGTATAATCACAAACAAACGCTCAAATTTTACACCAAGAGCTCGTGTTTGCATTCTTATTAAAATCCTATCTATAAAACCATACTTATAAAAATCAAATAAGGCTAAAGTTGCATTATTAAACATCTTTACTCCGGTATAATTTGAGTTCCAATACCATCTGTAGTAAATAGTTCTAATATTATGGAGTGTAAGATTCTGCCATCTATTATATGAACTTTCTTTACTCCATTACTGATACATGATATGCAAGCATCAATTTTAGGTATCATGCCACCTGTAATAACTCCATTATTTTTATATTTTTTTGCATCAATTGGTGTTATTGTAGATATTAAATCTCCATTTAAATCTAAAACCCCTTTTGTATCTGTTAAAAATATTACTTTATATGCATTAATCGCTTTTGCTATTTCACAAGCTACACTATCTGCATTTACATTGAAGCCAGGATGATTAATAGAATCTCCAGATGCAATTGGTGAAATAACTGGTACAAAGCCATCATCTAATAATTTTTGTAAAATAGAAACATTTACATTAGTTATTTCACCAGTGTATCCAAATAATTCAAAATCTTTTGGTTTAGCTCTAAATAACATAGAATCCTTCCCACTAATACCAACTGCTTTTACTCCATGATGATTTAAAAAAAATGTTAATTCTCTATTTATATCACCACTTAAAACCATCTCAACAACCTTCATGGCATCTTTTGAAGTCACTCTTACTCCATCTATAAACTCATTATTTAAATTAAATGATTTGAGCATTTGAGTAATTTTTGGCCCACCTCCATGTATTATAATCGGCTTAATACCAATCATATACAAAAGTGTAATATCAAGAGCAAATTTTTCTCTAAGATTGAGGTCTTGTTGTGCTGATCCACCATATTTAATAACAATAATTTTATCTCTAAATTCCTGTATAAATGGAATAGAATCTACTAATATATCAGCTATTTTAATCTTGCTAAACAATATAATCCTTGAAAAATAATTTTAAAATATTTAATGCACTTTTTTGTTATTATATCTTAAAGATATACAATAAAAATTATAAGGAATGTTTTATGAATATAGTATTACTTGATGCACAAACATTAGGGAATGGATTTTCAAAAGCAATAGAAAAATTAGGAAACCTTAAATCATATCAAACAACAAAACCTAATGAAATCATCCAAAGAACTATCGATGCAGATATAGTACTTACAAATAAGGTTGTTTTAGATCAAGAAATATTAGAAAAATTGCCAAAGCTAAAACTAATATGTGTAACTGCAACAGGTATGAATAATATCGATCTAGATTGCGCAAAAAAAATGAACATACAAGTTAAAAATGTAGCAGATTATAGCACACAATCAGTGGCACAACATACCATAATGCTGGCATTAAATCTGCTTGGTAAACAAATCTATTATGATCAATTTGTAAAAAGTGGAAAATGGGCAAATAACGAAATCTTTACACACATAAATGATAACTTTGAACTTTATGATTTAGAAAATAAAAATTGGGGGATTATAGGTTTTGGCAATATAGGACAAAGGGTAGCCATGTTAGCACAAGCTTTTGGTGCAAATATAAAATACTATTCAACAAGTGGTAAAAACACTAATTCAAAATTTAAACAAGAGGAAAATTTAGAAAATCTATTAACAAATAGCGATATAATATCCATACATGCACCACTAAATGAAAATACAAAAAATCTAATTGCTAAAAAAGAATTATTAATGCTAAAAAAAGATTCTATTTTGATTAATGTAGGTAGAGGTGGGATAGTAAATGAAGAAGATGTAGCAGATATGTTAAAAGAAAAGGATTTTTATTATGGATGTGATGTATTAGAAAAAGAACCTATGATACAAAATCATCCATTTTTAAATAAAGAGATCCAGCATAAATTAATTATTACACCTCATATAGCATGGGCTTATAAAGAAAGTCGAGAAAGACTACTGCAAGGCATTGAAAAAAATATAAAAGACTTTATAGATTCTATGAAGTCAAAATGATAGAATCTAAAAACTTAGATAAAATAAAGCTCTGTTATTTAAAAGGTGAAATGTAATGACAATTGATGATAAATTACTAGCTAAACTTGAAGATTTAAGTGCTATAAAAATTGATAGTGAAAAGAAAGAAACTATCAAAAATGAATTAAACGATATCTTAAGTTTTGTTGAAAACTTAAATAAAATAGATATAAAAGAAGATATCGATATACAAAAATATAACACGCCACTTAGAGAGGATGAAATAATCATAAGTGATGTTTCAAATCATATATTAGACAATGCTCCAAAAGCAAGTGATAGATTTTTCATAGTTCCAAAAATAGTTGAATAACTTTTAAACATTTATGATTGATGTTAAAATAGAAGATTCTTGGAAAGAAGTTTTAAAAGATGAATTTGAAAAAGAATACTTTTTAAATATAAGAAGAAAATACTATGATGCAATAAAAAATACAATGGTTTTACCATTGCCAAAATTTATATTTAATGCATTTTGGCTGGTTAAATTTAGTGATGTAAAAGTTGTAATATTAGGACAAGATCCATATCATAATATAGAAAATAATATACCACAAGCCCATGGGTTATCATTTAGTGTCCCATTTGGAGTAAATCCACCACCTTCATTAAAAAATATATTTAAAGAAATTAACAGAGATTTAGGAATAAAGATTCCAAGTCATGGCAATTTAACATCCTGGACAAAAGAAGGGGTATTACTATTAAATTCTATACTAAGTGTAGAATACAAAAAACCACTCTCCCACGCTAATTTTGGATGGGAAATATTTACAGATAAGATTATAGAGTTGTTATCTAACAACCGACATAATATAATTTTTATGCTATGGGGAAACTATGCAAGAAATAAAAAAACATTAATTAATACATCAAAGCATCACATATTAGAAGCTCCACACCCATCACCTCTTGCAAGAGGATTTACAGGCTGTTCTCATTTTAGTAAATGCAATGAAATATTAAGACTAAATAATATTAAAGAAATCAATTGGGATATTAATTAATATTTGTATAAACATTTTGAACATCATCATCGTCTTCAATTTTATCAAGCAACTTATCTAATTCTAAAATCTGACTATCATTCAGCTCAATTGGTGAGGTAGGAATATACTGCAGCCCTGAATGAACAACTTCAACATCTAAACTTTTTAATGCGGTAGATAAATTACCAAAATCTTTATAATCAGCATACAAGAATACACCTTCATCTTGATTTTGCAAATTCTCTAATCCATAATCAATTAAATCAAGCTCTATATTATCAAGCTCTAAACCTACTGGGGGATTAATTTGAAATACTGCTTTTTTATTAAACATAAACTCCAATGATCCATTTGGAATCACCTGTGCATTATGTTTATTACAATAGCTTTTGATATTTGCTATTGTCCTTGTTGGATTATCTGTAGCACATTCAATAATCATCATAACACCAAACTGCGCCTTTGCTTCATAAATAACTTCACTCAAATTGGCATCTTTACCACTAGCTCGCTTAATTGCAGCTTCTATATTATCTTTAGGCAGATTTTGCGCTTTTGCATTCATTATAGCAGCTCTTAATTTTGCATTACCCTCTGGATCGGCACCACCCTCTTTGGCTGCTAAGGTGATAGCTTTGGCAAGTTTAGGAAAGAGTTTTGACATCTTGTCCCATCTTTTCTCTTTACTTGCTCTTCTATATTCAAAGGCACGTCCCATACATTATCCTTATTCAAAAAAATAACTAAAATTATATCAAAAGCTAAAATATTTTAATTGATAATTATTTTGACGATATATGCAGTAATTACGATAAATTGCAATCATTAAATTCAAAAAAGGAATACAATGATAAAAAGGGTGTTATTTATAGCTATGATATGTGCATTATCAAGCATATCTGCTGCTACAATCAAACAAACAACAATTGGGTATTCGTATGTTATGCTAAATAAAGCATCTTATCAAGCAGTAGAGATTGGTACTTCTGTTGTTTTTATAACAAACAAAGGTCTTGTAAGACCATATACGGCAGTTGAAGTTAGTGCTCCAATATTTTTTGATTCAAGAGGAACTAACCTACAAGGCACACAAAATAAAGGCTCTGGATATGGCGTAGCACTACAAGTACCACTTATATTTGGACTTGACATTGGGGGATTTTATATTCAGGCAATGGGAGGATATAATTTAAGTTGGCTTAATGATAGTCTAAAATATGCTCCATCTGGTGCTGATATTGGAATATTTAAAGATGCACAAACAAAAACTATATCTGAAGGGTTTATTTATGGAGGAGGACTTGGTTTTAACTTTAGCTCTAACTTTACTATAGGAATAAGATTTATTAAAGGTTCAATGAAAAATGAAGTTATAAATGAGCCAACTACAGGAGCAATTGAAAAAAAATATAAAACAAATTATACAAAAGCAATGGTATTATTTGGATACAACTTCTAAATTCAACATATAAAGTATTTCTCCTCTAAAAATATACAATATTGCAATTTTGCTCCCATAGAATTTAATATTGTATTATTTTTGGATACAGAATACATAGATTCTATCTATCAGCTTGACAATTTACAAAATTACAATATTTATCAAATAGAGCACAACAATAAAATATAAGAACATTAAAGTTTTATAATATTGATGCCCCCCCAATTAGACAAATTTAAAAATTTCAATGCTCCATCCTGAATATTATTTTAACAGATAGGGGATTGTATTAAAAAACAATACAAATTCAATGCTTGTAAATTTTAAGATAAGATTCTATTGTAGTAACAATTATAACAATATTATTTGAAGGACAATAATTTGGTGTTAAGTGACAATATACTAGAAGGTAAAAAAATATTAGTATTAGTAAGTGGTTCAATAGCAATTTATAAAACTCTTGATCTAATAAGTAGCCTAAAAAAATTAGGAGCAAAGATAGCGGTAGTGATGAGTGATGATGCGCTTGATTTTATACAGCCACTTACATTTGAATCTCTTAGCAATAAAGCAGTTCTACATAAAAAATCACAAAAATATGATACTAGCGATGCACCAAATCACATTAACTATGCATTATGGGCAGATATTGCTATATTAGCTCCAGCTAGCATAAATAGCATTGCAAAATTAAACTATGGAATAAGTGATAGCATAATAATTACAACATTGCTTGCTTGCAAATGCAAGATTCTAATAGCACCAAGTGCAAATATTAATATGATGGAATCTATACAAAATAAAAATAATCTGGAATCTCTAGAAAAAATGGGATATAAAATTATTCCACCAAGAGAAACACTGCTTGCTTGCAATATAGTGGCAAAAGGAGCTATGGCAGATATTGAAGAAATTATTTTTAATATTAAACAAGAATTTAAAAAAGATTCATTTTGGCATAACCAAAAAATAATTATAACTGGTGGTGGAAGCATAGAACAAATTGATCCAATTAGACATATCTCAAATAATTCAAGCGGATTACAAGCTTCTGCACTTGCAATTGCATTTTATCTAAGTGGCGCAAAAGTAAAACTCATATCTTCAAAATTTCCAATTAACCTACCAATTGATATAGAAAAAATCAAAGTAAGCTCAAGCAAAGAGTATAAAATTGCAATAAAAGATGCAGAAGATTCTATTGTTATTATGGCAGCAGCAATTAGTGACTATATAGCAAAAGAAACAAAACAAGAAAAAATTAAAAAAGATAATATAGGCCAAACTTGGAATCTAGAATTAATTGAAAATGAAGATTTGCTAAAACAAATAAATTGTAAGTTTAAAGTTGGTTTTAAAGCTGAAAGCAATAAAGATGGAGAGAGAAATGCTATAAAAATGCTGAAACCAATAAAAGATGGCGGTAAAGGCTGTGATATGGTAGTGTTAAATATTATCAATGAGAAAAATAAAATAGGAGACATAGATAATGAAGTAACCATACTAAGCAAAGATTGTAAAAAGGTTATATCTAAAAACAATAAATTACAAATTAGCTTTGAAATCATTAAATCCATAAAAGAAAAAATGTACAAAAATGATAAATAAGATTCTAAATATTACACAGATAATAAGAAATTTAGAAAATCAAAAACATTACAACAACGCTATCCCATTATTGCTTCAAATAATAGATAAAACAAAAGATGGATATAAAATAAGGCTTGGCAACAATGTAATTGAGGCACAAAGTGCAAATCAACTACAAATTGGTGGAAAATATTGGGCAATAATTAATGAAAATAAAAATGGGGAAATAGTAATTTCAAATTTAATAAATAGGCCAAAAATTTTTGAAGCAATAAAAGATTCTAGTCTAAAATTTGATATTAATGAATTAAAAGAAGCACTAAAAGATACTAAATTCATACAAAAATTTAGTGAGAACTTAGAGCAAAAAATCATAAATTCATCTTCTAAAGATGATTTCTTGTTTCTTACAAATTCATTGATAGCACTAAATAGAAAAATTATAAATCTTGTTGTAAAAGATAATAAAAAAGATATGCTTTTACAAATAAAAATAGGAAAAAAAGAAGAAATAGAATTTAGTGCAATATTTAACAATCTAGGAATAATCAATGGAAATATATACAGCTATGAAGCTTTAATAATAAAAGTTCAATTCCAATATGTTAAAAAAATTTTAGAATCCAATATCAACAAATTAGAGGACTATAAAAAGTTTAATGAAATAAAAATATTAAAAAATGAAAATATAGATCTATTATTCAATATACATGATGACAATATCCTGGATTTAGAAATTTAAAAAAATATTTAGTCCTCTTAAACAAAAAGTAAATATTTAAGCTACAATATTGCAATTAATTGTTTTGATTATTATATTGGGCAAAACAAACTTTATTTAGGTAGGCATAAATATGAATAGGCATGGGTTTACTATGGTTGAATTGTTATTTGTAATAATAATACTTGGTGCATTAGCAGGAACAGCTACTACTTGGTTGCTACAAACAAGAACAGATTCTCAAGTAGCTATGTTAAAAAGTGACATATCAACTTTGCTTAAACAGGTCCCCGCAGAAGTTATGGCATCAGATATAAATATTAGCACAAACCCACCAAGTGGCTTTAAGACTTGGGGTGATTGGTTGATGCATATATCAGTTCTTGATCCAACAAGATGGAAAGCAACGCAAAATGGAGTTGTCGCAATATCGTATACAAATGATGATACAAATACAAACAAAGTATTATGTGATGGTAACTATCTATATATAGATACTACAAAAGCTGAAATACATTTTTTACCAAAAAATATAAATACAAAAGCATCTAGTTTTTGCAAAATATTTGCTCAAAGTTATAATAGTAATATGGAAATTAAAGTTCATTTAACAAGTTCAAATGCAGTTAAGTATTAAGATTAAGAAAATCTATAATACTTATAATCAATAGGCAATAAGTAATCCTCTATATTAATTAAGTCTTTATAAATTTTGTTATCATAGCCAACCTTAAACAACATATTTAATGCCTTTATTTGAATCTCACTCAAAATAATAGAATCTTTATTTGCATACATATTTAAATATATATTAAGTTCATCTTGATTTACTCTTACTTTATCTTTAAGCATTCTTGATAATATTTTTTTATTATTGACAGCTACTTCCACAGCTTTGCTTAATATTTCTTGGCATTCAATTGCCCTAAGCAATGGTATTGATCTAGATATAGCCATACCTCCAAGAGGAAGAGGTAGTTCATCTTTTATAAAATCCACCCAAATATCCCATAAATGAGCTTCAACTTCAAGAGAATTATCAAAATTAAGTATAGATTCATGTATTAACACACCAGCATCAACCTCACCATCTAATACGCTTTGTTCTATTTCTAAAAAATTTTTGTAAATAATTCTTGCATAAGGATACTTCATTTTAAAAATCATTGCATTAGTAGTCCATTTACCACTTAATGCAACTTTAAAATTATATTTTAAACTTTTGCCTTTCTTTTTTATAAGTTTTGGTCCATATCCATTGCCAAAAGACATAGCTGTATTAAGAAGAGCGTAGTTACTTTTTATAAATGGATATAATCCAAATGATATAGCAGAAATCAAATATGCAGAATCTAAAGCACATTCATTTAAGCTTTCTATATCAAGAGCAATATTATCAAACTTAATATTGCCTGAATTGATCCACCCAAAATAAATAGCATAATACATAAATATATCATCAGCATCTGGTGAATGTGCAACAATAATTTTACTCATAATTGAAACAAACCTCTTTTGCTTATATTTCAAATTAATTTTAACCAAAAACTAGATAGAATCCGCAATTATTTTTATTTTAGGAGCAAATATATATGGCTGATAACGAAAAACTAAAGGCTGTTGAATTAGCTTTGAAACAAGTTGATAAAGCTTTTGGTAAAGGTGCTTTAATAAGGCTTGGTGACAAACAAAAAGAAAAAATTGAATGTATCTCAACAGGCTCTCTTGGACTTGATTTAGCACTTGGTGTCGGTGGAATTCCAAAAGGAAGAATAATTGAAATATATGGACCAGAATCTAGTGGAAAAACAACACTAAGCTTACAGATTGCAGCAGAATGCCAAAAACAAGGTGGCATATGTGCATTTATTGATGCAGAACATGCACTAGATGTATATTATGCAAAAAAATTAGGTGTTGATGTAGAGAACTTATATGTATCACAACCAGATTATGGAGAGCAAGCATTAGAAATTTTAGAAACACTAACTAGAAGTGGTGGTATTGACTTAATTGTTGTAGATTCTGTTGCAGCACTTACACCAAAAGCAGAGATAGATGGTGATATGGGTGATACACATGTAGGTCTTCAAGCAAGACTGATGAGTCAAGCACTAAGAAAGATAACAGGTGTGATTCACAGAATGAATACAACTGTAATATTCATCAACCAAATAAGAATGAAGATTGGAAATATAGGATATGGAAACCCAGAAACAACTACAGGTGGCAATGCATTAAAATTTTATGCAAGCGTAAGAATAGATGTAAGAAGGGTAAAAACATTAAAGATAAATGAGCAGGCTATGGGTAATACAGTTAGAGCAAAGGTTGTAAAAAATAAAGTAGCACCTCCATTTAGAGAAGCAGAATTTGATATTATGTTTGGAGAAGGAATATCAAAACTGGGAGAATTGATAGATTATGGAGTAAAGCTTGATATAATCGATAAAAGTGGTGCTTGGTTTAGCTATAAAGATAAAAAGATGGGCCAAGGAAAAGAAAATTCTAAAATTTTCTTAAGCGAGAATGAGGATATTGCAAAAGAAATTGAAAATAATATAAAAGAGCAAATTGGTGCAAATGATGAAATTATGGAATTTAGAGACGATAGCATAGAAGATGAAGAATTAAAGGAAGACTAATGATTTATATTGATGATATTTTTGCTGATGAAGTGTTAGATAGTAGAGGTAATCCAACAATTAGAGCTACTATATCACTAAACAATGGAATTACATGCAATGCTATAGTACCAAGTGGTGCATCTACTGGAAAAAGGGAGGCATTGGAATTAAGAGATGGAGATAAAGGTAGATTTTTAGGGAAAGGTGTGCTAAAAGCATGTGATAATGTAAATACAATAATTGCTGAAAAATTAATTGGTCTATCACCATTTAATCAAGGTGAAATAGATAATATAATGAAAAATTTAGATGGTGCAGATAATTATTCAAAATTGGGTGCAAATGCAATACTTGGAATATCAATGGCAGTAACAAAAGCTGCTGCATGTGCATTAGAAATACCATTGTATAGATATATTGGAGGCATTAATGCAAATATCCTTCCAGTGCCTATGTTAAATATAATAAATGGTGGAAGTCATGCGGACAATAATGTGGATTTTCAAGAATATATGATTATGCCACTTGGTTTTGAAAGTTTTAGAGAAGCGCTAAGAGCAAGTAGTGAAGTTTATGGGCATTTAAAAAATATCTTAAAAGAAAATGGACATATAACAAGTATAGGCGATGAAGGTGGATTTGCCCCAAATCTAAAAAATAATGAAGAACCAATTGAAATCATATTACAGGCAATAAAAAGAGCAGGTTATAAAGATGGAGAGCAAATTGCTATAGCTCTTGATATAGCAAGTAGTGAATTTATAAATGATAAGAAAGAATATGTTTTAAATGCAGAAAATAAAACATTAACATCTAATGAATTAGTTGAGTATTATGAAAATTTATGTGCAAAATATCCTATAGTGTCAATTGAAGATGGATTAAGTGAAGATGATTGGGATGGATGGAAAAATCTAACAAATAAATTAGGCAACAAAATTCAACTTGTTGGTGATGATTTATTTGTAACAAATGAAAAAATTCTAGATGAAGGTATAAAAAAAGATATTGCTAATGCGGTATTAATAAAACCAAATCAAATTGGTTCAATTACACAAACAATGCAGACAGTAAGGCTTGCTCAAAGAAATAAATATAAATGCATTATGAGTCATAGAAGTGGAGAAAGTGAAGATACTTTTATAGCAGATTTTGCAGTTGGTCTAAATACAGGCGAAATAAAAACAGGAAGTACAGCAAGAAGTGAAAGAATTGCTAAATACAATAGATTACTAGAAATAGAAAATGAGCTTGATAATCCAGAATATTTGGGATGGAGACTATTTAAGAGATAATGTCAGAGTTATTTGAAGAAAAACCAGGTTTATTTGACAAAATAAAATTATATAGGCCATATATCATCATTGCTATTGTTATGCTAGGTATCTTTACTTATATTTTTGTATTACTTTTTGGAAATAAATCTTTGTTTGTTTTGCTTGAATTGAAGGAAGAACAAAAAGAATTACAAGAGAGTGTAAAGTTTTATCAAAAACAAAATGCGTATTTACAAAAAGAAATTTTTGAAATTGTTGGAGAATGATTTTGAACAAGATTGTTTTATGGATTGGATTAATTATTGCTATAGCATTTAGCAGAGATAATCCTTTTGATCCACTCATAGTGCCAAAAGATTCTATACGCCCATATTATGGTGAAACAAAAGTATTTGATGAAGCAGAGATCAAACTACCAAGTAGTGCTAGATTAATCAAAAAAATAGAGGTGACATATCAAAATATCGATGGCTCAATTGAAACACAAAGCATTGATGTAAGTGGTAAAATAGACTGGAAAATGCCTATTAAGATATCTCAGATATTAGAAAAAGAAGAAATAAATAAAATAACACAAAAAGATGATATATCTACAGAATCAAATAATATTTATATTAAATACGATGGAGAGTTGCTTAAAGATTTTATAATAAAAGATCATGATGGAAGCAGAATTGTGCTTGATTTTGAAAAAAATATGAAATATTATAAAACAAATAAAATTATCTTAGATAAACCATATTTTAAATCTATTAGATATGGGTTACATAGCAATTTTATAAGGATAGTTGTGGAACTCGATGGAAGTTATGTGTATAACATCAAGAAGCTACAAAATGGTGTGGCAATAAATGTGCAATAATATTATATTAATAGGTTTTATGGGATCAGGAAAAACTACTATAGGAAGAATGCTGGCAAATAAACTTAATAACTTCTTAATAGATACAGACGATATCATTGAATTGAATTATGATATAAAGATTAGTGATTTTTTTCAAAAATTTGGTGAGATAAAATTTAGAGAATTAGAAATAAGCTTATGTAAATGGATAAAAACAAATATTAAAAATTCTGTTATATCTACAGGTGGGGGTATGCCA
The DNA here is from genome assembly GCA_944323885.1 of uncultured Helicobacteraceae bacterium. Lineage (GTDB taxonomy): Bacteria > Campylobacterota > Campylobacteria > Campylobacterales > Helicobacteraceae > NHYM01. The sequence goes on along the minus strand of CALUUD010000001.1, from coordinate 682,571 downwards.
ATAATATATAATATGAGAGATATGGGAAATGTCATATATTTAGATATAACATTTGAAGAGATTCAAAAACGAATAATAAATGACGGGATCCAAAATAGACCAATGATAAAGGATTTTAAACAACTGCACTCCCTGTACAATGAAAGAATACAGATATATAAAAATATGGCACATTATATAGTTAATGCATCAGATTCTAAAAATAATATAGTAGATAAAATTTATAATTATTTAAAAGGTTGAAAATTGAAAGCTATTTTGAGTGTTAGTGATAAAAAAAATATTGAAATTTTTGCAAAAGAATTAATATCTCTTGGATATGAAATACTAAGCACAGGTGGAACTTTAACATATTTAAAGCAACATAATATAGAAGTAGTTGATATAAGCCAATATACAAATACACAAGAATTGTTCTCTGGACGAGTAAAAACGCTTCATCCAAAGATTCATGGTGGAATATTATTTAGACGTGATAATAAAGATGATATAGATAGTGCAAAGAAAAACTCTATTGATTCTATCGATTTAGTGTGTGTAAATTTATACCCCTTTAAAGAAACGACTAAATCAACAGATAATTTTGATGAAATCATAGAAAATATTGATATTGGAGGACCAAGTCTTATAAGAGCTGCTGCAAAAAACTATAAAAGTGTTATTGTAGTTGTAGATTCTAGTGATTATGATATGGTAATATCAAATATTAAAAATAATAAAAATTCTATTAATTTTAGAAAAGAACTAATGATAAAAGCATTCTCTCATACGGCAGAGTATGATTCATTTATTGCTAATTATATGAATGATAGATTTAATAATGGATTTGGCAATAGTAAATTTATAGTTGGAAAAAAATATATAAATACAAAATATGGAGAAAATCCTCATCAAAATGGAGCCTTATATGAATTTGATGATACATGGAGTAAACATTTTAATATACTAAAAGGAGAAAGCAGCTTTAATAATTTTTTAGATATTAATGCTGCAACAAAAATAGTTAGTTCATTTCCTAACAACGCAATATGTATAGTAAAACATGGCAATCCTTGCGGTTTTGCAATAAAAGACAATATCACAGAATCTTATAAAGCAGCACTAAGATGCGATAGTCTATCAGCATATGGCGGGGTAATTGCCATAAATGGAACACTAGATGCAAATTTAGCAAAATTAATAAATGAAACCTTCTTTGAAGCAATAGTTGCAAATTCTATCACAAATGATGCTATAGAAGTATTTAGTAATAAAAAGAGAATAAAATTATTTACTCTAAATAATAATAAACTTGATAGAATTGACTTTAGGCATATAAATGGCGGCTTTTTATTGCAAGAACAAGATGTAATATCAGATAGTGAAGTAATAAATGCAAAACAAATGGGAGCAATAAAGGCAAGTGATAAACAAATGCAAGATTTATTAATTGCATATAAATTAGCGGCACTCAGCAAGTCAAATTGTGTAACATATGTAAAAGATTGTGCATTGGTTGGTATTGGAATGGGACTTACAAGTAGGGTTGATGCAAGCAAAATAGCATCATTAAAAGCAGAAGAAATGGGGTTAAGTTTGAGTGAATCTAGTTTGGCTAGTGAAGCTTTTTTTCCATTTAGAGATAGTATTGATTTGGCAAATCAATTTGGTGTTAAGGCTATCATACAACCTGGTGGAAGTATAAGAGATGATGAAGTGATACAAGCTGCAAATCAACATAATATAGCTATATATTTTAGCGGTAAAAGACATTTTCTACATTGAGATTAAAATATGGAAAATATTAGAAATTTTTCAATTATTGCTCATATAGATCATGGCAAAAGCACTCTTGCAGATAGATTAATACAAGAATGTGGAGCAATAGAAAGCAGAGAGATGAGTGCCCAAGTAATGGATACTATGGATATAGAAAAAGAAAGAGGCATAACAATCAAAGCACAAAGTGTAAGGCTAAATTATACTCTTGATGGAATAAATTATATTTTAAACTTAATAGATACGCCAGGTCATGTGGATTTTAGTTATGAAGTATCAAGATCGCTTAGTTCTTGTGAAGGTGCATTACTTGTTGTTGATGCAAGCCAAGGTGTAGAAGCTCAAACAATAGCAAATGTTTATATAGCATTAGAAAATAATCTAGAAATAATTCCTGTAATAAATAAAATAGACCTACCAGCTGCCAATCCACAAAGAGTAAAAGAAGAAATAGAAAATACAATAGGACTTGATTGCACAAATGCGCTTGAGGTTTCTGCAAAAAGTGGAATTGGAATAAAAGAATTACTAGAAACAATCATCTATACAATACCTTCACCAAGTGGAAACCCAAGTGGCAGGTTGAAAGCATTAATTTATGATTCATGGTTTGATAATTATTTGGGTGCTTTAGCATTAGTTAGAGTAATTGATGGCAACATAAATATAGATGATGAAATATTAGTAATGAACACAAATAAAAGCCACAAAGTTCTAAGCCTTATGTATCCGCATCCGCTTTATCCAAAAAAGACAAATATAATTAAATGTGGTGAAATAGGTATTGTATGCCTAGGATTAAAACAAGTAAATGATATAGCTGTTGGCGATACTATGACGCACAAAAATAATAAAGCTAATGAACCAATAAGTGGCTTTAAGCAAGCAAAGCCATTTGTATTTGCTGGAATCTATCCAATACAGACAGATAAATTTGAAGATCTAAGAGATGCATTAAATAAATTACAATTAAATGATTCTTCACTTGTATTTGAACCAGAGACATCAATAGCACTTGGATTTGGATTTAGAGTTGGATTTTTGGGATTATTGCATATGGAAGTCATAAAAGAAAGACTTGAGAGAGAATTTGACTTAGACTTAATTGCTACTTCTCCAACAGTATTATATAATGTATATCTCACAGATGGAAGCGTAATACAGGTGCAGAATCCTTCTGAATTACCACAAGAGCAAAAAATATCAAAAATAGAAGAACCATATGTAAAAGCAACAATAATAACACCATCTGAATTTTTGGGCAATGTAATAAAGCTTGTTCAAAATAGAAGAGGAATACAAGATAAAATGGAATATATCACAGAAAATAGAGTATTGTTGTCATATTCTATACCAACAAATGAAATTATTATGGATTTTTATGACAAATTAAAATCATCTACAAAAGGTTATGCAAGTTTTGATTATGAACCAATTGGCTACAAAGAAGGAGATTTAATAAAACTTGACATAAAGGTTGCCGGAGATGTAGTTGATGCGCTAAGTATAATAGTTGCTCGTCAAAAAGCATATGAAAAAGGTAAGAATTTAGTAAATATGATGAAAGAAATTATACCAAGACAGCTTTTTGAAGTAGCTATACAAGCAAGTATAGGGAATAAAGTAATAGCAAGAGAAACCATAAAATCAATGGGAAAGAATGTTACTGCTAAATGCTATGGTGGAGATATAACAAGAAAAAGAAAGTTGTTAGAAAAGCAAAAAGAAGGAAAAAAACGACTTAAAGCTATAGGTAAAGTTGAGCTGCCACAAGACACATTTCTTGCCGTATTAAAAATAGATTAGGTTATATAAAATCTTAGGTTAAGATTGCAAGGTGTAGCGATAAGCTGGATTCTGTCTAAATAAAACTATTTAGGGCGACTATTTATCTAAAAACTATTTCACAATAATTTTTAAGCAAAGAGCTAAATATTATGAAGCTTATAACCTGCTCTTTTTGCTACGGATTGGGTTTACATAGCAATTCTAATTACTTAGAATTCGGTGAGCTCTTACCTCGCCGTTTCACCCTTACTATAAAAATAGCGGTTTCTTTTCTGTTGCACTATCCCTTATCTTACGATAGCCATCCGTTAGATGGAATCCTGCTTCATTGTAGTCCAGACTTTCCTCTTGTATAAACAAGCAATCGCCTACTACACCTTAAGATACTATTTTAGTATAAATAAAATAATGAAACATTAAAATATGTTAACCTTTAGGGTATTATTTTATATCTTAAGAATATGGAGTATTTATGCAAAATAAAATATATGGTTTTATAAAAAATACATATTTAGGAGTTGGGTTTGTTGCAATGATTGCAGTTCTATCATTTGTTATAGCAAATACAAAATATATTAAAAGTATACATATATCTGAATTGATCATTGGAATCTGTCTTGGGGTAGTATGTTCATTCATATTTTTAAAATATAAACACTCTTTAGAACATGGTGTAAATTTTAGCGCAAAACGACTTCTAAGAATTGGTATAGTATTGTTTGGGTTCAATGTAAGTCTAAGCGGTATTGCTAATTTAGGAATAAAAGGTGTATTAATTGCACTTATCATTGTTAGTGTAATATTTATACTTGGATATATACTTGGATATAAAGTTTTAAAGTTAGATAAGCAAACATCTATGCTAATTAGTGCAGGAAATGCTGTATGTGGTGCAGCAGCTATATTGGCACTAGAATCTGTATTAAAAAGTGATTCATATAAAAGCGTAGTTGCTGTTGCAAGTATAGTTATTTTTGGTTTGCTTGGAATGTTCTTATTCCCAATATTAATCAATAGCAATATAATCCCACTTGATGAAGTAAATAAAGGATTGTTTATAGGAGCATCACTACATGAAGTTGCAAATGTAGTAGGTGCAGCTGGTGCAATAACAAGCCCAAATAATACAGCAATACTAGAAGGTGCTATTATTATAAAAATGATTAGGGTTATATTATTAGTTCCATTATTATTAATAATTGCATTCTTTATAAGTAAAAATGAGAGAAATGGCAGTATATATATACCTTGGTTTGCAATATTTTTCTTAATAGCAATTATTATCAATTCCACTATTCCAATTCCTGAATACTTATTGCTATTAATAAAAACTGTATCAAAAATATTTTTAGTGTTTGCAATGATTGCACTGGGTCTTCAAATTGATTTTAAAAAAATAAAACAAATGGGTCCAAAGATATTTATATTATCTATTGTATTATTTATTTTTCTTGCTATACTTAGTTTTGTTGCAGTAACAAAATTATAGGAGATATATAATGGAGAATTTTAAAAATGAAGTCTCAAATGGATTTGTTATAGTAGATTTTTATGCACCTTGGTGTGGAGATTGTGTAAGAATTGAACCAATAATAAAAGAGTTAGAAAAAGAGTACAAAATAATAAAAATTAATATAGATGAAAATGAAAATCTATCAAAAGAGTATAATATCAGAAGAATACCAACATTAATATTTTTCAAAGATGGAAATGAAGTTGGCTCTAGACTAGTTGAGCCAAAATCAAAAACACAAATTATAGAGGAGATAGAAAAAATAAAATGAAAAAAATTATATTAGCAGTTATAATGTTATATGGATTAAATGGATGTGCGGAAGTGTCAAATAATACTACAAAAATCAATTTAGAAGATGGCAAATATAAAATAAAACAAATTGTAATAAACAATGATAGTATCAATATTCCAAAAAGTGCAACTTTTAATATAGATGGTGACAGAATTTATGGAAACTCAGGATGTAATAGCTATTTTGCTAGCTTTAGTAGGGGTGTAGATAATATTACAATAGGTGCAGCCGGTGCAACTAGAATGTATTGTGCTAATGAAGAAGATAATAAATTTGAAAATATATATTTAAGATATCTAAATGGAAATTTTATGGTTTCTGGTAGTAGCAAAGAGATAAAACTAGATGGGAAGAATATACAAATCATACTTTCTAAATAATGCCTACATATGCTAGGTATTATCTTCTCAGCAATAAAATAGCTAAACCTATGCTAGATGCCAATGTACCAACTATAAATGGAATAATAAAAAATAATTGGTTATTTATTAAGGCAACAACACAAAAACAAAGAATTATATATGATATGATTCTAAAAATTCCAAATGAAATTCTAGCACCGATAAAAAATTTTTCTTTTTTTGAAATATGATTGTCATAATCATTTAAATCATTGTCTAATAAACTTATAGAGTAATTTACTCTTTTTTGCATAGTTTGAAACGATACAAAAAATATCAAAAGAGAACAAATAAAGGAAATCTCAAAACTATACAAGTAATTAACATCAAAAAGTGCAATAATGAACGCTAGTATAATGTTAAGTAACAATAATACAATCATTTATTTGAACAATGATTATATTTTGGATCTTTAGCTAATTTTTCAAACTCTTTAACTTGAGATTTATATGCTTTATAGACATTTAAAATAGCTGCGCACACACCCCAAAATACGCCTATCCAAAATACCCAAAATACTTCGAATAAATTATATAATAATATACCAACACCAACTCCAAGAAGCAATGCAACAATAATTGATATCCCTAAAGATAATCCAGCAATACCTGCTAAGATTTCTTTATACTTTGGCTCTTTATTGCTCATTTGCTAACTCACTAAATACAATTTCACTTTTTTCAATAACATCACTTATAACTCTTTCATTCATAGGAGCACATACAAATCCACTCTCAAAACTAGAAGGTGCAAAATACACACCACGCTCTAACATTTTTTGATGAAACTTTGCAAACAACTCTGTATCTACTTTTTTTGTATCATCAAAATTTTTAATCTCTCTATCACTAAAAAAGAATCCAAACATACTCCCACGAACACATACTTGTAACTTAAATCCAAAGTCCTGTGCCTTTTGTGCCATACCTTGAGTTAATAATAATGCTAACTTTTCTAATCTATCATAGATAGAAGTGTCTTGCTTAATCTTTCTTATAGTTGCATAACCTGCTGCTACCGCTATTGGATTCCCACTTAGTGTTCCTGCCTGATAAACACCCCCAAGAGGTGATAATAAATTCATAATATCATCTACGCCACCGAAAGCAGCAAGCGGAAGTCCTCCGCCAATAACTTTTCCAAATGTAACCAAATCTGGATTAACATTATAATAGCTCAATGCACCTTTTAATGATGCCCTAAAGCCACTCATAACTTCATCAAAAATTAATAAAGCATTATATTTATCACATAACGATCGTAAACCATTAATAAATTCCACATCACCAGGGACAAGACCCATATTACCTGCAATAGGTTCTACTATAACACAAGCTACATCTCCACTAATTTTAAAGCAAGATTCTACTGATTCTAAATCATTATACCTAGCAACTAATGTATGCTTACTAAAATCATTAGGTACACCAGGAGAACTTGGAGAACCAAATGTGGCACATCCACTACCAGCACTAACAAGCAAGCTATCACTATGTCCATGATAATTGCCATCAAACTTTATAATATCATCTTTACCTGTATATGCTCTAGCTAATCTAATAGCACTCATAGTTGCTTCCGTGCCACTACTAACCAATCTAATCTTATCAATGCAGTTATAAGTAGAAATAATTTCTTTTGCAATTTTTGTTTCACCAACAGTTGGTGCTCCATATCCCAATCCTCTATTTATTGCATCTTTGACTGCACTAATAACATCAGAGTCTTTATGTCCTAGAATTAATGGACCCCAACTTTGAATAAAATCTATATATTTGTTTCCATCTTCATCAATTAGATAGTATTCATTGGCATCATGGATCATTCTTGGATTACCACCAACAGATTTAAATGCCCTAACAGGAGAATTAACTCCACCTGGTATAACACTTTTTGCTTCATTAAAATCATTAATGTTATTCAATAAATTCATAAATCCCCCGCAATAATTATAGAATCTCATTAATAGAGATTCTAGAAAATATTAATACGCTCTATTACTTACACACTTTTGCTCTACTTCAGATGCTATATAACTAACTGAGGCATTTTGCACCCCATTGCCAACAGCAGAATTTGGCCATGCTTCAACTTCTACAAATGAACCAACAGATAAATCAGAGAATTTGCCATCTATATCAGTACCAAAAATACCACAATCATCAAGTTTAATATGAGTTTGAGGCATAATTTGGATGCCAATATTATTAACCACAATTGTCTTTGCATTTTGATCAATACTATTAATAATACCTTTAACTTCAAAACCATCTGCACATAAACCACTAATAAATCCTATAGTAAACAAAATAGATAATACTTTTTTCATCGAAATATCCTTATATTGTGATAATTAAAATCTAGATGATAATTATATCTTAAAAGATATTTTAATATCTCTCACAAAAGAAATATTTCTAAGATAATATTTCTTTTGCAATTTTACTAATTCTGCTACCATCAGCTCTTACTTGTAATGGTTTTGCTGCAGTCATCACTTTACCTAAATCTTTAATACTATTTACACCTAAAGATTTTATTATATTTTCTATCTCAATTTTTAGTTCATCATCATTTAACTGCTGTGGTAAATATTCTAAAATAATATTTAATTCTTCTTCTTCTTTTTTTACTAAATCATTTCTATTTGCTTTTTTATACGCCTCAATAGAATCTAACCTTTGTTTCTTAGCTGAAAGGAGTATTGAAATAACTTCATCATCATTTAACTCTATCCTTTTATCTACCTCAACTTGTTTCAATGCAGAATTAATAAGCCTAATAGTGTCCCTTTTAAAAACATCATTAGAAATCATTGCTGTTTTTAAATCAGCCTTTAACCTATCTTTTATATTCATAACCAAATCCTTGATTTTATTTAATTACTTAATTTTGGAATAAACTTTGCTTTAAGAGTTAAAATTATAATGAAAGAATTGGTAAAAACATATGATAAAACAGCAAATAATTTTACTTTCTGCTATATTAGTTTATGGCATATATGCCGACCCTATTATGGATTTTAGTCCTCCAAAATATGTAGAAGATTTACCAGAGAAAGATTTTATAGAAGAATTTCCAAAACTAGGATCATTATTTGGTCAAGGTGAAAGACCGATGTTTGCAGATAGAAGAGCAATGAGAGTAAATGACATATTATTAGTTAAAGTTAATGAGAGTTCAAATGCAACATTTAATACACAAAAAACATATAATGGGACACAAGGTGGAGAATTGAATGCACCAATTGTAAACTACACAGGGAACAATCAAGAAATAGCACAAAATATACAAGAATTTAAAGATGGAAGTTCATTTAATATGACATTAGGAACTGGTAATTCAAATTTTAATGGCGGTGGTTCACAAAATAGAAATGAAAGTGTAGAGCTTGAAATAACAGCAAGAGTGATCAAAGTATTAAATAATGGCAATTATTACATAGAAGGTACTAGACAAATAATGGTTGATGGTGAAAAAAAAATAGTGCTAATAAGTGGAGTAATAAGACCTTATGATATTTCATCAGATAATAGTATAGAATCAAAATTTATTTCAGAACTAAAACTCAACTATACAAGTGAGGGTGATATAAGCAATAAACGCCATAAAAAATGGGGTAGCCAAGAATTAGAACAAGCGTGGCCATATTAAAATGAATATAGCAATAATACCTGCAAGAGATGGAAGCAAAAGAATAAAAAATAAAAATATTAAACCGTTTTTTGGAAAACCAATAATTGCATATGCCATCAATACAGCAATAAAATCAAACATATTTGATAGAGTTATAGTAAGCACAAATAGCAATGAAATAAAAGATATAGCAATAAAATTTGGTGCGGAAGTACCTTCATTACGCCCAGATAATCTAAGTAATGACTTTACCACAACACTAGATGTAATAAGCTATGAAGTAAAAAATTTAAATTTAGACGATAATGATGTTGTATGCTGCATTTATCCTACAACACCATTGTTAGAACCTGTATTTCTAAAAAATGGTTTAAAGAAATTAAAGAAAAATTCATATTGTTTTAGTGCTTGTGCTTTTAGATCAAATCCACTTAGAGGATTTTATATCAAGGATGAAAAATTGCAATTATTTGATAAAAAATTTATTAACTATAGATCACAAGATATGGAAACAATGTATTTTGATGCAGGACAATTTTATTTTGGGTATGCAAAAAACTTTGCTAATAAAAAATCGATTTTTAGTGAAGATTCAACATTAATCATATTACCAGAAATTAATACTGTCGATATTAATACTCAAGATGATTGGGAAATTGCGGAGATAAAATATAAAATATTATGCAAGCAGTAATTTTTACAGAAGCAGGCAGTGGATTTGGACTAGGTCACTTAAGTAGATGTAGCGGATTAAAAGATTATTTAGAAAATATTGGTTTTATTGTTAATATTTATTATAGAGGCGACTATGTACTACCAAATTATACACACTTAGAATGGATTGATGATGATTACTCAAAAATTGATGAAATTCTAAGTGGCAATAAACTTGTTATTGTAGATTCTTACTACGCAGATAGTAAATTGTGTCACTATATTAGCAGTAAAGCAAAGGTATGTGTATTTTTTGATGATTTTAACAGAATTCAATATCCAAAAGATTCTATTATATTAAATGGTGCACTATATGCAAGTAGATTCTACAATGATATTAAAAATGAGGTTTTTGCTGGTATTGAATATTATATTTTAAGAAAAGAATTTAGACGGCAGGAACAAAAAATTATCAATAAAGATATAGGCAGAATATTAATAGCACTTGGTGGCAATGATTATACAAATAATACTCAAGCTGTTCTAGAAATAATGGAAAAAGAATGTCCATATGCCATGATTGATGTAGTATTAGGAAAAATATATAAACCAATTAGCTACAATTTTAATACAAGCATACACAGAAATTTAAGTTCTAGAGTGTTGAAGAATATGATGCTAGATTGTGATCTTGCAATAAGCGGTGGTGGTGTAACAATGGTAGAAATACAATCTACATGCACACCAAGTATTGCTATACAAATAGCACCAAATCAAGCTTATCAACTACGCGTATGGCAAAAAGAAGGATTAAGAATAGCTACAAATATTTATCAAATAAGAAGTCTACTAAAAACACTAAGAAAATTTAAAAATAGAAAAAAATTATCAAGCCACTTAGCAAAAATAGAAATAGGGACAAAGGTAGAAGAATTTATCAATATTTTGGTTAGTAGATATAATGATTAAATATACCATTCAATCAAATTTTAGCTTTGGTGACATAAGTGCTATCAATTTCATCAATCTAGGAAGAGATGATTTATTAGAAATATTAAAAATAAGAAATGATATTAGAGTAGCAAAATGGATGTTTACAGACAAAGAAATCACTCAACACGAACATTTTGAATTTATAAAAATGCTAAATATGCAAACAAGTAAAATGTATCTTGCAATAAAAAACAGCAATCAAAAAATACTTGGTGTTATATCACTAACAAATATAAATCTAATTGACAAAAGTGCATATATAGGAATTTATACAAATCCAAATATTGATACATCAAATGGAAAATTGTTAATGGAAATTATTAAGCATATAAGCTTTACACAAATAAAACTAAAAAAAATATTTGCACAATGTTTAAAAGGTAATAATAAGGCACTTAGATTTTACAAAAAAGAAGGCTTTGAGAAAATCCGGGTAGTACCAGGTTATACTAAAAAGTACAATAAACTCATTGATATAGTAGAACTGGTTTTGACAAAGGATTAAGAAATGTTTATTGTTGCAGAACTTAGTGCAAATCATAATAAAGATTTAAATCTTGCAAAAGAAAGTTTGCACGCAATAAAAGAATGTGGAGCAGATGCAGTAAAATTACAAACATATACGCCAGATAGCCTGACATTAAATTGCAAAAGTGATATTTTTAAAATTAAATCAAACACAATTTGGGACAATAAATACTTATATGACTTATATGAAGAAGCATATATGCCACTAGAATGGAATATAGAATTATTTGAATTGGCAAAAAAAATAGACTTACTATGTTTTAGTAGTGCATTTGACAAGGAAGGGGTGGATTTATTAGAAAAACTAAATAACCCAATATATAAAATTGCAAGTTTTGAAATAACAGATATTCCATTAATAAAATATATTGCAAAAAAACAAAAACCTATCATCTTATCAAGTGGAATTGCAATAAAAGATGAAATGCAAGATGCAATTAATGCAATAAGACAAGAGGGTAATAATGATATTACTGTATTGAAATGCACAAGTGAATACCCTGCACCAATAAATGTACTAAATTTATCTGAGATGATTACATTTGAAAGAAAATATGGTGTTAAATATGGTATATCAGATCATAGTATAGGAGTAAATGCAGCAATAATATCTACAACTCTAAAAGCAAGTATGATTGAGAAGCATTTTATTCTAGATAAAAAATATGGAGGGGTAGATTGCAAATTTAGTATGGATAAAGTTGAATTTAAACAATTAGTTCAAGCAATAAAAGAAACAAAAGATGCTATTGGTAATTTAGAATACTATATAGATAGCAGTAAAATTAATGAAACAAATAATAGCCCCAAAGGAAGAGAATTTGCAAGAAGTCTGTTTGTAAGTAAGGATATAAAAAAAGGTGAAAAACTAAATATGCATAACATAAAATCTATTCGACCAAATAATGGCCTACCTCCAAAATATTTAAATGATATAATAGGAAAGGTTGCAACAAAAAATTTAAAATTTGGTGAACCGCTACGATGGGATAGTCTTAAATAAATTAAAAACCTTTTTGTTTTTTTCTACACTTATCGCAGATAACAAACAATCTTAGATTATCACTAATTAATTGAAACTGTAAAGATTCTGCAATTTCAAGTTGCTTCTTTTTGATATCATTATCAATAAACTCAACTATATTCCCACAACTAAGACAAATAATATGATAATGTGGCTCTTTTGATGCAATTTCATACTTTTTACCACTTTTATCAACATCAATTGATGATACAAAACCATATGTTTCCAAGAATTGCAAGATTCTATATACTGATGAAACAGAGCAATTTTTATTATTATTTTTCATAACAGCAGCAACACCCTCACTGCTTAGATGAACCTTGCTATTGTAGATAATTGATAAAATATCTTCTCTTTGTTTTGATGTTTTGAGTTTTTTTGCTACCACTACTTGTCTTAGTTTATTTAATATAGATTCTAAAGATTCTGTCTTTTTAATTTCTTGATTACTTAATTTTAAAGCCATATAAAACCTTTACAAAGTTGTTTATCAAATAAAAAATATTTTTAAAGAATTAATGATTATAACTTAAATATACAAATTAATATAGGTTTGTTATTTATTTGATGATTTATGTTAGAATATTCAATATGATAATCTATACATGTTGTTACAATAATCTAAGGAGTTATTATGTTTGGTTCAAGGAATAATAATACAGAAGAATTGAATGCTTACAAAAGAGAGATACAGCAATTAAAACAAGAATGTGAATTATATAAAACTATTGCCAATTTTTCCTATAATGAAGCAGTGATAGCAATAAAAGATGATAAAGTTATATTCAAAAACGAACAAGCTGAAAATCTTAGTCAATTTGAGTATATTAAATCAGAACTCCAAGAAGGAGTAACTAAAATAAATACCAATAATCATTGTTTGGTAGTAAAATCAAAAAGAATTGAAGGCATAACGATATTTTCATTGGTAGAAGAAAATACAAGAATTGCACCAAAATCTGGTCAAGGCACAGATTTGTTACGATCATATTGCGATAGCATGAAAACAGGCACAAAATTCACACAAGAAATATTATCTAAGTTAGTGGAAGAATTGCATGAAATTTTTGATGCAGCATTATCTACAGAGACTGGAATGAGCAAAGGCTTAGAAATATCAGATTCGTCTGCACAAAAAATTAATGTATTATATGAAAAAATGCAAAGTGCAATAAGTCTTGTTAGCTCATTAATTCAAAGAAGTAATGAAATTACAAATGTAATTTCACTTATTGATGATATAGCAGAACAAACAAATCTACTAGCACTAAATGCCACAATAGAGGCAGCTCGTGCAGGGGAGCATGGAAGAGGGTTTGCTGTTGTTGCAGATGAAGTAAGAAAATTGGCAGAAAAAACACAAAAAGCAACAAAAGAAATAGCTATAGTAGTAAAATCAATGCAGCAAGAAGCAAGTGACATCCAAACAAGTACAGAAGATATCAATACAGTGACAGAAAGTGTAAAAAGTGATATCGAAGAACTATACACTATGGTTAAATCATTTAAAGATAATGCCTACTTGGCAAAATTAAAAATATCTTGTTCAAATGATAGAATCTTCTGTGGTTTAGCAAAAGTAGATCATGTAGTATATAAGCAAGCTATATATTCACTTATATTCAAACTCACAGGAGATTTTAATCAACTAGATAGCAAATCATGTAGATTTGGAAAGTGGTATTATGAAGGAATAGGAAAAAAAGAATTCTCTCATACTATTGGTTATAAAAAAGTTGAAAGCCCACATAATATAATACACAATGAGGCAAATAATCTTGCTAAACAACTACTTGATACTAGCAAATCAACTCCAAAAAATATAATAGATGAAAAAATAAACATAATAGAAGAATCTAGCAATCAAATATTTAATGCTATTGATGAAATGTTAAATGAAAAGTTATCAGATACAATAACAAAAATACAATCAATTGCAACAGCCTAGATTGTAGGTATGTTTTACAAAAAAGAAATACAAATACTAAAACAAAAAAAGATCTTTCGCAAAAGAAAGATCTTTGATAAAAATTATATAGATTTTGCTTCAAATGATTATATAGATTTATCACAAAATGAAAAATTACTAAAGAAAGCCTACAAGTTATCTATAAATAAAGAAATAAATTCGCCTCGTGCATCAATGCTTATAAATGGGTATTCAAAATTACATAAAAAATTAGAAGATAAACTTGCAAAAATACATAGATTTCAAAATTGTATTTTAGCAGGTAGCGGGTTTTTAGCAAATATTGCATTATTTGAAAGTTTATGTAGAAATAAAGATATTATTTTCATTGATGAAGAATATCATGCAAGCGGTATTCTTGCTACAAAAATATTAAAAGATAGGGCAATATTATTTAAGCACAATGATGAAAATGATTTAAAAAATAAACTAAATAGATTGCAATATGAAAGCAATAAACGCATTATCATAGCTATTGAAGGCGTATATTCAATGAGTGGTGAAATTGCAAAAAAAGAATTTGCACAAATTGCTATTGATTATAATGCTATTTTAATAGTTGATGAAGCACATAGTATAGGCACAATTGGCGATAATCTTCTTGGATATTTTGATTACTACAAAATAAATAATCACAATAACTTTATCAAACTAGGCACATTATCAAAAGCATATGGAAGTTATGGTGCATACATATTATCCAATAAACATATAAATAAATATTTACAAACTCGTGCAAAGCCAATTATCTACTCAACTGCACTATCTAGCTTTGATACAGCACTTGCACTAGTAAATATAAAATACATACAAAAACATAAAAATAAAATTCTAAAAAAAAATATAAAAATAAAACAAATAATATATAAAGAATTTAATGTTAAATTAGATTCTCAAATATTTTCATTAAAATTCCAAAATCAAACAGATATGATAGACAAGGCAAAATTATTAAAAGATAATGATATTATAGTTGGAGCAATTAGAAAACCAACAGTAAAAACACCAACTTTGCGTATTGTTTTTTCATATAAACACACAAAAAAGGATGTTAAGAAATTATGCAAATTATTAAAAAAATAAATAAAAAAATACTATTTGCATTACTAATATTGATTATATTTTTTATAATTATTTCAATAGGGGTATTAACCTATGGTGTACAAAGTAAAGTATCAGAAATAAAAAATTATAAACCAAAGATAGCACTTAGAATTTTAGATAGGAATGATAGATTAATAGCAAATGTATTTGAAGATGAATTTAGATATTTTGCAAAATTTGATGAAATACCACCAAAAATCATAGAAACTCTCCTTGCAGTTGAAGATACTATGTTTTTTGAACACAATGGAATTAATTTTGATGCAATATCAAGAGCTATGATAAAAAATATCAAAAATGGTGGATATACAGAAGGTGGAAGCACAATAACACAACAATTAGTAAAAAACATAGCCTTATCAAGTGAAAAAACAATTGATAGAAAACTAAAAGAAGCAATCCTTGCAAGAAAAATAGAAAATATAATGACAAAAGAAGAGATTCTAGAAAAATATTTAAATCATATTTATTTTGGACATGGATATTATGGGGTAAAAACTGCAGCGCATGGATATTTCAACAAAGATTTGCAGAATCTTACGTTAAAAGAAATAGCTATGCTTATGGCATTACCTAGAGCTCCATCATATTATGATCCAGTAAAAAACCTTGAATTTTCAATTTCAAGAGCGAATAATATATTAGAAAGAATGCATTCAATTGGATGGATAGATAAAGATGAGTATGAAACAGCAATAAAAGAGCGTCCTAATGTTTATAATCAAACGCTAAGCCAAAATCTTGCGCCATATATAGTTGATGAAGTTTTAAGACAATTAAGCAGTATAAAGGATTTAAAAACTGGGGGATATGTAGTAAAAACAAATATAGACTTAGATTATCAAAAAATAGCACAAAATGCACTTGTACACGGATATAACAATATACAGAAAAGATTAAGCAATCGAAGTAAAACCAATACTGATAATAATGATGAAATTGATACACTAAATGGCGCAATTGTAGTTACAGAAAATGAAACTGGGAATATACTTGCTTTAGTTGGTGGCATAGATTACACAAGAAGCAATTTTAATCGAGCGACACAATCACAAAGACAATTTGGAAGCACAATAAAACCATTTATATATCAGATTGCTTTTGATATGGGATATTCACCTGCAAGCAATATATCTGATACAGCAAAGAGGTTTGGTCCGGATATAGATGAAGAAGATACTGAATTAAGTCAAGATGAAATAAATGAGGAAGAAATGATATGGAAGCCTAGAAATTTTAATAAAAATTTTAATGGTTTAGTGACCCTAAAAGAAGCTCTTAAATATTCTTTGAATCTTGCAACTATTAATTTATCTGATCTTATTGGATTTCAAAATATATATAATAAAATGACATATTATGGATTTAAAAACCTCCAAAAAGATATGTCAATTGTATTAGGTAATGTATCATTATCTCCTATTGAAGCAGCAAAATATTACTCATTATTTGCGAATTATGGCACTATAAATGAACCAAAACTAATAAGAAGTATAACCAATATCAATAATGAAGAAGTGTATAAAGATGATAATAAAACGCTAGAGGTTACAACACAAGATCAAGCATTTCTTACAATAGACGCACTAAAAAATATTATTACAAATGGCACAGGAAAAAGAGCAAGAGTAAATGGTATAGAACTGGCAGGCAAAACAGGGACAACAAATGATAATATAGATGCATGGTTTAGTGGTTTTTCACCTACATTGCAAGTTGTAGTATGGTATGGAAGAGATGATAATACACCAATTGGTCAATACGAATCTGGTGGAGTTGTAGCCGCACCTGTATTTGCACACTTTTTTAGCAATATATTGAAGTTTGAACCTGGATTAAAAAGAAAATTTGATATACCAGATGGAGTGTGGAAGCAAAATGTAAATGGTGAAGATTATTACTATACAATAAAATCAAAAATTCCAAAACAAAGAACAAATAAATTAAATGACAACCTAATATTCTAAAGCATAACTTATGAATAATATTTCACCAAAACATATAGAATTTTATAATAAAGCAAAAATATTTTTACAAGATAGGATATACATTGATTATTTATCAAGATTTGCATTAGGCACTGATGCGTCATGTTATAGATATATACCACAAATTGTCATTAGAGCTTACAATGAAGAGGAAATTATAAAAATACTAAAAATAAGTGATGAATTAAACTTACCACTTACATTTAGAGCATATGGAAGTTCTCTTTCTGGACAAAGTCTAAGTGATAGTATTTTAGTTATAGCAACAACAAATTGGAATAAAATACAAGTAGATAAAGACTATATAAAACTTGATTGTGGTGTTATTGGCAGTGATGCAAATATGGCATTAAAACCTATAAATAAAAAGATTGGTCCCGATCCAGCAACCATAACTATGGCCTCTATTGGTGGTATAGTATCAAATAACTCTAGCGGAATGTGTTGTGGTATAAAACAAAATAGTTACCAAACAATAAAATCAATCCGAGTTATACTCCAAGATGGAACATTGCTTGATACATCTAATAACAATAGCATAGAATCTTTTATTAAAACACATAGACATATAGTGGATTCTTTATTAGACCTACGAAACCAGATACTTCAAGATTCTAAGCTTCATGAACTAATAAATAAAAAATACAAGATAAAAAATACAACTGGGTATTCCATCAATGCGCTTACTGATTTTGATAACATCAAAGATATTTTAACTCATATTTTTGTTGGATCTGAGGGAACATTAGGTTTTATATCAAGTGTTGAGCTATATAACATAAAGGATTATAAGTTTAAGGCTTGTGGTTTATTATTTTATAAAAATATATTAGATGCAAGTGAAGCAATAAAAATATTAGCAAAACATGATTCAATTATCCAAAGTGCTGAAATCATGGATTTTAATTCACTAAAAAGTGTGCAAAAACTAAAAGACATACCAAATATTTTGTACAAAATAAAAGAAGGTAATACTTGCATCTTAATACAAACAGAAAGTGATTCTAAAAATGAACTAGAAAAAAATCTAATGATAATACAAGATTCTCTAAAAGATACAGATATGGTCTTAGAGCCATTATATAGCCAAGATGAAAATGAATTTAATAAATGGTGGAAAATTAGAAAAGGATTATTGCCTATTGCATCAATGGAGAGAGAGTGTGGTAGTTCTGTAATAACAGAAGATATATGCTTTGAAATAGATAAATTAGGTGAAGGTATATCAAAAATAGAAAATCTCTTTAAAAAATATAACTTTAATGGAATTATATTTGGACATGCACTTAGTGGAAATATACATTTCATTATCACACCAAACTTAAATAATAAAATAGAAAAAAATAATTTTGAAAATCTAGTATCTGATATGGCAAAAATAGTATCTAGTATGGGCGGAAGCATAAAAGCAGAACATGGTACAGGAAGAATGATGGCACCATTTGTAGAAATGGAATGGGGAAAAGATGCATATGCAATAAATAGAAAGATAAAAGATATTTTTGATAATAAAAGATTATTAAACCCAGATGTCATAATAACAAATAATCCACTAATACATACAAAAAATATAAAAGAAATGTCACAAATTGAAGATTATATAAATAAGTGCATGGAATGTGGATTTTGTGAAAAAGCTTGTCCTAGTAATGGACTCACTTTAAGCCCTAGACAGAGGATTGCAATATGGCGAGAAATGAATCGCTTAAGAAAATTAAATACAAAAGAATCTTTAGAGTTATTAAAAGAATTAGAAAAACAATATAAATATATGGGTAATGAAACTTGTGCTACATGTTCTATGTGTTCTACTTTGTGTCCTTTAGAAATTGATACGGCAAACATAGCTATAAATCTGCGACAAAAAGACACAAGCAAGTTTGTAAAACATATAGTAAAAAATATGTCATTCTACTGCCAAAGTGCATCTATTAGCATAAATACCATTCATGCATTAGGAATAAAAAAAATTAATAAATTATCAATTAAAGCTAGAAACATAAACAACAAAATACCTTATCTGCCAAAAAATACACCACTAGGAAATAAATTTACACCAAATACAAAAGAAATAAAATATAATAATTCTGTTATATATTTTACAACTTGCATAAATAGAATATTTCAATCAAATCAAACACCTCTATATAAAATAGTAGAATCTATATGTCAAAAAGCAAAAATAAATATTATATATCCAAAAGAAATAAAAAACATGTGCTGTGGGAAGGCATTTTCACAATATAAAAATTTAGAAACACAAAATACAAATAATATATTAAAAATACTAATAAAAGCTAGCAAAGATGGAGAGATACCAATTATACTTGATCATAGTGCCTGCAGCATACATTTACAAAAAATATTGCAAGATTCTGGGTTAAAAATATATGATTTACCAAAATATATTTATGAAGTAATAATGCAAAAAGTAAAAATTAAAAAAATTAATGAAGATATAGCAGTATATACTATGTGTGCATTAAAAAAGAGCAATCAAGAGACTATAATAGAAGATATAAGCAAGCTATGTACAAATGGTAAAATAATAAAAAATTCCATATTTTGCTGTGGCTTTGCTGGAAATAAAGGATTTTTTACTCCAGAATTAAATAAAAATTCGCTACAGGGATTGCAAAATTTCTATGATATTACAAAAATAAAAAGAGGTTTTAGCAGCTCTACTACTTGTGAAATTGGATTAAATGAGTATAGCAGTATAAAATGGCAAAATATAGCATATCTTGTAGATGAAGTCTCATCAAAGGATTGTATTGAATAATTTAAAACATCTTGCAATTATAATGGATGGCAATGGAAGATGGGCGGAAGAAAGAAATCTAAAACGCACAGAAGGACATAAAGAGGGTGCAAATGTAGTAAGAGATATAACAAAATGGTGTGCCAAAAATAACATTTCATATCTAAGTTTATATGCATTTTCCACAGAAAATTGGTCGCGTCCAAAAATAGAAGTAGATTTTTTAATGAAATTATTAGAAAAATACCTCACTAAAGAAGTATCAACATATATGGAAAATAATATAAGATTTAAAGTTATTGGCGATATGCTTGGATTTTCAAATAAACTTAGAGATCTTATATTATCACTAGAGGAAAAAACATTAAAAAATACATCACTTACGCAGATTCTAGCACTTAATTATGGTGCAAAAGATGAGCTTGCAAGAGCAGTTTCTAAAATAAAAATAAAAGATAATATTACAAAAGATGAAGTATTGCAATTAATAGAATCCAATCTTGATACAGCAGAAATACCAGATGTTGATTTACTTATAAGAACAGGTGGCGAAAAAAGATTATCAAATTTCTTGCTACTACAAAGTGCATATGCAGAGCTTTATTTTTCAGATACACTATTCCCAGATTTTAGAAGTGATGAACTAGAAAAAATTATAGATGAATTTAAAAGGCGAAATAGAAGATTTGGTAATATATAATTAATTACTCAATATCTTCAAATGGTGGTCCTAACTTTAATATCTCAGTTAATTTTGCAGCTCTTTGTGGATTCATTTTTGCCAAAATTCTACCCATATCTTTTGCTTCCATAGAATAAAGAAGTTCGGCAGCATCTCTTAATGGCATATTTTCTATTATTGGAGCTGCTTTAGAATCTTGCATTTTAGAATAAGTTTGACTTATTTTATCACTATTTACATTTTGAATAGTAGCTAAAATATCTTCATTTTGTTTTATTAATGACCGAATTTCAGCCTCTTTATCTTTCGCATCTTTAAGCAAAGATTCTATCTTTTGCTCTTTTAGCTGCAATTCCTGAAGTTTCTTATCATTTAATCTTTGTTGTTCATTATGAAGAGTTATCATAATTCTTTTTTGTTCCTCTATATTTCTAAGTTCATGTAATAACTCATTTTTGCGTTGCTCAAAAATAATATTACAATTAACCACATTGTTGTCATTACCAAAAACAAATAAAAAAAACAAAGGAGTAAAAACAATCAATTTAATCATAGAATCTCCTAATAAATCTTATATGTTATATTTTATTGGATTACTATTTAAATGATATAAGATGCCACCAATTTCATCAATAAATTTTTGTTCTTCCTTATTTAATTTGTCTAACTTTAATTTTAGTTCTTCCAAGTGCAAGTAATTAATTTTTTCAAATTCAATCATTGCTGCTTTATAGCGATTATTAATATCTATCCTACTTGAATACATAATTTCTAATAAATTTTGTTCTTGAACAATCTCTTCTTGAAATGCTAAAGTTGAATCTTTAAATGCAAGTAATTCTCTATATACACTTACATTTGGTACTTTCATTGCACATAATTGTTCTTTTAATGATACTATTTCATTTTCCTTGATAGTAATATAATTATTAATATTAATTAATTCTTGTTCAATCCTATCAAGAATATTTTTTTTAATTTTTAAAATTGACTCAAATTTTGTAGTCATCTTTTTATCAGATCATCTCTCTCTGGACTTGTTGAAATCATAGAGATTTTAACACCTAAAATGTCTTCTAACCCTAATATATATTCTTGAGCATTTTTTGGCAATTTATCAAATTTTCTTACACCAAATACACCATTAAATCCACTAAATTCCTTATAAATTGGCTCTATATTATCTAGACTATATGGGAATCCCTCAACTTTAATACCATTTTTCTTATACCCAATACAGACCTTTATGCTATCAAATCCATCTAAAACATCTAATTTCATTAATGAGAGAGAAGTAACGCCATTTAATCTAACTGCATACTTGCAAGCAACAGCATCAAACCAACCACATCTCCTTGCTCTACCAGTTGTTGTGCCAAACTCACCACCATTTTCTTGTAATCTTTTTCCATCACTACCAAAATCCTCACTTGGAAAGTAACCCTTTCCAACCCTAGTGCAATAAGCCTTAGCTATACCTATAACATCACCTATATCACTTGGTGATATACCACTACCAATACAAGCACCTGCAGAAACAGTATTTGAACTAGTAACAAATGGGTATGTGCCATGATCGATATCTAGCATACTTCCTTGAGCACCCTCTAATAATATTTTTTTATTTTTACTTATTGCACTCCACAATATCTCATTTGTATCTTTTACAAAAGGCTTAATACGCGTTGAATAATCTCTTATTTTTAATGTAAGTTCATCTATGTTTGGAAGTGATACATTGTGAATACTGCTATAAAATTCAATTGATTTTAAATAATCTTTCATTCTATCAATCATAATATCAGGATCTAATAAATCACCAACTCTAAAACCAGTCCTACCAACCTTATCTATATATGCAGGTCCTATACCCTTGCATGTTGTACCTATGGCTCGCTTAGAATCTCTCTCTTTAAATTTATCAATAATCTCATGATATGGCAGTATCAAATGAGCTTTTGGACTTACAAAAACTCTACCTTCAATATTTTTAAATTGTGATATCTCATCAAAAAATGCTTCAATATTAATAACAACACCATTCCCTATAAGATTTATACATCTATCATACAATATTCCACTTGGTATTAAATGAAGAGCTACTTTTTTTCCATCAACAACTATAGTATGCCCGGCATTATGACCACCTTGATATCTAACAACTATATCATAATCTTTAGCTAAATAATCTACGATTTTACCTTTTCCTTCATCACCCCATTGAATCCCAACTACAACATCACATTTACTCATATAACTACCTTATTTAAAATATATTCCACAACTTCATTTGTATAAATTGCAAAACCACATGATTGAATATTATCAATTTCATATTTCCCACCAAGTAATAGTATTCTATTGCCATCAAACATCCTAAAAAACAAGCTATCATAATACCCATTTGGTGAATAATAAAGTGGGGAAAAAATAGTATTTTTATAATAACAATAACTGGCACTATTAAGCAAAATTTGCAATTCATCCTTTAAAAAATTAGGTGCTTTTTTAATATATGATTCTAGATCTTGCTTTGTTTGAATAGATATTAAATCAACAAAATAAGATGCAGACTTTAAAATAGTATCAATTTTTGCTTTAGAGAAAATTTCAATATCAAGATTGCTTTCTTCTGCACATAAACGCGGTATATTCATATTTGAAATTTGTAAAATTGGTTCAATTGATAAATCTAAAAAAATACTAACAGCAACACATAATACACTTCCAAGGGAATCTTTATCTAGATACTCTGCACCTATTTGATTAATTTCTGTGCTTGGATATGCAAAAAAAGGCTGAATATAAAACCATTTTTTGTGATCATTACTTACTAAATGTCTATGTATAATTTTTATAACATCTGTTGTATTATCATTTCTTAAAATCATCTGTTTATTATTATTAGAACTAATTCTAATAGTGCTTCTTGAAACTTTATTATCATTGCTGAAACTAAAGCTAGGGGTAGATATCTCTTCAAATCCATTTTTGTAAAAAATATCAACTGCTTTAAGCTCTATATCACGCTTGATTTTAGCACTAATTCCAAAATGTATCTTACTACCTTGTGGTATTTCATACCCTAAAGTCAAAACACTATCCTTTAGTTTTGAAGTAAATTCGTATTATAGTTTATTTAAACAGATTTTAAAATGCTAAAGAAAATGCACTAAATCATCTTCAGACAACCATTTAGTATTTGTATTACTACTATACTCAAAATCATTACATACAGTATTACCAGTTTCATTTAACATAGTAAAAGAATAATCAATATAAGAATTAAAATTAATACTTGGCTTTAATATATAAAAATCATTAAATTCATAACAAAGCCTAGAATCATCACGAGGTATCATAACTTCATGGAGTTTTTCACCTGGTCTAATACCTACTATTTTATGAGGAATATCTGGTGCAATGGCATTTGCTAAAGTTGTGATTTTTACACTTGGAATCTTAGGCACAAAAATCTCACCACCTTGCATTCGTTCTAAAGACTTTAATACAAACTCAACACCTTCTTTAAGTGTAATAAAAAACCTAGTCATTCTTTCATCTGTAATTGGTATAAATGCAGCATTTTCTTGTTTTAATTTTTTAAAAAATGGAACAACGCTTCCCCTGCTTCCAATAACATTACCATATCTAACTACACTAAACTTTGATCTCAAAGTTCCTCTTATATTATTAGCACTTACAAAAAGCTTATCACTGCATAATTTTGTAGCACCATATAAATTAATAGGATTTGCTGCTTTGTCTGTGCTCAATGCAATAATATCACTTACTTCCATTTTTAAACAAGCCTCTATTACATTACTTGCACCATTAATATTTGTTTTAATGCATTCCATAGGATTATATTCAGCAATTGGGACTTGCTTTAAGGCTGCAGCATGAATACATATATCTACACCATTTAGTGCACTAAGTAATCGTTGCATATCTCTAACATCACCTATAAAATAACGCATTCGTTTATCATTAAACTGTAAGGACATTTCATATTGTTTTAATTCATCACGACTATAAATAATAATTTTTTTTGGATCATATTTTTCCAACAAAGTTTTTACAAATTCTTTACCAAAGCTACCCGTACCACCTGTTATCAATATAGTCTTATTATCAATCTTATTTAACAAAACATACCCTTTTATCAAGAATTATAAATTCTATTTTTTAACGTAACCAAGTTCAACCATCTTTGCAACTATATCTGTAATGATAGGCCCTGTAGCAGATCCACCACCCCCTCCATGCTCAACTAATATTGTTATTACATATTTTGGATTCTTATATGGTAAAAATGCTGTAATCCAAGCATGTGATCTATGATAATATTCCATTTGGCTTTCTGGAATTCTGCTTATTATATCTTGTGGAATCCCGACAACTTGTGCAGTTCCTGTTTTACAAGCTAAAGGGACTGGGGACTTCATAGTAACTCTATATGCAGTGCCATCTTCTGAATTACAAACTTGATACATACCAAGAGATAAGGCTCCTAATTTACTCTTTTGAAAGTCATTTAAAACATCTTTTGATTCAAACTTGATTTCCTCATCACCTAATTTTTTTACAAAATGAGGAGTGGGAAGCTTTGAAGTAGCAATAAGTGCTGTATATCTAGCAACTTGCATGGGAGTAGATAAAAACAGACCCTGCCCTATTGATGTAATAATGGTATCACCAATTAACCATGGTTCTCCTCTATTTGTTAATTTCCACTCTTTTGTAGGCAAAATTCCACTAGATTCATTTGGCAAATCAACACCTGTTTTTTTACCAAAACCCATAGATGAAAGTGTGGAAGCCATTTTGTCATCACCTATTTTTTGACTAAGTTTATAAAAATAAACATCAACACTTCTTCTTATAGCTTTTATCAAATCTGCACTTCCATGACCTCCATCCTTCCAATCCCTAAAACGCCTATTACCAACTTCAATATAAGATGGAGTATCTATAATAGTATTTTCATTAATACCTGCAAACTCCAAAAATGACAATCCAACGCCCATTTT
The DNA here is from genome assembly GCA_944323885.1 of uncultured Helicobacteraceae bacterium. GTDB lineage: Bacteria > Campylobacterota > Campylobacteria > Campylobacterales > Helicobacteraceae > NHYM01. The sequence goes on along the minus strand of CALUUD010000001.1, from coordinate 656,444 downwards.
TATAACACTACCAGGCGGGTATGTACCATTAATCATTTTATTCAAAAATGGATTATTGGGACTATTTACGAGTTCACTCCATTGTTCATTACTCATACCATCAATAAAATAATTAAGATTATATTCTGGATAACTACCTGCTGCTAGAATCTCTCCGCTATGTGCGTCCATAACAATAGCGGCACCAGCTTTACCCTCAAATTCTAAATCAAGTGTTTTTTGCAATTCTATATCTATACCAAGCACCATATCATGTCGTTTATTTGCTATGATTTCATCAATAACCTCTACTGTTTGATTTAGAACATCTACTTTTGTCTTAATATAACCTAATTCTCCTTGTAAAAAATCATTATAATATCGTTCTAGACCAGTTTTCCCAACTAAACCTATAAATTTTAAATTTTCATTCTTTTGTATATCACTATCTGTTGCAGGACCTATATAACCAATAATGTGTGATGCTAAAGTATTATTTGGATAATATCTCTTTGTAGCATTGCTTACCTTAATATTATCGCTTTGTGTTAATATAGTATATGCTTTATACATATCTTCATATGGAATATAACTAACTACTGGAATATAGTTATGGTTATATGATGAATAGGAATTTAAATAAACTTCTTTTAATTGCTTTGCATCAAGATTGGGTATAAAAGACACTATTCTATTAATTTCTCTATCTAATACATCTAGATTCTTTTTTCTACCTAGATAAGGACTAAGTGATATAGAATAACCTAAGTTATTAACAGCAAGTGGTTGATTATTTCTATCTAATATCTGTCCTCGCGCAGGAATAAGCTGTTCTATCCTTGTTATGTTGTGTCTTGCTTTATTTTCATACTCTTCATGTGAAACGATGGATAAAAAATACAATCTAGCTAGTATTATTAAAAAAACTAATGAAATAATATTAATAACTATTTTATACCGAATATCCATCTTACAACCAACATAATAATACTTTCAATAAAAATATAATAAAAAATCATATAACTCCAAATATGTACATCAGCATTATAAAGTAACATTACAGAAAAATTAAGAATAAAATAACAAATATAAATAATAGGTGAATAAAAAAGTTCAAAAAAATTAAAATTATCAAAAATCTTTACAATATTTGGGAGTAAAAACATATATACAAATGAATATACAACAAGCAAAATACCTGGATAAAAACCTTTACTTACCTCAAAAATAATCATTACTACAATAAATGATATGAATGAGTAATATCTCTTAGAGTTAAATAATAAAGTAAAATATAAAAAAAGAACACCAAATAATGGTGGTAAAAATAGATACATACTGCTTAATATATTATAAATAAGCAAAAAAAATTGAAAAAAACTTGCTTTTATAAAGTTTTGATAAGTGCTATCTCGTCGCATACAGGAAACCGCTTACATTTTATACAATCTGCCCAAATTTTATGATTTGGTATTTTTGCTTTATCAATTTCTTTAAAATTTAATTTTTCAAAAACCTCTCTTTTATATGTTAAAACTAGAACTTCTTTTAACCCTAAATTATTTGCATCATCTGTTAATGAATTTATAAGCAAAGTAGCAAGTCCTTTTCGCCTACAATCTTCTCTAACAATTAACGACCTAATTTCCCCTAAAGTCATAGAATAAATATATAATGAACTAAATGCAACAATATCATCAAATTCATTTTTAATAGCCTTATATGATCGTATAGTATTTGCAATTTCATCTTCACTTCTATCTAAAATCACACCATTTTGCACTTCTAGTGATACTAGATTTCTCATATTTGGTATATCAGAAAGTATTGGCTTGATGATTCTAAAACTCATTTAAACTCCATAAAGATTATTTAATATTGCAAAGCGTAAAGTTTCTATACTTTCTTTATTATTATATGAAACACATAGTGAATTATTATATTTCAACTTAGCTAATTCATTTTTAGTCAATTTATCAGTTTTTGTAAATACATTTAAAATCTTAGAATCAGCTCTTAGTATCCCATTTAAAAAGGATCTAATTTCATTATCAATTACAAGATTTGTATGCCTTGAATCTATTAGATGGATATATAATTTTATAGAATCCCTAGATTTTAGAAATTCACTGAGATTCTTATCCCACATATTTCTTTCTTGTTTTGAAACTTTTGCATATCCAAAACCTGGAAAATCAATAAATCTCAAATCATAAATAATATTATTAAATTTCCAAGATGATAAAAAGAAATTAATAAGTTTTGTTTTTCCTGGTGTTGATGATGATTTAGCTAAATTTTTATTATTTAAAAGCAAATTTATTACACTAGATTTTCCAACATTACTTCGTCCAAGAATTGCAATTTCACTATATAAAATACTTGGTGCTTGAGATTTATTTTCTATAGATTTGATAAAAGATGAAGAAAGAACGCAAATTTTATTATTTTGCATCATCTTTTTTACCTTCCTCTAACTTAAATATCAATTTGGCTGGCTTTTTATTGGTTCCAATGACATTTACATAACCAATATCATTATTTAATATAATTTCCTCACCAACAACGAGATTTGTAGTATTATCCTCTACCACTTTTGCACTGCCAACCAATCTATACTCTCCATTTAAAGCATTGTAATGCACTTCATCTGCATTACCCCTCAAATGCCTATTATTGTTTGTAACTACAACAAAATTAACATTACCATATGCAGAATAATGAGTTGGCATTCTATTTTTATCTATATTTATAATTACAGATGAGGCATATAGCTCATCTTGATTCCTTTTAACCTCAACATTCTCATTAAGTTCAATAATACCTTTAGTTTCATCTGCTTTAAAATATAAAGCTTTGACCTCTAAATCATCTGCATTTACAATGATGCATATAAAAACTAATAAAATTCTAAATATCATTTTTTGTCTTTACTTATTTTTTATCTTTAGCTTTGCATGAATATTATTTGCAGTTACAATGCCATTATTCGCATCATAATACACATTTTCACCCTTAATATCCTGGAAATTGCCATTAATATAAAAGTAACCATCACCATCTAAAATATTATCATTTATATAATAAACACCTGATTTGGTATATAAATCATACCCATCTCTAAAATCATTCACACCATTATTAAAAAATATAACATTATCCTTTTTTATAGCATTAGATGTTACAATCTTGTCAATAATATTATTATTTAACCTCTCTAATACAACATCATTGAATTCTTCAAATTTATCGAATTGCTTAGCATTTTTTGCTTGCATTTTTGTAATAAGGTTTTCATTATTCATATGGTAAATAATAAAATTATTAAATTCAATTTTTGGTAGATCGATAGGATTTAAATACACCCTTTCTTTATCATCATCAAACAAAAAAACTGCTATAGAACTAAAAACTAGCAATGAAATAAAAAAAAATGAAACACTATTTCCAATATTGAATAAATTCTTCATATATATCTTCTTGCTTTAATATGTATTCGATGGCTTCTCTTACAGCACCATCGCCACCATTTTTCCTAAGCTTGACATCTGCAATATTAGATATTTCATATGTGCAATTATTTGGAGCAAAACCAAGAGATACTTCATTAAACATTGATATATCATTTAAATCATCGCCTATTGCAGCACAATTACTAGAATCTATATTTAGTTTTTCTTTCAATTCTCTAACACATCTGCCCTTATCTTTAACACCCATAAAAACATAGTCAATACCTATCTCTTTTGCTCTATATTCAATAATTGGACTATGTCTACCTGTAATAATTGCACTATATCTTCCTATATGATTCCAATATGCTATACCAAGACCATCTTTTACGCAAAATTGTTTAATAACCTCAAAAGATTTATCAAGTTTATTATCAAATGAGAAATACAATTTACCATCACTTAATGTTCCATCAACATCAAGACATAAAAGTTTAATCACAATACACCTTTTGTAGATGGGAGTATAATTCTATCATTTGGCTTTATTGCATTTCTAAAAGCAACAGCAAAACTTTTAAATATAGCCTCACTTATATGATGCATATTTTTACCTCTTTTAAAAATTATATGCACACTCAAATTTGCATTAAAGACCAATGCTCTAAAAAATTCTTCTATCAATTCAGTATCAAATAAACCTATTTTACCTTTTAATGGAGCTTCAAAAACCAAAAAAGCACGATTTGAAATATCTATCGAACATTCAACACAAGCCTCATCCATAACAATACTAGAATAACCAAATCTTTCAATCCCACCAACTGGATAAAGGTTTTGATGCAACAATTTCCCAATTACAATACCGCAATCCTCAACACTATGATGATAATCAATATCTATATCACCATTACATTGTAATTCTAGGTCAATAATACTATGTCTTACAAATGAATCAAGCATATGATCAAAAAAGCCTATACCTGTATTAATAGAACTTTTTGCGTTACCATATATACTAAGACTTGCTCTAATATCAGTTTCTTTTGTTTGTCTAGCCAATGTTTTCATAGCATCACCTTATTAATCTCTTATAAAGAAACCATCAATCTTGTTATCTTTAATAAAATCTCTTGCTTCATCTTCACTCTTAAAACCAGTAACAAATACTCTATAAATTGGTTTACCATCTAATTCGCTTTGTTTTACAATTGTTGAATAACCACTATAAATATGTGTATCTTTAAATATATTAGCACCATTTTCTTTTCTAAATGCACCAATTTGAATTGCAAAATTTCCACCAGAAATTGTATTTTCTACATCTCCCATCTTAAATTCATTCTTTAATTCACTTGAATTCACCATATCTTTTACTATAGTTGATTGATTTGCAATATCATTAGATACAACTCCACCAAAACCAATAACTTCAATATTTACCCTAGCAGTTCCAGTTTTTATCATATCAATATCTTTTGCTGCTGCTGCAGATAAATCTATAATGCGTCCTTCAACAAATGGACCTCTATCATTGATTCTTACTATTGTGCTTTTATTTGTATCTTTGCTTACAACTTTTACTATAGTATTCATAGGAAGAGTTTTGTGTGCAGCAGTATGAAGATTCATATCATATATTTCACCATTTGATGTTTTTTTATCATGAAAGTCAGGCCCATACCAACTAGCAATGCCATCATAACTCTCACCAAGACTTACCTTTTGAGGATAATACCATTTGCCATTAATTTGATAAGGTTTCATAGTGGCTCTTTGTAATGCCTCAGAATCTCTTGCGTTACCTAGCTGTATATTTTCTGGAGGAGGAATTGTAGAATCACTTCTCTCTATCCGTTGTCCTTGTATGCTACTATGAGAATGTTGGTCTCCTCCATGGGTATTATTTTTCATATAATTACTACTATATGTATTATCCTCATAGTAACTAGAATTTGAAGGAGAGTAACCTTTCAAGTAATCTTGAAAACCATCATAATCTTGAAATGCACCAACTCCACCACGATAAGAACTAGTGCTAGCACAACCACTAAATATAAACAATATAAAATATATAAATATATAAATAAATTTAAACAATATTATCTCCCATTTATAGCATTATTTGCTATTTTATACTTACTATTTGCAAGTGGAATTACTAACTTTTGATTTATAGAAATTAATGTTTTATTAAGCTTATTTGCATTTTTTATAGAAGCTACACTAACACCATATTTCCTTGCTATGCTATACAAACTATCACCTTTCTTGACCATATAAACAACAAAATATTTTTGCAAGTCAATCTTTTTTGCTTTAAAGTTTTGTTTAAAACCTAATAAATATTCATATGGGAGGTATACATCAAATTCAGCATTCTCAAATGGTGGCAAAAAATCATACCTAAAATGTCTATTATACTGCTTCAAATCTTTTAAACTAATTCCTGCACCTTTTGCAATAGATTCTAAGCTTACTCCACCTGGAAGTTTGATTGAAGCTAGAGTAGATGTTGCTCCACGATTTAAAAAATATTCTTTTTGTTCATTCTTTAATATTCCAATATCATTAAATGCAACACCCATAGATATAATCATCCGTATATAGTTTCTAGTTTCTGCTGGAATATATTTCTTATCTTCATCCATTAAAACCCATACATCATCACTTCCTGCCTCTTTAATAGCTCTTTGCAAACGTCCTATACCACAATTATAAGCCATTGCTGCTAAATACCATTTTCCTGTTGAATCATATAGAAATTTTAAATATTTTACAGCTGCAGCAGTAGACTTTATTGGATCTCTTCTTTCATCTATAAAATCATCTATTCTAAGACCTAATTGTCTTCCTGTACTAGGCATAATCTGCCAAATACCTGAAGCTTTTTTGGGAGAATACGCTCTTGGTGAAAATTCAGATTCAGCCATAGCCAAATACAAAAATTCTTGCGGAATCCCAGCATCACTTAACATTTGTTTTAAAATCGGTATATAAACATATCCACGATCAAAACTATCTAAAAAAGATTCCCATCTTTCACCGCTAATGGTCTGATTATGAAACTCAAACAAATTAACATCTGCTTGAAATGAAGTATCAATATCAAATGCACTTAAAATAGCTTCGCTTGCATTAAATCTGTTTTCATAAAAGTTAGCATCACTAGCCACAATAAAGAAAGCAACAAATAAAAACCTTAATAAAAAATGTTGCACTAAAAAACCTCTATTTAAAATTTATTTAGATTGTATAAAACCTGTCATTATACTTATTTTTTCTTAAACTACATTCAAATGGAAAATAGCTTCTTGGCATTAATTGTTGTATTTGAAGCAATTTCATTAACATCTAAATTCAAAGTTTGTGCCAAATGAGATGCGATAAGTGGAATATATTCTGGGGTATTAATTTTACCTCTATGTGGAGTAGGAGCTAGATATGGAGCATCTGTCTCTAAAACCAAAGATGATAAAGGAATATTTTGCAAACAATCCCGTAGGATTTGTGCATTTTTAAAACTCACAACACCACCTATACCATAATATATTGGACATTTTAAAGCATTTAATAATTTATTGTCACCACCAAAACAATGAAAAACTAAACCTATAATATCACTATCATAATCATTTAAGATTCTAATAATATCATCATTAGAATCTCTTGTATGTATAATAATTGGTATTTTATTATCAATTGCTATTTCTATTTGAAATCTAAATGCCCTCTCTTGTAGCAGTTTTGCTTCATTACAATCATTAAAATCAAAATAATGATAATCAAGACCTATCTCACCTATAGCAACACACTTTGGGTGAGATACAGAATCTTTAATTTTTGCTTTTGTATTAGAATCTAAATTATGGACTTCTGTTGGATGAATTCCAGCTGCAAAATGTATACAATCATATTTTTGTGCTATATTTATTGCATAATCCAAATCATTTATATCAGCACCTGGGATAATAATTTTTTCAACACCAAGATTTAAACTATTTGAAATAATTTCATCAAGATTCATTTTATATTTTTCATTATCCAAATGACAATGCGTATCAATATACACACTAAACTCCTAATCAAAATTAAGTTAAAATAATAGCAAATTCTAAAAACTATAGACTGAGGTTTTTATGTTTAGTGGACTAGTTAAAAATATAGGTTTTGTTAAACAATTTAGTGGAGAAACAATAACAATAAAAAGTGATATAAAACCAAAAATTGGTGCAAGCATTGCTGTAAATGGAATTTGTCTAACTGTAACACGATATAATGACAATGAATTTGATGCAATACTTAGTAGAGAAAGTAGGGATAATGTAGCAATTGAAAACCTAAGCGGCAATGTACATTTAGAAGAAGCCTTAATGCTTAATGATCGATTAGATGGTCATATAGTTCAAGGACATATAGATTGCATAGGTATAATTACAAAAATACAACGAAATGAAAATGGATTTGATTTTTATATAAAATTTAATAAAGACAAAGCACCACTAATAGTCCCAAAAGGAAGCATAGCAATTGATGGTATTAGTCTTACTGTAAACTCAATAAATAATGATATTTTTAAACTAACTATAATACCACATACATTTAATAATACATTATTTCATACATATAAAATAAATAGAAGAGTAAATATAGAAACTGATATTATAAATAGAAGTATATACCATATATTAAAAAACATAGAACAAAAATCTGCTCCAAAATGGAGCGATATAGATTCTATATTATCGAGTTATTGATGGATATTAAAAAAGCTGTAGCATTAGCATATGGAGATAATACAAGCACATTCAAAATTGCAGCAAGCGGAAAAGATAAGATAGCATTTGAAATCATTCAAAAAGCAAAAGAATACAATATTCCAATATTTCAAAATAAAGAAATAGTAGATTCTATTATTAGTCTAAATATAGATGATATACTAAGCACAGAATCTTATCTATGTGTAGCAAAAATATTATTATGGCTAAATGATATAGAAAATAATGCACAATTAAGTAAGTAAAAATTAGAGCAACTTTTCTTGACCTAGTCTATACAATGCAAAATCATATTTTATTGGATCATCTTTATTAAATTTACGCAAACTATCCGTAATATCTAATGCTGATTGCAAATCATAACTCCTCCTAGTTAATAAACCAAGCTTTTTAGATAATCTAAATGTGTGGGTATCAAGAGGTAAAATAAGATGTTTTGGGCTTACTTTATCACTCCATAAGCCAATATCAATATTATCTTTTCTTACAATCCATCTAAGAAACATATTCCATCGCTTTAATGGGGAAGAAGAAGTTTTTATACTTTTTCTACCTATTAAAAAATCAAGCCCACTTGTAAGCTCTACTCTACTTCTAAGAGAATCTATCATAGCATTAATGCCAAAAACTACATCATGATTTTTATTATAAGCATTAACAAAAACATCCTTTATTCCACCATGATTGATAATATCATACATACACAAAAAAATATTTTTTATATCTTCTCTACTTTGAAATCTATATAAAGGGAATATAGTATTTAAAATAGCTTCTCTATTATCAATAATGTTAAAATCTATTGACAGTAATGTCTTTAAAATTTGTTTTGCATTACCATAAGACAAAAGTGCACAAATAACAGCAATTTCATTTATATATTTAGAATCAAGATATTGCTTTACAGCAAAAAGAGGATCTGGTTTATCTAAACTTAACTCAAATGTTGTATTTCTAATTTCATAATGCTTATCTAACAACTGTTTCAAATTATTCATTTTATTGGCTCTAAAACTTCTATGTATAATAATTATTTAGTGATTATACTATTTAATAAGAACAACTTTATGATAGAATTACGCGATACAATTGAATTTAGAAAATAAAGGTTTTTAATATGCTTAAAAAAATTATTGTAGCCACTTTAATATTCTCATCATTCATATTTGCAAAAACTTTTAGTCTAGAGGCGCTATATGGATATGCAGCAGTAGATATGCCAAATAACCAAAATAAATTAAGTGGAACCATTCAAGATGGAGGGCTTAGAGCAATATTTTTTACTGATAATTTTACACATGAAGTTTTAGGAAGGGCCACATTTACTTCTGATGTTAATATAAAGGCTGCAGGAAATAAAATAGCAGCAAAATATACAAATTGGGAAGCTGAATATAGATTTGGAAGCAGAATGGATAGTGATATGGCAAAACTTGGAATGCTCCTAGGTAGTGCATATTTAGGTATTGGATACCAAAGCTTAACAACGGGTATAAGCAATATTAAAAATACGATTAACTATATATATTTACCATTTGGTTTTTGGGGAGAAGATGAAAGTGGTCTTGAGAACCTAAAAATAAGATATGGTTTAAATTTAAAAGCAATATTTTTTGATGATTCTAAGGATAAATTTAAATACAATTTCTTACTAGGCGGAAAAGTGTATGCTGGAGTTGGATATGCAATTGGTGGTGCAGTAGATATATTTGGACAACTATTTTTCTCATACAACGCACCAGTAAAAAACTATAAATCTTATGGTGCAGAAGTTGGTTTACAATTCTAAACAAGTTAAATAAAATTTATTTAAGGTTTTATTTAATTTCTTCAATCTCAAGTGTCAAAAAATTAAACTTTACACTCTCTAACTTCTGTTGCAACGCAGCATTCTCTGCCTTGAGAGCCTCTTTTCTTGATTGCAGGTCATTTATATCTTTACTAAGATAATATATATTGCTTGCGATATATATCTTTGGTGCAATAGAAATAACACAGAGCAACAAAAAGCAATATGCAAAAACAATATGCACTAACTCTATACCAATATCGTTAGAATTGATCTCATCAAGCAATAATTGCTTTTCTTCTATACTAACTTCTGCTTGTTCATTTTTATCCATAAAATTTAAAACACCTCATTTTTGCACTTCTTGATCGTTTATTAATATTAATCTCATTTTGACTTGGAATAATTGGCTTCTTGTTTACAATATCACCTTTTTTATGATTATTTCCACATACACACTTAATAACATCAAAATTGCAGATACAAGATCTTGACCAATATTTAAATACTTCTTTAACAATTTTATCTTCAAGTGAATGAAACGAAATTATAGCAACTTTTACATTATTTAAATTTTCTATATTTTTTAAAAATCTTCTAAGCTCACCTAGTTCATCATTCACTTCTATTCGTATAGCTTGAAAAACTAATGTAGCAGGATGTATTTTTGAGTTGATTTTAGAATTTGACTCTATCAAAAAACTTAATTCTTTAGCACTATTAATTGTAGATTTTTTACGATAATCAAGTATTGCTTTTGTAATTGGAATAGGGTTTTTTATTTCTCCATATTCTATAAATATTCTATGTAATTCTTCCTTTGAATATGAGTTAACAACCATTTTTGCTGTTAGAAGCGAATGTTTGTCCATTCTCATATCAAGATTATCGCTATAAAAACTAAAACCACGATCTAAATTATCAACCTGATAAGATGAGATTCCAATATCAGCTAAAATACCTACAACATTTCTTTCAAGCAATACTTGTTTAATACCATCAGAAAAACTGGAATTAATAATTTTTACTCTTGATTCAAACTTACTTAATCTATCTTTGGCAATATTGATTGCTTCTACATCTTTATCAATACCTATTATATCAACATCTTTATTCTGCTCTAATAAAGCTAAAGAATGTCCTCCAAGACCTAGAGTTGCATCTACTATTGTCCCCTTAGAATCTTTAAAGAAATCAAGCACTTCATTCAATAAAACTGATATATGTTTAAAATCATTCATTATTATTTAAATAAATTACCAAATCCTTTATTAATCATATCTTTAGCTTTATCTTCTAATTTCTGTATATTTTCTTGCACTTTTGGATTATTTTTTACCTCATCAATAATAATCTTACCCAATTTACTAGTATCGATTTTTAAATTAGGATTCGTAGCAGTACCGCTTAATAATCCTGGTAACTCATATTCTTTTACCTTAATAGCTAAATTAGCCCTAATATTATCATTATCTAAATTTAAAGTTGCATTATGTGCTATGATACTTGTATTATCACTAAGCATATTTAAGTTTGCCGTTATAAGCCTCTTGTTAATACCACCATCAATTGTAATATTGTTATAAATCTCTTTTGTTGCATTAAATTTTAACGCCTTTTCTAATATTGATATTAACTTACTATTACTACTAAATGTTCCCTTAGACATAATAAGTCCTATATTACCTATCTGTGTTTGCCTATCATACTTAAAATCACCATTAATTATAGAATCAAATATCGTTGGATATTGCAACATATCTAATACACCAAGTGAATTCATATTTTTTATAGTAGCATTAACTAAATGGTTATTAATAGATACATCAAGATTACCACCAAACATATCACTATGTAAACTTCCACGAAGAGATGATGGGGTCCATACAACATCACCATTTGCAATTAGACTACCCTTTAATTCTTTACCTGTTATAAATGCAAGCTTTTTAAAATCCTTTACATTAAGGGTATATGGAGCATTTACACCTAAAGAATCAATATTAACTAATGCATTTTTTATTACCAGACTTGCAGCAGATGTAGAGATATCAGCATTTAAATTACCACTACCTTTCACAAATTCTGCACTGACATTATGAGTATATTCCATATTGGAAATATTTACATTAAATTCATCTTTTATTGTTTTACTTTGTATTTCACCAATTATATTATGAGAATAGCTACCACTAACTCCATTAATAATATTGCTTAAGTTAGTATTAACATTCAACATCCCATCAACATAAATTGGTTGAACAAGCATATAAAGCAACTTTTCAATTTTTAGATTCTTAACTTTTAGAATAACATCTTTTGGATTTGCATATTGCTCTAATGAAATAGAATATATAGTATCACTATCTGCAATATTACTTTTACCATCAAAATTCATCCACTTTGATCCACCAACAACTTTACCATTTGTTTGAAACTCACCTCTCAATGGCATACCAATAATTGGCGTAAGTGGAGACAAATTATTAATATTGATGGCATAAGTAGAATTTGTATTTAATGTTTCAATTGCAGTACTACCATCTGAATATACATTACCTACATTTGATAACAACTCTAATTTATGCAATATATTTGCACCATCAAAATTTGCTGCTAAATTTACTATAAACGAAGTATTTGGTATTGTTATACCAAAATCATCTTTTACAAGCTTAGGCACAATCTCGCCACTATTAATTTTAAGCAAAGCTTGGCCATTGAATTTCATATCATTATTCCCAATAATATTTGCAATAATATCAATTTTACCTTTTGCATAAGGTTTCTTATCTAATAAAGCAAGAATAGCCTCTAATTGTATATTTTTTATATTAGCAATTATCTTTAATGGCTTAAAGTTAATTACATTTGTATCAATTCTAAAATCACCATCTAAAGAATTACTTATAGTATGTATTTCAAAATCTGTAATTTTACCTTTAATAACATTTTCTATAAGAAATTGTTTTGGCAAAGTATTTGTCGAACCATCAACTAGAGGGTTCTTAAGTAATATGTTTAGTGCTATATCAATATTTTGACTTATTAATGAAAAAGTTCCATTTGAAGCAATATTTATATTATCATATGAATTTAATACAATATTAAAACTACCTAATCTAATGGAAAATATATCTAAAGTTAGTGGTATTGGCGAATATTTATCAATTTGTTTTTGAATCTGTGGTTTTAATATATTGTTACCAAATGGAGTAAATAAAAGCACAGACAATGTAACTACAACAATAATAACCAAACTAAGTAAAATTAACAAAAACTTTTTAAACATAAAAACTCTCTTTTTATAATTTTATTTTTTCCATTTTTCTTGTAAAAAATGATCCTGCAATTAATAAAATAATACCTACAATCATAAAATATAAAAATTTAGGTATAGGCATCGGATCACCTGAAGCGTATGAATGAAGACCGGATAAATAATAATTAACACCATAGTAAGTCATTAATATACTAAAAAATCCTACAACACTAGCACTAGAGAAAATATATTGCAAATTTTCTTTTACAATAAACCTTAGATGTAAAATAATTGCATAAACACCTATAGATACCAATGCCCAAGTCTCTTTTGCATCCCATCCCCAATATCTTCCCCAAGATTCATTTGCCCATATTCCACCAAGAAAATTTCCAACACAGAGTAATAGTAATCCAAGTATCATAGACATCTCATTAATCACAGTAATTGAATTGATGGTGGAATCTATCTTATCAGTTCTAAATTTTCTAAAAATCATAAGAACAAGAGCAATAATACCAAGTATGAAACATAACCCTAAAAATCCATAACTAGCAGTTATAACAGATACATGTATATTTAACCAATATGATTTCAACACAGGGACTAAATTTCCAATTTGTGGATCCATAAATCCAATATTAGCTACCATAAGAGACATTCCAGCAAGAAACAATGATGCTGAAATAGCTAAATATGATTTTCTAAAGAATAAAATACCAGATGCCGCAGAAACAAATGCAATATAAAGCATTGATTCATAAGCATTACTCCAAGGTGCGTGACCTGCTACATACCATCTTAATAATAATGCAAATAAATGCAAAAGCAATATAGCAAGACTTATGTAATAAAAAATCCTAAGAATCTTTATAAGTCTACTATTTGGTTTAAAAATACATACAAAAATAACAATAAAAATTAAAATACTAACAATAATATAAGGCAATGTAAGCTGTTTAAACAAGTTAATCTTATTTAATAAAATTTCAGCATTTAACTTGTTATCATCAAGATATATTGATTGATCTGTATAAGTTTGTTGATAATGTAATATATCTTGCAATGATTTAGAAGCATCAGCCCAATCATTACTATCTATGCCTTTTTTAAAACCATCAAAATAAGACATTAGCATCATACGAATATTATCTGAAGTATCACTATCACTAAAAGTAATAATATCAATTGGTGAAAGCCATACCTTTCCATGATTTGGCATAGGAAATATTTTTATAAATTGACCAGAAAATATTCCAAATGCTATATTATATCTCTCATCAACATTTAATAAATCTTTATCAAACGTACCTCTTTCAGCAGGTTTTTTTCTATTAGCTTCCTCAACATAATTAGTAATCTTATATGTACCATCTTCATTTAATAAATCTTTAAAAGAAATATAATCACTATCTTTGCTAACACCAATAATATCCTTTAATTTCGGTGTGGATATTTTAATCATCTTAATATTCTGCCAATCAGATGGAAAAATAAGCATACCAAGAACTACTTGCATATTGGATAAATTCAAAAATTTATCATTCTTTGTAATTTTATGCACTAATTCACTCGCTAAAGTATCCATGGGTTTTATTCTACCTTGGTAGTCTTGAACTTGAATCTTGCCAAATGCCTCTGCATGTTCATTTGAGTTCTCACGAAGTTTTGTTAAACGCTCTATTATTTCATCATTATTTATTTCTTCTGCTACTAAAGGAATATTAAGCGCTAATAAAATAATCAAAGCAATAGAATAAATACTTTGAGATTGTAAAAACTTACTAAGCTTTTTAAATCTTCCATTTTTTGAAAAAATAATCCAAAATGATCCAACAATCAATAAAAAGTAGCCTATATATGTAGGTAACTTACCTGGATCATTATTAACACTTAAAATAGTGCCTAATTCATCTTCATCATAATGTGCTTGAAAAAATCTATAGCCTCCATAATCAAGTGTATTGTTCATATAAATATGATATGGCATTTCAATATTATTTTTTTCATCTAGTAATACAACTTTTGCCTCGTAAGAAGATGGTGACATCGATCCTGGATATCTCTCTAAAATAAAATCATCAAGTTTAATAGAAAATGGCAAATCAATCATTTTTGGACCCCAATTAATAAGAACCTTAATACCATCTAAATCTATAACAGAATCTTGTGCATTTTGACTACCACCAACCAATACAACAGGATATTCCATATTTTTATACAAAATAGAGCCTTTAAGTATAGATGTAGCATCAGCTTTATTATTATTCATTTTTATAATACTGTTTGATTTTATTTCAAAACTATTATCACCAAATATAATTTTTTCATCTAATTTTTTTGATGATGCAAAACTAATACTTGTTGGAATATTAATGTTATATTTGTTACCGCCATCTAATACAATAATATTCAAATAATTATCATTGCTAATATAAGAAGATGAACTTTC
Organism: uncultured Helicobacteraceae bacterium; assembly: GCA_944323885.1. GTDB lineage: Bacteria > Campylobacterota > Campylobacteria > Campylobacterales > Helicobacteraceae > NHYM01. Next base: position 640,732 of record CALUUD010000001.1, on the reverse strand, counting down.
ACCCTCTCTAATATGCATAAGTCCTTCATGTCCAAAAAATCTAGTAATTCCAGCTCCAATTATGATAATCACAAATGAAATATGAAGTATAAAAGATGCATACTTTTTCTGTTGCAATAATTTATATCTCCAAATAACACCAAGTAAACATATTAAAAGCCACAAATGTAAAAAATTAAAAAACCAAGTATCATAAATAAGTGCTCTTGCAGCATTTGTGCCAAAATCATTTTCTATAAATGTCGCAATAGCAATCAAAATAGCATAAATAGCCATAAGTGATATTGCAGCATACAAAGAAGCAAATAAATTAGTAAATAGTTTCATTCATAACCTTCATATATTGCGTATTTTATTATTTAAATCCTCATATTCTCCCATAGCACCATCTTTTTTGACAACTTCTAGCACCAAATCTTTGAATTTTGGCGTAAAGCCTGGAAATATGTATCTAACATTACCATCTCGTCCCATAAATACGACCGATGGAGTAAAATTAACACTAAATAGCGAAGCTAAAGAGTTGGTTTCTATTTTGGTTTGCCTATCATTAAAATTCATTGAATGAATCTTTAAATAACTAATGTTTATATAATATGGATTAAAATTATCTTTAATAATTTTTTTTAAATCCTCATCTTCCTTGATCATTTCTTTTAGCATATCACAATATTGGCAATTATTTTTACCAAAGATAATTAAGATATTTTTATCAAAACTAATTTCATTTGTATCCAAAAAGATATCTGCGATATCTACATAACTCTCTTTATCTAAATTTCTTTCTATTTCTCTAGCTTTAGTATCCATAGTAGAACCACTAGATATTATATTAGAATCTATTTTATGATCACTACAAGATGTTAACAATAAACCAAAAAATAATATGGAAAATATACTACACCTTTGCATCATTTATACTTTTTCCTTTCGAATTAACTAGATCAATAATAGCATTAGCAAAAGTTATAGAATCATTTGGACATTTACAAACTATATAGTTTTTAACATCAAGTTTATTTGCCATTTCTCTATTTTCAATATCAAGTTCATAACATGTCTCTGAGTTATCTATACTAAAAGCAAGAGGATAAATCATAATATTACAATTTCTATATTTCTTTATAACATCAACTGTATATGGCTCAAGCCACTTTATTGGTCCTATTTTTGATTGGTAGCAAACCACAATTTCTTTAAAATTTATACCCTGCTTTAATAATTCATCTTTTAGGGAATTAGCACTCTTTTCTATCTCATCTTTATAAGGATCACCAGAATCCACCATCTGCTTTGGAATAGAGTGTGCTGATAAAAGTAATACATAATCACTATAATCGATATTATGTTCTTTTATTCGTTCTATGCAAGATTGAATAAAGCCATTGTTAGTTGGATAATTTTCAACAATACTAATATCTGCTTTATAATCCAATTCTTTTACGCAGCGCATAAACTCTCTAACAGAAGACAATGTGGTTGTGTTTGAATAATGAGGATACATAGAAAAAAGAGTAATTTTTGAAATATTTTTCTCCATCAACTCTTTAATTACCAAATCACTATATGGTGGGGTATATCTCATAGCATAGGTATAAAATCTAGTTGGATCAAGCTCTTGCAATACTTTTGTTAAATTAAATGTAAGCTCAACTAATGGTGATTTAGAACCGATATGCTTATAATTACTTTGTGCTTTTTCCAATCTAGAATTGATTATCATATTTGCAACAAACTTTCTCATAAAAGAATTTTTAATAGTCAAAATAAGCGGATCATTGAACATGTTTTTTAAAAAAGTCTCAACCTCAAACAAGTTATTTGGGCCACCCATATTTAAAAGAACTACAGCTTCTTTGATACTTGTATTTATATTATCCAAAATATTACCTTTGTAAGGTTAAAATTGTATTGTTTAAAAGATGCTAATGATATAATAAAAATTCTTATTAAGGCTTAAAATATTTTAAAGTTATATTCAAATAAATTAAGACTTAATCTAAACATTGTTAATAATTATAAAAATTAAAATAGCAAAAATATACATGTCCTACATAATATTTAATCCATAATAAAAATTTGTCCATTTTTAATAGCAATAGATGTTTTTATAAAAGTAATAAATACACTAAGAAATGCACAAATCAAACCAAAAATTCCTAATAATTTATAAATTATACTATTTGAATACAATAGATATAAATCACTACTAGCAACACTAAATGCGCACAATGGAAATGTAAAAGCCCACCAAGAAAGCGTAAAACCTATATTAAAAAATGTTTTAATAAGGGAAAATAATATTAATATAAAAAATAATCCTATAAAATAAACTATTAAACTAAATTCATTATAGAATCCAAAGATAATATAGAAATCCACTACAAAAATACTTGGTGGTGCTATAAATATAAAAAGAGTAGGAATAAATTTCTGTTCTAAATTTGCTTCAAATATGAGTCGCTGAATAATAATTGCTGTCAATATAATCCAAAAAAAACATCCAATACCAAAGAAAAATAACATTAATTCCTTAGGTATATCCATAGAATGTGCAGCAAGTGGCACAATAAGATTACCTACTACTGGTATAAACCATGCAGGTGATAAAAGGATATTATTCATACTATTCCGTAACCAAAATGATATTACATAAAGTGTCGTAACAAGTTGAAGGGTGCTTGTAAAATAAAAAATAATTTTTAATTCAATTGATATATAATCTACATAATAACTCCAAAATGAAATTAAAATAAGCATACTAATTGGAATACTTGATAAAAAATTTATCTTTATTTGATGGCTTAAGTCTTCCTTGAAAAAATCTATATATAAAAACATTCTTATTATGTAAAGTATAAATAAAACAATAAAAATTATACTTGCTAAAATACCAAAAATCATACTAGAGATATTTAAAAATGATGAAAATAATATATTGCTAAACAAACTAACTTTTTTAAAAGCAATAGAAAGTCCTCCTATACCCATGACAGAGGTAAAAAGAGTAACTGGGAAATAAGCTAATTTATAATACATATCTTTTAGATTCCTTGAATAATATTTTTTTGATTAAATACTAATCTAATTAAGTTAGAGTAGATATAAAAATCTATCATAATAAATAATAACAATCTTTATCATTTATCAATATTTAAAACTATAAAATACAAACTTATTTACTATTTATTTAAGGAGATTTATATGAATAGAAGAAAATTTTTATATTTTAATGCTTTAGGGGCACTTAGTATAAGCACTATTTATGCGATGCCCAATCACCACAATCATCATCATTCAATGCATAATAATCATAATATTACAAAAAATGAAAATGATATAGATACTTCATTTATTGATATAGTAGAAAATACAAAACTTTTGCCACAAGATTCTATGCCATATGGCAACGAATTATCTCCATTACCAATACTTAAAAATGCAAGTAAAAAACAAAACACTTTTGAATCTACAATAATAATTAAAGAACAAGAAATAAGCCTCACTAAAGATAAAAAAACAAAATTTTATACTTATAATGGACTAATTCCTGGTCCCAAAATAGAAGTAAATGAAGGCGATAAAGTAATTATAAAAGTTATAAACCATTTAAATGAACCAACTACTATTCATTGGCATGGACTTCCTGTTCCGCCAGAACAAGATGGAAATCCTCATGATCCTATAATGCCCCATAGTGAGCGTATATATGAATTTTTATTACCAAGAGGAAGTGCAGGAACTTATTGGTATCATCCACATCCACATTTTATCACTTCAAAACAAGTAGCCTATGGATTGGCTGGAGCATTTGTAGTGAAAGCTAAAGATTCTATTTCACATCTAAGTGAGCAAGATTGGTTTATAAGCGATATTGGATTAGATATTAATGCACAAATAAGACCAAACAGCCTTTTTGATTGGTTAAATGGCAGAGAAGGTGAATTTGTTCTTATAAATGGTTGTTTTAAACCAAAAATCAATATATCAGACACAAAACGCATTAGAATCTATAATGCTACTGCTGCAAGATATTTGAGACTTAAAATTGAAGGTGTTAAATTTATAGTAGTTGGAAGTGGTGGAGGATTAATAGAATCTCCTATAATGCAAGATGAACTATTCTTATGCCCAGCTTCAAGAGCAGAAGTACTATTGCAACCAAATACTGATACCAAGGTAGAAAATTTAATGCTAAAAAGTTTATATTATGATCGTGACAAAATGATGGAGGATAAAAAAATACAAAATCAAGATTATATCAATCTTGCCACAATTAGCATAGAATCTAAAAATATTGATATACCAAACAAACTAAGAGAAATACCACAATTAGGAATACCTGCAACTAAGAAAACTATAACTATGAGTGAAGATCATGCACAAATGCATGGATTAAACAAAAAAAGTATACAAGACATCAAACAATCACTTGTAAGAATGTTTTTAATGGATGATAAAGTATATGATCCAGATCGTATAGATATCAAATCTAATGTTAATGCAGTAGAAGAATGGACAATTATCAACAAATCACATATGGATCATCCATTTCATATACACGGAGCACAATTTGAAATAATAAATAGCAGCCTAAAAGGAAAATCTGATAAACCAAAAGTAAGAGCTATGCATGATACAATAAATCTACGACCATATGAAGAAGTAACAATAAGAATTAAACAAGATTTTAAAGGTTTAAGAATGTATCATTGTCATATATTAGAACATGAAAGTTTAGGCATGATGGGAAATCTTATGGTTGAATAAAAAACTATTAAATATATAAATGGATATTTTTATAATTTAAAGAAAGTAAGTATAAAATTCAAACAATAAATAGATTTTATACTTACAATAATTCATATCAATAACTTAGGAATGTAGAATATTATGGAAGCAATTGCCCTAAAACAAGCTATACAATTCCATTATGCAATTGGGATAGTGTTGGCCGCAATATTTATTATAAATATTGCAATATTATTTATGAAAGATTTTTATAAAGTTCATAAATATATGTGGTATTCAACACCAATAATATTTGGAATATTAGCAATAACTATAATTAGTGGTTTTAGTATTCTTGCTATGAATAAATTTAACACAAACATAAAAGTATTATTTATGATAGTTGTTAATGTTGCAATTATTATATTTGAAATTATAAGAATAAAAAAATTAAGAATTGTTAGAAAAAAACCATCACTAATAAAACAATACAAAACACAAAGCAAGATTCTATATATTGGTTATTTATTTGCGATTTCTATATTTTTTTATTGAGGTGATATCTTGCAATTCTTATATCAACATAGTGCAGGAAGTGAAAATATAATATTAGATAATGAAGATTTTCATTATATTTTTAATGTTAGAAGAAAAAAGATAAATGATAATTATCTAATATTAGCAAATATGCAAGATTCTACACTTTATAAATATGAAATTACAAAGGTAGAAAAAAAGAAAGCTATATTAAATTTAATATCTTCACAAAAAATAATACAAAAAAATAAAAATACACATATCATTCAAGCAGTTATTGATATGAATGAATTTCATAAAACACTACCATACCTAAATGAGCTTTTGGTAGATAAAATCACACTATTTTATAGTGATTTTAGTCAAAAAAACGAAAAAGTTAATATAGAAAAACTCAATAAGATTCTAATTAATTCATCTATGCAATGCGGTAGATTAAGTATTATGGCAATAGAAATACTTAACAACCTAGAAGATGTACTAGATAAATACAAAGATGCTATAGCATTAGATTTTAATAATAATTATTTAAACATAAAACAACATAACAGCTTTATAATTGGTCCAGAAGGTGGATTTAGCAAAAAAGAAAAGCAAATGCTAATCAATAAATCATTTGGGATTAACAATCCACTTATAATGCGTGCAAAAACTGCTGCTATTTTTATTGCAGCAAATAAAATTTAGACACTATCACCCTTTAGTCGCTGTATTTTCACACCAATACTTGATAATTTTTGTTCTATTTTTTCATATCCTCTATCAAGATGATAGATTCTATGTATTTTTGTCTGGCCATTTGCAATAAGTGCTGCTAGTATCAATGCACTACTAGCACGAAGATCTGTTGCCATAACATCGGCACCTATTAAATCTGTCCTACCATTAATATTTGCAACATTTCCAAGCAATGATATATTAGCACCAAGTCGTTGAAGTTCATTTACATGCATGAAACGATTTTCAAACAATCTCTCCTTAATTGTGCTTACACCATTACATTGTGTTGCTAATGCCATAAATTGCGCTTGCATATCAGTTGGAAATCCTGGATATTCACTTGTTGTAATTTCAAATGCATTTAGCTCTCTAGCTTTCAGAATAGTAATACTATTAGAATCTATTTCTATATCAAATCCTATTTCTTTCAATTTATTAGTAATTGCCTCAAGGTGTTTTGGAATTACATTATTAATTGTGATACTAGAATTAGTAATAGCACCAGCGCATAAATAAGTCCCTGCCTCTATTCTATCTGGTATTATTGATATATTAGAAAAATTTAAAAGCTCACCATCACTACCAACTATTACAATCTCATTAGTCCCTTGACCACTTATTTCTACACCTGCTTGCTTTAAAACATCACATAATTGGACAATTTCTGGTTCTTTTGCTGGATTTATTATAGTTGTTGTTCCTTTTGCTAAAGCAGCTGCCATTATTACATTTTCAGTTCCTGTGACTGTAATTTTATCAAATATAATATCACTACCTCTAAGACCTTTTGGAGCGATTGCATTAATGTATCCATTTATTATACTAATATCAGCACCCATATTGCTCATAGCTTTAATGTGCAAATCAACTGGTCTAGCACCAATTGCACAACCACCAGGAAGACTTACTTGACACTTACCAAATCTAGCAAGCAATGGACCTAGAAGTAAAATTGAGGCGCGCATTTTACGCACCATATCATATACAACTTGAGTATTACTAATATTTCTTGTATTTATACTTACAATATTCTCACTTATTATCTTACTATCTGCACCAAGCATCATAAGAAGCTTAATAAGAACTTTTACATCTACAACATTTGGTATATTTTCTAATATCACATCACTTTTTGATAAAATCGTAGCTGCAATTAACGGCAAAGCTGAATTTTTTGCACCACTAATATCGATATTACCATGCAAATTATCACTTTTTTCAATCTTTAAATAATCCACAATTACTTCCTTTTATTTTTACCATCTTCTCTATGTTTTAAACTTATACCTATTGCTTGTTCTATTTCTTTTTTAATACTTCCATTTTTTGATGATAAATCATCTCTAAAAGCTGCTACTTGCTCAACACTCATATAATCCAACATAGTAATTTCTTGTATAAGTTTCAACCAGTTATTAAAATCACTACTTTGAGAAGATATGTTATAAAAATGTGTGTAGAACTCATGCATTACAGAATCTAATACATTCTTATCTTCATTTGATTTTTTTACTTGTTCTATAAGCAAATCAAGTGTTGTTTTTGGTATAGCTTTCTCTTTATCTTTATATATACGAAAAAATCCGCTAAAAAATAAAAATATTATTAAAATAATAAAAAACACAATAGAAAGCGTATAAAATAATAAAATATATGATAATTGATACAATGCTAGGCTTTCATTTTGTTATACAAATCTACATTTGCTTTAATAAATCCATCTATACTTCCACAATCATACCTAATTCCCTTAAATAAATATGCCAAAACTCTATTATTTTTAGCATATTTATTTAGTGCATCTGTTATTTGTATTTCACCTCTTTTATCTGGCATTGTCGTATTTAAAATAGAAAAAATATCTGGCGTTAAAATATATCTGCCAATTACTGCTAAATTACTTGGTGCATCTTTTGGGTTTGGTTTTTCTACCATATTTTTAATCTCATATATAGAATCTTCAAGTAATACGCCATCAATAACACCATATTTATCCAAATCTTTAGATTCTACTTTTTGAATTGCCACAATAGGACATTTAAATCTATTGTATAAATCAACCATTTGAGCTAAAACATTTTTTCCATAATCATTAATACACAAATCATCTGCTAAAATTACACCAAATGGCTCATTACCAATAAGTTTTTCACCAGTAAGTATAGCGTGCCCTAATCCTTTCATCTCTTTTTGTCTAATATATGTGAATGCACAATTATTAATAACATCTATGGTTTCTTGTAATAAATGTTCTTTTTTTGCACTCTTTAGCTGATGTTCTAATTCATAACTAATATCAAAATGATCTTCAATAGCCCTTTTTCCTCTTCCTGTGACTATTGCCATAGTATCACAACAAGCCTCTAGAGCCTCTTCTACTCCATATTGAATAAGTGGTTTTGTATTTACAGGCAACATTTCTTTTGGAATAGCTTTTGTAGCAGGCAAGAATCTAGTTCCATACCCAGCTGCAGGAAATAAACACTTTCTAATCATAATAAACCTTTCATAATTATATTAAACCAATTTTATATGATTTGCAAAAGTCATAAGCAATACGACCACTTCTTTGACCTCGTTTTGCAGCATAATTCAAAGCTTTATTTCTTAAATCATCACTTAAGTTTTCTTTAAAATATATACTAATCATATGAAGATATTCTTCTGTACTTAATTTATAAAATGGAATACTTAACCCAAATCTATCACTAAGAGAAATACGCTCTTCAATTGTATCAGAAAAATAAATTTCCTTATTTATTGCAGTTATTTTTAAATTATCATTTTCATATTCAGGTATCATATGCTTTCTATTTGATGTAACATAAATAAGAACATTATGTGGTAATTTTTCAATAGAACCATCAAGCACTACTTTGAGTATCTTATATGATGTATCACCATCTTCAAAACTTAAATCATCACAAAAAATAATAAATTTGTATGGTTGAATTCTCATGGAATCTATAAGTATTGGAATAATATTAATATCTCTAGGAAATACTTGCACAACTTTTAAGTCATTACACAAAAAATGTGTAAATATAGCTCTTGCTAATGTACTTTTACCACATCCTCTAGGACCATATAATAAAGCATTTAACCCACCATCATTATTTAAAAAAGATTCTGTATTCTTTAATAACATCTGCTTTTGTTCATCAATTCCTATCAAATCACATAAATCAAATGTATTAAAATCCTGTATTGGATGAATATACTCACCCCTCCATATAAATGCATTACATATTTTCCAATCAATATCAATTTTTCTAATCAAAATAACAACCCAAAAAGTAATTTAATACGATATTCTAAGCCCTGCACTAAAACCATTTAAGTAATTCTTGTTTTTATTATAGTCTAAAAACATAGTCCAACCATAAGATGCATATAAGCGTATAAAAGAATTGATATTAAACATAATATCAAGTCCTACTATAGGTTCCCAAGAAATCTTACTATTTACCCCTCTAACTTCATATACACGAGGTCCATATCCAATCTTAGGCATTATACTAAGCATACTAATTGGAGACCAATCATACACAAAGAAAAATGAAACCAAAAACACTCTTTTCCCATCAACATATTTCGTTGGATAAACAATATCTGCTAGAATTCCTACTTTATTCCTATCCCAAACACCATAGCCTATATTTACACCTTGAAATTTATTACTAAAATAAGAATACCCCAAAGAAGCTTGAAACTTTCTACCCCACAATTGCTGTGCATGTGTCATATTATTATCAGCATTATTGTTAGGACTAAAGGCATGCAATGAAGTGCAAAAAACAATAAAAATAAGAAAAAATCTAATTTTAAAAAAAGCAATCATAAATATTCTCCCTCAAGAATTTAAAGTAAAAGAAATTTTACCATTATTGCAAGCAATGTTAATTGTTGCCTGTTTTGGGACGTGTTTAAATAATAAAATCTCACTTAGTGGAATCTTAATATGATTATCAATTAATCGTGAAATTTCTCTTGCACCAAGACTTTTATCAAAATCTAGGCTAAGCAAATAATCATACACACTTTTATCAAGAATGATATTTGCATCTTTTATCTGTAAATTCAAATCTTGTATTTGTTTTTTGATAATTAACTTCAAGTAATCATCATTTAAATTATTAAAATTACATATACAATCAATTCTATTTCTAAGCTCTGGAGAAAATAAATCTTTTATTGATCTATCATTTGAAGAGTTTTGATCCATGCCAAAACCAAGCATAGGAAGATTCTTTGCTGTAATATTTGATGTCATAATAATAATCACATTCTTAAAATCAGCCTTATTTCCACTATTATCAGTCAATGTAGCATTATCAAATACTTGCAGTAATAAATTATAAATGCTATCATGAGCCTTTTCTATTTCATCTAAAAGTAAAACACAATGCGGGGTCTTCCTAATAGATTCAACTAATAATCCACCCTGCTCAAAACCAACATACCCTGCAGGTGCTCCAATTAATCTAGATATCGTATGAGGCTCACTATATTCGCTCATATCAAATCGCAAAAAATTAATATTTAAATTCAATGCTAACTCTTTTGCTAATTCACTCTTTCCAACTCCTGTTGGACCTGTGAATAAAAATACACCTATTGGCTTATTTGTATCTCCAAGTCCTGCTTTGTTTTTCAATAAATGTTTATATAGAGATTCTATTGCATCATCTTGACCAAATATCCTAGATTGTAGTTTCTTTTTTAGTGATTTTAATAGTGTTTTTTCATTATATTGTCTTGATAATGGAAGCTTGGTATTTTTTGATATCAAAAACTCAATATTAGATTGTGTAATTTTTAATTTCTTTGATTTTGATTTACCATATATTTTAAAATAAGATCCTGCTTCATCTAGCAAATCTATAGCTTTATCTGGCAGAAATCTATCATTAATAAATTTATTTGATAAAACAACACAAGATTCTATGGCCTCTTTAGTATATGAAACTTTATGAAATTTTTCATAAAGTGGGCAAAGAGATGATAATATGTTAATTGAATCTTCTATACTTGGTTCATCTACATTAATTTTTGCAAAACGTCTTGATAAGGCTTTATCCTTATCAAAATAATTTCTAAATTCACTATGTGTTGTAGCACCTATACACCTAAGTGCTCCATTTGCAAGTGCTGGTTTTAAAAGATTTGAAATATCAATACTTCCTCCACTTGTGCTACCTGCACCAACTATAGTATGTATCTCATCAATAAAGATAATAGCATCTTTTATGTTTTCTAATGAAGCTAAAATATCCTTTATTCTTTTTTCAAAATCACCTCTATATTTTGTCCCTGCAAGTAAAGAACCAAGGTCTAGAGAATAAATCTTGCACTGCTTCATCTCATCAATGACATTATTATTTGCAATATTTAGAGCAATACCCTCTGCAATTGCAGTCTTGCCAACACCAGGCTCCCCAACTAATAAAGGATTATTTTTCTTTCGTCTGCACAAGATTTCACAAACTCTTTTTATTTCTTCATCTCTACCTATAACCGGATCTATTTTTCCGCTTTTAGCAAGCTCTACTAATTCTATTGTATATAATGAAAGTGGATCATTTTTGCTACTAGCTTTACTAGTTGCATTAGAATCTACATTTGTTATAGATTCTAAAATATCAACTCTTTGTATATTTTGAGATTCTAATAACATAGTACTATATGATTTTTTATCATATGTAATTGCAACCAATAAATCAAATACATCAACATAACTCTTTTGTGCACTCTCAGCTATATTTACCATAGTATTAAAGATATTTTCTAAAGGTATTGTATACATAGGCTTTTTTATGTTACTTGCTTTATCTATGAAAGTATTTAGATAATTTAAAAGTTGGGCATTGAGCTCATCTATATCGCCGCCTAATTGCTTAATACAACTATTAATATCAATATTGTTCAATAATGACAAAAAAATATGCTCTGTAGTAATTATATTATGCTCTAATTCTTCTGCCAATTTAAATGCATTATTAATTACTTCATGTAAATTATCATCAATCTTTTTCATTTTTCTTCTTCTACTATGATTTTTAATGGAAATCCTGCTTTTCTTGATTTTTGTATAGCAATACTTGCTTTTGTCTGTGCAATATCATAAGTATAAATACCACACACTCCTTTGCCATTATTATGAATTTCAAGCATGATACTTATAGCTTCATCCGAATTTTTATCAAATACATCTTTTAATATGGATACAACAAAATCCTGAGTGGTATAATCATCATTTAACATTACTACTTTTGACATCTTTGGCAAAATCAATCTAGCATCAATTTCATTCTTATAATCATACATAATACTGCAAGCCCCCAAACATTAAGAGTATTTCAATTCCTTGTAAAATCGTATTTTAATATTTATAATATTACAAATAATAAAATATCCAATTATCATTATATAAAATATTATAAATACAATTAATATAATATTTAGGTCTAGTGATTTAATTAAAATATTTTACCAAGGAAAATATATGTCTTATTTAAAGCTTAAAATAGAAATATTAGATGATAACTCAGAGATAACAACATTAGAGTCATTTGTAGTTACAAAAGCAAAAATAAAAGAAAGTCTAGAAGCTATTTTTGAAATAAACTTAGAGGGATACATAGAAACTATATACAAAGATATTTTTTATCCTATTAAACAAAACAACAAAGTTATATATCCTCTATTGTTCAATCCAAATCATATAAAAAATTCTATTGCGAAACTAGAAATCAATAATCCCTATAACACACAAAAAAAGATTATCAATTTTAATCAAAGAAATTCAAAGATATATACAGGTGTAATAAGTGGTGTTGATTATTTAGGATACAAAAATAATACATCACTAAGTAAAGTTTTAAAATCTGCAAATGTTAGGCATTATTTTTCATTAAATATCACTTCAACACTTTTTTTACTAAGCCTCAATAAATCAAACAGAATTTATACCAATACATCAATATTAGATGTGATAAAAGAAATATTAAAAAAATATGCAACAGTTATTTACAAAGAGTTAGATTTCTCTTTGCTCCCAAGTGTATTAACTAAACAAGATATTATAACTCAATATCAAGAATCAGATCTTGAGTTTATCACTAGATTATGCTTTAACAATGGTATTTATTTCTATGAGGATGAAAATAAAATTTACTTTCAAACAGATTCTGTCTATCACAAACAAACTGATATAAAAGATCAATATAAAAAAGAAGAAAACAGATCTATAATATTTAATTCAAATACAAATAATAATCTAAATGAACCTTGTATATCATCAATTACAAGACATAAAAGATTGGTATCAAATACATTTAGTATCTCTTATTCTGATTTTAACAACCCTAGAAATGTTGCATATCAAACTATATTTAAAGATGCTTTATTTGATGACACAGAAAATAAAAATAAATATCATATACATAACTTTGATGGACAATCATCATTATTAGATAATGCAGATATAAAATCTCAATTGCATTTAGAACAATTAAGAGCAAATATAGCAGATTCTATATATGTGGCCACAAGCAATATACATAACTTAATATTAGGTTCAGACATATCTATAGAAAATAACCAAATTACAAAAGATAATCAATTTATGATCATAGGAATGGAACAAACACTCATAAATAACGATGGTATAAATGGTGAAGAAACATATATCAACCAAGATATGCAAGAATTATTAACATATACAAATACATTAACTTTAATACCAAAATATTTACCATTTACACCAAATACAAAAGCAAAACCAATGCCACCAAATTTAACACAAGGAATTGTTATAGGAGAAGGATATCTAAAAGCAACAACAATGAAAGAAGCAAATGAATCAATAAAAAATGAAGAAAATACCATATACACAGATTCTCTTGATAGAGTCAAAGTAAGATTAAACGCATTCATAGATACTGGTGATCTGTATAGAATCCAAGAGCAAGAAATGCAAAAATATACTAGAAACAAAGATTTATCAAATGATGATGCAGCTTCATTTAAAAATATGCATACACATACAGCATTTATAAGAGTCTTATCACCTATTGCATCAAATGGTGGAGGTTTTTTTGGTATCCCTAGAGTTGGTGATGAAGTTCTAATAAGTTATTTAGATGGTGATATAGATAAGCCCATAATAACAGGTTCTCTATACAATAATACTAATAAACATATAAATCCAGAAAAATATCACCAAACATCAATTTCATCTAGAACATTAGGATCACAAGAAAAAGGAGTAAATGAAATTACTTTATCTAATTTAAAAAATGATGAAGAGATAAGTATTAAAGCAGAAAAAAATTATTCACAAGAAATTAAAAATAATTTTGAAGAAAAAGTGCATAAAAATAAAAATTCAACAATAAATGGCAGTCAAGTAGAATCTATTTTAAAATATCATAGGCAGACGGTAGGCGGTTTAAAAGATGTTCGTGTTGGTGGAGAATATTTAACAAATGTGGCACTATCAAAAGATACCCAAGTAGGACTATCAAATACACTAAACATAGGTGCTAGCAATAAATTAAGAGTAGCAAATGATAGTAGTGAATATATAGGTGGAGATAAAGATGTAAAGATTGTAGGAAATTTAAATACAAATATAGAAAATGATGAAACTAGACATATTTATGGCAACAAAATAGACAAAGCCAATAAACACTTCAGCATACATTCTAATGAAAATCTACATCTAAGCGCTAATGATGAATTGGCATTAACATCACAAAATAACTTATTATTGTTTACAAAACAATCATTGGGGCTTAAAAGTGATGAAAACCTAACAATTAATGCAAATAATATCTATATGATTGGAAAAAAGGAATTAGAGTGTTATATAGATGATAATTTTACATTATCTATTGGTGAAAGCTCTATTATTTCTATATCAAAGGATGAAATAATCTTCAAAGTCAAAGATACTGAACTAACAATTAATAAAAATGGTATAACAAGTAATAAAAAATTACAGATTAAATGATAATGGCTATAAACAATATCTAACAATATTTATTATTTGAATTATGTAAAATACAACAAATAGTAAATAAATATAAAAAGGTTAAGATAATGAGTCAAATTAATTTTTCATTTCAAATAAAAGATTATTCTAGTTTAGAACCATTATCTAATAAAAAAATAGAAATAACTAATAATGATAAAAATAAAAAATATCCTCCAAAAACAACAGATTCTAGAGGTATAGCAACATTTAGTATAGATAAAAAAGAGATAGGAGATTTTTTTAGTGTAAGATTAATAGGTGATAAAAACTATAATCCTCTTCCATATAATCTTGCCAAAGATTCTAATAATAAAGAAGAATTTACAAAGAAAGTATTAACACCAAATAACTATCAAAACCATAATTGTATTTTATATTTTAAATCTAGTATATCTTTATTATTTAATGGTAGTAAATTATGTTTATTGCAAGGAAATCAAACTATAGCTTCATGTGATGCAATAAGTGGTAAAGAATTAACTATAGAAGAAAAAAATAGATTACAACAAGAAGAAAAATGTGAAAGTTTTCTTAGATATAAAGATTTAGATAAAAATAACTCATCTAACAAAAAAGATAATAACAAACAAACTAATAATTCTAATAATAAAGATGAAATAAATACTAGCAAATCAAACCTTACTTACTGTTGTGTAGATTCTAATCATCAAAAAACAAATGAAGGTGCAATACCAGAGGGTAAATATTATATCGATACAAAAAATATAAGTATTAATACAGAAAGCCTTGAGATTTATACAAATGATAAATGCAGCAATCAAGTAGAATCTAAAACAAATAGAAGTAAGTTTAAATTAAAAAAGAATGGTATTAAAACTAATAATAATGGTGACATAAGGATACCAAAACATAATGGAGTTATATTTAGCAAGATACAGCATTGTATAGAAAGCGAATCTAGTATACCTCTTGATGTAATATATTCTAAAAGAGGACAAAATCAAACTACATTTACAAAAACAACAGAACAAGGAGCAGAAATAAATGAAGAATATTTAAATATAGATGCTCCGTTTGCACCAGGAACTTATATAACACTAGAAGCTCAATCATTAGCAGAAATAGAATATACAATGTGGGGATATGTAATAGCTAGAAGCCAAGATGAATTAGATGATATATTAAATGAAGATGTTGCTATTGATTATGATAATTTTATCCACATACAAAATATACAGTTAGGTGGTAATATTTTTGAGGAAAATCGAGAAACACACAAAGTTGCATTCTCACTACCAATGAGAGATACAGAGGAGTTTGATAAATATTATGTAATCATATTTGCATACGACTGTGAAGTAGGCATACCAAGTATCAACGATCCATTTATAGTAATAGATATGAGCTTTAGGGTTGGTGAAGGAGAGGATGAAGAAGTAATTGAAACTGAGAGGGAAAAACAAAGAAACAGTCAACAAATACTATATAGTTTAACATCTATAGAAAATTTAAAAGTATGGAATGAAATAGAAACTATATGCAACATAAAAGAAGCTATAGAATTTTTAAAAGCAAATCTATTTCTTTATATGCAAAAATATCGTAGATTACAAGATTATTATAGAAGCAATCCACAATTAGCAGGTAAAATTGCATATATTTTTTATAGGTTTGATTTAAATAATAAAAATTTTATAAAAAGCATAAAGACAAAAAATAAATCTTTTTTTAAAAATAATGAATATAAAAATGATATTAATAACTTTGCAAATAAGATAGTAAAGGTCTATAAAGGTGAGTATGGTTCATTTATATCATCTTGTATACATGGGGAAGACATACTACCATATGATATATATCTAAAACAGGCATTTCTTGATGATGATCCAAACATAAACAAGGAAGAACTTATAAAAGACTTTATAAAAACTATATGTGCGGTATTAGGGATTGATATATCTTGTATGCCAAATATAAAATTTGGAACAACTGGTGGAGCATATGGAGTGTATAATCATATAACAAAAACACTTAGTATAGTCCCTCCTCAAGCACATGATGAGTGGTATTTTAATAATTTTATGGATACAATAGTTCATGAATTCAGACATTTTTATATAGATTATATATTTACTCAAGCAAAGGAACACAAACTGCAAAAAAACTATATTGCTAAATTTATTAAAATAAATACTAGTATCTACATAGGAACATCATATATGAATTTATTCAATGCATATAATAAACAATGTGCAGATTGTGACATTGTAGAAGATAGTTTCTTTCAAAAAGGACGCACATACCTTGATGCAGATAGCTTAACTCCACCAGTTTATTACATACAACCAAGTGAAAGAGATGCAAGAATTGCTGCATATAAATTTAGAAAAAACACAGGAATGATAGAATTAATTTAAAAATCATTTACTATTTTATTTAGTTTAATAATCATTTACTAATTTATTATGTAAAATACAACAAATAGTAAATAAATATAAAAAGGTTAAGATAATGAGTCAAATTAATTTTTCATTTCAAATAAAAGATTATTCTAGTTTAGAACCATTATCTAATAAAAAAATAGAAATAACTAATAATGATAAAAATAAAAAATATCCTCCAAAAACAACAGATTCTAGAGGTATAGCAACATTTAGTATAGATAAAAAAGAGATAGGAGATTTTTTTAGTGTAAGATTAATAGGTGATAAAAACTATAATCCTCTTCCATATAATCTTGCCAAAGATTCTAATAATAAAGAAGAATTTACAAAGAAAGTATTAACACCAAATAACTATCAAAACCATAATTGTATTTTATATTTTAAATCTAGTATATCTTTATTATTTAATGGTAGTAAATTATGTTTATTGCAAGGAAATCAAACTATAGCTTCATGTGATGCAATAAGTGGTAAAGAATTAACTATAGAAGAAAAAAATAGATTACAACAAGAAGAAAAATGTGAAAGTTTTCTTAGATATAAAGATTTAGATAAAAATAACTCATCTAACAAAAAAGATAATAACAAACAAACTAATAATTCTAATAATAAAGATGAAATAAATACTAGCAAATCAAACCTTACTTACTGTTGTGTAGATTCTAATCATCAAAAAACAAATGAAGGTGCAATACCAGAGGGTAAATATTATATCGATACAAAAAATATAAGTATTAATACAGAAAGCCTTGAGATTTATACAAATGATAAATGCAGCAATCAAGTAGAATCTAAAACAAATAGAAGTAAGTTTAAATTAAAAAAGAATGGTATTAAAACTAATAATAATGGTGACATAAGGATACCAAAACATAATGGAGTTATATTTAGCAAGATACAGCATTGTATAGAAAGCGAATCTAGTATACCTCTTGATGTAATATATTCTAAAAGAGGACAAAATCAAACTACATTTACAAAAACAACAGAACAAGGAGCAGAAATAAATGAAGAATATTTAAATATAGATGCTCCGTTTGCACCAGGAACTTATATAACACTAGAAGCTCAATCATTAGCAGAAATAGAATATACAATGTGGGGATATGTAATAGCTAGAAGCCAAGATGAATTAGATGATATATTAAATGAAGATGTTGCTATTGATTATGATAATTTTATCCACATACAAAATATACAGTTAGGTGGTAATATTTTTGAGGAAAATCGAGAAACACACAAAGTTGCATTCTCACTACCAATGAGAGATACAGAGGAGTTTGATAAATATTATGTAATCATATTTGCATACGACTGTGAAGTAGGCATACCAAGTATCAACGATCCATTTATAGTAATAGATATGAGCTTTAGGGTTGGTGAAGGAGAGGATGAAGAAGTAATTGAAACTGAGAGGGAAATGACTTCGATAGCACAGCATATGGTATACAATCAAACATCTATAGAAAATTTAAAAGCATGGAATAAAATAGAAACTATATATAATGTAAAAGAAGCTATAGACTTCTTGCAAGCAAATATAGTTATGTTAATGAAACAACATCTAAGTAGTGTTGACTACTATAGAGTGTATCCACAATTAGCAGGCAAAATTGCATACATTTACTATAGGTTTGATTTAAATAATGAAAATTTTATAACATGTGAAGATGAAGAATATGTAAACAATGTAGAGTTCTATGCTAACAAAATTGCAGAAGTTTATAATAGCAAATTAATAAATGCAAAAACATATGAAGCGCAATTTAAACAAGCATTTTTAAACGATGACGAAAATATTGATCAAGAACAGCTATTAAAAAATTTTATATCTGATATTGGTAATGCTTTAAATATAAAACAAGAATTCTTACCTGGTTTAGATTTTGATCCATCAAGTGGTAGGGCTGGAGTATATAATAGTAAAACAAATATTTTAAGCACAGGCAAACCAACACCAAATGATTATAATTCATTTATAGAATTTATGGATACAATAGTTCATGAATTCAGACATTTTTATATAGATTGTATATTTAAATATGATAAAGAACACCAATTACATAGTATACATTTAGCCCAATTAATTTATTATAACACTAAAATATATGCAAATTATGCTTATAAAAATATATTTGATGCCTATAATAAACAATGTGCAGATTGTGATATATATGAAGATGGAATATTTAAAAAAGGAGAAACATATCTAGGTTCAGATTGTAATTCATCACCACTATACTATCTACAACCAAGTGAAAGAGATGCAAGAGTTGCAGCATATAAATTTAGAAAAAAAACAGGAATGGCTACATGAAACTATTACCACCACCAAATTATACAAAACATAATGAATTATTAAGAAATAGAACAGAAAAAGAAGTTTATTTAGCAATTAATACAAACATAAATTGTATAGGCGATTGGTCTCCAAATAGTAACAACAATATCCAAGAGCACAGTGCAGGATTATATCTTGGAAAAGTAGTGTTTAAAAAAAATAAATATAACAATTTAATACCAAAATACATACCAATAGATATAGATGAAACTGTATTAGAAGATGAGATTAAAAAAATCAATAAATTATGGCTTAATGAGATAAATAAAGATTACATACCAGCACAAACAAATTATGATAATATGATAGGAGAATACAAAACATTTGATATAAACAACATAAAAGTAAATTGTAAAATAAATCAAGATAATATAATTCTAAATAAAGAACAAATTATTTCATATTTTATCAATCTATATAGATTAAATACGAAATTAATAGAAGAACATATAGAAAACATCAATGTAAATCAAGGTATAGTCACATATATGCCAACAAATGAAATATATGACAAATTATTAAATGATAATATACTAACAAAAGATATGTTTATATGGAAAGGCAATGTTAAATTCCCAACAAAAAATGGACTACTAATAACGCTAGATTATATGAAACAAGAAAAATTAACACAAATAGTTACATTATTTGATGAATTATTTTATCCATACTTTATATATAGTTTAAGAGAATATGCTTTACTTTATTTTCAAGGAAATATACAAGAAAAAAATAATCTAATATTTAATCAAGCTGCATATGTAGATGATTCAAAAATAATAAATGAACCTAGAGAATATTATTATTGCAGATTAATTCAGGATAAGTATTACAAAGATATAGAACAGTCTATAAAAGATGAAATAAAATTCTGTAAAAATGCATATTACATAAATAATAATGGATACTTTTATATTAATGCAATAAATTATCTACCAAATGATGAATCTGGATTTTACAACAAAACAAAAAGTGCACATTCATTTATCTCACCAAATAATATAAAACAATCCGAAGATTATATCCATAATATACAGACAAGATATAATCCATCACCATCAGGAAATTACTATTTTGAATTAGATGACAATAGGCAATCTTTTGTAGAATTTTGCAATCCTATATATCCAAAAGATTCTAATAAATGGAATGCAGAAATGTTTGAAAAGCTACACCTAATATAATTCTACTTATCAACTTCAAATACACCACTTGCTTTTGGACTTCCTTGAAGCATCAAGGGAGATCCTTTGTCGGTGGTAATTTGACTAATCTTTTCAGCTAATACAACTTTTTGCCCTCCCACATCAATCAATGAAGAAGTGATAGAAACTGGCATGTTAACAAGTTTAGTGCATGGAGCAGGAACTCCTGATATATTATTTGTACAGCCAACAATACTTGCTTGTGCTAAATCATTTATAGTAATAACTCCTACATTATTAATAGTAAGCAAACTTTTACTACCTGATTTCATCTGAACAATACCAGAATGTGCACACTTGCAAATATCATTTTCTAAAAGTGGATGAAGCATGATAAAATCTTTAAAAGCTAATAATTAATAAAAACTATGCATTTCTCCAATCATCACTACCACTTGTTCCAGCTATCACATGCTCCCATACAATTTTTCTATAATTTAAAGAAACTTTAAATAACTCTGTTTTGTCATTATTGTTTTTATCTTGAGCATTTGGCATCAAAAGATCTATATCAGTGATAATAGCATCTTCTAATATTGTAGTAAAATAATGTTCCGATCCACCACCACTTGATGTCCTATACCAATACACCTCTACTGTTGTCAACCTTTCACCTTTTGTTAATGCGTTATAAAGCAATGGCACAGCTTTATTTAGAGAACAGGTAAAAGAAAATGGCTTGTGCACCCTCTGTCCACTTGGTTGTCCACTTTGTGGATCTGTTGGAACTGTGATAATATGAGAAACCTCTTGAGCCATTATTTCATCTTCATGTCCTGATTGATATCTATTTCCTATACTATCTTGAGTTGATGCCCCACTTGATATTAATCCTTGTGTAGAACCTTCTATTTTTATATACACTGGTTGTGCCATACATACTCCTTAGTTAATATTTAAAATTTATCTACATAACATTTGAAGTATAACTTAGATTCTTTGAAGTTTTAATAAAAAATAAACAAATTTTTAATCACAAAGTTTGATCCGCCAAAAATAATTTTTAGAATCTAATAATGACTTTCCAAGCACCTTTGCATATCCTAATTTTGCATATGATGGATCACCTAGCACAGAATGCATTTTTTTACTATATTGTATTCCAAGTATCATATCAACACTAAATTCATTATTTGTAAGAAATATTATGCTTTCCTTAAGTTTATTAAATTTTACTTGATGTGGCAAATAGTCTAAGGCTTCTTGATACGAAATATCATCAATTAAAATATTAATTTTATTTTGATGTGACACAATGTAAGAACCTAAAATAAAACTTTTTCCAAGAGCATTATTTGAAATCCCTAAAGTTTGTTGTTGCTTATACTCTATAAATATCTTTTGAGGGACATTCTCTATAATGTGTATTTTTGACTTTAAATTAAAATTGTGTTCTAAAACTTTCTCTATATATAATTTTGGCTTTCTTATATTTGCAACAAGTGATGCAAATGGAAGATATTCTTTTGCTATATCCTTGTTATGAATACCTAATAAATGTAGAAAGATTTCTGATATTCTATCATCTAATGAATGTTTAAACGATCTTGGATAACTTCTAGTAGTGAAACTTTCATATAAAAGCCATAAAAAATGATTATTAAAAAAATCAAAAAATAAACTAAATCCATTATTATCATCATAATTTTTTGAAAATTTATCAAGAATATAATTTGGCAATGGAGATTTACTCCCAAGTAAACCAAAAAAATAAGTCATAATTTCTAAAGATTTTACATTATCTATATTGTTATCAATTTGCTCCACATTTACCGTATCTATCTCTTTATAAGAATGGCCCAAATATTGAGATGAACGAAGAAAGATATCCTCTTTTTTGTATTTTTTAAGAAGTGACGAAATTAATAGATAAAAAGTTTTCATTTAATAATTTATATTAATGCTTTATTTCCATTTACCATTGGAAATGTAAAATTAACATCACTTGAAGTGCAGATAATACGGAGTTCACAAAATGAATTAATCGATGCAAAAGATGAAAAAAAGTGTGATAATACCAATCCTATTTTATAAACCTCACCTATACAATAAAACTTAGAATCATCAATATATAAAATTGATTGCACACCTCTACGCGTTATAAAACCCTCAATCCTATAAATCACTTCTGGTTTGATATCAATAAGTGCATCTGATAAATTAGTAAAAAAATGAGTATCATAAGTTTCAAATATAGAGAGATAGGTATAAACAATACTCAAAAAACTTTCTTTATTTAACATAGTTTGATAGCTAAAAGATAATGTTGATACAAGATTCCAAGCAATACTATTGTCGATTTTTACATGCTTGATATTTGTTGGCAAAGTCAAATTACTGGTATTAACATCTTTGTAACCAACTACTTCATTAATTTCACCAAGTTTTAACGAAGATGGTAAATTATTATTACTACATAAAAGATCAATAGAAATTGTTTCTTTATTTTCTTTAGTTGAATAAAATGATATTTCTTTATAATATTCACCATTAGAATCTATCTTATTTGCTAAAGAATAAAAATCACCTTTATTATTAATGAATGCAAATCTCTCAAAACTATAATAATTTTTTAAGATTCTACGACCCGTATCACTACTATGCGCCTTTACTTTTAATACTTGTATTGCAGAATACGACTGCATGTTAGATCTATCTACAAATATTCTATATCCTTCTCTTGTATGATCAAGCAGTATAGGTTCTGCCTGCATTGGAAATAAGTTTATAGCTGGTGTAGCAGATAATGAAAAATGATTTATTCTTGGCATACAATCTTTTGGCACATCTTTGTTAAAAATAAATTTAATACCAATTTTTTTTACTTTAAATTGATTTACAATATTTAAATTTCTTAATCTAATAAAATGAAATTTTTCTGGCATAAGAAGTAGCTCTTGCAATAAAGCAAAAGAGCTAAATCCTATATCATCATTATTCAGAAGGTTCTCATTCTTTAAAAATCCTATAGATTCTATAGAAGAAAGTGGTATTTTTACTTGCTCTTTACTATCATACGACATGATAATGATATCTTTAACATATTGTAGCAACCATAAAAGCAATGTATTAGATGTATAAACATCATTTCCAAGATAAATATTCAAATAATCCATTGCTAAATCTGAAATAAACAAATTATTTCTTGTGGTTTCTATATCAATAGTTAATGCATTATATTTACCTTCACTATTAATAGCAACATTGGTAATTTTAACTGGATATAAATAGACATCATAAATTGTACGAAATTCACATGAAGTAGTTCCAACTAATGCAGACTTCAATACAGTATTAGCTGGAATGAGCAATTTATTATCACTACAATTATCACTCATTTTAAATTCTTGCATACAAACAGAAGGAATAGAATTTGTATAATTTGGAATAAGTATATTAATAAGAGATTCAGCTATAAATGGAATATTTGCATCTAATTCTTTATTTATTCTAGAACTTAAAATAGCTAGAGATTCAATTATGCGTTCTACATCTGGATCATTACTATTATATGCTAAGAAAGGTGCGAGCTTTGGATATTTACTAATAAGTAATTGTCTTGTCTTGTGCAAATAATCGAGCTCTTTTCGAAAATAATATACATCTTCTGTCATAAAACCTCACAATATCGATTATTTCTAAAAATAATCTGGATACTAAATTCTTTAAAATTATCATTAATATAACAAAATCGTATAAAAAAAGTAAGTTGCCAAGGAGATAATAAGTCGTCATATTCTATACTTAAAATCCTTATCCTATGTTCATAGGTAGAAATGATATGGTATATTTTTTCTGACATCAAAACAGAAAGATTTTTGACATTTAAATCTAACTCACCCAAAGATGATAGACCTTTATTATCATCTTTTGAATTTATCAAAACCTTAATATGCTCTTTAATAGAATGCAAATCATCTTCTATATATGAATCATCCTTGCAATCATCAAGAGTGTGAATTACCTTATCAATAAATGACATTACTATTCTTTATCTAGCTTTCCTACCAAAGAAAGTTCAAAATTAGCACCCATAAACTTAAAATGAGGACGAACATTTAAATCAACTCTATACCACCCTGCTTCACCATCTACTTCGCTGACATTAATTTTTGCACCCCTAAATGGTCTTCTACTTCTTACTTCTGCTGGTGGATTTTCTTGATCAGATACATATTGTCTTATCCATTCATTCAATCCCTTTTCTATATCACTACGCTCTTTCCAGCTACCAATTTCTTCTCTTTGTAACACTTTAACATAATGTGCAAGGCGTGAAATTAAGAATATATATGGAAGTTGAGTACCAAGTCTATAATTTGTTTCTGCTTCTTTACCTTCTGGTGTATTTGGGAATATTTTTGGTTTTAATGCAGCATTAGCAGAAAAGAATGTAGCATTATTGCTATCTCTACGCAATGTAAAAGCAATGAAGCCAGATTCAGAAAGCTCATACTCTCTTCTATCTGTGATCAATACTTCAGTTGGTATTTTTGATTCAATTGTTCCAAAATTATCGTATACATATGTTGGCAAATCAGTGACTGTACCACCTGCTCTTGGTCCTATAATATTACCACACCATCTATATTGTGCAAAACTATCAGTAAGACGTGTAGCAAATGCATAAGCTGTGTTGCCCCATAGAAGATGATTGTGTGATTTGTGCACATTTTCTTTGTAATTAAAACTCTTAATAGGATTTTCTTGAGGATCATAAGGTGACCTTGTAAGAAATCTTGTTACCAAAAGACCTGCGTATTTAGAATCTTCATTTTCTCTAAAAGTGCGCCATTTTGTATATTGCGGCCCCTCTAAAAGGCTATTTAAATCTTGAATTTGACTAAGTTCAGCATAATTATCAAGCCCAAAGAATTTTGCACTCATAGAAGTTAAAAATGGAGCATGACTCATCGCCGCGATAGAAGACATTTTTGAAAGAAAATTCATATCAGGAGTAGAAGCACTCAAGGCATAATCTCCGATAATCGCCCCTACAGGTTCACCACCAAATTGGCCATATTCTGATGAATAGATATGTCTATAAAGTGTAGTATTAGTAATATCTGGATTTGAATCAAAATCTTCTAGTGCTTCCTGTTGTGTAACATCAAGTAAATTAATTTTAATATTCTCTTGAAAATTTGTTCTCTCCACTAAAAAATACAAACCTCTCCAAGTAGATTCTAGCTGCTGAAATTGCTCATTATGCAAAATCTCATCCATCTGTGCCGAAATAAGCTCATCAATATGTGCAATCATCTCATCTAAGGTAAAGCGATTTACTTTTGTCTCTGCATTATCAGATTTTACGATTTCTGTTATAAATTCAGCTACTCCCATTTTTGCAATACTATAACTCTCATCATCTTTAGTATATTTACTTTTTTGCATAATACTATCGATAATAGAACTTTCCTTAATTTGAGTAGTAGTTTGATTATTTATTGTGTCATTCATAAATATATTCCTTTATAAAACATGAAAATTTTATTCTTGATTTTGCTGTATCTCTAGTAAAAGTTTTTCTTTTGTATCTTTGTCTTTCAAAGCTTCTAAAACAGCTTTTCTAAAATCTGGGATATTACCCATAGGACCTTTCAATGCCACAAGTGCTTCTCGCAACTTAAGCAACTTGTTTAACTCAGGAATTTGACTAGCAATGTTATCTGGAGTAAAATCT
The DNA here is from genome assembly GCA_944323885.1 of uncultured Helicobacteraceae bacterium. GTDB lineage: Bacteria > Campylobacterota > Campylobacteria > Campylobacterales > Helicobacteraceae > NHYM01. The sequence goes on along the minus strand of CALUUD010000001.1, from coordinate 614,070 downwards.
TTCATATCGCTTATTTTAAGATCAACATTTAATTCATCAGAATCTTGATGTAAAACATTCTTAACACTAAAATGCGTTTCTATATCCATCTTCTGCATAACTTGATTAAAGTTATTCTTATTAATTGATACAGCCTCCCTTTCTTCCAATGGAATTTTACTACCTCCAGTAAAACTAGCCAATACCATTAATTTTAACGGCAGTTCTACTTCTGGATTTTGACCATTTGTTTTTGATTTATATGTGATATTTATACGCTCTTTTGGTGGAGTAGAATTTTCTGGCATTAATACATGCTTCCTTTCTTAGAAATTTATTAAAGATTTAAGGCTGTATTCTATCACTATAGAACTGAATTTAAGCAAAACTATTTTAAAATATGTAAATTTTTAGATTTAAGATATTATTACATACTAAAGAAATCTAACAAAGAAAATTTTTTAAAGATATAGAGTATAAATTTAATATGATGATTTTAAAATACTTGCTAATGGCAATCATAATTGCATTATTCTCTACCGCATGCAGCACACCAATACAAGTAATAGTATCAAATTATGAAGATTCCAATTTAAACAACCGTGGAGATAATGTTCCTATAACATTAATCGTATATCAACTAAAAGATAGCAAAAAATTTGAATATGCATCACCGAAAGATTTGATAAGCAGAGAAAGTGTGGCACTTGGTAGAGATAAAATAGATTCCATAAAAATACAAGTACCACCTAATGAAAAGGAAATCCTTGTTGCAGAATTTAATGAAAAAGAAGGTGACTACATAGGTATTCTGGCATTATTTTCTAATATAAAGGGAAAAAAACAAAAATTCTACAAAAAGCTAAATTCTGTTTTTGAAAACATTATAAAGATAAATATAACAAAGAATGGAATAACAGAATTTGATGATAATACAAAATAAGAGAGATGATAGTCGATGAATAATAGCCTTAAAGTAGCTTGGTATAATGGAATGCATATGGACAAAGTCCATTTTGAACAACAAGAGAGATACATAGAAAAACTTATCAATGCAAAAACTGCAAGGTCGTTTTGTAATCTTTATGGAATATTTGAAGTAGAATTTTCTAACGAATTATTAAACTTAGGCAAAATTGCACTTACAAGAATAAGTGGTGTATCAAGAGATGGAAGTGTGTTTAATGCACCAATAGATGACTTACTTCCAGAAATACTAGAAATTGGACACAATCTTACATCCCCAATTATTACCATTAAAATACCTACAAATACGGATTCTATTGCAGATATTTCATTGCAAAATGCATTTCCAAACTCAAAATACATAGCTACAAACATACCAATAGTATCCAAAGTTCACGATGATATAGATAATAATGATGTAAATCAATCTATGCAACAGATACAATATATACAAGAAAAGATATCTATTGTCGCTGGAAGTCTTAGACTTAGATTGGGCTTATTAGGTGATAAAACACCAAATGAGCTTGAGATACCTATTGGAAAAATAAAAAATATACACTCTAATGGAAAAATAGAGCTTGATGAAAAATTTATTCCAACAAGTCTTGATATATCAAACAATACTTTTATCAAAACTTTCCTAGAAGAAATGCTATTTAGTATCAAACAACACAAACAAACATTTAGTCAAATTTTTAAAGGTATAAACCAAACAAAAAATACGCTTGACTTTAATACTTACTTAGCATTAAATTTACTAAAAAAATATTACTTAGTATTTTCTTATTTAACTAATAAAGAAAAATTACACCCGGAATTTTTATATGAAAAATTGATAGACTTTCAGGGAGATTTATTAGCATTAAGCAATAGTGAAGAATTTGACTTTGTGTCATATTCACATAGTGACTTATCATCTGTTTTTATACCACTTACAAACAATATTCGTATACTTTTTGCAAATATTACATCACCAAAATATGCGATGGCAAATGTAATAGATAATGGCAATGGTTTCTTTGATTGCATATTTGATAATGCATCAATATTACAAAATGGTGAAATATTTTTAGCTATAAGCTCAACAATGCCTATGAATGCACTACTTGAGAATTTTTCATCACAAAGCAAAATACATACACAAGCATCAATAAAAGGTATTGTGGCATCACAACTTAGAGGATTAAATGTTGAACCTATACCTAGTATACCATCTGCTATACCTCATTTAAGTGGATATGCATATTTTAAACTTGATAAAAAAGATCCTATATTCTCGTATTTTACCAATCAAAATACTATCAGCATATATTTAACAAATAACATTGCCAATCCAGATATAAAATTATGGGCTTTATTATAAAAAGGTAATTAATGTCTATAAATATAAAAGATTCACACCAAATTAACAAACCACACTCTTTGCTTCTTGAACATAATCTTGAAGGATTGAGTAATAATAAAATATTGGATTATAGCTTACCTGTTTTAATACTTGCAACAAGACTATCAAAAACTAAAAATTTAGATTCTGAATACATAGCAAATATAAAAGAAATTTTTGTTAGTGAAATTCTAACTATTAGCAGCAATCTTGGAACACTAAATATTTATGAGGATAAAGATTTAATAAAATTAAGATATTGTTTATGTGTATTTATAGATGAAATGTTATTAAGAAACGAAAGCTTTATAAATAGCCAATTTGCACATAATACACTTACTATAAGATTGTTTGATGAAATGTTAGGTGGTGATAAATTTTATGATATAGCAGGACAATGGTTATTAAGTCCAAATAAATACAAAGATATGCTTGAATTTATATATGCTTGTATTGTTCTTGGATACAAAGGCAAATATGCATTAGATGCAAAAGATAAAGATAAAATAGATAGATTCTGTAATGATATAGCGCTTGCTATTGCACCAGTATTAGATACTAGTGAAAATAAAGCTTTTGAATTAGCTTATAAAAATACTCAAAAGATTAATCTTTTAGATAGATGGAGAAGAAAATATCTAAAACCATTTTTTATATTTGGTGTTATTGGGGTAGTTATCGTGGTATTTTTATTTTCTTATCTGAAGTTAGAATCTCACAATAATATAGTTCATGATGAACTTATGAAAGATATAAAACAATTTATTCAATAAAATATTAGCAGGAAGTGAAAAGTATGTTTAAGAAAATAATCAATTTTTTTACCAGTAAAATATTCTTATACATATTATTTTTTGTAACACTAATAATATTTAGTATATTTTTCTACCTATATGCTCCTTTAATAGCTTTTGATGATATACATATATTTGGCAATATATTTGCGCGGATAGGTTTTATAGTTATAATATGGGCTGTTGTATTCTTTTATTTTTTACTTAAACCATTAATTGAATTTATACAATCATTTAAAAATGAAAAAAAGAAAATTAAAAAAGAATTAAGAAGAGAAGTATCCAAAATATTCCATAAGATAAAAAGAAATTATACTATTTCAATAAATGATGCAAAGAGTACCTGGAAAAGACATTTAGATCTAAAAGAAACTCCATTAGTAATGATTATTGGAAATGAAGGTGCTGGAAAAAGTGCAATTATAAATTATTCAAATATAGAATATCCATTAAGTGATAGTTTACAATCATATAAGAAAATACATCAACCAACAAATAACTTTAGTCTTTATATATCAAAAAATGGTGCGTTAATTGATACAGAAGGAAATTATTTCTCACAAGAATCTTTCTTTAATCCAAATAGCACAGATGAGATTCCAGAAGATGATTGTAATAAAAATAAAGAATTTATAATAAAACAAAGTGTATGGAAAAAATTTTTATCTTTTCTTAATAAAAATACTTTTCACAATAAATTAAATGGTGCTATAGTTGTCATAGATACTCAAGCATTTTTTGTAAATCCAAAAGAATACAGTAATAATATTATTAGATACTTAACAAAAAGAATAAATGAATGCGAAGAAACTCTAAATATAAAGTTGCCAATATATATAATATTTAGCAAAATTGATTTAATAGAAGGAATGAGCGAATATTGGAAGATATTTAATGATAATATTACAGATAATATACTAGGTATAACAATAGAATCTCAATTAAATAAACAACACATTGAATCAAGTTTTAAAGAAATTAGCAATTCTCTTTTATATTCTTTTATGAATAGGAATAAATCTTTTCACTCCATTAGTGATAAAAATCTTGCATTTTTATTTTTAAAACAATTAGATTGCTTGTTTTCATTAGCAACAGATTTTATTATCCAAGCTGATGCACAAAATAAATTAAAAAATAAATCATATATAAGGGGGGTTTATTTTACTTCAGCATATCAAGAGAATATGCCAAGAAATTATTTGCTTGATGCAATATGTGATAAATATGAAATAAAAAAGCCACCAGCTAAATCTGCAACAAAAAATAATAAAAAAAGTTATTTTGTGAAGCCGCTTTTAGAAAATCTCATTTTAAGAGATTCACATCTAAGTGGCATTATTATGAGAAATGTTGCTATAAAAATAAGTATTGCAATATTATTTACCTGTATATTATCATATGGTCTTAGTGCATATTTTGTAAGTAAAGCAAATAAAGAAATAGCACAAAGTGATATGCATTTAAATAATATAAAAACACTTCTTAATCAAACCAAGCAGTATAAATATATGAGCCTAAATGAAAAAGCCAATCTAATGCTTAATTTAAAGGCTATACTAAAAAATTATCCAAATCTATTTTATGGTAATAACATAAAGCAATATCCTATGCTAGATATATCATATCAAGGATTTATTCCTGCAAAAAGCCTATATTATGCAATAAATAAAGATGTAATAAGTAATACCATAATAAAAGAAATGGAAAATATCTTTAAAGAAAATAATACACAAGAAATGATTGTTGAAACTATGTATATGTATATGGCATTATTTGATGAAAACCATTTTGATAAAAACCTTTTATCATCTTGGATTATAAAAAATTGGAAATATTTTAATAAATACAAAATTCCTCAAGATGATTTCATAGCAAGCATAGAAGATATTTCTGCGTCAAATCTTTCAAGAACATACTCTCCAGATGAAACTAAATTAGATTCTATTAGAAGTATAATAGGACAAATACCTAAACAAGAAAGAATATATATACTTATTAATTTTAAAAATAGTCTAAAAAAACAACAGTTATATAATATAAAAGATAGAGTTGGAAGTAAATTTAACACAATATTTGAAAATGCTGAACAGTTTTTCTTAATAAATTATGATTTTACAAAAAATGGTCTAAGGGAATTTCTAGGAAATCTAGATGCAAATATACAAAATGCGGCAAAGATTGATGCATGGATATTAAATAATTCAACACAAAATAATAATATCAAAGAACTATATCTTGATATTATTGATATTTATTTAAATACATATAGACAAGTATGGCAAGATATGCTAATGGCATTAAAACCAAAAAAATATACTACAAAAGAAGGTATATTAAATCAATTGCAAATTCTATCAAATATAGAAAATCCACTTAATACATTTATTTCAATAGTAAGTGATAACACATATCTTAGTGATACATTGCTACTAAATTATGCTTATAGTCTAGGGTTGCCAAGTACTGATATAAAAGCAAAGTTTGCAAAAATTAGTAATCATTTTCAACCATATTATGACTTTGCAAAAACAGAATCGTTTATTAATTCAAAAATTAGTGCTATTAACAAAACAATAGAATCTAATCAAGAATCTTCTACACAAAATAATATAAAAGAAAATATAGCAATAGATGTAAAAAATATATATGTAAAAATTAATGATTTTACTCAAGATAATACACAAGATATAAAGTCAAAAATTGACTACATACTACAAGGAAGCAATGATGATAATGATCCATTTAAAAAATTTGGTATAGATATTGCAACACTTCCAAGCGACATAGCAAAATATTATAATGATGTATTGTTGCTATCTTGGAAGATAATTGAAAATAACTCTAGAGATTTGTTTAATAATGCATGGAGAAATGAAATCTACACTCAATTTATTAATGATATATCAAATTTTTATCCATTTAATGCATACACAAATGAATCCGTATCATTAGATAAATTTAAAAATTTCTTTGGCAATCAAGGTAAAATAAATGCGTTTTATAAGCAATATCTAAATAATATCTTAACTAAAAAAGGCAATACATATTATATTAATGCAAATTATCAAAAAAGAGTAAATATATCAAAAGAATTTATAGATTTTCTAAACAAGGCAAGCATAATAAGCTCCATATTTGATAGCAATAACAATCTAAAACTTAGTTTTTATATTAATTGCTTAGATCTATCATCAGATTTTAGCTCACTTGATATAAGCTATAATGACAAAAATCTTAGATATGAACATAATATTGATGAAAAAATATATATTATAACAGAACAATTTTCTACCTCAACAGAATTTAGTTTTATTGCAAATGATTACAATCAAAACCCTAAATACAAAAAATTATACACTGGTGAATGGGCTTGGTTTAAATTTTTAAAAGATATGCATACAACAAGTAATTCTATAAATTCTATTAATTTCAATAATAACAAAAAATTGTATTTTGATTTTAAAATCACACCAAATAAAGATGAATTAGTTAGAGTGCTAAATGTTATATCAAATCTTAAACTACCGCAAGATATTATGTAAAGGGTTTAGATGGATAAAATAGCTATCATTGCACAAGATTTAAATAATGCAAATGCAAATATCCAATATCATATATTTGATGAAAATGGAGGCACAATAGGAAGTAGCTCTACAAATAATCTTTGCCTACAAGATTCACAAATACATGAAAAACATGCAAAGATACAATATGAAGATGGCTGTTTTACTATTTCTAGCATTGGAGATGCTGACATATTCTATAATGATTCTTTTTCAAAACTTAATTCAGGATATGAAACCATTATGGAATTAGGTGATACTTTTAATATAGGTAATTACAAATGCAATATTATAGATCCAAAAGATTTAAAAGATGAATTTTTAGATAATAAAAAAATTATAAATGAGATAGATCCATATGACAAACTTGATAATGCAGAAATAAGGCCAAGAGGACAAATAAATGGACTAGATATAGAGGAAGAAAAACTTGAAGATATTCTTAATGATAATAAAATATTTAGTGACTTTATGCATAATATACAGGATACAACAAAACCAAGAGAATACTCATTTCAAGATAATGACACTATCAAAATAAACACAGAAGATATAATACAACATACACCTCTTACAATAAAACAAATACTAAGCATACTAAGTAATAAATTAGATAATATAAGACATGTAGATATAGATTTAAGTGATGAAGTTGATCATAAATTAGATGCAAGCAAATTAGAAACAATAATTGCAAATAAACCTCTATTAGAATCAACAGAACTTATAAATACAGCCTTGTTAAGTATTATTGTTAAAGAATTATATAATCCAACACTTGAATCTATAGATGATAATATACTTGCAAATGTATTTAATTGTGCAATGATTAAAAATCTACAAGGTGATACTACATCATTGCAATACATACTAGTAAAAGCTCTACAATCATATTTAAATAGCAAATAAAGCTAAGCTTTATTTGCTATTTTTTATCTTAGAATCAAGATTTTAATATTTACATAAGGGAATATAAAGTTGATTACAAATGATTCTATTATAAAGCTTGCAGAAAAATACAATACTCCATTATATATATATGATTTTAATGGTATAAAAAATAGAGTATTAGAATTCAAAAAGGCATTTAAAGCTAGGAAATCAATACTTTGTTATGCACTAAAAGCAAATTCAAATTTATCACTACTCTCTTATTTAGCAAAATTAGATTGTGGTGGGGATTGTGTGTCTATCAATGAAGTCAAAAGAGCACTTAAAGCAGGAATGCCAAAATATAAAATTATTTATAGTGGTGTTGGCAAAACAGATGATGATATAAAAGAAGCTCTAAAACTTGATATATTATTTATAAATGTAGAATCAAAAATGGAACTACTAAGAATAGAATCTATTGCAGAATCTATGAAAAAAGATGCACGAATTAGCATTAGAGTTAATCCAGATGTAGATGCAAAAACACATCCTTACATATCTACAGGTTTAAAAGAAAATAAATTTGGTGTAGATATGGATACTGCAAAAGCTATGTATATATATGCAAATAATTCAAAATATCTAAATCCAATAGGTATACACTTTCATATAGGAAGTCAATTATTAGATTCTAATCCTATTATGGAAAGTGCAAATAAAATTGTAGATTTGATATTTGGATTATTAGCATTAAAAATTGATATAAAATTTATAGATATAGGTGGGGGCATTGGTATAAAATATAGCAATGAAGAAACAATAGATTTATATTCATATGCACAAGGAATACTAAAGGCATTAAATGGTCTTGATTTAAGTATTATTATGGAGCCTGGAAGATATATAACTGGCAATAATGGAATATTAGTATCAAGAGTAATTTATGAAAAATACAATAAAAATAAACGATTTTGCATAATCGATGCTGCGATGAATGATCTAATAAGGCCTTCTTTATATAATGCAAATCACAATATAAAACATATAAGTGTTAATAAGAATACAATAGAAATACCACAATTATTAAAAGATAAAAATGATTTTATTAACAAAGCTGATGTAGTTGGTCCAATTTGTGAAAGTGGTGATTACTTAGCAAAAGATGTAGTATTGCCATCTACAAAAAGTGGTGATTTGATAGTAATAGAATCTGCTGGAGCATATGGTTTTAGCATGTCAAGCAATTATAATTCAAGAACAAAATGTGCAGAAGTGGCAATAATAGATGGCAAAGAAAAATTAATTAGAAAAAGAGAGAATTTTGAAGACTTAATAGCAAATGAAGAGCCATTTTTGGGAGAATGATAATGGATTTAAAAAATCTAAGACAAGAAATTGATAAAATTGATGATGAAATACTAAAACTACTTGATAAAAGAATGAAAGTTGTAAAAGAAGTAGGAAAATTAAAACTAAAATCAAATGTAGCAATATATCACCCAAAAAGAGAAAAAGAGATACTTCAAAGACTTATAAAACAAGGTAAAACAAATATAACACCAAAAGGAATTGAATCAATATATCAAGAGATTTTTGCAACAAGTAGATTTTTGGAGTTGCCAGAAAGGGTTGCATTTCTTGGACCAATAGGTAGTTTTACGCATCAAGTAGCAGTATCAAAATTTGGAAAAGTGAGCGAATACATCTCAAGCAAAAATATAGAATCCATATTTAAAGCAGTAGCAAATGGTAATGTAAAATATGGTGTTATTCCAATTGAAAATAATAGCAATGGTATAGTAAGTGAGAGTCTTGATTATTTAGCAAAATATGATGTAAAAATTGTAGCAGAAGCAAATATGGCTATACATCACAGTTTTGCATCAAATGAAAAACTGATATCAAATATAAGAAAAGTATTTTCAAAAGATATCGTATTTGGCCAATGTAGAGAATTTTTAAGCAACTACTCTTTGCAAAATGTTGAATTAATACCCCTAGATTCTACTGCAAAAGCTGCAAAAATTGCCATGGAAACACCAAATAGTGCAGCCATTTGTTCAAATATTGCTGCTAAGATATACAATCTGCCAATTATGTTTGAAAACATAGAAGATAACAATAATAACACAACAAGGTTTTTTATAATTAGCGACTTCAAAACAAACTCAACAAGTAATGATAAAACATCTATATGTGCATTTATAAATAATTCTGACAAGCCTGGTACGCTAGCAAAATTACTATATGAATTTAATCAAAAAAATATAAATCTAGTAAAGCTAGAATCAAGACCAATACATAAAAATAAAGGATTTAGTTTTTGGTTCTATATAGAATTTGAAGGACATATTGATGATGATAATGTAAAAGAAATATTCAATCTTAAAAAAGAAAAATTACGATGGTTGGGAAGTTATACAAAAGATAATATAAAGGATTAATATGAAATTGGGTGTAAATATAGATCATATAGCAACACTAAGAGAAGCAAGAAAAATTAATATACCAGATCCATTAGAAGCAATATTTGTTTTAAAAAATGCAGGTGCAGATCAGATAACAATACATTTAAGAGAAGATAGAAGGCATATACATGATGATGATGTAAAAAAGATAATAGAAACTCATCAAATAAAAGTAAATGTAGAATCTAGCACAAATAAGGACATTATTAATTATTTGATACAATTAAAACCTTACTCAATAACACTAGTACCAGAAAATAGAATGGAAGTAACAACAGAAGGTGGCTTAAAAATACAAAATCACACAAAAGAAATAATAAATAAAATTAAAGACAATGGCATCAAAGTGTCATTATTCCTTGATCCATCAAATGATGATATACAAAAAGCAAAAGAATGCAATGCTGATGCAATAGAATTACATACAGGATTATTTGCAAACTTACACTTAATATTAAATACAAATATAAACCAAACACACAATAAAATAAATATACAAAATCCACACCAAAAATACATTCAATCATTAAATAAGCTACAAGATTCTGCAAAATTTGCAAAGAAGTTAGGGCTTGAAGTATATGCTGGACATGGGTTAAATTATCAAAATGTAAGCGAAATAGTAAAAATACAAGAAATCACCGAATTAAATATAGGGCATAGCATTATTGCAAGAGCGATATTTTGTGGTCTTGAAAATGCAATAAAAGAAATGTTAAATCTAATAAAAAAATGAAAAAAATAGCAATTAGCATTGGCGATATAAATGGAATAGGCTTAGAAATAGCACTTAAATCTCATAAAAAAATATCAAAATTATGCAAACCTATATATTTTGTAGATGATGAAATATTGCATAATGCTAGCAAGATTTTGGATATAAAAATTCCCAGAGATTTTAAAAATAAAAATATAAAAAAATATTGCTCTAAACAAATACAAGATTCTATAAATAAATTAATCAAACCTACAGAGATCACAAAAGAAAGCGGAGAATATAGTTTTAAAAGTTTAGAATGTGCACTAAAATCCGTAATAGATAAAAAAACAGACGCTCTTCTTACACTCCCCATACACAAAAAAGCTTGGAATCTAGCTGGAATAGACTATGTCGGACACACAGATTTCTTAAGTAATTATTTTAATGATAGTGGAATAATGATGCTTGGATGCAAAAAAATGTTTGTTGCCTTATATAGTGATCACATTCCTCTTTGCAATGTACCCAAACAAATAAAACTAGATTTATTATGTAAATTTTTAGAAAGATTCTATAGTAGCTTTAGATTTAAAAAAGCTTTAGTTCTTGGACTAAATCCTCACGCTGGAGATGGTGGAGTCTTAGGAAGTGAAGATAAAGTTATAAATAAAACAATAGAATATATAAATCATAAATTAAATAAAAATGTATTTTATGGAGCAATATCACCTGATATAGCATTTAGCAAAAAAAATCGTAAAGATTTTAAAGTATTTATAGCAATGTATCATGATCAAGGATTGATACCACTAAAAACTCTTTATTTTGAAGAAAGTATAAATATAACCCTTGGATTACCGATCTTAAGAACATCCGTCGATCATGGAGTAGCATTTGATATTGCATATAAAAATAAAGCAAATACAAAAAGTTATCTAAATGCGCTAGATTTTATTATAAAGAATTAATTATGGAAGATTATTTAGTGACCATAACAAATGAGTTAAAAGAAAGTAATAAAAAATTAAAAGAAGAAAATCAATCCTTAAGAGATGAAATAACAACTCTAAAAAAGAAGCTACAAGCAATAGATAATCAAGCATACATAAAAGAATTAGAATCCACGATAAATGTATTGCAAACAGAATTAATAAGTAAAACAAAATCTCAAGAAACTATAAAACATGATATTGAATTTCTAAGAGATAGATTTGATGGTTTTATAGAGTTATTTGTGGAATGCATTAGTGATAATGCAGCAAATAAATATGATATAAGTGATGATAAAAGTTTGATTTTTGGTGTAAATATAGATTCTAAGTTTATTAATACAGCGACACAAAAAGCTCTAAGCAACTATCTATCAATATTAAAATGTGATAATATACAAAATTTTATAATAACTGATTTTAAACCAAAACAAAAAAGTGATATTAGATTGATTGGTGAAGTATTTGCAGACTATATTAGATTATCAAATATAACAAATGAAGAAAAAATATATGGATTAGTAGAAGTAAGATTATCAAACAACGACAATATGCAAATAAAATTTTATGGAAACAAAAATATAGAAGAAAATTTCAAAAAATTTAAAAAAATATACTCAAAAGAATTAAATCTAAATGAAACAATACTACAAGATCAGCCCAGCTTCTCTTAAAAAAGTAGATGGAATATAACTTGTATTTTTTGTAAAGTCCTTATTTGCATATGAAAAATAAATATTGTACTTTGCACGAGTAGCAGCTACATAAAATAACCTTCTTTCTTCTTCTAAGCTACCACTTTTTGATACTAGTTTCATATTTGGAAATCTTCCTTCCATAAGATCTATGACATAAACATCATCAAATTCTAAACCCTTTGATGCATGTATTGTAAGCAAATTTACACCATCGCCGCTACTAGATTCTGCACTATTTAATGTAATTGAATTTAAAAATCTACCAAGATCACTGTATCCTTTTGATAAATTATAAAGTATTGCCACTTTTTTATCTATATTATTTTTTTCTTCTTGAATTTTTTCTTTTTGCACACTTTTATATTTATTTCTCACTCTATTAAAACTTAAACTATCCTTTATTGCTCCAAAAAAATCACTATTTACAATGCCTTTAAATAAATTGTCAAGACTAGTATATTTCATATTAAATAAATTATAAAACTTATCTAAAAATACTGCACTTTCTAATTTCAATTTTGGATGTGACAATAGACGATGTGAAGCAAATGCCTTGCTAATTGAATTATCAAATCTAGAAGAATCTTCTTCTATAAAAATATCATCAAATAAGCCAAGTTGTGCATTTTTTAATTTATTTTGATATGGCTTATTTGTATGTTTTGGATAAAACAGCCCCTTTTTTATATCACCATCACCTAAATTAATTAAGCAATCATAAATATCTTTTGCAATATTTTCACCAATACCATTTCCAATAGATAATATATGAACAAAAGCCATCATATCATGTTTATTAAAAAATAAATTTAATATATCAATTAAAAGACTAATCTCCTTACTCTCAAAGAAACTTCTACCACCTTTTTTGCGAACACTAATTCCTATTTCTCTAAGTGCTGCCTCCATATAATCCGAACTTGTATTATTTCTAAATATTATTGCTACATCTATAAATCTTGTTTTAGAATCTCTAATTTGTCTTGCTATATGCTGATACTGCTCTTTTGTATCATTAAATTCAAGAACCTTAACAATAGAATTTTCTACATTTTTTAATACTTCTAAATGTTTTGGATAAATTCTAGGATTATTTGCAATAACCTTATTTGCAACATCCAATATCTTTGCACTTGAGCGATAGTTTTTGGTTAAACTAAATATATTTGCATCAGCAAATCTATCCTTAAATGATGCAATGATTCCAATATCTGAACCATTAAAAGCATAAATACTTTGATCATAATCACCAACACAAAATAAAGAATTTGCTTTTGTATTTACTATGATGCTATTTTGTAAATAATTTGTATCTTGGTATTCATCTACTAGAATCTCTTCAAAATATATAGAATCTTCTTTTATTTTATCACGATATAAAATCAATAAATCATCATATGATGCATAATTATATTGCCTTTTTAAGTCCATAAACTCCATAAATACATCATCATAAATTGGAGCATAGATTTCATGATCACTAGATCGTTTTGATATAAAATCACCAAAACTCCCATTAGATGAATTTAAATATAATGAAAATAAATCATACAAATAATCTGCCTTATATGGAGCACTAGAACCTATATCATTAAAGATTCTATTATTATAGATACTTCTTAGTAGAACTTTTAATTCTTTTGGTTGTTTTAGTAATATTTTGTGATTATCTTTTAGATATCTATATGCAATAGCATGAAATGTCCCTGCTTGGATATCTTTTAGTACATCTTTTGCAAAATAAGATTCAAGACGCTTTATCATCTCACTTGAAGCTTTATTAGTAAAAGTTAATAACATAATTTTATTTGCATTCACACCATTTTGTAATAAATACGCAATTCTACCAACTATAGTTGATGTCTTACCTGTGCCAGCAGATGCAATAATTAAGTTGTGCCCTAATGGAGCGCGAGCAGCTTCTAGTTGCTCTTTATTTAATAGACTTAATGGCAATTATCTAACAAACGACTTTAAAGATTCTAATTTTGAAAATTCAGGATAATCATTAGAAGAAAGAACAAGCTGGATTGCCTTTCTATTTGTATAATTAAATATAATTGGAGCAATAAATTGCACCTTAGAATCTTCAAGTGGATTTTGTAATACAACAATACAATATACCTCAATCTTACTATCATTATGTATGTCTAATAAAATCTTTGCATAATATGGAATCTCAAAAGAATATGGTCTAAGCAAAAATGGATTTACTAAAGTCCAAGTATAGCCCTTATTGCTATTAATATTTGAAAAACAATCATCAATCTTTTTTAATTCTAAGTAATTGACATCTTCAAAACCAAGTATTGGTGATACTAATTCAAAAACCACGCTAAATTCCTATGTATTAATTTATTTTTGGATAGAATATGCAATCCAAAGTCTTTATTGAGTTTTATCAAGCAACTTTTATACCAAAATACTATTTTAAGGCAAAAATAATGCAAGAAACACATAAAAATGAAAATATAGAAAAGTATAACCCTCAAGAAATAGAAGAAAAATATTATAAAATTTGGGAAGAGAGAGGATATTTTGAACTAGATTCAAATAAAGATATACAAAATGGTAAAAATTTCTGCATTATGATGCCTCCACCAAATATCACAGGTGCGCTCCATATGGGACATGCTCTAACATACACTCTTCAAGATATTATTACTAGATTTAAAAGAATGGATGGCTACAAAACACTATGGCAACCAGGTATTGATCACGCTGGTATTGCTACGCAGAATGTTGTAGAAAGACAATTATTAGCAAAAGGTATAAAAAAAGAAGATATAGGAAGAGAAGAATTTCTAAAAGCTGTATGGAAATGGAAAGAAGAAAGTGGTGATACAATCATCTCTCAACTAAAAAGATTAGGTACATCACCAAATTGGAAGAGATTAAGATTTACTATGGATGAAGGATTACAAAGTGCTGTAAAAAAAGCATTTGTAGAATGGTACAACAGAGGTCTTATCATACAAGGTGATTATATGGTAAATTGGTGCACACACGATGGTGCATTATCAGATATAGAAGTAGAATATGAAGAAAACAAAACAAAGTTATACTATATGAGGTATTTCATAAAAGATAGTGACCAATATATAGTTGTAGCTACCACACGCCCGGAAACATACTTTGGAGATACGGCAATAATGGTAAATCCAAATGATGATAGATATAAAAATTTAATAGGGAAAAAAGTTGTGCTACCTATTGTAGACAAAGAGATTGAAATTATCTCTGATTCTTATGTAGATATGGAATTTGGTAGCGGTGTTGTAAAAGTCACACCTTCGCATGATATTAATGATTATGAAGTTGGGAAAAGACATAATCTTGAGTTTATAACAATATTTGATCAATTTGGAATCTTAAATGAACATTGTGGTGAATTTTGTGGGCTTGAAAGACTTGAAGCAAGAGATAAAATAGTAAAAAAACTAGAAGAAAATGGATTTATTGAAAAAATTGAAGATTATACAAATCAGGTAGGTAAATGTTATAGATGTGGCAATATAGTAGAGCCATACATATCTAAGCAATGGTTTGTAAAAAGTGATATTGCAAAAGAAGCTATAAATAAAGTAAATAATAAAGAGGCAAGATTCTATCCAAAACAATGGCTAAACAACTATAATGCATGGATGAATGACCTTAGACCTTGGTGTATTAGTAGACAGCTTTGGTGGGGACATAGAATTCCTATTTTTTATTGTGATAGATGTGATACAAAAATAGCAAGCATCAATTCTAATGAAATATGCAAAACTTGTGGAAATGAAATGCATCAAGATAATGATGTGCTTGATACTTGGTTTAGTTCAGGGCTATGGGCATTTAGCACCCTTGGTTGGGGAAATAATGATAATACACAATCTCTGTATAATGAAAGTGATTTAAGTGATTTTTATCCAAATGATTTACTTATAACAAGCTTTGATATTTTATTCTTTTGGGTAGCAAGAATGCTATTTAGCGGAGAAAGTCTAATTGGCAAATTACCATTTAAAGATATATATTTACATGCTTTAGTATGTGATGAGTTTGGTGCAAAAATGAGTAAATCAAAAGGTAATGTAATAAACCCTCTTGAACTTATAAAAACACATAGTAGTGATATATTAAGATTTACACTTGCATACAACTGCATTCAAGGGCGTGATATAAGAATAAGTCAAAAAAGTCTAAATATCGGAAATGCTCTTGCTACAAAAGTTATCAATGCATTAAATTTTTTAATAATGTATAAAAATCAACAAGATAAAGATAAAAATTTTACAGAATTGGAAAACATACAAACCCCACTTGGAAAGCATATATATTATAAATTCAATATATGCATAAATGATATAAGAAATGCCTTAGAATCTTATAGATTTAATGATGCTGCAAATTGCATTTATAGATTTTTATTTAATGATTTCTGTGACTGGGGAATAGAGTTTGTAAAAGCAGATAAAAATGCTGTATTTGAACTTGGCGGTATATTTAAAGAAACTATGAAATTATTGCATCCATTTATGCCATTTTTAAGTGAATTTGCATACCAAAAAGTTAATAACACTACATTAGAAGTATCACACTCTATAATGATAAAAAAATTTCCAATACCAAATCAAAATATACAAAATATAACAGAATTTGAAATCATAAAAGATATAGTAACATCAATTAGAAGAGCAAAAATTACTATTGATTGTGCAAATAAAAGCATACCAATATGCTACATAAAATTAAATAAACAAGCTAATACTAACATATTAAAAACATTCATACCAAAACTTAGTAAATGTGAAAACATAGAATTTATAGAAAAAAAGCTAGAAAATGCTATATTTGATATTGGTGAATATAGTGAAATCTATATCCCAACAGACAAAATAGATATTAATGAGATAAAAATAAAATTACATAAAAAACAAGAAAAAATCTTAAAAGAAATAGACAAATTAAACTCTATGCTAAATAATGATAAATTCATTAAAAATGCACCAAAAGACCTAATAGAATCAAATAAAAATGCATTAAATGAAGCAAAAGAAAAACTATCAAAAATTAAAAGCGAGATTGATGCATTATGCAACAATTAGTACTACTAATTATAGGAATGATATTTATCATTGGTTGTAGCAATAATGAAATATCAGATATAAAAGATAATGAGCAGATGCTTACAAAAAGAGAAAAGATAGATCTACATATTCAAAGTGCTAAAAATAATGACTATAAGCTTATTACTGCATTAGAATTAAAAAATAGATTAGATAATAATGATGATATACAAATTATTGCTGTGGTGCCTAGAGGTATATATATACTTGGCTTTATTAAGGGAGCAAAAAATTTTGAATTTAATAATGAATTTAGTGGAATATGGGAAAATGATGCAAATGATAAAAAAGATAAATTTATAGAATTCTTAGGAAATAAAGAAAAAGAAATAATACTTTATGATACTGGAGAATCCAATGCCATTACTGCTGCGATATGGGCAAAAAAACTTGGGTACAGCAATGTATCCATTCTTATTGGCGGGTTTAAAGAATGGAGAGATAAAAATTTTGAAATTAGTTTTGATATACCTGAATGTTGTCAAATATAAATTGAAAGAATTATAATGAATAAATTAGAATTAAGTATTGTTATTCCTTGTTTTAATGAAGAAGAAAATGTAAAAAAGTTTTATGATGAAGTAAAAAGTCTAATGGGTGGAGGTAGTCTAAAATTAGATAATATTTATTTTATATTTGTTGATGATGGAAGCAGTGATAACACTAAAAATGAAATTTTAGAACTTAAAAAATATGATAATAACATTAAATATATAAGATTCTCAAGAAATTTTGGAAAAGAAAGCGCGATGCTTGCTGGATTAAGGGCAAGTAGAACAACACTAACTTGCATTATGGATTGTGATTTACAAGATCCCCCGCAATTACTTATAGAAATGATTGATAAATACATAAAAAGCAATGAAACTTTAAAAATGATTACTGCAAAAAGAAGAAATAGAAGTGGAGATTCTGTACTTAGGACTATTTTTTCAGAGGGATTCTACAAAATAAACAATCTAATATCTCCAGTAAAACTAGAATCTGGTGTTAGAGATTTTAGACTAATACATAGAGATGCATTAGATTCTATATTAGAAATAAATGAATATCATAGATTTTCAAAAGCAATATTTGAATTTGTAGGATTCAAAAAAGAAGTCATAGAATATGACTACATAGATAGAGAATCTGGAAATAGTAAATGGAATTTTTTAAAATTATTTGTATATGCAGTTGAAGGAATTGTAAGCTTTTCTACTATTCCATTAAAAATCATTACATTAATTGGTTTTGTCATATTTGCTCTTTCATCGATTTATGGAATCTATATCATTATAGATACTATACTATTTGGCAATGATGTAAAAGGATATCCAAGTATTGTTACTCTAATATCATTTTTTGGAGGATTGCAAATAATATTGCTTGGAATTATTGGTGAATATATAGCTAGGATTTATGAACAAAGTAAAAACAGACCGCATTATTTCATAGAATATGAAGAGTAAATGCAAAAAACAACAATAGATTTAATATTTCTAGCAAAGATACGACAATTAATAAAACTTAAATATAGGATTCTATTTGTATTTTGTATATATATTATTGGTGTATTTGCATTATTGATTGCAAATTTTAATTACATAGATGATATGAATAGAATCTTATATGGAACATTTGCATTTAGCTGGTGGAATAGACACACTTCAACGATTATGGCTTCTATACTAAGCTTAAATACAGAATATTTCTTAGCAATATTTCCATATAGCTTATTTATTAGTATTTTTATTTTAGCACTTTCATCTATCATACTACTAAAGGTTATAGACAATAAACTAATAAATAGTAAGATTGCGCTGCTTGCAAGTGTCGGTATTGGATTATCACCTTATTATTTAGAAAATTTGTCGTATAAATTTGATGCACCATTTATGGCATTAAGCGTATTTGTAAGTATTTTTCCTTTTTTATTTATTAAATATAAAAAAATATTCATTATTATTTCAATTATTTGTCTTTTAATCATGCTTACAAGTTATCAAGCAAGCAGTGGAATCTATATGATGATTTCTATTTTCCTGGCTTTTAAACAAATTTTAAAAAATAATAATAAAGAAGCAATAAATATAATTATTATATCTTGTGTTTCATATTTTATTGTTGGAATCTTGTATCTTATGCTATATAGGCCTGAGGCAAGCTATGCAAATACAAATATATTACCATTAAAATACTTACTAATTGGGCTTGATAAACACATCACACAATACATACAAACATTATATAGCGATTGGGGAGGAGGAAATAGAGTATATCTGCATTTAATACTTGGATTTGCGGTTATATTTATCATAAAATCTGTATCAAATGCAAAGATAAATAAATCTATAGCATTGTTACTTAGTATAGCTGCGATAATGGTATTGTTTGTATTATCATTTGGATTGTATTTAATCATAGTTACACCTACTTTTACGCCACGAAGTTTTGTTGGATTTGGAGTTTTTATTACAATTTTATGTATATATTCCATATACAAAGGAAAAATGCTATCAAATATATTGGTTGTTTTATTTATCCATTTTTTAATTGTATTTGCAAACTACTATGGACAAAGCCTAAAAGCACAAAATGATTATCAAACATTTAGATTTATAATAGTACTAAATGATTTAGGTAAATTTATAAACACAGGCCATATGAATATAAATTCTACATTTAATATACAAGTATTGGGTAACTCAGGAGTAAACCCTGTGATAGCAAAATCACAAATTCATTACCCTTTAATAAAAAGACTAACACCAAATTTACAACATGAATGGGACTGGAGCATAGCTGCATTTGATAATTATGGATTAAGTGCAACAGCAAATGATGAATGCAAAGATTCTAAAAACAAAAAGATTCTAATTGATACATATTTTCATACAATAGAATCATCAAATCCAAATGTAAATCAAACTTGCTTTTTTGTAACATACAAAAATATTACAGATTATAAAAGCAACTTTTAGATCTAGATATTTATGATACCTTGAAATCTAATATAGCCTCTTTATATAAATCTATCATCTTATCTACACAAGATGACAGATCATATTTTAATGCTACCTTTTCGTATTCACAGCTTAATTCTTTTAAATAATGTTGATTTTCTATAAAAAAGTCTATTTTCTTTGCTAAATCCCTTGCATCTCCTGCTTTAAACAAACAATGGTCATTTAATGCAAATTGTTTTGTAGCCGAAGTTTTACTATCTGAAATAATAGGAGTAATGCCATTTGATATAGCTTCTAGTGTTGCAATTGATTCTATATCAACATCAGAAGTATGCACATATAGATCAACATAAGAATAAAGATTTTCTAATTCTTCATCACTTACAAATCCCAAATCTGCACCATTTGTAAGTTTTGATGCTAGCTTTTTATATTCTTCTTCCCTTGGGCCAAGACCTTTTATATGTAATTTTATTTGCTTCTCATATTTACTTAAATATACAGCCTCAATAAGTAAGTCTTGGCGTTTTTCTTGTGTATATCTGCCAGTCATTGCAATATGAAAGTAATCATCTTTTTTTATTTTTTGTAGTTTTTTAAGTTTTGGTGTAAAGCCATTTGATATAACATAAAGCTTTGAATTATAATTATGACGCTTTAATTCATCAGCAATAAGCTGCGATGGGCAGTGAATATGCTTAACATATTTATACATCCTATATTTAAAAAGCCAAAATATTAATGGATGAATAAATGGAATCCAAGTTAAGTGGGCGTTATATGTAATATTTTCTGGCTGTAAATGAAATCCGCAGATATATGGTATATGCATTTCTCTTGCTACCTTTATACCTATTATTTCAAGCTTAAATGGCAAGAAGAAATGTATTATATCTGCGCCATTAAATGCTTCTTTAAATACTTTTTTATCAGCTTTACCAAAATGCATATGCTGTTTATGAGAAATTTCACTAACAAGTGGAATATATCTCTCAGAAACCCTATAAGCACCTTCACCCTCAATATATGGTGCTACAATTCTTACTGTATGACCTTTTTGTCTTAATGTTTTTACTAAATTATTAGCACTTACTGCTGTCCCGTTACTCTTATCTATAAAACAATCAACTACAACTACAACAACCAAAGCAATAAACCCTTATATTTTTTAGGCAAATTTTACAATAATGTTAATTTCCATAACATAAATAATGAGATCAAATGAATAATAAAATAGTTTTTACCAAAATAAATGATATAAAAGAAGCAACTAAAATCCGGGATATGGGAGTTAATGTAATTAATGATAATATTAATACAAAAAACAAATACAAAATAATATATAGTAAAGGCGAAATACTACAACAAAGAAGTTCGTATATAAAAATTATAAATATTACAAATGAGTATGAACTAGATTGCTACAAAGATTATATGGATAATGATGAATATCTATATTTGATAGATTGTGGCAATCTCTATGAAAACTTATACTTACATACAAAAAAAATAAAACAAAATAAAAGCATAATAAAATGCAATAATATAACACCACATATTGCATATATGATATTTAGCATAGGCTGTAGTGGTATATTATGCAATAGCAATGATATATTTAAAAATGGTGGTGGTAAATTTATTAATAAAATCAATTTAGCGTATAAAAAAGCTAAAAATGACAGATTTTATTTTAAATTTTTCAATACAAAAAAACCATTTACACAAATAAGAAATATAAATATTGATAGAATCTTTAAAGATTTGAAGGCCGATTCAATTGCACTAGATGTAAGTAATCCTCATTTAAAAACATTTATTTATGTATTAAAGAATCAAAATATTATAAAAATTGGTATAGTAAATAATAAAAACCAATTTAAGATAGCTAGAAATTTACAAGAAAATGCACTATTAGATGTGTTAGAGCTGCATTATAATGAGAATTTAGAATACGCAAATTTTGCATTTTATAGTCAATTAGATTCTAATTTTGATATGAAAATTGTAGATTAATTTTAAGTGGCATAAGAGAAATCAAAAGTTATAATTTTATGGTAATTACAGAATGGAGTAACAATGATAAAACTAAGAGAGGCAATCAAACTAAAAGAAGATGAATTAAAAGAAATAAAAAAACAAATCATTCAAGATGTTAAAAAATCTCAATTAAATGCATATATAATAGATGAAAATTCACTTGATGAAAATAATCAAGGAATACCTATACTAATAAAAGACAATATTAATGTAAAAGGTTGGGAGATTACTTGTGCAAGCAATATACTAAAAGGCTACAAATCTCCATACAATGCAAGTGTAATAGATAAATTAAAAAAATACAACCTAATACCATTTGGAAGATCCAATATGGATGAATTTGCCATGGGAAGCACAGGCGAATCAAGCATCTATGGACCTACAAAAAATCCTATAGATCACTCAAGAGTCCCTGGAGGAAGTAGCAGTGGAAGCGCAGCTGCAGTTGCAGGAAATATTGCAATAGCTGCACTTGGAAGTGATACTGGTGGATCTATAAGGCAGCCTGCTGGATATTGTGGCTGTGTCGGGTTAAAGCCAACATATGGAAGTGTAAGCAGGTATGGATTAATAGCATATAGTTCAAGTTTGGATCAAATAGGACCAATTACTCAAGATGTAAGAGATTGTGCATTATTGTTTGATTACATCAAAGGCTATGATAAAATGGATTCTACAAGCAATATCAATACTCCAACAAATAGCACATTTGAAAATATGAATAAAGATAGAAAATTTACAATTGGAATCTTAAAAAATGCAATAAAAGAAGCAGATGAAGAAATAGCAAAATCATATTCAAATCTAGTTGATCGACTTATAAAATTAGGCCACACGATAAAAGAAATAGATTTAATTGATAGCAATTTTCAAATATCTAGCTATTATATCACTTCCATGGCAGAAGCTAGTTCGAATCTAGCTAGGTTTGATGGTGTTAGATATGGAAATAGAGCTAGTGATGCCAAAAATCTAAAAGAGCTATATATAAAAACTAGAAGCAATGGATTTGGCAATGAAGTAAAAAGAAGGATTCTTATTGGTAATTTTGTATTATCAAGCGGATATTATGATGCATATTATCTAAAAGCACAAAAGGTTAGAGATTATATAAGTTTTCAATATAGTGAAATATTTAAAAGTGTAGATATCATCTTAAGCCCAATAGCACCAAATGTAGCACCAAAAATAGGGGAACAGAGCAATCCATTAGAAATGTATTTAAGTGATATTTACACAATTGGAGTAAATCTAGCAGGACTTTGTGGAATCTGTATCCCTGTTGATAAAAATAGTGAAAATATGCCAATTGGCATGCAATTCATTGGTAATCATTTTAAAGAGCAAGATATTCTTGACTTAGCATTAAATGTAGAATCTAGTCTTAAAGGAGAATAAATGAAGGAAATTAAAAAAGCATTAACTTTTGAAGACATATTATTAATTCCTGCATATTCTGAAGTATTACCAAAAGAAGTTAATTTAAAAACAAAACTAACAAAAAATATTACCCTAAACTCACCTTTTGTAAGTGCAGCAATGGATACTGTAACAGAGCATAGAGCTGCAATATCGATGGCAAGAATGGGCGGCATTGGTATTATTCATAAAAATATGGATACAAGTGCACAAATAAATGAGGTTAAAAAGGTTAAAAAAAGTGAAAGTGGAGTAATAAATGATCCAATATATATACAAGCTGATAGGACACTAGCAGATGCAAAACTAATCACAGATAATTATAAAATTTCTGGTGTTCCTGTAGTAGATAACTATGGTAAATTAATTGGAATTCTAACAAATAGAGATACTAGATTTGAAACAGACTTAAGTAAAAAAGTAGGTGAAGTAATGACAAAAGCACCACTTATTACAGCCAAAGAAAATACAAGTCTAGAAGAAGCAAAGGATATTATGCATAGCCATAAGATAGAAAAGCTACCAATAGTAAATGAAGAAAATATCCTAAAGGGATTAATCACAATAAAAGATATACAAAAGCGTATTGAATATCCAAATTCTAATAAAGATGAATTTGGAAGACTTAGAGTAGGTGCTGCAGTTGGAGTATTTCAAGTAGAAAGAGCAAGGGCACTTGCTGAAGCTGGTGTAGATGTAGTAGTGTTAGATTCTGCGCATGGACATTCATTAAATGTAATAAAAACAATAGAATTGATAAAAAAACAAGTTAGTATAGATCTTATTGTTGGAAATGTCGTAACAAAAGAAGCAACAAGAGATCTTATTAATGCGGGAGCTGATGGAATAAAAGTTGGAATTGGTCCTGGTAGCATATGTACAACTAGAATTGTTGCTGGTGTTGGAATGCCGCAAATTTCAGCAATATTAGATTGTGCAAGTGAAGCTAAAAAATATAATATCCCAATAATTGCAGATGGTGGAATAAAATATTCAGGAGATGTAGCAAAAGCAATAGCACTTGGTGCTAGTTCCGTTATGATAGGCAGCTTACTTGCAGGTTGTGAAGAATCTCCTGGTGATTTAGTTATATATCAAGGAAGACAATATAAAAGCTACAGAGGTATGGGAAGTATTGGTGCTATGACAGCAGGAAGCAGTGATAGATATTTTCAAGAAGGTGTAGCACAAGATAAATTGGTGCCAGAAGGTATTGAAGGAAGAGTGCCATATAGAGGTAAGATAGCAGATATAATCTTTCAGCTTGAAGGTGGGCTTAGAAGTTCTATGGGATACCTAGGAAGCAAGGATATCAAAAATCTTTGGGAAAAAGTAGAATTTGTAGAAATTACGAGTGCAGGACTTAGAGAATCACATGTTCATGATGTAGATATTACAAAAGAAGCTCCAAACTATCATGGATAAAAAATTAAATAACGGAAATAATATGAATTTTGAAGACAAAGTCAAAAGAGTAAAAGAAATATTAGAATCTCTTAATAATAATGAATTAAGTTTAAACGAAGGAATGGCCTTATATAAAGAAGGGATTACTGCTATTAACGAAGCTCAAAAAATGCTAGAAGAAGCAAAAATACAATATGAAGAAATTAAGGATCTATCACAAGATGCAAAAAATATAGATGAAGGAATGTGATGAAAATATTAATTTCACAATTTGCAAATATTAAACCAAATAGCAAAACTTTTAATAAATATTTGACTAATGCTTGCAAAAAAAAAGATATAGATATGATAGTTATTGGGGAATATGTTTTAAATTCATTTTTCAAAGAACTAAATTCAGATTATACTAAATTGCAAAAAGAATTCTTGGCTATAGAATCTTACTTACAATCAATTGCTGTAAAATATAAAACAACCATAATTGCACCTATTATTGAATGCAAGGATAATAAAATTTTTAAAAGCATCATGGCTATAAACGATAAAACAAAAAATACATATCAAGCACAAAAGTTAATGCAAATGAATCATTGGAATGAATGTAGTTTTTTTGATAATGATTTAAAACAAAAAGATCCACTAGTTTTAAAGATTAATGGTTTTAATGTTAGTGTATTATTTGGATTTGAAACACATTTTGACGAATTATGGATAAAGCTAAAAAAGAAAAATATAGATATAGTTATAGTACCTACTGCAAGCACTTTTAATTCAAATGCTAGATGGTCTAGATTGCTTCAAACAAGGAGCTTTTTGAATAATTGCTTTGTAGTTAGAGTAAATAGAGTCGGAAGATATATGGAAGACAATATCATTTGGGAATTCTATGGAGAATCATTTATATCATTACCTGATGGAAATCTTGGTGATACCTTAGGTAACAAAGAAGGAATTATGATAAGTGAAATAAAAAAGGCAATACTTGATGAAGCAAAGGAAAACTGGGGGTTTAGATGATACTAAGATATATTTAATATTAAAATAGTATAATTGACCCCCTTTACAAAACTTCTATGAAGGAATAAAGTAGATGTCTAAATCCAACGAAGAAAAAGTAAAATCAATATCAGAACAGCTAGAGGAACTATTTCAAAGAGATGGGGAATTTGTAGCATACGAAGAAATTGCATATATACTTAAAAAGCCAGCCACAGCAGCACAAGTAAAAAAAGTTAAAGAATTGGCAGAAAAATATAAAAAAACTTTTTTAAGCTCGTCAGAATTGGCAAAGCAATTGAACTATGAAGAAAAAGTTTTAGAAAAAGAAAATAAACAAAAACAAATTTCTGAAAATTTAGAAGATGAATTCGACTTAGCAAAAGAAAGAGAATCTTTAGAATGGAGTAGAAGCGATAGTCCTGTAAGAATGTATCTAAGAGAAATGGGTCAAATTCAACTGCTAACAAAAGAAGAAGAAAAAGAACTTGGTAAAAATATAGAAACAGGTGAAAATATCATCATTGATGCAATATGTTCGGTGCCATATTTAACAGACTTTATTCATAATTATAGAGATGCATTGATTAATAGAGAAAGGAGAGTTAAAGAATTATTTAAAAACTTTGAAGACAAAGATGATAAAGATTCTTTTGATGATATAGATAGTGATGAAAATGAGGATGATGAAGAAAAAAATAGTGAAAAAATATCATCAAGAGATAGTGAAAGGATAAAATCTATAATTTCTGCATTTAAAGAGTTAGATAAAGCAAAAAAAGAGAGGCTAAAAGCTTTAGAAATCGTCCCTGAAGATCCAAATGATCTAGGGCATATATTATTGCTAGCTCATAAAAAAGAGGTATTGAAAGAAAAGTTAGTGGCACTTGGTCCAACAAGTAAATTAATCACAGAAATAGTGAAAATAATGGAAAATGTAGTAAAAGGCGATGAAAGCTTTGAAAAAGAAATGAAGCGTCTTGAATATAAATTGCCATTATTTAATGAAGCACTTATAAAAAATCATAAAAAAATATTATCAAATATATTAAATATGTCAAAAGCAGATATTGCCCAAGCTGTGCCTGAAACTACTATGGTTAGCACATATGTAGAGATAAAAAAATTACTACAGACAAAGGAAGCATCAAAAGATAGCTTTAATCTTGATCCAGAAAAATTAAAAGAAATTCTAGAACAAATCAAAAGAGGTAAGTTAATAGTAGATAAAGCAAAAAATAAAATGGCAAAAAGTAATTTAAGGCTTGTTGTATCAAATGCGAAGAAATATACAAATAGAGGATTACCATTTCTTGACCTTATACAAGAGGGAAATATTGGATTAATGAAAGCTGTTGATAAATTTGAATATAAAAGAGATTATAGGTTTTCAACATATGCTACTTGGTGGATAAAACAAGCAATAAGTAGAGCAATAGCAGATCAAGCAAGAACTATTAGAATTCCTATCCATATGATTGATACGGTAAATAAAATAAATAAAACTCAAAGAGACTATATACAGAAGTATGGTAAAGAACCAGATATAGAATATATTGCAAAAGAAGTATCACTTCCAGCAGATAAGATAAAAAATGTAATAAAAATGACAAAAGAACCAATTAGTCTTGATGCACCAATTGGAAATGATGATGATGGGAAATATGGTGATTTTGTAGAAGATAAGAATACAATAGGACCTATGGAACAAGTATTAAAAGAAGATCTAAGAGTACAAATAGATGAAGTTCTATTACAGCTTAATGAAAGAGAAAGAGCTGTAATAAAAATGCGATTTGGCTTGCTAGATGATGAGAGTGATAGAACTCTTGAAGAAATTGGGAAAGAATTAAATGTTACAAGAGAGAGAGTTCGTCAAATAGAATCTAGTGCAATTAAAAAACTAAAACATCCTAGAGTAGGAAAAAATCTTAAAAAATATATAGAAGATTAAAATTATTTATTTCAATAATTTAGGAGGTACATTGCATGGAATATATTAATAACATAAACAATTTGGTGAAGGAAAAATATCCTATGCAGCTTGAGTTTCATCAAGCAGTAAGAGAAGTTGTAGAATCTTTAGAGCCAATATTAAGAAAATATAATAAATATGAGAAAAATGCAATTTTAGAGCGACTTGTTACTCCAGATAGAGAAATACATTTTCGTGTAACATGGGTTGATGATAGTGGAAAAGTACAAGTCAATAGAGCATATAGAATAGAGTTTAATTCTGCAATAGGTCCATATAAAGGTGGGTTAAGATTTCATCCAAGCGTGAATCCTGGTATTATTAAATTTTTAGGTTTTGAGCAAATATTTAAAAATTCTCTTACCACACTTGCAATGGGTGGAGGAAAAGGTGGAAGCGACTTTGATCCAAAGGGAAAAAGTGACGCAGAAGTAATGAGATTCTGTCAATCTTTTATGAATGAACTATATCGCCATATTGGTGCCCATACTGATGTTCCAGCGGGTGATATAGGAGTTGGAGGCAGAGAAATAGGCTATCTTTATGGACAATATAGAAAAATTACAAATAGATTTGATGGTGTCCTAACTGGAAAAGCATTAAATTGGGGTGGTAGCTTGGTTAGAACAGAAGCTACTGGCTATGGTTGCGTTTATTTTGCTCAAGAAATGCTAAAAGAAAGAGGTGAAAACTTAGAGGGAAAAATATGCACTGTTTCAGGTAGCGGAAATGTAGCAATATACACAATAGAAAAGTTGCAACAACTTGGTGCAATACCTGTTACAATAAGTGATTCAAAAGGTATGATATATGACAAGGATGGTATAGATCTTGCATTATTAAAAGAAATAAAAGAGGTAAAACGAGGAAGTTTAGAAGAATATGCAAAAGAAAGAAAAAATGCACAACACACTCCAGTTTCACAATATAGAGATGGAATCAATCCAGTATGGCATATACCTTGTTTTGCAGCATTTCCAAGTGCAACACAAAATGAATTGAATTTAGAAGATGCAAAAGCATTACTAAAAAATGGATGCAAATGTGTAAGCGAAGGTGCAAATATGCCTTCTACAATAGAAGCTGTTCATGAATTTATTAATGCAAAAATTTGCTATGGTCCAGGAAAAGCTGCAAATGCAGGTGGTGTTGCAGTAAGTGGCCTAGAAATGGCACAAAATGCCAGTATGACACCGTGGAGTTTTGAACAAACTGATAAAAAATTACATCAAATTATGGAAAGTATATTTAAAAATGCAAGTGAAACTGCAAAAGAATTTAATGTTGCAGGGAATTTAGTAGCAGGTGCAAACATAGCAGGGTTTAGAAAAGTTGCAGATTCTATGATTGATCAAGGTGTATTATAAAATTTTAATTTATGGAATCAAAAAATAACTTATCTATTCTATGATTCCATTACTGATGCAATACAAGGTAAATAAATGAAAACTACAATTTCTGCTTTTCAAAAACTAAAAGGAAATACAAAGATTACATCAATTACTGCTTATGATGCACTATTTGCAAGTATTTTTGATGGTGAAGTTGATGCGATATTGGTTGGAGATAGTTTGTCAATGAGCTTTGGTGGAAATAAAGATACTATTCCTCTAAGTATAGATTCTATGATATATCATACGCAGGCTGTATCAAAAGCAGTAAAACAGTCATTGCTTATTGCAGATATGCCATTTGGGGCATACAATACAATCAAATCTGCTCTAAAAAATGCAACAAAGCTATATAAACTAGGTGGAGCAGATGCAATAAAAATAGAAGTTAATGAAAGCAAAATTGATATGGTAAAAATACTAAGTGATAATGGTATAGCAACTATGGCACATATCGGTCTTATGCCACAATTCTACAGGTTTGAAGGTGGATACAAAATAAAAGGAAAGAGTAAGGAACAAAAAGAAAATATGCTTGAACTAGCATTAAAACTGCAAGACGCTGGTGCATTTGGAATATTGATTGAAGGAACAAAAAGCGATATAGCAAAAGAGATAACACAAAATCTAAAGATACCAACTATAGGCATTGGTAGCGGGAATGCTACAGATGGACAGATTCTAGTTTGGAGTGACGCATTTGGTTTTTTTGATGAATTTAAGCCAAAATTTGTAAGACAATATTTAAATGGGAAAGAATTATTAAAAAGGGCAATAAAAGAATATGTAAATGATGTAAAAGCATTACAATTTCCAAATGAAGATGAAAGCTATTAATGCAACGTATAGTAGAAATTGAAAAAATTGATTTGGAAGAAAAAGAGGAAAGCTCACTTAGACCTCAAAATTTCAATGAATACATAGGACAAAAAAATATTAAAAAAAACCTACATATAGCAATTAGTGCAAGCAAAAAGCGTGGTGAATTTTTAGATCATATATTACTTTTTGGACCACCTGGACTTGGAAAAACTACATTAAGTTTTGTTATTGCAAATGAAATGAATGCAAATATCAAAGTAACATCAGCACCCATGATAGAAAAAAGTGGTGATTTAGCTGCGATACTTACAAATTTAAATAAGGGTGATATATTATTTATCGATGAGATACATAGGCTAGGAAGCAATATAGAAGAAATACTCTACTCTGCTATGGAAGATTTTAGATTGGATATTATTATAGGATCTGGTCCTGCAGCACAAACAATAAAGGTAGATATAGAGAAATTTACATTAATTGGCGCAACAACACGAGCAGGAATGCTAAGCAACCCACTTAGAGATAGGTTTGGAATGACATTTAGAATGCAGTTTTATGAACAAGATGAGTTATCATTAATAATAACACTTGCTGCAAAAAAACTAAATAAAGCTATAATGAAAGATTCTAGTAATGAAATAGCAAGACGCTCTAGAGGAACTCCTAGAATTGCACTTAGATTATTAAAAAGAATTAGGGATTTTTCAGAATATTATGATGAGAAATCTATAAGTATTAATACTACGATAAAAGCATTAGATGAACTTGGTGTAGATGAAAATGGTTTTGATGAATTAGATTTATCATTCCTAGATTTATTAGCAAAAGCAAAAGGCAGAGCAATAGGTCTTAGCACAATAGCAGCTGCATTAAGTGAAGATGAAAGAACTATAGAAGATATTATAGAGCCATACCTGCTAGCTAATAATTATATAGAAAGGACACCAAAAGGCCGCATAGCTACAAAAAAAACTTATGATTTATTAGGAATTTCAAATGATAATTTGTTTTAGGAGATAAGTTTGAAACCAAAATATTTCTTTTGGATTATTTTTGCTTTTACAACTTATTGGATATTACAATTATACAAGCCATTTCTAATGAATTTGATCGTAGCATTGCTTTTGTGTGTGGCTACATTTGGGCTTAAAAAATTTATAGATAGCTTTATAAAATACAACTTCATATCATCATTTGTAACAATTATAGTATTCCTTGGAATATTTATAATACCAATTACATTAGTCATTAATAGCACAATAAATGATATTTCAAAGATTGATACAAATAAGGTTTTACAATTTACAGATGAAGCTAAAAGACAAAGCATAGAATTACTTGAACAATTCCCATCATCAATAAAGAATAGTGCTATAGATTCTATAAAATCAATCAATATCAATACAATAGCAAGTCATGCTGTCAATATAAGTGGGATTATAGGTAAAATTGGAATTAATTTTATTACAGATTTGATATTCATACTGATATTTTTATATTTATTTTATTATTATGGAGTCTTTTTAAAAAATTATATCATTGATATTATACCTTTTGATAGATTGGATAGTAAAGACATACTAGATGAAGTAAGCGGTGTATTAAAAGTAGTATTTTTTAGCACAATTATATCTATGATATTACAAGGACTTAGTTTTGGTATAGCAGTATCATTTTTTGGATTTAGTGGAATTTTATTTGGCGTTCTCTATGGAATAGCATCAATTATACCTGTAGTAGGTGGTGCTATAGTTTGGATACCTGTTAGTCTTTATATCTACTGGGGTGGAGATTTAAGTGGTGCAATATTTATAGCATTGTATTCTATGATATTTATTGGAACAATTATTGATAATATAATAAAACCTGTAATTATAAATATAGTCAATAGGATGATGCTAAATAATCCTGTAAAGATCAATGAAATGGTAATATTTATTTCTATTTTAGCAGGACTTGCTAGTTTTGGATTCTGGGGAATTATTATTGGCCCTACGATGAGTGCATTTTTTATAGCATTACTTAGGACGTATAAACATAGGTTTAAAAATACATAGAAGCAGTAATATGAAATTCAAAGCCCTATATATAGAAATCAAAGATAATAAAATAAAAAATCAAATAAAATACATTACCACAAATGATTTATCAGATGGTGATGTGATTATAAAAGTTGAATACTCAAGTATAAATTATAAAGACATGCTTGCGTTTAAGAAAAATGGTGGTGTGATCCACAAATACCCTATGATACCGGGTATAGATCTCTGTGGCGAGATTGTAGAATCTAATAATCCGAGTTATATTATAGGACAAAAAGTAATAGCAACAGGATTTGATATAGGGGTTTCACACACTGGAGGATATGCACAATATGCAAGACTAAAATCATCGTGGATTACACCCTTGCCAGATGGGTTATCACTAAAAGATAGTATGATGGTAGGCACGGCAGGTTTTACAGCAGCATTAAGCATAGAATCCCTGCAACAAGCAGGAATGCATAAAAACACCCAACCCAAGATAGCAGTAACTGGTGCAACTGGTGGTGTAGGCACTATGGCAATCGCAATCCTTAAAGCAAAGGGGTATGACAATATCATCGCTATCACCTCTAAAGATAGCCAATCACAAATGCTAAAAAGTCTTGGTGTTAGTGATATTGTATCACCAAAAGATATTATAAAAGATGATAATAAACCTCTAAGATCTCAATGCTTTCATTATGTGATTGATTGCGTGGGTGGTGAATTAGCCTCAAGTTTATTAACACAAATATACTATAACGGAGCAATGAGCGTATGTGGCAATGCAAGTGGGATAGCTCTAAACACAAATATTTTGCCATTTATCTTGCGTGGGATAAAGCTTATTGGCATAGATTCTGTAGCATATCCAAATAAACAAAGATTAAAAATTTGGAATGAAATCTCAAATGCTATGGAATTCATACGAAAAGTACCTATTACAGAAGTTACGCTTGATACATTAATAGATAAACTAGATTCTATAAAAAACTCAAACAATATAGGAAGAAACATAGTATCAATAAACAATCAATAGCTATAATACTATAAATACAATAATTAATCTACTTTATACATTTTACTTTAAGGAATTTAATATGGCTTGTGTTTTACAAATTGGTGCAGGTGGTGTAGGTGGTGTGGTAGCACACAAAATGGCGATGAACAGAGAAATTTTTTCACGCATTATCTTGGCTTCTCGCACACTAGATAAATGCAAAGTGATAGCAGATTCTATACGCAAAAAAGGCTTAGGTGAGATTGAGATAGATTGTGTCGATGCAGATAGCATAGAATCTGTAGTGGCTTTGATAGAAAAATACAAGCCAAAGCTTGTGGTAAATGTCGCTTTGCCCTACCAAGACTTAAGCATTATGGAAGCGTGTCTAAGGACAAGGACACATTACTTAGATACTGCAAACTATGAACACCCAGATTCTGCACACTTTGAATACAAAGAACAATGGGCATATGATACGCACTATAAAGAAGCAGGGATTTTTGGGCTTTTAGGGAGTGGATTTGATCCGGGCGTTACTAATGTCTTTTGTGCGTATGCGCAAAAACATTATTTTGATGAGATTCATACAATAGATATACTTGATTGCAATGCAGGGGATCATGGCTATGCATTTGCGACAAACTTTAATCCTGAAATTAACTTGCGTGAAGTTAGCTCTAAAGCGAGATTTTGGAGCAAAGACAAAGACTTATCTAAAAACACAGACCTAAAAAAAGATACCATTTATCGTAAGTTTGAGAAAGAAGAAAAGCATTTTAGCCTAGAGGCAAACACACAAGATTTAAAAAATGAAGACTACTTTGGGGGGCAATGGCAGGATATAGCACCGCTTGATCTAATGAAAGAATGGGAGTATATAGAAGTGGGCGTAAAAAATAGCTATCTACTCTATCACGAGGAGCTTGAATCACTTGTCCGCAATATCAAGGGACTAAAGCGGATTAGATTTTTTATGACATTTGGAGAATCTTATCTCACACATATGAAATGCCTAGAAAATGTAGGGCTTTTGCGTGTCGATGAAATAGAGCATAACGGGCAAAAAATCGTGCCTATCCAAGTGCTAAAGACACTACTTCCAGATCCAGCCTCTCTAGCACCTCGCACCAAAGGGCAAACACACATCGGCTGCTATATCAAAGGCATAAAAGATGGCAAAGAGCGAACAATTTATATCTATAATATCTGTGATCATGAGGCTTGCTATAAAGAAGTTAATGCTCAAGGCGTGAGCTATACCACGGGTGTGCCAGCAATGATTGGCGCAAAACTGATTTTGGAGGGTAAATGGGGCATAGGAGCTACAAAAATACCAAATAACGCAGATAATAGCGATATGCCAAAAGGCGGAGAATATCAAGGGATAGATTCTAATAATGGTGGTGGTGTGTGGAATATGGAGCAAAACGATCCCGATCCATTTATGGCAGAGCTAAACAAGCAAGGACTTCCCTATGTCGTGTGTGAGATAGATTCTAAAGGTGAGAGAAAAGTGCTAGAGGATGGAAGAAAGTAAAATATGCTCATTCTTTAAATTTAGTCAAGATTATTTATAATAAAACCAAAAGTTTGGGGACAACATTTTTAAGGGAAAGCCATGAATTACAAACAAGCCTTTTTTTCACAATTAGAAACTATGTATCTTGGAGTGCAAATAGAGGATACTCAAAACCTATTTGATACAGACAAAATACAAAAAACGTGGCTTTATCAATCTACTCAAGATAAAAACAATACTTTATTTATAGAAAGGCTTTGAGTTGCTACCAAATAAAACTTTAACCTATGTATCTCTTTTTTCCTCTGCAGGTGTTGGTTGTTATGGATTTAAAGAGGTTGGCTTTGAATGTATAGCTACAAATGAAATTATCCAAAGAAGATTAGAGATTCAAAAAATCAACAATAAATGCAAATATGAGAGTGGTTATATCAATGGTGATATAAAAGAACAAAAAATCAAAGATCAAATTTTAGAACAAATAGAACTCTATAAAAAGCTTGGAAACGAT
The DNA here is from genome assembly GCA_944323885.1 of uncultured Helicobacteraceae bacterium. Taxonomy (GTDB): domain Bacteria; phylum Campylobacterota; class Campylobacteria; order Campylobacterales; family Helicobacteraceae; genus NHYM01. The sequence continues at coordinate 578,484 of CALUUD010000001.1, read as the reverse complement.
GGGGTTGATGTTTTGATTGCAACACCACCTTGCCAAGGAATGAGTGTAGCAAATCATAAAAAGAAAAATAATGAGATGGACCGAAATTCATTGGTGGTTGAAAGTGTAGACCTTATTAAAAGTATTAAGCCTAAATTTTTTATTTTGGAAAATGTATCTAGTTTTTATAAAACTGGTTGTATTGATAAGGATAATAATATAATTACCATAGGCAATATGATAGAGAAAAATTTATCCAAACAATACATAATGTATAACGAGGTACTAAATTTTAAAAATTATGGAGCAAATTCGAGTAGAACAAGAATGCTAGTGATTGGTGTGTGTAGCGAATTAAAAAATTTTATCGCACCTTTAGAACTTTTCCCAGATTTTTGTGAAGAAAAAACTCTAAAAGAAACTATAGGCAGTTTAAAATCTTTGGAGTGGGGAGAGTATGATAAAAATGATTTTTATCATAGTTTTAGAATATACCCTCAACATATGAGAGAGTGGATAAGTGATTTAAAAGAGGGGCAAAGTGCCTTTGATAATCAAGATGAGTATAAAAAACCACATAAAATGGTAGATGGAAGAATTATCATTCATGCATCTAAAAATGGAGACAAATACAAAAGACAAAAATGGGATTGCGTATCTCCTTGTATTCATACAAGAAATGATCAATTAGCTTCACAAAATACAATTCATCCGCAAGATGATAGGGTTTTTTCAATAAGAGAATTAATGCTGTTAATGAATATTCCGAGTAACTTTAAATGGTTGGATGTATCATTAGAGACACTTAATAATTTGACATTAAAAGAAAAACAAAAAATATCTAAAGTGAATGAAGTGAATATTAGACAAAGCATAGGTGAGGCAGTGCCTACAATTATTTTTGAAAAAATTGCTATAAAAATAGATTCATTTTTGAAACTTCAAACACTAAATAAAAATGATATTTCTCAAATCATTTCTAATAATAGTTTATGGAGTTTTAATAATCTTAAAAAATTTATAATAGAAAATAAAACAAAATTTTCGTTATCTACATTGTCAAATATTGCAGAACTGGCAAATATAAAAAGACGGCAGAATTCAGCTTATTTTACTAATAAATTTATTCTAAATGAAATTGCCAAGACTTTACCAAATTTCAATCAGGATAGTATAACTATTGTAGAGCCGAGTGTTGGTTGTGGTAATTTTATCCCAATTATTGTAAAAAAATATAAAAATGTAAAAAATATAAAATTAAAATTAATAGATATAGATTCGAATATTTTAGAAATTTCAAGACTTATTTATGAAAATAAAATACCAAAAAATTTTGAAGTAGAATTTATTTGCCAAGACTTTTTGGAAACTAGTTTTGAGAAAATAGATTTAATAATAGGTAATCCACCATTTGGTAAAATTAAAAATCAAAATTTAGCAGGTTTGTTTTTGGAAAAATCCTTAAAAATTGCAGATTATGTTTCTATGATAATGCCAAAAAATCTACTAAATACAAGAGATTTTTTAAATGCTAGAGAAAAATTAAAACAAAAAGGAGTAGATTATATTTTGGATTTTGGTGAAATGGGCTTTAGTGGCGTATTAATAGAAACAATCAATATAACAACTGGAAAAGCAAAAGACATAACAATCAAATCCTTGCCATTAAATCTAACTATAAAGCAAAAAGATTCTTATATTTTTGATAATAATTTACCTTATTGGGTCATTTATAGAGATATGTTTTTTGATAGTGTATTTAATAATTTAGAATGTGGGATATTTGAAGTTTTTAGAGATAGACAACTTACAAATTCAAATACAAGTACCACAAAAAATGATATAAAAATTATAAAATCACGCAATATAAATGATAATGGTGAAATAATAGAAATAAATGGTTATGATAGCTATATTTCAAAAAGTGATTTAAAAAAATTTAAAATTGTTGAATTTTTAAATAGAGATGATGTATATTTAACACCAAATATGACCTACAACCCAAGATTAACAAAGAAACAAAAAGGATATGTCGTGAATGGTTCTGTGGCAATTTTAATTCCCAAAAAAGAGATTGCCCTTACCGAAAAACAGCAAGATTATATAGCTAGTGATGAATTTAGGAAATTTTATAGAATTGCTAGAAACTATCAAACTAGAACATTAAATGTAGATAATAATAGTTGTTTTTGGTTCGGTATTAAAAAACAAAAGGATTAAAAATGCAAAATGAACAGATTATAGATTTTTTAAATTCATATAATTACGATATAAGAGAATCGAATAATGCAAGATGGATAGATCAAAAATGTACTTGCGATGTAATATCAATAATTGCTGATTGTATTTTGGAATATACAAATTACGATATAAATAATGAATTTTGTATTAGTGATATTTGGCTAAATAAATATACAGAGACAAATGTAAAGATGATCTTTTCAAAACCAGAAACAACTTCCGATCATGCTAGAAATGAATATGATAAATTTTTCTCTCAACCGATAAACTTCCTAGCTTATAGTGGCATATTAGAATCTTTAGGCAGAAAGGGTAATAAAAATATTTTTAAAATTCGTAATATAGATTTGCTTGAATATATAGCAATGCGTGATACAAATGCGTTAAATTTTCTTGCTTTGTATATTCAAAAAGTTTTAATTGATAGTGGAATCTATATTTATTTTGAAAAGTTTTTGGAATCACAAACAAAAGATTCTTTTTGTGAATTAAAACATAAATTTATAGATTTCACTATTGATAACACTCCTATTAATGGTGAGACAGAGTGTGGAAGAATTTTTACAAAAATTTTAAATCCTCTTGCTTTTTATTTTTGCAAGAAAGGCACAAGGAAAGGACGTTTATCAAATACAACCATTACACTTGATGAATTGAAATACAATAGAATAAACTTTAGAGATGAAATAAGTGGTAAAGACAAAAATTTGACAAGACAGGAGTTTGAGAGGGTGAATCAAAATTTAACAGCTAATGCAAATTATCAAATTCAAAGAGCAAAAAAAATAGTGCGTAGATATAATGATAAATACAATAATGGATTATCGGAAATAATGCAAGAGAATGAATTGGTAAATGCTACACAAATACATCACATTTTTCCAAGTGCAGAATTTCCGCAAATTAGTGATTTTTTAGAAAATTTAATTGCATTAACTCCAAATCAACATTTTTCAATGGCACATCCAAACAATAATACAAATTATATAGATAAAGATTTCCAGTATATTTGTTTGTTGGCAAAAACGAATACTATTAAGAATGATCAGACAGGCACTTATAACTTTGATGATTATCAATATGTTTTAGATTGTGGTTTACATACTAATGAGTTTAGTAAAATCAAAGATTTAGATTATAGTGCATTAATTGAAAAAATTGATTGCTTTTATTCAAATTTTAATAAATAAAATAAAAAATTTATTTGTGCAAGGCTGATGTGTTGTAAACAGATCATTTATACTTTTAATGTTAGCAAATGTAAAGTGGTTTTCTTATGAGCTTTAATTTTTTAAAGTTACATTAATCATTTTTTTGATAAAAATAATTATTTCAGCAAAAGGAATCTAGAATGTTGCGAGTTATATCAAAGCAATTTAGTATTTTATTAGTTTTTTTAATTGCATTATCTATCAATGTCTTTGCCAAGGATGTTTATATTATCCACGGCTATAAAAGTGCTAGCAATTATGGGTGGTTTAATGCCATAGCACACAAACTAAGAGAAGATGGGTATAAAGTCAATATCTTAAATCTGCCCAATGCAGATAAACCTGTACTAAAAGAGTGACTTGGTACTATGCAAAAAGAGATTCAAAAGATTGATAGGGATACTTATTTTATCACGCATTCATTAGGTGGCATAGCGACTTTGCATTTTTTAAGTGAAACATTTAAATCACAAGATAAGGGCTTTCAAGTCGGTGGCGTGGTTTTGGTTTCTCCTTTTGATGAAGAGTTGAAAAAATTGCCTATTTTTGGAAGCTTCACAGACAAAAAGCCAAACTACCAAATCCTAAAAAATGTGATTAAAAATCGTGTGGTGATTTCTGCCAAAGATGATGCAATCGTGCCTACTGATTTAAGCTACAAACTTGCCAAAGCTTTAGACGCGGATTTTATCCAAACGCAAAAAGGCGGTCATTTTATGGAATCTGAAGGCTACACAGACTTACCACTTGTGATAGAAGTTTTTCAAAATTTCCCTGCAGAATCTAAACAATAGGAATGTATAAGAGCATTTATATGTGCTATAGATTGTGCTACAATACACAAAATATTTGCAAATGGGAAAAGGTAGATGCAACAAACGATTGTTCCAGACAAACAAAGTGTAGAAAATTGCTTAAAACAAAAAACATATCACATTGATTTTTACCAAAGAGAATATGTATGGAGCAAAGAAACCGCTTTGACACTTTTAAAAGACATTATGTATAACTTTGAGTTAGGATATGAGCAAAATAAAAATAGCGAAATCACAGAAACGTTGATAGAGAGATTTAACTGGTATTATCTCAATGCATATATTATAAACAGCATCAATGGGAAAACTACATTGTAGATGGGCAACAACGCCTAACAACGCTTACTCTAATTGCCACCAAACTCTATCATCTGCTAGACAAGAGTGATAAACTAAGAGAGCTTCTTGGACAATGTATTTTTAGTAATAATGGATTTAAAGATACATTTAATCTTGATAACGATAAAAGATGTAGGGTGATGGATTGTATTTTTAATGATAAACCATACCCAAAGACATACGAGAATAAAACCGAGGAGAATCTTCTTGCACGCTACAAAGATATATCTAGCTATCTTGATGAAAGGTTTAAAGTTTCTACAACTTATCTTGATGAAATGTTAAAAGATTCTGCAACCCATAAACTAAAAGTATTTGTTTTGTATTTTTTAAAGTGATTGGTGCTGGTGGAATTAGCCATTACTCAAGATGATACACCCATGATTTTTGAAGTAATTAATGACAGGGGTGAAGCATTAAAGCCTTTTGAAATTTTAAAAGGTAAATTAATAGGTGCATTGTCCAAGAGTGATACAGAAAGTTTTTATAAAAAATGGGAAGAATCGCTTTGTCAATTAGTGAGCATGGAGGATGATTTCTTTTGTGATTTAATAAAATCACAATTTATTTTTAGAAAAAACTCTGATATTGAAAAAAGTATTAACAAGTACTACCATAGATACATTTTTGAAAATAATGACATCGCTAATACATTGCAGTTTAGAAAACAAGATGAAAATCACATAAGTAATATTAAAAAATTTATCACACAAGATGTTGTTTATTACTCAAAGCTATACAATAAAATCAAATATAGCGAGGATATTTTTCTGCGTTATTGCAGGGAGATAAATGGGTTATCCGGTCAATATCAAAATATTTTATCTGCTTGTGAAATCAATGATAAAGATGAAGATAAAAAAATAAAGCATATTGCCAAAGAATACGATAGATTCTGGGTATTGCTTAATTTGAATGGAATCTATGATAGCAATGAATTTCAAGATTTGACCTATCAACTTAATGAGAGTTTAAAAAATGCTCCTATGGAAAATTATAGAGAAATTTTTAATGCCTTACTGACTAACATTATTAAAGAAAAAAGAAGTTTGGCGACCATCAATTCACTGCTTGATTTTCAAAGTTTTATGGAGCGAAATTATACCAATATGAATACAAAACTTTTGCGATATTTATTTGCAAGAGTGGAACAATTTATTTGCGAACATATCAACGAAAAACCTAAAAATGATGTGTTTTATATTACAAGTAAAACAGGAGAGAAAACAGCTTACCATATCGAACACATACTTTCTAGGAATGACACAAATTTAAGCTATTTTGATAACGAAGAGGAATTTGAAAAACAACGCAATCTGTTGGGCGGTTTGTTGCTCTTGAAAGATAAAGTTAATATTTCATCTAGCAATGAGGAATACGAAGATAAGCTTAAGACTTACAATGCTTCATTAGTGTGGGGAAGATCGCTTTGCCCTGATTTCTATCATCATACAAACAAAGATTTCTTAAATTTTAATGAAAGTCTAAAAGATGGTGTGCAATTTGAGTCTTATGATAAATTTGACAAAGTAGCTTTAGAAAAACGCTCAAAACTTCTCTATGAAATCATAAAAATTATTTGGGCGGTAGAGAGATAGATTATAGGGATATGACATATTACTTTCTTGCTAAAGCTATATTTTAAAATTTATACAATGTTAAATAAAATGGACATATAACAACATTTTATATGTAAAATAAGATCAATTGATAATCAAAAAACACCAGAATATGGGAGGGTAATACAATATGGATTTTTTGTTGATAATTTTTATCATTATTGTTGGTCTTCTAATAGCTTATAAACCAAAAAAGAAGAAACCAAGAAAATACAAAAATTATTCTCAACAAAATGATCAAAAAGGCTACAACTATGAATTACAAATTGGTAAATATTATCAGAAACAAGGCTACAAAGTATATTTTAAGGGTATTAACGAAGGGCTAAAAGACCAAGGCATTGATTTAATTGCTTACAAAGATAATGAAGCTCTTTTAATTCAATGTAAAAATTGGGAATATTCTCAAGTAAAACAAGAGCAATTGAGAATCTTTTTAGGTGATTGCACCGCATATTTGGAGTAAAATCATAAAATTTTTGCTAAAAAGAATGTGAAGCGTATATTTATAACAAGCTCTAAAAATATAGACTATGGAGTAAAAAAATTTTTACAAACAAGTAATATAGAATATAAGATTATCCCTTATGAACAATAAAATATATTTTTAAGGAAACTGATAGTGAAGGTTTATTGTTTAATTTTTATTTTAGTATGCAATGTTTTCGCACAGATCAATAAAAATATCAATATTAATACCAATTTACAAGATATTTTTAATAAATATAATATTCAAGGTGTATTTATTATAAATATGCAGGGAAATATTCAAAGCAATAATGCAAAAAGGGCAAAATTGCGCTATATGCCTGCCTCAACCTTCAAGATTTATAATGCACTTTTTGGGCTTGATTTAGGTGTAGTTCGTGATAATAAAGAAATATTTTATAGATACCATGGGGAGCCTGTAAGTATAGAATCTTGGAAAAGAGATGCAAATCTTAAAAGCGGTATGCAAATATCACAAGTCCCAGCATTTCAAGAACTAGCAAGAAAAATTGGTAGAAATAGAATGCAAAGTTATCTTAATAAAATACACTATGGCAATGAAAAGATAGGCAAAGATGTTAGTAGTTTTTGGCTTGATGATAGTCTTCAAATTAGTGCTATAGAACAATTAGAGCTCATAACCCTATTAAGCAATCTTAGTTTACCTATCTCTAAAAAAGCACAAAAAGAAGTAATTGAAACAATAAAATTAGAAGATAACAACAAATATAAACTATATGGTAAAACAGGGTTAAGCAAATGGGATGATTCAGGAATATCATGGTTTGTAGGTTTCATAGAAATTAATACAACATCTAATAAGATAATATACCCTTTTGCATTCAATGCAAATTATAAAAGCTTGAAAAACTATGCAAAAACATATGGTATTGAACAAAAATTATCACAAATTACCTTTGTGAAAGAATGTCTAGAAAAGTTATTAATGATATTTTTAGATAAATAGAGTTTTATTTATTTGAAAAATATAATAAATATAAACTTTGGTTATTTCTTGTACCATACATTGTCACTACACCCCAAATATTTTACGCAATATCGAAATCTTACTCAAACCAAAAATTTTCTTATTAAATGGTGGGTAGCGAAGTGGTAAATCAATATTTGGTGCTTTGTAGATAGCCTTTTCTCTTGAAAAAGTTTTTGCACTATATTTTCCATGATAATTGCCCATACCACTATTGCCAACCCCTCCAAATGGTAAGTTATTATTTGCTAAGTGGATGATACAATCATTTATGCAACCCCCACCAAAGCTTATAGATTCTATAATATCGCGTTGTTTTTGCTTATCATCACTAAATAAATAAAGAGACAATGGCTTTTCAAAACTTCTTATAAATTCTTTGCACTCATCTAAATTATTATATGTAAAAATTGGCAATATAGGTGCAAAAATCTCTTCATGCAAAATACGCATACTATATAAATTGGCATCTTTAGAATCTGCAGTATTATTAGAAGTATATAACAATATATCACCCATCTCAATAAGTGTTGGAGATATTTTTAATAATTCTTCATTATTTACACCACCAAATATTATAGAGTCTGAGCCTAATTTATTTTTAGTATCTTCAAAAAGTGAAATAATTCGTTTAAAATGCCTAGGTGAAATGATCTTTCCATACTCTTTATTAGAAATAATACTTAAAGCTATATCATGCATATTTTTCTTAGATTCTACATTTGGAGCATACAAAGATATAATGGATTCTATAAGCTTAGATACAAACTCATCTTTCAAATCTTTGCGTATAAGAAGATAATCAGGAGCAGTACAAGTTTGTCCAACATTAAGCAACTTTCCCCACACAATGCGTTTTGCAATACTACTATCTTTATAATCTTCTACAATGCAAGGATTTTTCCCACCAAGCTCAAGAGTTACAGGGGTAAGCATTTTTGCTGCTTCTTGCATAACAATCCGACCTACATTTACACTACCAGTAAAGAATATATAATCAAATTTTTGTTGCAACAAAGCTTCGCCTACAGTACTATCACCTTGGATAACTGCTACATGATTAATACTAAAAACTTCTTGCAATATCTTCTCTAAAATCTTGGCACAATTTGGTGCATATTCTGATGGCTTTAACACAACACAATTGCCACAAGCAATAGCTCCAATAAGCGGACTTAAACTAAGATTAAATGGATAATTCCAAGGAGAAACAATAAGCACAACACCATATGGTTCGTAATAAATCTCACTTTTTCCACCAAAATGACTTAATGGTGTTTTAACAGATTTTACTTTATCAAGCTGTTTTATCCATTCTTTGGCAGATTTAATTTCTTCATAAATTTGAAATACCTCAGATAAATAGGCTTCTTCTTTACATTTATTTAAATCTTTGTAAAGTGCATCAACAATTTCATTCTCATATTGTTTTATAGAATCTTGTAAGCAAGTAAGAGCTTTTAATTTTACTTGAATAGATCTAGTTTGACCACTTGTATAACATAATCTCTGTTCTTGCAATAACTGCGTGAGGTTGTTTTGCATATTTTTCCTTAAATCTTATAGTATATTAACTATAGTAATTATACATAAAACAATAAATCATATTCACTATAACTACACATATAAATACAGTGATGAAACTATACAATGGTATATACAAAAGTTTCTTTAATACAATTTGAAGCACTAAAACTTATTCAAGAAAGAAAACAATAAGGAATTAATATATCTTAAAAATGATTTATAGATATTTATCTAGAATATTTCTAAATTCATAAAATCCTAACCCAAATAACATAAATTTAATATTTTTGTTAATGATAAATTAATAAAATGAATTTATTATTAATCAAATATATACTAAAATAAATGATCAAATTAAATTACATAAGGAGATATTGTAAGTGAGAAAAGCATTTAGTATGCTAGAGATGGTATTTGTCTTGGTTATGCTTGGTGTTATGGCTGCAGTATCTGTAATGTACATACCACAAACAAAATTACAACAAGCTGCAGATTTTATGTTACAAAATATAAAATATGCAAAGTCACTAGCACAAACTGATGATAGATTTTTTGCCATGCAAGATGATAGTATGGGACAATATAGTGATAATCAAGCTAGATTTTGGCAGGCTGGTATGTGGCAAGTCCAATTTCATTTAACTGGTAGCACAACAGCAAATAGCTATAGTATATATGCAGATACAGCAAGAAATGCAGCTACTACAAATTTTGATGGTAGACCAATGAGTGGTGACATAATAGCAAAAGATCCACATAATAAAGCATGTTTAAGTGGATATAGTGCAAATAACTTACCATCTGAATGCAATAATAATATAGCAAAAGAGGTAAGATTGCAAGAAACATATGATGTGATTATAGATCGAATAGATATACAACAAGGATGTAATGAAACAAATACAGCAAGAATCTATTTTGATAATACAGGGCTACCATATTGCGGTAAAGTAACTATCAATGGGAATACAGCTACATCGATGCCACAAAGGTTAAATACTAATGTAAGAATTGTATTAAAACGACATAATCAAACAGCTACTATATGTATTTCTCCGGGTGGATTGATATATGGTTCCAATGATGGGCAATGCAATAAATCATAATGCAGCATAAACAATATAAATATATACTTGTTGTAGTTGCAATTATTGTAACAAGTAGCCACCTAAATGCAAAAAATAATTACTACAGGTTGGATAATTTTGATACCAAGTATAACAAACTACAAGATCCTCCTATAAAAGATACTCAAAATAAAAAATTACATCCATCATCTATTTATAAACCCAAAAAGCCACCTAGAGTAGAAAAAGAACCAGATTATGATAGACAAGAGATAGTAAATAATCAACAGGCATTAAATAGACTAAATGGATATTCAAAACCTAATAGGGTTGATTATTTTTTACTTGGTATTGATGGTGGAATAGGATTATATGCATACGATGGCAAAAGGCAAATATCAGGTGATATGCATGGGAAAATTGGATATTTCAGATATTTAAATATCAATGCAATTAGAGCATATATAAATCTTGGCGCAAGAATACCAATCAATAATTCAAATCCAAACACATTAGCATTTAGTGGTAATATTGATTTTTTGCTTAGTTTAAGAGTATTTCACGCATATATTGGTATTGGTTATGGTGGAGAATATTATATAAAACAAAAGTTTTTATCACAGGGCATAAATACTAACTTAGGTGTAAGCAAACAACTTGGGTATAGCGCTATTGACTTTGGCGTAACCATACCATTTTATACCATATATAAAGATAATATAATAATTAAAAATAATATTATCTTTACAATAGGATATAGTTACAAAATTTAGTACTTGCTGGGATAATGATGAAAGAAATAAGATTAAAAATCGAAGGAATGAGCTGCACTGCTTGTTCTGGCTCTATTGAGAGATCGTTATCTAGAAAAATATTTATAAATAAAATTGAAGTAGATTTAATAAATGCAAAAGCCTTTATAATATATGATGAGAATCTAGCAAATACAGAAGATATAATAAATCAAATAGAAAAGCTTGGATACAAAGCATATATCAATAAAAACGAAATTACAAACAATAAAAAAAATGAAAAATACATAATAGCCATTATATTTGCAATTCCATTATTTATAATATCAATGGGAAGTATGTTTTTCCATATAAACAATGAATTGTTAATATGCGCAATACAAATGATATTAATATTACCTATACTCTATGCAGGCTCACAAATATACAAAAAAGGATTTTTATCATTAGTTAAAATGATACCAAATATGGACTCCCTTGTTATGCTTGGTAGCAGCTCTGCTATAATATATAGTATTTATATGTTAATCTTATATATAACTGGAAATATTGATTCTTTATTGCATAACATATATTTTGAAAGTGCTGGTGTTATTATTGCAGTTATAATGTTAGGTAAGAAATTAGAACACAATGCAACAAATAATGCAAAAAGTGCCATAGAATCTCTTATAAACCTAGCACCAAAAACAGCTCTACAATATGAAAATAATACAACCATACAAAAAAACATAGAAGATATTAATATAGACGATATTATTGCTATACCAAAAGGCTCCATGGTAAGTCTTGATGGAATCTTATTGGATAATCAATGCATTCTTGATACAAGCTTGATAACTGGTGAGAGTAAAAGAGTATATAAAAAACAAGGAGAAACTATACTAAGTGGAAGTATAAATTATGGAGAACAATTTTTATTAAAAGTAACCACTAAAACACTAGATTCAACAATAGGAAAAATAATTCATCTAATGCAAGGAATAAAAAAAGCTCCAATTGCAAGAATAGCTGATATCATATCTGCGTATTTTGTGCCTATTGTGATCATTATTGCAACAATTGGAGCAGTTTTATGGTATCTAGCAAAGGGTGATCTTCATTTTTCATTTATTATATTAACCTCTACATTGCTTATATCTTGCCCTTGTGCCCTTGGACTTGCTACACCACTTAGTATTTTAATAGCTACAAATAAAGCATCAAAACAAGCTATATATTTTAAAAGTGGAGAAAGTTTAGAAAATCTATCTAAAATAGATGTAGTAGTATTTGACAAAACAGGAACAATAACAACTGGAAATGTAGAAGTTATAAATTTTATTGATAAGAAAAAAATAGATAAAAATGAACTTTTATCATATATTTATGCAATAGAACACAAAAGTGAGCATATAATAGCACAAGCTATCACCTCATACATATCAGGCTTTGATATAGACAAAAATTTGCAAGTATCAGATATACAAACAACAATAGGAAGTGGAATAAAAGGTAATATAAATGGAAAAACCATAAAAATAGGAAATGCAAAATTTATAAATTTAGATTCTGAACTTATAGATTCTACTAATACATTAATATATATATCGATAGATGATATAGTATGTGCTATATTTGAAGTAAGTGATAAGATAAGGGGTAATGCTAAAGAGCTTATATCAAATCTAGAATCTATAAATATACAAAGCATTATATTAAGTGGTGACACTAAAGAATGTGTAAAAAAAATAGCAGATGAATGTGGAATAAAAAAATATTACTATTCACAACTACCAGATGAAAAATTAGCATTTATTGAAAATCTTCAAAATGAAAATAAAAAAGTAGCATTTATCGGAGATGGAATAAATGATGTGCTAGCACTAAAAAAAGCGGATATTGGCATTTCCTTATCAATTGCAAATGATATAGCAATAAAACAAGCAGATATTTTATTATTAAACTCAAATTTAAATAATATTTATAATGCAATTATATTATCTAAAAAAACTATCATAAATATAAAAGAAAATCTTGCATTTGCATTTATTTATAATATATGTGCCATACCAATAGCACTTGGCATACCATATATATTTGGGATAAATATATCGCTTAACCCTATGATTGCAGGGGTTGCTATGGGGCTTAGCTCAATTAGTGTAGTATTAAATTCAATGAGATTAAATAAGGCATAATTGAAAAATCATAATATCATAGTATAATAATATATATCAAAAATAATAAGGAGATTTAAATGTCTTTATATGATAGAAACTACACTAGCAGTGCTGATATTGCATTTGAGACTAGTGAAAATGCACTTGTGAATTTTGTAAAACAGACTTACAAATTCTTTGCAGCATCAGTATTGTTTGCGACAATTGGTGCTTATATTGGAATGGGATTTGTGCAATATATGACTATGCCTGTATTCATTGGTCTTGTTGTATTAGAATTTGCGCTATTATTTGGGTTAATGTTCTTTAAGTCAAAACCAGTTGTAAATGTAATGCTGTTATTTGCTTTCACTTTCATTACAGGCGTTACATTGGTTCCATTACTTGCTAGTATATTAAGCCTAAAGGGCGGAGCATCAATAGTAGCTCAAGCATTATTGATGACAACAATTATATTTGGTGTTATGTCATTTTTTGCACTAAAAACTACAAAAGATTTAGCAAATATGGGCAAAATGCTATTTGTAGCATTAATTGTTATAGTAATTGCTAGCTTGGTAAATCTATTTTTAGGGAGTCCGTTACTTCAAGTAATAATAGCTGCAGTTGGAGCTGTTATATTCAGCTTGTATATAGCATATGATACACAAAATATAATAAGAGGGAGATATGATAGCCCAGTAATGGCTGCAATTAGTTTATATTTAGATGTTTTAAATCTATTTATCTCTCTATTGCAATTATTATCAGCAAATAAAGAATGATATATAGAATATTAGATGCTAATTTAAATAGACTAAAAGAAGGAATACGCGTAGTAGAAGATATAGCGCGATATTCCCTAAACAATCAGAATCTTTCTAAAAAGCTAAAAGATATTAGACATAAAGCAAGAATAAATACCACTCTACTATACTCTAGAGATATTAAAAATGATGTATCAAAACAAAGTAATAAAAGTGAGGAAAGGCGTGATAGTTTAAATGATATTGCTATTGCAAATTTTAAGCGCGCCCAAGAAAGTGCAAGAGTATTGGAGGAAATACTAAAATTAGACAAAAACATTGGAAATTATATTGATTTTAAACATATTAGATATGAATTGTATGATATAGAAATAGAATATTTTACACAGTTAACACAATAATCACATATTCTCTTCAAACCATTGTGCAATATCACTTCTAATTGTATTTTTAAGTTGAATACCACTTACAAAATCGCTATTTTGTGCTTTTTGCAACATTGTAACTGCACCATTTCTAAACTTACTTAGATATGGATGATCTATCTGCTTCCAATCACCTAAAAATACAATTTTGCAATCCTGTGCTATACGAGTGCCAATTAATTTAATAGTAGAATCTTGGGCATTTTGTGCTTCATCAAAAATCACAAATTTTCTTGCTATGCTTACACCTCTTGCATGTGCTATATCCATTATCTCAATATTATGCTTTTTAATAAAATAATCTGTTACATCTCGTTTTTCTATAGTATTTACATCACCATTGTATTCTATTCGTTTTGCAAGTGAACTCTCTTGAAGTTTATCAATTGTGAAATTAATAGCACTATATAATGGATACATAAAGTAACTCAATTTTTGATTTTCATCACCTTTTCTATAACCAAGCTCTGCTTCTTTATCATTTGAAGTAATAGTATTTCTCATATAAACAATACCATCTACAATACCTTTTTTAACCAATGTTAATCCAGCTTGCAAGGTTATAAGAGTTTTACCGCTACCAGTACTACCTGTAACTATGCTTACTTTATTTTTTGGATTAATAAGCAATGCATATAGCAATTTTTGCTCAAGGTTTATTGGTCGTATATATGGTGAATTTTCTTCAACAATTAAGTCAAGATTTTGCTCCTCAAATTTTCCATTAATTTTAAAGCCAAACCTTTTCTTTCCTGTTAAGTAAAGGGAATTATCTGTGTTATCTTCTTCAAGAAGTTCAATGATGCTCCAATTTTTTAACATATTAAAAGAACTGCTATTTTCTAAATCAGTTAAACTAGAATCTTTATGCAAATTTAATTTAAATAAAAAATCTATATCACTTGGATTTTCAACCATATTTCTAAATATAGATTCTGCTTTTACGCCTTGTGACAATGCTTTTATCTTCAATGATATATCATTTGTAAGTAATATAAAATTATAATCCTTTGCAATCTCTAATATTCTACTGTCATTTAAGCCATAATCTAGATTCTGTGTTTTATATTTTGGTCGATATACAACAAAAATGGGCATTTCTATTGTTTTATTTTTAAAATTCATCTTATAAATAACATCATCTAACATAGAATAACATTGATTTTGTGCCATATCATTTGAATTAATGGCACGAAAAAACTCCCTGCTAAAATAACCAAGTTCATTTTGAAAATCTTTTTTCTTATCTAATTCTTCTAATACAACTTCTGAAATAAAAATATCATTTTCACCATCCTGATATAAATATATTAAATTTTCAATATCATCTAAAATTATAGATGTATCTAAAAGATATTTTTTTCTACCCAAATTGGAATCCTTGTAATATTTATGAGTTTTTGAATATGTTTTTAATTATAATCTTACACTCAAAATAAAACAATTAATAAAAGGAATAAATTATGTCAGTAAAATTTAAAGGTAATGAAGTAAAACTATATGGAAATCAAATAAAAGTAGGCGATGAAGCACCATCAATAATGCTAAAAGCTAGAGATTTAAGCAATGTTCAAGTTGGCGGGAAAAAAGATAAAATACAAATAATAAATGTAGTTCCAAGTCTTGATACGCCTGTGTGCTCAATTCAGGCAAAAACATTTAATAAAAATGCTGCAAGTTTAAGTAATGTAGAGGTAAATGTAGTATCTATGGATTTACCATTTGCACAAGAAAGATTTTGTTCAACAAATGAAATAAACAACATAAATACATTAAGTGATTTTGCAAAGAAAGAATTTGGTAAAGCATACGGACTATTAATAGATGATTCTGCATTAGAAGGATTGCTTGCAAGAGCTGTTATCATAGTAAATAAAGAAGGTAAGGTAATCTATGTAGAATTATGTGATGAAATAACAAATGAACCAAATTATGACGCTGCTTTAGCTGCTATAAAATAAAATATATGTGGCTTTAAAGCCACATATATTATTTATCATAACAAATAAACCACTTTAGATATAATGCAATAATTTTTATAACTGGAGATAGTTTTGGATTATTTCTCAATCATATACAAAGATCCACTATTTAGCATTATTATAATTATTGCAATTATTACTTTAGTTGCGATAGCTGACTATACAAAGAATCGTTACAAACAAAAAATAAAACAGCAAAGTTTAAGTGACTTTGCAAAAAATTTTGAAAATTATGGAACTGATGAAAATATAGGCAGTTTATTAGATACTTCCAAATATCCTGCATCTACATTCACTTTTATTGCAAATATATATGTAACAAATGGTAATTTTGGTGAAGCAATAAAAATGTATCTAACAATATTAGATAAAACACAAAATTTAGGAGAAAAAATTCAAATTTTAGAACTCCTTGGAATAGCATATTATAAAGCTGGATTTATGCAAAGAGCCAAAAATATATTTATTGAAATATTAAAACACAACCCAAGAAATACAAAAGTATTGTTACTACTAGTTCAAACATATGAAATATTAGGTGAATATAAAAATGCACTATCTGTAGTATCTTGTCTTGAAGAACTTGATGAAAAAGTAGATGAAGTAAAAAAATATATACAAATTTTGATCCTAATCAATGATAGTTTAATGCCACTAAATGAGCGTGAAGTGGAAATTTTAAATATTAATAAAAAAAGTAAAATTACAAAGAAAATAGTACTCAATTATTTTAAAACATATAATATTCAAAGATTCTGGGATCTTATCTGTGATAGCAATGATATTATTAACTATATTGATATATTGTGGAATATTAATAATCCTCCAATTGATCAAATTAAAATTAACAAACAAGTTGCAGATGTATATCGTGCCAAGGGCATAATATGTGATGATATAGAATGTGATATTTTTGAACTTGAAACCTTAAGGGTGATAAATAAATATTCTAATAAAGTTGGAGACTTGGGGTTTAAATACAAATGTAGCTATTGTCAAGGAATATATCCATTTGAAATATTTAGATGTCCAACTTGTGCAGAGATAGGTGGAATACATTTAGTATTAGAAATCATGGAAGCAAATAATGAAAAATATAACTATATACTCTGATGGCTCTTCATTAAATAACCATAAAAAAAATAATCACGGCGGTTATTGTTCAATATTAAGATATAAATCTATAGAAAAAATTATCAAGGGAAGTGCCTATGATACTACAAATAATAGAATGGAATTAATAGCAGTTATAGAGGCGCTTAAAATAGTTAAAGAGCCTTGCAATATAGAAATAATAAGCGATTCTAAATATGTATGCGAATCTATAAATTCTTGGCTTAATACTTGGATAAAAAAAGATTTTAAAAATGTTAAAAACTTAGATTTATGGAAAGAATATATATCATTAGCTAAAAATCATAATATAAGAGCTACTTGGATAAAAGGTCATGATGGGCATAAAGAAAATGAATTATGTGATATGTTAGCTAGAAAAGAGGCAGAAAATCTAAGAGATTCTATTACAAAGGAAATAGATGATAAGTAATAATTATGAATTATATGAATGCAATAAAGAGATGTTAGAAAAATTGCAAAATAACATAAAATACTATTTTAAAGATAAATCATTGTTAATAGAAGCCTTGACACATAAAAGTTATAACAAAACTAGCAATAATGAAAGATTAGAATTTCTAGGTGATGCTGTGCTTGATTTATTAATTGGTGAATATGTTTTTAAGAAATTACCAAAAAGCAGTGAAGGAAACTTAACAAAACTACGTGCAAGTATGGTCAATGAAGCAAGCTTTGCAAAACTTGCAAGGGCAATAAAGCTAGGACATTATCTATTTATTTCAAATGCAGAAATCAAAAATAAAGGCAGAGATAAACCTTCAATATTATCAAATGCACTAGAAGCATTAATTGGTGCAATATACCTAGATAGTAACATAAATCATGCAAAAAAAATAAGCTACATGTTAATAGACAAAGTATATAAAACAATTGATCCTGAGATGTTATTTAAAGATTACAAGACTCTACTTCAAGAACTTACACAAAGTATTTGTGGCGAAATACCAGAATATGAATTAATAGATTCAAGTGGCCCAGATCATAATAAGATTTTTAAAATAAAAATAATAATAAATGGTATGGAGTATGCAATAGAGAATGGAAGAAGCAAAAAAGAAGCAGAACAAGCTTGTGCGAAAGTGGCTTACGAAAAATTAAAAAAGGGAATATAAAATATGAATACTTTTGGCAAAATGTTAAAAGTAACAACATTTGGAGAATCTCATGGAAGTGGGATTGGTTGTGTGATAGATGGTATGCCATCAAATATAAAAGTAGATACAAATTTTATACAAAATGAAGTAAATAGGAGAAAGGGTGGTTTAAACCTATATTCTACACAGCGAAAAGAATCTGATATAGTTGAAATTTTAAGTGGTGTATTTGATGGATATACTACAGGTGCTCCAATTGGGGTATTTATAAAAAATAATAATGCAAAAAGTAAAGATTATGAAAATATAAAAAATATATTTCGCCCTAGCCATGCAGATTTTACATATTTTCATAAATACGATATCAGAGATTATAGGGGGGGAGGAAGAAGTAGTGCAAGAGAAAGTATAGCAAGAGTAGCAAGTGGTGCATTTGCTAAATTGTTATTAAATGAATTTAATATAAAAGTAAGAAGTGGGATATATAGTATAGGTGGAATAGAATGCAAAGATATAGATTTTGATAATGCTATAAATAGTGAAATTTATAGTCTTGATAAAAATATAGAAAATATTCAAAAAGAAGCTATACAAAAAGCAAAAAGAAATCACGATAGCATAGGTGGCGTAGCACTAATTAGTGCTTTTAATGTTCCTGTTGGCCTTGGAGAGCCATTATATTATAAATTAGATTCTATTATTGGTGATTATATGCTAGGACTAAATGGAGTAAAAGCAATTGAAATTGGCAATGGAATAGAATCATCAAAAATACTTGGGAGTCAAAATAATGATGAAATGTGTAAAAATGGATTCTTAAGTAATAATAGCGGAGGAATACTTGGAGGAATAAGCAACGGCGATACAATAAATATAAAAGCATATTTTAAACCAACACCAAGTATATTTAAACCACAAAAAACCATATCAACACACAATGAGGAAACAATATTAACTCTAAAGGGTAGACATGATCCATGCATAGCTATTCGCGGTAGTATAGTGGCAGAATCCATGCTTGCGTTAATCATTGCTGATATGCTATTAATAAATGCTAGCTCAAATATAAAATATTTAAAAAAAATATATAAAAATAATAAATTTTGAATAAATTATTAATATTTAAGTATGAATTAAGAGATATGTATTTACAATTCGTTAACTTTAAATTTAGTTTTGGGTTTAAAGGGTGATTTTAATTATATTATAAAGGACTTATTTATGAAAACAAGAAGTGGTTTTTCAATGATAGAATTAGTATTTGTTATAGTAATTCTTGGAGTTTTAGCAGCTGTTGCTGTTCCTAGATTTGTAACAACAAGAACTGATGCACAAATTGCAATGTTAAGAAGCGACATTGCTAGCGTAATGAAAGCAATTCCTGCAAGAATCTTTGCTGAAAATATAGATCCTACACAAGCTCAACCACAAGGATTTGCTGGATGGGGTGAATGGATGATAGATACAGGTGGATTAGATAGAGGTAGATGGAATGCTAATAATGATGAATTAAATGTTGTGGTATCAAATAGTGGTGGACAAATTGTTGCATGTGGTGGAACAGGTTTTATGAAAATTGATGCTACTAAAGGTGAATTAATATTTGATCCTAGTAAATTGGCTGCTGCAAATGGGACTGGTGCTGGTAATAATGGAAAAGTTTTATGTGAAGGACTAAAGAACTCTTACCCAAGTGGAAGTAATAGAATAATACCTCTTGCAACAACTGGAGCTGTTAAGTTCTAACCTACTTTTTATCTTGCGATATAACTCTAAGTGTAAATTAATACTTGGAGTTATATTTTTTTAATAAAATTAAATGATAAGCTACATAAAGTTATAATTATTAATTCTATAAACTTTTAATAAGGAATTTCATGGAATTTAATTTTTATGCTACTTTAGTATGTATGGTAATTGTGCTTCTTATAGGTAGATTTATAATTAAAAGAGTAGCATTTTTCTACAAATATAATATACCAGAGCCTGTTGTAGGTGGAATTATTGCTGCTATTATATTATTTATCTTAAATACTAAGTTTAATATACAAATTAAATTTGATGAATCTATAAAAGATCCTTTAATGCTTGCATTTTTTACTTCTATTGGACTTAGTGCAGATTTTGCCTCATTAAAAAAGCAAGGTAAAATACTAGCTGTATTTTTGTGCTGTGTAGCAGTATTGCTATTTTCACAAAATATAATAGGTGTATTATTATCTCAAATAATGGGTGTAAATCCGCTTCTTGGACTACTTGGTGGTTCTATTACAATGAGTGGAGGGCATGGAACAGGTGCTGCTTGGGCTGATACATTTATAAAAGAACCTTATCTTTTTAGTCCTGCAAAAGAAGTTGCACTTGCATCAGCAACATTTGGACTCATAATGGGTGGCATCATTGGTGGTCCTGTAGCTAGATATTTAATCAATAAAAATAATTTAAAACCAGATATAATGGAATCAAAAGGTTATGAAATAAAGGATGATGACTATAAAGATGAAAGTTTACTATTTGAAACACCAAAAAAACAAAAATTAATCACTAGTGATACTTTTATAGAATCTCTAGCACTAATTGCAATACCGCTTCTAATAGGGACACAAATTGCAGAGATGTTAAAAAATGCATCTTTTACATTACCTGCATTTGTATGGTGTCTATTTATTGGAGTGTTGATTAGAAATACATTACAAGGATTAAAGGTGCATAAAGTATTTGATAGAGAGGTGTCAGTAATAGGAAATGTAAGCTTGTCTTTATTTTTAGCTCTTGCACTAATGACTATAAACCTATCACAATTAGTAGCATTAGCGGTACCAATACTAGTAATACTAATAGCACAGGTTTGCATGATGATTATATTTGCAACATTTATTACTTTTAGAGTAATGGGCAAAAATTATGATGCGGCTGTACTATCTGCTGGACATTGTGGTTTTGGACTTGGTGCTATGCCTACTGCAATGGTAAATATACAAACAATAACAAATCACTATGGACCAAGTCATCTAGCATTTATTATAGTGCCACTAGTTGGTGCATTTTTTATTGATCTAATCAATTCCGTAGTAATACAAGGATTTTTATATTTTATTAAATATTTTTCTCTAATTTAGAGATAATAATATCAATAATATCATCTACTCCATTTGATGATATTACACTTTTTAACCCTCTGCTAATAGATAATAAATCTAAATCATATAGATAATTTAAAAAATCTTCCTTATTTAACTCATTTTGACTAACTACTCTACATAGATCACCTAAAAATAAGGCATTATAATATTGATGATTTTTTGCAGCATAAGGATATGGTATGAAATAACTTGGCAATCTATTAGCACACAATTCCCAAAGACTACTAGCACCAGATCTTGATACACAAAAATCTGCATTTTTCATATGATGAATTAAATTTTTATCAAAACTAAATAATAATACTTCAGAGCCATTTTTATGAGTAAACTTTACACTATCATCTATTTTTTCAATATTGATAAAATTAAAATTTTTATATCCATTTAAGATACGCTCAAAATCCAATCTTCCACATTGATGAATAATATTAATCCCTCGTTTTAATAAATCATCACATAATTCCAAAGCAAATGAGTTAATAGCATAAGCACCTTGTGACCCACCAATAAATAATATAGTATTTAATTTATTACGATCTCTTGCATAATAAAAAAAATCTGAATTTATAGGATATGAAGTTTGTATAAAGCCATTTAATTTAAAACTACAAAATTTAGCTTTTGCAAATGGAGCTAGAATCTTATTTAATGTGCCAAGTATAGAATTTTGTTCGTGGATAAAAAGTGGAATTTTACATATTACACTAGCAAAACTAGCTCCACCTGCACTAAAACCACCAACACTAATTACTGCATTGATTTTATGTTTTTTTAAAATTTTTATACTCGCTATAATAGCTTTTATTTGCAAATATAAAGAATATAATATAGCAAAACCCTTTTTATTTACTACACCTCTAGAATCTAAAAAATAGCAAGTATTAAAAATATCACTATTATCAAACCAGAGCTTATCTTGACCACTTGTAGAACCAACATAATAAACATTAAACCCTCTATTTTTGCAAGCAACACCAATAGCCTTTGCTATGCTTAGATGACCGCCTGTGCCTCCACCTGTAATTAATATATTCATAATAAATCCCTAAAAAGCCTAATAATTAAAATACATACAAAAACAATAAATATAAAAGCACAAATTTTATCAATAATATTAAATAACTTATTTGTTACAAATTTTCTAAAATATAATGCAATAAAAATAATAAGTAAAAATGCACTAAATAAACCTAAAAATAACAATGCAAGATTGAAAAATATATTTTTGTCCATATATGGCAAAACAACAATACTAAAAAATAAAATCACCTTTGGATTAGAAAGGTTAATAAACAACCCTTTTTTATATCCACTAACAACCTTAGAATCTTTAAATTTTAAATTATTGGCTGGTTTTTTATATAGCATAAAGCTAAGATAAGATAAGTAAAAAATCCCAAATACGCTTAATATTATCTGTGCAATATTACTTGTAAAAATCTTTGCAAAACCAAAATACAATATAAAGAGATAGAATATACAACCAGTTGAAATACCAAGTAATGTCATCAATGCTTGTTTCAATCCATATTTAAGTGTTGTTTGAATAATTAATAACATATCAGGACCCGGAGTAATAGCCCCAATAAATGCAATAACAAAAATCATAAAAGCCCTTATTATAAATTAATTAGTTAGCCTAAAATATTTATCTAAAACCAATAATGAAATTATAGTTTCTCGTTTTTTATCCATAAACTGCTTACAATATGAATTTGCATTTTGTATTATTTGTTTTGTTAAATTTGGATTATTTTTATAATAATCTATCTTTTCAAAGACATTATTATATTCATCATCGATTTCAATATAGTGGTAGTCTCCAATCAAGCGCCCTTCCATAAACCAAGTTTCAAATTTTGGCTTTGGCATTACAGCCACAGAGTTGCTATTCATGATCCACTTTAAATTACTTGCAACATCATTGCCCTCTATTGATAAAATAAATTTATGCCTTAAATGTTCTTGCTTGCTTGATTTTGGTTTTGAGATCATTTTATAATAATCACTATTTCCTTGTCCTACATGACCTAAATCACACCTATCATCATAAAAATATTTATCAAAAAACTTTATACGATGCTCTTGATATACTCCACCTCTAAAATACAAAATATCATCTTTGTCATCGAATTGGATTTCATCTTTGATAAATGCAAAATGTCTTATCTTATCTAAATTAAGAATAACATTATTGCTATTATTAGAATCTATTGGTCGAGATTTTGTCAATGCAGGATAAGAAATATTATAATTAACATCTCCACTCTCTAAAATAAATTCTAAATTTTTATCAAAATATAATAAGTATTCATAACTATCATAAAAATAATTAACAAGTTTTCTTGGTATTCTAAAATCTCTAATTGCTACTCTTTTCTTAGATGATTTTATATCAATTTTAGAATCTAATTTATTATAATAATTCACTCTATCAATAATATATTTATAGTCACTTCTTTGCTCTACATTATATAAATATTTATCGCTACTAAAAAAATTCTTAGGAGCAAGATATCTTAAAATACCTTTTACATTATAAAAAAATCTTCCCATAGTCTAAATAATATCTCTTAATTTATTTGCACTTGTCATCCATTCTTCTAATTCATTAAATTTATTATTGCTAATTAAATATTTTGCATAATGGAGTTCATCTAATATCATATCAATAGATTCTAAGAGATTTTCTTTGTTTTGCTTTGATATTGCAGACCACATAACCCCACTACTTTTACTAATTCTACTCATTCCTTTAAACCCACCACCAGCAATGGCTACTATATCTTGTGGATTTTCTTGCTTTAGCACAGTATTTGCCAATGCATAACTTAATATATGTGGCATATGGCTTATAAATGCAGTATGCCTATCGTGATTCCTAGAATCCATTTTTATTATATTCATACCAAGTTTCATACATATTTCTCTAGCTAAATCTACTTGATATTCTCCACTATCATTAATATCAACAAAAATCATAATTTGATTTTTATATAAATCTTTAAATGCTGCCTTTGGTCCAAAATTTTCTGTTCCACACATAGGGTGCAAACTAACAAAATTAGATCTCAAATTCTTTGGCATTGCTTCTATTATTTCTTTTTTTACCCCACCAAAATCAATAACTAATTGATTTTCCCTTAATTTTTTTATATCCTTTATAAAATCTACAATAGAATCTACTGGGGTGCAAATAAAAACCACATCACAATCTAAAATTTCATCTATATCCAAACACTCATCTACAAGCCCAAGATAAACAGCTTGCCTTCTATGGACAGGATTAATATCATCACCTACAATAATATTAAATAATGATATTTCTTTTAAAGCCAAACCAAGAGAACCTCCCATAAGACCAAGTCCTATAATACCTGCTTTCATTTTAAGTCCTTTTATTCCTTAAGCAAAATGTAGTAGAATTATAGCTTTTAAAATTTAGAATTATTTTTACAAAATTTTTATAGCTAAATGTCATTGGCAATAGCATCTTAAAGGCTAAAAACTTAATGAAAATCCTAATACTAATTTGTTTATTAAATACGCTAATAATTGCAAATGAAATAAAGTCTATTACATATAATGGCTTGGTTAGAATGTCAAACTTGATTGCAAATGAGATTGCTAATATTAAAGTGGGTGATGAGCTTAATAAAGAAAAGATAAATCAAGCAATCATTGCATTTTATAAACAGGATTATTTTGATGATATATATGTAGAATTTAATGAAGCAGATGGAAATTTAAGCTTTTATTTCAAAGAAAAACCAACAATTAATAATATAGAAGTTAAAGGTTATGGAAACGATACAGAAACAAATGAAATTAAAAAATTAATGAATATTAAACGAGGTGATACATATGATATATTTAAGGAACAATATGCAAAATCTGTAATCATTCAAGAATTAGAAGATAAAGGAATATATGGTTCTGTAGTAGAAATAGAAAATATTCGCATTGAAGATTCTATAAGCCTTGTATTTAATGTTAATAAAGGTGAAAATATAATAATTAGAAAATCATATTACCAAGGTGCAACATTACCAAAAGATGAAATAGAATCTCTTAGTGCAAATAAAGAAAGACATAGTTGGCTTGGTTGGCTTCCTTGGTGGAGTAGTGGAGAATTAAAATTAAAAGAACTAGAATTTGATAATCTAAGAATTCAAGATGTATACATGAGGCAAGGATATCTTGATGCAGTGATTTCCAATCCTCTTATAAGTGCTAACTTTCTAAATTATGATGCAATCTTGATGTATAAAATAGTGGAAGGAAAAAGATATAAGGTAAATGATATTGAAATAAAAAAGGCAGATGATATAGATAATGTATTTCCTATTGAAGCACTAGAAAAACTAAGTGATATAAAAGTTGGGGAATATTTTAATATAGAAAGCGTGAGGCGTGATATTGAGGTAATAAAATCACATATAATGGATAAAGGTTACGCATACACAAGAATTACTCCTGATTTAGACAAAGATGAAGAAAATAGTGAAGTAGGTGTAATATTTAATATAGAAGTGGGCAATAAAGTCCATATAAATGATGTAATAATCACAGGTAATACAGTAAGTGGAGATAGAATTGTAAGAAGAGAGATGCTTATTGCTCCAGGTGATACATATAGCATCACACAAATACGAAAAAGTGAAAATGCTCTAAGAAGAACTGGATTTTTTGATAAAGTTCAAATATCAGAAATAAGAGTTGATGAAGATTCTATGAATTTATTAGTTGAAGTAGCAGAAGGTCGAACAGGTGAAGTTACATTTGGACTTGGATATGGAAGCTATGATAAATTGATGGTAAATGCATCACTAAGAGAAAGAAATCTATTTGGCACAGGAATGAGTGCTCAATTTTATGTTAATTACAGCAAATATACGCAACTATTTAACCTTGGATTTACAAATCCTAGAATCTTAGATTCTGAATATAGTTCATCCATCAATGTATATAAAAGCTTCTTTAGAAATTATGATTATGTAGAAGATTCTATAGGATTTAATATATCTGCTGGAAAAAATCTAACAGATGCTCTTGCTGCAAATGTAGTATATGATATATCAAAAACAAAGCTTAGTGATTTTAGAGATATAGGACAAGGTGGTGGTATTTATGCTTCATATTTTCCAATAAGAGGTATTTTAAAAAGCTCTGTTACACCAGGATTGTATTTTGATAATACAGATGATTACTATTTTCCAAAAAATGGTGCAATCATAGAAACTAGTGCAGAATTTGCCGGACTTGGTGGTGATGCAAAATATATTAAATTATTTGGAAAGACTGGATTTTACTATTACTTAAAAAACTTGATTGATTTTGATTTAATTCTAAGATACAAAGCCCAAATAGGTGGAATTATAGGAGAAATTGGGAATAAAGATATAAAAGGAATTCCAATTACAAGTACATTTTATATGGGTGGTATTGGAACAATTAGAGGATATGAAACTTATTCTCTAACACCTAGAGATGCAAATGGACTAAGAATTGGTGGTAGATATATATTTGCAAATTCTATAGAAGCAAGTTATGGATTCTTAGAAGCTGTAAATATGAGAATAGCTGCATTTTTTGATTATGGAATGATTGGCAAAGACAGATTTGATGAGATATCTAGAATGTCTTGGGGATTGGCACTTGAGTGGGTATCACCAATTGGACCACTTGTATTTGTCTTTCCATTTGCAATTAATCCAAAAGAAAATGACAACACATCTAGCTTCGAATTTACTATGGGAACTAGATTTTAAAAACCAAGAGGAATCCTATGAGAAGAGTTAGCAATGATGAAATACTAAAAGAAATACAGACAACACCATTAAAGGAATTAGGCAAAAAAGCATTTGGTATCAAAAGAGAGCTTCATAAAGATAAGATATCTACATTTGTAATTGATAGAAATATTAACTATACAAATATATGTTGGGTTGATTGTAAATTTTGTGCATTCAAAAGAAGAATAAATGAAGAGGGTGCATATGTACTTAGCTTTGAAGAAATAGATTCTAAAATTGATGAATTAATTGCAATTGGTGGGACACAAATATTATTTCAAGGCGGAGTGCATCCAACACTAAAACTTGAATGGTATGAAAAACTTGTAAGTCATATACATCAAAAATATCCAAATATAACCATACATGGATTTAGTGCTATTGAGATTGATTATATATCAAAAGTATCAAAAGTATCAATTAAAGAAACCTTAGAAACTCTAAAAAAAGCTGGACTTAGCTCAATACCAGGTGCAGGTGCTGAGATTTTAAGTGATAGAGTAAGAGATATCATTGCACCAAAGAAATTAGATTCTAGTGAATGGATTGAAATACATAGACAAGCACATTATTTAGATATAAAAACAACAGCAACAATGATGTTTGGTAGTATAGAAAATGATAAAGATATAGTAGAACATTTTAATAGAATTAGAGATTTACAAGATGAGACTGGTGGCTTTAGGGCATTTATATTATGGAGTTTCCAGCCAGATAATACACCCCTTATAAAAGAAATACCAAATATTAAAAAAGCATCATCAAATAGATATTTAAGACTTCTTAGTGCAAGCAGAATCTACCTTGATAACTTTAGAAATATCCAAAGTTCATGGGTTACACAGGGAAAATTTATAGGGCAATTAGCACTTAGTTTTGGTGCAAATGACCTAGGAAGCACGATGATGGAAGAAAATGTTGTTGCAAGTGCTGGTGCAACAAATACAGCAAATACAGAGGAGTTAATAGAGCTAATTCGTGATGCAGGTGAGATACCAGCAATAAGAGATACTGCTTACAATATATTAAAGATGTGCTAGGAGAGGTGAGTTTTGAGAATCTTATTTATTTTTATATTAATGCTTGGGCTAATGAAAGGAAATAATATGAATGAAATAGATTATCTAGAATTAAATAATAATAAAATACCTATTATTCAAGAAATATCAGATGCTTTACCTATTGGATTTATTAAGATTATATTTAATGGGGCTGGGTCATTTGGTGAGGACAAAAGAGGATTATCCTCATTTAGTGCATCCATGCTAAATCGTGGTAGTAAAAATAAAGGAGAATACGGATTTGCAAAAGAACTAGAATCTAGAGCCATAAGTCTAGGAGTAAATGGTGGAAATGAAAGTATAGGGATTGGACTAGAATTCTTAAAAGAACAACAAGATAATGCTATTAAATTACTAGGAGAGCTTTTAGCAGATCCTAACTTAACAGATGAAGCATTTGAACGGACAAAAATTGCGCTAAATGGATATTTATTATCGAAAGAAAATGATTTTGATTACATTGCACAAAAGAATTTATATTCTATTTTATTTAAAGATACACCGCTAGAAAAACCAAGAATTGGTTCAATTGAAGATATAGAAAAAATAAGTTTAGATGATGTGGAAAAATTCTTAAAAGAAAAATTAACTTTAAATAATGTGGTTATACTTCTTGGTGGAGACTTAGATATAGACAAAACAAAAAAACAATTAGCAAATATTTTAAAATCCATAAATAATGGGCCTAAATATATAGCAGAAAGATATTATGCAAATTCAGATTCTAATGAAATAAAAGATATAAAACCAACAAAGCAAGCATATATTTATTTTGGCTCTCCATTTGACTTTAAAAATTATAAAGATGAGCTGCATAAAGCACAAATTATGAGTTTTATTATGGGTGCATCTGGATTTGGATCAAGAATTATGGAGGAAATAAGGGTAAAAAGAGGACTTGCATATTCGGCATATTTTTATCAATCAATAGATAATACTAGTTCAAATACTATTGGATATTTACAAACAAAATTAGAAAATAAAGATGAAGCAATAAAGGCAGTAAAAGAAACAATAAACAACTTTTTAGAAGGGAATGTAACACAACAAGAATTAGATGATGCAAAAGCATATATACTTGGATCAAGGGTTCTAAGTGATGAAACAATAAGCAGCAGACTTGGAAAAAAATATAATAATTTCTATAGAAATCTACCCCTAGACTATGATAAGGAGATCATACAAAAGATAAAAGATTTAACATTAGATGAATTAAATCAATATATAAGATCACATAAAGAAATAAATAATTTAAGCTTTAGTGTAGTATCTGATAAATGAATAGACTGGCTAAGATAGGTATTAATAACCTATTTGAAGCTATATTATACATACCAAAATCATATACAAATTCAATAAATATAAATTCCCTAGATAAAAATATTATAAATGAAGGTTCGATAAAAGTTATTATAAACTCAAAGACGAAGCTTGGAAAGACATTAAAATTTCAAGCATATATGCCAGATTTTGGAGAGTTTTTAGAGATAATTATATTTAACCCAAAACCATACCATAACAAAATATTTATTCAAAACAAAGAATTATATATAACAGGAAAATTTGAATATAAATATAGAATCTGGACAATAATACAACCAAAAATTACAAAAAATATAAATTCAATCACAATGAATTTCAATACAACAAAAATACAAAATAATAATCTAAATAAAATATTTAGAGAGGTTATTTCAAAGGAAAGTCTAAATACTATAAATCTTGATGCACAAACAATAGAATCCATATTTACCATCTTTCACCCGGAATCTAACATTCAATATTTAAATGAATTTCAAGAAAACAATGGATTATTTGGCAAATACCTTGAAGCTATTAAATTTATAGAAATATACTACCATATAAGCTCTCTAAGAAAAAAGCGTTATTACTTTGAATCTACAAGTATATTAGATGGAAATTACAAAGAATTTATAAAGTCTCTGCCATTTACACTTACAAATGATCAAACAAAATGTATAGATTATTTAAGTAAAAAATTAAATTCACATATAGCAACAAGATGTGTAGTAATGGGTGATGTTGGATGTGGAAAAACTATAGTAATTCTAGCTTGCGTAATGATGGCTTACCCAAAAAAATCAATCCTGCTTGCTCCAACAACAATACTTGCAAATCAATTATACAATGAAGCAATAAAATTTCTTCCAAAACACATTAGCATTGGTCTAGCAATAAAAGATAATAAAATTGTAGAATGTGATTTTCTAATAGGCACACACTCATTATTATATAAAAACCTTTCATCATTTAGCTTGTTTATGACTGATGAACAACATAGATTTGGAACAAATCAAAGATTTACAATAGAAAAAATGTTAGAAATAGAAGGCAAAAAACCTCATTCTATACAATTTTCTGCAACACCAATACCAAGAACAATGGCATTAATAGAATCAAATATAGTTGATTTCTGTACAATAAAAAATTTACCATTTAAAAAAGATATAACAAGCCAAATAATTACAAGAAATCACTTTAATATGCTATTAGAACATATAAGAAAAGAAATAAAAAATAATATGCAAATTGCAATTATATACCCTCTAGTAGAGCAAAGTAATACTATAGCATATCAATCAATAGAAGAAGGATTGCCATTTTGGCAAAAAAATTTTGATAATGTATATTCAACACATGGTAAAGATAGAAATAAAGAAGATGTAATTGAGGCATTTAGAGAAAAAGGTGATATTTTAATTGCAACAACATTATTTGAAGTTGGCATATCTCTTCCTAGATTATCAACAATAGTTATTGTTGGTGCAGAAAGGCTAGGATTTGCCACACTACATCAACTAAGAGGAAGGGTAAGCAGAAATGGATCTAAAGGATATTGCTTTTTATATACAAATGATATAAAAAAAGAAAGATTGAATGATTTTATAAAAACAACAAATGGATTTGAGATTGCAGAACTTGATTTAAAATATAGAGATAGTGGCGATATCTTAAAAGGAGTTCGACAAAGCGGAATGAGATTTAAGTATTTAGATATAGCAAAAGATAAAGAAATAATACAGAAAGCAAATAAAATGGTAGAAAATACAATATCAAAGTATAGTTATATTAATTGTAACAATTTAACTAATATATAAATATCAGCAATATAGAAGATAATTTAAAGTTAAAAATATCAAATATTTTTAACTTTAAATACTAAGTTTATATATACAGCATAAATGTATAGAAATCATATCATTTAATTACTACATAATTTTTTACTCATCATATTTAAAAAATATAGAATTAATTTTTGTGTTTATCTACAAGTTTATTTGCACCAATCCAAGGCATCATAGACCTTAATCTCTCACCCACATTTTCAATTCTATGATTAGCTAGATTATTACGCTCTGCATTCATTCTTGCATAGCCTGCTTTTCTTTCTAAAATAAAGTCTTTTGCAAAACGACCCTCTTGAATATCTTTTAAAATCTCTTTCATTGCTTTTTTAGATTCTTCATTAATAACCCTAGGCCCACTTACCATATCACCGTATTCTGCAGTATTTGAGATAGAATAACGCATATTTGCTAATCCACCCTCATAAATTAAATCTACAATTAATTTTAATTCATGCAAACATTCAAAATATGCCATCTCTTCAGGATAACCAGCCTCTACAAGAGTCTCAAATCCAGCTTTCACAAGACTACTTATACCACCGCATAATACAGCTTGCTCACCAAAAAGATCAGTTTCCGTCTCATCTTTAAAAGTTGTTTCAATAATTCCACTCCTGCCACCACCAATAGCACTTGCATAACTTAATGCAATAGCTTTTGCATCACCTTTACTAGTATCTTGCTCTACTGCAATGAGATCAGGGATTCCACCACCACGAACAAATTCACTTCTTACAGTATGACCTGGTGCTTTAGGTGCTACCATAATTACACCAACACCCTTTGGCACTTTAATTTGCCCAAAATGAATATTAAATCCATGACCAAAAGCAATAATTTTATCTTCACTTAAATATGGCCTAATATCATTTTGAAATACATCAGCTTGAAGCTCATCAGGTATTAAAATCATAATAACATCAGAAATCTTTGTAGCTTCACTTACTTCTAGAACTTTAAAGTTCTTAGCTTCAGCTTTTGCCCAACTTGAACCACCACGATAAAGACCAATAACTACATCAACACCAGAATCTCTTAAATTTTCTGCATGTGCGTGCCCTTGACTACCAAAACCAATAATTGCTACTTTTTTCTTCTGAATTAAATTTAAATCACAATCCTTATCATAATAAACCATTAAAGCCATAAGCAATCCACCTCATATAAGATTTTTAATTAATATTTGCGATTATAATTAATTTTACTTTAATTTTATTTTGAGAAAAAATCTACAATTTTATACTCTACAAGAGAGAGATAGGCAATAAGATTTAATATAATACAAATTTATAATACAAGGCTATGTTTTAAATTGGGGAAAAACTATGAAGATTACTAGCAATATTATACAAAGCATAAATTCATTTCCGGCATTATCTAGTATTGTTGGTGAAGTATTTAAAGTATGTCAAGATCCAGATTCTAGTATCTCAGATCTTGTAAAAATAATAGAAAAAGACCAAGGCATCACGATTGATATTTTAAGAATTGCAAATTCTCCAATATATGGTTTTACAAGGGAGATACTAAGTATACAACAAGCTGTATCATTATTTGGAATGGGTACTATCAAGGGTTTTGTGATATCTTCTATATTCAGAAAATCAACAAAATTTGATCTTTCCCCATATGCAATTAGTATTAATAGCTATCTAGATACATGCAGAGAATGCAACAAATTTGTTATGGAAATATTTAAAAATGAAAGTGAGCATATAAAAAATATAATCTATCCTGCTTCATTTTTAATGAATGTTGGCACATTAATTATATCAAATGAAATAAGTAAAACAGAAAATATAAAAAACTTTACAAATGCCATACATGTGGCAGAGAATATAACAGAAGTTGAAATAGAGTTTACTGGTATGGGTGCTACAGATGTAACAGCAATGTTATTTGAGCATTGGAATTTTGATATTGATTTAATTGACTCTATAAAAAATATTTCAAAAGACAATATATCAAATAATAAAAAAGAGCTATCAAACCCACTAAAAACGGCTCTAAAATGTATAAATTTAAATCACAAATATACACCAAAACAAATAGAAAACACAAAAAGATTTATGAAAGAAAATCTAATAAATATTGATATTAATCACTTTGATGCATTCATAGAAAAACAATCTGCAATAACAGCAGAAGTATAAAAATATTTATACAATGGAGCAATTTTTATTAAATCTTACTTTTGGAGTTAGTGAAATTCCAAAAAATAAAAAGCAAATCTTTGAAGAACTAAAATTATTAAATGCAATAGAGGTTAAGCAAAAAATATTCAAACTAAAGCAAGAATTCATAGTAGGATACATAGATGTAATAAATCACAAAAATCAAAAAGTATATTTCTTAAAACCACTAAAACCAACAAATAAAGACTACAAGATTCTAAAAAACTACAATTTATACAATAAAGATTTGGTAATTGCAAAAATAAAATCTAGAGGAAATAATAAAACACGCCCAAAAGCAATATTGATTAAAGTTTTAAAAAGAGAAAACATAAAATGTATTGGAATCTTAAAAAATATTAAAAATGCTCCAAAAATATGTAACCTAAAAAATGGTGAAATATTACAAATAAAGGTGTCACAAAAATCTCTTAAAGCACTGCCCTTGAATTGTTTATTTGAAATTGATGCGACAAATTTAAAAATAATAAATGTTATAGGCACACTAGATAATGCTAAAAATGACACAAAAATAGCACTTTTACTACATAATAAAAGTGAATTTTTTAATAATGAAGTGATAGATTTTTGCAAAAGTTTTGATTCTAATATAGACCCTAATTATTATCCAAATAGACAAAATTTATGCAATTTGCCATTTGTAAGTATTGATCCAGATGATGCAAAAGATTTTGATGATGCTATATATTTTGATGGGATATATTTATATGTAGCAATAGCTGATGTAAGCTATTATGTTTCATTAGATTCTATAGTTGATAAGGAAGCATTAAATAGAGGATTTAGTATATATTTTCCAAACAAAGTAATACCAATGCTTCCAGATACATTTAGCTGTAATTTATGCTCACTAAAAGAAAATGAAAATCGCTTAGCATTTGTATGGAAACTAAAAATAAATAAAAAAACAATGGAAGTATCTAAAAGTGAATTATTTGAAGCCATAATAAAAGTATCAAAAAACTATACATATAAACAATTTAACCAAATAATAAAACAAGAAAATAATATATTTAATAAACTTTTTAAAATAACATCAAAAATTCGTAAAAAAAGATTAAAAAATGGGCTTGATTTTACAAATAATGAAATAAAATTAAAGCTAGATTCTAATGATGAAATCAAAGAGATTATTAATTATCAAGAATTAGATTCCAATCATTTAGTAGAAGAATGTATGCTACTTGCAAATAAAGAAAGTGCAAAGATGCTAGAAAACTATTGTGGAATCTACAGGGTTCATGATGTAATAGATGAAAATAATTTAAAATTATTATTTAAAGATATATCACTTTTAAATGAGAAAGAAAATGTAATATTTAGCAAAAAAATAAGCCAAAGAGACAATATTATAAAACTTCAAAAAATGGCAAAAAAACTAAACTTAAAAAGTATAATAGATAAAATTATCATTACATATCTTCCAAAGGCAAAATACTCACCAAATAACAATGGACATTTTGCGCTAGGATTTGATAAATATTCACATTTTACATCACCAATTAGAAGGTATAGTGATTTAGTAACACATAGAATATTAAAAGAAATAATAAATAACAATCAAAAGAAGCTAAATTATTTAAGCAAGAATTTAGATTCAATTTGTGCTAGATTAAATTTTTTAGAAAAAGATATTGCAAATATAGAATTTGAATTCAATGATAGAAAATTTGCAAGATTCTATAAAATTGGGGATATAGTAGAATGTGTAGTAACACAAACAAAAGATGAAATAAAAGCAAAAATTATTGGCTCAAATGCAAGAATTTTCTTAAATAAAAAATGCAAAAAATTCTCAATTATAAAAGCAGAAATAACATCAATAAATATAGAAAATTCAAGGATTGAAGGAAAGATTGTAATTTAAATATTTCATAAAATAATCTTAAGTATAATGCATATGTAAATTTTAAGGAGGTTTCTTATGTTACATGAATATAGGGAAGAAATAACAGAACTAAAAACTACAAATGCTCACTTTGCAAAGATATTTGAAAAACACAATGAATTAGATAAACAAATTGAAGAAGCTGAAAATGGCTCAAAATATATAGATGAATTTGAACTAGATAGAATGAAAAAAGAAAAATTAAGACTAAAAGATGAAGCTTTTGCAATAATTTTAGAGTATAAAAAAACTAAAAAATAATAAATGCAAACAAAGTATATTTTTGTTACAGGGGGAGTCTTAAGCTCCCTTGGTAA
Source organism: uncultured Helicobacteraceae bacterium (assembly GCA_944323885.1). GTDB lineage: Bacteria > Campylobacterota > Campylobacteria > Campylobacterales > Helicobacteraceae > NHYM01. Next base: position 542,363 of record CALUUD010000001.1, on the reverse strand, counting down.
AGGAATTTCTTCATCATCTATTGCTACATTAATAAAACATGCAAATCATAAAGTATCAATACTAAAAATTGACCCATATATAAATGTAGATCCTGGAACAATGAGTCCACTTGAGCATGGAGAAGTTTTTGTTACATATGATGGTGCTGAAACAGATCTTGATTTAGGTCATTATGAAAGATTCTTAGATATGAATCTTTCATCAAAGCACAATTTTACAACAGGACAAATATATTTATCAGTAATTGAAAAAGAAAGAAGCGGACATTATCTTGGAAAAACAATACAAATAGTGCCACATATAGTTGATGAAATAAAAAATAGAATCAAAGAAGCTGGAAAAGATAGTGAGTTTTTAATTGTAGAACTTGGTGGAACAGTAGGTGATATAGAAGGTATGCCATACTTAGAAGCCATGAGACAATTAAAACATGAACTTGGAAGTGGTATGGTAATTAGTATACATGTAACATTAATACCACTAATAAAAGCAGCTGGGGAGCTAAAAACAAAACCCACACAACACTCTGTACAAGAATTAAGAAGAATAGGAATAAATCCACAAATCATACTTGCTAGATGTGAAAAACCATTGCCAAAGGAATTAAAACAAAAACTAGCGTTAAGCTGTGATGTTGATGATGATTGCATCATTGTGGTTGAAGATACGGATAGTATATATAAAGTCCCACTAAATTTAATGAGAGAAAATATACTTAACCCTATATCAAGGTATTTTAACCTTGATTATCAAATAAATCCAAAAATGGACAAATGGGATATACTAGTAAAACGAATAATTTCACCAAATAGCGATATTAAAATAGCATTTGTGGGAAAATATCTTGACTTAAAAGAATCTTATAAATCACTGATAGAAGCTCTAACTCATAGCGGTGCACACACAGATACAAGAATTAATATAAAATGGATTGATAGCTCAATATTAGATTCTAACAATATAGAATCTCAATTAAGTGATATCGATGCTATTTTAATACCTGGTGGTTTTGGAGAGAGAGGAATTGAAGGAAAAATTTTAGCTACAAAATATGCAAGAGAAAATAATATCCCTTTTCTTGGAATATGTCTTGGTATGCAGCTTGCAATAATAGAGTTTTGTAGAAATGTCTTAAATATAAAAGAAGCATCAAGTATAGAATTTGATAAAAATACAAAAGAACCCGTCATTTATCTAATAGAAGATTTTATAGATCAATTAGGAGTAAAACAACTAAGAACTCATACTTCTCCTCTAGGTGGCACAATGAGACTTGGAGAATATCCTTGCAATCTTAAATCAAATACAAAAATACAAAAAGCATACAACAAATCTACTATTTATGAGCGACATCGTCATAGATATGAAGCAAATATAAAATATAAAGAGATTCTAGAAAAAAATGGAATGATAATTAGCGGCGAATGTAATGGATTAATAGAGACTATAGAATTAAAAGATCATACTTGGTTTGTCGGAGTGCAGTTTCATCCAGAATTTACATCAAAATTACAAAATCCAAATCCTATAATATTAGAATTCATAAAACAAGCAAAACAATATAAAAATAATAATGATGAGTGTTTTAAAACAAGTTACTGATATATTAAAAAACAGAAATTTAGACACTTTTGAAAAAATAAATCAAATACCTTCTTTTAACACTCTTTTGGGTGTAGATAAAGCAAGCAAAATAATACAAGAAGCGATATTAAATAATAAGAAAATCGCTATTGTTGGTGACTATGATGTAGATGGAGTTTCTTCTACTTGCATAATGAGTCTTTTTTTTAAAGATCTAGGATATAGAAATGTAGTTTTTAAAATTCCAAATAGGTTTATTGATGGATATGGAATTAATATCAATATAATAAAAGAGCTTGATGCAGATTTATATATTACAGTTGATAATGGGATTAATGCATTTGAAGTTGCTGAATTTTGCAATAAAAATAATAAGATTCTAATAATTTCTGATCATCATAAGCCACTTGTTGTAGATGGAAAAGAAAAATTACCAAATGCAGATGCCATAATAAATCCAAATCAAGAATCTTGTAATTTTATACAAAAAGATATATGTGGAGCAGTTGTGGCATTTTATCTATGTGGTGGTATTAAAAATATATTAAATGCAAATATTAAACTTGATAAATATACTCCATTTTTAACACTAGCAATAATTGCAGATATGATGCCATTAACATCACTAAATAGAGCATTATTCAAATATGGGATAAATCATATAAAGAACTCTAAAATTCCAGCATTTAAGGTATTAAAAAATATTTATGGAGATATAAATGCACAAAATATTGGTTTTAATATCGCACCTACAATAAATAGTGCCGGGAGACTAGAAGATGCAAACTTCGCTTTAGATTTTTTTAAAGAAGAAAATATCACAAAAGCAGATATGTTATTTAGACAATTAATGGATATAAACACAAAGCGAAAATATATACAAAATGAAATTATAAAAAAAGCACTAAAAAAATATAAGCTTGGTAAAAATTTTATCATTAGCTATGGTGAAGAATGGCATGAGGGAGTATTAGGAATAGTTGCATCAAGATTATCTGAAGAATTCAATATGAGTGCATTTTGTTTTAGTCTAAAAGATGGCATATTAAAAGGCTCTGGCAGATCTAAAGGTGGGATAAATATGGTATATTCCATACAGCAATGCAAAGAATTACTTATAAGTTTTGGGGGGCATAGTGGAGCTGTAGGACTTAGCCTTGAGTTTATAAATCTTGATAAATTTATAAATAAATTAGATAATAGCTATATTCAAGATTCTCAAGCTATGGAAAATGAAATAATATATATTAATTTAATTGATATAAATGATGAATTATTAGAACTCTTAGAATCTTATGAACCATATGGGATTGGAAATAAGCAAATAGAATTTCAATCAAATGATATAAATGTTATCAATTCTACACCAATTGGAAACAATAAAGAACACCAAAAGCTTCAATTACAACAACAAAGAATTACAAAAAATGGCATTATCTTTAATAATGATGATAATTTAGTAAATAAAAATATTGATATAAAATTTACTATTCAAAAAAATAAGTTAAATAATGAAATACAGTTGTTGATTAATAATATAAATTTTAGAGATTAAGAGCATTTTTTGTAGAATCTTATTTTATAAATCAAAAAAGAGTTAATAATGATTGACATAAGAAGTAAATTTTTAAATTTTTTTGAAAGCAAAGGACATAAAATATATAGCAGTATGCCTCTTGTCCCTGATGATCCTAGTTTATTATTTACAAATGCTGGAATGGTTCAATTCAAAGATATTTTTACTGGTAAGATTCCTGCACCATCAAACAAAAAAGCTACAAGCTCTCAGTTATGCATACGTGCAGGCGGAAAACATAATGATTTAGAAAATGTAGGATACACAGCTAGACATCATACATTATTTGAAATGCTTGGTAATTTTTCATTTGGCGATTATTTTAAAGAAGATGCAATTTCCTATGCATGGGAATTTATTACAAAAGAACTTGGATTTGATATAGAAAAGATATATGTAAGCGTTCATGAAAGTGATGATGAAGCCTTTGCTATATGGGAAAAATATTTACCAAAAGAAAAAATAAAAAAATTTGGCGATAAAGATAATTTTTGGCAAATGGGTGATATAGGGCCTTGTGGTCCTTGTAGTGAAATATATATTGATCAAGGTGTAGAAAATTTCAATTCAAAAGATGATTATTTTGGTGGAGAAGGAGATAGATTCTTAGAAATATGGAATCTTGTATTTATGCAATACGAAAGAGACAAAGATGGTAATTTACATCCTCTACCAAAACCAAGTATTGATACAGGAATGGGGCTTGAGAGAGTTAGTGCATTACTTGAGGGAAAAACTAATAATTTTGATACAAGTCTGTTTATGCCAATCATAAACGAAAGTGTAAAATTGACAAACAAACCATACAATGATGAATTCAAAGCATCACATAGAGTAATTGCTGATCACTCAAGAAGTATAACATTTCTCTTAGCACAAGGGGTAAATTTTGATAAAGAAGGGCGTGGGTATGTCCTTAGAAGGATACTGCGTCGAGCCCTAAGACATGGATATTTACTTGGTTTAAAAGAAGCATTTTTATATAAAATTGTTGGTATTGTATGTGATAATCTATCATATCACTATTCATATTTAGCAGAAAAAAAAGATTATATACAAGAACAATGTAAAGCTGAAGAAGAGAGATTCTTTGTAACAATAGAATCTGGTATGGAAATATTTAAAAAAGAATTAGAAAAAACAAAAAATATTTTTAGTGGAGAAGTAGCTTTTAAACTATATGATACATATGGATTTCCACTTGATTTAACACAAGATATGTTGAAAGAAAAAAATATAGATATAAATTTAGATGATTTTGAAAAATGTATGAACGAACAAAAATTGCGTGCTAAAAATGCTTGGAAAGGTAGTGGGGATGAAATTAAGAATGGTGATTTTGCAAGCATATTAGAAGATTTTGGTGAAAATAAATTTATAGGATATGAGCATAATAAAGCAGCATGCAAGATTCTAGCCCTACTTGATACAAATTACAAAAGAGTAAAAGAAATAGAAAATCATGGTTTTATTTATCTTGATCAAACGCCTCTTTATCCAGAAGGAGGTGGAGCTATAGGAGATAATGGTGAAATATATATTAAAGGTAAAAAAGTAGGTGAAATAATATATACAAAAAAATATTTTGGACTAAATATAAGTGAAGTAAAATTAAATACAATAATTAATATAGGTGATGAAGTAGATATAATAGTTAATAAAAATCGACTTGAAATTGCAAAACATCATAGTGCTACACATCTTTTACATGCTGCATTAAGGAAGATTCTAGGTCCTCATATAAATCAAGCAGGTAGCCTGGTAGAATCTGATAGATTACGATTTGACATAACACATTCAAAACAAATATCAAGAAATGAACTAGAAGCTATAGAATTTGAAGTAAATAAAATTATAAATCTTGGCATTGAAGCAAAGATAGAATTTTTACCTATTAATGAAGCAAAAAACAAAGGGGCAATGGCTTTATTTGGTGAAAAGTATGGTGACATTGTGAGAGTTATTAGTTTTGGCGATGAAAGTATAGAATTATGCGGTGGAATACATGTATCAAATACTGCTAATATAGGTAATTTTTACATCATCAAGGAAAGCAGTGTTTCAAGTGGGGTAAGAAGAATTGAAGCAGTATGTGGTCTTGCTGGATATATGTATGCAAAAGAAAACATAAAAACAATAAATAATGCAAAAGATTTATTAAAACAAAATGATATTATTGTTGGGATTAACAAGTTAAAAGATTCTCTACAAAAACTAAAAGAAACAAACAATAAAATAAGTGATAACACTAAATTACAAGACTTAAAATTTGAAATGATAAAAGATGTAAAACTAATTGTTACAGAAATTAAACAATCTATTAGTATCAAAAAAGTAATAGATGAAGCAAAAAAAGAAAATGAAAGTGTAGCTATATTCTTAATATCAAATGATAATGGTAAAATAAACATTAGCTGTGGTGTAAAAAATATTAATAACCTAAAAGCAAATGAATGGATAAAAGAAATCTCCAAGATTGTTGGTGGTGGTGGAGGTGGAAGAGATGATTTCGCTACAGCTGGTGGAAAAAATGTAGATAGAATTGCAGAATCTTTAGTAAAAGCTAGGGAATATGCTATCTCAAAAATAAAATAACTTAAAATAAGGAATATTAAGTGAACAATGAAATAATTGCTGTAATGCTTGGAGTATCTCTTCTTATGGGACTTTTAGGGCTTATTGCATTTATTTGGGGACTTAGAAGTGGACAATTTGATGACAAAAATAAATTTACACACGGCATTTTAATGGATGGTGTAGATGAACTAAATGAAGCATACAAAAATATTAGCAAAAAGGAGAAATATGAGAGAGAAAATCTATAATATAGCTATAGTTGGTGGTGGTCCTGGTGGTATTGCATCTGCTGTTGAAAGTGTAATTTTAAAAATTGATGACATCATTTTACTTGAAAAAGGGGAAAACCACTCAACTACAATTAGAAAGTTTTATAAAGATAATAAAAGAGTTGATAAAGATTATAAAGGTGTAAAAGTAGATCTAAATGGAAATATATACTTCATGGATGGAACAAAAGAAAGCACACTTGATTTATTTGATGAAATATTATCAAAAAATAATATTGATGCTAGGTTTAAGACAGAAATTGATGATATAAAACAAGATGGAGATATTTTTATTTTAAGGACTACAAATGGCGATGAATTAAAAGCAAAATTTGTTGTAATTTCTATAGGCAAAATGGGAGTCCCAAATAAACCTTCATACCCTATTCCGCTTGATATTAGAAATAAAGTATTTTTCAATGCAAACTCGATAAATGATGAAGATAAAGTGCTCGTTGTTGGTGGTGGAAATTCTGCTGTTGAATATGCCTATTTCTTAGCAGAAAAAAATGATACAACACTAAATTATAGAAGAAGCGAGTTTAGTAGAATCAATGAAACAAATAAAAGCTTGCTAGATAAAAGTATTGCTGATGGTAAATTAAAAACAAAGCTTGGCATAGACATAGTAAATCTTGAAGTAGAAAATGGAAAGCCAAAGGTTAATTTTGCAGATGGAAGTGCTGAGGTATTTGATAAAATAGTATATGCAATAGGTGGTGTTGCACCTGTTGATTTCCTAAAAAAATGTGGACTAGAACTTGATTCTTCTGGGGTTCCATTAGTTAGTGAATCATATGAAAGTTCTGTTAAAAATATATTTGTAGCTGGAGACTTATTATTTAAATCTGGTGGATCTATAGCATCAGCACTCAATAATGGCTTTGCTATTGTTACAGAAATCAATAAAAGAATAAAACCATAAAACTTCATACAGCTTAAATAATAATTATTTAAGCTAGTTTTTTAATAAAAGTAATAAAATATCAAGTTTATTTTTAATAAAGAGGTTAAAAAATGGCAAAAAAATGTTTTTTTAGCGGCAAATCTCCAATGGTTGGCAATAATGTAAGCCATGCAAACAATAAAACAAAAAATAGACTATATCCAAATCTAAGAACAGTTAGAGTTACACTTGATGATGGAAGAAGAGTTAAATTGAAGGTTGCAGCTTCTACACTTAGAACTATGAAAAAAAGCTCTTAAATTTTAATAAATTTAAGCTATGGCTAAGTTACTATGGTTTCTAGACTTTGATCGTAGCAAAAAGCCAGATATTGATTTAACTCCAGAACTTTTAAGTGAATTAGCTAGATTTAGATTCCCATTTGTAATTGTCCAAGTATTTTTAATTCTTGGGACACTTGGATATTTAGCACTAGAAGACTATACACTGATTGAAGCCTTTTTTCAAGCTTCGTATACATTTACAAATACAGGATTTGGTGCTTTAAAAGAACATCAATTTAGCCCAATTACAATAATCTTTACAACAATTTTAATGCTTATTGGTGCTGCAACTATTACACTTTGTGTTGCTGTAGTTGTAAATGTAATTATGGGTGGAAAGTTAATATCCATAATTAAGGAAATGAAAATGATAAATAAAATAGCAAGATTAAAAAACCACTATGTAATTTTTTATCATAATGAATTTTCAATACAATTATCTGAGCAGTTCTTACAAGCACAGATTCCATTTGTTATTGTAGATCCAAGTAATGATTTTGAAAAAGAAGCTATAAAATACAGATACCCCTATTATATAAATGATGATCCACACTCCATAAATTCAATATTAAAATCTCATTTATCATCTGCAAAAGGTGCTATTATATTTTCAAAAAATATTACTGACAACATTGCCCTCATTGTTTCAATTAGGCTTTATGAAAAAGAATTAAAAAGACACTCATATAATATTATATCAATAGCAAATAATAATGAGGAAACAAACAAACTAAAAAAAATTGGTGCAAATTATATTATTTCACCTACAAATCTTGCTGCACAGAGGATAAGCTCTATTATAGTTCAACCTGGTAGCGAAAATATAATAGAACATTTTATGAGTAAAAAAGAAAATTCATTAAGTCTTGAAGAAGTGGTAGTCCCAAAATATAGTTGGCTAGTATTAAAAAAACTTAGAGAAGCACATTTAAGAGAAGTTACAAAGGCAACAGTAATAGGAATAGAACAAAAAGATGGTAAATATATATCTATGCCAACAGGCGATGTATTAATCACTAGCGAGTGCAAATTATTAATTATAGGACACTCAAGCCATATAAGACAAACTAAGCGAATTATTATGAAAAGAGAAAAACCAGAGGAATTAAAATATGTTTGATATTATGCCAATTAGTGGTGGAGTTAGTGCAGTTGATGGAATTTATTGTGATGGAGTTCATTGTGGATTAAAACCAAATAAAGAACTTGATTTAGCATTTATCCATAGTGATACAATGCTAGATGTAGAATCTATTTTTACAAACAATACTTTCAAGGCTGCACCAATTGAATATTTTTTAAGACATACAAAAGGTAAACAGAGTAACTTTGTTTTGATTAACACAAAAAATGCAAATGCAATGACTGGACAAAAGGGGATAAATGATGTAAATGAAGTATTAGATGCTCTTAAGAAAAAATTTCACAATATTCAAAATCCTATTTTTTCTAGCACAGGAATTATTGGACAATATTTACCAAAAGATAAAATCATAAATGGATTTAATTTATTTAACCTAGAGTCTAAAAATCATAAAAATGCAGCAAATGCGATACTTACAACAGATCAATTTAGTAAAGAGATTGCACTAAAAATCGATGTAGAAGATTCTACATTTACAATTGGCGCTATGGCAAAAGGCGCTGGAATGATAAACCCATCTATGGCTACTATGTTGTGCTTTATTATAACAGATGCAGATATTCCAAAAAATGATATGAAAGAGTTACTAAATGAATGTGCATATACTACATTTAATGCAATTAGTGTAGATGGGGATACAAGCACAAATGATAGTGTATTTTTATTTACAAATAGAAAATCAAGATCTTATAACAAAGAAGCATTTAAAACAGCACTTGAAATGATAATGAAAAAACTAGCTATTGATATATTAAAAGATGGTGAAGGCAGTTCTAAGGTTGTAGCATTTGAAGTAATTAATGCAAAGAGTAAAGATGAAGCTATGAAATGTGCAAAAGCTCTATCAAATTCACTACTTGTAAAAACTGCATTATTTGGATGTGATCCTAATTGGGGGAGAATAGCATCTACAATTGGCGCATCTGGTGTTGTTGCAGATCCAAATGTATTAAAGATATATATAGGTGATATACTTATTTATGAATGTCAAAATATATATTTTCAATCAGAGGAACAAGCAGCAAAAACTATGAAAATGGAAGATTTTAAGATTACTTGTGATTTAGGTGTAGGAAGTGAATCATTTACTGCATATGGATGTGATCTTGGATATAAATATATAGAAATTAACTCAGATTATAGAAGCTAAAGTGTACAAAAAAGAACTAGATAATTTATTAAAATCTAACATTCCAAGAGCATCATTTCTATATGGAGAATGTGATTTTTTAATAGATTATTATGGTAAAAAAATAAAACAAATAATAATAAAAAATACGGATGTAGATGTATTTTCATTCTATTTTGATGAGTATAATAAAAATACAATCATTGATATATTTAGCCAACAATCATTATTTTCTACAGCCAGTCTTGTTTATATAAAAATGGATTCTACAAAAGTCAAAAAAGGTAGAGATAGCGATTTTAAAGATTTTATTAATATCTTAAAAAATAATCCACAAAATTATCTAATAGTAGAATTTTATAATAATGGATCACAAAATTATACAAAAGATACAAAAACAATATCTACATATTTCAATAACAATGATTTTATTAATGCTAGATTCTTCAAACCAAGCACAAAAGAGGCACTGGAAATGCTTCAAGATTCTGCAAAAATAAATAAAATTAATATCAGTCAAGCAAACTTAGCATATTTATATGAACTTCAAAATTATGAAATTGGAATATGTATAAATGAATTACAAAAATTTGTAGTGTTTCAAAGGGAAATAACAAAAGCTGATATTGATACATTATGCTATGGGCTTTTTACAAACACAATAGATGAACTATGCGATTCCATACTTGCAAGACGAGACTATATAAAAATTCTAATAAAACTTGAAGAATATGGAATATCTGATATGGATATGATAAATACTATGTATGGCTATTTTTATAAATTATTTTTATTTTTCTCATACATTAAGACAAGTGGAATATATAACTCAAAAGATGTGCTTGGTTATACATTGCCAAAGAATATTGAAGATAAATATGTTCAATTTGCTACAAGATTAAAAGAGAAACAATATTTAGAAATATTTAAAACACTTAATAATTGGCGACTTTCTAGCATAACAGGAATACAAAAGAATTATTTACCAAATTTAATAAAAATTCAAGCAATAATTACATAGAATAGGCACTTTTAAATTTTAAATTCCTTGCTTTAAATATTACATATTTAAGGCATAATCCATAAGGAGAAAATATGCGATATTATGAGACTATGTTTATCTTAAAGCCTACTCTTACTCAAGAAGAGATTAATACAAAGATTGATTTTTTTAAAAATATTCTTACAACCAATGGTGCAATCATAGATGGTTGTATTAATATGGGAATGAGAAATCTAGCCTATGAAATCAAAAAGAATAAGCGTGGGTATTACTATGTTATATATTTCAAATCTAAAGCTAACCTTATAGCAGAATTAGAGAGAAATTACAGAATTACAGAAGATATATTAAGGTTTATTGTAATTAATTATAAAAATAAAAGAGAACAAAAAACATGGCAAACTCTAGTTGATATTTCAAATGGCAAGCCAGATCCAAGAAAAGAAAAACCAAAAGTAAAAGCAAAAATAGAAGAAGGGGGAGCTAGTAGCATAACAGAAGATATAAAAGATTCTGCTAATGGAGAATCTCAAAACATAGAAAGCTAAAGATAGTGTTATGTTTAATAAAATTATAATAATTGGTAATCTTACTAGAGATGTGGAATTAAAATATCTACCTAGTGGTAGTGCTGCAGCTACAATAGGACTTGCCTCAAATAGAAAATTTAAAAAACAAGATGGCACTATGACTGATGAAACTTGTTTTGTTGATGTAAAATTATTTGGGCGAACAGCAGAGGTTGCAAACCAATATCTAAAAAAAGGTTCACAAGTTCTAATAGAAGGAAGATTGGTATTAGAAACTTGGAATGATGCAACTGGTGCAAAAAGAAATAAACACAGCATAGTAGCAGAAAATATGCAAATGTTAGGAAGAGCCTATAGTGACACATCAAATCATAGTGATAATAATTCTATGCAAGAATATCAAAATGATAGCATCACGGATAATAAAAAAAATATACAAATTGAAATAGATGAAGATGAAATACCATTTTAATTAAGGAGAAGAAAATGACAGAAAAGAAAAGATACTCAAAGAGATACTGCAGATATACAGAGGCAAAAATAGAATTTATTGACTATAAAGATATAGAATTACTTAAATATTCTCTATCAGAGAGATATAAAATTATGCCAAGAAGATTAACAGGAAATACAAAAAAATGGCAAGAAAGAGTTGAAGTAGCAATAAAAAGAGCTAGACATATGGCACTTATTCCATACATAATTGACACTAAGAATGTAGTGGAAAATCCATTTAAAATATAGTAAATATTTTACCAACTAATGTATTTATACTAGTTGGTAAAATTAAAACATAGTATGCCTAATGAAATTGTAAACAATTTATAAAACTAAACTTAAGAAGTATATTTAATTAAAATGTATTGATTAAATACTAAAACTAACAAATATTATATGACCTTTCTAATATATCTTTGAGCTCCAAAAAATTACCACGAAATATATTATTAAATTGGGTTTTATTAAATGTCTTTTGTCTTTTTGCTAACTGTATTGTATTTTTTATAATTAAGTTTTTACTCTCTTCAAGGGTAATTTTATTATTTAAAAAATCAATAATTTCTCTTATGCCTATTGCTTTTAATGTCTGTGAATATGGATAATGCAATATTAATCCTTTTACTTCATCTACCAATCCATTTTTAAACATATTAGACGTTCTTAATTCTATATCTTTTATTAATACTTCTTTTGGCTTTATTAATTCAAAAATATTAATTTTTATATCAAGTTTCTGCTTTTTATTTTCTGCAAAAAATACACTTGGTGGCTTTCCTGTAATAAAATAAATTTCTAATCCTTTTACAATCCTATATGTATCATTTTGATGTATTCTTGATGCATACATTTTATCAATCTTTACTAGCAAGTTGTAAGCTTCATGTTTATCTCTAAGCAAAGATTCTAGATACATATCAACATTCTTATTTGATTGTGGCATATCTGATAAACCATCAATTATTGATTTTAAATAAAAACTACTACCACCTACAATAAGGATGCGATTTGATGGCAAATTTTTAAGCAAATTAAAAAATAATTTTGCATTGCATCTTTCATCTGGATTAAGAACATCAATACCATAATGTTTTACTTGCTCTAATTCAACTTTGCTTGGCTTTGCAGATGCTATATCAATATACTTATATACACTAAGAGAATCTATTGAAAAAATATCAAGCTTATATTTATGTGCTAAATATAAAGCAAGAGAACTTTTTCCACTTGCTGTGGCACCAATAATAGCATTCAAGATAAAGTTTTAGCTTTTTTGTGGGCAGCACTAACTGCATTAATAAATGCAGCTCTAGTAGCACTATTTTCTAGCTCTAATATACCTTCTATTGTGGTACCACCAGGACTTGTCGTATCATATCTAATTTCATTTGGTATTTTCACTTTAAGTAATTTTGCAAAACCATCAAAGAGACCATTTACAAGCTGAGTAGATAACTCAAAACTCAACCCCTCTCTAACACCAGCATCAACTAAAGCTTCAGCGACAAGACCAAGATATGCTGGCCCACTACCAGATATTGCACCTGCACTATTTATATGCTCTTCTTTATCTACAAAAATACTGCTACCTAGCACATTAAAAATATCCTGTGCTAATTGCCTAGTTTCAATATTATCACTATAAATTACACTTACACCAGATCCAACAAGAGATGCAATATTTGGCATTACCCTACAATATGATTGAGAATTTAAAACATTTTTTAGCTTTGCTATGCTTACACCAGCCATAATATTAAAAACTACTTTGCTCTGATTCTCATATTTAAAATACTCTAACGCATAAGGCTTGATAGCTAAAATTATTATCTTATCTTTAATATCTATTGTTGATTGAATATTAAGCGATGTTGTATTTAAAAGATTATTTTCTTTTATAAACTTCTCTATTTTATCTTTATCTCTACCTATTATCTCTAACCTAAACTTACCATTAAGACCACAAGCGATAGCCTTTGCCATTTTGCCATAACCAATAATTGAGATAGTATTCATTATTGTTCTTTTAAAAATTTTGATATTGGTTCAGATATTCCATATTGTGGATATTTCATCATATCTAAAACGACTTGTGCCATAGTTTTATTATCAAAATTAAATACAATAGGAGCAAGAAAATTAATAGTAGAATCCTTAATTTCTTTGTAAACAACCATAATATTTGCAATTAAAATATTTTTTGTTTTCTCTCCATCAATATCCAATAAAACTTGTATAGCTGTTGGTATTTCAAAACTATATTCACATAAAGCAAAAGGATTTACGAGAGTAAATGATGGCAAATCACCACTTGCATTATCCAATCTCATAAAAATATCATCAATCTTTTCTAGCTTCATTCTACTGATATTTTCAAAACCAAGTATTGGGGATTTTACTTCAAATTCCATTAAAAATTTCCTTTTTTAAATTGTATTATTTTACTTTATTTTTAAAAATTATAAAACTAAAAAACCCTAAAAGACAATGCTTCAAGCAAATGATCTTTTTTTATGTTTTCACTTTTGTCAAGATCGGCAATAGTCCTGCTTATTTTTACAATCTTTACTCTACCACGATGACTTAAGCCAAATTTACAAGTAGCATTATTTAACAAATCTTTAATATCACTATCTAAAATACAAAATTTATCTAATTCATTATCATTTAGTTTACCATTTAGTCTATTTTGCCCTCTTTCTTTTTGTATTTTGAATACATTTAAGACATCTCTAAAAAGATCTCTAGAATAAACTTTCTCATCACTTTTTGTTTCTTCCATTTTTATAAATAAATCAATCCTATCTAAAAATGGCTCTGATAATTTATTTCTATAACTTTTTATTTCACTATCTTTACATCTGCATTCTTTTGTAAGGCTATACAAATTCCCACAAGGACATGGATTCATGGCACCAATAAATAAAATGGATGACGGATAAGTAAATTTTAAATTAACCCTTGAAATACTTAATTCATTATTTTCTAATGGCTCCCTTAAAGATTCTAAAATACTTTTATGAAAGTTTGGTAATTCATCAAAAAATAATATACCATTATGACTTAGACTTATCTCTCCAGGTCTTGCTTCATTTTGAACAATAGAACCAAGTATGGATGCTTTTGAGCTACTTTGGTGAGGATTTCTAAATGGGCGAATTGGTGAATAAGAAGTATCTTTATTATTTAAAGTATTTAATCTCACACACTCACACATCTCTTCAAAACTAATAGGTGGCAAAATATATTGCATTCTCTTTGCAATCATACTTTTTCCACATCCTGGACTTCCATCAAATATAATATTATGCATACCAGCAGCTGATATTAATGCTGCTCTCTTAGCTAAAACCTGCCCATTAATATCATAGAAATCAAGTTCAAATTTATCATCAAAATAATATTTTTTAGAATCTACTTCTAAAAACTTAAAATCAAAATCATATCTTTTGGATTTATTATGTGGATTTTTAATCACCTCTATAGCTTCTTGTAAATTATCTGCAAAATAAATATTTAAATCCGGCACATTAGAATATAGCCTTTTACCACTTTTTGGCAATAAAACATTACTATTTGGGTATATATTTGCTACTTCTAATAATAATGGATAAATAATATTAGAATCTTTAATACTAGCATCCAAACCAAGTTCACCAAAAGCAAACCAATTTGACAAATCAATATCAATCCTATAAAGAGAAATAAGCAATGCTATAGGCAGATCAAAATGTGAGCCATTTTTGCTTATATCTGATGGTGATAAGTTTATTGTAACTTTAAAATTTGGACTTTCAAAATCAATATTTGATAGTGCTCCTAATACACGCTGTCTAGCTTCTTGTATGGAATTACCTGCAAGGCCAGTAATAATAAAACTAGGCAAACCTTTTTGAAAAATAGACTCAACTTCGATAATTTTAGCACCTATTCCAAATCTAGTAGCACAAAGTATTTTTTTTACCATTTTTTAACATGGAGTTTTTTGTTTTTTGTATTCTTTTTCAAACTTTTTACGCTTCAAAATAGATAACTTATCTATAAATAAAATACCATTTAAATGGTCTATCTCATGTTGCAATGCAACTGCAAGATAATCATTAGCTTCGATTTCTTTTATCCTGCCTTCTCTATCTTGATATTGAAGTTTAATATAGCTGTATCTTTTTACATATTCATAAAAATTCGGAATACTAAGGCATCCTTCTTGAAATAAAATCTCCCCACTAGATTCTAAAATCTTTGGATTAATTACTTCTAGCAAATCTTCTTTGTACTGCACCTTATCATCTCTAGGAATATTTACAATCAAAATCCTATCAAGTTTGCCTATCTGAATACCAGCTAAGCCCACTCCATTTTTATCCATCATTGTTTCATACATATTATCTAAAGTCTCTTTAAGAGAACTACCAAATTCACTAACTTCTTTTGACACCTCTCTTAGTCTTCCATCTGGATAAATTACAATATTTTCAATCATTATCATCCTCTTTATATACTAAATATTCTACTTTATTTTGTTGTGCCAATCTTAACGCTGAAATAGAATAATTAAGAGAATCTTGAGCACTTCTATCTGTCTTTATTTTTGCTATACCTATATTAAGATTAAGATTTAATTCATTACTACCTATGAAAACATTTGTATTTTTCAATAATTCAATTAATCTTTCACTTGCTTTCTTTGAACTAAATATATCAGAATGTTTTAGTAGCATTCCAAAGATTCCATTACCAATATAACCTATCATATCACTTCTTCTTGATGTTTTTAAAAGCAGCTTAGCAACTGTTTTCATAATAACAATAGCCATTTGATCATTATTTAAATATTGGGTAATACTACTAGGTAATGCCATCATTAATACCGTTGAGGTGTGATGGAACTTTTGAACAGACTTAGCCTCATCTTGAACTAATTGTATAAAATATCGCTTATTATAGACATCAAATTTTGAATCATACATAGTGTTTGTATTTAAATTTTCTAATGCCTTGCTACATTGTTGATACAATGTTTTTAATTCAATAACTTGTTTATCAATATTATTTTGGCTTTGTCTAAACCTTTCTAATATTGAATTATCAATACTACCTGGTTTGGATTTTATTATTTGATTTTGAATATCACTCATTAAGATAAAATTTTTATAAATTGATGATGTGCACCTAAGAAGTTCTTTTGTTTTTGTAAATGCAATATGAATATTCTTTTCAAAGTTTATATTTCTATCATCATCTTTTGTATCAGCTTCCATTAAATCATAAATTTTCTTTTGAAACTCTAGATCATAACTATTTAGTATTTGTTCAAAAAATGCTTGGTAATTTGCTGGTAGTGGAGGTATGTTTTTACTAATTAGTGTTTTTACAACTTCATCCAATAAAGAATCTAAACTAGCCTGTTTTGGTGTTGGGACATTATTAATTTCTGTATTTTCATTTAAATCATCAAGACTGTCTAAATCACTATGAATATTATCTTCTAAATCTAGATCTAAAGATTCTATATCATTAGAAGATTCATTTTTTTCTAATCTTATCAATTTTATCCCTTATTTTAGACTCTTATCTAATATATTATCAATAATACCATATTCTCTAGCTTCTTTAGCACTCATAAAAAAATCTCTATCTGTATCTAATGCTATCTTTTTTATACTTTGTGATGTATTTTTAGCCATTATCTCATTTAAGCTCTTTTTGATATATAAAATTTCTTTTGCCTGGATCTCTATATCACTTGCTTGACCTCTTGCACCACCTAATGGCTGATGTATCATTATCCTTGCATTAGGTAAAGCATATCTTTTACCTTTTGTGCCACTACTTAACAAAAAAGCACCCATAGATGCAGCTTGTCCTATACAAATTGTAGAAATATCAGGCTTTATATAATTCATAGTATCATAAATACTAAAACCACTTGTAACAGCTCCACCAGGAGAATTTATATAAATAAAAATATCTTTTTGAGGATCCTCTGCTTCCAAAAATAATAATTGTGCCACTATTGATGAGGCAATATTATCATCAATCTCACCACTTAAAATAACAACTCTATCTTTCAATAGCCTTGAATAAATATCATAACTTCTCTCACCTCGGCTTGTTTTTTCAATAACATAAGGAATATAATTCATAAAAACACCTTGCAAATATTTATTTAAATACTATAAAAATAAATAGGCTTTAAGATTTTAAAGGCTACTAATACACTATCCATCTAATACTTCATCAAACATATAAACATTAATTATCTTTTTTAATAGTAGATTCTAATAAATTATTTAAAATTTTATTTTCTAAAATAGTCATTTTTAATGCTGGTATCATATTATTGCTTTCATAGCGTTCAATTACATCTTTTGGATTTGCACCAACCATCATAGCTTCATAATATATTACTTGATAAAGTTCATTTTCATTTACTGATACATTGTCTTTTTTTGCAAAAGTATCTATAATGAATGTCAATTTTACACTTTTTTGTGCCTCTTCTCTGTATGATTCTCTTTTTTCTTTTGCTTTATCTTTATTGCTTTGAAGCTCTTTTAGTTCATCTTTATCCATACTTTGTAAACTATTTCTGAAAATTACATCAATTTCTTGCTCAACAATATTATCTGGTAAATCAAATTCAATACCACCTATAAGATTCTCTATTAATTTTGATTTTAAATCATTTATGGCTTTGCTTTTATTTTCATTATAAAGTTGAGTTTTTATATTCTCTTTCAATGTATCTATAGTTGCCTCACTGTTATTTGGGATCATCTTTTTTGCAAAATCATCATCTATATTGACAGGTTTTCTCTCTTTTATGGTATTTAGTTTAACATTAAACCTAACCTCCCTACCAGCTAAATGAGTAGCATTGTAATTATCTGGAAATCTGACATTTATATCTTTTGTATCACCTTTTTGCATACCAATTAATTGACTTTCAAATCCCTCAATAAAACTATTTGAACCAATCTCTAGATCATAATTATCTGCTTTACCACCATCAAATGGCGTCTCATCTAGAAATCCTTCAAAATCTATATTTGCAATATCACCAGATTCCAATCCTTTTTCTTTAGAAATTTCAACTAATTCTCCATTAGATTTGGCTAAATCTTTTATCCTAGAATCCACATCATCATCACTAATATCATTTAATTCAACAATAGGAATTAATTTTTCATAATCTTTTAACTCTACATTTGGGAAAATACCAATCTTTGCTTCAACTTCAATATCATTACCAATTTTTTGAAATTTAGATATCAAAGGATTCCCAATTATTCTTTCTAATTCTATATTTAATTCTTTCAATGATTCCCTAATCAAATCATTTAAAGCTTCATTTTGGCTATCTTGTTCAATCTTATCTTTAAATCTATTTTCAATAATATTTAATGGAACCTTACCTTTTCTAAAACCATCTATCTTTATATTCTTACTTATATTTTGTGCAATCATTTTCTTCTTTTGATCTAATTGCTCCTCTCTTATTAAAGCATTTAACAAAATATTTGCATCATTTATTAACTTTACACTCATTATTGTTTCCTTACTCAAAGGCTAAAAATTTAAGTATGTATTTTAACAAAAAAACATACAATATCTATTAATAACATTACAGGGTATTAAATGTCTTTAGATAAAATAAGAACAAGATTGAAAAATAAGATTAACCTTTCTCCGCATTTTGGCAAAATAACGCATATATATTCAAACACAATCAAAGCAAATGGTCTAAATACATCAATAGGAGATATAGTTAATATACAAGGTAATGATGGTGATATTTTAGGAATTGTAAGTGCAATAGACATAGAATCTTTTTCAATTATACCATTTACAACTACACAAGGTTATAAAGTAGGTGATAAAGTATTTATAAACCAAAAAGGTTTAAAAATAGGTGTTGGAGATGGATTGCTTGGTAGAGTTGTAGATACCATGGCAAATCCTATAGACAATCTTGGTGAGATTCAAAAAGATGCATTTATTCCAATAATAAATCAACCTATAAAAGCAATGAATCGCGGGTTGATTGATGAGAGATTTAGCGTTGGGATAAAAAGTATTGATGGGCTATTAACCTGCGGTAAAGGGCAAAAAATAGGCATATTTGCAGGAAGTGGAGTTGGCAAATCTACACTACTTGGAATGATTGTAAAAGGTTCAAAAGCTGATGTTAAGGTAATAGCTTTAATTGGTGAAAGAGGTAGAGAAGTTCCTGAATTTATCATAAAAAATCTTGGCAATGATTTAACAAATACTATTATAGTAGTTGCAACTAGTGATGATTCTCCTCTTATGAGAAAATATGGTGCATTTAGTGCTATATCTATTGCTGAATATTTCAAAAACAAAGGAAAAGATGTTTTATTTGTAATGGATTCTGTAACAAGATTTGCAATGGCACAAAGAGAAATAGGATTATCACTTGGAGAACCACCAACATCAAAAGGATATCCTCCATCATCTTTAAGTTTACTACCACAACTAATGGAAAGAGTAGGTAAAGAAGAAGACAAAGGTTCAATAACTGCATTTTTTACAGTACTTGTTGAAGGAGATGATTTAAATGATCCAATAGCCGATCAAAGTAGAAGTATTCTTGATGGGCACATAGTATTAAGTAGAGAATTAAGTGAATTTGGAATATATCCACCAATAAATATACTATCATCTGCATCTCGTATAATGAATGATATCATTGATAAAAAGCATAAAGAAAATGCTATAAAATTTAGAAAAACATATTCTATATTGAAAGAAAATGAAATTTTAGTAAGAATTGGTTCATATCAGCGAGGAAGTGATAAAGAGTTAGACGAAGCATTAAATAAAAAAGATAAACTAGAAAAATTTTTGCAACAAGATTCCCAAGAACAATTAGAATTTGATGAAATTTACTCAAAACTCAACGCAATTTTTCAATAATTTTCAAACAAAATTAAAGATGTTAATAATATTTTTTTACTTTAAAAGGTATAATCGAGCCCTAAACAATAATTTTTATTAATTAAATGTATTTTTAACAAATAGCTAAGGAGAAAATAAGATATCATGAGAGAAGTTTATTTAGATAATAATGCTACTACAATGGTAGATAAAGAGGTATTTGAAGTTATGCAAGACTACTTTTGTAAGAATTATGGAAACCCTAATTCACTTCATCATTTTGGAACAATTACACACAAACCATTAAGAAATGCATTTGATCAATTATATGAAGGAATTAATGCAGATTCTAATGATGATATAATTATTACATCATGTGCAACAGAAAGTAATAACTGGGTTCTTAAAGGTATATATTTTGATAAAGTGTTAAAAGAAGGAAAAAATCATATCATAACTACACAAGTAGAACATCCAGCAATTGCATCAACTTGTGCATTCCTTGAGGAATTGGGAGTTGAAATAACATACATACCTGTAAATAGTAAAGCAAATATTGATGTAAGTGCTATTAGAGATGCAATAACACCAAAAACTGCACTAGTAAGTGTAATGTGGGCAAATAATGAAACGGGGGTTGTATTTCCAATAAAAGAAATTGGAGAAGTGTGTAGAGAAAAAGGAGTATTGTTTCATACTGATGCTGTTCAAGCAATAGGAAAAATAAAAGTAGATGTTAGAGATGTAAATGTTGATTTTCTAAGTTTTTCAGCACATAAATTTCATGGACCAAAAGGAATTGGCGGACTATTTATAAAAAAAGGTATAGAGCTTACTCCTTTATTTCATGGCGGAGAACATATGCATGGCAGGAGAAGTGGGACATTGAATGTTCCATATATTATTGGAATGGGTAAGGCTATGGAATTAGCAAATAAATGGCTTGATTACGAAGGCAATCAAGTAAAAGAATTAAGAGATGAATTAGAGAATGCACTTAGAAAAAATGATGACATCATAATTATTGGTGATAGCACTGAGCGTGTCCCAAATACAATACTTGCAAGTGTAAGAGGAATTGAAGGAGAAGCTATGCTTTGGGACTTGAATAAAGCTGGGATAGGTGCATCAACAGGTAGTGCCTGTGCTAGTGAAGATTTGGAAGCTAATCCTATTATGACTGCTATTGGAGCAGACAAAGAATTAGCACACACTGCAGTTAGATTGTCATTATCAAGATTTACAACAAAAGAAGATATTGACTACACTATTGATGTGTTAAATACAGCAATAAAAAGATTGAGAAATATATCAAGTTCATATTAATTGATTTAAAGTTTAATTTATGAGGAATAAAAAATGGGTAAAGATACATTAATTGGTGGTTCATTGTGGGATGCATATTCACAAAAAGTTAGACAAAGAATGGATAATCCAACTCATCTTGGAGTAATAACACAAGAGCAAGCTGATGCAAAAGGAGCTAAGCTTATTATTGCAGATCATGGAGCAGAATCTTGTGGTGATGCTGTAAGACTATATTGGTTGGTTGATAGTAATGATGTTATCATAGATGCTAAATTTAAAAGTTTTGGTTGCGGCACTGCAATTGCTAGTTCTGACATGATGGTTGAATTATGTCTTGGAAAAAAAGTCCAAGAAGCAGTAAAGATAACAAATCTTGATGTAGAATCTGCTCTAAGAGACAATCCAGATACTCCAGCAGTTCCAGGACAAAAAATGCACTGTTCTGTTATGGCATATGATGTTATTAAACAGGCTGCAGGTATGTATTTAGGGAAAGATCCAAATGATTTTGAAAATGAAATAATAGTATGTGAATGTGCTAGAGTAAGCCTTGGAACAATAAAAGAAGTAATTAGACTAAATAATTTAACAACAGTTGAAGAAATAACAAATTACACAAAAGCAGGAGCATTTTGTAAAAGCTGTATAAAACCTGGTGGTCATGAAGAAAGAGAATATTATCTTGTTGATATTCTAAGAGACACAAGAGCAGAAATGGAAGCAGAAAAAACAAGACAAACAGCAGATAAAGCCCAAAATGGTGAAATAAACTTTACAGAAATGACGACTGTTCAAAAAGTAAAAGCAATTGATAAAATTATTGATGAAAATATTCGTCCTATGCTTATGATGGATGGTGGAAATATGGAAATTATTGATATAAAAGAAACAAGCGATAATTATATAGATGTATATATACGATATTTAGGTGCTTGCAATGGCTGCGCAAGTGGATATAGCGGAACTTTATTTGCAATAGAATCTGTATTACAAGAAAAATTAGCAGAAAATATTAGGGTTTTACCTATATAAATTTTAAAACAAGGAATTATTATGAAAAAAAGAATTACAATTATTGGTGGAAGCATAGCAGGGTTGACTGCTGCATTAATATTAGCATCTGCAAAAAATGATGAATTAGACTTTGATATTAATATAATTGATGATGGCAAACCTGACTTAAATGCTGTTGCAATCTATAATTCTCCATTATTTCCAAGTGGAATTACAGGCAAAGAAATAATAGAAAAAACTCTAGATCAAATAAATTCACTACTAAAGGTTAACTATATAAGTGGAAAAATAACAAAAATTGATGGTAGTAAAGGTGCATTTATTGCAAAAGGTGAAAATATAGAGTTTGAATCTGACTATATTATTCTTGCAACAGGTGCAAGCAGTTTTGATATTCAAGGATTAGGAGATATAATAAAGCCTCATAATCTAATGAATAAACCAAATAAAATTCGCCTAGAATATAAAGGGAGGCAAGAAGTTAAAGAAGGGATTTATGTAGCAGGAACTGCATCTGGTGTTACATCCATGGTAACAACTGCTATGGGTAGTGCATCTGAAGCTGCGTGTGCCATACTAAGTGATATTAAAGGCACAATTACTATAGTTCACGATACACCTTCTTCAAGAAAATAGATAGTTTTAGAATCCAAATGGATTCTAAAAGATACTACACTCTCTATCAATCAAATAATGAATAATTTTAAAAATTACATAAAAGAGCTAATAACTTTAAATAAAACTGATCGTGTTTGGCAAATGCCATTTTTTGCTGGATTGAATGTTGCCATAGTATTATTAATAAGCACATATTTTGGACGACAAGATCTAGGACTTGTATGCATAATAGGCACAACTATATTTTTATATATTCCAAATACATCTATGTATCATAGAATGATAGTACTTATGGGATGTGGTTTTGGGATAGGGCTTAGTTTTACAATTGGGTTAGTTGGACAATTTTTTCCAATATTAACACCTATTATTATATGTATAGTTACAATAATTAGTGCCATAGTAGTAAGATATTACAATTTGGGAGCTCCAGGATATTTTTTCTTTGTTTTTGCGTGTATTTTAGGTTCAAATCTACCATTTAATAAAGAAGATTTTATAATGTTAATAGGATTAGTAGCAATAGGTGCCATGAGTGCTAATATAACAGGATTTTTATATAGCATACTTGTAATTTATATACTTAAAAATAATATATTAGAAGAAAAAATAGAAAAAACAGGAAAACTTGGATTTGATATAATAATTATAGATCCAATTATTATTGGTATATTTGTTGGCTTTGCTGTATTTATTGGTGACTTTTTTTACTTAGAAAGAAGTTATTGGGTTGGCATAAGTTGTGCAGTAATAATGCAAGGACTAACATTTAAAGCTATATGGGTAAAACAAATACAAAGAATAATTGGCACATTAATAGGTTCTGCATTTGCATATACTCTACTTAATGTGCAATTTAATAATTTTGAATTTGCAATATTAATGTTTATATTGGTATTTATGATTGAGTTCCTAATTGTCAGAAATTATGCACTAGCAATCATATTTATAACACCATATACTACTTATTTAGCGGAAGCAAGTAGTTTTATGAACTATATACCAGACATTTTAGTTAGTGCTAGAATTACAGATGTAATCATAGGAAGCATGATTGGCTTTATTGGAGGGATCTTCTTGCATTCAAAAATATTTAGAATAAAAATTGCTATATTTGCAAGAAAATTATTTAAAAATATAGACTAGAAAGATTCTATGTATTCTCTTACCTTATACTCAATACTATGATTAATATTTATTCTAAGCATTAATACACTAGTT
The DNA here is from genome assembly GCA_944323885.1 of uncultured Helicobacteraceae bacterium. Taxonomy (GTDB): domain Bacteria; phylum Campylobacterota; class Campylobacteria; order Campylobacterales; family Helicobacteraceae; genus NHYM01. The sequence goes on along the minus strand of CALUUD010000001.1, from coordinate 517,757 downwards.
GGCAAATCACATTCTGAAAGTTTTACTAAATCTTTTTTTGTTACAAGCAATGAAGTAGCACCACATTGGTTATACTTCTCTTTTATAGAGCTTAAATTAAAATTGGAATGATCATTTAAAGTTATTTTACCAACAATATTAGATGGTAGGAATTTATCCAATCTCGATGGATTTGCTATCGCTGTTACAAGAAGCATTCTTTGAGTAGGATTTTCAATGGTAACTTCTCTTTTATAATCAATACCCTCATTTAAAAACATATCTCCTGGATTACTATAAAATGGATTTTCTCTATAAATACCACTTGGAATTGTAAATTTAAAGTAAGGTTTAAGCTGTGGAACTAATATAATATTTAACTTTTTAAAATTAAATCTAAATCCATCATCTAAAAAAACAGCTTTTACACCAAATTCCTTAGCCTTTAAGATTCCAAGTTTTCTATTTTTACAAACTATAACACTTGCATTAGGGAGACTTGATGCAAGCATATATGCTTCATCTCCACTTTCTTCTTGAGTTGCCTGTATCACACCATTATGACTAACAACAAGCAAACCTTTACTTTTTCTTTTATAACCTCTAGATACAATTGCTACATTTTCATATTTTTTTGCTAATTCCTGTAGTACAGGAGTTTTTCCACTACCACCTGCTATAAGATTCCCAATACTTATAATTGGTATGTTAAAATCAATATATATTTGACATTTACGCCTTATTGTAGCCGCAATAAAATACAAAATAGAAATAGGAAGCAATAAGATACTCAAACATTTCTGATAAATATTAGGTTTATAAAAATAACTATCAATAAACCTCATTTTACACCTTTGCTATCTTTGGAGTTTTACTTTTAAATTTATTATTTTTAATTCTATTTTTAATAGATTTTACAAATTCTCTTTCAAATCCATTTTCTATTAATTGTTTTTTATTTAAACCATTATCTATCTGTTTTAGTAATTTATCAATCATTGTATATGAATACCCTAAATCAGCCTCATCACTCTGACCTTTAAATAGATCTGCAGATGGTTTTTTATTGACAATATACCAAGGTATGCCAATTTTCTTTGCTATTTCAAAAATTTCGGTTTTATAGATATTACCTATTGGATTAATAGCATAAGCCAAGTCACCATACAAAGTCCCATAACCAAGCATTAATTCACTCTTATTGCTAGTACCAACAACGATTGATTGATGCATAAATGACTTATCATATAAAAGTGACATTCTAATTCGGGCACAAAAATTACCTATCCTATGTAAATTAGAAGAATCATTTGAAAGCTGCATCATATCAATAAAGGTATCTTGCATTTTTCCAATATTAATCACTTCATAATAAAGTCCTATTGATTGAGCAAATCTTATAGCATCTTGTGTATTTTTAGGATTAGAATAATTTGATGGCATAATAAAAGCTCTTGCATTATCTTTAAATATCTTATTACAAAAATAACCAACAACAGCACTATCTATACCACCACTAAGACCAAAAACAACACTGTTAAAGCCTCTTTTCTTAGTTTCTCTATATAGAAATTCCTCTATTTTTTCTATCTTTTTTTGCAAAGTAAATACTCCAACATTTTGGACGTATTTTAATAATATTTTATTTAAATACACCAATAAATAATATTTAATTTAATATAATAGCAACTATGAAAAATTTATTTTTAGAATTCTTACCATATATAAAACAACATAAAAATAGATTTATAATAGCAATGCTAGCTGGAATTATAACTGCACTTTGCACATCTCTTATTGCATATCTTGTAAAGCCAGTCCTTGATCAAGTATTTTATGCAAAAAATTCATTTATGTTAATAGTATTACCAATTATAATTATAGTAGCATATCTTGGGAAAAGTGGTGGAATGTATATACAATCATATCTCATGAATTACATAGGGCATGATATAGTAAGACAAATACGAAATAAACTACTTGAACATATCTTAAAACTTGAAATTGATTTTTTTAATAAAGCAAGGAATGGTGAGTTAATAGCAAGAGTTACAAATGATATAGAAGCTATTAAAAATGCTGTATCAATTTATATTGGGGATTTGGCAAGAGAAAGTATCACCTTTGTTGCATTAATGGTGGTGGTTATATATCAAAGTCCTAAATTAGCATTAATTGGTATTATTATAATGGCACTTTCAATGTTGCCTATAAACATTATTTCTAAAAAAATTAAAAAACGTTCTAAAGATTCAATGGAACAAAATTCAGATATTACATCAAAGCTTAATGAAATATTTAATAACGCAGAATTAATCAAATCAAGCAATAATGAAAAAATAGAACTCAAATACTTTAAAGAAGCAAATTTAAAATTTTTTAAAATCAATATGAAAGTTGTTCAACAAAATCAACTAATTACGCCTCTTATGGAATTTTTAGGAGCAATTATTATTGCAATTGTAATATATATTGGAGGAAATGAAGTAATAAATGAAAGAATGACAACAGGTGATTTTTTTTCATTTATGACAGCACTTTTTATGACATATACTCCGCTTAAAAGACTAACAGCAATATATGCTGGGATGCAAGGTGCCATTGCAGCTGGTAATAGGATTATAGAGATACTACATAGAGAGCCAAAGATAAAAGATGGGAGTATAAAAATAGATAAAGTCATAGAAAAGATTCAATTCAAAAATGTATATCTAAACTACGATAATATTCAAGCATTAAAAAATATTAATTTAGATTTTTACAGAAATGAAATAATAGCACTAAAGGGAAAAAGTGGAAGTGGAAAAAGTTCTATTGTAAATCTTATATTAAGGTTATATATCCCAACTAAAGGAAGTGTCATAATTAATAATATTTCTATAGATAAATACTCTCAAAAAAGTATATGTGATAGTATAGCTATAGTTACACAAAGAATTTTTATATTTAATGATAGTATCGCAGCAAATGTAGCCTATGGACAAGAAATAGATGAAAATAGAGTTATTGATGCCCTAAAACAAAGTTTTGCATATGATTTTGTAGAACAATTACCAAATGGAATATATACTAAACTTGATGAATATGGCGCAAATTTAAGTGGTGGGCAAAGACAAAGAATAGCCATTGCAAGAGCTATATACAGAAATCCTCAAGTACTAATATTTGATGAAGCCACAAGCGCTCTTGATAAAAATACTGAAGATTCTATAAAAAAGACAATAGATTTAATAAGAAAAGATAAAATTATTATTATTATAGCTCATAGGCCAAGCACTATAGAATTGGCAGATAGGGTAATAGAAATCAAAGATGGGGAAATAAGAAATATAAAATAAAGCTATTTCCAAGTATTAATCAAATTAGTACTATAAGATTCTGTGTTTTTAAAATAAACAGACTTAACAATACTTAAAAATCCATCAAATGATACATTGAAGTCATCATTAACAATGACAAAATCAAAATTACTAACTGATTTTATTTCATTATAAGCAAGATTCAAACGTGTATCTATACTTTCCTTGTTGTCTAAAGCTCTACTTTTTAGCCTATGTTCCAATATAGACATATTAGGTGTTGTGATAAAAATAGATGTTGCATTGGGATAAAATTGTTTAATAGACCTTTGACCTTGCACATCAACATCAAATAATACAAGCTTACCTTGTTCTAATGCATCATCTATCTGTTTTTTTTGTGTACCATAATAGTTATTATGAACCTTTGCCCATTCTAAAAAAAGATTATTTTCAATACCATTCATAAACTCTTCATGAGAAACAAAGTAATAATGCACTCCATCTATCTCGCCATCTCTCATATATCTAGTAGTAGAGGATATAGAGAAATAAATATTATCTAAATATTCAAATAACTTATTACACAAACTTGACTTCCCAGCCCCGCTTGGACCAGATATTATGATAATATTAGAATCTCTCATTACTACTTTTTTGTTGGGAAAGTAATATTTATTGTAATTTGAACACCACTTAAAAGTTCTCTTAATTTATCAACAGGAAATGATTTGACAATCTCAGTTAAATCTAAATTAGGATTACTTAATACATTTGGAGTAGAACTACTAGATCCACTTTCAAAATTTATAGGTTTATCCAAAGAATTATCTACATGGATATCTTTATCAGATGGATGGGTTTCAATCGCATTAGATAATAATGGGCTATCTAAAGATGACAATTCATTATCAAAATTAAAATCATTATCCATATTAGTTTCATCAATAGCTTCACTTAGTGCCTCTTGAGTAAGAGAATCTAATTCATTATTCTCCATTTTAAACTCAATAGTATCTAAAGTATCACTCGAACTAGTACTTTGTGTATCTTCTAAAATTGTAGCTACTTCATTAATATCATCCTTGTTTAATATTTTTGGCTCATTATCAATAACTGAGCTTGCGATACTATCCTCTTGCAGTTTTAATAATGTTTCATCATCAAGCTCATCTAGCTCCTCATCGCTTAATTTATCAATATCAAAATCAACAACAGATTCTGAAAAATTACTACTATCTACTTGTTGATTTTCTATTACAGATGGATCTGAAAGATTATTATTAAGATTAATATCATTAATATCATCAAGACTATTCGCTCCAATAGATGTATTAATATCTAAATTATTGCTGCTTATACTAGTTAATGAATTATTGTTAGCTGTATTATTATCTTGAAATGGTATTTCAAAACTATCTTTATCTGCACCACCTAATGAATTCTCATCATTGTGATCTATTTGACTATTTGTATCTTTTTTTATATATATATCACCACCAATAACACCCTTTGGTTTATCTTTATTTTGATCTTTTAAAAACTCATCTTGTAATGCAAAAATTGAACTAAAATCTATATCATCATTACTTGTATTATTATTTATATTATTCATGTTAGACTCTATTTTGAAATTTGTATTATGGTTATCATCATCTTTTACTACATTATCTGTATCTATAGTATTATGTCCAAAGTCACTCTCAGAAGCTAAAAAATCTTTAGAATCATCAAAAATATGTGTTGAATTGAAGTCAGTAGAATCCTGAGGCAAACTAACACTGTCATTTAGATCAAAAGAATTAGATTCATCTAATATGTTGAATGAACTATCACTTATAGTTTCAGCCATATCCATAGGGCTATTATAATTATCATATGTAAATTTTGCTTCTTCATTATTTTGATTAGTTATCGATGTAGAATCTCTAATACCGGATAAAAACTCATCATCATTATCACTAAATTCAGATAAATCTATATTATTGATACCACTATTCATATCAGAAACCATATTAGTATCATCCATATCATCAAGTAAGTTTATATGATTAATTCCATGTCTAGTATTAATGTTATTGTAGTTAATATTACTATAGTCATCTTGAGTTTCTGCATCAAAAGATGAAAAATTCATATCACTTTGCTTTTCTTGCTTTAATACCTCATAAATATCTGTAGGCAAAAATGGTTTCTTAATATAACTATCAAAATCTGGTATTGTTTCAGAATCTTTAGACATTATAAGACAAAACTTTGTAGTTATCATCTTATTTTTAATACTTTGAAGATTACCTGTGTGCAACACACCATCATCTACAAATATGCAAGCATAATCTTCCTGAATAGAAATTTCTTGAATAGAATTAGCAAAATCAAGACGAATGGAAGCTTTTCTAGCAGCAATACTAAAAATTTTTTTAACTGCAGCATTTGTATTAACAAGTAAAAATTTCATTAATTCTCCATAAACAAACATATGCTATGTTCTCTGTATTCTAACAACATTATGAATACAAATCAACGACTATCACTATTATATTGATATCTAAAAATAAATTAAAGTTGTAGATTATACTAACATTATAAATATAATTCAATTACAAAAATACATTACTTAAGGAATATCATGAAAAATATAATTCTAATTATACTTTTACAATGCTTTGCATTTGCAGATTCTATATATTTTATGCCATATCAAGCTAAAGATGCTGTTAATGAACTCATTAAAGAAATTAAAAAAGCAAAAAAAGAAGTAAAAATAGCAGTTTATAGTTTTACAAATAGAGAAATAAGCAAAGCAATTAGAGATACAGCAAAAAGAGGAATAAATTTTAAAATTATATATGACCACAAAACAAATATTGATGATGATAAATCAACAATAGGATATTTAGCAAAATTAAAGAATATTAATGTATGTACATTAAAAGGCAAAACTTCACAAAATGGAAAATATTATGGGATTATGCATAATAAGTTGGCAATAATAGATGATACATCAATAATTTTTGGATCTGCAAATTGGTCAAAAAGTGCATTTGATATAAATTATGAAATATTATTAATAAGTCAAAATAAGCAATACATAAAAGATTCTATTAATTATTTTGATAGAATGTTTAGAGAATGTCAATCATACTAAAAAATGTTGAATTTTATACTTTTTATTATAAAATACACTATTTATATAATACCTAAACAAAAGTTATTAAGAGGATTTAAATATGGCAATGCCTAGTGTTCCAGAATTATTGATTATTTTAGCTATTGTTGTTTTATTGTTTGGTGCAAAGAAAATTCCGGATTTAGCAAAGGGATTAGGAAGCGGTATTAAAAACTTTAAGAAAGCAGTAAAAGATGATGATTTAGAAGAAGTTGTGCAAAATAAAACTGATATTAATACAAAAGAAGTAGAAAATAATCCTAATACAAAAGTAAATGAAGCATCTATACAAGAAACAGAAAATATAAAAAAAGTATAGAGCATTTATGTATAAACACATAAAAGAAATATTAGATTCAAATATTGGTGAGGATGTTGTCTTAGAGATTCCCAAAAACCCAAAAATGGGACATTTTTCTACACCAATAGCATTAATATTAGCAAAACAACAAAAGAAAAGTCCTAACGAAATAGCGGAAAATATCAAAAAAAAAATAGAGTCATTGTATGAATTTAAATCTGTAAGTATAGTAAATGGGTTTATTAATATCGAAATAAGTGATAAATTTTTAGAAAAAATCGCAAAAGATGTAATAACAAATCCAGATAATTTTGCAAAAAGTAAGCATAGCAAAAAAATATTAATTGAATTTGTCAGCGCAAATCCAACAGGACCTCTTCATATAGGACATGCAAGAGGAGCTATATTTGGTGATATACTATCTAGAATAGGCATCCATTTAGGATATGATATCAAAAAAGAATATTATATAAATGATGCTGGAAGCCAAATTGATATGTTAGGAACTTCTATACTTTTAGCAGGAAAAGAACTTCTAGGGCTTGAGGTAGAATATCCAGATGAATTTTATCGTGGAGAATATATAACAGATATAGCAAAAGAAGCAATAGATGCAATTGGACAACAAGTATTTATTAATTCAGAAATAAAAACCATTGCACAATTTGGAATAAAGGCAATGATTAAATTAATACAATCCACATTAGAAGATGCGAAAATATCATTTGATTATTTTGTAAGTGAAAAATCATTAATTAATGAATTAGATGGTGTATTAAAAAAACTAAAAGAAAATAATGCTATTTACAATAAAGATTCTAAAGTATGGTTAAAATCAAGCCTAAATGGAGATGAAAAAGATAGAGTGATTATAAGAGAAAATGGTGAACCAACATATTTGGCAGGTGATATTATATATCATGATAATAAATTCAAACGCCAATATGACTCATACATAAATATATGGGGAGCAGATCATCATGGATATGTAGCAAGAATTAAATCTAGTATTGATTTTTTAGGATATGATAGCAATAAACTTGATGTAATATTATCTCAAATGGTAAGCCTATTAAAAGGTGGAAAACCTTATAAAATGAGTAAAAGAGCTGGCAACTTTATCTTAATGCAAGATGTAATAGATGATATAGGCATTGATGCACTTAGGTTCATATTTGTAAGTAAAAAAGCAGATACTCACTTAGAATTTGATATTGATATATTAAAAAATGAGGATTCCAATAATCCTCTATACTATATAAATTATGCAAATGCTAGAATCCATACAATACTACAAAAGAGTAGTGCAAAAATATCATATGATTTTAATAATGTGGATTCTATATGGAAAGAATTATTAATCAATGCATTATTACTCCAAAAAGTATTACAAAATTCATTTGATGAATATGCTATACAAAAATTACCTGAATACTTAAAAAATCTAGCCTCAAAACTTCATTCCTGCTACAACGCATCAAAAATTATTGATACTCCAAATGAAGGAAGTATATTATGCATATTAAAAATAGTATCCATATCAATTACTACTGGATTAAGATTGATGGGGATTGAAGCAAAAACAAAGATGTAAAAGGGGTGTCAATTAACAATAATGAATGAAAAAATAGATATAGCAGTAATTGGTGGTGGAGTTTGGGGAAGAGCACTTGCATTTTGTTTTAGTCAAAAAAATAATGTAGGTATTGCATCAAGAAGAGAATTAAAGTTTTTAAATACATATTATTCTCATAAAGTAAAACAAATTGATCTAAAAGATGCACTAAAATGTAAATATATAATAATAACAATAAAAAGCCAAGCTATAAGAGAATGGCTACAAAATATAGAGTTTGAAGAAGATTCTATTATTATTGTAGCATCAAAAGGTATAGAGATAGAAACTGGAGCTTTTATAAGTGATATTTTTAAAGAATATTTTCCAAATCTAAAAATTGGTTATTTAATGGGTCCATCATTTGCAAAAGAAGTATTAGAGGGTATGCCATGTGCATTAAATATCCATACAGAATCTAATATAGAAAGCATAGCAACAATATTTCCTAATTTTATGAAAATATATTTCAATAATGACATCATAGGTGGAGAGGTTGCTGGTGCATACAAAAATATTATTGCAATTGCAGGTGGAATTAGCGATGGATTAAATCTAGGAAATAATGCAAAAGCCTCTATAGTTGCAAGAGGCTTGGTAGAAATGTGTAGATTTGGTATGTATTTTGGTGCAAAAGAATCTACATTTCTTGGATTAAGTGGTGCTGGTGATTTATTTTTAACTGCAAATTCAATACTATCAAGGAATTATCGTGTAGGTAATGCACTTGCACAAAACAAGCAACTAAAGAATATATTAGATGAATTAGGAGAAATTGCAGAAGGAGTATTAAGTGTGCAAGCTGTAGTAAAACTTGCAACAAAACACAATATTTACACCCCTATAGCAAATCAAGTATATCAAATTATAAATGGAAAATCACCTCGTGATAGTGCAAGAGAATTAATAGGAACCAACTTTGAATTCTAATATAATTCTTTTAATCTACTCTTGCTTTCACCATTGGTAATAACACTTAATAAACCATACCATAAGACACAATACCAATATTTCAAAACATATTTCATAGGTCGTTTGTATTTATAAATATAAATTTCTTTTTTTATATCATTACTGTATTGTTTAGCATCATAAATAATATGTTTAGATAAAGAATGAAGCATAGAATATTTATTTATAACCAAGCTTCTTGCCTGTAGCAATGAATTAAAATTTTCCTCATAAAAATCAGAATCTAAAATATCTTCAATAATTTTTATAGAATCCTCTAAATTATAAATATCAATTTTAATAAATGAATTTTTAGGAAAATATTTATCAATATTACCTGCACCGAAATAAATAGGGATACTATATCCAAGATAAGCATCCATAATTTTTTCACTTATATAATCATCTTGTGAGTTATTTTCTATAGCAATTGTGTATTTATATGGGATGATTCCATCTTTTTTTTCTTTTAACTCATATTCAGTTTTATTACCAAAGAAATCAATTCTATGTCCAATTCTTGATTTTTTAAGAGCTTTAACAAACTTTATTCTATCTAGATGACCATAGAAAGCTTTTTTATCAAAACTAGCTATACAAGATATATCTTTTGTTTTAACTGGAGCAGGAAGTGTGCATAAATTTTTATAATCAATATCACCAAATAAAAAATAAAGTGCTGGATGATGTTTTATAAATTTTGTATTATTGATTATAAATGTCTTTGGATTTGTTGATATTAATTGCTTATCTTCAAATAAGCCATCATTAAAAGCAAGAACAGTATCACAAAATAAATAATAATCAGCACTAATAGCCCATTCATTTTTAAAAGGTATTGCATATTGTCTAGATTCTCTTATATATGGCTCTTGTTGTAATGCAATGATTCTCTTTGTTTTTACAATAGTGTTTTTATTAACTTTATTAAGCACTACAACATAATCACAATCAATAGCGCTATTGCAAACTTGAAAATCTAATTCAAAATCATCAATATATATTTTTGAATCATTATTTGGGGATATTTTTTTTAACATATCCCTTAACCATTCATCTTTATAATCACTTAATACACAAATCTTTAGTTTCATTAAAACCTCAAAAATAAATCTATAACAATAAATACCATAAAGCAATTAAAATAATAATATTTAGTAAAAGTAGATAATAAATACACTAATTTAGGATATCTAGATTCTCTACATACAAACAATTTTTAAAACATTCTTGTTTTTTCAAAAAAATAAATTAAAATTTTTGTGCGACAAAACCTCGCACAAAATTTGAATAATCTTTATAAAAGCTAACCTTATCATATTTTGTTAAATAATCTTTCAAATATTCTTGATTATATCCTATCTCACAACATAAATATTTTGCATCAAGTTTAATTATATCCAGAAGTATTTCATCACCTTTGTTCCCACCAAATAAAGCTTCTCTTGGCTCGAATTTTAGATTTGGTGGTATCTTGTATGAATTTGCAATATATGGTGGGTTTGATACTATAAAATCACTTTTACTTCTATTTATTCCATCAAGCAAGTTACCTTCAATAAGTCTGATTCTACTTTTTAATGAATTATCTAATACGGACTTTAATTGAATATTTTTTTTTGCAACCTCTAATGCCTTATTTGACTTATCTATAGCAATAACTTCTAAATCTTTATGCAACAAACAAAGCATTATGCTTACAATACCGCTTCCTACACCTATTTCAAATATCTTTTTAATATTGTTTTGCACAATCAATTTAGATGTACAATCAATAAGAAGCTCAGTCTCTGGACGCGGTATTAATGCATTTTCATCAATATAAAAATATTGCGAATAAAAACTAACTTTATTTGTAATATATTCTATTGGATAATTATCATTAAGTTTATCAATATAGGTTAATAATAACTCAAAATCACTATTTGTGATTTCAAAATTGCTATATGTATGTAAAAAGATTCTATCTTTTTTTAAAATATAACTTAATAGAATCTCACACTCTAGTAATCCCCTAGAGTTATTATGATTTTGTCTTGCTATATATAAAGCATCTTTAATTTTCATCAAATTTATAATTTAATGCCTTTAATCTATCAAGCAATGGAGGATGAGACATATAAAAAAATATATATACTTTATGTGAATAAGGAAATGCTTTATTTTCATTAATAAGCTTTACAAGTGCATTACTTAAATCATTTTCATTAGTTAATACAGAACCAAACTTATCAGCTTTATATTCTGCCCTTCTACTAAAATAATTAATAATAGGTAAAAAATAAAATGATATTAATGATGAAATAAGCACAAGAATACAAATAATACTTGCTGCATTTTTTTCAAATCCATCAAATATAAAATTAGGCAAATTACCTGCAACAAAGAATAAACTAAATAACACTAGAGAAACTATACATATATTTTTAATTAAATCTTTATGTTTAAAGTGAGCAAGCTCATGCCCCAAAATAGCAAGTAATTCATTTTGTGTAACCTTTGATAATAAAGTATCAAATAAAACAACTCTTTTGCTTTTTCCAAGACCACCAAAATAAGCATTAAGTCTGCCATCTCTCTTGCTTGCATCCATAACAAATATCCCATTTGCTTTAAAACCAACACTATTCATCATATTTATAATTTTTGACTTTAAAGTCTCATCATCAAGAGGAGTAAATTTATTAAAAAGCGGGGCAATAATAGTTGGATAAATAAGATTTATAAGTATTACAACTAAAGACATTAAAATAAATCCAAAAATCCACCAATTTGTAAAATTATTAATAAAATAAATCAAAACTGCAACTACTAATGTAGCAAAAATTACAAGCATAGCAAATGATTTTATGGTATCAATTATATAAAGCTTAATAGTAGTTTTACTAAAACCAAAACTCTTATCAATAACCAATGTCTTGTACGCAGAAATTGGCAACATTAAAATAGAATTAATAATTAAAAATAAAACTACATATAAAATTTCATTAACAATTCCATATCCAAATATTTCTTGCAATATAGGAAAACCTAAATTAATCCAAAATATAAATAAGATTGCACTAAAGATAGATTCTAATAGATGAAAATACTGACTAATAATTGCATACTCTCTAGCAATATTAAAATCTCTAGAATCTAAAATTACAACTTTATTATTTGCTTTTATATGCTTTATTTGCAATATAGCTATTAAGCAAACTGGTATTGTATAAAATATTATAAATATTGCACTAATTAACATTTTAACCTCTTATAATTGCTGCTTTTTAATCGATTTTTTGTGAATAATAAACAAAAATATTATTGATATAACAATAGTAATTATAGATAATATTTGACCCATTGAGATTCCATAAAAATATCCAATTTGAGAATCTGCTTCTCTAAAAAATTCTGCAATAAATCTAGCAATGGAATAAAAGAATAAATATAAACCTATTAATTCACCTTGATATTTTAGTCTGCGTCTAATAAAAAATAAAATAATAAAAACACAAAAGCCTTCTAAAAAAGCTTCATACAATTGACTTGGATGAACAAGCTTGTCATTTACTAAAATTCCAATTGCAAGATCTGTCTCTCTACCAACTAATTCTTGATTTAAAAAATTGCCAATCCTTCCTAAAATATACCCAAGTGGTAATGCAATGGCAGTAGAATCCATCAAAAGCAATACAGATTTTTTATACCGTTTAGCATATAGATATGCTCCAGTAATAAATCCAAAAACTGCACCATGATAGCTCATTCCACTAATGCCTACAAATTTACCATTTGCAAATGGGTTAAATATCTCCCAAGGATGCAATAGATAGTGTACAGTATTTGGATCATATATTAAAATATATCCTATTCTAGCACCTAAAATAATACCAATTTCAATATAGATAAAAAATATATCTAATTCATTATTATTGATTGGATACTTGTCCTTTTTAATAAAATATTTAATACCTAAAAAAGCAATAACCAATGCTAGTGCATAGCATATTCCATACCAATATATATTTATTCCAAAAATATTAATCGCAACACGATCAAAATGTTGATATATTAGATTCCAATTATTCATATTCTTTTATCTTTATCTTAAAAAAGTTATCAAATTCTATACTTTGTAGAAAATGATGTAATTTAGAATTTCCTACTATAATATCTATATGTTTTTTGTCAACTTCTTTTAATTTTAGAATATAACCTAAAATATAAGAACTAATAGAACTTGAATTAACAAAATAAAATATTACTTTTATATCATTATTAATTGCTGATTGTATAATATTCTTTACCTCTATATATTCATTATAATCATTTAAAACACCATCAATTAATATCTCAATTGCATTATCAATCAATCTTGTAGATATTTCCAAAAACTACCCTCATCACTACAAAATTCGTAATCAAATATAGATATTTTATAACTATGAAGCATTAATCTATCAAAAGGTATTTTGCCATAAATATTATCACCTAATATGGGATGTTTAATAGAATCCAAATGAAGTCTAATTTGATGTGTTCGTCCAGTTTGTATAATAACTTTTAATAAAGTATTTTTATTAATCAGTTTAAGTGGAACAATCTTTGTTACTGCTCTTTTGCCTAGTTTATTGTCAATTTTACTTTTTGCAAAATTACCTTTTATAGTCAAGATAGGTTTATTTATAGTAATTTCTTGTGGAATAATTCCTTTAACCAATGCTAAATATTCCTTATAAACTTTTTCATTTTTAAATTCATTAATTACTCTCTTCTTAAAATCATCATCTTTTGTCAAAAGTATCACACCACTTGTCTGTTTATCTAGACGATTAAGCAAACTCCAGCCATTAAATTTTTTTTCTAAATCATAAGAATCAAAAAAAGGTGGTTTATTAATAGCAAGTATAAATTTATCTTCAAAAATAACTTTTGGTTTCTCTAGTGTCATTAATTTCAATGGTGTCTTATTAGATATAACATCACTTGCACGAATCTTTTTACCATTTGAAAATACAAGTCCTAAATCTAATAATTCTTTAGCTTTTCTATTTGAAATATTTTCCTTTATCGATAATATTTTATATGCTTTATCCATCATCTAAAATCCAATAATTGCATTAATTTATTTAATTTATCATCTTGGTTTTTAATATAGCTATTTTCCAAAGATTCTAGAGATTCAAAAGTTGATTTTAATTCATCATTTTTTACAATTTTATAATTACTTATCAAATCAAACAATGCATACTGATTAAAAATATATACTCCAGAAATTAACTTTACATTAAAAAATGCACATTCAAGAGGATTATGCCCTCCAACTTTAACAAAACTTCCACCAAGTATGACAATATCCGAAACATTATATATATTTAATAATTCACCCATCATATCAACTAAAATCACATCATAACTATAATCCAATCCAACTTCACTAAACTTAGCACAACTAATGCCATACTTTTGCAATAACTCCCAAACTTCATCAAATCTCTCTGGATGGCGTGGGGCAATACAAAGCCTATATTTTTTAGAATTTAAAATAGAATCTACATAATTTCTTAATATCAAATCTTCTTCACCTCTATGAGTGCTTGCTGCAAAAATCAAACTACCTTCAAATCTATCAAATTGCTTAGAAATTCTAAATTTATTTAGTGCTTTAATATTACCAAATACTTCTATGTTCTTGGCACCAAGTTCAATTAATCTATCTTTATCATCTTCTAATTGACATAAAACCAAATCAATATACTTAAAAATCTGTCTATAAAAAAAAGAAATTTTTTTATACTTTGGGAATGATTTTGATGAGATTCTAGCATTCAATAAAATTGTATCTGCACCTATACTTTTAGAATAAAAGAACAACATAAACCAAAGCTCAGCTTCAAGAACAATCAATTTATTTAGATTTTTTGGCATCAAGAATGGTAAAAAAAGTTCAAATGGCAAGAATTTAACTTCTACATTTTTATTACTACCAAAAATTTCTAATGCTCTTGCATAGCCTGTATTGGTTATAGTTGATATAATAACTTTTTCTTTTAAGTATGGTTTTAAAAATTCTATCGAATTAATTTCTCCAAGAGAACAAGCATGTATCCAAACATCCCCTCTAAAAGAAGTATTACATAAAAAAAACCTACCAGGTATAGAATCTCTATATTTTGGCTTAAAGATACAAAGAAAGATTAAAAATGGAAGTGACAATAAATATAATATGCCACAAAAAATATAATAAATAGTGGCAAACACAAAAATCCTATTGTTCTATATATAGTATTCTGCCACAATGAGGGCAAGTTATAATATCATCAGATCTTAAAAGCTCACTATATACCATATCATTTATCCTGATATAGCACCCACTACAAGCCTGTTTTTTGACAGCAACAACACTTGTATCTTTGGCCCATTTTCTTATCTTTTCATAGAAAATTAATACTTTATTATCTATTGTTTTTGCTATTTTTTCTTTATTATCAAATATTTTTTTAAGTTCAGCTCTAACTTTTGCAGTCTTTTTTTGTGCTTCTTCTCTATCATCTTGTATTTCTTGTTCTAATTCTTGGATTCTATTTTGTATTTCTTGTTCTTTACTTGCAAAATTTTCTAATTCTTTTTCAAGCTTTGATATTTGCTCATTTGCATATGCAATCTTTTCTTTTGCAAGCCCATTCTCTGCATCAAGAGCTCTTAATTCTTGTTCACTCTTCACACTTGACATCTTCTTATCAATTTGCTCAATCTTATCATTGTTTTCTTGAATCATTAATTCATTTGTATTTATACTCACTTTTGCCTTCTTTACACTATTTCGCAAATCTTCTAATTCATCTTGGACCTGTGTTTGAAGCTTAATTTTTTCATTTAATTCATTTTCAATATTTGTTATCTGAGGTTCTAATTGTGATGCCTCTTTATCAATTTGAGCTAATGAAATTAGATTTTGCAAGTCTTTATTCATTTTAATTCCTTCATCATTACTTAGTGCTAAATGGATTCTCTAAATCAAAAATTATAGCATTATAGGAAATATCTTTCAAATAAGAATATAGCACATCTCCAAAAAAACACTCTGAATTATAATGATTTGCATCAATAATTGAAATTCCAAGACTCTTGTATTTCATAACATCATGGTATTTAACATCACCAGTAATAATGCAATCAATATTATATTTCTTACACATCAAATCAAATTCACTCATACCAGAGCCACATATTATTCCAATCTTGCCAACAATATCCCTACATTTACTAAACCTTATAGGATAATTAAATTTTTTTAGTAAATCATCAAATAAAAATTCACCATCAACAATACAACAAATATCACACATACAATAACTGCTAAACCCTAGAATCTTCTCTACAAAATATTTATTAAGATGTGTCTTATCAAAATTTGTATGCATTGATATTAATGAAATATTCTTTTTTATTAGAATTTCAATAATATTACTTGGATAATCACTAAAATCAAGCTTTTTTAGTCCTTTAAAAATGAGTGGATGATGAGAGATAATGAGAGTATCTTCATTTGCACTCAATGCTAACTCTTTTGTAACTTCAAGTGTAAGATAAATATCTTTTATACTAGATTCCATATTACCTATCAAAAGACCACTATTATCCCACTCCATTTGCAATGAAAATGGTGATATACTATCTAAATACCTATAAATCTCTGCTAGTTTTAGCATCACTTAGCCTTTTTAATCTACTATCTTCCTGTTCTTTATACATTACAGCACAAGATTTTGATAATTCTCTAATTTTTAAAATATAATTTTGTCTTTGTGTGACAGAAATAGCCTTTCTAGCATCTAAAATATTAAAAAAATGAGAGCACATCATAGTATAATCATACGCAGGAAGTGGCAAATTTGCCTCTAACGACAATCTTGCTTCATTTTGCATTTCATCAAACAGCGTAAATAACATTTTTGTATTAGCAATTTCAAAATTATATTTTGAAAATTCCCATTCACTCTCTAAATGAACATCTGCATAACTAACAACATTTGAATCTGTCTTTGAGAATTCTATATCAAATATAGATTCTACACCTTGAATATACATAGCAAGACGCTCTACCCCATATGTGATTTCAATTGGTATTGGATAACAAGAAACTCCTCCTACTTGCTGAAAATATGTAAATTGTGTCACTTCCATGCCATCAAGCCATACTTCCCAGCCAAGACCCCAAGCACCAAGAGTTGGAGACTCCCAATTATCCTCAATAAATCTCACATCGTGTTTATTAGTATCAATACCAATATAATGGAGGCTATCCAAATACATATCTTGAATATTATCTGGACTTGGTTTTATTAATACCTGAAATTGATAATAACTACCAAGTCTATTTGGATTTTGAGCATATCTTCCATCTGTAGGTCTCCTTGATGGTGCAACATAAGCTACACTCCAAGGTTTTGAATCTAGACTCCTTAATAATGTGGCTGGATGAAATGTGCCTGCACCTGCTGGTATATCATAAGGTTGCAAAATAAGACAGCCCTTATCTTTCCAAAATTCTTGAAGTTTCAATAAAATATCACAAAAACTAAGCATTTTAACCCTTATTATCTGGAATTAATATATTGCACATATTATTTATTTTGTCTAAAACCTTGTATCCATTTGGTAAATTATCTATTTTAAATTCACAATCAATAATCATAGGCTTATTTTCATTAATATATTTATCAAATTCATTATTTATTTCTGGGAAAATTGTCTCTCTATCAAAAGTCCCATAATAATAAGGAAACTTATGTGCAATATCAACTTTTGGACCACCAAATAACAAAAATAAAAAATTATTAATATTAACCAGTTCCCCATTAAATATAATCTTTGCATCTGGATTACTCTGATAATAATTTTCTATACCTGATAACAAGCCATTAAGATGCAAGGCATAATCATCTCTAAACATCATATATTTATATGGTGAGCTATCTGGCATTTTTTGATAACCATCCTTTGTATTAAATATATTTATATAATTCATTTCAAATCTATTTATAAACTGTGTAATCTTAGAATGATTTATCAATAAAAATACTACTGATATGGCAATAAAAGAAAAAAATTTGATATTTTTATGATAGAAGCATAGTCTTAAAGATTCTATAAACAACCATATACCAACACCAAATTGAACTCTCATTCTAGCATCTTCATTTATTGGATAGTTAAAAATAATAGTAGATAATACAATTAATGAGGCAATAAATCGTATACTATCTTCTTTTTTTACACTAACTTTCAATGCATAGCATTGTTTAAATGGTTGATATAAAAAATACAAACAAGGAATAATAACAATAAACCAATAAGATAAGAATTTAATAGAATATCCATGCCAATCTATACCATCTGCTGTATAATTTAACAATGAATTTGCAACACTTGAAATACTATTTTCATACCCAATGGCAGGCTGTGCCATATCTACAAGCTCACCAAAACTAGTATACAAAATTTCAAGCCCTAAAAACCCATTTCTTATAAAGATAAAAATAAAAAATAATATATTTGATATAAAAAATGTGTAAATGATATTAGAAATCATCATTTTATAGTCATTTAATTTTATCTGCTTTGTGTAGAACAAAATTGTAGGCAATATTAAAAACAAAATACTAATTACTAAACCTTGTTGCCTCATATATGGAAGCATAAAAGCAATAATTCCTACAATAATAAGGCTTATTTTTTTAGTTAAAGCTTTTGAAGAACTAAAATAAAGTGCAAAATAATAGATTCCAATAGCAACAAATAACATAATAACATCATTAAACCATGGATTGTCCTTTCCACTATGACTAAGAAGTATCGTAATAATAGATAATTTTGCAAAAATACTTGGCATAACAAATCTTGCACACTTATAAATAAAAATCATTGTTATAAATACAATAATCCCATCACTAATACCAAGTGTAACTTGACTGACGCCAAGAAATTTAAAAAAAATACCAATAACAAGTGGAATAAAAACAGAATGTGGAGAATAAAAATCGATACCAGGCAGTATACCATTTGCAGCCATTCCACCAAGAAATGAAAAAAATGCTAGATGGTGATCGTGATTATCTTCATAAGCAAAGATGCTTCCAGCAGCATAAAAGTTAATTAAAGTTATACAAAAAATAATAATCCAAAAAAATACATTAAATACAATATATAAAATATTTTTTATAACATCTTTTGATTTTAAACTCTGAAATGATTCCAAAACTACACTCTCAAAACTAGAATAAATGAAATTTTTATTGTAGCTAAAAAGCACCATATTATAAATTTTAAGATATTTTAAAATGATATTTAAGTAGATTAACACCAACTTACTAAAAGGAAAAAAATGAATATTATAGAATTTAATGGAAAAACACCAGATATACATGACAGTGTAAAAATTTTTCAAAATACAAATATTGTAGGTGATGTAAAGATAGGTAGAGATTCTAGTGTATGGTTTGGAAGTGTTATAAGGGGAGATTTAAATAAAATTACTATTGGCGATAGAACAAATATCCAAGATCTAGCAATAATACATGCATATCAACCAGATAATGATAGTTTTGCAAATGGACTTGAAGTAAATATAGGAAATGATGTAACAATAGGACATAGAGTTATAATACATGCATGTAAAATAGGCAATAGATGTTTAATTGGTATGGGTTCTATTATACTTGATAATGTAGAAGTAGGTGACGATTGTTTTGTTACTGCAGGAAGTTTGCTACCAAAAAATAAAAAATATCCACCTATGTCACTTATATCTGGAAATCCTGCAAAGATAATAAGACCTCTTAGAAAAGAAGAAATAGAGAATATTAAGAAAGAAGCTCAACTATATGTAAATTTAAAAGATAAATATTAGAATTGATAGATTCTAGGATTATCCTAGAATCTTTATTTTATGGTATTAACCAAGGAATCCAAAATGCAATCGCATAAGTAAAGATTCCTATACCAATTACAAAAATTATTGAATACTTAACTGTGTATCTAAATAATTCTGACTCTCTACCTACTAGTCCAACAGCTGCACATGCAATTGCAATACTTTGAGGACTAATCATCTTACCAACAACACCACCAACAGAATTTGCCGCTAAGAACAATACTTCTGGAATACCAAGTTGTCTTGCTGTTAATTGTTGCAATGTCCCAAAAAGTAAATTTGAACTTGTATCACTTCCTGTTAAAAATACCCCAATCCATCCAACAATCGGTGAGAAAAATGCAAAAGCACTTCCAGTTTGAGCTAAAGCTAAAGCCAATGTAGCAGACATACCACTATAATTTGAAACAAAAGCAAAACCAACAACAAGTGCAATAGTAAGAATTGCAAATTTCATTTCATTTAATGTTTCACCAAATGTCTTTATTGCCGTACCAACACTAACTTTCAACATAAACATAGTAATAATTGCAACAAGTAAAATTGAAGTTCCTGTAGCATTTATAAGAGAAAGTTGAAAAACAGATTTTACAGGCACTTGTCCTTTTTCTACTGGAACAACTGGAGATACTTGCATAATCTCTGCTAAACTCTCAAAATTAAAGTTAAATACAGAAAATGCCATAACACCTTCTGGAGCAAATAAAGATTTAAACCAACCTTGTGTCCAAATTATAATTACTACAATAAGTAAAACAAACGGCATCCATGCCAAGATAATTTCTTTAATACTATATTTCTTAGCTTCTATTGTAGCTTTGCCTCCTACAGCCTCATCAAATGTAAAAATATTTTTTGGCTGCCAAAAGCGTAAAAATACCGCTACACAAATAATTGAAACTACTGCTGAAGCTATATCTGGCAATTCTGGTCCAAGATATGTAGCAGTGATAAATTGAACTATAGCAAAGCTACCACCTGCTACAAGTGCTACGGGCCAAGTCTCTTTTACACCATTTATACCATTCATTAAAAATATTAAAAAAAATGGAATAAAAAGAGAAAGTGGAGGAAGCATATGACCAGCCATAGCTGAAATTTCTATTGCTGGGACATTAACAGCACCTGCCATTGCAATAATAGGAATACCAACAGCACCAAAAGCTACAGGAGCAGTATTTGCTATCATACAAAGGCCTGCTGCATATAGAGGTCTAAGCCCTAATCCAACAAGCAATGCTGCAGTAATAGCCACAGGCCCTCCAAATCCAATTGCACCTTCTAAGAATGCACCAAAGCAAAATCCAATCAAAATAACCTGTATTCTTTGATCTGGAGTAATAGCAATAATAGATTCCCTTAATATATCAAAATAACCAGATTTTACTGTAAGCTTATATAAGAAAATGGCTGCAATAATAATCCATGCAATTGGCCACATACCATATAAAGCACCGTATATAAAACTATAAAACATTTTATCAACAGGCATACCAAAGATACTAACTGCTAAAATAGCCGCTACTATAATTGTGAAAAATCCAGCAGTATGACCTTTTGTTTTTAAAACTACAAGAGATACAAAAAAAACTGCTATTGGTATAAATGCTACAAATGCACTTAACCAAATATTACCAAGTGGATCATAATTTTGAATAAACATAAACAATCTCCTTTAAAAACACTTACTTTGATTTAAAATAAAATAAATAATTATAAAATCAAAATAAAGTAACATTATAACTATAAAAACAGATAATCTTAAATGTTCTTTATATTTTAAGAATAAAATAAAATTATTATTAAGAATTTTAGAAACAAGGAGTATAAAAATGAAGGCTGGAGATGTAGCACCAAACTTTAATGCTAAAAATCAAAATAACCAGGATGTATCATTAGATACATTTGGAGATAAAACCATAATTTTATATTTTTATCCAAAAGATATGACAAAAGGGTGCACAATTGAAAATAAAGAATTTAATGAATTAAAAGAAGAATTTGAAAAATCAAATGCAATTATAATTGGTGTCAGTCCAGATAGTATAGAATCTCATAAAAAATTTATACAAAAAGAAAGCTTATCACAAATGCTAATAAGTGACAACGAAAAAAGTATTGCAAATTCTTATGGTGTATGGGTTGAAAAAAGTATGTATGGAAGAAAATATATGGGAATATTAAGATCAACATTCATAATAAAAAATAGAATTATAAAAGAAGCATTATATAATGTAAAATCAAGCGGCCATGCAAAAAAGATTCTAGAAATGATAAAAAATAGTAATTTATAAATAAATGGAAAATGTAAATATTCAGGAATTAACAGAGTTTCTTATGGATTATACAATATCTATGCTATCTGTTGGCACTTATACATCTAGAGTTGTAAAATGCACAACTAGGATTGGCAAAGCATTTGGGTATGAAGTAAATATATCAATATTTTCAAAAAATATAACAATTAGTGTTTTTGCCCAAGATGATTATTCTCTGCAAAGGACATATGTTAGACGATATACAGAGTCACCTATAAACTTTAATGCTATATCATTATTAAGTGCTCTTAGTTGGCATGCATATGATGAAAAAATTACACTAAAACAATTAAAAAAACTATATGTTAAAATCATAAACAAAAAGAGATATAGCTATATAAATACACTAATACTAACTTGCCTTGCAAATGCAGCATTTTGTAGGTTATTTGGTGGAGACTTACAATCAATGCCAATAGTATTTATAGCTACTTTTATAGGATTAAATTTAAAAAAGATTCTAACAATAATCAACTTTGATATTAGATTTATTTTTGTAATTTGTGCATTTGTAGCTTCAATGATTTCATACATAGGAACTCATATTGTAATAAGTAACACCCCTGATGTAGCAATGGGGACAAGTGTGCTATTTTTAATTCCTGGTGTTTATTTAATAAATTCTGTGATAGATATACTAGATGGGCATTCTCTAATTGGTATTTCAAGGGCTATAAGCACTCTTATTCTTATATCTTGTATTGCAATTGGGCTTTATATCACTCTTAGTATTACTGGAATTAGGATGGAATACTAAAATGGATATTTTAATATCTGCACTTATTGATGGCGCATTTGCAGCTATAGCTGGTCTTGGCTTTGCATTTGCTTGCAATCCACCTATAAAGACACTATTTCTATCTGCTTTACTTGCCGCAGTAGCACATGGCAGCAGATTCTATCTTTTACATTTTATCGGGATTGCAAGTGCTACCTTTATAGCTGCATTTTTTATTGGATTAATTGGATTAATATTTGCAAAAAAAGCAAAATGTCCTATGGAAATTATCGCATTTCCTGCTTTATTACCTATGATACCTGGAATGTATGCATATAGAACTATATTATCTATAGTATCTTTTGCAAACGAAAATGATTTAGAAACCCAATATAAATTACTAATAGAAATCACAAATAATCTTATGACTACCATTTCTGTAGCTTTTGCTCTTGCAGTTGGTATTTCTATCACCTTGATTATATTTTATGAACAAAGCTTAATGATGACAAGAAGAGGTTTTAAGATAGAAAAATTAAAAAATTAAATAATATATATCAAATCTTATTGATTTAATTTTAAGCTTTCTAAAAAAGCTTTTTCATCATCTTCATCATTATTAATATCAATAGAAGAATTGGATACACTATCTTGAGCTACTTTTTCCTGTTTATTTTTTTGCAATTCTTTTGTTTTTAATTCTACACTATATTTAACAACCCTGTTTCTACCACTTTCTTTTGCTTCATAAAGAGCTAAGTCTGCTTGGTTAATACACTCCCAAATATCTTTTGAAAAATCAGGCATAACTGAGACACCAATACTAACAGATTTAGGGAAATCTATATTTAATGCACTATTTTTATCTGCTTCATTAGATCTAGGATGCTTTGCAACAATAAACATAGTCCTAATTTTTTCTGCAATAATATGTGCAGATTTCATATCACAACCTTCTAGAATAACAACAAACTCTTCACCACCATATCTAAATAACTTATCATTAGCCCTAATAGCCTTTCTTATAGTATCTGTTAATAAACAAATTGCACTATCACCAACAGCATGTCCATATGTATCATTAACTTTCTTAAAATGATCAATATCAAGCATTAAAATACCAAAACTTGTATACTGCTTTAACTTACTTTCTACAATTAAAGCATACTTTTCTAGATACAATCTATTGTAAGCTTTAGTTAAAGGATCTCTATATGAAGATTCTTCTATACTTTTAACAAGCATATTATTTTTAATTATCGGTCTTGCTTCACGAATATAATTATAAATTCTAATAATGGAATTCTCTTTTGAAATTAAATCTCTTTTAGAATTTAAAACTATGGAATAATAGAGTATAGTACTATCAGATATACGTATCTTTAAATCTATAACATTTAGCTGATCAGTTGATGTAGAAATAAAAATACAGCCCTTATCATCATTGAAAATTACATTTGGATTATCAACTTGAAAACGACTTTCTATGCTCTTTACATCACCAACTACAATTTTACTTTCACCCTTATCTTCAATTCTACAACCATTTACAATATTATTATCAACAACCTCTGCAAAAATTAAATATTTATATTTTATATACCTAGATATTACATTTTGTATTTCCTTGCAAACTTCAGTATTTTGTCTAAGGGATTCTATTTTACTCTTAAATAAAAATAAATTGGTAATTTCTGCTATTAATTCTGTAATTCTAAGTAATGGATTCTTGCTATATGAACTTTTATTGTAAATAAAAATAGAAGTTATTTTAACATCAATTGAAGTAATACTTTTATCTAATGCTATTAATAATTGGTTTGATAGTTTTATGGCATCATTAAAGATTCCGATTCCTTGATTTTTAATTCTAATTGTAAAATCACCAGCTATAGCACCTTGTATAGCACTTCTTAGGTTGAACACTATCTTTGTAAATGAATTAATACTAGATAACATAATAAACATAAATATTAAGGATGCAATACCAATGATTGATAGCAATTCAATCTTCATAGAATCGTATATAGTAAGTATATTATCATCTGATATAAATGATGTATTTACAGAACCTGCTATGTCTCCAATCTTTAAGCCATTATGGCAAGATAAACATGATTTTGATGCTATTATCGGTACTGAAATCCTGATTAAATTTTGATTAGAATTAGCAATTTTAGTAAATGATGATTCACTAGATTTTGTTAGATATGCTTTCCTCTCTATTACATCTCTAAGATAAACTCTTGGCTTACCTAATCCATCGCTAATTATATCACTTCTGCTAAACCAAAAATCCTTAAAGCCAGATTGATTTTTCAACGAATCAAATGCGATAGTGTGATGAGCTGAAGCATTATGCTTTATATTTGTATTTGAAAAAACAATATTTGCAACACTAGATAACTCAGAAGATAATATAGACACAGTTTGATTCTTAACATAAAAATCTAACTTATAAAGTAAAAAATAACTAAACAAACTAAGTAATACGAAAGCTAGTATAAAAATCTTTAATCTAGTAAAAAACATAATAAACCTTATTCAACAGTTACACTTTTTGCCAAATTCCTAGGCATATCAACATCATTACCAAGTCTAATTGAAATCTCTAATGCAAGAAGTTGCAAAACAATCATCATAGCAAAAAATTCTTCCATATAGCTATTAAATTTATCAATAAGAACTATATCATCAGCAATGTCATTATATTCTTGGGCTACTATGCAGATAGTTGCATCCCTTGCACTAAGTTCTTGTATATTATTTTTAATTTTATCATACAATAAATGCTTTGGCATCAAACTAACACAAAATAATTCACTATCAGCTAATGCTATTGGTCCATGTTTCATCTCACCTCCAGGATACCCATCTGCATGTAAATAGCTAATCTCTTTTAATTTTAAGGCACCCTCTAATGCTAGTGGATAAAATATATCTCTACCAATAAAAAAGAAACCATGCCCATGTAGATATCGCTTAGATATTTTTTTTAGTCTATCATGTATACAAGCATTAACCTTTGTTGCTTCAATTGAAGCTTTAATATTTGATACTTGAGTTCTAACTTGTTCTATTGAAATGAGACTTTTCTTCTTTGCTATATAAATTCCAAGCATCCAAAGAAGTATAACTTGTGATGAAAAGGCTTTTGTAGATGCAACGCCTTTTTCTATGCCAACCCTAGTTAATAACGAATATTTTGCTTCTCTTACAATGGAACTATTATCAACATTACAAATTGCGAGTGTTTTTAAATTATTTTTATTTGCTAATTTTAACGCCTCTAGTGTATCTGCTGTCTCTCCACTTTGGGATATAACAATAAATAGCGTATCCTTCTCCATTATTGGATCAGCATATCTAAACTCACTTGCAATCACAACATCAGTTTTTATTTTTGCTTCACGCTCAAATAAATATTTTGCACTAAGTCCTGCATTATAGCTTGTACCACAAGCACATATATAGATTCTACTAATATCATCTTCAAAATTATCTGGAAGATCTAAAATTATATCATCATCTAAGATTCTATTTCGTAATGTATCTTTTAATACTTTATGTTGTTCATATATTTCTTTTTCCATAAAATACCGATAACCATCTTTTTGTGAAGATATTTTTTCTCCACCCATAGGTTGTATATTTTTTAAATTATCAAATGACTTGGTATCCATAACTCCAATATCACCATCTTCCAAATAGCAAACCCTATCAATAAGTCCAATAAGAGGCGTAGATGAACTAGCAAAATAAATCTCATCTTTACTTGCGCCAATTAATAATGGTGAGCCATTTTTTGCATAAAATATTCTATCTGGTGCGCTTTTTGTGATTAATAAAATTGCATACGAACCAATTAAACTATTAATGGTATTTTTAAATGCTTCTAAATGATTTGGATAAATTTTTAGATTTTCTTCAAAAAGATGCACTATTACCTCTGTATCAGTTTGACTTAAAAATATCTTACCTCTGCTTTCTAGGAGTTGTTTTACTTCTAAAAAATTTTCTATAATACCATTATGAACAACACTGCTTGATTCACCAAAATGTGGGTGTGCATTTACTTCTGTAGCTTTACCATGTGTGGCCCACCTTGTGTGACCTATTGCCACACCAAAACCACTAGAATTAAAATCTTTACATTTATTTTCAAGATTTATTAATTTTCCCGTGGTCTTAAAGGTGGATAAAATATTATTGCTTAGCACTGATATACCTGCACTATCATATCCTCGATATTCTAGCTCTTTTAACCCACTAAGTATAATATTTTTTTTCTCATTGCTTCCTATATATCCAACTATACCACACATTAAAGTTCCTTATTTAAATAGTGATTATTTTAGCAATCAATCATCCCTTTATATTTTATCCAAAACAATATTAAAAGGTTGAAACCAAACAGCTATTTGTACCATTTAATTGTTATTGAATTAATAAGATATTATCATTTTAACAAATATTTTCTAGGTAATTCTAAAATGAAATTCTTATTAATATACTCCATATTATTATCTATTCTTATTGGGAAAGATATAAATAATAACAATGAAGGAATACCCCAAATAGATAATAAATATCAAGAGAAAACTAAAAACTATGAATTTCCAGAATATAGCGACATAAATATTGCAAATGATATACTTAAACGGTTTTCTATGCACAATGAAAGTTATTTTATTCCGATATATTACTCAATAAAAGGCATAAAGGCACCATATAAACCATATGAAGTAAAATTACAAATAAGTGCAAAAGTAAATTTATTTGATGATATTTTATTTGGTATAGGTTTATTTTTCGGATATACACAGGTATCATTTTTTCAAATGTATTCTGGAAATCTTTCTGCGCCATTTAGAGATAATGATTATATGCCAGAACTCACATTTTATAGAGCACTAAATTGGAAACTATTTGGTGGAGAATTTTATAATATAAGATTTGGATATATACATAGATCAAATGGAGAAGAATTACTAAATAAATCAAGAAGTATAGATAGAATTATTACAGAATTAATGTATAGATATAAAGACTTTAATGCAAGTTTTAAAACATGGTTCTACATTGGATATGATCCTAGAGATATAAGAAGATACATAGGATATAGTGATTTAAAACTTGGATATAAATTTGCAGATAAAAATCATATCAATTTAACAATATACAATCTTATTCATAACTACAAAAAATACAAAGGGGCATTTATGCTTGAATATAAATTTGATTTGGAAAGGACGAGCTTGTATATACAATACTTTCAAGGATATGGCGATAATCTATATCAATACAATATAAAATCTCAAAGTATAGGATTAGGGGTATCAATCAAGAAGTAATTGATGTTCAATTTTAATACATTTATTCTGAACAAAATGTATATTATATGGTGCTAGTAAGTCTTTGATGCTATCATTTATGATATTAATTTGAAGCCAAAATGCTTTCAAATTAGTTGAATAATTTATATTATCTATAACTTCTTTTGCAATATTTAACGCTACTTCACTTTTTCTAAATACAACTATTATATCTATATCATTTTCTCTCAAGGCATCACTTATATTTCTATAAACTTTGCAGCCAAGGATTTCATCTTCACTTGGATATATAGGAACTAACTTATAGCCATTATTTTGTAAATACCTAGCAACCATATTGCTATCCTTTGTGGGATTTGGACTTAGTCCAACTATTGCAATAATTTTAGAATTAAACAAAATATCTCTTATCATTATACACTCCTTAATTACAACTCCATTTCATATAGACGCTTTCTTTCACTTGAACTTGCTATATTTAATTGTTTTCTATATTTCGTAATTGTTCTTCTTACAATTTTTATTTGATATTTTTTTTCTATTAATTCTAGAATTTTAATATCACTTAGAGGTGATTTTCTATCTTCAAATTTTATACAATTCAATATGAAATCTTTTATGGAAGTATTTGATGTATCATCTGAAATTGCAGCTGTAAAAAAACTCTTTAATGGATATATGCCACGGTTACATTCAAGGTATTTATTTGAAATAGCACGAGAAATAGTGCTTGGATTGTGTCCTAATTCTAATGCAATATCTTTTAATTTCAAAGGCTTTATATTACCACCTGTAAAAAAATCATATTGATATTCTAGAAGCATAAGTCCTATCTTTTTAATAGTACTTTTTCTCATATTTAGTGCATCTACCAAATCTCTAGCTTCTTTTAATTTTATTTTTATAGCAGTTTCTTTGGAATCTTTAAAATTGTTATCAATAACAATTTCTGGATAATAATCATCATTTAAATTGACTTCAAAACCATCAATTGTGCTATTTATGATAATATCTGGAATAATATCTAAATCATCGACAAAGTAATCTAATGCAGGAGGATTTTTTAATCTTGATATAAGATTCATAGATTTTGTATATAGCTTATTAGTTATATATTTTTTATGATTTGATAAATCATTAATAAGACAAAAAGATAAATCATATAAATCTTTATCTAGATCAAAGCTATCAAGCTGAAAAATCATAGATTCTTTATCATTTATAGAACCAACACCGGGTGGATCTAGTTTGCTAAACCGTAATCTAATATTTTCTACAAAACTAGAATCTACATTATACAACCTTGCAATATCACTTACATCTCCCTCAAAATAACCTTCATTGCCAATATTGTCGATAATTTCAAATGCTATTTTCTGACTTATTGGAGTAGGAAATAAAGGTGGAAGAATTTGAGATTCTAGTATTTCATAGAGACTTTTTTTATAAATACTTAAAGATTCAATTTTATCACTAATATATCTTCTAGAATCAGATCTATTGTATCTATGATTTTTTATTGATGGCACAGGCAAATTTTGCTTTATATTGCTTTGTATATCTACAAATGGATTCTCTAAAATAAACTCACCTAATACTTCCTCTAATTCAATGGTGGAGCTTTGCAATATAGGAAACCAACTCTTTAAAGTTGGGCTTAATTTAGTCTTTAAACTTTGAGAATGCTTTAATTTCATATTTTAAAATTTTCACCAAGATAATGCATTCTTACTAATTCATTATCATATATTTCATCACTGCTTCCACTTGCAAGCAGACTACCACTTTTAATAACATAAGCTCTATCACAAACAGACAAAGTCTCTCTTACATTGTGATCCGTTATCAATACACCTATATTTAATTCTATTAATTTTTCTATAATATTTTGAATATCTATAACAGCAATTGGATCTACCCCAGCAAACGGTTCATCAAGTAATACAAATTTTGGATCCTTAATAAGCGCCCTTGCAATCTCAACTCTTCTTCTTTCCCCTCCACTAAGAGATAAACCTTTTCTTCTTCTAATAGTAGTAATATTGAATGCTTCAAGCATCTCTTCTATTCGCTGTGCCCTTAATTTAGAATCTTTAATGGATACTTCTGCAGCAAATTCTAAATTATCCTCCACACTTAAATCTCTAAAAATACTAGATTCTTGTGGAAGATATCCTATGCCAAGATTTGAACGTTTATGAAGTGGTAAAGTTGTAATATTTGTATCATTTAAAAATACATTTCCATTACTTGGTACTAATAAACCACAGATCATATAAAATGTAGTAGTTTTTCCTGCACCATTTGGCCCTAAAAGACCAACAACTTCAGCACTATTAACCTCTAATGATATATCATTTACAATCTTTGTCTTTTTAATAGTTTTACTCAAGTTTTGGGCTCTTAAAATATTCACATGCTTCCTTTAACTAATCTCATAGTCTCTAAATTTTGAACTTTTATTTATCTTTATAGTAATAATATTAGAAAATGCATTATTTAATATTGATTTCAATATATCATCAGCCCATTCTATAAAATGAATACCATCATTTTCAAGCAAATCTAATAAACCAATACTCAATAATTGATTTATATCTCTATTATATAAATCATAATGAAATATTTTATCATCATAATGATGCATCAAACTAAAAGTTGGAGATGTTACAAAATCATTTATATTGCAAAATTTTGCATATTTTTTTACCAGGCTAGTTTTTCCTGCACCAATATCACCATATAATAAAAATATAATATGTTTCTTATCTTTTATAATTTCATCTATTTTGAAACAAATTACATCTAAATTATCAAATGCTATATTATTAAAAACCATTCATCACTCTTTAATAGAATCATCATTTAATATTTGTTTATCAACAATAGTAAAAATTTTTTCTATATCTTTTATTATTTCTGGCTCTTGTACCTGATTTTTTTCTTTTAGTTTTTCTTGCTTTGGGGTTACTATTTTTGTATTACTGCCAAATACTTCATATACAAGCTCTGTAATAACACTAAAAAATTGCCTTAGCTTATCTCTATCTTCACCTTGTGCCTTGCTATTCCAAGTAAGAGTAGAATCTTTAAAATCAACAAATTCAATATTTTTTTTAAATAATTCACCCAATTCATAATCACGATTATAAATTTTATCTATTAATTGCTCAAATTTTGGCTTTACCTCTTTTATAACTCCATTAGAAAAATCAATCTTATCTATATTTGCACTATTTGTATCCGCATCTATTTCTTTACTATCTACTACAAGTTGGTTTTCATTGATAATCTCTTTTTCAATCTTGGCTATGATTTTATTAATCTCATTTATATTTAATGCTTCTTTAAATTTTAATGTTGTTAAAAGTAGTACAAATGAAGATTCTGCATTCTGTGATAACATATTCTTAGCATCACCTAGAATCCTAAAAAATCTATCAATGATAATCAAACTATATCTTGAATCTTTGCTTAACATTCTATATTTTAAAAAGATAATCATCTCATCAATGATATTTTCAACTTCATAAGCTTCGAATTCTTTTAATGCAGTTTCTATTTTAGAATCATTTTTTAATAATATTGAATTAAAGAAATCTTCTATCATACTTGGGTTTAAAGCCCCGAGCATACTTGATACACTCTCTAATGTAATATTTTCTTTAGAAAAAATAATAGATTGCTCAAGCAATGTTAAAGCATCACGCAAGCTTCCACCACAATTCCTAGACAATAGATCTATAGCATCATCTTCAAAATCAATCCCCTCTAGTCCAAGAATTCTTTTTAAATGAGTAGCAATACTATTTTGCGGAATCTTTTTGAATCTAAAATGCTGCGTCCTGCTTAATATCGTTGGTGGTAATTTTAATGGATCTGTTGTAGCAAGTATAAATTTTACATATTCTGGTGGCTCTTCTAATGTCTTTAAGAGAGCATTAAAGGCTTCTCTTGTAAGCATATGAACCTCATCTACAATAAAAATCTTAAATCTACTATATGCAGGCTTATATTGTATTTGTTCTATCAAGTCTTTTATATCATCAATTGAACGAGATGAAGCAGCATCCATCTCAATAATATCCATATGTGTATTATTTAGTGCACTTTTACAAGATTTACATTCACCACAAGGTATGCTTGTTGGGAATTTTTCACACTGCAATGCTCTAGCAAAGATTCTAGCACTTGATGTTTTTCCGCTCCCTCTAAGTCCAGAAAAAAGATATGCATGAGATACTTTATTTAAATCAAGTGCTAATGATAAGGTCTGTGATACAGAATCTTGACCTATTAGATCACTAAATTTTGAGGGACGATACTTAAGTGATAATGCTTTTGACATTTTTTCCCTTTAGGTTTAAAAAATGAATTTTTATTTTATGTTTTTTAAGCTTTATTTACGCTATTGTTTTAATATAATCATAAGCCATTTAATCTCACAAAAGGAAACAAGAATGCCCAACACAATCACAAATAAAATGATAGGCGCTAAGATGATTATGGAAGCGTTTAAGGAAGAAGGGGTTGAAATTGTCTTTGGATATCCTGGTGGGGCCGTATTATTCATATATGATGAAATATATAAACAAAATTATTTTAAACATGTGCTAACAAGACATGAGCAAGGTGCATTACATGCTGCTGATGGATATGCAAGAGCTAGTGGAAAAGTGGGAGTGGCAATTATTACAAGTGGTCCAGGATTTACAAATGCAGTCACAGGAATAGCTACTGCATATACAGATTCTATACCTCTTGTAGTAATAAGTGGTCAAGTACCAATTACACAAATTGGAACAGATGCATTTCAAGAAATAGATGCTGTAGGGATTTCTCGTCCATGTACAAAACATAATTACCTTGTAAAAAACATAAAAGAACTCCCTAGAATATTGAAAGAGGCATTTTATATTGCAAAAAGTGGGAGACCTGGGCCTGTATTAATTGATCTACCAAAAGATATAAGCAATACCATTGGAGAATTTAGTTATCCAAAAACAATAGAACTACAGACATACAAACCAACAATAAAAGGCAACTCAAGGCAAATATTAAAACTAAAAGATGCAATATGTCAAGCAAAAAAACCTTTATTTTACATAGGTGGTGGAGCTGTTATTGCAAATGCAAGTAATGAAATAAGAAGATTAATTAAAATTACAAACATACCAGCTGTTGAGACATTAATGGCTAGAGGCGTATGTGGGGATTCTAATGATTTATTTCTTGGTATGGCTGGTATGCATGGTAGTTATGCATCAAATATGGCTATATCAGAATGTGATTTATTAATATCACTTGGTGCTAGATTTGATGATAGAATTACAGGAAAACTAAGTGAGTTTGCAAAACATGCAAAAATAGCACATGTAGATGTAGATCCTAGCTCTATTGGAAAAATTGTAAATGCAAGTTATCCAATAGTTGGTAATTTAAAAAATGTATGCGAAGAATTACTAAATACTTTGAGTGATTATGATAATACAAAGACAAAAAAATGGCTATGCACATTAGAATCTTACAAAGCAAAGCATTCATTCCATTATAAAGACTTAAACGATGTATTAAAACCTCAATGGGTTATTGAAACAATATCACAGATGACAAATGGAGATGCAATCATATCAACAGATGTTGGACAACATCAAATGTGGACAGCACAATTTTATAAATTTTCAAATCCTAGAGAATTTATAACAAGTGGTGGACTTGGAACAATGGGATTTGGGCTTCCAGCTGCAATTGGTGCTAAAATTGCTCAAGAAAAAAAATATTCAATTAATATTTCAGGTGATGGTTCTATTATGATGAATATACAAGAATTAATGACTTGCATAGAACAAAACATCCCCGTTATAAATGTAGTATTAAATAATAATTATTTAGGCATGGTTAGACAATGGCAAACATTTTTCTATAATGAAAGATATTCAAGTGTTGATCTCACATACCAACCAGATTTTGTAAAACTCATAGAATCTTTTGGAGGAGTAGGATTTATAGTACATACAAAAGAAGAATTTAAAGCAGCCTTCCAAGAAGCCATGAAATTAAACAAGGTGAGCTTACTTGATGTGAAAATAGATAGAATGGAATCTGTATTTCCTATGGTACCAAGCGGTGAAGCATTATATAATATGATATTAAATTAATATTATAGTTAACATTTAGTATTGTATTATTTTTCATCATTAGTTAAGTGATTTATTTTAGATATAATTTAAGAAAAATTTTTAAAATCAATGCTTTTATCAATAGAACCTATATTAATTAGGGGTTAGTTATGAAAAAAAGAAGACTTGTGTCTGTAACTGTTCTTAATGAACATAGTGTTTTATCTCGTATTTCAGGATTATTTGCTGGAAGAGGCTATAATATAGAATCTCTAACTGTAGCTCCATTGCAGAATAATGAATTATCAAGAATTACAATAGTTACAAGTGGTGATGAAAAAGTATTTGAACAAATAGTTAAGCAGTTGCATAAGCTAATACCTGTTCTTAATGTAATTGAAAATGAAGATTTAATAGAAAAAGAAACAGTACTTGTAAAAATATCAATCCATGAATCAATTGGTGATATTGATGCTTTGTGTAAAGCATACAATGGTAGAATAGCAAATGCAAATGATAAATACATCATACTAACAATAACAGATAGCCCAAAACGAATTAATAACTTTATAAAAGCATTAAAACGTTTCAAACCACAAGAAATAATAAGAAGTGGTGTAGTAGCAATAGAACAGTATTGAATAAAAGAGGAATAAAATGACATTACATGAAATATTAAAAAGATTAAATATAGATTCAAATGGAATAAAAGATTTTCAAGTATCCTCATTGCAATCACCACAATATGCAACAAAATATGATATAAGCTATATAAATGATAAGAAATACATAGATCTAGTAGATAAATGTGAAGCTGGGGCAATATTAGTAGATATACAATATAAAGATATAGTAATTGGTGATAACATTATTTTTGTTGAAAATTCATATCTTGTATTTGCAAACTTAACACATCTTTTTAAATATGATCAAATTAAAAATACACAATCTAAATCTAAAGAATACAAAGATACAAAAATATATGAAGGTGTATTTATTGGGGAAGATGTAATAATAGGAAGCAATTCAATTATTATGCCTGGTAGTGTTATTTGCGATAATGTAAAAATTGGCAATAATGTAAAAATATACCCAAATGTAACAATATACAAAGATAGCATAATTGGAAATAATGTAATCATACATTCAGGAAGTGTTATTGGATGTGATGGGTTTGGATATGCACACACTAGCGATGGACAACATATAAAAATAGAACACTTAGGCAATGTAATCATAGAAGATGATGTAGAAATCGGTGCAAATACCACCATAGATAGAGCTGTATTGGATAGCACTATCATAAAAAAAGGTGCTAAAATAGACAATCTAGTCCAAATAGGACATAATTGTATAATAGGTGAGCATACCATATTAGTATCTCAAGTTGGCTTTGCAGGCAGCACAACTACAGGGAGAAATGTAGTTTGTGGTGGTCAAGTTGGAACTGGCGGGCATCTTCATATTGGAGATTTTGTTCAAATTGCAGGTAGAGGAGCTGTATCAAAAAGCCTACCACCAAATACAAAATGGGGTGGCCATCCAATCATGGAATTAAAAACTTGGCAAAAACTACAGGTAAAAATAAGAAACCTGCTTAAATAGATTTGCTTTAAGATTTGAATATATTTAATAATTCATCTTTAATGTTATTAACATTACTGATATTTGTTGTATCACTTTCACCACTTAAACATTTACTTATTTTAGATTGAAGTATATTTAATTCATTAATTTTATTAGCACAATACTCATAAATATCATCATTAATAAAATTAATAGGATTGGCAATATTAATGCTAAATTCACTCCTATTAATAATACAAGACAATTCAACATCAAATAAATCAATACCCATAAATTTTGCATTATCAATTAAATGCTCTATATTTGATAAATAGTTTTGCTTTTCTTGTTGTATTAATTGAATTGTTTGCATATTAGTTTCTGTGTGTAACAAATCATCAATCCATTGAATTTTTTCTATCAAATCTTTAATTTTAGACAAATTTAAATTTATAGTTTGTACTGCACCAATAAATTCATTTACACCTTTCATTGTTTCACCAAAATTATATATCTTAGCTTTTGTGAAACTAGTATTTATTTCCTCTATTCCTGATAAGTGCTTTTTAAATGTAGCTAATATATCATCATTATTCATTAATCCACTCCTTCATCACACCAAAATTAAAGCATATTTTATTCCATTTTTTATCTGCTATAATTACTAGCATTTTAAATATTTATGGTGATAATTTTGAGATTTTTATTTTTTATATTTATTTTATTTTCTTTATTTGCAAATACAAAACCAATAAATTTTAACCTATATAAATTAAATTCCAATGATATATATAATAAGCCTGCATTGCTTATAATATCCGGTATCCAAGGGGATGAGCCTGGTGGATTTAATGCAACATCAATACTTATAAAGCATTACAAAATATATGATGGCAATGTATGGGTAGTACCAAATCTTAATCAACATAGCATTCTAAAAAATAATAGAGGAATCTATGGAGATATGAATAGAAAATTTGCAGAACTAAGTGAAGATGATCCTGAATATGAAATAATACAAAATATAAAAAAAATAATACTTGATGAAAATGTTATCAAGATTCTACATTTACATGATGGAAGTGGGTTTTATAGGGAAACATATATAAACAATCTTCTAAATCAAAATAGATGGGGAAATTGTTCTATAATAGATCAAAAAACACTATTTGAGCAAAATGACCTAAACAATAGTATATCCAAAGTTGTAGAATATATAAACAGAAATTTATTAGATGAACTACATAGATATAGAGTAAGAGATACAAATACTGCACAAGGAGATAAAGAACAAGAAAAAAGTCTTACATACTTTGCGACAATAAATAAAAAAATGGCATTTGCAAATGAAGCCTCAAAAAGTTTGCCATTAAATCAAAGAGTGTATTACCACTTGCTTGCAATTGAAGGTATGATGAAAAATATGAATATAAAGTTTGAAAGAAATTTCAATCTTGATATAAAAAGTATAGATAAACTTATAGATGAAAAGGATACAAATATAGTGATAAATGATATCATAGAGCTTCCTTTGCACAATATAAGACCTAGTATAAATTATTTTCCAATACAAAAAGATAATAACTTTCATTCAAATACACCTATTATATGGTTATTTAAAGATGGGGAAGACTATAGAATAAAACATGGCAATAAAAATATCACACGATTAAAACCATTTTATACAGAATTTGATTATTCCCTAAAAAATGTAAATATTATTATTGATGATAATGAAGTGGAGATTCCAATTGGTACAATAGTATCAGTGAGAAATAATTTTATAATCCCATCTCTTAATTATAGAGTAAATGTAATAGGATATTATAAAAAAAATATAGATAGCGAAGTTAATATAAAAATAAAAAAAGATGAATTAATGAATAAATTTAGTATAGATAAAGATGGAAAAAAATATAGAATTGAGTTTTATAAACAAGAAGAAGAAAAAGAAGACAAGTTTGCAGGAATGATTATAGTCGATTTTACAAACTAATCAAGTGTAATAATTTGCACCACTGCTACTGCATAGTCTCTATCATGACTTATTGATAAATGTATGCTCTTTATATTAAATTTTTTCATCAATGTAGGGCTTAAAGATACCTTTGGTGCGCCATTGCAATTTTTATGAATGTGTATATCATGAAATCTTAAATCCTTACCAATACCACATCCAAGAGCCTTAGATAAAGCTTCTTTGGCAGCAAAAAAACCTGCTATTCTATGAATATTAAAGTCTAATTTATTTTTAACAAGTGATATTTCATCATCATTTAGAATCTTTTTTAAAAAAACAATACCATACTTTTTTACCAAAGATTCTATTCGCTTTATTGATGTTAAATCAACTCCAATCATTGAATAGCAGAATCAATAAAAAATACATTTCTTATTTTGCCATCAACAAGAAATTCATTTAATCTTTGGACAATTTCTTCTTTTATTTTTTCCTTTCCTCTTGTAGTAGAAACATCTTCCAAAGATTTTGATGAAAGAATATCAATAATAGTATCTCTAATTGCTGGTAACTTAGCAGAAAGCTCATTTTGCAAGCTAGGAGTTGTCATCTCTAAAGACATAGTAACTTTTAAATATCTTCTACCACTTTGAGTAAGCAAATTTACTATAAACTGATCAAGTTGATATGTAGGACCAACTCTTATATAATTCTTACTACCTATGGATCCACTTGTTTGAGCATCAGTTGTAGAATTATTTTGAGATACAGATTGCATTTGAGAATTATCTTCTTGTGTTGAGCCTTTTGTCATAAAATAAAATACTGCTCCAAGCAATAATGCAACTATTATAAGAATTACAGCAATAATAATTACAATTTTGCTTTTACCTTTACTAGCTTGCTCTTCTGCCATTTAT
Source organism: uncultured Helicobacteraceae bacterium (assembly GCA_944323885.1). GTDB lineage: Bacteria > Campylobacterota > Campylobacteria > Campylobacterales > Helicobacteraceae > NHYM01. Next base: position 478,585 of record CALUUD010000001.1, on the reverse strand, counting down.
ACACCTTAATATTGAAGTTAAAATCTGTATTCTATCAAAAAATTAATAGTAATAACTAAGAGTAGTTTTCCCAAATTTTCTACTTTTATATAAACTTAAATTATTTAGTTTCTGTGGCATAGGAAAACTCGACATATGCTCAAAAATAAGAATTTTACTCCTTAAGTCTATTTTTGATAATAATGAAAAAATTGTATTATAATCCAAACAAAATGGTGGATCTAAATATAAAATATCAAAGTCTTCAATTTTGCATAATTCATCTAAAAATAACATAGAATCCTTATTATAAGCTACCAAACTTTGACTATTGAATAATCGTATATTATCAAGCAAAATAGAGTATGATTTAGAATCTTTTTCTATAAAAATTACTTTCTTTGCACCTCTACTATATGCTTCAAAACCAATACTGCCATAACCTGCGAAAACTTCTATTAAAATTTTGCCTTTTATTGAATCTTGGAGTGTATTAAACAAAGATTCCTTTACAATTGATTTTGTAGGTCTTGTATTTGGCAACAAATCCATATGCAAAATCTTGCCTTTGTATGCACCTGCAATAATCTTGATACTAGATTTATTCATTATTTTTCTTAATTACATCATACAATTTATTTGCAAAATCCTGAAATATACTATCAATTTGAGATTTTAGAGGGTCTATATTTACATTACTCTTAGATTGTAAGTTATTAATAGAATCTAAAGACTGCCTTAAATTAGTAAGCTCATTTATGTCAAGGATATTATCACTCTTTTTGACACTATCACTTGATGGTTTATTTAATTGTTTATAAAATAAATCCAAATCTTTAAATAAAGATTCTTTATGTAGTGGTCGTTTTATATCAGAATCTCCTCTTAATGTTGCCAAACAAATTGGCTTATCAATATCATCAAAAATAGCATCAGAAATCACAAAATCACAATCATCACAACTTGATATATAATCTTTTAAATACAAATCTAAAGTTTTTTGTAGAATAGGACTTTGACAATGTATATATATTTTCATAACAATCCTTTTTTAATTTACAATAGTTGTAATGGATCAATATCTATTGATACCTTCTTATCTCTTAATAAATGAACACATTCTAAGAGGTCTTTTATATTGTTTGAACGAAGAAGCATAAAATATCTCCAACTACCATTTATACGCTCTATTGGTGATTTATTAACTCCAACTATTTCAATATTTTTGCAAGATTCTACTATCTTTTTGCAAGATTCTATGATTTCTCTTGCTATATTATCATTCTTATTGCTTGATAAAATAAGAGCTAACTTTACATAAGGTGGATAAAAATCTCTCCTATGGTTTAACTCAAAAGACAAAAAATCTTCATAATTATCTAAGAATTGCATAAAAATATTTTTATTTAATGTTTGAATAAATACCTCACCATCTTCTTTTCTAGCACAACGGCCCGATATTTGATAAATAAGTGATATTGATTTTTCTAATGCCCTAAAATCATTGCTATACAATAAATTATCAATACCAAGTATAACGGATAAATAAACATTATGATAATCATGCCCTTTGCTTAACATTTGAGTTCCTACCAAAATATCAATTTTCCCATCATTAAATTTACTTAATATTTTTTTTAATTGATTATCTGTCTTTACTTCATCTCTATCAAAAATTTCTATAATACTTTTTGGAAAATAATCTCTTAACTCTTTTGCAATTTCTTGAGTCCCTAAATTAAGAGCTATGAGAGTATCACTGCCGCAATTATCGCAAATATTTTTTAATTTTTCTGTATAACCACAATAATGACACACCAAAGCATTTTTATTTATATGTAAACTCATAGAAATAGAACAATTCTTACATTTTATGCTATTACCGCAAGAACCACATAAAATAGTTTTAAAATTTGCCCTAATAGGTATAAAAACAATTACCTGCTTTTTCTTAGACAATACATCTTGAATCTTTTCAACTATTTTTGGAGTAATTTTTGTATAGGAATCTTCAAAAATTATTTCCTTATTGCTATTAAAATACCTCCCTTTAAGTCTGAAAATTTCATTGCTATTTTTAAAGTGATAATAACTAGTCAAACTAGGTGTAGCGCTTCCTAGTACCAACTTTATATTATGCTTTATTGATAAATATATACTCAAATCTCTTGCATTGTATTTCGGATTTGTGTTTGATTTGTATGCATCATCATGCTCTTCATCAACAATAATCAAACCAAGATTCTGTATTGGCAAGAATAATGCCGATCTAGCACCTGCAATAATCTTATAATGACTTAAGTAGTCTAAATATTTATTTTTAGTTTTTTTAGAAATCTTTGAGTGCCAAATGCACACCAAATCACCAAAAACATTCCTTAGCCTCTTCTCCATTTGTGGAGTGAGAGAAATTTCTGGCATCAAAAATAAAACATTTTTACCATTATTGATGGTTTCTAAAATCATATTAATATAAATTTCAGTTTTTCCGCTACCTGTATCACCAAATAAAAGTGTTTTTTTATGTTTTCTTATAAAATCTAAAGCCAGATTCTGTGAATAATTTAGTGTATTTTTTAGCGTAATTGGAAATACTTCATTGCTACCATTATTTACATCACTATAATACGGGACAAATTGACCAAAACAGAGTCCTAAATTAGCACAATAATAATTACTAATAAAATTAGCTAGGGTAACTTGAATATCATTAAAAAATAAATCTTTAGGAAATGCCTCAAGCGTATCAAACTTTGGTTTTTCACACTTTGATATGACGACACCTAATGCTCTTTTTTTTCTAATTTCTATATCTACTAATTGATAATTTTGTATTTCTATGCTGCTATGATAAACCAAAGGTGGAAGATTTAATTTTAATGGAGAAATACTATAGTAGTTCAGATTTGATCCAATTTATCTAATATATTTTGAACTTTATCTTCTAACTCTGCATATTCTTGTGATTTCTTAATATAAGCCTTCAATATTTCTTTGATATCTAGATGTGGTTTTAAAAGTAATTCCTCAATTTCTTTTTTAGCATTTTTGTTAATAGATGCTATATTTATTTGTATTTTCTTTCCATTTAAAACTAAATCTAATCTAAGCTCTGAATCCACCTATCTTTTTGCTCCATCTATTTTATTTATCAAATCTTCATAACTTCTATCTCTAGATGCTAATTCTTCATAAAGTGCATTTATTTGTCTTTCTTTTTCTTGAGATTCTGTAATTAATGCAGAGTTTTCTAATTGAAGTTTCCTGTTTTCATTGTGTAATTCATCAAGTCTATTTAATAATTCATCAACTCTTTGTGTAAGCCTCTCTAAAATACTCATTATAAGCCTTTATTATCAATTTAAAATATTATAATTGTAACAAAATAATAATTCATTTTAAGGCAATACTTAAGATATATGAGCAAATTTATATTAAATTCCAACTTTAAACCAGCAGGCGATCAACCAAAAGCAATAGAAACACTAACTAATAGTATAAAAAATGGCAATCAATACCAGATGCTACTTGGTGTTACAGGTAGTGGAAAAACATATACTATGGCAAATATCATTGCAAATCTACAAATGCCAACCCTAATAATGTCACATAACAAAAGCTTATGTGCACAATTATATAGTGAGTTTAAAAGCTTTTTTCCAAAAAATAAAGTTGAATATTTTATATCACACTTTGATTATTACCAACCAGAAGCATATATTCCAAGAAGAGATTTATTTATAGAAAAAGATTCTAGTATAAATGATGATTTAGAAAGATATAGGCTATCTGCCACCACCTCTCTTCTTGCATATGATGATGTGATAGTTATAGCTAGTGTTTCTGCAAACTATGGTTTAGGAAATCCCAAAGAATATTTACAAATGATTGAAAAAATACAGATTGGAGATACAAAAAAATATAAAGATTTTTTAACAAGATTAGTTAATATGGGATATACAAGAAGTCTAACACACCTTAAAAGAGGTGAATTTAGGACAAATGGTGATGTAGTAGATATATATCCAGCATATATAGAAGATGAGGTTCTTAGAGTAGAATTTTTCGATGATGAAGTTGAAAGAATATCTTTTATAGATTCTATTGACAATAAAGAAATAAGAAAACTTGATAGCTATGTATTATATGCTGCAAATCCATTTATCGTAGAACAAGAAAGACTGAAGTCTGCTATACACGATATAGAAGTAGAACTAGAATCTAGACTTAATGATTTTAAAGATAACGAAATAGCATACACAAGGTTAAAAAACAGAACAGAATTTGATTTAGAAATGATAAAAGAAAATGGTATTTGCAAAGGAATAGAAAATTATGCAAGACACCTAACTGGCAAAAAAAAAGGCGAAACTCCATATTGTTTACTTGATTATTTTGAACAAAAAAGTAAACCTTATCTCATCATAGTAGATGAATCACATGTAAGCTTACCACAATTTGGAGGAATGTATGCAGGTGATAGAAACAGAAAAGAAGTATTAGTAGAATATGGTTTTAGACTTCCAAGCGCACTTGATAATAGACCACTTAATTTTGATGAATTCATAAACAAAGCTCCTCATTATTTATTTGTATCAGCTACCCCACAAGAATTAGAATTAAAACTTAGCAAAGAAAACATAGCAGAACAAATTGTAAGGCCTACAGGGCTACTTGATCCGATATGCGAGATAAAGGATAGCTCAAAACAAGTTGAAATTTTATATGATGAATTAAAAATAGTCATAAATCGAGGTGAAAGAGCAATAGTAGGTGCATTAACAAAAAAAATGGCTGAAGATTTGTGTAAATACTATAACGACTTAGGGATAAAATGCCAATATTTGCATAGCGATATAGATGCTATTGAGAGAAATCATCTAATTAGATCTCTTAGGTTTGGGGAATTTGATGTATTAATAGGTGTTAATTTACTTCGTGAAGGGCTTGACTTGCCAGAAGTAAGCCTTGTTGCTATACTTGATGCAGACAAAGAAGGGTTTTTAAGAAGCCAAACAAGCCTAATACAAACTATGGGAAGAGCAGCTAGAAATATAAATGGAAAGGTTATATTTTTTGCACAAAAGATTACAAAGAGCATGCAAGCTGCACTAGATGAAAGCAATTATAGACGAAATAAACAAGAAGCATTTAATAAAAAGCATAATATAACCCCAAAAAGCACAAAGAGGGATATAGAAGAAGAATTAAAAATATCTAGCAATGATGAAAAGCCTAAATTAAAAGGAAAGATTCCAAAAAGTGAGCGTGATAAAATAATAAAAGACTTAACAAAACAAATGCATACTGCTGCTAAAGCACTAGAATTTGAAGAAGCTGCAAGACTAAGGGATGAGATAACAAAAATAAGAAATATGAAATAATAAGGTAAAAGATGCAACATATCCTAAAAGACTACCTATCACAAATCCAAAATATCACAGAAAAAGACAAAGAACATACCTATCGCACATTTTTGCATACGCTTTTGATAAAGATTCAAGAAAAAGTAGCATATACAAATATAAAAATCATTCACGAACCAAACAATGACAAAGAAGGCAGAGGTGCGCCAGATTTTCTCATCACAAAAGATTCTCTGATACTTGGATATATCGAAAACAAACGCATCAATGAAGATCTAAGTAAGATTCTCCAAACACAACAAATCAAAAAATATTTAGACCTCTCTTTAAATCTCATACTCACAGATTATCTGCGGTTTTGTCTCATAGGGCTTGATAATAAAAATAACCCCATCATTGCAAAAGAGCTTAGGCTTTGTGAATACTCACAGCTAAAAGCTATCACCAAAGACAATATATATTTACAAGATAAAGCCCAAGAACTCTTAGAGTTTTTCACTCTCTTTTTTTCCAAAAATCCAAAACCCATAGCAAATGCCAAAGACTTTGCTGATACCCTAGCCCTAAGGACTAGAATCTTAAAAGATGAATTGCTTCTAAATGATACAAATGAATATATACTAAGCCTTTTTAATACCTTTAGAGAAGTTTTATACAAAGAGTTAGAATATGAAAATTTTTGCGATAGCTTTGCTCAAACGCTTACTTATAGCCTTTTTCTCTCACGCCTAAACAACACCACACAAGAAAACATCAATCTAGTCAATGCCAAAAAATTTATCCCAAAATCTTTCCCACTCATTAGAGCGATGAGTGGATTTTTGGACAACCTAGAGGAGCTAGATTCTATCAAATGGCTTATAGAAGAAATCATCTCTATCATCAATCACATAGATATAAGCGAAATGATAAAAGAGCTTAATAAAATCTCACAAAAAGATTTATTTGGAGATTCTCTGCATAAAGACCCTTATTTGCACTTTTATGAGACTTTTCTAGCTAGTTATGATCCTAAGCTTAGAGAGATAAGAGGTGTGTATTATACCCCTGCATCAGTGGTAAGCTTTATCATCAATGCCATAGATTTGATACTACAAAAAGACTTTAATAAAACAGGATTAAATCAAGCAATGAGTGATAAAGCTATCACACTTCTAGACTTTGCCACAGGCACAGGGACATTCTTGCTAGAATCCTTTAGAAAAGCCCTAAAAGAGAGCAATAAAAACAGCCCAAAATATAATCCAAAAGCTTTGATTGATAGATTCTATGGATTTGAATTTCTTATCGCTCCTTATACTATCGCACACCTAAAAATCTCCCAAAGTCTAAAAGAAGAATTTGACACAGAGCTAAAAGATAATGAAAGTCTAAATATTACCCTCACAAACACGCTTTATTTTAGTAAAGAAAATGATGAGTTAGACAAGCAAAGAAATCTCTTTGCAGGTATGATAGAGCTTACAGAGGAATTCAAAAAAGCCCAAAAACTAAAAGAGCAAGAAATCCTAATCATCACAGGCAATCCACCCTATAACGCATTATCCACAAATAACTATGATATTAATGCATACAAATTTTGCGGAATTAATGAAAATAATAAACTTATAAATATAAAAGAAAGAAAACATCGTTTAAATGATGATTATATAAAGTTTATTAGGTTTGCGCAGAATAAAATTGATAAACAAAACAATGGAATCTTAGGAATAATAACAAATAATAGTTTTTTAGATGCCCCAACAATGCGTGGAATGCGCTGGAGCTTGTTAAATTCTTTCAATAAAATATACATTATCAATCTACATGGAGATGCAAATAAAAAAGAAAAATGTGAAGATGGAAGCAACGATCAAAATGTATTTGACATCAAGCAAGGTGTTTGTATCTCTATTTTTATAAAAACCAATAACCAAACTATTTCAAATGAACCAAAATGTGAAGTATTTTATTTTGATCTATATGGAGAGCGAAAGGCAAAGTATGATTTTTTAAAAGATAATAATCTAGATTCTATAGAATGGAACAAATTTAACCCAAAATATCCACATTATGAATTTTTTAAACAAGACAACAATGTACAGAGTTTTTATAAATCTTGCAAATCTATAAAAGATATTTTTGTTATGACGGGGCTTGGGATTTGTACCTATAGAGATGATTTTTGCTATGCAAAGACCAAAGATGAATTAAAAGAGCGCATAGCAAAATTTACCAATCAAGAGATAGAAGAAAACAGGTTAGATTTTGATTTGCCAAAAGATACGAATGACTGGAGCATTTTAAAGGCAAAAGATGAATTAATTTCTAAAGAATGTAATGAAAAGTATATTAAAAAAGTTCATTTTAAGCCTTTTGACTTTAGATACACATTTTATACTGGAAAATCTAAAGGTTTCTTAGGTCGTCCTGCTGGTAAGATACAAGATTTTATGTTGCAAGATAATTTAGGGTTGATTTGCTATCGTAGTTGCGGAAAATTCTTTGACAATATATTTGTCGTAGATGAGTTAATGGATTTACATTTAGTCGGAAGCGGAAGCAATTTATTTCCGCTTTATATTGATTATATGAATACCAAGATAGAAAATTTCACGCCAAGCTTTAGAGAGTTTATAGATTCTAAATACAAAGAGCATTTTAGCCCCGAAACGATACTAGGCTATCTCTATGCCATGCTTTTTCACAAAGACTATAGAGAAAAATACATCGACTTTTTGAAAGTGGATTTTCCAAAAATCCCCTTTGTAGAATCTAAAGAGCTATTTTTACAGCTTAGTGCTTTGGGAAATAGTCTCATCACACTGCATTTGCTAAAAGAGCAGGATTTACCACCTATCGGAGAGCCACTTTATAAAGATACTGCAAACAAGGATTTAAAAATCTCTAAAATCACTTATGCCAAAGAGACAAAAGAGCTTTTTATAAACAAAAGCCTATATTTTGAAAAAGTAGAATCTAGTGTATGGGAGTATAAAATCGGAGGGTATCAAGTATTGGATAAATACCTAAAAAGCCACAAAGATGAAGCAATCAACTTTGAGTATTTTCAAAAAATTATCCAAACTTTACATAAAAGCTTGGAGATTGAAAGAGAGATTACAAAAATTAGCTTTGTGTAAGTGGAAATAATGATAAGGGGGAAAAATGGGAGAACTAATCAATAAGTTGTCAAATTATAATATTTTTAACTACTTATTTCCTGGTGTTATTGTTTGCTATTGTTTAGAAAAACTTAGTATTTATAACATATTTCATAAAGAAATTATTGTAAATGCTTTTATGTGTTATTTTGTAGGATTATGTATAAGCAGAATATCATCATTAGTAATAGAACCTATTTTAATAAAAATAAAAATCTTACCAAGAGAAGACTATAAAAAATATATTGAAGCATCAAAAATAGACAACAAGATAGAATTATTTAGTGAAATTAGCAATTCATATAGAACATTAATGATAAGTTTTCTTGTGATACCAATTGCAAATGCATTTATGATTTATCCAAATGAATGGCAAGCTAATGATTATAAAATTTTAATTGTATTTGTATTGCTTTCAATTCTATTTTTACTTTCACATATGAAGCAAAACTCATATGTAATAAAAAGAATTAATAATGCATTAAATAATAAGGAGAAAAAATGACAATTATAAAATCATTTTCTGTAGGCAATGGCGATATGTTTGCTATTAGACATCATAGTGATAATTTTACAATAATTGATTGTTGTATATGCGATGACAATAGAAAGCAAATATTTAATGATATAAAAATAATGTCTTATGATAAAACAATACATAGATTTATTTCAACTCATCCTGATAAGGATCATATTATGGGATTAAAAAGCTTGGATGAAAGATTTAAAATATTAAATTTTTATTGTGTTAAAAATAAAGCTGAAAAAGAAGACTATGATCAAGATTTTGAACATTATTGTAAATTAAGAGATTCCAAAAAAGCTTTTTATATTAAAAAAAATTGTAAAAGGCACTGGATGAATCTAGACAGTAATGAAAGAAAATCTGCGGGTATTAAAATTTTGTGGCCTGATGTAGATGATCAAGCTTTTATAAGCGAACTAGAAAAAGTAAAAAATAAAGAAAGTCCTAACAATATATCTCCCATTATTTTATTGGAAGCTCATGGAATTAATTTTATGTGGATGGGTGATTTAGAAACAAAATTTATGGAAAAAATCTATGTGGATTTACCAAAAGTTAATGTGCTATTTGCACCCCATCATGGGAGAAAAAGTGGAAAAATACCTGAAGAATGGCTTGAAAAGTTAAATCCTACTTTGATTATTATTGGAGAAGGTCCTTCAAACAATTTGTTTTATGATTATGCTAAAAATTTTAATACAATTACCCAAAACACTGCTGGCAATATAACGTTTGAAGTAGAAGATAATGAATGTAAAATATATGTATCAAATGAAAATTATTCTACAAAAATTTTAAATGGTGATATATTGAAAGCAAATGAGCAACCAACCCAGCAAATAGGAAATATTTCACTCAATGGTTATTATCTAGGAATGATCTCAAGGAATTGAAATGCCTAACTACCAAGAAAAAGATTTAGAAAACTTTATAGAATCTTATCTATTAGAAAATAATAGTTATAAAAAGAGCAAATAAAACTTAATAAAAAATAAAACTATATTTAAATCAAGTTGCATGTGGTAAAATTAGTCTAATAAAGAAAATTGATGATAGATAAGCGTTGAATAGGATATAGCATAATGAGTGGGGTCTTATATATTTTTGTAGATGAGTCTGGCGATATGGATTTTAGCCAAAAAGGCTCTAAACATTATATGTTTGGCTTTTTGGTTAAAAAGCGTCCTTTTAGGCTACATGAGACTATTGCGAATTATCGATATGATTTACTAGAGCGAAGCCTAACATTACCAAAAAATGAAAAGAGATTAGATATTGAAAGATTTCATGCCTGTGAAGATAATAAGCATATTAAAAAACAACTTTTTGAACTGATTTCAAGTTTTCAACAAGAAGATATTAAGATTTACTCTTACATTTTAGAAAAGCCAAAAGTCTTTCCAGAAAAAACGCAAGATAGTGCTACATTTTATTCTGAAAATCTTAAATATGCAATTACAAGACTTTTGGAAAAAATTAAAATCAAGCAGAATTTTATTATCATTACCGACAACCTTGCAGTAAAAAATAATAAAAATAAGCAAGTTGTCGCTATCAAAGGTGGGATTAAGCAGTATCTTAAAGCAAATAACATTAATGCAAAATATGATGTCTTTCATCATGCAAGTGCATCTAGTGTTAATTTGCAAATTATAGATTATATTAATTGGGCTATTTTTAGAAAATATGAAAAAGATGATGATAGCTTTTATCAACAAATATCAAAATACATTTTAGAAGAAGAAGTAATGACTAAAGATAGACAAAAGGAGTATTATTGATGACCTATGCTATCTATCCACTAAGGGAAGCCTTCCTTGAAGTCTTATTGATAGCTAGGAACTTTGCGTGATTGTAGCATATTTAGATTATATTTTCAATAACAAAAGAAATTAACAATACCTAACCACAAAAGATAGATTCCAAAAGTTTCATACTTACAAAGACAATAAACATTTTAAATGATTCTTCGAGCTGATTCAAGCCCCAAAGAATCTTAAGATAAATTCAAGAAAAGATAAATATTGCTTTTTTTGATTGTGTAAATAATTATCAAATAGATTTTGATGAGCTACATTAAAGCACAAATGCATTGTGGAGAAACGAGAGGTTATAAAAAACATAGCCAAAAAGTAAAGTAAGGATTGTTTATATAAAACCTAAGCACAAGAGAGAAACTTTTAAAAAGATATTTGTGTAGTTTTAAAGTGCTATTTAAAGTTTTTTGCTATATATCAAAAGTTATATACAAAACTATTTTTGGGTATTTTTTATGTGCTTAAAGTGCGTGTATGTCTAGTTTTGTGGGTGTTAAATGTGTAAGTTTGGTTTTTATGCTTTAGCTGTGTATCTTATATGGAATCTAGTGTATGGGAGTATAAAATTGGAGGGTATCAAGTATTAGATAAATATCTAAAAAGCCACAAAGATGAAGCAATCAACTTTGAGTATTTTCAAAAAATTACCCAAACTTTGCATAAAAGCTTGGAGATTGAAAGAGAGATTGCAAAAATTAGCTTTGTGTGATACAAATCTCTAAGGCAAGTCAATCCTTAGAAGTTCTGTATTGGCTGTTATATACAGCACTGGTTTATTAGCCTCATTCACACCAAAGGCAAGATTTCCTACGACATTACCCACGATTATCTCACCAAGCAGTGTGCCATTTGGAGAAAAAACCAAGATTCCATTTTTACCACTTGACCATACATTTCCTTTAGAATCCACCTTGATACCATCAGGAAAGCCATCTTTAAAAGTTGCAAAAATGCGTTCTTGACTTAGATTGTTATCCTTATCAAGAGTGTAGGCGATAATGTGTGCATGAAGTTTAGGATTCTTAGTATTATATGCTTTTTGAGAATCTGCAATATAGAGTGTCTTTTCATCAGGAGATAGAGCTAATCCATTTGGAGCTTTAATAAGTGGTGTATCAAGACGCACAATGGTATTGCTTGAAGGCGTATAGCGATAGACATATTCGCCATCTTGCTCGATTGTGCCACCATAGCTTTCTTGTGTATTGCGTATCCCAAAGGCTGGATCGGTAAAATAAATATCGCCATTACTATGTGTAATACAGTCATTTGGGCTATTAAATTTCTTACCCTTATAAGAATCTATAAGCACGACCCATTTACCATTTTCTAATTTCTCAATGCCTCTTTTTCCGTGTGAAGCTGCTATGAGATTACCTTTGGTATCTAAAGTATGTCCATTTTGAAAATGTGATATTGGAAGATAGACACTAATGCCTTCTTTTTCATCATACTTTAAGAGTTTATTTGCCTTTACATCACTAAAGATAAGACTTTTATCTGGAAGGGCAACTGGTCCCTCAAGCCATACTCCTTTGTCATATAGGATAAAGGCTTTAGCATCTTTATCAATAAGTGTATAAAAACTTGTATCATAAGCTTTTATCTTTATATTTTTGGTGCGTGGATTAGATTCGTTTGCATAAAGTTGAGTCATCTCTATTAAAAAAATAAAACAAAAACATAATCTAACAAAGATAGTATAAAAAGTATGCATGTTAATCCTTAATATATAATATTCATAAAATTCTAGAGTATTGTGTATTATGATAGGCTTATGGTATTTACCCATATCTTGAATATATAAAATCAAGTTTTTAAATTTTTAGAAATTTCTAAAAATTAATTACAATCTAAAATATCACCTTTTTATAATTAATTGCTATATATCTTGCATAGCTTGTTTCATTTCTTTAGCATATATTCCAATATATCTTGGGGCATCGTTACCATACTTTGCACAGAGTTTAACAATTGCACTACCAACTACTACACCATCAGCATAACGACTAATTGTTTTGGCTTGTTGTGGTGTAGAGATTCCAAAACCTACAACTACTGGTATATCACGAATACACTTTATAGAATCTACCATATATTTAACATCACTACTTATCTCATCACGAATCCCTGTAACCCCATATGAGGACACGCAATAGACAAAACCTTTAGCTTCCTGTATGATACTATCTAATCTCCTAGCTGAAGTAGGGGCAACAAATGAAATAAGATTGATATCAAATTCTTTACACACTACCTCAAATTCCTTTTTTTCTTCAAATGGAACATCAGGGAGAAGTAATGCTCTAACCCCAAGAATATTTGCTTGTCGCATAAAATCTTTACTTCCATAAGAAAATATTACATTGGCATAAGTCATAAATGCTAATGGAACATTACATTTGCGCCTTATTCGAGTTACCATATCAAATATAGAATCTGTGCTTACCCCACTTTTTAAAGCTTCTTCACTTGCTTTCTGTATTACAGGACCTTCTGCTATAGGATCTGAAAATGGAATACCAAGTTCAATAAGATCTGCACCATTCTCTGCCAAAGTATAGATAATATCTTCAGTAACATCTATATTTGGATAGCCACAAGTAATAAAAGGTATAAATGCTTTGTTACTAAAGATTTCATTCATAAATATTTACTCCTCTATATCGCGCTATTGATGCACAATCTTTATCGCCTCTACCAGATAAATTTACAACTATGATATGATTTTTTGACATTAAAGGAGCAATCTGTATTGCATATGCTAATGCGTGTGCACTTTCAATGGCAGGGATTATACCCTCGATTTTTGCAAGATATTCAAAAGCCTCTACTGCTTGAATATCTGTAATTGGGACATATTTAGCGCGTCCACTATCTCTTAAAAAAGCATGTTCTGGTCCAATACCTGGATAATCAAGTCCAGCAGATATGCACTCTACAGGAGCAATTTGTCCATATTGATCTTGACAAAAGTATGACTTCATTCCATGAAAAATCCCAACTTTGCCCACACTTAATGTTGCAGCACTATTTGGTGAATCTACACCATCGCCAGCACCTTCACATCCTACAAGTTCAACTTCTAAATCTTCTAAAAAATGATAAAATGCCCCAATTGCATTAGAACCTCCTCCTACACATGCAACAACAACATCTGGCAATCGCCCTTCAAGCATTAAAATTTGTTCTTTGATTTCTTTAGAAATAATTGATTGAAAATCACGAATCATAGTAGGAAATGGATGAGGACCCATAACAGAACCAAGAACATAATGTGTATTATCTATATTTCGTGTCCATTCTTTAAGAGTTTCAGAGACAGCATCCTTTAATGTTGCTGTACCGCTTTCAACTGCATTGACCTTAGCACCTAAAAGATTCATACGATAAACATTAAGTGATTGGCGTATAGTATCTTCTTTGCCCATAAAAATCTCGCAATCCATATTCAAAAGTGCTGCTGCAGTTGCAGTAGCAACACCATGTTGTCCCGCACCTGTCTCAGCTATAAGGCGTTTCTTGCCCATTTTTTTTGCTAAAAGTGCTTGTCCTAGTACATTATTGATTTTATGCGATCCTGTATGGTTAAGGTCTTCACGCTTTAGATAAATCTTTGCTCCACCTAGATTCTCACTCATTGCTTTAGCAAAATACAATGGTGATGGACGATTAACATAATTTTGCAACAAATCTTTTAATTGAGAATTAAATGATTCATCATTTTTATAACAAAAATATGCATCTTTTAATTCAATTAAAGCCTGCATAAGAATTTCTGGGACAAACATACCACCAAATTCACCAAAATATGCTTCACTCATATAGTATTCTCTCTAATAGTGTGTATAATGTATGCCATTTTATTAAAGTCCTTTATACCTTTAGTTTCAACTCCACTTGACACATCAATTGCATAAGGGTTTAATTTTATAGCTTGTGAAATATTACTTTCATTGATACCACCTGCTAAAAAGTATGGTTTATCTTTGTGATATTGACTAAGCAAGCTCCAATCAAAACACAAACCACTTCCTCCGCCACTATCATACAATATATAGTCTGCAATTGTATCAATATTTATATCTTGCATATTTTGCACACGCAAAGCTTTTATAATAGGTATATTACATAAATTCTTAATTTCATTTATATAATATTCATTTTCTTCACCATGAAGCTGTATCATATCAATAATTCCCTCTTTGATAATATCACAGATTATTTCTTTAGGGCTATTAACAAAAATGCCTACAACTTCAATAGAATCTATCAATAGTTTTTTTAGCTTATATGCTTTGGCTATATCTATTTCTCTTTTACTTGGAGCAAAAACAAAACCAATAAAATCAGGTTTTAATTCATTAACAAAAATAATATCTTCTTCCCTAGAAAGCCCACAAATTTTTATTTTCATAAATATATATCCCTAGAGCGCAACATTGATAATGTTAAGCCCTTATCATTTGAACTCATAAGTGTTTGTCCTATAAGCACTGCATGAAAACCATTAGATTCTAATAATTTAATATCATCTGAAGTCTTTATACCACTCTCGCTTACAAGAATAACATCTTTTGGAACAAGTTTTGCAAGTCTTGTACTTGTATAAATATCAACACTAAAATCTCTTAAATCCCTATTGTTTATACCAACAATACGCGATTTACAATCTAATGCAACCTGCAATTCTTCCTCATTATGAACCTCAACAAGAGCGCAAAGCCCTAATGTATCAGATATTTGCAGATATTCTTTTAGCTGACTATAATCTAGCAATCCAACTATAAATAAAACTGCACTTGCACCAAGTAACTTTGCCTCATAAATCATATATGGATCTAGTATAAAATCTTTACGCAATATAGGGATATTTACATGTTTTGATATTGATTTTAGATAATTATCATCACCTAGAAAATATTTTGGTTCAGTAAGGCATGAAATGCATTGTGCTCCAGCTTCTTGATATGATATAGCAATATTAATAGGATCAAAATCTTTAGCTATTATTCCTTGTGATGGTGATGCTCTTTTTACTTCACATATAAAACTTACACCTTCTTGTTTTAAAGCTTTTTCAAATCGCCTATAATCCTTATCCATAGATAAAGCTTCTATCTGCAAAGATTTTAATGGTTTTTTTGTTTTTTTATATGCTATACGATCTCTTGTATCTTGTGCTATCTGCTCTAAAATATTCATTTATTACTCTCTGCAATAAATCTTTCTAATTGAGCACTAGCAAAACCATCATCAATCAGACTTTCTGCCATTCTTGCACCTTCTTCTATGCTTTTTACCTTATTTGCTATGTATAATGCTGCACCTGCATTAAAGCACACAGCTTCTCGCTTAGCACCTTTTTCTTTGCCATAAATAATATTTCTAGCGATATGTGCATTTTCATATGCATCACCACCCCTTAAAGCTTCTTTATGACAATATGAATAGCCTACATCTTTTGGATTTATTTCATAAACACTAAATTTACCACTATCAATCTCACAAACTTTTGTCGTAGAACTCATTGAGATTTCATCAAGTTTATCTCTACCATAAACAACCATACCACGCTTTACTCCTAAATTACACATAACTTTAGCTAATGGTTCTACAAGACTCTCATCATATACACCCATAAGTTGCATATTTGCTCCAGCAGGATTACAAAGAGGCCCCAAAATATTAAAGATAGTTTTTATACCTAGCTCTTTACGGATAGGTGCTACATATTTCATTGAAATATGATAATTTTGTGCAAATAAAAAACATATATTAATTTTTTTAAGAAGAGATTGAGAGTGCTCAGGTGAAATAGAAATATTTACACCCAATGCTTCAAGCATATCTGCCGCACCACTCTTAGATGATGCGGCACGATTACCATGTTTAGCAACTGATACTCCAGAGCTAGAAACTACAATAGCAGTAGTTGTAGAGATATTAAATGAATTTGACCCATCTCCTCCTGTGCCAACAATTTCTAATACATCCATATCATTTAACAACCTAACGCAATGAGAACGCATACTCTTTGCTGATGCAGTAATTTCTTCAATACTCTCACCCTTAAGCGCTAATGCAGTAAGATATGCTGACATCTGAACTGCAGTTGCTTTGCCATCCATAATTTCATTCATAACTTCTTGAGCCTGATTAAAACCAAGGTCTTCTTTGCGTGAAAGTTGGATAATAGCTTCTTTTATCATTGATTGTATCTCACAAATCTATCAATATTTTATTACTAATTATTCTTAAATTTACTAAAAACTTAGACTTAACATTTTAACATTTATCGCACTCTTTGAAAATAAACACATTCACTATAACGAATCTTTATTGCATTGTATTTATAGATTCTATAAGATTATTAAGCATTATCTTGCCATTAGGTGTAAGCACAGATTCAGGATGAAATTGAACTCCATAAATAGGATATTTATTATGAGCTATAGCCATAATCTCACCATCATCACTACTTGCCAATACTTCTAAACAATTGGGCATAGAATCTTTTATGCTAGCTAATGAATGATATCGCGCTACTTGTATTTGCGATGGCAACCCCTTAAACAATACACTCTCTTTGTATATATTGATAATGGAAGATTTTCCATGCATAATACTTTTAGCATAACCTACTTTTCCTCCAAAAGCTAATGTAACTGCCTGATGTCCTAAACATACACCAAAAATGGGGACAATTCCTGTACAAAGTCTAATTACATCAACACATACACCTGCATCTTGAGGCTTACCTGGACCAGGTGAAATAATAATTAATTTAGGGTGCAAATCTCTGATCTCTTGTGCGCTTAACTCATCATTGCGTATTACACATATATCTCTATATAAACTTCCTACAAGTTGATAAAGATTATATGAAAAGCTATCATAATTATCGATAAGCACAATCATCTAATCCCACCTTGTGCATTTTGTGCTGCATCTATAACAGCTTTAGCCTTATTAATTGTTTCAAAAAATTCACTTTGAGGATCACTATCTATTACAATTCCTGCTCCAGATTGTATACAAACTTCATCACCTTTTTTATAAATAAGTCGTATTGCAATACAAGTATCCATATTACCTGAAAAATCTAGATATCCAATTGCACCGCCATATACCCCTCTACAACTACCCTCTAGCTCATGTATAATTTCACATGCTCGAATCTTTGGTGCACCTGATAATGTTCCTGCTGGTAAAATTGCTCTAATGGCATCTAATGCATCTTTATCTTTATCAAGAATGCCACTAACTACAGAACTTATATGCATAATATGAGAATACTTTACAACATCCATATAAGACTTCACTTCCACGCTACCTATTTTAGAAACCTTACCTATATCATTTCTACCCAAATCTACAAGCATATTATGCTCGCTTAATTCCTTTAAATCACATAATAATTCTTCTTGTAATATCTTATCTTCAATCAAATCTTTACCTCTAGGGCGACTTCCAGCTAATGGATAAGTATAAATTTCACCATTTGATAATTTTACAAGAGTTTCTGGTGAAGCTCCTGCTATTTCTATTTTGTCACTTGATAAATAAAACATATATGGAGATGGATTACTTGTACGCAATATTCTATATATATCAAATAAACTCCCACTTGCTTTTGCACGAAATGGATTTGATAATACCACTTGAAAAATATCACCTTCATAAATATATTGCTTTGCTTTTTGAATTATTGAAATAAATTCAGTTTGTGAAAAATCTGCTTGTGGTTGAGTAATAAAATAAAAAGGTTTATTTTGTGATTTCATTCCACTACGCAAAATTTCATCTAAGCTATTAAGGTAGGCAATACCATTAGAATAAGATTCTGTTAGGTTGTTTAAACTTATATTTGTAATAAGAAATATTTTTTGCTTCAAATTATCAAAAGCAACAATAGTATCAAAAAGCATTAGATCTACATCATTAAAATCTGTATTATTTTCAAATAAATATGATAGTTTTGGCTCTACATATCCGATATATTCATAGGCAAAATATCCCACAAGACCACCAGTAAATGAAGGAAGAGTGTCTATTCTTGGACTTTTATAATCTTTTAGAATCTTTCTTATAGCATCTTTATCATTATCATAGTGTATGCTAGATTGATTTTCACGTAAATAATTTACCTGTGCTTTGCCACCCTTACACACAATTTCTAGCTTGGGATCGAATCCTATAAAACTATAACGACCCCATTGTTTTCTATCCTCTACACTCTCAAATAAAAAAACATGATTAGACTTCATCTTAAGAATACGAACAATCTCAATAGGAGTAATAAAATCTGCATATATCTCCTTTGAAATTGGCACATATCTATATGTATCAATATCTAATATTTGTTCTATTACCTCCAAACTTGGGTACATCATTTCTCCTAAGAATGGAATCTTTAGATTTCTTATAAAACATATAAATATCTAAATACTAAGTATTATAATATGAATTGAAAAATATATCTCAAGAGATAGATATAAAATCTCAATTATTAGTTTTAGAGTATAAATCTTCTTCTATTTTTATATAAAAATCTGCTATTTCATTATAACCCTTTGTCCATGCATCCATCACTTCTGGAGTAGCAGCGTCTTTTAATACTTCTTTAATCGCTATCAACAAACACTCACCAACTAATGGATAATGTTCTTTTTTTACATTTAAACCAACATGAACCTTTCCTATATTTTCAACAGATTTTCTAATATTCTCCAAATTATCAATATTTATAGCAGCATTTAATACAGCCATTGCTAGGGCCTTTGGCTGTTTGCCATTCTTTTGTTTCTCCATATCAAACATACCCTGAACTTGAGGGTATCTTGTAAAAAGATGTTTATAAAATACTTTTGTAATATCTTCACCATATGTTTTTAGCGCAGGAACTGTACTTTTTATAATTTCTATAGTCTTTGAATCTAACATAATAAATCCTCTAATATTTTTAGTTTTAAACTTATAATCATAATAGAAATCAATAATACATATAATTAACAAATGTTAATTATATGTATTTACTAAGTTTTAAGAATTAATAAAATCACTTGTAGTTTTTATTACTGAAGCCTTAAAACTTAATGATGCAAAAAATACTTTTTCAACTAAATGAGATGGTAGTTTCTCACCATTCCACTCTAAATCTCTAGTATCACAAGCATCAGAAATGACTGTAACTTTATACCCCAAGTCATCCCCTGCTTTAGCAGTAGCATCTATACATATATGTGTCATCATACCACATATAACTATCTCTTTAATACCTTTATCCTTTAACTCTTTATCAAGATTAGTATCTAAAAAGCTATTTGGTGCATGTTTTATAATAACATTCTTTGCTGGCAATAAATCATTATGTATATCAGCACCACAAGTCCCTTCTTCAAAAAATGTTGCACCCTTTGGAGCAATATGTTGTATATGAAAAATTGAATAATTTTTATCATTAAAATATCTAACCAATTTCTTAATATTTTCCAATGCTTGAAGTGGTTTGGATAATTCATATCTTCCATTTGGAAAGTAATCATTCTGAACATCTACAATAATTAAAGCTTTACTCATTAATAATCTCCATATTTTAAAATCTCATTTGTAAGACTATGTGAATATATCAAAATCAACATACCATACATCTTACTATTCTACTTTTTATATTAAATTTTAAATACAGTGTAACTATGAGTTAATCTAAGGCTATATTAAGTATTTTTTATTAATAATTCGTTTACTTAGAATTAAAAATTATTCTAACTTTAATAAAAATAAACATTCTAAATATTTAACAATATTTTAAACTAGGAGCTATGTGATTTTTATGAAAACAAGAAGTGGTTTTTCAATGATAGAATTAGTATTTGTTATAGTAATTCTTGGAGTTTTAGCAGCTGTTGCTGTTCCTAGATTTGTAACAACAAGAACTGATGCACAAGTTGCAATGTTAAGAAGCGATATTGCTAGTGTATTAAAAGCAATTCCTGCAAGAATCTTTGCTGAAAATATAGATCCTACACAATCTGCTCCTACTGGCTTTAGCAACTGGGGTGAATGGATGATAGATACAGGTGGATTAGATAAGGGTAGATGGGAAGCTAATAATGATGAAATACAAATTGTTGCCGTTAGGGCTGGATCAAATGGAGCAATAAAAAACGAAATGTGTTCTGGAGACTATATAAAAATAGATACCACAAATGGAAATTTAATATTTGATCCTAATAAAATATTGCCGCCAGCAAGCAGTGGAAAACTATTATGTGATGGTTTAAAGAACTCTTACCCAAGTGGAAGCAACAGAATAATACCTCTTGCAACAACTGGAGCTGTTAAGTTCTAACTTAAATTGGTATAAATTAAGATTGAATATTTATGGCTTTATTGGATTAAATCTGCTATATTAATAGGATTTATATTAACTTATTCAAAGGTGATTTAGTGGGAATTGTTATTACCGTTACTTCAGGTAAAGGTGGTGTTGGCAAATCAACAGCAGTTGGAAATCTATCTGTAGGATTAGCAAATCGTGGAAAAAAAGTTGTAGCAATAGATTTTGATATAGGTCTTAGAAACCTAGATATGATTCTAGGACTTGAGAATAGAATAGTGTATGATGTAATTGATGTAATGGAAGGTAAATGCAACTTAAATCAAGCACTAATAAATGATAAAAGGGCAAAGTCTTTATATTTTCTTCCAGCCTCTCAAAATAAAGATAAAAATATATTGGATAAAGATAAAGTAAAATTATTAATTGAAGAATTAAAGCAGAATTTTGATTTTATAATTATTGACTCTCCAGCGGGAATTGAAGGTGGATTTGAACATGCTATTTTTTGGGCAGATAGGGCACTAATTGTAGTTACACCAGAGGTTAGTAGCGTAAGAGATGCAGATAGGGTAATTGGAATAATTGATGCAAAAAGTGATAAAGCTAGAGAAGGAAAAGAGGTAAGCAAGCACCTTATTATAAATAGAATCAAGCAAGATTTAGTTAAAAAAGGTGATATGATGAGCAGTGATGATGTATTAACAATACTTGGCATACCTCTTATTGGACTTGTTCCAGAAGATGAAAAGATAGTAGCAGCAACAAACAGTGGGGAACCTGTAATTTATAATAAAAAAACTAAAAGCGCAAAGGCGTATGAAAGAATAAGCGATAGAATCTTGGGCAAGGATGTTCCATTTGTAATAGAAAATGATAGTTTTTTTAGTAGGTTGTTTAAATGATATTTTTTAAAAAGAAAAAAACTGCAGATGAAGCAAAAAATAGACTTTTATTTGCTCTAGCTCATGATAGAACATCAAAGATACCATACATAGAAGATATGAAAAATGAGATTCTAGCAGTCATTAGAAAATACACACAAACAAATCAAATAAATATCAGAGCAGATTCCAATCAAGATATAAATACGCTAGAGATAGAAATAAAATTAGATGAAAAAACTACATAAATTTATGATTTTATCTTTTGTGTTAGCAGTATTATATACAATCACAGATCTTACATTATCACATCCTAAAATTAAAGCAGATAATATTGTCCACTTAGATGATAATAATAAAATAGAGAAAATCAATAATGATATAAAACAATTAGAACAAGATGTAAAAGATATAGAATCTTATACCATACAATACAAAAAAAGGGTAGATTACAGCAATCCAACATCATCAGAGATAGCAGACTATAAGGATAATATAATAGAGGAGGTCGTATCAACAAAAAATGATAATACACAAAATAAAATACCATATAAAAATATACTCAAAGATTCTAAGCCAAAAATAGTAATAATAATTGATGATATTTTAAATACAAAGCAATTACATGATATTAAATCTATAGATTTAAAGCTAACACCATCGATTTTTCCAAGCAATGATAATGAAATGATAAGAGCAGTAAAAAAATTAGATTTTTTTATGATACACCTCCCATTAGAAGCAAAAATATATACAGATGATCTAGATACAATAAAAATTGGTGATTCTACTGATAGAATAAGAAAAAAAATACAAGATATAAAGCTATCTATGCCGAATGTAGAATACATAAACAACCATACAGGAAGCAAATTTACAGCAGATAAAATAAGTATGAAAAATTTGCTAAATATCTTAGATGATAACAAAATAAAATTTGTAGATAGCAGAACAACTCCAGATACAAAACTAAATGAAATAGCAAAAGAACAAAATAGATTAATTTTATACAGAGATATATTTATAGATAATCGCCTTGATAGACATTCTTTAAACCAACAAATATCAAATGGAGTAAAAATTGCAAAAAAAAGAGGGTATGCTATATTGATAGCACACCCTCATAAAGAAACATTAAAAGCACTAAAAACAGCAAAAGATAATATATTAAAAGATGTAGATGTAGTATATTTAAATGAGTTAGATAAAATATTGCAGAGTGCAAATATAACTAAATATGCTCAAAGAATTATAAATGAATAATATTGATATAGTAAATAGATTCTATCTAAATGGAGGAATCTTAAGTATTAATCAATCACAAACTAGTTTAATTATTATAACGCAAAATTACCAGGTATTTGAAATTGATATGAAAAATATGCAGATGAGGAATCTAGCAACAATGCTGCATTCAAAGGAATTGCCTCATAAATACTCAAAGATAGCAAGTGCAAATAAAAACCTAATAAGTATCACTGAGAGTTCTTCTAAAATCTTATCAATTAGAAAAATAAAATCACCAAATGAAATATTTATAAACCTGGATTATCATAAGGGCTCAATTAGTGCATCAAATTTTTCAAAAAATAATAATATGCTTGCAAGTGGTGGAGAAGATGGCAGAGTTCATATTTATAATACCAATAAATTGCAAAAGATGGTTACATTGCCTTATAAACCAGACTATATATCAGCACTAAATTTTTCTAAAGATTCTAGATTTTTATTTGCATCATGCTTTAATAAATCAAATATAGTTTTTGATTGCCAAAGGACAAAAACAACAAATATGTTCAATACAAATGAAGTTGTTGAATGGGCAGACTTTTTTGACAATAATTCAAAGTTGTTTATGATTCTAAGAAATGCAAATTCAATTGTATATGATACAAGAGCAAATGAGACAATAAGTATTGCCACACCATTTACATCATGGCCATCTATATTTTACATAAGTGAAGATGATAATCTTGCTATAGTTGGATCAAGGGATTCAACAATATATGCAATAAATCTTAAAGAAAATAGGAAAATATTTAGTATCAAACTTGAAAATACAACTGGGATAAGCGCTCTTTATATGTGTTTAGGAAAAATTTTTATTGGCTTTACAAACGGTGAATTGCTAGTTATAAACTATAACGATAAAAATGATGAATTCACACAAGCGTGCAAAAATAAAGACTATAAAAGTGCTGCAAAATTACTAGATAGAAATATTTTTTTATCAATACTTCCTTGTGCAAGTATTTTTGATGATGATTGGGAGATTATATTAAAAGATGCAACAAAACTATTAAGTCAAGATAAAATAGATGATGCAATTGAATTAGTAGAGCCTTTTATGCGAGATGATGCAAAAAAACAAGCTTTTAATATATATTTAAATTCAAAAAACACAATACAAAAGTTTCAGGATTTAATTAATAAAAAACTATACGAAGAAGCATACAATATGACCTTGCAGTCTAAATTTCTGCTAAAAACATCTCATTTTGATAATTTAGAAAATATTTGGCACAAGACATTCAGCAATGCAAAAAGAATATTAGAAGAAGATGTAGGATATATAGATTCTGCAAAAAAGATTCTAGAACCATTTATAAAAACACCAAAAAAACCAGTGATAATGCAGCTATTGAACAATTTAAATATATTCAAAGATGCTGAACAAATGGTAAAAGATCAAAATTTTAAAGATTATTTTTTACTTACTTCAAATTTTTCTTATCTAAAAGATACAGAGCTATACAAAAAAGTATTATTGCTTGGTGATAATCTATATCAAAAAGCTATTGATTGTGAGAACGGTAAAAAATATGATGAATTTATGAAATTAGCAAAATTTCTACAAAATTTTCCATCATATAAAGATGTAATAACAAGTCATTTAGTATCTGTATCTAAAAAAATAGAAATTATTAATTTAATTAAAGACAAAAAAACAGATGAAATATATAAGCTTGCATTAGAATTTGATGAATTACAATATTTGGATGAATTTAAAGAATTTTCTAAAGAATTTAATAACTTATACAATCAAGCAAGAGAAATAGCTTTTAATGGCAAGGCATATATGCTAGAAAATATATTTAAAGATTATATAAAAATTGAATATTGGCTAGATAGTATCAAAAATATTTACAAGATTGCATATATAGAAGAATTTAAATTTAAAATTAGAGCAAATAATGCAATCAATTGGGAAAAAAGTATAAATAATTATATTGATATATTTGGCAAAGATGATGAAATAATTGACTTTTGCACGGTTAATAAATTAGATTATATACTTGATAAAACAAACAATAAAGAGAGAGTAAAAATAAGCTTCAGATATCAAAAAACATTGATACAACAATAATGGAAACTCTACAAACACCACAATCTTTAGAATCTTTAAAAAAACCACCAAAGGAATTATATTACATAGGAAATAAAGAGTTGATAGATAAATTTAAGGTTGCAATAGTAGGGACAAGGCGACCCAATCAGTATACAAAAACAATCACTTCAATATTGGCTCAAAAAATAAGCAAATATGCTGTAGTTGTAAGTGGTGGGGCAATTGGCATAGACTTTATAGCACATGCAAATTCAATACCAAATACAATAATGATATCACCATCAAGTCTAGATATAGTATATCCAAAAGAAAATGCCAAACTAATAGATGATATTAAAAATAAAGCTTTAATAATTAGCGAATACAAAAATAAGTATTTCCCCAAAAAATATAGTTTTATTGAAAGAAATAGAATAGTTATAGCACTAAGTGATATTGTAATATTTCCTCAAGGTGATTTAAATAGTGGTACTAGTTCAAGTGCAAAAATTGCAATAGAATTAAATAAACCAATATTTACAATACCACACAGATACAAAGAAAGTCTACTTACAGATGAACTAATAATAAATAGAAATGCTAAAGTCATATATGATATTGATTATTTTATAAATAAATATATTTCACCTGCAAATAATAAAAATAAAGAAACTAAAGAAATAAAATATGATGAAATCTTAGAATTCTGTAAAAACTCACCTGGTTTTGAAGTAGCTTTTAAAAAATTTGGGAATAAGTTGTTAGAATATGAGTTTCTTGGACTTTTAGAAAGATGCAATAATACAATAGTGACAAAATGATAGCTATAGATTTTGGATTAAAAAAAATAGGAATAGCACACTATGTAAATGGTATTATTTTACCACTTGAACCAATAATCAGAAAAAATAGAAATCAAGCTGCATCAAATTTAGATGATATATTAACTCAAAAAAATGCAAAAATTCTTATTATTGGTATAGCAAATGAAGAAATGAGTATAAGAATAAAACACTTTACTACTCTTTTAAAGTTTAGCGGGAGTATAGAATTTATAGATGAAGGACTAAGCTCAAAAGAAGCAGAAGAGAAAATAAAAAATAGAAACAATAGCCACATAATGAGAAAAAATGGTATTATAGATAGCATAAGTGCTATGATAATAATGGAGCGGTATATAAAATCTATTTAATAGAATCTATCTTGCTTGATTGTTTAACAGGTATATCAATAAGCCAAAAGTGTCCTATATCATTATTTTTATTATATAAATCAACTTCTGCAACAATATATCCATATTCCTGAGACACTTTTTTTATTTTTCCAACTCTAATTCCTTCAAAAAATATTCCATCTAAACCATTTGTAACAACCTCATCGCCTGCTTTAATTTCACTCCAAGCATTAATATATTCAATAATAATATTACCATTTGTATTATTTTTTAAAATACCAATAGATTTTGAGTCACCTATATAAACTCCATAGCTAGCTTTAGAATCTCCGTTTAGAATACCAACTAAATCACCATTTATATTTAATGCAATTCCTGCAGCATATCCATTTCTAATAAGCCCAAAAATTTTATTCTCTGCAATATTATTAAACTCATCACTCATCAGCCAAACTTGAGAATATTTACCCATATTAACATAAGAATATGCTTTTACTAAAAATATATTTGGGAGATCGGGTTTCTTATTAATTCCTAACAATTCAACTAATTTTTTATTTTCTTCTTGTAATGCCAATAATTTAGATTCTAGATATTCATTTTTTAATTCTATATTACTTAATTTTTGTATCTCTTCTGCTTGATTTAAATACTTATTTAAGACAAGTGAAACATTATCTTTAACAATAGATACATTCTCTCTTATAAAATTATTAATTGAAGTGATATAAATAAATATACCCTTGTTAATTTCAAGTATAAATAAAATAAATACAATTACTATGCTAACCCATAAAACTCTATTGCGTTTTTTCATATATTAAGAATTAATCTTCATATATCAATTGCTCTAAAATACCATCTTCATCAAGGACCTTTCCTGTACCTTTAGCAACAGACAATAATGGCTCATCAGCAACATAAACTGGGAGTTTAACAATATCTGCTAAATATTTATCAATACCTCTTATTAATGCACCACCACCTGTTAAAACAATTCCATTTTCTACAATATCACCAGATAAATCAGGTGGTACAACCTCTAAAACACTCTTTAACGCATCAACTATATCTCTTAATGGCTCTTTCATAGCTTCTCTAACATCTTCACTAGTAAGTTCAATAGTATTTAATAAACCACTAACTTGATCTCTACCATTAACTTGCATAGACAACATTTCTTCAAGCGGAGCTGCACATCCTATTTTTATCTTGATTTCTTCACCTGTCCTTTCACCTATTAAAAGATTATATTTTTTTCTAACATAATCAACAATGGATTCATCCATTTTATCACCTGCTACTCGAATAGACTTGCTTATAACAAGTCCGCCAAGTGATACAACACCAATCTCTGTAGTTCCACCACCAATATCAACAACCAAACTACCTTGAGGATCTTTAATAGGCAGTCCAGCACCAATTGCAGCAGCCATAGGTTCTTCTATGAGAAACACTTCTCTAGCACCAGCACTTGTAGCAGATTCTTTGACAGCCTTTCTTTCAACACCAGTTAATCCATATGGGACACAAACAACAATTCTTGGACGAATCATTTTCTTTCTATTATGTGTTTTTTCTATAAAATGCCTAATCATTTTTTCAGTCATATCAAAATCAGCTATCACACCATTTCTCATAGGTCTTATAGCCTCTATACCATCTGGAGTTTTACCTAACATATCTTTAGCTTCCTTACCTATAGCCAAAGTTTTATTTCTACTATATTTATTAGACTGAACAGCTACAATACTTGGTTCATTTATAACAATACCACGACCTTTCACTAGCACAACAGTATTTGCTGTACCAAGGTCTATTGCAATATCCTGTGAAAACATCCCTATAATGGTGTCTAAAATCATTATAATATCCTTTTCTTTATTTTTTATTAATTATTTTTTTGTTTTTTGACAGATTTTGAACTCTTTTTGATTAGCATAGGTGGTTTATTATCTGAAACAAAATCAGCAGTAACAACTAATTTATAACCACTGTAATCTTTGATATCAAACATTAAATCAACCATAAGACTTTCCATTATAGCTCTTAGCGCTCTTGCACCGGTTTTTCTTTCTATTGCCTTTTGTGCTATAAGTCTTAATGCCTTTTCTTCAAATTCTAACTCTACATTATCAAGTTGAAAAATTTTTTGATACTGTTTAATTAAAGAATTTTTGGGCTTTAACAATATATTTAACATGGCATCCTGGTTAATTTCATTTAGTGTTGCAACAACATGTAACCTTCCTATTAACTCTGGAATCATTCCATAATTCATTAAGTCACTAGAATCTACTAAGTGAAAATAATTCACATTGTTGTCAATAATTCTCTTATCACTATTAAACCCTAGCATATTACCGCCAAGTCGCCTTTTGATTATATCATTCAAACCATCAAATGCACCACCACATATAAATAAAATATTTTCTGTATTGATTTGTACAAATTCTTGATGTGGATGCTTTCTCCCACCTTGAGGAGAAATATTTACAATACTTCCTTCTATTATCTTAAGTAAAGCTTGTTGCACACCTTCACCAGATACATCTCTAGTTATCGAACGATTTTCGCCAACTCTAGCAATTTTATCAATTTCATCAATAAAAACAATACCCATTTCCGTTCGTTTAATATCATAATCTGCAGCCTGATAAAGTCTAGTTAAAATATTTTCTACATCTTCACCAACATACCCAGCTTGAGTTAAACTAGTGGCATCAGAAATGGCAATAGGCACATTTAAAAATTTTGCAAAAGTTTGAGCCATTAAAGTCTTTCCGCTACCTGTTGGACCTAGTAGTAGAATATTTGATTTTGCAATCTCTACATCATCGCCATCATCATAATTTTTGTATAAGATTCTCTTATAATGATTATATACAGCTACAGATAAAAGTTTTTTAGCTTCATCTTGCCCTATAACATATTCATCCAATGTAGCTTTTAAAACCTTTGGGGAAGTCTTACTAAAATCTATACCTATATCACATATATCATCATCATTGCTAACTACATCAAATCTACTTATGAAGTCATCTATACTATCAGCTCCATATCTATTTTGACAATCTCTACATATAAAAAGTCCTTTTTTTGAAAAAACCGGATTACTATCACTATCTATAGCACTGCAAATACTACATTGCTTTTTACTCATTTATAGTGCCCCTTTTATACGGAATTCCACGCTTAGAATTCTTTATAAAAATACAAATATTTTTTATAGAATCTAAATTGGTATTACATAATATATCATCTGCAATTTCTTTAATTGGTTTACTTCCTGATAAAAGTAGTTTATATGCATGGCTAATTTCATTTATTTCATCTGATTGAAAAATTTTACGCATCCTATATTTATTCAATCCTCTTATAGTAGCTCTATTCCCTTCTGCAAGACAATAAGGAGGTATGTCTTGAGATAATGCTGAAGCACCAGCTATCATAGAACCATCTCCAATGTGAACAAACTGATGTACAGCACTAAGACCACCTATATTTACATTATTTCCTATTCTTATATGCCCACCAAGTGTTGCACAATTTGCCAATATACAATTATCACCTATAATACAATCATGGGCTATATGAACATAAGCCATAAATAAATTCCCATCTCCAATAACCGTCTTGCCACCATCCCCCGTCCCAGTATTAAACATAGTGAATTCTCTTATAATATTATTCTTGCCAATTATTAACTCAGTCTTTTCACCATTATATTTTAAATCTTGAGGAATAGTCCCAATCACAGCATTTGGGAAAATACTAGTATTATCACCAATTGTTGTATATCCATCTAAAACTACATTATTATATATTTTACAATTATTGCCAATTTTTACATTTTCACCAATAACACAAAAATCCCCAATTGTAGTTCCTTGCCCTATGTGCTTTGTCTTAACTACTGATGTATTCATATTTACCTGTTTCTTTATCTAATTATTATCAGCAAGCATAGCTTTTAGCTCTGCTTCTGCAACAAGTTTTCCATCAACAAATGCTTTAGCATCAAGAACCCAAATCTTGCCTTTATTCTTTAATACTTCTAATCTATAATCTAATCTATCCCCCGGTCTTACCATGGATCTAAATTTTGCCCTATCTATGCTCATAAAATAGACTAGTTTATCATTTGCCTCATCAACTTTATCACCATAAGTATTGTAAAAAGCTAAAACACCACCAGCTTGAGCCATACCTTCAATAATCATAACACCAGGATATATAGCTTTGCTTGGAAAATGTCCTAAAAATATAGGTTCATTGATTGTTATATTTTTATAAGCTTCTACAATATCATCCTTTAATAATGTCACTCTATCAACTAACAATATAGGGTATCGATGTGGGAGTATCTTTATTATTTTATCTATATCTATCATTAAAATAGTCCGTGATTTTTAAGATTTAAAGAGTCTAGATTCTACTAAAACATCTATCAATTAAAACTTAATAACCTCAAAAATATCTATATTTTGAAAAATGCTATCTATATTTATTTTTAAAGAAGAAACAAAATTATCTACAACAATAAATGGTTTTACACTATCACTTCCAAGTATTTTTATCCTAAATGACAACTCATCATTATATAATGGTGGATTGTAAATCATATCAATTACATTTTTGTAGTTTATATTAAAAACTAGGTTAATACTATCAATATCAACAAAAAGAGCATTATCACAGAATCCAAGCATAATTTTCTTACCATCAAAATCAATTTTCTTCCATATAATATCACCAGTTTTTAAATTTTTTGATGATTTTGAATGTGTAAAAATATATGATGGTATTATATTTTTTACTCCGCTAGCAGATAATTGCTCAAATACATATCCACTAAGCAACCTATAAGCGTTTATATTATTTTTTTGAAGAATATATGGTATATTATTTCTTTCATATTCATATAATTCTTTAAAAGTCTCTAAAGTCCATCTTGCACTACCTTTTAATACTTGTTTACCTATATTATTAAACATTTCCAAAGTAACTTTATTTGAACGACTTCTTTGCTTATCAAGTGCATAAATACATCCACAATAATTCTGTCTATAAAGATTAGAATCTTTTGCCATTTTACTTTGTCTTTGAGTTCCTCCATTACTCCTAGTATCAATACTTATAAATTCAAGTCCATATATTTTTGCAATACTTTCACCTTGATTAAATAATTCACTCTGACTTTTCATAGGGCTTGTTAATAAGGTTGTTGTTAAATATCTCTCATTAAGCTGCATAGCAAGAATAGCACTTTTTAACAATCTTTCATCAAAACATATTGTACATCTGTCACCTTTTTCTTCTGCATCTTCAAAACCTTTAACTTTATTAAGCCAAGATTCTAGATTATAATCACCCACAATTAAATCAATACCAAGAGAACTACAGCTTCTTTTTACATCAAAAAGACGCAAATCATATTCTTCTTTTGGATGTATATTTGGATTATAAAAAAATCCTATCATCTTTTCATTGGGATATATTTCTTTTAACTCTTGTAAAAAATAATGACTATCAACAGAACAACAAATATGAACTAACATTTATCTTACTCTTCCTTTGAATATATCAAGAATCCAACTATGCCTACAATAAAAACTACTGCCAAAAATATCATTAAAATGATATCAAGAATCATAAAATTCCTTTTTGTTTCACATGAAACAATTATTTTTTATTTTTATATTTTAGTTGACCACAAGCAGCATCAATATCTATACCTTTAGATTCTCTTATGGTGCATACAAGACCTTTATTATAAAGATAATCTGCAAACTTCTTTGCACTTTCCAAATCTGGTCTTTTAAAATTACTGCCTTCAAATGGATTAAATAATATTAAATTTACTTTCGCCTTCACTCCATCCAAAAGCTTTAATAAATCTTTTGCATCATCTATACTATCATTTATATCTTTTATCATAAGATATTCAAACATAATTCTTTTTCTAAGATCAATTGGAAATCTTTTAACACTATCAATAACACTCTTTATATTGTAAACTTTATTAATAGGCATTAATTTATTTCTAATATCATCATTCACAGCATGAAGTGAGATAGCTAATTGAACACCTAAATCAAGATTCCCAAGTGCATCAATCATAGGAGAAATCCCACTTGTAGATACAGTTTGCCTTCTTGGTGATATAGAAAGCCCATCTATATGAGAAATTATTTTTATAGCTTTTACTAAATTATCAAAATTGTCAAGTGGTTCTCCCATGCCCATATAAACGATATTTACACATTTTTCTGGAGCTATATTATTATCTTTTTTTATAGCTACAACTTGCTCTACTATTTCTCCTGTACTTAAATTTCTAGTAAATCCATTATTACCAGTGCAGCAAAATTTACAACCTATTTTACAACCAATTTGCGATGAAACACAAATTGTAAATTTCTCCGAGCTTTTTATATTGCCACTTTCATCAAATTCTTTATCACGCATTTTCAAAAGTACAGATTCAAATGTATGATTATCATATGTTGAAAATAAGTATTTTTTTGTACCATCTGCACTTAAAGCAACATTTTTTATATTTAGATTTTTTGTGCTGAATTGTTCTTTTAATTTACTTCTTATCTCTTTTGGAAGATTTATCATCAAAGAAAAATCATCTTCGTATTGAATATATAACCAATGCCAAACTTGTTTAGCACGAAACGATGGGTTCAACAATCCTTTTAATTCATCAAAAGTATAATCAAAAATATTTTGCATAATTTTCTCTTACATAAGATTCTAGATATTTTTTTGCAAGCAAATGATTTTTTAAAAAATCATTATGAGCATTTACATTACAATAATTAGTAATACAAAAGATACCAAATGCTGGAATATTAAAATACTGGGCTACTCTTAATACGCTGAAAAATTCCATATTTTCAAGTTTTATGCCTGCAGATAAAAATTGCCTTGATAAATTTTTATCTGTCGTAATATAGTTACTACTATTTACTACAATATTTGTTTCACATGAAACATTTTCAATTTTATTAAATATTGGAGTATATGAGTTGTGTGTTATAAAAGACGTCTCAATCTGCATTGCAATAGAGCTTACAAAAATTTCAAAAAGATCAATCTTCTCATCATAGCTACCAGCACTTCCTATAAATATTATTTCTTTTGGATTATCTTTTAAAACTATATTACTTAACATCATAGCACTATCTACAAGACCAACACCAATTTCTTTTGCAAACGAAAAATTTTCACCACTAGCACAAATAAACATATCAAACCCTAACAGGAATACTATGATCTTTTAAATAGGATTTTAATATTGGTATTTCTATCTCTTTGTAGTGGAATATACTAGCAGCCAAAGCTGCATTGGCTCCAGCTAAATATACATCTTTTATGTGCTCCATTGTTCCAGCACCTCCACTTGCAATAAGTGGAATTTTTATATTTGAAGAGGTCCATTTGATAAGGTCTAAGTCATATCCATCCTTTGTGCCATCTTTATCCATGCTTGTTAATAATATTTCTCCAGCACCAAGATTTTCAACTTCTTTTACCCAATCAAAATAATTAATACCAGTATCAACTCTCCCACCATTAATAAAAACATTCCATCTAAAATCAGAAACTCGTTTTACATCAATTGCAACCACAACACATTGCGAACCAAACCGTTTTGCACCTTCATCTATCAAAGATGGCATTTTTATAGCTGATGAATTAATACTAATTTTATCACAACCTGCATCCAAAAGGTTATACATATCTTGCAAACTTTTTATACCACCACCAACAGTAAATGGAATAAAAATCTCTTTTGCTACAGATCTGACAACATCTATCATCGTATCTCTATCTTCATTCGTGGCTGTGATATCTAAAAATACAATCTCATCAGCCATTTGTATACTATAGCCACTAGCAATTTCCACAGGACTTCCAATGTCTTTTAAATCTATAAAATTAATTCCTTTTACAACCTTTCCATTTTTAACATCAAGGCAAGGAATAATTCTAAATACTAGATTATTTACCATATAACCACCAATTTAAAATTTACAACCCTAAAAATACTTGATATTTTAACAAAAAAAAGTTAGAATAGTAAGCAATCGCCTTGTGATAGAAAATTTATATTTTATATAAACCTAGGAGATTTTATATAATAAAAGCAAATAAAAAGTTTGGGCAAAATTTTTTAAAAGATGAAATAATTTTGAATAAAATCATCGAATCGATGTCCAATATGATAGACGAATTTGAAGACAATGGAAAATCTTTAGATATCATAGAGATAGGGCCTGGATTGGGTGATTTAAGCGTAAAGATATTAGATAACTTTAGTTTGATTGCTTATGAAATTGATAATAGATTATGTGGTTATTTAGAAAATAGATTTTCTAGTGATAAATTTAAACTATACAATGTAGATGTTCTATCGGTAAAATTTAGTAAAAATAAGAAAGGTGAAAATACTTGGCTACATAACAAGCCTTATGTATTAGTATCAAATTTACCTTATTATATAGCAAGTAGAATTATACTAAATGCTCTTGAAGATACGATGTGTATGGGAATGGTTGTTATGACACAAAAGGAAGTCGCCTATAAATTTTGTGCCGAGGCTTCAAGTAGTGATTTTTGTGCAATTAGTGTTATAACCCAAAGTATGAGTAAAGAAATAGAGTTAGTAACAATAGTTCCACCAAATGCATTTAGTCCGGCTCCAAAGGTAGAATCTGCTATTTTTAGCATTAAAAAAAATGGCAATATCTTGGATAATGATTTTTGTAATTTGATTAAGAAAGCTTTTGCTTCACCTAGAAAAACAATATATAAAAATTTATCTTTTATAAAAAATATAGAAGAAATACTAGATAGTCTAAATATAGAAAAGAATACTAGAGCACATCAAATAACTACATCGCAATATCACCAAATCTTTAAACTCATAAGGAGTAAATAAAATGGAAGAAAACAGTCAAAATAATAAAACAACATATGATCAAGTGAATATAGAAAGCGAAAATACTAATAGAAAAAAAACATTTAGAAAATGGAAAAGAAAAGAAGATGATAGAGAGTTTCCAAAAAAAGAAAAAAAAGAATACTTTAAAAATAGTAGTGAAATTCAAGATGGAATTAGTAGCATTCAAGAGGGTTTAAATGAAAAATCAAATTTAGGGCTGCATAAAGATTTAAAAAGAGTGGTCGAATTAAACAATAAAAACCATAAAAATACTCTAAACCCTCACTATAAACTTGACTTAAAAACAAAAGCAAAAATTAGAATAACTCCACTTGGAGGACTTGGTGAAATTGGTGGAAATATAACCGTTATAGAAAGCCAAGATTCTGCTATAGTTGTTGATGCAGGTATGAGTTTTCCAGAAGCTGATATGCATGGAGTAGATATTTTAGTGCCTGATTTTAGTTATTTACATGCAATCAAAGACAAAATAGTTGGATTAATAATAACCCATGCACACGAAGATCATATAGGAGCTGTACCACATTTATTCAAACAATTACAATTTCCTATATATGGAACACCTCTTCCGCTTGGAATGATTGGAAATAAATTTGATGAGTGTGGGCTAAAAAAGTTTAGATCATATTTTAGAATTGTAGAAAAAAGAAAACCAATCAAAATTGGTGATTTTGAAATTGAGTGGATTCATATAACCCACTCTGTAATAGATGCAAGTGCATTAGCTATAAAAACACAAGCTGGTGTAATACTTCATACTGGAGATTTCAAAATAGATCACACTCCAGTAGATAATTTTCCAACAGATTTACATAGACTTGCATATTATGGCGAAAATGGAATTATGCTTATGCTAAGCGATTCCACAAATTCACACAGACCTGGATATACTCCAAGTGAATCTAGTGTAGGACCATCTTTTGAAAATATTTTTAAAAATACACAAGATAGAATTATTATGAGCACATTTAGCTCCAATATACATAGAGTATATCAAGCAATAAATTATGGTTTGCAATTTAATAGAAAAATATGCGTCATTGGAAGATCAATGGAGAAAAACCTTGAAATTGCAAGACAGCTAGGATATATACATATCCCACAAAATGTTTTCATTGATGCACATGAAGTAGAAAAATATAGTGATAGTGAAGTATTAATAGTTACTACAGGCTCACAAGGTGAAACTATGAGTGCATTATATAGAATGGCAACAGATGAACATAGACATATAAAAATAAAACCAACAGATACAATAATAATATCTGCAAAACCAATACCTGGCAATGAAGGCAATGTATCAAAAGTAATAAATTTTCTAATGAAGTCAGGTGCAAAAGTTGCATATCAAGATTTTAGTGAAATTCATGTAAGTGGACATGCTGCACAAGAAGAACAAAAACTAATGCTTAGACTAATTAAACCTAAATTTTTCTTGCCAATTCATGGTGAATATAATCACCTAGCAAAACACAAAGAAACAGCAATAAAATGTGGGGTTCTAGAAAAAAATATTCTACTTATGGAAGATGGTGATCAAATAGAGGTATGTCCAAACTATATCAAAAAAATAAGAAGTGTAAAAAATGGAAAATTATTTATAGATAATCAACTTGGTAAAATAGTTGACAATTTAACAGTCTTAGATAGACAAAAACTAGCTGAAGATGGAATTATAATAATTAGTATGCAAATAAAAGATTCTAAAATGGTAGAAAATCCTAGAATTCAGACTTTTGGATTACTTGGAGATAAAGAAGAAAAAATATTTATAAAAGAATTGGATGATGCTATAAAATTATATATAAGCAATGCAAAGCCAGAGACTATAAATAAAAATCTAGAAAACAATATTAAAAACTACTTAAGAAAAATTGTATTTAAAAGATTTAAAAAATACCCAACAATGGTATTAAATATTTATTTTTTATGATATCTTGAGGAATATATGGACTTTAAAGAAACTGCAAAAGAGGTTTTAATAAATGAAGCAAACGAATTAATAGAGGCTTCAAAAAAAATAGATTCTAATAATATAAATGCAATTATCGATGAAATATATCATACAAGTGGCAGGATTATTGTAACTGGTGTTGGCAAAAGTGGGTTAATTGGACAAAAAATATCAGCCACATTAGCTAGCACAGGAACACCAAGTTTTTTCATGCATCCTACAGAGGCAATGCATGGGGATCTAGGGATGATAAATAAGAATGACATCATACTTGCTATAAGTTATAGTGGCAAAAGTGATGAACTATTAAACCTAATGCCTCATTTAAAAAGATTGTCGTATAAAATAATCACTATGACAAAAAATATAAATAGTCCAATATCTAAACAAGGAGATTATTTTATTGATATTAGTGTCTCAAAAGAAGCTTGCCCTTTAAATATAGCACCAACATCATCTACTACACTAACACTTGCAATGGGCGATGCACTAGCTATTTGTTTAATGAAAAAAAGAAACTTTAAAGATAGTGATTTTGCAGCATTTCATCCTGGTGGAAGTTTAGGGAAAAGGCTTTTTGTAAAAATTAAAGATTTAATGCAAAAAGAGAATCTACCAATAATATCAAAAGATATATCACTAAAAGAAGCAATAATAAAAATGACCAATGGCAAATTAGGAAGCGTATTAATTGCTGAAAATAATAAACTGGTTGGAATATTAAGTGATGGAGATCTAAGGCGTGCAATGTTAAGGGATGACTTCAATCTTGATTCAATGGCCATAGATTATGCAACAAAAAACCCAAAAATATGTGATGATGAAAATACACTTGCTTTTGATATTCTCCATCTAATTGAAAATTCTAAGATTCAATTACTTATAATAACTAACAAAGATAAGGAAATAAAAGGTGTGATTCATATACACAAACTCATAGAAGCTGGAATCTAATTAAAGAGCAAGATTATGTTTGATAAAATAGATAAAATAATAAGAGATATAGAAGATACACAACAAGAAATAAAGATATTGTTGGGAATGCATAAAATTAGTCTTATAGATTATATTATGATAAAAAGGTGCAGTATTGATTATCCATCTCATTTGGAAATATGGATGATAGAACAAATAGACATGGAAATAAATAAGTTAAAATCAAAAATTGATGAACTAAACAAAGTAAAAAAAGAATTCTTAATTTGGTAAGGGTTTATTATGTATAGTGCAATAAGACCTTTTTTATTCAAGTTTGATCCAGAAAATATGCATTCAATTGTAGAAAAATTATTATCTATCGCACAAACTACACCTATGGCTTTAGAGTATCTGGCTAAACAATATTGTGTTGTAGATGATAGATTAAAACAAAGTATATGTGGATTAAATTTTTACAATCCAGTTGGACTTGGTGCAGGTTTTGATAAAAATGCAACAATGACAAAAGCACTTAGTGCACTTGGGTTTGGATTTATAGAAATTGGAACAATTACACCAAAACCACAAGATGGAAATCCAAAGCCTAGAATATTTAGATTTGTAGAAGAAAAAAGTATTCAAAATGCAATGGGATTTAATAATGATGGAGGAAGAAAAATATTACAAAGGATTGAAAAAATATATCCTTATGTAATACCAATTGGCATCAATATAGGAAAAAATAAAATAACAGAACAAGAAAAAGTGATATTTGATTACAAAAAGCTAGTATCAATGTTTAAAGATATCGGTGATTATTTTACTCTTAATCTATCATCTCCAAATACACCAAATTTAAGAGATCTGCAGAATGAAGTATTTATAAAATCCTTATTAACAGAGTTAAGATCTCAAACAAATAAACCTATATTCTTAAAAATATCTCCAGATATGGATATAGATTATATGTTAAATGTATGCGAATGTGCTGTAGATAATGGCATTGATGGTATTATTGCTACAAATACAACAATTGATTATTCACTATTAAAGAATCCAAGGGAAAAAGGTGGAATAAGCGGACAAGCTCTAAAAAAAAGATCAAAAGAAGTATTTCAAATATTGAGTGAAAATCTATTTGAAAAAACAACATTAATTTCAATAGGTGGAATAGATGATGGCGAAGAAGCTTATGAAAGGATAAAGTTGGGTGCCTCGCTTGTCCAAATATATACAACAATGATATTTGAAGGACCAAGTATTGTTAGAGAAATAAATAAAACAATATTAGAAAAATTAGAAGAAGATGGATTTAAAAATATAAGTGAAGCTATTGGAAAAAGTTTATATTAGGAATTTAAAATGATTAAAAATGTTTTATTTGGAGTAATTTTGATGAGTAGCTATGCATTTTCAAGTGTATTATACAAATATGAAGAATTAGATTTAGATAATGGATTAAAGATTGTTGCAATACCCATGCACAACAATAGCAATGTAATTGACATAAATATCTTCTATAAGGTTGGAAGCAGAAACGAGATTATGGGTAAAAGTGGTATAGCACATATGTTAGAGCATATGAATTTTAAAAGTACAAAAAATCTAAAAAGTGGAGAGTTTGACAACATAGTAAAGAGATTTGGTGGCAATACAAATGCTTCTACAAGTTTTGACTATACTAGATATTACATAAAATCAAATAAAGACAACCTAGACAAATCCTTAGAATTGTTTGCAGAAATGATGAATAATTTATCTCTAAAAGATGAAGAGTTTCAAACAGAAAGAAATGTAGTAAGCGAGGAAAGATTATGGAGAACAGATAATTCTCCTATGGGGTATTTATATTTTAGGCTATTTAATACAGCATTTTTATACCACCCATATCATTGGACTCCAATAGGTTTTATGGATGATATAAAATCTTGGAATATAGAAGATATTAAAGAGTTTTACAAAACATATTATCAACCAAAAAATGCTATCGTAGTAGTAGCTGGTGATATAGATTCAAATGATGTATTTGATAGTGCAAAGAAATATTTTGATAAAGTAAAAAATAAAAAAGAAATACCAGCTATACATACTATAGAACCACAACAAACAGATAAAAGATTTATTGACATTAAAAGAGAAGATCAAGAAGTTGAATTGTATGCACTAGCATATAAAATTCCAAACTTTGAACATAAAGACCAGAATGCTCTATCAGTTCTGAGCTATATTTTAAGTGGTGGTAAAAGCTCAATTCTATTTGATAATTTAGTAAATAAAGAAAAAATAGCTCAAAGTGTTGATGCGTATAATATGGACTTAAAAGATGAAGGCTTGTTTATAATAATGGCTATGGGAAATAAAGATATAAAAGCTGAAGAATTAGAATCATCTATTTTAAAACAAATAGATAATATTAAAGCAGGTAAAATAGAAAAAGAAGAATTAGATAAAGTTAAAATAAACATAAAGGCTGATTTTATATTCGGGTTGCAAAATTCATCACAGGTTGCATCACTATATGGTGGTTATTTTGCAAAAGGTAATATAAAACCATTATTAGAATATGAGAATAGTTTTGATAAACTAGATCTAGATGATATAATAAAAGTTGCAAACAAATATTTTAAAGAAGAGTCATCAACCACAATATTTCTAAGAAAATAAAGGTTAAAAGTGAAAGAAGTTATAGGAGCGATGAGTGCTTTAATTACACCATTTAAAAATGATAAGGTAGATTTTGTTTGTTACGAAAAGCTAATCAAAAGACAGATAAAATATGGAATGGATGCATGTGTTACCATGGGTACAACAGGAGAATCTGCAACTCTAAGCCATAAAGAACATATGGAATGCATAGAAGCCACTGTAAATATATGCAAGAAAAATAATACTTTAGTATTGGCTGGGGTAGGAAGCAACTCAACAAAAGAAGCTATAGATTTGGCAAAATTTGCTCAAAAAGCCGGTGCTGATGCAATTCTTTGTGTATCTCCATATTATAATAAACCTACACAAGAAGGACTATTGCAACATTTTTTAGCAATTGCAAATAGTGTTGAAATACCGATGATGCTATATAATATCCCAGGTAGAACAAATATAAGTATAGATATAAATACAATACAGAAACTCCATAATGCTAACAAGAATATATATGCCATAAAAGAAGCTGCTGGGGATATAGAGCGAATAGTTGAAATAAATGCTAAAATACCAACTCTAAAAATATTAAGCGGAGAAGATTCTATAAATTATCCAATACTTGCAACAGGTGGATGTGGTGTTATATCAGTTACAGGAAATCTTATTCCAGATAAAATTGTAAATCTAGTTAGATATGCAAATAATGGTGATTATAAAGGCTGTCTAAAAGAAAATGCAGATTTATTTGAAATTAATAGGGTGTTATTTTGTGAAACAAATCCAATACCTATTAAAACAGCTATGTGGCTATCTGGTCTAATTGATACATTGGAATTTAGGTTACCTTTATGTAGAATTAGTAGAGAAAATTTGAAACTACTAGAAAAAACTTTAGAGAAATACGAGGTAAAACAATGAGTAAAGAATTAAATACTGCGGAATATATGAAAGGAAAAACTTTAGTTATAAGTGGTGCTACAAGGGGTATTGGGAAAGCTATACTTTATAAGTTTGCACAAAATGGTGTAAATATTGCATTTACATATAATAAAAATGAAGAAGAAGCTAAAAAAATTGCTGATGATGTCAATAAACAATATAATATAAAGGCGAGATATTACCCACTAAATGTATTAGAACCAGAACAATATACTGAACTATTCAAAAAAATAGATGAAGATTTTAATAGAGTTGATTTTTTTATTTCTAATGCGATTATATATGGGAGAAGTGTCGTAGGAGGATTTGCCCCTTTCATGAGATTAAAACCAAAGGGGTTAAACAATATTTATACTGCTACTGTGTTGGCATTTGTTGTAGGAGCACAAGAAGCAGCAAAAAGAATGAAAGAAGTAGGTGGTGGAGCAATTATTTCTTTAAGCTCTACAGGAAATCTTGTATATATGCCAAATTATGCAGGACATGGAAACTCAAAAAATGCTGTAGAAACAATGGTTAAATATGCAGCTACAGAGCTTGGTGAATTTGGAATTCGTGTAAATGCAGTAAGTGGTGGACCTATTGACACTGATGCACTTAGAGCTTTTCCAGATTATGATGAAGTAAAGGCAAAAGTAGAAGAGCAATCTCCATTAAAAAGAATGGGAGATCCAAAAGATTTAGCAGGTGCTGCATTTTTCTTATGTGATAAAACACAAAGTGGTTGGCTAACAGGTCAAACAATAGTAATTGATGGTGGAACAACATTTAAATAATTTAAACTAATCTATTATAAAACATATGTATTATAAGAATATACCGAACATATTAACAGTAGTTAGAATCATATTAACAATACTAATGCTTATTGTCATATTATATGGTAATAGTTTACTACCAAATTGGGTTCATTATTCTTGGATTAATTATCTTGCTTGTTTAATATTTTGTATAGCAAGTTTTACTGATTTTTTTGATGGCTATATAGCAAGAATGTATAATATAAAAAGTAAATTTGGTGAGGTATTTGATCCACTTGCAGATAAGATGTTAATACTTGGTGCATTCATTGGATTGCTTATATTGGATAGAGCAAATCCTTGGGCTATTTTTTTGATTTTAAGTAGAGAGTTTTTTATAACAGGACTTAGAGTAATGGCTGCTAGTGATGGAAAAAATGTAGCTGCTAGCAATTTAGGTAAATATAAAACTGGGTTTCAAATTGCCGCAATTGCATTCTTATTAGCGGATTTGTTTCCAGGTGGAACACTATTACTATGGTGTGCAACAATAATAACAATATATTCTGGATATGAATATACAAAACAATACTATAAAAGCTAAGATATATGTGGATTATTATTTCGATTATTGTTTTATCAATATTAATTTTTTTTCATGAAAGTGGACATTTTCTTATTGCGAGACTTTTTGGTGTAAAAGTAGAAGTTTTCAGCATTGGTTTTGGAAAAAAAATATGGAGTAAACAATATAAACAGACAGAATATACAATTTCTATAATACCACTTGGTGGCTATGTAAAGATGAAGGGACAAGATGATTTAGACCCTAGCAAAACTAGCAAAGATGATGATAGCTATAACACAAAAGCACCATGGAAAAGAATATGTATACTACTTGCAGGAAGTGGTGCAAATATATTACTAGCTTTTATTTTGTATATCATAATTGGATTTTATGGAATAACCACAATTTTGCCTACTATAGGAAAAACCATAGAAAATTCTCCTGCACAAAAAGCAGGGTTGATAAATGGTGACACAATAATTAAAATAAATGGTAAAGATATAAAAACCTGGAGAGATATAAGTCAAAATATAAACAATCAAGAAAAAGAGGTTATCATAGAATATAAAAGAGGTAACGAAATATTTAAAACCTCTATTATTCCTGAAATGAGAGATTCTAAAAATATATTTGGTGAAACCATAAAACAAGGTTTTATTGGTATTGCAGCAAAAGGTGATATAGATAGAGTTAAATATGGAATAGATGAAATCATACCATTTGCAATTGATGAAACAATATTTGCAGCAAAATTAATAATCCTTAGTATTCAAAAAATAATAATAGGAATACTTCCAATAGATCAATTAGGTGGACCAATAGCCATAGTTCAAGCAATATCTCAAGCACAAGAAGCAGGATTTGTGGCATTACTTGGCTTAAGTGCACTTATATCAATTAATCTTGGAATTTTAAATCTATTGCCAATACCAGCACTTGATGGTGGACACATTATGTTTACACTATATGAATGGATTACAAAAAAACCTTTAAATGAAAATATTCTATACAAATTAACAGTTCTTGGTTGGATTATATTATTTGGATTGATGGTATTAGGTCTATACAATGATATAGGGAGAATTGCTATAAAAAATGGATAGTAGACAAAATCAATTAAAAAATAATTTAAGAAACTTAATAGAAGAAATAGAAAAAGAAAGATTAAAGTATTCTTCACATCAAATAATAAGACTTGTAGCTGTGTCAAAATATACAAATATAAGTGATATAGAAGCACTTTATAATGCTGGGCATAGAACATTTGGTGAAAATAAAATCCAAGATTTAAAGGAAAAATCATATAAATTAGAAAATCTACCTATACAATGGCACATGATAGGAACAATACAAAAAAATAAAATTAATCAATTAATAAAAATAAAACCATCCATGGTGCAATCACTAGATTCTATAGAATTAGCAAAAGAATTACAAATTAGACTAGAAAGAGAAAATATAAAATTAAAATGTTTGTTACAAATAAATAGTTCGAATGAATACACAAAAAGTGGTTTTAATACAGATGAA
Organism: uncultured Helicobacteraceae bacterium; assembly: GCA_944323885.1. Classification (GTDB taxonomy): domain Bacteria; phylum Campylobacterota; class Campylobacteria; order Campylobacterales; family Helicobacteraceae; genus NHYM01. The sequence continues at coordinate 433,754 of CALUUD010000001.1, read as the reverse complement.
GCAATAGATGCATATAAAAAAATAATAGATATTGCTCCAAATATAAAATTAGAAGGGATAATGACAATTGCTGCTAATACAGAAAATAAACAAATAATAGAATCTTGTTTTAAAAAAACAAAAGATATATTTGATAAATTACAAAACTATGGGGCAAATATATTATCCTGTGGTATGAGTAGTGATTATAAAATAGCTATTGCAAATGGTGCAAATATGCTCCGTATAGGCTCAAATATATTTAAAAAATAAAAAAATATCAAGACTTCATATATAAATTGTATATAAATAATTTACATAATTGATATATAATTAAAAAATATAAAAATACTATGTTAAGGAATAATCATGAAGGTGTTAGGTATTTTAATTACTTCATTTTTGCTTTTAAATGCATTTAGTTTTCAAGAAATGCCAGCTGTTACGCAAAGAAATAATGCAAGTGCATCTCAAAATTCTATTTATTCATACAGCAATGCTATAAATGAAGTTAAAAAAAGTGTAGTAAATATATCCACACAAAAAAAAGTTACTAATAATCTAGGTGGGCATCCCATATTTAATGATCCATTGTTTAGACAATTCTTTGGAGATTTGTATAACAATATGCCAAAAGATAGAATAGAAAGATCTCTTGGAAGTGGTGTTATTGTATCAAATGATGGATATATAGTTACAAATAATCATGTAATAGATGGTGCAGATAAGATTTTAGTATCACTTCCTGATAATTCAAGAAAAGAATATGAAGCAAAAATAATAGGTAAAGATCCAAGAAGTGATTTAGCAGTAATTAAGATAAATGCAAAAAACCTTCCTTTTGCAAAAATAGGTGATAGTAATGATTTAATGATAGGTGATGTTGTGTTTGCAATAGGAAATCCTTTTGGTGTTGGAGAAACTGTAACACAAGGTATTGTATCTGCACTTAATAAAACATCAATGGGTATAAATGATTATGAAAATTTTATACAAACTGATGCATCAATTAACCCAGGGAATTCAGGTGGAGCATTGGTAGATTCTCGTGGAGCATTAATTGGAATTAATACTGCAATATTATCAAGAACAGGTGGAAACCATGGAATCGGTTTTGCAATACCATCTGATATGGTAAAAAGAATAACAAGCGTATTAATAGAAAAAGGTAGTATTGAAAGAGGATTTTTAGGAGTTGGAATTCAAGATGTAACAGATAATTTATCAAATTTATATAATGGCAGAATAGGAGCTGTATTAATAAATGTAGATAGCAATTCAGCAGCAGCTAAAGCAGGTTTGAAAGTTTGGGACTTAATAATTGCTGTAAATAATAAAACAATATCAAGTGCTTCAGAATTAAAAAATATAATAGGATCATTTAGTCCAAATGAAGTTGTAACAATAAAATATATGAGAGATAAAAAAGAATATACAACTAGAGTAAAACTAGATAAATTAGAAAATAATGAAGTGGCACAAGCTGGACAAATGCAAAATAAGAATGCAGCTGCAAATATAAATTATGGATTAAGTGTAGAGGATATAACAAATCAAATAAGACAAGCAAATAGACTTTCTAATAATTTTAATGGTGTAATTGTTAGTAATGTTGTAGAAAATAGCAAAGCATATGAAGTTGGATTTGAAAAAGGAGACATAATATTTCAAATAGAAGATATATCAATTAATAATACAAAAGATTTTAATAGTGCTATGAAGAAGTATAAAAAACAAGCAAAAAGAATGCTAGTATATAAAAGAGATGGAGTTAGAACCATAGTATTAGAATAAGGCAAGGAATGAAACAAATCAAGGTAAAAGTTGTTGATTGGTGGGATGATTCATTTGATAATAACTTTATAATAAAAAAATTAAGAAAAAGATTTCAAGTCATAGAATCTGAAGATCCTGATTATATAATTTATTCTGTATTTGGATATAGACATTTAGATTATGATTGTATTAGGATACTATTTATAGGTGAAAATATATCACCTGACTTTAATATATGTGATTATGCAATAGGAATGAATCATATAAAATTTGATGATAGATATATATATTATCCATTATTTTTCATGTATGAAAAAGATCTTAATAGAGCTTTAGAAAAACACAAAATAAATAATATATCTCATAAAACAAAATTTTGTAATTATATTTTTTCAAATACTAAAAGCTCAAAAATTAGAGGTGATTTTTTTGACTTTTTAAACAAATATAAAAAAGTAGATTCTGCAGGGAAAGATAGAAATAATATTAATAAAATATTGCCTATGGAAGAAGATGCAAAATATAATTTTATGAAAAATTACAAATTTAGTATTGCATTTGAAAATTCTAGTACAAATGGATATTGTACGGAAAAAATTATACAAGCATTTGCTGCTGGAACAATACCTATATATTGGGGAGATAAACATCATCCAATTGGAGGAGGAATTAATAAAAAAAGTTTTATTAATATTAATGATTATGATGATTTTGGTGATGCATTAGAAAGTATAAAGATTCTAGACAATAACGATGAAAAATATTTAAAAATGTTACAAGAAAAGGTATTTATAGATGATTATATAGAAGAAAAAAATAAAGAATTTGATAATTTTATAGATAATATTTTTAATCAAAAAATTGATAAAGCATTTAGGAGAAAAAATGACTCTTGGTATAAAATATATAATAAAAATTATACAAAAGCATTTAAAATACTAAGAAATATAAAGAAATTAAATATTTCAAATATTAAAAAAATCTTTAAAAAATAGCAAAAATGAATTAAAATACATATTTTTATAGTTAATAATCAGATTTTTGTAGATATCTGTATGTAACTTTAGATAAAATCCGTAGTTTTACAGAAATTAAGGGAACATAATGCTAAAAATAATTTTATCTTTATTTTATTTTGTAATTTTTGCGTTTGCAGATAGTTGTGATTTTAGTAATAAAAATCAAAAAGAGTGTGAATTAGATATAGATAACCCTCCAATTTTGTTACATAAATTTATAGATTCAAACAATAATATTTTTACAAAATATAAATCTTGTATTTATGATGGAAAATTTCAGTATGAGAATAAAGAGTATGATGTTATAGATTGTTCTATAGTTAAAGATGAAGAATTGTTCACAGAAGGTATATTTTTTGAAAATAGGAGTAATGAAGATAACAGCTATTCATTAAAAACAAATAAAGAGATTGAATTAAAAAATGACAATATAATGCTCATTGTAGCTGGTGATATGATATTAGATAGTGGAATAAGAATAAACTCCAAAAATCCTAAAAATTTTATATTAGAAATTATAGAAGGAACAAATGGTAAAAGCAATTTAATATTACAAAGAGGTTCAAAAATAAATGCTGATGCAATAATTATGCCAAGTGGTAATAATTCAAATATAAAATTAAATACTTTCTTTGGTGGAAAAGATGAAAAAGATTTTATAGATATGATAGATGATGATAATATTTCTAATAGATATGATATGGATACAAACTTAACCACCAATGGAATATATTCTGTAAATCCAAAAGATGCGTCCATAATGTCTTATAATGGAAATATAATATGTGGTCCTGAGGTAAATCCATTTGACATAAATAATAAAAACTATTTATTAAAAAGGCTTATTAAAAATAATGAAGAACCAAATATAATTATTGAGAATCTAGATATAGATCCTAATTATGGAATATTTATTGAAAGTGGAAAAATTACATCTAATAATTCACTTGATGATGCAAATATACAAAGCCAAAATAGTGGAAAATGTTTTTCATCTGTTCAATTGGCATTTAATAAAGAAGTAATAGATGAATATAATTCAAAAAATAATATTGAAAATGAAGTAATAGAAATTACAAAATCTAATGATATAGAAATTCAGACAGAAATACCTAGTCAAGAGGTATCAGAAAACATAGTAGATATTGAAAATTCTAATATTGTAGAAGATAATAAAGACTATATAAACACAAATATTAGTAATCAAGACAATTTTGTTATCATTGAAAAAGATATTTTTAATAAATATAATAAATTATGCAATGGGAATATTAGTTGCTTAGATAATTATATTACTCCATACAAAAATGTAATCTGGAATAAAATATCATCATCAAATAATGTAAATTCTATATATGTAGTAAATCTCACAAATAACAATATTGATGTAAAATGTGAAGTATTAGATTACTATGGTGAAAATATTCAAAATATGTTTAATCTTAGTGAAAATAATAGATTCACTAGAATTGATTTAAAATTTCCTAAGTCAATAAATAATCAAACAAAAATAATATGCAAAAGCCAAAATCTACAAGTAGAAACAAATACAATACAAGTAAATCCTGCTAAATTTCAATTAGAAACGAATTTTAAAGATTCTATTTTTAATACTGTACTAAGCTTAAAAGCTGGAGTTATTGATGTATCTTTTGAGGGTTCAAAAGCATTGAATTTAGAAGGTGAAATTGACAACGGATTTAATGGTAAATTAATCGCAAATAATAATAATTTAAAATTTATACAAAATAAATGTGGATATCCAAACAATGATATATTTATTAAAGATCCGATGGTAATAAATTTTAATAATGGAAAAGCTGATGAATCTATATCATCTTTTATTGCTAATACAATAACAAATGGAAATCTTAATATTAATTTTAATATAGAAGGTGATGATAAAAAATGTGGAAATGGAATTGAACCTAAATGTACAGAAGTTAATATTAAAAAAAATATAAATGTTATCCCTGCTAATTTTATGATAAAAACTGACATAATTTCGCCATACAAAATAGCATATTATGGTCAATTAGAAGATAGAAACACATTTAAATATAATCCTGTATTAAATATTCAATTAAGTGCAATAAATAATAAAAATGAAATAATTAGTATAAATAAAAATTGCAATCATGGAATCATAGAATTAAATTTAGATTCTCAATCACAAATAGAATTTAAAAGAAGTGTTACAGATAGATTAAATTCAAAAATAAATATTTATTTAGATGAATTTAATGATAAACAAATAGCTAATATTGATGCATATTTTGGTATATCAAAAATTCTAAATAATTATAAAAATATAATAAAAATCAATCAAAATGATTTAATAGAACCAAAAGAAATAAAATTAACAGATCTTATGTTTGATATTAGATTTAAAAACAATGGAAATACATACGAATATAATGATTTGATAGTATATGATAGATTAACAGAAGATTCTACTCCCATTGGTGTATTATTTGCTAGAGGAAAGATAGAAAAAAATATAAATTATACAAATAATAACAAGGCAATTCTAGATTTAAAATATCTAATATATTGCAAAAATTGTGATACAAAAATTTTAGAAAAATATTTAAATATTGATGGTATCTCTATAGATAGTCCAAATTGGTATATAAATAGAGAACATCCGAGTGATTTTTATCTAAGTAATGATTATATTAAAACAAATTTAAATATTGAGAATTCTAATTACGTATCTGAAGGAAGACAAAGTATTATATTAGATTCAGAAAATAATGGTGATTATAGTGTATTGATTAAACAAAAAGATTCTGAATTTGCTCCATACTTAAATTATAATGAAGATTTCAAAAATGTATATTTGGAAAATAAATTTAATATAACAATATTAAAACCACAAGAAACAAAACAAGAGCAAAAAATAGAAGAAAATAAAGAGTTAGAAAAACCAAAACAATCAAAGCCTATAAATAAACAAAAACCTACAAAATCAAAATCCCCTAATTCAATAGAATTAGATATAGAAGAATAAAATATCTATCTATTAAAATTATGATGCGCAATTGCAATTGCAATTGCGTCTGTAATATCAAATGGCTTTATTTCATTCTTGATTCCTAAAATTTTTCTTACCATAAAAGAGACCTGATTTTTATCTGCTTTTCCATTACCTGTAATTGATTTTTTTATTTGAAGTGGAGTATACTCATAAAAATTATCAAATTCTTGCATAATTTTACAAATAATAACACCTCTAAATTGTGCTAATTTCAAAACACTTTTTGGGTTATAAGCATAAAATATATCTTCTATTGCAACATCATCTATTTTATTACTTTTAAAAATAATATCAAGACCATCTATTAGTTCTAAAATTTGTCCTTTAAAATCTATAGATTTAGTTTTTATTAATCCAGCTTCAATTAGATTTATATTATTTTTTTCACTATTTATAATTGCATATCCACAATTATAGCTACCTGGATCAATGCCTAAAATATTCACTAATAATACCTTTATGATAAAATATATTTCACATTAATTTCACATTAATTTCACATCATAAAACCAATGAAAGTTACGGAGAATAGATGATTTGGAATATTATACTAAAAGAGTTGAAAAAAGAAATCACACAAGAACAATACAATAGATATATAAAAAATTTATCATTTGATGAAGAAAATTCTCAATCAGATTTAAAAATATTACTTGCAAATAATATATTCATTGCAAATTGGGTAAAAAGAAATTATGCAAATAAAATAGCTCTTTTGTTTGAAAATGAAACAGAAATAAAGCCAACAATAAAAATTAAAGTAAAAGAAAAAAAAGATAATAATATAAATAAAACAAATTATGATATAAAAATTGTCCAAATCAATCAAAAACAATCAATAATAAATCCATCATACACATTTGAAACATTTGTTGTAGGAGAATCTAATAAATTTGCTTTCAATGTTTCAGAAAAAGTAGCACAAAATCAAGGAACATTATATAATCCATTATTTATTAGTGGAGATACTGGACTTGGAAAAACTCATCTACTAAATGCAATAGGAAATTATAATATAGGTAAAAAAAATGTAGTATTAATAACTTGCGAAGAATTTTTAAATGACTTTACAGATCACTTAAGAAATAAAACAATAGATAAATTTAGAAGTAAATATAGGAATTGTGATTATTTATTAATAGATGATATTCAATTTCTAATTGGAAAACCACAAACACAAGAAGAATTTTTTCATACATTTAATGAGCTAAAAGAAAATAAAAAACAAATAGTATTAACATCAGATCAACAAATAAAAGATTTGGGAATAGAAGAAAGATTAAAATCCAGATTCCAAAATGGAGTAACAGCAAAAATCCAAACACCAGAATTAGAAACAAAAATAGCAATAATAAAAAAGAAATGTGAACTAGATCTAATTCAACTAAATGATGAAATAATAAATTTTATAGCAACAAATGTTAATAATAATATAAGAACTATAGAAGGTATATTAATGACTATTAATTCATATGCATCAATTATGAATCAAGAAATAACTCTAGATTTTGTTAAGAACTCAATAAAAAGTTACAAAAACATAAATACGGAAAAAATAACACTAAATGATATAGTAGATATAACATCAAAATCAATAAATATAAAACCTACAGATATAAAAAGTAAAAAAAGAACAAAAGATATACTATTAGCTAAAAAAATAGTAATTTTTTTAGGAAGAAAACTAACAAGAAATTCTATGCCAGAACTAGCAAACTTTTTAGATTTTAAAGATCATAGCTCAATTAGTAAAGCAATGAAAAAAATACAAGAAGAAATAGAAAATAATAAAGAATTAGAAATAAAAATAGAAGAAATAGAAAATAAAATTAAGGAATATAAAAATAAATAATTAAGTGAATTTATGTAAGAATAAACAATATTTTTTCCATAAAAACTATAAAGTAAATATGGCAATAATAAAAGATTTTCACAATAATCAGCATATTACTAAATAATACTAAATCTTAAATAAGCTAGGAAAACAAATGAAAATAAAAATAAACAAAAGTAAATTAGAAAATATAATAAGTAACTTTCAACCATTTCTAGAAAAAAGAGATAATAGTCAAATAACATCTCATATATTAATAGAAACAATAAAAAATATAGTAATATTAAAAGCAACAGACTATGAAATAGGTATAATGGCAAAAATAGAAGATGAAACAATAGAAAATGAAGAAAAAATAACAGTAAATGGAAAAGAAATACTAAATGTTTTAAAAAGCTTAAAAGATAGTGAAATAGAATTAATAAGTAATAATAATGAATTAGAAATAAAACAAGAAAAAACAAAAATTAAACTACAAAGTTTCATAGGAGATAACTTTCCAGAATTTCCAAAAGATTATAAAAATTCAAAAATAAATATAGATTCAAATAATATAATAAACTCTCTGAAGAAAATACTACCAGTAATAGAAGCAAATAGTTCAAGAATGGAAATAAGAAATGCATTAATAGATATAAAAGATTCTCAAATAAAATTTGTAGCAACAGACACAAAAAGATTAGAAGTAATAAGTTTTAATAATCCAACAATAGAAAATATACAATTTATGTTTCCAAGAAGAGCTATATTAGAAGTTCAAAAATTCTTTAATGAACAAGCAAATATATACTTTAATGAAAATAATATAATAATAGAGAATGAATTATATACATTCTTTACTAGAATACCAAATGGAAATTTTTTAGATTATGAAAGGGTTATACCAAAAGATTCAAATATAAAATATAAAATAAAAATAGATAAAGAAAAAATGATTGAATCTTTAAAAATAATAAATTCCATATCAAAAAAAGTAAAATTAAGTTTTAATAAAGAAAAAATAATTTTTGAATCTGTAAATGATAACGATGCTAAAGCTATAACAGAAATTGAAATTGAAAAAGAGATAAATAAAGATTTTATTAATTCTAATAATGAAAATATAGAAATATGCGTTACAACACAACATATATTAGAATATATCAAAAATCTAGATTCTACTCATTTTGAATTTGGAATTAATGAAAATAAAAATTCAGCTTGTTTATTAAAAAGTGATAATTTTATATTAGTTGTTATACCAACAATTATGTAGGTGAATAATGAATAATGAATATAGTTCAAAAAATATAAAAGTTTTAAAAGGTCTTGAAGCTGTAAGAAAAAGACCAGGAATGTATATTGGAGATACAAATATTAATGGTCTTCATCATATGGTATATGAGGTAGTTGATAATTCTATTGATGAAGCTATGGCTGGATATTGTTCAAAAATCAATATAACTATTACAAATTATGGTAGTGTTATTGTTGAAGATAATGGAAGAGGTATTCCAGTTGATATGCATGAAGGAGAAAATTTACCCGCTGCAACAGTAGTATTGACTGTTTTACATGCTGGTGGAAAATTTGACAAGGATACATATAAAGTTTCTGGTGGATTACATGGTGTTGGTATAAGTGTAGTTAATGCTTTAAGTAAAAAGCTTATTATGACAATACATAAAAATGGAAATATTTATACACAAGAATTTTCAGAAGGTATACCACAAAATGATTTAAATATTATTGGAAAAACAAATAAAAATGGAACTATTATTGAATTTATTCCAGATGAAAAAATAATGGAAGTTACTAAATTTGATAGTAATATTTTAAAAAATCGCTTCAAAGAGATGGCATATCTAAATAAAAATATAGAAATAAATTTTATAGATGAAAATACAAATATAAAAGAAAGATTCTGTTTTGAAGGTGGATTAAGAGAATTTGTTAGTGATATAAATGAAAAAGAATTAATATCACAAATTATTAATTTTAGTGATAAAGATGGTGAAGTAGAAATTGATATTGCTTTAGCTTATAATAATTCATATAGTGAAAAGGTTTTAAGTTTCGTTAATAATATCAGGACAATCGAAGGTGGAACTCACGAGAGTGGATTTAGAATGGGTCTTAGTAGAGCTATAATGAATTATATAGATACTAATGCAAGTGCAAGAGATAAAGATGCAAAAGTTCAAGGTGATGATATAAGAGAAGGTTTAGTTGCGATAGTTTCTGCGAGAGTAATGGAACCTCAATTTGAAGGGCAAACAAAAGGAAAATTAGGTAATTCATTTGTTAGAAATATTGTTCAGAAATTAACATATGAAAAAATATCTAAATTTTTTGAAGAGAATCCAAATGATGCAAAAGCCATTATTCAAAAAGCTATGCTTGCAGCAAAAGGTAGAGAAGCAGCAAAAAGAGCAAGAGAATTAACAAGAAAGGAAACAAATAGTTTTGGTACATTACCTGGAAAACTAGCAGATTGTCAAAGTAAAGATCCAACTATATCAGAAATATTTTTAGTAGAGGGAGATTCTGCTGGTGGTAGTGCAAAAACAGGAAGAGATAGAACTTATCAAGCAATACTTCCACTTAGAGGAAAAATATTAAATGTTGAAAAAAGTAATATTAATAGAATTTTAAAAACTGATGAAATTATAAATATGATAACTGCATTTGGTTGTGGTATTGATAAGGAATTTGATATTGAAAAATTACGATATCATAAAATTATATTAATGACTGATGCTGATGTTGATGGTAGTCATATCCAAACTCTTCTACTTACATTTTTCTATAAATATTTAAGGCCACTTATTGAAAATGGGCATGTATATATAGCTCAACCACCTTTATATTTATTTAAAAAAGGTAAGAAGAATGTTTATTTAAAAGATGATAAACATTTGAGTTCATTTTTGATTGAAAATGGTATTGAAAACTTTAATTTTAGTGGTATTGGAAATAATGAATTAATAGATATTTTAAAAAATATTTCTAATTATAGGGCATTATTAAAACAGTTAGAAAAACATTATTTTTCTAGTAATATTATTAGATTTTTAATTGAAAATAATGATTTTGAGAATCTAAGTTTAAATCATTTATCCAATAAAATTGAAGAATATTTAAAAAATAATAATTGTAATATCCTAAATAAAGTAGAAAATATAGATAATATTATTTTATTTACACAAACAAAGCTAGGACTTCAAGAATTAAATATAAATAATAAAATTTTTAGTGATAGTCATTATATGGATGCAAAAAATATATTCACAAAGATTAAAAATAGAGAACTATCTTTTTTAGAAAATAAAGATTTAATAGAATTTTTAGAAGAAATAGAAGATTCAGCTAAAAAAGGTGCAACTATACAAAGATATAAAGGTTTAGGTGAGATGAACCCAGATCAATTATGGGAAACTACAATGACAAAAGAAAATAGAACATTACTTAAAGTAAAAATTAATGATATAGAAGATAGTGATAGAATATTATCTTTATTTATGGGTAGTGAAGTAGAACCAAGAAGAGAATTTATCCAAAAACACGCAAAAGAAGTTAAAAATCTTGATATTTAAATCAAGATTTTTAATATTACTTTGCTTTCCCTGCAATGATAAATCTTAAGGCATTAAGCTTGATAAATCCTGCAGCATCCTTTTGATTATAAACAGAATCCTCTTCAAAAGTGCTATAAGCTGCATTAAAGAGTGATTTTTTAGATTCTCTGCCTAGCACGGTTACATTACCTTTATAGAGCTCTAAACGCACAACACCTTCAACCTTTTCTTGAGTCTTATCAATTAGTGCTTGTAAAGCTTCACGCTCAGGGCTAAACCAATAGCCATTATAGATAAGCTCTGCATATTTTGGCATCAAAGAATCTTTTAAATGCGCTTCCTCTCTATCAAGACATAGAGATTCTATTGCACGATGAGCTTTTAGATAGATCGTTCCACCTGGAGTCTCATAGCATCCGCGTGATTTCATTCCCACATAGCGATTCTCTACCAAATCAAGTCGCCCAATTCCATTTTCTCCACCAAGTTTATTAAGTCTAGCCCAAAAATCCGCAGGACTTAACTTCTCTCCATTGATTGCTATACCATCACCATTTTTAAATTCAATGGTAATAATTGTAGGAGTATCTGGTGCATTTTTTGGACTCACACTCCATCTCCACATATCTTCTTCAGGAGCAACATTTGGGTCTTCTAGAATCTGCCCTTCATAGCTTATATGTAAGAGATTTGCATCCATTGAATATGGTGATTTATTTTGCTTTTTTTCAATCTCAATGTCTGCAGATTCTGCATAAGCTAAAAGTTTTTCACGGCTATTTAAATCCCACTCTCTCCAAGGTGCAATAACTTTAATATCTGGATTTAATGCATATGCCCCAATCTCAAATCTCACCTGATCATTTCCTTTGCCAGTTGCTCCGTGTGCTATGGCATCAGCGCCCACTTCTTGAGCAATTTCTACAAGTCTTTTGGCAATCAAAGGACGCGCAATACTTGTGCCAAGGAGATATTCACCCTCATAAATGGTATTTGCCCTAAACATAGGAAATACAAAATCTCTAATAAATTCTTCCCTTAAATCTTCAATAAAGATATTTTCATTCTTTATACCAAGCTTCTGTGCTTTTGCTCTTGCAGGCTCTACCTCTTCGCCTTGTCCAATGTCTGCTGTGAAAGTTACCACCTCACAATTATAAGTATCACTAAGCCATTTTAAAATTACACTTGTATCAAGCCCACCGCTATATGCAAGGACTACTTTTTTAATGTTTTTCATAATTATTTTCCTTGTTCTTTTTCTAATATTTATTATAAAAAAAAAGCTATTAATAGGGTATTAAAGTATAAAAGGGGTATTTTGATACACACAAAAATTTAACCAATTTGCAAAAATTACACTTGAATTTGAACGCCATGATAAGATAGGATTTTTATCTTTATCAAAATAATTATATGGTTCTTTTATATTATATCCTTTCTGTATATCTCTTTCATATTCAAGCAATAATGTATTTTTAGCATATTCTGGGTGTCCTAAAATAAAAATATCTTTTTCATCTTTTATTAGGCTTATTCCACTTTTATCACCTTTGAGTAAAACTTTTAATTTATTTTTTTCTATTTGTTCTTCATCTATGCTAGAATATCTAGAATGAGGCATATAAATTATTTCATCAAGGCCACTTAAAATTAAATCAGATTCTATTATTTTATGTTCAAACACACCAAATATTTTTTCTTTTAAATTAATTTTTTTTATATTGTGTAGATAATATAATCCTGCCATTGCACCCCAACATAGATATATACTACTTGTGCAATGTTTTTTAAGATATTTCATAATATCACATATTTCTTTCCAATATATTACTTCTTTAAATTCTAAATGCTCAATTGGTGCTCCTGTAATAATTGAACCATCAAAATTTTTTCCTTTTATTTCATCAAAATTTACATAAAATTTATCTAGATGGCTTTTTGGTGTATTACTTCCTATATAACTTTGTGTTGATAAAAGAGTAATATTTACTTGAAGTGGAGAATTTGCTAAGAGTGATAGAATTTGATTTTCAGTTTCTATTTTTATTGGCATTAAATTTATAATTAATATTTCAAGTGGACGAATATCTTGTGATACTGCTCGTTTAGTTCCTATAATAAATGCATTTTTATCAAGTAACTTATATGCTGGAATATCCTCTGGTATAATAAGTGGCATTATATTTTCCTTATTTGATAATTTTTAATATTATCAAATAAAATAAAATTACATACTGTGATTTTATTTTTTGTTGAAATTTATTTAATTATAGTTCTAATAATGTTACATCAATTTTAAATATTACATATTGTATTTTTATTTTTTATTAAAAAAATAAAAATATATAAATATTTTTTTGTTATATTTCTGTTATTATAATGCATGCAAAAATTATATAAATATTAAGAGACTATATTTATGGAAAACTTAGCTAAAATTGATCATATAACTAGCCTTCATAAAAATAATGAACTCCAATTATTATGTTTTCGTTTGGATTCTAAAAGTGATTTATATGCTACTAATGTTTTTAAAATAAGAGAAGTCATAAAATATGATGGTAATATAACATCAATAAGCTATGAAAAAAGTTCTCTTATAGAAGGTTTAATAACTATCAGAGAATTAACTATGCCACTTATAGATTTAAGAAAATGGTTTTATTATGATGTAAATAATAAAGATAAAGATTTATCTAAATATGCTATAAAAAATACTGTAATGAATACCAATATAATAATGATATGTGAATTTAGTAGATGGACTATAGGTGTTAGAATCTATGAAGCTGATAGGATTCTTAGTAAAAAATGGACAGAAATTGAACAAAGCTCTGGTATTATTGGAAATAGTAATAATAACAAATTAATAGGTAGAACTCGTTATTTTAATGGTGAATTAGTGCAAATAGTTGATATTGAAAAAATGCTTGTTGATGTATTTCCATGGATTGAAGAAAATAAAGAAGAAGAACTTAAAAAAATAGGAAAAGTAAAGACATCAAAGACTATTTTAGTCGCAGATGATAGTCCTGTTGTTTTAAAAACACTTCAATTGATATTAGATAAACTTGGTATAGAACATTATGATTTTATTAATGGAAAAAAGTTATTGAATTATCTATTTGATAAAGATACAGATTTAGAACAAATTGGAATGATTATTACAGATTTAGAAATGCCAGAGACTTCAGGATTTGAAGTTATAAAACAAGTAAAACAAAATAGTAGAACAGCACATTTGCCTATTGTTGTTAATTCATCTATGAGTGGAAGTAGTAATGAAGAAATGGCAATGTCTTTAAATGCAAATGAGTTTATTTCAAAATCAAATCCACTTGAAATTGAAGCTTGTATCAAAAAATATTTATCTTAGATTTAAAGAAAGTTTTATTATTGAAAATAATGAATAATATTATTAAATTTAGTAATTTTTGTATTTTAGGAATATCTTTATTATTTTTTTATTTTTATTTTAATAGTTCTAAATTAAGTACTAATATTCTTGATTTATTCCCAAAAGTTGAACAAAGGGAAATTTTAGATATTTATAGTGAATTAGCAGATTCTAATCAAATATTGATATATACAAAAGATTCTATAGATATACTTAAAACACTTCCATATGTGAATAATATCTTCAATTTGAAGGATAATATTTATGCAATTAATATTGATAAAAGTATAAAGATTGAAGACTTCTATGATAATTTTAAGTCTCATATAGATATTGAAAAGAAAAATAAAAATAAATTTAATGATTTAAAATATTTTTCTAATGAATTATTAATGATAGAAAATAAAATAGCCATATTTAATGATGTTAATTTAATAATGGTTATTTCAATAATATTTTTAGTTATTTTATATATATTTATATTAAGAATTCCATTTTTATCATTAAATACATTAGTTACAATAATATCTGCCAATTTATTTGGTATTACTATACTTACCTTAGTATATGATAATGTAAATGTTATGGCACTAAATTTTGGTGTAGCTATAGGGAATTTAGCAATTGATTATATGCTTCATCATCATTTTTTTAGACTTTATACAACCCATTTTAGGTTTAATAAATCAGTATTTTATGGTTTTATTACCACATTTATTGGATTTTTTATTTGTTTATTTATACCATTTCCACTATTATCACAATTATCTCTATATGCTATGGTTTGTTTGATTGTGTCTTATTTGTCATTTGGTTTTATATATCAAAAAATACGATTTAAAAAACCAATATTCTATAAGAATATAAGAAAGTTAAGAAAACCAAAAATAAATAATAGAATGATTATTATTATTTCCGTAATTATTCTTGCTATTTCATTGCCAAATTTAAAACTTGATTATAATTTAGAAAAATTAGATTATGAAAACAAAGAAAGATTATCTGATAGAGATTTTTTCTTGAAAGAATTAGGAGAAGATTCTACTATTTTATTGCATGCAAATACTAAAATGGAACTTCAAAATAAAATTAATCAAGTTGCAGATATTATTGTTTTAAAATCAAATCCAAAAGAAGCAAATATAATACAAAGAGAAAATAGATTTTATACTAAATTAAATGTAGATTCTAATGATTTAGAAAAACTTAAAAATTTAGATTTTGTTGATACAAGAAGTGTCAAGGAATTGAATGATGAAATTACAAGTGGTATATATAAACCTATGATTATAGTATTAAGTATTGTGATTATAATTATGATCTCAATTGTTCTTATAGTAACTAGATCTCTTGTTAGTTTCTCTTATATGATAGCACCACTTAGTATTATAAGTTTATATTTTTTAGTATCTCAAGTTAATATTATGCATTTATTTTCATTGCTTATTATTGTTGTTTCAAGTGTTGATTATGGAATCTATGTAGAAAAAGAAGGGGAAAATATAAAAACATTACATGCAATAATATTTTCTGCACTTACTACAATTGCTGGTTTTGGATTTTTATCATTTAGTAATATATTAGCACTTAAATCATTTGGATTAACTATTGCTATTGGTGTTATTTCTATTTTAGTTTTATTGTTATTTCAAAGAAGATACATAAAAAAAGGAGTATGATTTGCTACAAACTATAAATTTAACAATGACTTATCCAACAAAAAAATTATTTGAAAATATTAATATTAAACTTGATAAAAATAAAAGATATGGTCTTATTGGTGCAAATGGTGCTGGTAAATCAACATTTTTAAAGATTATAAGTGGTGAATTAGAACCTAGTAGCGGTGAAATAGCTGTTGAAAATGGCTTACGAATTGGTATTTTAAAACAAGACCAATATGCATATGAAGATTTAACTATTTGTGATGCTGTACTATTTGGAAATAAAAGATTATATGATGCTATAAAAAGAAAAAATTATTTATATGAAAATGCTGATTTGAGTGATGATAAGGTAAATGAAGAATTAGGTGAGTTAGAGATAATTTGTGCTGAAGAAGATCCTATGTATGAATATGATACAAATATTGCAAAGATTCTAGAAGAGCTTGGATTTCCACAAAATATGCATAATAATCTTATGAAAACAATCCCAAATGGAGATAAATTCAAGATTTTATTAGCTCAAGTTTTATTTCCAAAACCTGATATTTTATTTTTAGATGAACCTACAAACAACCTTGATTTAAAATCTATAGAATGGCTTGAAAATAATCTCAAACATCATGAAGGGACTATGGTTGTAATCAGCCACGATAGACATTTTATCAATTCTGTATGCACACATATTTTAGATCTTGATTTTTGCACTATTAGAGAATTTAGTGGTAATTATGATGATTGGTATATCGCATCAAGCATTATTGCAAAACAACAGGAAGCAGAAAGGAATAAAAAATTAAAAGAAAAAGAAGACTTAGAGGCATTTATTAGAAGATTCTCAGCTAATGCAAGTAAAGCAAAGCAAGCTACATCAAGACAAAGACAACTAGAAAAATTAAACATAGAGGAAGTAAAAGTTAGTTCAAGGAGAGATCCTAGTATTATTTTCAAACCAAAAAGAGAAATTGGAAATGAAGTATTTGATTGTGAAAATATAAGTAAATCCTATGATGATAAACTTGTTTTTGAAAAAATAGATTTAAGAATATTACCAGGTGAAAAAATAGCTCTTATTGGACCAAATGGTGTAGGTAAAAGCACATTATGCAAGATTATAGTTGAAGATTTAAAACCAGATACAGGAAGTCTAAGGCTTGGTGCTACAATTCAAAAGGGATATTTTCCTCAAAATATAGCAGAAGAGATAAATGGAGATTTTACTCTTTATGAATGGCTTAGAGGATTTGATAAAAAAATGGATAGTGGTGAAATACGCAATGCACTTGGAAGAATGCTTTTTAGCGGAGAAGAACAAGAAAAAAAACTAAATAATCTAAGTGGTGGTGAAAAACACAGAATGTATATATCAAAGCTAATGATTGAAGGTGGAAATTTCTTAGTATTAGATGAACCTACAAATCACTTGGATTTAGAAGCTATTATTGCACTTGGTGAAGCTTTATATAAATTTAGTGGAAATATACTTTGTGTTAGCCACGATAGAGAATTAATTGATGCTTTTGCAAATAGGATTATAGAATTAATTCCTAGTGAAAATGGTGCTAGAATGATTGACTTTAAAGGAAGTTATGAAGAGTATTTAGAAAGTAAAAATAAATAAAAATTCATATAAAAATATAAATATATTATATTTTTATATTATTTCTAATATCTAGCACCTCATCATAAGCTTTATTTATATCATTACTATTTACTACAAAGTCACAATTACTCTTTTTATATTTTAAATCGTAGTATTTCACTAATAATAATTCTGTAACTTTTTTTAATTCATTATTATCAAATGCAATTATTATTTCATTTTTTATTTCTTTTTTTATATATGGAGAGATTTTATTTATTGTATTTATAAAATCATTATATTTAATATTTTTATATAAATTGTAGATTCTCTCTATTCTATATTCTAAATCACAAGTTATAAGGATTTTTTTAGAATCTTGATATGCATTATATAATGTATTTGGAATAATTATATTACCTAACTTTTTTGATTCATTTTCTATTAGCAATATTCCTTTTTTATTTGTTAGATTTAAGAAAAGCATATTTTGAAACATCTTCATACTTGGCATATTTTTATTTGTAATACTGCTACACATAAAGCCAAAGCTTGATCCAAAATGATTACACAAATTTTCTAAATCTATGCTCCAAGATTCTGCTTTTTTTATCAATTCGCTTTTTCCGCATCCAGTATTTCCACAAAGGGTTAAAAAAGTCTTATTTATTGGATTATTTAGATAATTTACTACGATATTTCTATATGCTTTATATCCACCATTTATTCTTTCTACTCTAAGTTTCAAAGGTGTTAGAACATTATATAAACTTAAACTTCTATTTCCACCTCTAGCACAATAGATTAGAATCTTGTTTTTATGGTTTAATAAATCTCTATTTTTCTCCAAAATATTTGATATATTCATACACGCTATGCTTGCACCTAAAAAATTAGCTTCTATTGGATTTTTTTTATATATAATTCCTATGTTTTTATATTCATAATCATTTAAAATAGGTAAATTTATAGCATTTGGTATATGTGAATGATTAAATTCACTAGGACTTCTCACATCAATAATAATATCTGCATTATTGATAGATTCTACTATATACACTAATCTTTGATTCTCCATATTAATTCTTCATTAGCTAAGAATGGAACAATAAAATCATTATCTATTCTAATAGAATCTTGGACTTTATATTTTTCTTTTATTAAAGTTATTTTTTTGTTTGGTATGTTTTTTAATTTGTATATATTTATTGCATTATCACTTATAAACTTTTGTAAATTTTCTAGTTTATTATACTTTTCAAATATTTCACATAATTTTGGCAATAATACTGGAGCAGAAAATATCCCTGCAGCACCATTTTGCTTTAATTTATTGGATTGTAGATGTGGAGCAGAATCTGAACCAAAACTAACTTTTTCATCTCCACTTAATGCTAACTCAAGAATAGCATCTCTATCTTTTGGTGTTTTTAATATAGGCTTACAAAAGTGATGAGGGTTTAATCCTTTTCCTATTACATCATCAAGACTCATTATCATATGATGTAGAGTAATTGTCGCAAATATATTTTCATATTGATGTAATAAATCTATACTTCTTCTATCACTTAAATGTTCTATTATTATTTTTAATTTTGGAAAATTTATTGCTATTTGTTTAAAAATTTCTCCAAATTCAAACTCTCTATCTAAACTAAAACCATTACTCTCTCCATGTATAGAAAGTATAAAATCAAGACTTTCTGCTATTTCAAAAATCTCTAGAGTTTTTTGATTTAATATTTCTTGTAATCCATTTTCACTACCTGTAGTTGCACCTTTTGGATATAGTTTTAGTATTCTTATATCAGCTTTTTTTGCTTTTAAAAGTTCATCTTTTGTAATACTTTCATTTAAATATATACTCATAATAGGACTAAATCTATCACAATTTAATTCTTGTGCATTATGTTGTATTTCTTTCTTGTAATCTAATGCTTTATTTGTATCAGTAAGTGGAATCTTTAGATTTGGCATAGCAAGACAAGCACTAAAATACTTTGCACTAAATGGCAATATATTTTTTAGAATCTCACCTTCTCTTAGATGAATATGCATATCAATTGGATCTTGCAAAGTAATCATAAATTAATCCTTTAATAAATCAAGCATTTTTTGTTTGTATAAATCTGCCAATTCTTTTGTTTTTGCTTCAAATCTAGTAACTAATATTGGTGTTGTATTGCTAGCTCTAATTAATCCCCAGCCATTTTCAAATACTACTCTAAGACCATCTATAGTAATCACATCTATAATCTTAGGAAAGTCACTAGGTGGATTTTGTAATTTTTTTGATAATTTTTCTATAGATTTAAATTTTTCTTCCTCACTTGATTTTACTTTTTCTTCAGGTGTTGAATACATTTGTGGTAGATTTTTTATAGTTTCTTCTACTTCTTTAACATTAGAATCTAAAAATAACTCTAATGCTCTAAGAGATGAATATATTGCATCATCATATCCAAAATATCTATCGTTGAAAAATATATGACCACTCATCTCTGCAGCAAGATGAGCATTTGTTTCTTTTAGTTTTACTTTTAGATTGCTATGTCCTGTTTTATACATTATTGCTTTACCAATTTTATTTATTTCATCATACATTACCATTGAACACTTTACTTCACCAATTATAATTGGCTTTAAACCATCTTTTAGCATTTTTTTTGCAAATAGAATTGCAAGTTCATCACCTTTAAATGAATAATTTTCACTAAGTAATGCCAATCTATCAGCATCTCCATCAAATGCAATACCAATTTTTATATCATTTTGCTTCATTGCTTTTTTTAGATCAGATAAATTTTCTTCAACACTTGGATCTGGGTGATGATTTGGAAAGTTTCCATCAGGATTTGCATAAAGCTCTAAAAAATCAATATTTAATTTTTTTAGTACATCTATTATCGCAAGCCCTGCTACGCCATTTCCACAATCTAGTGCTACTTTATATTTGAAATTTTTTAAATTATTAAAATGATTAGTGAGAAATTTTATATATTCATCTAGTACATTTATGGTTGTTATATTTTTATCATATTCTTTAAAATTATAAATTTTAGATTCTACTTCTTTTCCTATTTTTTTTATATCTTCTCCATAAAATGGTTCTTTTAACATCGTTATTTTAAATCCGTTATACTCTGGTGGGTTATGTGATCCTGTTATCATAATACTTGCATCAATATTATTTATATTTTCAAATTTGTGATATAAGCTAAAATATGCTACTGGGGTTGGTATCATTCCCATAGAATATATTTTTATATTTTCTGAAGCTATACCATTACTTAAATATTCAAATAAACTTGGACTATGCACTCTTGCATCATAACCAATTGCTATATTTGTTCCGCCTCTTCTTTTTAATTCAATTGCTAAATATTTACCAATACTAAAAACTATATCTTTTGTTAAGTCTTTGTTGTATATTCCTCTTATGTCATATTCCCTAAAAATGCTCATTGATCAACCTTACATATAAATAAAATTTAAAAATTATATACAAATATTTTAAATCATTAATTATATGAATTGTTCTCATTTGATATAAATTAGTATTTAGTATTTCTTAGATAAAATCACTGACATTTTTATGATTTTGGAGAGTTTGAAATGGGGTTTAAAAAATATTTATCCTCACTTAAATCTTATGAAGCTGGTAAACCTATAGAACTCATAGTTAGAGATTATGGAGTAAAAGAAAAAGCAATAATTAAATTAGCTAGCAATGAAAACCCCCTTGGAACATCCAAAAGGGTAATAAAAATTATAAAAAAAGAAGCAAAAAATTCATATAGATATCCTGATGACTCTATGTTTGAACTAAAAACTGCATTAGCTAAAAAATATAATGTAGATCTTAATAATGTAATAATAGGACAGGGTAGTGATCAAATCATTGAATTATTGATAAAAGCTACATCTAATAAAGGTGATAAGATATTAACAAGTGCTCTAACATTTGCTATGTATGAAATTTATGCGACACATAATCAAGCAGAAATAATAAAAACAAAAGATGGTATTCATAATGCAGAACAATTTATAGATGAATATAAAAAATCAAAACCAAATTTAGTATTTTTATGTTTGCCAAATAATCCTCTTGGAGACTGTCTAGATAAAGATGAGGTTTTTAGAATCTTAGATTCCATATCAAGCGATACTATAGTTGCACTTGATTGTGCTTATGGAGAATTTGCTGCATATAAGGATAAAAATAAAGAAATAAAACCAAAGGAAATAATTAAAAAGTATAAAAATTGTATCTATTTAGGCACTTTTTCAAAACTTTATGGATTAGGTGGTCTTAGAGTTGGATATGGTATTGCAGATTCTAAGTTTATAGATTTATTATCAAGGCTTAGAGCACCATTTAACATAACAAATATTTCATTAAAAGCAGCTACCGTCGCACTTGAAGATTTTAGGTTTGTTAAAGATACTCTTAAGAATAATTTCAAAGAAATGGAAGCATATAGCGAATTTGCTAAAAATAGAAATATAAATTTTATAGAATCTTATACAAATTTTATTACATTTATGCTGCCAAAAACCATAGATTCTAGTATTTTATGTGAATATCTTTTAAAACAAGGTGTAATAATTAGAGATTTGAAATCATATGGCATAAATGCAATAAGGATTACAATAGGTACAAAAAAACAAAATAAAATAGTTATAAAATTGATAGATAAATATTTAAAAAGGTAGTAATTGGATATAAAAGGTTTATTTAGTCAGCTCATACGACTATATGAGAGATTAAACAAGCGACAAAAAATAGTTATAATAGGTGGTATAGTTGCTGTTGTGTTATTTCTTTCATATTTTGTTGTATTTTCTATAAATCAAAGAAATATAAGCAGTAATTATGCTGTTCTTTTTGATGGATTAGCACCAAGTGATAATGCTTTAGTTATACAGCATTTACAAAGTAATAACATTCCTTATAAGATACCTAAAGAAGATACAATTTTAGTCCCAAAGGATGTTGTCTATGAGCAAAGAATAGCATTAAGTAGTAATGGGATTCCAAAAAATAGTAAAGTTGGTTTTGAAATATTTAATGAACAATCTTTTGGGATGACAGAATTTGAACAACAAATAAAATTAATAAGAGCTACCGAAGGTGAATTATCAAGGACTATAGAGAGTTTAAAACCAATAGAGCGTGCCACTGTTCATATAGCATTACCAAAGGATAGTGTTTTTGTTAGTCAAGAGGTTTTACCAACAGCATCTGTTGCATTAGAAATTCGTCCAAATATGTATTTATCACCATCTCAAATAGATGGTATAAAGAATCTTGTCTCATCTGCTATTTCAAAACTTACTAAAGAAAATGTTACTATTGTTAATCAAAATGGTGAAATACTAGGTTCTGATAATGAAAATATAGTTAATTCAACTCTGATAAATACTCAATTAAAATATAAAAATAATTATGAAAAGATTCTAGAAGATAAGATTTTAGATGTATTATCACCAGTTGTAGGAGGCAAGAATAGAGTAGTAGCAAAAGTTACAGCAGAATTTGATTTTTCACAAAGAAAAAGTACTCAAGAATTATTTGATCCAAATAATGTAATAAGGAGTCAGCAGAATCTTGAAGAAAAAAGACAGGGATTAAGAGAGACAGAGGTTGGAGGTGTTCCAGGTGCAGTTAGTAATATAGGTCCTGTCCAGGGTTTAGATTCTTTAGATTCTAAAGAATTGTACGAAAAAAATCAAACAACAACAAATTATGAAATAAGTAAAACAATATCTGAAATAACAGGTGAGTTTGGAACTTTAAAAAGATTAAGTGCCGCTGTTGTAGTTGATGGAAACTATGAATTGATAAATGAAGATGGTATAGAAAAAATGAAATATATTCCAATTAGTTCTGAAAAAATGAATGAGATTAACAATCTAGTGAAGCAGGCAATTGGATTTTCACAAAATAGAGGAGATGAGGTTAGTGTTAGCAATTTCGAGTTAAATTCTGTTACAAATACTTATAAACCAAAAAGTGCATTAGAGAAAATGATGTCTATGTTGTCTCCTATTATGCCACTTTTAAAATATATACTTGTTGCTATTATTATTTTTATTTTTTACAAAAAAATCATTGCACCATTTGCAGAAAAAATGCTTGAAGTATCAGATAGTGTTGATGATGATGTTGAATCTTTGCTAAAAATTGATGATGATGAAGAGGATAGTAATAAATTAAATGATATGAGAAAAAAGATTGAAGATCAGCTTGGACTTGGTAGTTTTAATGAAGATGAAATTAAATATGATGTTTTGTTGGAAAAAATTAAAACTATGGTATCAGAAAATCCAAGTGAAGTTGCAAGTTTGTTTCAGACTTTAATTCATGATGAATTGGGTATAGAAGAAGTTAGCAATAAAAAAGGAGAATAAATGGCTTTTAATTTAACACCAAAACAGCGTGCTCAATATGATGAATTCTCCATGGCAGAAAAAATTGCAATTTTATTAATTCAATTAGGTGATGGTGTTACAGGTGATATTTTTAGTCACTTAGATTTAGATTCTATTACAGAAATTTCAAAATATATAGCACAAATGAAAGGAACAGATAAGGTTATTGGTGCTGCAATACTAGAAGAATTTTATGCAATTTTTCAATCAAATCAATATATTAATAGTGGTGGTTTTGAATATGCAAAAGAATTATTATATCGTGTTCTTGGACCAGAAGAAGCAAAAAGAGTTCTTGATAAATTATCAAAGCAAATGCAAACTGCCCAAAATTTTTCATATTTATCAAAGGTTAGGCCGCAACAACTTGCAGAATTCATAGCAGGTGAGCATCCACAAGCAATAGCATTAATATTGGCACATATGGATCCAAATAGTGCTGCAGAAACTTTAAGTTATTTTTCTGATAATCAAAAGGCTGATGTTGCAATAAGAATGGCGTCTTTAGGAGATATTGCACCACCTATAGTAAAGAGAGTTTCTGCAGTATTAGAAAACCAGTTAGATTCTCTTACTAGTTACAAGGTTGAAGTTGGTGGGCCAAGAGCTGTTGCAGAAATATTTAATCGTTTAGGACAAAAAGCAGCTAAAACAACCATAGCTCATATTGAACAAATTGATGAACAATTGGCTTCTAAAATTAAAGAAATGATGTTTACATTTGAGGATATTATTAAGCTTGATAATGGTGCAATTAGAGAGATTTTAAAAAATGTTGATAAAAAAGATTTAACATTAGCATTAAAATCAGCTCCAGAGGAACTAGAGCAGAAATTTTTATCAAATATGAGTCAAAGAGCAGGTGAGCAGTTCATAGAAGAATTGCAGTACCTAGGTATTGTTAAAGTTAGGGATGTAGAAAATTCTCAAAGGAAAGTAGTAGAGCTTGTTCAAGCATTATCAGAACAAGGTGTAATACAAATAGGAGAGGAGGATGATGTCGTTGAATAGTGGTGATAAAAGCATTATATCTTCTCAAGAGTTAAATAATCACAATATGTCTAGATATGAATTTAAGAAATTAAATTTAAATGAGATACAAGAAAATAATGCACAAAAGAAAATTGATGTTACAGAAAATACTCCTACACAAAGTCAAGTATCAATGATACAAAGTAGCATAGAAAAAGATCTTATAGAAAAGCTTTTAGCAAAAAGTGATGATTTGTCAAATTCTTTAAATAAATTTCAAATTCAATTTGATAAATTGCAATCACAAATAAGTGAGAAAGAAAAAATAGCAAGAGAAGAAGGCTTTAAAGAAGGCGAACTAAAAGCAAAGTTAAATTTTCAAGATGAACTAGAAAAAGAGAAAGAAAGAATTACAAAATCTGTAATAACATTAAATGAAACAATAGATGATATAAAAAAGCAAATAGTTAAATTAGAAGGAGAGTTAAGTTCTATTGCGCTTGATATTGCAAAAGAAGTAATAATAAAAGAAGTTAGTGAAAATAGTGCAAAAATCGCAGCTTTGATTAGTAGAGAGTTATTACAATCAATGAGTATGAATCTAAATATGATAATTAGAGTAAATCCAGTAGATTTTGATTATTTAAATAATATATTTAAAAATAATCAAAATATAAAAATTAAGAGTGATGATGCAATTCAAAAAGGTGGTGTCGTGATAATTAGCGATAATGGCAATGTTGATGGGAATGTAATGTCAAGGTATCATATATTAAAACAAAGTGTATTAGAAAACTTTAGAAGTTAAAAATATATTAGTTTAGGATTTTAATGATTAATCTAAAAGATATGAGTATAGATGAGCTATATGCCCAAGCAAGAGATATAAGAAGTAGAATTATAGAAGTTGTTAGCAAAAATGGTGGCCATTTGAGTTCTAATCTAGGAAGTGTAGAACTTATAATTGCTATGCATCATGTATTTGATTGTAATAAAGATCCATTTATTTTTGATGTTAGTCATCAGGCATATGCTCATAAATTAATAACAGATAGATGGGATAGCTTTGATACTCTTCGTAAAATTAATGGGATAAGTGGATTTACAAAGCCTAGTGAATCTAATAGAGACTATTTTATAGCAGGTCACAGCTCTACTTCACTTTCTATTGGAGTTGGTGCAGCAAGGGCTATAAAATTAAACAATGAAGATAGAATACCAATTATTTTGATAGGTGATGGTGCGATGAGCGCAGGTTTGGCATTTGAAGCCCTTGATGAAATAGGTGATGTTAAATACCCAATGATTATTATATTAAATGATAATGAAATGAGTATAAGTAAACCAATAGGGGCAATTAGTAAATATTTATCCTCTACAACTGCTACTAAAATGTATCAAGGTGTAAAAGGTGGTATAAAAAAGATACTTCAAAATTTTCCAGATAGTGCTATGTATATGGCAAAGCGATTTGAAGAATCTTTTAAATTGATAACTCCTGGAATCTTGTTTGAAGAATTAGGTTTAAATTATATTGGTCCAATAGATGGGCATAATATAAGTGAATTAATAAATATTTTTCAAAAAGCAAAAAATTTTAATTCACCTGTATTAATTCATGCACAGACTACAAAGGGATACGGATATAAAATAGCTGAAGGAAAATATGAAAAATGGCATAGCGTCCCTCCATTTTGTATAGATACTGGAATTCCACTTAATGTTGCAAAAACAAATAATCCAACAAAAATATTTGCAAATAAATTATTAGATATTGCAAAAAAAGATGAAAAAATAGTTGGAGTGACTGCTGCTATGCCAAGTGGGACTGGGCTTGATTTGTTGATTGATAATTTACCAAATCGTTTTTTTGATGTAGCAATTGCAGAAGCTCATGCTACTACTTCAATGGCAGCAATGGCAAAAGAAGGATTTAAGCCATTTGTTGTGGTTTATTCTACATTTTTACAAAGGGCTTTTGATAGTATTATACATGATGTAAGTATTATGAACTTACCCGTAAAATTTGCTATTGATAGAGCTGGAATTGTTGGTGAAGATGGTGAGACACATCAAGGTATGTTTGATATTTCATATTTAAATCTTATTCCAAATATGGTGATTTTTGCTCCAAGAGATGATGAGAGTTTGGAAATGGCTGTAGAGTTTGCCGCAAATCATAATTCATCACCAATAGCTTTTAGATATCCAAGAGGTAGTTTTTTGCTGCCAAATAATACATATCAAAATAAAGATTTTATACTTGGTAAAGCAGAAATATTGCATCAAGGAAGTGATATTGCATTTTTAGGTTTTGGTAATGGTGTAGGAAGGGCATATTTGGTAAATGAATTATTGGACTATAAAGCTACATTGGTTGATTTAAGATTTGCCAAACCACTTGATATAGACTTAATAAAAAGAATTGCAACAACTCATAAAAAAATATACATATTTAGTGATGGTGTAAAATTAGGAGGCATAGCACAAAATATTTGTTCTTTATTGCTAGAAGAGTCTATATTTATACAAATAAAGAGCTTTGAATTTGAAGATAAATTTATACCGCATGGAAAAACAACAGAGATAGAAAAAATATTAAATCTTGATACAGAAACTATCTATAAAATTATAAAAGAGGAATTAAAAGAATTATGATAGTTCGTATATTATCAAATAAAAATGAATTATTTCTAACATTAATTTTATTATTATTTTGTGTTCTTGCTATGTTTGATTTATATAATCAAAATGCAATAGAATATATAGAAGACTCTTTTAGTTTTGCTCTTACAAATATAGGTATTGTAGCTGTTCTAAAAATAATATCTGGGGCACTTCCTCTTACAAATGGTATCAATGATATACTAGATAAGATATTTAATTTTTTCTTTCTAGCAAATATTTTAATTGGAATCCAGTATATATTGCTTATTTCAAATAAGATTCTATTGTTTAAAATTTTAATTATAGTGTTTTTTGTTATTAGATTTATTCCTCAATTTAGATATATTTCAACAAAGATTTTGGTTATTCTATTGTTCTTTAATCCGGGTTTAAACTTATATATCGGTGCAATAAAAATTGTATCTGATGAATCAAATATGACAATTAATAATGATTTGAATAATAGGATAAACCATATAAAAAGTATATTAGGAATTAGTCCAAAATTAGAATTGCCAGAATTTGAAGAATTGGGTGATACAAGAAGTACCTTGTCTAAAGTTATAGGGGAGATTGGAATATTTGGTAAAAATATGCAAGATACTGCAAAAGATGTTGCAAATACAATAACTTCTCCTATAGATTCTACACAAAAAACACTAGATGAAGCAAAAACAAAAATATTAAAAAGTATGCAGTTAATAGGAGACAGCCTTAGTGTAATATTAAGCTTAAGTATAAAATATATACTAAATATATTTTTCTTATTTTTTTTAATGCCTATAGTGTATTTTTATATAATGTATAGGGTTATCAATTACAAACCTATATCTTATAGAGGAATCTATAATATGGATTTAAAACATAAATTAAACTCTAATTAAGAAAAATTCAACTCTTTCTTTAATTTCATCTTTACCAAGTATAAAAATAAGCTCATTTATACCAATACCACCACTTTTACCAAGTATAGCACACCTTAATGTGCTTAGTAATTTCCCAATTTTTATATTTTTATTTTCAGTAAATGTATGCAATGATGTGTTTATATTGTTGATATTACTAAAATCACTAATAGAATCTAAAGCAGGAATTAGCAATTCTTTTATATTATTATCAATTTTTGATATAAGCTTTTCATCATAGGATTCTGGTTTTTTAAATATAGAATCTATCATATATTTTAACTCTATTAGAGTATTTACCCTTTCTTTTAATTCTTTAAATAATATTTCTTTTTTATGAGATTCTAAATTTAGGTTTAAATTTAGAATCTTTTCTATTGTTTCATTTTTTGTATCTTTTATATGTAAGTTATTTAACCATAGTAATTTACTTTCATTGTATGATGAAGGTGAATTGCTTAAGTTATCTAGTGTGAATAAATTTAGCATTTCTTCCATGCTAAAGATTTCTTTATCTCCATAGCTAAAGCCAAGTCTAAGTAAAAAGTTTAGTAATGCCTCTGGTAAAAACCCCATTTGTTTATATTCCATAACATTAAGTGCTCCGTCTCTTTTGCTAAGCTTTTTACCTTCAGGATTTAATATCATTGGAATATGACAAAAATTTGGAATCTTAAAGTTAAGAGCTTTGTATATTAATATTTGTTTTGGAGTATTTGTTATATGATCATCACCTCTTATGACATCAGTTACACCCATTAAAGCATCATCTATTGCTACTACAAAATTATACGTAGGCGTTCCATCACTTCTTGCAATAATAAAATCATCCATTTCTCTCGCATTAATTATTATATTTCCTTTTAACTTATCTCTAAATTCTATACTTCCATCAAGAGGAGCTTTTATTCTTACTACAGGTTTTATTCCATTTGGAGGAATGCCATCAAAATCTCTGTATCTATTATCATATTTGGGAGTTTTACCAGCTTTCTTTTGTTCTTCTCTTAAATTATCTAATTCTTCTTTACTCATATAACAGTAGTAGGCTAATTTTTTTTCTAACAAAATATTTATATACTTCTTATATATTTCAAGTCTTTTTGATTGATATACTACTTCATTATCATAGCTAAGACCAACCCATTTAAACGCTTCTATAATTGCTTCTGTAGCTTCAATACTATTTCTATTAAAATCTGTATCTTCAATACGAAGCAAAAACTTTCCATTATTTGCTTTAGCATACAAAAAATTGAATAATGCAGTTCGAAGACCACCTATATGTAAATATCCAGTGGGACTTGGAGCAAAACGAGTTACTATCATTATTATGGCCTTTAGTATTTTGGTATTAATTTATTTGCTAATTCTTTTATTGATGATATTGAAGTATCTTGTATTGTTTTTATAATTACCTCTTCTTCAAATGCTTTTATTTCACTTGTTTGTGTTATTATCCCTGATTGCCAGATTTGTCCTTTTGAAGTCATTTGGTATGAAAAACTTATTGTAAATTCCATTTTATCTTTTATTACTTCAAAATCAAGAATTTTTATTTTTAAATATGATTCCATTTTTATACCACTAAATGGAGGATTTATTATCTTTAAGCAATTCTTATGAAATTCTTTTATTAGCATACTTTCTAATTCACTGCTTATATCATTAATGAAATGAACCCCTTCTAATTCACTCACTTTATTATTATTACTATATAGTATTTTATTGTTTCTGTATTCACTTGGTATCTCTATACCAACTAGTCCTATTAAATCATATGCACCACATACTTTAGATTCTGCTTTTGTATTGTCTAATTTATAGTAATTTATTTTTGGTAATTCACTTTTTAGATTTACGCTAACACATGCACTAAAGAATGTTATCATGAATATTAATATTAATATTTTATAAATATTTTTCATTTTTATTCCCTGTATCCAAATATTGTATTATATGGATTTTCTTGTATATTTCTAAGTAAGATAGAGCCATTTTTTGCTAAGTTGTCTATATTTTTCATTGATTGTTCAAGAGACATTAGTGATGGGGTCAAGATCTCTTTTATATCATATTCTCCATCATTAACTTTTTTATTTATATTTTTTAACATTGTATTTGCAGTTATTGATACATCATTTACATTCTCAATAAGAGAGTCTATTTCTTTTGTTTTTTCTTGTACTAAAGACATCATATTATTTAATTTATCAGTGGAATCTTTTATTGAGATTAATATACTTCTTATATGTTTTGCATTTTCTGTATTAATTATTTCGTTTGCATTTGATAGTAGTTCATCTATTTTTCCTGTTAAATTTGGTGCGGTTTCTAGCATTTGAGACATTGAGCTTGTTTTTATTTGTAATGACCCATTTTCATTTAAGATATCATTGCTTGAATCATTTTGAATAAGTCTTAAAAAGTTATTTCCAAGTAATCCACTTTGATCTACTTTTAAAATAGAGCCTTCTTTAATTGGTAAGTCTTTTCTTATTATTAAATCAAACTCTATTTCACTAAAATCATTTTCTTTAAACTTTATATTTGTAACTTTTCCTATATTTATACCTTTATACTTTATAAAGCTATTTGGCTTTATTCCATCAACTGCAACTTTGGAGTATGCTTTGTATTTATTTATATTATTGCCAAACTCACCATTCCCACCAAACCAAAATATAAAAACAACTAGACCTATTAAAGTGGCAATAAAACATAATCCAATTACAATATAGTTTATCCCTCTCTCCATAGTCGTTCTCCTCGTTTTGATTTTAATAAATTATCTATTTTGTTTGCTTCACTGTATTTAAACTCTTCTAAATTTCCAGAAAATAATATTTTTGAATTACCAAGTAGAATAAACCTATCTGTTATATCTTTTATAGAATCAAGATCGTGGGTAACCATAACAACACTTAGTTTAAAATGATCTCTTAATTTTAATATTAGTTTATCAAAATTTTCTGCACTTTGGGGGTCTAATCCGCTTGTTGGTTCATCAAGAAATAATACTTTTGGGTTAAAAGCAAGTGCCCTTGCAAGACCTACTCTCTTTTTCATTCCACCACTTAATTCATGAGGATATAAGTCTTTTGTATAATTTGGTAATCCAACAATATTGATGAAGTATTGAGATATTTCATCTACTATTTTTTTAGGATATGAGCTGTATTCTTCAAGCATAATGCCTACATTATCAAGAACACTAAGAGATGAATATAATGCTCCAAATTGAAAGACAACACCACATTTTCTAAGTATTGCACTTCTTTTATTTTGATTAATTTTCCATATATCAGAATCAAATATTTTTATACTTCCACTTAGAGGTTCTTTTAGATATATCATAGTGTTTAATAGTGTAGATTTTCCACTTCCACTTCCACCTAAGATTCCAAAAATCTCTGAATATTTCACATTAAAGCTTATATTATCTTGTATTATTCTATCTTTATATGATGTTGTTAGATTTATTACCTCTATTATATTTTTCAAAATCTTAGCTCCGTGAAAATTAAAGAAAATAGTGCATTTATTAAAATTACACCAAATAGAGCATATACAACACTTGTTGTTGTTTTCTCGCCTACACTTTGTGTGCTATCTTCTACTCTAAAACCAACAAAACATCCAATAATAACAATGATTGCTGCATAAAATGGTGCTTTTATGATTCCAGTCCAAAAACTATTTAAATCTACAAATTCTCTAAGCTGTGAAATATAGTCAATAAATGTTATTTCAAATCCAGCTTTTAAGAACATCATGCATCCAAATATCGATACTAAATCGGATAAAAAAACCATTAGTGGAAATGAAACAACAAGTGCTATAAACCTAGGTATAACAATAAAATTCAATAGATTAAAATTCATTGTTTTCATCGCACTTATTTCTTCTGTCATTTTCATAACACCTATTTGAGCTGTATATGCTGATGCACTTCTTCCTGCAACAATTAATGCAACTATAAATGGTCCAATTTCTCTTAGTGTTAATTTTGCAGTCATTTCAACACTAGCTTGAGGAAATCCCATTCTTTGTAATGTCGCAGCACCTTGGTATGCAATAACACCACCTACTATGAATGATACTATGAATATAATTGGCATTGCAGTTATTACGCCATGATATATATGGTATCCAATAGCCTTAAATCTTATTGTCCTTGGATTAATAACACACAAATAAAGAGAGTAGAGTAAAATACCAATAAAGTTTATAAAATCAATAGTTGTATGAATATTTTCTACTACTTTTGATCCAATTTTTGATATTGTTTGTTTTATGTGATATTTTTCTTTTTTTAAATCTATTGTTGATACTTTTATATCTTCTAAGAAATCTATAAATTGTTTTGCATTTTCAGTATTTGCAATTATTGTTATTTTTTTATTTTTATTTTTATTTTTTTTTATGTAATGGTTTATAAAAATAATAAATGACATATCAAACTTGCTTATTTCATTTATATTTATTGTAAATTCATCAAACTCATCAGAATCTAGCATTAATATTAGATTTGAAACATCAACTTTTCTAATTTTATCACTTATGTTGCCACTTATTGTTATTGTCAATTTATTATCATTGACTATGCTATCAATCAACTGTTGCTCTCCAAATTTATTATTTTATTAACACTTACGATACAATCACTAAAAATATTGGGTTTTTTTATAGTCATATCTATTTTGATTAGGTGCTTGAAATTTAGTTTTATTAGATCTATTGTATATTTTATAGCATCTTCTAAGTAGTAGAATTGATTCTTGTTAAAAATATCAACGATTAAATCATGTAGTATAGAGTAATCTAGAATATTAATATTTTTATATACAACATCAATATCTATTATTATTGTTTGTTTATTTTCTCTTTCAAAATCTAGAATTCCAATTATTGTATTTATTTTAAAGTCTTTTATAGATATTTTATAAATATTATCCACTAGAGAATCTTACTTTCTTGTTTTGTTATTATTCTTATTATATTTGGTATATGTGTATATATTATTAAACATAATAAAATTATAAGTGGCACATGAGTGCCAACTTGAGATATTATTGAGATACTTGGATTTAGATTTGGTAAAAAAAATGATGAGATAATGCCTATGCTTACACCAATTAGTGATGATAGAGATGATACTTTAAATATTTTTCCTGTTACAAGCCATGCAATAAGTCCAATTATCCCTTCAATTGGTACAAGCAATATAGTAGAACCTATTGCTGTAGATACACCTTTTCCACCTCTAAAATTTAAATACGGACTATAGCAATGACCTATTACAGATAATATTGCTATTGCCCATTGAGTTTCATATGATAATCCCATAATTTTTGCTATCAGTACAACAACCAAACCTTTTGTAGAATCTAGTATGATTGTTAGTATTGATAGTTTTTTTGCATATGGAGTTTGTATTTTTAATGCCCTGTATACATTTGTAGCACCAATGCTTCCACTTCCTATCTCAAGTAGATTTATTTTAAATCTTCTAGCAATCAAATATCCAAATGGAATCCCACCTACCAAATAAGCAATAATATAAAATATTACATTTATATTACTAATAATATCGAGCATTAATTTTTCCTCTAAATAATTTCTATTGTATTGTTGTTTTGCACTTCTCCGATTATAAAGCCATCACTTTTTTGCAATACAAAATCAACATTTTCCTTGTTTGTTACAAGTATCATACCAACACCCATATTAAATGTTCTATACAACTCTTTTTCATCAACATATTTGCTTAAGAAATCAAATATATTTTGGCTTTTTATTTTTGATTTTTCTATTTTCGCTCCTAGTCCATTTAGAACTCTTGGGAGATTCTCTATTATGCCACCACCTGTTATATGTGCTAGAGCATTGATGTGATTTTTTATGTCTTTAAATGTTTTTACATAGATTCTAGTTGGTTCCAATAATATGTCTATTATTTTTCTATCATCTAATAAATCATTGAATTTCATATTTAATTTTTCAAAACATATTTTTCTAACAAGTGAATATCCATTAGAATGTATTCCGCTGCTAGGAAGTGCTATTAAAACATCTCCTATATTTACTTTTTTATTTTCTAAATCATTTTTTTCTGCTATACCAACAGCAAATCCTGCTAAGTCAAAATCATTATTATGATACATGCCTGGCATTTCAGCAGTTTCTCCACCAATAAGAGCACATTGTGCTTCGAGGCATCCATTTGTTATGCCTTTTATAACTTCAAATGCAGAATCTTTATTAAGTTTTGCAGTAGCATAATAATCAAGAAAAAACATAGGTGTTGCAAAGTTGCATATCAAATCATTCACACACATAGCAACTAAATCAATACCAATAGTATCTAATTTATTGCTATCTATTGCTAATCTTAGCTTTGTTCCAACACCATCTGTGCTGCTTAAGATTACTGGATCTTTAAAACCACTAGGGATTGCATACGCTCCGGCAAATGATCCAAGAGTGCCTATAACATTGTTGTTGAAAGTTTTTTTTACAAGAGGTTTTATTTTATCAACTAGGGCATTTCCCTCATTTATATCAACACCAGAATCTTTATAACTAATTTTCTCCAAAATCTAACCTTATATTATTTTATTTTTTGGATTATATATAAAACTCTCTTAAATGCTAAAATATATGGATAATATCGTTACAATAAGTCCTAAGCTAAAACATGTAAAAGCATTTTTCCTATTTTTCTTACAAAATGATGTAACAATGAGTCCGGATAAATAGAACATTATCATTGATATTGAGAATGTAATTGCAATCAAGTCAAAGAAATTTAATTTAAATCCAAGGATGTCATATTTTTTGCCACCTGATTTATGCATCATCATTAATATTCCATAAATACCTCTATCTATAACATAAACAGATGTGCTACCATCTTTATTTTTTCTCAATGTTGCACTATATTTTATATCTCCAATCATTGGGTTGCCCTTTATCGTCTTTAGATTTGTGTCTTTTGGTATTGGCAAATTATTATCTATCATTGTATTTAATATAGTTTTTACTTCTTCGCCTTTCTTAGGTGTAAAATCTAATTTTAAATCATAAATTTTTGCATCAGAATTTTGTCTAATTTCAAATATGTATAATGCTCCTGTCAAAACATAAATAAATGCAGCAGGTAAGAAAAATAAACTTAAATATGTATGAATTTGCATCCAGTTCTTTTTGTTTAGATTTATAAATTTCATAAACTCTCCTAATTATTTTTTAATTTAATTAAAATTCTGCTCTTAAATTTATCCAATAATTCCTACTAGGAATCATTCTTTGATATAGATTTGTGTATTCACTTCCATTATTCTTAGTTACATATTCTGCATAGTTTGTATTAAATAAATTATTTATTACAATTCCTAAATTCCATGTATTACTAATTTTATAGTTAAAACCTAAATCAAATAAATGAACATCTTTATACCAATCTCCAATCCCAGAATTAGCATTATGAGCAATACCTGTTGGTGTTTTATATTTCCCTACATATCTTATATATGTGTCAAAGTTTGATATTTGATATGATATTTTTATAGATGCATTATGTTTAGGTATCGTATTTAGTGGATAGCCTTTATTTATTCCTGATAGCTGTTTTGTTAGGGTGTAAGCATAGGATAAGTCAAGTCCTATACCATATATTTTCTTTACCTGCATAGCAAATTCAGCTCCTGTTGATAGTGCTTTATCTACATTTTTATATATATAGCAATTACTTCCGCTGCAAATTCCAATTCCAGGTATTTGGCTATTATTGGTGTATGTTATAGTATCAATCTTGTCTTTGAAATCTGTGTAGAATCCTGTTAGTGTTATTAGTATAGGATTTGTATCAAATATAAAACTTAATTCATAATTCCAGCTTTTTTCAGCTTGTAGATTTTTATTTCCATATGTATATTCATTTGAGTTGTTTATTGTGTAGCCATCATATAAATATGATAGTTGAGGAATGCTCATTCCACTTGCAATTCCAGCCTTTATGGTAAAATTATTTATTGGATGTAGATTAATGTAAAATCTAGGATTTGGCATAGCTTTGTATAAATCGCTATAGTTTAATCTTAGTCCAAATGTAGTAGAAATCAATTCTATTGGAATATATTCTGCTTCCCCAAATAGTGCTACTTGATTTTGATGATTATTTGAATTTGGTCTTGCTTCAAACTGTTCATACATGTAATAAATACCAGCATTTGATATAAGCATTCCAGCTTTATTAAATTGATAGCTTTTATTCCATGATGAGTTTGCTATAAGCATTTTATTATCTTGCATAGTTCCTCTATTTAGCATCCCTACTAAGCCACTTGAGCCTATATGCACATTTGTTCTTGATATTTGTTGAGTATTTGCAAATTGTATATATGTATTAAAATCTCCAAACTTATAGCTTGCATCATGATTTATTACAGTATTATATTTGTAATAATCTCTAATTGCTGTGATTTCATTGCCAGATGTATTTAATGATCCTAGATTTTGATAATTAAATTCACTATCAATATAAATATTATTTTCATTATTTATTTCATAATTCAATCTACCACCAACGCTGGCTATTATATACCCAGTAGGAGAATGGCTTGTATATGGATTTTTACTTATATCGCCAGTATATCCAGGTATATCAGATTTGTAAAATCTATTTGCACCAGTTTGGTTATATCTTCCTCTAAGATTTATTGATAATATATTATCTATAATTGGAGTAGCCACATAGCCATTAAATCCATACATATGTCCCCAATTTCTGTTATTTTCTTGTAATCTTGTTTCTAATTGAAAACTTCCAGTTAGTTTATTTGGAGTTTTTTTTGTGATTATATTTATAACACCTCCTAATGCGTCACTTCCATATATTACAGATGCAGGGCCTCTTATTACTTCTATTCTTTCTATCATAGATGTTGGAGGAATAAAACCACTTGTTGGATCAAAACCATTCCCTCCAAATCCTTTAGCTACATTTTGCCTTTTCCCATCAATTAATATTAGTGTATATTTTGAATCAAGTCCTCTCATCATTATTGAATTTGAACCGGTTTTAGATACACTTGCTGAAATACCAGGCACTTCTTGTAGTGCATCTCCTAAATCTCTTATAGGACGATTTAATAACTCATCTTTAGTAATTATTGATATACTTGCTGGTGCTTCTTTTAATAACTGTTGATATCCTGTTGCTGTTACAACACTTTCACCTAGATTAATTTCTTTTATTTCATCACCAAATGCATTTATTAATACAGTCATTAATATAAAATTTAAAAAAGTACTTCGTATTTTCAATTATTTAGTCCTTAGTATAAATTAATAATAAAAATAGTAACGAATTTTATTATTAAAATCTTTACAATTTCTTAATAAATTATTTTTTTATTATGGAGTTGATTTTTGTAGTGTATCAATATTGATTTTCATATATTGAAACCATTTATAATTACAGAAAATATAGAATTTACAGGTATATTTCAGCTGCTTATTAAAATATATTGTGCTATCTAGTAGCTAGATCATCTCAACTAAATATTTATTTGATTACCCACCTGTATGATAGAATGCTCTAGATGATACTTCTCCTTCTTGCCATTTGTTCTTTTCAGGCTTATTTTTTATAGCCAATAAAAGAGCCTCTTGCATTGCCTTTTTATCAGTATTTCTTATTGCTTCTCCTACATCAACTGCATCTTGAAAATATAGACAAGGGCATATTACGCCTTCAGCAGTTATTCTTATTCTATTACAAGAAGAACAAAACTCATCATTGTGTGGAGCAATAATTCCAAATACATTATCAGTATTATTTATTTTGTATAACTTTGCAGGTCCAAACATTTCTTTTTGCAGCATAGTATATTTGTATTTTTTTTGTATATTTTCTAGAATCTCAAATGATCTAAGTCCTTTTATCGTATCGCTTGCAAAGTTGTTTTCCATATATTCTATATATCTAAGCAAAAACCCTTTGTTATTAGCGAATTCAAGCATAGGTATGATTTCATCATCATTTATCCCTTTTAGTGGAACCATATTTATTTTTATTTTCAATCCAGCCTGTTTTGCTTCTTCTAATCCTTCTAAAATATTATATAGAGCATCTTTTTTTGATATTAGCTCTATTTTTTCTTTTTTTAAGCTATCAAGCGATACATTGATTCTTTTTAATCCAGAATTTTTCAGTTCTTTTGCATATTTTTTTAGCAAATATCCATTTGTTGTAAGTGCCACTTCTACATTATTTTTGTATTCATAAATTCCTTTTATAAATAAACTTAGATCTTTTCTTAATAGTGGTTCACCACCTGTAATTCTTATTTTTTTTACACCATAATCCATTGTTATTTTTAAAAATTCAAGCATTTTATCTAGTGGTATTAAGTTCTCTTCTATTTCATCAGGGGTATTTGGCATACAATATTTGCATCTAAAGTTACAATTTTTTGTAACAGATATTCGTATATAATCAATATTTCTACCAAAACTATCTATTAACAACTTATATCCTTGATTAAAGTTTAATATTATTAACAATGAATTAATAGCGATTAAAGCTTAATTTTTACTTCAAGAATACTATTTATTTTTATATTATTTATTATTTTTTGTGAATAAAATACTCAATTTCAGTAATTTTTATGTAGTTTTATATATTTATATATATAGTGTAATGCAGCTCTTAAATGTAGAATCTTTTTAGAAGATTCTACATTGTTTATTTTTCAATTCCCTCAATTTCAATTAGAAGAGATACCTCTTCACTTAATGCTACATTAGGGGTGTTTACAGCGATACCAAAATCTTTTCTATTAATTTTTCCATTTAAACTTAAACCTATTACTTCTTGCCCTTTATTGTTTTTTGATGTCCCAAATATTTCAACTTCTAGCATTACTTGCTTAGTAACACCTTTTATTGTAAGATCAAATACACCTTCATCACCACTAATGCTAATTAATTTTAGTGTTGCTTTTGGAAATTTCTTAACATCAAAATATTCAGGATCTTTTATATGTGCATCTCTGTCTTTATTATTTGTATTTATTGTATTAATTTCTACTTCACCACTTAAAGCGCTTAATTTATTATTATCAGCACTTAAGTTACCTTGAAATTTGCCAAAACTACCCTTTACATTGCTAACACTTAAGTGTTTTATTTTAAATTCAACTTGTGAGTGTGAAGCATCTACATTGTAATCTTTTGCTACAAGTAGGCTAAATGGTAATATACAAAATAATAATATTAGTATTTTTTTTCTCATGTGTTTGTCTCCTTTTATATTATAGTTTTAAGTATTATAGTATGTTAATTTATTATTTCAACCATTATCCAATCATATTATCAATTTTTAATACCTCATCTAGCTCTTCTTTTGTGAGATAACCTTTTTCAAGCACCACTTCAACAATACTTCTATTTGAATTAAGCGCTTCTTTTGCTACTTGTGCAGATTTTTCATATCCTATTTTTGGATTTAATGCTGTTACTAATCCTATACTATTTAAAACAAAGTTTCTACAAATATCTCTATTTGCTGTTATTCCATCTATACATTTAGTTGCTAGTGTTATATTTGCATTTTGTAATAGCTTTATAGAATTTAATAACGAAAATATAATTACAGGTTCAAATACGTTTAATTGTAATTGTCCACCTGCAGCAGCCATTGTTATTGTCGTGTCTCCACCTATTAACAAAAAACAAACTTGGTTAACAACTTCAGGTATTACAGGATTTACTTTGCCAGGCATTATTGAGCTACCAGGTTGCATTTTTGGTAAGTTTATTTCATTTATTCCTGCTCTTGGTCCAGAGCTAAGTAATCTTAAATCATTACATATTTTGGTTAATTTAACTGCTGCTCTCTTTAGTATTCCACTTAATTGAACATATGCTCCAGTGCTTTGTGTTGCTTCTATTAAATCCCTTGCTGTTATAAAATCTATCCCAGTTATTTCTTGTAATTTTTTTTCAACTATATCTTTATATTTTTTAGGGGCATTAATCCCAGTTCCTATTGCTGTGCCACCTAAATTTATTACTTTAAATTCATCTCTAGAATTTAGAATTCTATCTTTGTCTTTTTGTAGCATCAGTGCAAATGCTGCAAACTCTTGTCCTAAAGTCATAGGTACAGCATCTTGCAATTGTGTTCTTCCCATTTTTATCACATCATTAAATTCTCTTGCTTTATTTGAAAATGAATTGCTTAAAATCTCCATAGATTCTGCTAATTTTCCAAGACGCATATATAATGCCAATCTCATTGCAGTTGGATATACATCATTTGTAGATTGGCTTTTGTTGATATGATCGTTTGGATGGCAGAATTCATATTCACCTTTTTTGTGACCCAGAATCTCAAGTGCTATATTTGCTATTACTTCGTTTGCATTCATATTTGTGCTTGTTCCTGCACCACCTTGAATCATAGGCACTACAAATTGAGAGTAGTAACCACCCTCTAATATTTTATCACAAGCCTTTATTATGGCTTCTTTTAATTCATATGATAGTAATCCTAATTCATAATTAGCCAATGTGGCTGCTTTTTTTACCATCACTATACTATCTACAAATATTGGAAAATCATATAGTTTTTGGTTTCCTATTGGAAAGTTTTCTATAGCTCTTAATGTTTGTATACCATAATAGCAATTATTATCTATTTCCATTTCACCGATGAAATCTTTTTCTATTCTTTTCACTTTGTTTCCTTAACATATATATTCATAGTAAAATTATTTATAAATTTATAAATGACTTATACTATAAATTTTTTACTATTTCGTATGTGTCTTGAGCAATTACTAATTCTTCGTTTGTAGGAATAACACATACTGTTACTTTTGAATCTGGAGTTGATATAATTGCTTCTTTGCCCACTGTTTGTATATTGATTTCTTGATTAAGTTTTACACCTAAGAAGCCTAAATGTTCAACTATCATTCCTCTTATATAAACTGCATTTTCTCCAACCCCAGCGCAAAATGATATAGCATCTATTCCATTCATCGCAGCCATATATGATCCTATATATTTGGCGACTCTATATGCAAATGCTGCTCTTGCTAATTTGGCTAGTTTATTTCCTTCTTCATCAGCTTTTAATAAATCTCTAAAATCACTTGATAATTTTGATATTCCAAGAACGCCACTTTTTTTATTCAGTATATTGATTATTTCATCAATATTTATATTTTCTTTTTTTGCTATGTATTGTATAACAGCAGGATCTATATCTCCGCTTCTTGTACCCATAATGATTCCCTCTAATGGCGTAAGCCCCATACTTGTATCTATGCTTTCACCATTTTTTACTGCACAAATTGATGATCCATTTCCTAAATGGCAAGTAATGATTTTAGAATTTTTTATATCAAGACCTAAAAATTCGGCTGTTTTTCTGCTAACAAATTTATGGCTTGTTCCATGAAATCCATATTTTCTAACTTTATATTTTTCATACCATTCATAAGGTAATGCATATAGATATGCTTTTTGTGGTATTGTTGCATGAAATGCTGTATCAAACACTGCGACCATAGGTGTATTTGGCATTAAATCTTTACATGCTTCATAGCCTATTATATTTACAGGATTATGAAGTGGTGCTAAATCGCTACAAGCTTTTATTTTTTCTATTACATCATCATTTATTAATGTAGATTCAAAAAAGTATTCTCCACCATGGACTACTCTATGTCCTATTGCTTTAATATCATCTAATGATTTTATTACACCATATTCAATATGTGTTAGGAATTCAAAGACTATTTTTATTGCACTTTTATGTGTTGGCATATCTATTTCTTCTTCAATTTTTTTATTATTTGTTTTATGTTTAATTACACTTTTATCAAGACTTATTCTATCGCATATACCAGATGCTAAAACAAACTTATTTTTTATATTTATAAGTTGATACTTCAGCGATGAACTCCCACAGTTAATTACTAATATATTCATTTTATCTCCTTTATTGTTGTTTACATTGCCTGCAATGCTGTTATTGCTATCGTTCCAACTATATCATCACTACTGCAACCTCTGCTTAAATCATTTATTGGTTTTGCCATCCCTTGTGTTATAGGTCCGTATGCTTCAGCTTTTGCTAATCTTTGAACTAATTTATACCCTATATTTCCTGCATCAAGGTCTGGAAATATTAATACATTTGCATTTCCTGCTATTTTAGAATTTGGAGCTTTTGATTTGCCTACACTTGGTACTATGGCTGCATCAAGTTGCAATTCACCATCTATATCAAGATTAGGTGCTTCTTGCTTTGCTATCTTTAATGCTTCTAATACTTTATCTATTTTGCTATGGGTGGCACTTCCATAAGTAGAATGACTTAATAACGCTACTTTAGGTTCTTCTCCTGTTAGTTGTGTGAATGTTTTTGAAGATGAAATTGCAATTTGAGCCAACTCTTGACTATTTGGATCTTGAATTAAACCACAATCACCAAAACATAGGATTCCACTATTTTCATATTTGAATCCAAAATTACAATTTGGCACTATCATTAAAAATACACTTGATACAACTTTTACATCTTTTGCTGTACCTATTATTTGCAGTCCTGCTCTAAGTACATTTGCAGTTGAATTTATAGCACCTGCTACCATGCCATCTGCTTTATTGTCTTTTACAAGTGCTGCACCAAAATATAATGGATCATTTAGTAATAAATCTCTAGCTTTGTCTTTTGTCATACCTTTATGCCCACGTAGCTCTACAAATAAATCACTATATAATTCTACTAATTTACTTGTTTTTGGGTCGATTATTATCGCTTTACTTAGGTCTAAATTATTTGATTTATTTTTTATATTTTCTTGATTGCCAACTAAAATAATATTTGCAAAATCTTCTTGTAATGTTTTGTCTGCTGCTTCAAGTGTTCTCATATCATCTGTTTCAACAAGCACTATAGTTTTTTTATTATTTTTTGCTTTCTCTTTTATTTTTTCTACAAAACTCATATTTTGCTCCTTATTATTTGAATATATAATCTTTTAACAATAATAAAATAAAACATATTCAAATAAAAGTCAATCAAGGATTAATTTGTAATTCTATATTACTTTATGTGTATATTTTTTGCATAAATTTTTAAATTTAAGATTTTTTTGGTAGAATTCATATCTTTATTTTGGACCGGTGGGTGAGTTGGCTTAAACCACGTCCCTGCTAAGGACGCGTAGTCGCAAGATTACCGAGGGTTCGAATCCCTCCCTGTCCGCCATAATAGTATTTTAAATCTATTTCCTTTCTTTTTGTATTTGCCTTATTAGATCGTTCTGTTTTTGTATTATTCCTTTTGCTATTTCTTTTATTCTATTATTTTCGGTGTATTCTAGAATTATTTCTGCATTTTTTATTAAGTTTTTTCCATTTGACACCATTATATTTGAAAAATCTATGTCTATATTATTTGTCACTTTAGTATCATGCATTTCTTTTATTGTGTCTTCTATAGCT
Organism: uncultured Helicobacteraceae bacterium; assembly: GCA_944323885.1. Lineage (GTDB taxonomy): Bacteria > Campylobacterota > Campylobacteria > Campylobacterales > Helicobacteraceae > NHYM01. Next base: position 389,393 of record CALUUD010000001.1, on the reverse strand, counting down.
ATTTGCTTTTTTTCTTGTATTTCTTTATATTTGGCACTATCACAATCTTTTTTTTCTTTATTTAATTCATCTATTAAATCTTGAAAAGATTTAATTTCATTATTTTGTGTATCTATTGTTTTTTGTGCAATTTCTTTTAGTAATTTATTGCTGTATTTATCTAAATATATTGTTGATATATCTATTGAGTCTTGATATATAATGGTTATGTCATTCAAAAAATCTATATTTATATTACAACTCATAGAGATTCCTTGATTAATAGGGTATATAATTTCTTGATTTTCATTTGTTATTTCTGTATTGTTGTGGGTAGATTGTGCAAAAAGTGTAGCTGATAATATTACTAGTGTAATTATTTTTTTCAATATTAATCCTTTGTAATTTTTAAAAATAAAATTTTATTGGATTATTTTATAAATATATTCCATATGTGGTTTTATTCTTTCTTCATCTATATTTATAAAAAGACTTAATGCAGATATTGCTTGATATAATAGCATTTTTGAGCCATCTATGCTCTCTAATCCTTTTTCTTTTGCTAACTCTAAAAATTTACACCTTATGCCATACATTAAATCAAATGCAATCTTTGAATTTGAAAATAATGATTGTAATATTTCATATTCAAGTGGTAATTCATTATTTATAGATGATGAAGTTGCGTTAATTATTATGTCAAATTTTGTATTTGTTATTTTATTTATGTTATCATTTGTATAAGTTTCAAAATATCTATCTCTAAAAAAAGTAAGTTTTTCTTTACTTCTATTTGCAATTATCACATTTATATTATTTTCTCTTAATATCATAGCTACGGCTCTAGCACTACCACCTGCACCAAGTATCAATGCATTTTGTATATTTTTCCCCTCTATATTTTTATAAAAGCCAATCGCATCTGTGTTATATCCAATAATTTTGTCATTTTCTTTAACAATTGCATTTACCGCACCTATTTTTTGGCCAATCCCGCGTATTTCATCACATATATTTGCTATATCTTCTTTGTATGGAAGTGTTATATTCGCACCACTTAATCCAAGAGAGAAAAATAAATTTCTAAAATCCTTACTAGATTTAAGCAGGTATCTAGTATATTTAGCATTTATACCCAATTTATATAAAGCATAATTATGCAATAATGGCGACTTGGAGTGATATATTGGATTTCCAAATACAGTAAATATCTCCATTATATATCCTTTTTTAATAATTCCATGTATACAAATCCACCACCAAGGACTGCTCCCCATTCTCCTTCGATTCTTTCTATATATACTTTTTCATTTTTAGCCATCTTTTTTATTATATTAGAGAGCATATTTGGCTCCTCCCTTATGTTTATTGTTGTAGATATTACTTTGTATATAGTGATACCTTCATCACTCGCCAAATGAGCTTCTAAGTCATCATTTTTTTCTAAAAAGTCCATATATGCATATCCACCACTTTTTAACTCCCCCCATTTATTATTTATATTGATTATTACTATATTGTCTCCTCTTATATATTTTTTTATTATATTTGATTTTATGTTTGGATTATTTCTAATATTTAATATATCAGTATTAACTTTATAAATATTATTTTCTTCTTTTGTCTCTGCATCATTCATGTTATTTATAAGGTTTACTGGTTTATTAAAATCTTCAATATCGTTTTCTACTTCACTTGTTAGAATCTCATTTTCTTTATTGATATTTGATTTTGTTGTTTGCGGCGTTTGTGTTATATTTTTATTTATTTTCATTTCAATAAAAAATATAAGTAATATAAATATGAACACACCAATGAGTGTAACTATAGTATATGCAGTATAAATTCTACATTTACCTTGCATCCAAGCTCCCTAATTCAATTGCCGCCATTTCTATATATTTTTTTGGTATTGTTCGCTTGCTAAATATTGTTGGTTCAATATTATAGTAATATTCACAAATATCAAATAGCAAGAAGCACATTCTAGTAAGAAGTCGTAAATTACCTTTTGTTTGTTTATAAATAAACTTATAGTGACTATCATGAAGTAATAGAGATATAGAATCTAATCCTGCTTTTGATAGCTTTTGGTTAATAAAAAGCTGTATATTTTTTACATCTAATTGATTTATTATTACCTTATCCCAGATTCTAGATGTAAAATAGCTCTCATTTAATACTTCTTTATTTTTTAGTGTATGCGTTACTAGGATAAATCTAAAAACTCTACAATCAGATAGCATTCTAATTACTTCAAGCTCTCTATCTCCATATAGCTGAACTTCATCTATGACTATTGTTGGTGCTAATTCATTTCTTGGTAGATTTGTAGAAAAACTCTTAAAAAACTCATCTCTTGTCATATTTTTATCTATTTTTATATTTGGTAAAAACTTTAAATGAAGTTGTGCTAAGAATCCATTTAATGATAAGAATGGAAATAATTGTACATGTATAGAATCTGGATTAATATTTTTTACTAATTGTTGGATTAAATAACTTTTTCCTACCCCTGGATGCCCGGTTAATAAAACTATCTGAAATGGCACCTTATTGATTAATTGTTCTAGTTTATTTCTTGCTGTAATGTTTATATCTAAATCGATATAATCCATATTATCAACTTTTTCTAAGAAAACACTTTTTGCATCACTAAATGGATTCATATATTAACCTTAATATGAAATTTATAAATTTTTCACTAATACTAAAACTATATACTATAGAATGATACTACATATTTCTTTACTACAAGCATAAAGCAGTAATTTTACTAAATACAATTAACTAAAACTTTGATACAATCATTCATTCTAAAAATATTTAAATAGCTGTTAGATATAAAAAGGTTTTATTAATGATTGATTTAAATGATTTGAGCATAGATAATCTTGTTAAATTATATGATTTAGATTTGTTTGAGTTGGGTGATATGGCTCATAGCATTAGAAAAAATCTTCATGATAATAAAGTATATTTCAATATGAATAGACATATAAATCCTAGCAATATTTGTGCAGATATATGTAAATTTTGTGCTTTTTCATCACATAGAAAAAATCCAAATCCATATGAAATGACAAAAGAAGAAATATTAAGCGATGCAAAAAGTGCTTATGAGCGCGGTGCAAGAGAATTCCATATAGTAAGTGCTCATAATCCAAATTATTCATATGAGTGGTATTTTGATATTTTTAAAACACTGAAAGACAAATTTAGTGATATTCATATAAAGGCAATGACTGCTGCAGAAGTTGATTTCTTGCATAGAAGATTTGATAAGAGTTATGAAGAAATATTAAAGAATATGGAAGATTCTGGTGTAGATTCTATGCCAGGTGGTGGTGCAGAAATATTTGATACTGAAATTAGAGAAAAAATTTGTAAAGGCAAGGTTAGTTCTCAAAACTGGTTAAAAATACATTCAATATGGCATAGTATGGGTAAAAAGAGTAATGCAACAATGCTTTTTGGGCATATAGAATCTAATAAGCATAGAATACATCATATGTTAGAAATTAGAAAATTGCAAGAAAAAAGTGGAGGTTTTAATGCATTTATTCCACTTCTTTACCAACGACAAAATAACTTTTTAAATGTTAGTGATTTTCCAAGTGGAATTGAGATTTTAAAAACTATTGCCATAAGCAGAATAGTAGTTAATAATGTCCCAAATATCAAAGCTTATTGGGCTACTTTAGGATTAAATTTGGCTCTTGTATCACAAGAGTTTGGTGCAAATGATATAGATGGAACTATAGAAAAAGAAAGCATTCAAAGTGCAGGTGGTGCAAATAGCAAAAAAGGACTAAGTAAAGAAGAACTAATCTCACAAATAAAAGATGCAGGATTTAGACCTGTGCTAAGGGATAGTATTTATAACGAATTAGAAGCTTATTAGTTATTTTATTTGCTTTTTATGCCATTGTAAGTATTTTTTGCTTGCTTTTGCTTTTAAAATTAGAATTTGTGGAATCTGATATGGATGTATATTTGTAATGATAGATTCAATTTGTTTTACTTGATTCTTGTTTGTTTTTATACTTAGCTGAATCTCTTCATCATTACATATTTTTTCTTCCCATAAATATGAGCTTTTTATACTGCTTATTTGTATACAAGAGGCTAGATTATGATTTAATAGATAGTCTTTAAATTTTTCTGCATCTTTTAGGTTATTGAATGTTGTTTTTATTATATATATTTTCATTTATTTATCAGATGTATCTATAAGTATAAAAGTTGAATTTTTATTTAGTTTTGTGTTTTTGCCTTGTATTATCATGTCAATTGGTTTATCTTCTTTCATATCATTATCTATTATTACAAAATCAAATTTTTGATTTGCTATCAAAATTAAATATTCCATTTTTTTATTTGTTTGTGTAACGATAAAATCTTTATATTGTGTTAATATGCTAAACTTTAATTTTGCTTCAAACTCATTTTTGTTTGATACTATGAGTATTTTTTTTGTATTTCTTTCTTTATATCTATTGATGTATATATTTAATACTTTATCACTATCGTTTAATTTTGATAAATCTAATGTTTTTATGTATTGTTGTATAAATGCAAGTGTGCAAAATGAATAATTGCTTTGAAGTTTAAAAAAATGATTTCTTATTGGTTCACTTGCCATTCCTAGCTTCCACATTTTATTATCTAGAGATGTTATTGTTATATTTAGAGAATTTTTTATATGTTCAAATATTTGTTCTTTTACTTTATCGAATCTAAATATGAAATCTTTTTCATAATTTTCTTTAAATGTCTCTATTAACTTTAATACATGATTTTTAATTTTTGTTAATACAATGATATTTTTTGAATATTCTTTATGCATAGAATCTAGCTTTGATAATTTTTCTTTTAGTATTTGTCCATCCTTTGTTCCAGCAGATGATAGTTTTATATTGATTGATTGTATTTGACTTGTTATACTTTTTTTTCTAGCTTCTAGTTTTAATAAGTCATCTTTTAGATTGCCAAGTTTTCTATTTGCAGCACTCAAGTAGAGTTGTTGCGGTAAAAAATATTCATCAAATACTTTTTTTGCTTTTTGTTGTGTGGTGTAAAATTGTGTAGTAAAATACTGTAGTTTGCTTAATATTTGTAAATATATAGAAAAAGTATCCTTTGTTATTCTTCTATCAGTGCAAATTAGTGAATCTAGAGTTCTTTTTATAAATCTATTTACAATTCTATAATCAAGTTTTTCATATCTATCAATTGGCAACTTATATGCTGCTTTAATAATTTTTGTTTCATTTTCAAAGTGGTATTGTATGAATTTATCTATAGAAATACTCATTGGTATAGATGAGATGCTTGAGTAATTTGTTTTTTTATATGTTTTTGCAACTAGTTCATCAAATACATTAGATTCTAATTTTTCTAATTCTTCATCTGTATTGGTTTTCCAAAAATCTCGCTCTTTTACTATGCTGTCATCATTAAATTCTTGATATTTTGAGCTCCTTATATCAATTACATTTTTATTTTCATCTTCTAATCTAAATTCTACTAATAGATTAATCTCTGGAATCTTTGTATTATCATGCCAATTTGTAATTTTAAAATCAAATAATTTTTTTGAAGCATTGATAACTGTTCCTGTTCCAGTTGTATGAGAATATTGCACTATTTTTCCGTGCATTTATGCTCTTTTTGTTCATATTTAGGATCTATTATTTCTAATATTTCTTTAGTATCCTTTACAAATACAAATAAGTCTATCTTATTTATTGTTACTATTGCTTTTGATATTTTTGGTTTTTTTATAAATTCTTCTAAGGTAATTTTTTTCATATATTTTCTCTAATAAATTGACTGCTTATCTCATAGGATTCTAGCATAAGAAACCTGCTTGTAAAATGTTATAATGGCATAAAAAATCAATACAAGGTCTAAAATTTTATGAATAATGAAATTAGGATTATAAGAAGAGAGCAAGAAAAATCAAATCAATCAAATCAATCAAATCAATCAAAATTACAAAATATTAAAAAAGAAGTAATAACACAAAATAGCCCAATTCTTAGACAGCTTAAAGAGGCTGAAGAGAAGCATAAACTTAGAAAAGAATTGAGTATTGATGAGTTAATTGAGCTTGAGTTTAAAGAGGTTGCAGATAAGATTCGGGCAGAAAGAAAAATGCAAGAAAATAAAAACAATAATGAAACTAATGATATTTTAAAGGATGATATAAAAGCTAATGATATTAATTTAAGTAATATGAATTCATCACATATAATAAAGGAAATACCAATTGATGATAAAAATTTAGCCTATATTAGAGACCTTGATGAACCTGTTTTGCCTGATTTTAATGGTAGTAATATTAGATTAAAAGTTAGTGAAAGTATCCAAGAAAAACATCATAATGTATTACATAGAGAACCAATAAAAAGAGAAGTATTAAATAGATTTACTGCTAATCTAGATGATATTAAAAATTTGGATTCTATTAATTCAAATACATCACCAAATGTAGATGAAAATATGAGTTTAATAGATCGTTTACGAATGGATAGGGAGAAAATTAATGAATCTAAAAAAAATGAAATTAAAAAAATAGAAATAACTCCACCTTTAAAAAATGATGATAATGATGATATTTTGCCTAATTTAAGTGTAAATGATATTTCGTCAAATGATTACAGTGTGAATGACAATATTGACAAAATTAAAGATAGTATAGAATATGAAGCTGATGAATTGAGTTGTATAGCTAGCAATCTATCCTTAGAATCTATTGTTGGCGCATCTTCTAGTGATATACAAGATAAAGAGGATCCTAGTAATATATCAGAGTTATCAGAATCTGGCGGCTATAAGTTGCCTCATATTGGATTATTAGATGAGCCAAAGTATCAAAAAGTGGATGTAGATGGCAGTGAGATTGATTTAAAGGCACAGAATCTAATTAGCAAACTTAGAGTTTTTAGAATAAATGGTGATGTGACAGATATATATAGCGGTCCTGTTGTTACTACTTTTGAGTTTCGCCCCGCACCAGATGTAAAGGTATCAAGGATTCAAAATTTAGAAAATGATCTATCAATGACACTTAAAGCAAAGAGCATTAGAATCCAAGCTCCAATACCAGGAAAAGATGTAGTTGGTATAGAAATACCAAATAATACAATACAAACAATATATATTAGAGAAATTTTTGAGAGCCAAGAATTTATAAATTCTGATGCACAGCTTGCTATTGCTCTTGGTAAGGATATTATTGGTAAGCCTGTAGTTCAAGATTTAGCAAAATTACCACATCTTCTTATTGCAGGAACAACGGGTAGTGGTAAGAGTGTAGGTTTAAATGGTATGATTTTATCTCTTCTTTATAGGAATACTCCTGAAGAATTAAGATTTATTATGATTGATCCAAAGCGAGTCGAATTAAGCCTGTATAAAGATATTCCACATTTATTAACTCCAATTATTGCAGACCCAAAAAAAGCTGTTATCGCACTTAGTAAAGCTGTTGATGAAATGAATAGAAGATATGAGCTTATGAATGAAGCTGGAGTAAAAAATATTATAGGATATAATGAAGTTGCAAAACAAAAGGGTTTTGATAAATTACCTTATATCGTAATTATAATTGATGAATTTGCAGATTTGATGATTATGGGTGGTAAAGATTCTGAACAATATTTGACTTCATTAGCTAGCAAAGCTAGAGCTTCTGGAATACATTTGATTATAGCTACACAGCGTCCAACTGTAAATGTGGTAACAGGGCTAATAAAAAGTAATTTACCATCAAGGATAAGTTATCGTGTTGGTAGCCCTATGGATTCTAAGGTTGTATTAGATAAGGTAGGTGCTGAGACATTGCTTGGTAATGGAGATATGTTATTTTCAAATACAAATGTTATATCTAGATATCATGCTCCATATAGTAATGAAAAAGAGATTGAAAGAGTTGCAAATTTTATAAGATCTCAAAGAAGTGTAGAGTATGATGAGTTTTTTTCTTTAGAACCAAAAGAGATTATTCAAACTATGCCTCAAAATTCTGCTCCTATGAGTGAAGATGAATATATGCAAAAAGCAAAGGAAATCATTTTATCAAGTGGAAGAACATCTGCTAGTTATTTGCAGCGAATGCTTGGAATTGGTTTCAATAGAGCTTCAAATATATTAGAAACATTAGAGAGAGAAGGCTTTTTATCGGCTCCAAATTCAAAAAATATTAGAGAAATTATTGGCTAAATTAGGATATCTATTATGATACAATCACATAGATTTTAATTTTTGGAGATCATTATGCTAGATAAAGCGAAGTATATTTGGCAAGATGGAAAATTGGTTGATTGGGAAAATGCTAAAGTTCATGTATTGACACATAGTCTACATTATGGAAATGCAGCATTTGAAGGAACTAGAGCTTATAAAACTAAAAATGGATTAGCTATATTTAGATTAGAAGATCACACAAAAAGATTGCTTAACTCAGCAAAGATACTAGGTTTAAAATGTCCCTATAGTTTTGATGATATTAATAACGCACATATTGATTTATTAAGAGCAAATAAAGATTGTTATACAAGTAATGTTTATATTAGACCTCTTATTTATCTAGGTTATGGTGTTATGGGTTTATACCATGCTGATGCCCCTGTAAATATGATGATTGCAGCTTGGAATTGGGGTGCATATCTTGGTGAAGATGGGATAAAAAATGGAATTAGAGTAAAAACAAGCTCTTTTGTTAGAAATTCAGTAAAATCATTAATGGGAAAGGCAAAAGCTAGTGCTAATTATCTAAATTCACAAATGGCAAAATACGAAGCTATACAGTGTGGTTTTGATGAAGCATTACTGCTAGATGATAATGGATTTGTAGCAGAGGGTAGTGGAGAGTGTTTTTTTATTGTTAGAAATGGAGAATTAATAACCCCACCACATGATAATTCTTTAGAATCTATTACACAAGATACTGTTTTAAAGATTGCAAAAGACTTGGGTGTTAATGTAGTTGAACGAAAAATCACAAGAGATGAAGTATATATTTCAGATGAAGCTTTTTTTACTGGGACTGCAGCAGAGGTTACACCTATTAGAGAGCTTGATTTTAGGATTATTGGTTGTGGAGAAAGAGGAGAAATGACAAAAAAAATTCAAGATGCCTTTTTTGAAATTGTATCTGGTAGTAATGTAAAATATAAAGAATTTTTAACTTACATAGATTAAGGAGTGTGAATGCCTATTGATTTAAATGAACATTTAAAGAGAAAAAATGCCAATAATAACAATTCAAATAATAGCGGAGGAAATGGCGGTAAAAAGCCGCCTAAAAATCCACTAAAAATGAATTTTAATCCAAATTTTAATATGCCTAATAATAAGACTATGATTGGAATTATTACTGTTGTTGTTATATTATTTATTTTTATAGCAGCAAAACCATTTGTTATTATCAATTCTGGTGAAGTTGGTATCAAGGTTACTGCCGGTGAGTATGACAATACCCCATTGCAGCCGGGATTGCATTTTTTTGTACCAATTATTCAAAATGTTATCATTGTAGACACTAGAGTAAGGACTATTAATTTTTCTAGAACAGAAGATATGGGTGTTGTTGGTAAAAATCAAGGTATATTTAGAAATGATTCAATTAGTGTTATGGATAGCAGAGGACTTACTGTTTCAATTGAATTGACAGTGCAATATCAATTAAATTGGGCTACAGCTCCACAGACTATTGCAAATTATGGATTATCTTGGGAGCAAAAAATTATAAATCCTGTTGTGCGTGATGTTGTAAGAGGTGTTGTTGGTAGATATCCAGCAGAAGAATTGCCTATAAAAAGAAATGATATAGCAAATTTGATTAGCACAAATATAGAAACAGAGATAGGAAAATTCTCAAATCAACCAGTATCTCTTACTTCTGTTCAATTAAGAGAGATCGTATTGCCACAAAATATTAGAGAGCAAATTGAAAAAGTTCAAGTAGCAAGGCAAGAAGCAGAGAGAAAGAGGTATGAAGTAGAACAAGCAAAAATGGAAGCAGAAAAAGCAGTTACTCTTGCAAAGGGTGAGGCTGATGTTAATAGAACAAAAGCTCAAGGTGCAGCTGATGCTATGTCTATTGAAGCAAAAGCACAAAGTCAAGCAAATAAATTAATTAGTGAGAGCTTGTCTTCTAGATTACTTGAATTAAGACAAATTGAAACTCAAAGTAAATTTAATGAAGCATTAAGAGAAAATAGAGATGCTCAAATTTTCTTAACCCCTGGTGGTGCTGTGCCAAATATTTGGGTAGATTCCAAAAATGCAAAAAAAGCAACATCAGTAAGTGGTAATTAATGTTAGAGTGTATAGATTGGAATAAAACCCCTCTTATTCCAGTTATTACTCAAGATATTGATAGTTTAGAAGTTTTGATGCTTGCTTATTTAAGCAATGAATCATTAACTCTAAGCCTACAAAGTGGAATAGCTCATTATTTTTCTAGATCTAAGAATAGAATCTGGAAAAAAGGTGAAGAAAGTGGAAATACACAAGCATTAAGAGAAGTTTATATTGATTGTGATAATGATGCTATTTTATTTAAGGTTAATCAAGTTGGCGTAGCATGTCATACAGGAAATGTAAGTTGTTTTTATAAAAAGATTGATTTTGATAGCATGAACATAGATATAACAAAAGCTAAAATTATAGATATGCCATATAGTGCCATAGATAAGTTATATCATGTAATTCAAGATAGAAAAACACAAAGTAAAGATGTCTCATATACAGCATCATTGTATGCAAAAGGTGAAAATACAATTGGTAAAAAAATAGTGGAAGAAGCTTCAGAACTTGCATTTGCTATAAAAGACAATAAAAGTGATGAAATAATATATGAATGTGCAGATTTGATATATCATATGTTGGTTGGATTGAGTTATAAAGATATATCTCCAGATAGAGTTATGCAAGAATTAAATAGAAGATTCTCTATAAGTGGATTAGAGGAAAAAGCAAAAAGAAAAGGCTAAAATCTTGGATTTTTCTTATATTTCCATATTTGATTTTATTGTATTTGGGATTTTAATTATATTTAATATTATTATTTTTTTATGCGGATTAATACTTTCTGGTATAAAAAAGATTCTATTATTCTTTCTTTCTTTTCTTTTATTTTTATCTTTACCATTTTTGAATATTTATATAGTTGATAATTATATAAACAAAGTTAATTTTGAGGTAACAAATGCAAAAAAACTTGTTTATTCTAATTCATTTTTTATTAGTGGCAAAATCACAAATGAAGGAAAGCAAGATCTTAGTAAGTGCAACTTGTATCTTTATATCAATAATTTATATCCTTTGCAAAAGCCTGAATTTTTAATTAACTTAGAAAATATAGATTTAAATCGTGGTAGTATTATAGAATTTGAAAAGTTTATTGATAGTTTTAATTTTGATGATAAATATAAAAAGCTATCAATTAGATGTTTTAAATAAGTTAGTGTTTATTTATATAGTGCAATACATCATCTATTATTTCATCTTTATTTAATTCCAAAAATAATTCGTGCCTAGCATCTGCATATAATGATAATTTGGTATTTATATATCCTTGTTTAATTATATGTTTATATGCATCAAACACCCCTTTGCCATACTTTCCACAAGCATCATCTTCTCCGCTTATAAATAGTATTGGCATATTTGGTTTTTTTATTTCATTTGGATAATTATTAAACACCTTTTTTATTCCACTAAGTAAATTTATAAAACTATTTATTGTAAAGATAAAATTTTGTTTATTATCTTTTATGTGTCTGTTTATTTCATCTATATCTCTATTTGTCCATAGTTTGCCACTTACTTTTCCATTATTTAGATTATCATTTTTTTTATATTTTGCATTAAATGATAAAAATGATAATTTAAATGCTATATTTTCCCCTATTTTATTAAAACCTAATATTTTGCATAGTTTTAAAAATAAAATTCCAGGCGTTATGCCAAAATATGGGCTTGGGCTTCCACATAGTATTAAAATATCAATTTCTTTTTCATATTCCTGAAGATACCTTCTTGATAAAAGCGATCCCATGCTATGACCTATTAGTATAAATTTCTTTGGTTTGTATTGATTTTTTAAATGTATTGTTAAATTATGCATATCTTGCATTGCTAGTTCAAATCCATTTTTGCCCATTTCTCCTAAAAATATGTCATTACCTATGCTTTCTCCATGGCCTCTATGATCATTTATGGCTACTATATATCCTGCTTTACTTAATGTATGTGCAATATATGCATAATTGCCCTTGTGTTCTATCATTCCATGTGCTATCTGTATCACACCATTGTATTTATTTATTGATAAATCTCTGTATATATCATAATAAATCAAAAGTCCATTAGAATTTATATTTAAAGTTTCTTTTATTATTTTCATTTTATACCTTAATTAATATTATTAGGTTTGTTATAGCAAGGATTGTATTATAGTTTATTAGGATTAAATTAAGACTGCAAAATATATTCAACTTGTAATTAGATTTAATAACTTTTATATTTTTTAAGCTTGCTTTAATGGGGGGGGGTAGAATCCATTTTTTAAATTCTAAATTAAAAGAGGTTGAATGAAAAGGATTTTATTTATTTTTATTTTACTTATGGGGATATCTCAAGCAAGCAATAAAGATGGTATATTTTTAGGATTTGAGCTTGGATTAGGAGAGGTGAAAACTGCAGAATCATTTAATGGTGCTACAAATAATGTTACAGCAAGTCTTCCTTTGTATGGTTTTAGATTAGGATATGTAAAATATTTTGGTGACTTATTTGGTATTTACACATATGCTAATTTTAAGGATTTATTTCAATCAACCAAATCTGATCGTGAAGAGATTTCCATTCATATTATGTCGTTTGCAGCAAATATAGACTTTTTACTTAATTTTTATAATGATAAATTTCTTTTTATGGGTGGATTTGCAGGTATTGGAATAGGTAGTGCTAATATTAAAAGTAGAATAAATGGTTTTAGTGATAATTTGGATAACCTATACACAGATTTTAAATTAGGATTAAAAACAAGCTATGAACATAACTCTATAAGTCTTATTGCTTCATTTCCTGTAATTCCAATAAAAAGGAGTATATTTGTTGGACAAGGATTACCATCCTATGATTCTAAGTTAAGGACTAATTATACTATTTCATTGGCATATGATTATAAATTCTAAATTTGTTCTAGGAGTTAATCCTAGAATCTTTTAGTGCCTTGTAGGTTGTATTTCAGCATTTGTTACTTCACCAACATTATCTAAAAAGTCATTTATTTTATGTGCTGCTTTTATATATTCTTTTGCACCTATACTTTCTGGTTCAAAGAATACGATAGGCTTTCCAGAATCTCCACCTTCTCTTATTTTACCTTCAATTGGAATTTGTGCTAATACTTCACAATTATATTTATTTGCTAGATTTGATGAAGTTCCTTTGCCAAATATATCATATTGTTCACCACAACCAGGGCATGCAAACCCACTCATATTTTCTACAATACCTGCGACAGGTATGTTTAGCTTTTTAAACATATCTAAACTTCTTGCACTATCATCTAATGCCACTACTTGTGGGGTTGTGACAGAGATTCCAGCTGTCACTGGGACACTTTGCGCTAAGGTTAATTGTGCATCTCCAGTTCCAGGTGGCATATCAATAACTAGTATATCTAAATCTCCCCATAATACATCTGTAAGCATTTGCTCTATTGCTCTCATAATCATAGGACCACGCCAAATTAAACTTTGTCCTTCTTCATACATCATACCCATACTCATAACTTTTATTCCATATGCTTTTAATGGCACTAATTTCATTACAGATTCATCTGTTATTGGTCTTTGTGAATTTAATGATAACATTCTTGGTATATTTGGACCATAGATATCAGCATCTAGCAAGCCAACATTTTTTCCACTTTGTGCTAATGCTATAGCTAGATTGACACTTGTTGTTGATTTGCCAACACCACCTTTACCAGAACTAATCATTATGAAATGCTTAATATTTGGTGCAATATTTTTTGTTTTCTTTTCTTCTTCTTTTATTTGTGGAGTCTTAATATTTACTTTTGTTGAATTTCCAAGTTTTACTTTAATATCATTTTCTAGTTTATCTGCCACATCTTTATTATTTGATGGAATTTCAATAAACACTTCTATAATATCATTTTGTATTTTTATATCTTTTACAAACCCAAAATCAACTATATCTCTTTTAAAATTAGGATATAAAATCTCTTTTAACTTTTCTAAAATATTTTCTTTATTCATTATGCTCCTTTGTATTCTTTAAAAATATTTTGACTTATTTTATAACTGCAAAACTTAGGGCCACACATAGAACAGAATTCTGCTTCTTTAAAAACATCTTGTGGCAGTGTCTCATCATGATATTCTCTAGCTCTATCACTATCTAGCGCTAGAGAGAATTGTTCCTCCCATTTAAAGGCATATCTTGCATCACTCATTGCATCATCTCTAACTCTAGCGTTTATCCTTCCTCTTGCTATATCTGCTGCATGTGCAGCAATTTTGTATGCTATTATTCCCTCTCTTACATCATTTGCATTTGGTAGTCCTAAATGTTCTTTTGGTGTTACATAGCATAGCATAGCTACGCCTTTCCAAGCAGCCACACATGCACCAATAGCACTTGAAATATGATCATATCCAGCACCAATATCTGTAACAAGTGGTCCTAATACATAAAATGGTGCTTCATTGCAATATTCTTTTTGAATCTCAACATTTCTTTCAATCTGATTTAGTGGAACATGTCCAGGTCCTTCTATCATAACTTGAACATCTTTTTGATATGCTCTTTTTGCTAATTCTCCTAGCACTTTTAATTCGCTAAATTGTGCATCATCACTTGCATCTGCTAAGCAACCAGGTCTAAGAGAATCTCCTAGTGATAAACTGACATCATATTCTCTACAAATATCAAGAATATCATCAAATGCGCTATAAAATGGATTTTCTTTGTGGTGGTGCATCATCCAACTTGCCATTAGACTTCCACCACGACTTACAATACCCATTTTTCTCTTTGCAACAAGTGGCATATGAGATAATAAGAAACCACAATGTATTGTAAAATAACTTACACCTTGTTGTGCTTGCTTCTCTAATGTAGAGAGCATTTTATCAATTGATAGGTTTAATATGTCATCCTTTAAATCATGTAGTATTTGATACATAGGAACAGTTCCTATAGGAGCACTTGAAGCTGCAATTACGGCTTTTCTTATTTCATCGAGATTCCCACCAGTGCTTAGATCCATAATAGTATCTGCACCATATTTTATAGAAGTTTGTGTTTTTATTATTTCATTTTCAATGCAATTATCAATGCTAGAGCTTCCTATATTTGCATTAATTTTTGTTTTTGCAGCAATTCCTATACCTATTGGTTTTAAATTCTTATGATTAATATTTGCAGGTATAATCAATCTACCTCTTTTTATTTCATCTTTTATTAGATTTACATCTAACTCTTCAGCATTTGCAACAAATTCCATTTCTTTTGTGATTTTGTCTTGCTTTGCATAAAATAATTGTGTGTTTGCTTTACTCATTTTTACCTCATAAATATTACTTTATTTTAATGTTATTTGATTATCTTATAAAGCTTAAAATTATCGTAAAAAATATAAAATATTGCTTTTTGAATATAAAAAAGGTTAAATTTTGAGACAAAATATCACTTTGATAATTATGAGTGCAGGAGAGAGTTTAAGATTTCGAGAAAATACTTCTGTTAAAAAACATTGGATCAGAATTAATGATAAGCCTATGTGGCTTCATGTTGCAGATGCGCTTAAAGAAAGATATGGATTTGCAAAGGTAATAGTTACTGCATCAAATAGAGATATTTTATATATGAGAAAATTTTGTAATTATGAAATTATTGAAGGTGGTCCTACAAGACAAGAATCTTTACAAAATGCTTTAAAATTTGTATCTAGTGAATTTGTTGCAGTCAGTGATGCTGCTAGATGTAACCTTGATTTTGATGTTTTAGATAATCTTTTTAATTATGATTTAGTATCTATTGATTGCCTTATTCCTACAATTGGAGTAAGTGATACAATATTTGTAGAATCTAATAATGAAAAACAATATTTAAATAGAGATTTTATTCATTTAGTTCAAACTCCACAAATTTCTAGAGTATCTATTCTTTTAGAATCTATTAAGTTTGGTAATTTTAGCGATGAAAGTAGTGCTATAAATAATTATGGTGGAAGAGTTGTGTGCATAAAAGGTTCAAAAGCTATGGATAAAATAACTTATTATCAAGATTTGTCAAATTTGAACATTGATAATAATAGTGATATTTTTATTGGATATGGATTTGATGTGCATAGATTTTGTAAAGACAAGGATATGTATCTAGGTGGTGTTAAGATACCTTGTGATTTTGGATTAGAAGCTCATAGTGATGGTGATGTGGTGATCCATTCCCTTTGTGATGCACTTCTTGGTGCAATTGGCGCAGGAGATATTGGTGAATGGTTTCCGCCAGATGATCCTAAATATAGAAATATAGATTCTAGATTGTTGTTAAAAGAAGTTTCTAATTTTATTTATAGTGTAGGTTTTAAAATTATAAATATTGACATCATGATAATGGCACAAAAGCCAAAAATTATTCCATACAAAGATGAAATGATAGAAATTTTTAGTAATATTTTAGACTTGCAACGCCAGTATATTAACATTAAGGCAACTACAATGGAAAAGATGGGATTTATAGGTAGGCAAGAAGGTATTTGTGTAAGCTCTACTGCTTCTTTAAAACTTTTTTATGATACTAAATTTTGAGGTTATTAATGAGAACGCTAATTATTGAAAATGATACTTATTTAGCACAAAGTATTAGCAATAAACTAGAAGATAGAGGGTATGAATGTACTGTATCCAAAGATTCTAATTTTAAACCAGATAAGAATAATTCATTTGATATTGTTTTGTTATCTTATGATTTTTGTGAAAAAAATTGCATCAATATAATAAAGAGATTTTCTGAAAGTATAGTCATCATTATGATTAAGTATATAAATGATGATACGGTTACAAAGATGTTTAAGGCTGGAATGCACGATTATATAATAAAACCTTTGATTATAGATGAGTTAATTAGAAAAATAGAACATTATAGGCATTTTGATAGATTGCAAAAAGAAGCTGTCTTTTATAAGAACTATTTCGAATTTGTTGAGGGTATCTTAAATACACCATTTCCATTTACTTACAATCTCCCTTTTATTATTAGAAGTAATTCCCAAAGAAGTGCTGATATATACGCTATGCGATATGCAAGATTAAAAAATATTCATTTTAATTTTTTGTCATTAAAAGATGTTGATTGGAAGAGTATTTTAAATCTTAATAATGGTATGAATGATATTATCTATCTAACAGGTTTAGAGCAAATTAAAAAAAGTGAAAGAGTAGAGCTTATTTCTAAACTTCATAAACAAAATATTTTATTTTCATTTATTTCTCAAGAAGAAATTCCATTTAGTAATATAGCAGATATTTCTGCAACTCAAAATTGTATGGATATTAATAGCGAAATAATGCCAATAAGAGAATATGAAAAAATGATAATTACAAAATATGAGGGATTGTACTCTGATATAGAACTTGCAAAGGAATTAGGAATTAGTAGAAAGAGTCTTTGGGAAAAGCGAAAACGATATGGGATTATAAAACAGAGGAAAAGTACTAAACAAAATAAAAATTAGGCAATATAAATATATGCAAGAATTATTTTTAACATTATTTAGAATTGGTTTTATAAAAAAGGCCCAAGGGACCTGGGGAAGCTTATTTAGTCTTTTTATTGGAATCCCAATTTTATATTTTTCTCCATCTATTTTATTTGCATTGTCTTCTTTGATTGGCATCATTGCAATTAAGCAAATTGATATTTATGAATCTAGAACTAAAATCCATGATGCAAAGCATATTGTAGTTGATGAATTAGTTGGAATGTGGATTGCTATGAGTATAGCTGGATTTAGTATTGTTTCAATTATATTTTCATTTGTATTTTTTAGAATCTATGATATATGGAAGCCTTCTATTATAGGCAAGGTTGATAAATATACAAAAGGTGGTTTAGGTGTTGTTGGTGATGATGCATTAGCTGGATTTTTTGCTGGTATCACCACTTTGATTTTTATTTCAATTTTAAGTTTTTTTGGATTCAATACAGGGTTTGTTAATTCTTAGTTAAATACCAATTACTTTAAAGTCTAAATTTATATTTGGTGTAATAATTCCACTTTTTGAACCATTTGCAGAGTGAAATACTATTGTTTTATGTAATCTAGCATAATATTTTATTAACATCATTTGTATTACCGGTTCTAAGCTTGGTTTAAACCACATATTATTGCTTATAACCATCATATATTGTGGATTATCTTTATATGCCATTTTTGTCGTTGCTTCATAACATATTGCATTTCTAAATATAAACTTATCTGCATAGATATTTTTAGGTTCTTTATCATTCGTATCAAAAGTTGAGTAATGGATGTCAAATATTTTAGAAAAGAAATTTGCTATAAATCCCGGTATTGGCATATATTCACCAAATGGTGCCAAGAATACTTTATCTGCGAAGTGATAATTATTATTTTCAAATACATAGGTTGTATTATATACTCCAAATTTATCATATCTTTGAGCACCAGCTATTATTGAAATTTCTTTACTTAATTCTTTTAGGTTATTAACTACATATTCATATGCTGGCATATTTAATATTACAGGGAATGCAGTTTCTGGTAACACTACGATGTTGTAATTATTGTTAATAGCATTTTTTATTAGACTTATATTGTAATTAATAATATTGTCTGCTGTATATTCATTCCATTTTATGTTTTGTTGTATATTTGTTTGTGTAAGCATGATCGTTTCATTTGGAATTTTTGTCGTATTAATATTAAAGTCAATCGTAAAAAATAATAAAAAAATGGCTAAGAATCTAAATAATTTTAATTGTTTAATGCTTATTATAGTTATTATTAACACTATCGCAATAAAATATACTTTTTCAACTCTAAAAGCACTAAAAGAAAGCATTGCATCGGGCACAAACCAATCAAATCCAAGTATTGTTATATATCCAAGTAAGCTTATAGTAGTTGCTCTAAAAAATTTATTATTTGATATTAATGCAAACCAAATCAATATTGCATAAATAATGCTTATTATAATAGGTATGATATATGTTAGATATGGTGAATTTGTATATCTAAAACTAAGTCCAATCCAGTAAAACCAGAACATTCCAACAAAAAATCCAAACATAAAAGCATATCTTTTGTGGATATTTATATATATAAAAATTGCAATTAATACAAAAATAGAATTTATATATGGAAAATAAGTTTCATTAAAATATGTGTAAAAATTTATAAATATTGGAAAACTAAACATAAAAGCAAATACAATGGGCACTAAAAACCAATTTCTAGCTATATATGTTATTTTATTTTCTGCATTTAAAATATTATTTTTTAATTCATTATTTTTAGTAAAAAATTTTTTTATATCCAACATTATTTACCACTTAATAAATATTTAAATGATTATTTTATCAATTTATATTTTTTGAATTGTATCCTAAATTATGATTTATAAAATTACTTTTTTGATTAAGTTCCTTTAGTGTAAAATAACATCATTTATTTAACCAAATATTCTAATTTACTTAAATTATTGCACGCAAGGGATAGTTTTATTATGGATTTTGCAAATTATTTTGATATCGTTATTGTAGCCATAATTATAATTTTGGCATTAAAGGGTATTTTTAGTGGATTTATCCGCGAAATTTGTTCTGTTATAGGTATAGTTGGCGGTGTTTTATTAGCATCTAGATTTAATATGGATTTAAGTTTGTGGGTAAATTCATTTTTAAAACTAGAAAGTCAAACATTGCTTAATTTGATTGGCTTTATGTTAATACTTGGAGCTACTTGGATTTTATCTCTTGTTTTAGCTGAATTTATTGTTAGATTTGTAAAATTTATAAACCTTGGTAAATTAGATAGAATACTTGGTGTTATTGTAGCTGGTATTAAGATTTTCTTAATTTTATCAATAATACTTTTTACATTCTCAAGAATAAAGTTTTTGTCAAACTTTACAATAAAACTTGAGGATTCTAGTTTTTGTTATCCAATAATGATAAAAGTTGGTGATTTTATTGTAAAAACTGATTTTATAAGTGAAACAAGAAAAGATGTTATGAATTTGGGTAATGAAGTAATGCAGGAAATAACAAATGAAGTGCAGTAGTTATTTAAGGAGTAATTTTTGTTTTCAAATATTTATATACAACAAAGAATAGAAAAAGCTAATACTATGAGGGATTCTGGTAAGAATCCTTACTCAAATGATGCAATTAAAACAATCTCTAATATTAATTTTTTAACAAAATATCAAGATGCTAAAGATTCTAATAGTGCAAAAGAGGATCAGGCTTCATTAAATATTAATGAATATATAAGTGGTAGAGTAAAACTTATTCGTCTTATGGGTAAAGCTGCTTTTATAGATGTTGAGGATGAAAGTGGTATCTTACAGGCTTATATTTCAAGAAATGATTTAGGTGATGATTTTGAAGAATTTAAAAAAATTCTTGAAGTTGGTGATATAGTAAATATTGGTGGATATCCATTTAGGACAAAAACAAATCAAGTTTCAATACATGCAACTTCTTTTAAGATTCTTACTAAGTCTATTATTCCACTGCCAGAAAAGTTTCATGGGCTTGTTGATATTGAGCTACGATATAGACAAAGATATCTTGATTTGATAATGAATTTTGATGTAAAAGAAACATTTAAGACTAGAAGCAGAATTATTTCATTGCTTAGAAAATTCTTTGAAGACAAAGGTTTTTTAGAAGTTGAAACCCCAATGTTGCATCCAATTCCTGGTGGGGCCAATGCAAAACCATTTGTTACGCACCATAATGCATTAAATGTTGAAAGATATTTAAGAATTGCTCCAGAGCTTTATTTGAAGCGATTGATTGTTGGTGGTTTTGAGAGTGTATTTGAAATCAATAGAAGTTTTAGAAATGAAGGTATAGATCATTCTCATAATCCAGAATTTACAATGATTGAATTTTATTGGGCTTATAAGACATACAAGGATTTAATAAAACTTACTATTGAGCTTTTTGAGTATTTATTAGATAGGTTAGAACTTCCAAGTATTGTTGAATGGGGTGAACACAAGATTGATTTTAGTAATTTTTCACAAATTAGCTATAAAGATTCTTTAATTAAAATAGGAAATATCCCATCTGATATAGTTAATAATAAGGATAAATTAGAAAAATATTTAGTAGATTCAAATATTCACATAGAATCTGGTTTAAATTATGGCAAACTTTTAGCAGAAGCATTTGATAACTTTGTAGAATCTAAATTAATACAGCCTACATTTATCACAGAATTTCCAATAGAAATTAGCCCACTAGCAAGAAAAAATGATGAAGATTCTACCATTGCAGATAGATTTGAATTATTCATCGGTGGGAAAGAAATATCAAATGGTTTTAGTGAATTAAATGATCCAATAGACCAATTGAGTCGTTTTAGGGCACAAGTTTTAGAGAAAGAAAAAGGTGATGAGGAAGCGCAATATATGGATGAAGATTATGTTTGGGCTTTAGGATATGGCATGCCACCTGTTGCAGGACAAGGGATTGGTATTGATAGACTTGTAATGCTTTTAACAAATAATAAAATTATTAAAAATGTAATTTTATTTCCAGCTATGAAACCTATAAAAAGTGAATTTGATATTGTTAAAAAGGATGATGAATGAATTATTTAGAAAAAGAAGATAAGGAAATCTTTAATCTAATACAGCAAGAGTGGAATAGACAGAGTGATTGTTTAGAAATGATTGCTAGTGAAAATTTTACTTTTCCTAGCGTTATTGAAGCACTTGGCAGTATATTGACAAATAAATATGCAGAGGGTTATCCAAAGAAGAGATACTATGGAGGTTGTGAATTTGTAGATGAAATAGAGCAAATTGCAATTGATAGGGTAAAAAAGTTATTTAATTGTGAATTTGCAAATGTTCAGCCTCACTCTGGTAGTCAAGCAAATGGTGCTGTATATAGTGCATTAATAAAGCCTTATGATAAAATTTTGGGTATGCATTTAAATCATGGTGGCCATTTAACTCATGGTGCAAAAGTAAGCATAACAGGCAAAATGTATCAAAGCTTTTTTTATGGTGTTGAACTTGATGGCAGGATTAATTATGACAAAGTTCAAGAGTATGCAGAATTGGTAAAACCTGATATTATTGTTTGTGGTTTTTCTGCATATACAAGAGAATTGGATTTTAAGAGATTTAGAGAGATTGCAGATAGTGTTGGTGCAATATTATTTGGTGATATAGCACATATTGCAGGGCTTGTAGCAGGTAAAGAATATCCAGATCCATTTCCTTATTGTCATATCGTAAGCACTACAACACATAAGACATTACGAGGTCCAAGAGGTGGAGTTATTTTAACAAATGATGAAGATATTATAAATAAGGTAAATAAAGCTGTGTTTCCTGGGATGCAAGGTGGTCCATTAATGAATGTTATTGCTGCTAAGGCTGTTGGTTTTGGTGAGAATCTTAAACCAGAATGGAAAACTTATGCTAAGCAAGTTAAGTTAAATGCTAAGATTTTAGGTGAAGTGTTTGTAAAAAGAGGTTATGATATAGTTAGTGGTGGGACAGATAATCACCTTGTGCTAATGAGTCTCTTAAATAAGGACTTTAGTGGAAAAGATGCAGATTCTGCACTTGAAAATGCAGGAATTACTGTAAATAAAAACGCTATTCCAGGCGATACTAGAAGTCCATTTATTACAAGTGGTTTAAGAATTGGTTCGCCAGCTCTTACAAGTAGAGGTATGAAAGAAAAAGAATTTGAATATATAGCAAATAAAATTTGTGATATACTAGATAATATTAATGATACTAGTTTGCAGAAAAAAACAAAACAAGAAATTAAAGAATTTAGTCAAAATTTTAAAATTTATAATAAGGCTATTTTTTAAATGACTGATATTGAATTAAAATTGATTAAGATGGATACATCTCATTATTATCAAAAAATTGATAGTTCTCCTACTCAAATTAACTATAATGGCAGAATCTTTTTTGATAGATTTAAAAGAGTGGATTCATTTCTTGGTTTGAATATCATAAAGAAGCATATAAAGAATGAAATTACTATAGCACATAGTATTATCAATCCACGAAATAAAGTTGAAAATATTGTAATTGACTATAATGGTACAAATGATGATACATTCTATCATAAGGCACAATTGTTGCTTAGAGAAGAAGGGTATCTAAATTTTACAGCCTATAGGTCTAAGACTAAAGGTCATTTACATATTTATATACATAAAGGACATACGGATTTAAATGAAGCAAAACTAATAGCTAAAACACTAAATTTAAAATTAGCAAGTTTTGCTCCTAGACAGTGGAGAGTTTTTCCAACAGATGAGATTCCACCTAGTTTTAATATATTAATATTGCCATATAGTGTTTATGCGAAAGAGCGTGGAATGTCTTGGTTGAAACATATGTAATTTATAAAGAGAGGTTAAAATGGACGATAAAAGAGAATTGAATGATATTTTAATAGGTGGAGAGGATGTAAGATCTAAAAATACAAAAAGAGTTATTTTGTTGATTATTGCTATTGTTGTTTTAATTGTTGCTATTGCTGCAATTGCGCTAAATTTATCATCAAGTGATGCAAAAGAAGAAATAGTATTAAATACTAATAGTGCAAATGATATTAATCAAGTTGACAATACATTTACTAGTATTCCTGTTGATGATGAGAGTGCTGAGTTTGAAAAGATTATGCAGGAAATTAGAGCAAAACAACAAAATGCTGCATCTTCACAGCCAGCTACCCCAATGCCATCTCAACCAAATTTTCAGCAATCACCTACCACTGATGTAGAAAAGATAAGGATACCAGATAAGATCCCAGAAGCTTCAGTAAAAGTTACATCTAAACCAAAAATCCAATCTAGTAAGCCAGCAGCTAATGCCATGTCAAAAAGAAATAATGGTGATATAGCTGAAAATGGAGTTTATCTTCAAGTTGGTGCTTTTAGTAAAACGCCAAATAAGGATTTTTTAGATAGTGTAAATAAATATAGTTATAGAGTCCAAGAAATAATGATAAATTCAAAAGTTATTACTAGATATTTGATTGGTCCATATCCAAATAGAAATGCAGCACAAAAAGATGTAAATATAATATCAAGAGATATTACAACCCCTGTTATCTTAGAAGTTAATTAAATCTTTAAAATATTTCCATATAGTCTTTATGCAATGAAAGGCTATTGGTGATATTATAAATATTTTATATCTATAGCTAACTAGTTCTTCTATTATTTTTATTTTATTCTTATTATAAATTTTTAACTACTGCTCGTTGATATAAATGCATTAGCATTGTATGTAGCATTGAATTTAAGTATTTTTTTGTATTGTTTGTAGTTATTCATTAATATTTTTATATTGTATGCATTTAGAAAATATGTATAGTATAGATTTATATCACCATTTGCATTATAACTTTTTGGATGTGATATAGAGCCATAATTTACTCTATAATAAACACATATCTTTGATGTATAGTAGATATTTTTGGCATCTAGAAATAATTTCAATCCAAAATAGTTATCATCATTTATAATAAATATAGAATCTATAAATCTTAATCCATTAATAAATAGCTTTATTGATATCAACCCCCCCCCAACCAAAGCTAAAATATGTTTTCTTATTTAAAAATTTATGTTTATCTATTAAGCCTTCTTTGTATATGATATTTTTATTATATTCACCAAATATCTGCACGCTACCTATTATTAAATTCAAATTATTATCTTTTGTAATATTTGTTAAGTGCTCTATTGTATATTTATCTAAAATGTCATCAGAATCTAGAAAAAATATCCATTCACTTTTACATTTTAATTTTCCAAATATGGATACCCCATATAAATTCATTGATGATTGCAATATGTATTCAATTGCTTGATTTTTTGCTTTTCCTTGTCTTTGTTTAATTGTATTTTTTATCAATACAAATCTATCATCATTATCAACAAATGATTTTGCAATTAAAAAACTAGAATCTGTGCTGCAATCATCTACTAGAATTATTTGTATATTTTTATATGTTTGATTTTTATGCTATTTAGCGTTTCATATAGGTATTTTTCACGATTATAGAATGGGACTATAATTGACACTGCCATTTTATAATCCCATTTTTCCTGGATTTAAAATATTATTTGGATCAAATGCTTGTTTAATATTTCTAAAAAGCTCCATTTCCTCTTGACTAAAGGCTATACTCATAAATGGTGCTTTTGATAACCCAATACCATGCTCACCACTTAATGTTCCCTCTAAATCAACTGCAACTTTAAAAATCTCTGCAATTGCTTCATATCCTTTGTCTATGTCTTCTAAGTTTTCCACCATAACATTGGTATGTACATTGCCATCCCCTGTATGCCCAAAACATGGGATTTTAAATCCGTATTTTTTACCAATTCTATCAATTTCTTTTAACAATTCTGGTAATTTTGATCTTGGGACTGTAATATCTTCATTAAGTTTCTTTTTGCCATATATGCTAATACTTTGACTTGCATTTCTTCTTGCAAACCATATGTCTGCAGCTTCTTTATCATCTTTTGCTATTTTAAATTCTATGCAACCATTTTCTTTAAATTTTTGTTCTATTTTTGATAATTGATATGTTATTTCTTCATTTAAATTACCATCAACCTCAGTAATTAAAATAGCACCTGCATTAATTGGCAAGCCTTTATTAAATTTGCTTTCAACGGCGCGAATACTTAGATTGTCTAAAAATTCCATTGCAACAGGCGTAATTCCACTTGACATAGTTTTATATACTGCATTCATTGCATCATCTATAGTATTAAATATCCCCATTGCAGATTTTTTAAATTTTGGTTTAGTAATTAGTTTTAATGTAATTTCTGTTATAACTGCTAAGGTTCCTTCACTTGCTATTAAGATTCCAGCAATATTATATCCAGCAACATCTTTTATGGTTTTTTTTCCTGCACGTATTATATTTCCATTTGGTAATACAGCACGAATTGCCATTACATAGTCTTTTGTAATTCCATATTTTGCAGCACGCATACCACCTGCATTTTCGCTAACATTCCCACCTATTGTGCTATAGTCTTGACTTGCTGGATCTGGTGGATAAAATAGTCCTTCTTTTTCTACTGCATCTTGCAAATGTTTGTTTACAACTCCAGGCTGAACTCTAACTATCATATTTTTTTTATCAATTTCTAAAATATTGTTAAAATATCTTTCCATAGCAAGCACCACACCGCCATTACTAGGTAATGCACCACCAGTAAAACCACTTCCAGCACCACGAGGAATTACTGATATTGCATTATTGTTGCAATACTTTAGAATCTTGCATACATCATCTTCATTTCTTGGAAATACAACACAATGTGGTTTAAATCTTTCTCTTGTTGCATCATAACAGTAAGCTTGCAAATGGGCTTCATCATCATAGTAGTTTTCTTTTCCAACAATTTTTTTTAAATTTTTGTAAGCACCCATAGAATCCCTTTATTTGCTAGATTGTATTGCTCCATAGTAGTCAAAATATTCCTTTATATTATCTAGATCAAATAATTTATTTATTGTTTCATTACTAAGTCTTGTATAGAATGGTTTTTGTGTATTTATATCTTTTATTTGTATGGCATCATTTGTAATTACTTTAAAACTTTGACAATCAAATACATCAATATTATTTTGTTTAGTAATAAATATTAATCCTACATTATATTTATCACAAAATTCTTTGAAATTACTATTTTTTGGTTCTTGTATATCATTTTCTGCTAAGTATAATGCAAATATATCTGGATGTATAAAATCAATATTTTTATTGTTATTGATTATTTCTTGATATGTGCTTTGATTTGGTGCGATAAGCAGTGCTCTATCATATAAAATCCTAAAAGTTATTTTATCATTTTCCTTTGGTATGCCAATTGGTGTTGGCATGTATATATTTTTTATACTTTCAAATTTCTTTACTTTAATTGTTGCAATACCATCTTTTATGTTGTCTATGATTGCAATACCTAATATAAAGACATTACCATTAATATCTCTTGTTATAATTCCACTTTCTCCAATTTTTAAATCAAGTGATGGAATCTTTATATCTGTAGAATCTTCATTTTGTTTTGGTATATTTATTACAATCTTGCTGCCTATATCAGTTGAAAATAAATACATGACTGTAAATAAAATAGTTAAAGTTATTTTTTTCAAAAAGAGTCCTAATAAATAAATTTTAAAAAGATTGCTATTATAACAAAACACTAATTTTTATATAAAGAGTTTATTGATTATGGATTATTTGCATCATAAAAATACAGCAATTTTAAAAAAAGAATTTAGAAAATCTGCAAAAAGAAATCTTTTTTCTCTTCATAAAAATAAAGAAATGTTTAATGAT
The DNA here is from genome assembly GCA_944323885.1 of uncultured Helicobacteraceae bacterium. Taxonomy (GTDB): domain Bacteria; phylum Campylobacterota; class Campylobacteria; order Campylobacterales; family Helicobacteraceae; genus NHYM01. The sequence goes on along the minus strand of CALUUD010000001.1, from coordinate 361,742 downwards.
AAAAGAATTGTAAAAAAATTAAAGCATCTTATATTAAAAAGGAAAGCAAAAAATATACTAGCATATATTCCTATGGATAGCGAAGTTGATATTTATCCTTTGATTGTATCACTTAGAAGATTGTATAATGTAAAAATTTTTATACCATTTATTATAAATGATACTTTTAAAATAGTGCCTTTTAGGTTGCCATTAAGAAAAAATAAATACAATATCTTAGAAACAACAAATTCACAATTTAGTAACTTTAATAAGATAGATTTAGCAGTTGTGCCTATTTTAGGTGCAGATATTGATTGTAAAAGAATTGGCTTTGGAAAAGGTATGTATGATAGATTCTATCATAGCCTTAATAAAAAGCCTTATAGCATATTTGTTTGTAGAATCTTAAATCTTTCAAATATAAATATAGGCAATGATTATGATATTGTAGGAGATACTATAATATCTGCTGGAATAAGAAAAGGATATTATGACTTTTTTAGTAATAATTGGGTTTATTATAAGTGGAATAATCTCAGGCGTATTTGTGTATTTTGTAGTAAGAAAAATACATTTATCAAATCAAGAGATATTGTTAAAACAGGCTAAAATAAAGGCTTCTGCAATAGAAAAAGAAGCTGAAGCAAAGTTTCAAAATCAAAGAATTAAGCTTAAAGAAGAAGAAATTGAATTAAAAAAGAAATATACAAATGAAATATATAAGATAACAAAAGAGTTTGAAGAAAAATCTTTATTTCTTGATAAAAAAGAGCTTGAATTAAACCAAAAACTGAAGAATCTAGATGAAGAAAAAAGATTATTTCAAATAGATAAAAATTCATTATTGCTCTCACAGCAACAAATAGAGGATGTAAAAATAAGATATAAAGAAAAACAAAATGAATTAATCAATGCATTAAGTAACTATACTTCTTTGTCTATTGATGAAGCAAAGAGTATGCTTTTAGTTCATCTAGAAGATAATCTTAAAATAGAAAAAGCAAATTTAATAAGAAGGTATGAACAAGAAACAAAAGAAGATGCAAGAAGAAGAGCAAATTATATTATAGCTCTAGCTACATCCAGATATGCAGGAGAATATAGCGCAGAAAAATTAATAAATGTTGTTCATCTTCCAGATGATGAGATGAAAGGTCGTATTATTGGCAAAGATGGGCGTAATATAAAAGCATTAGAAATGACAACAGGTGTTGATGTATTAATAGATGATACTCCAAATACTATTATTTTGAGCAGTTTTAATCTTTATCGTCGTGCTATAGCTTTAAATACTATTAATATACTAATAGAAGATGGCAGAATTCATCCTGCTAGAATAGAGGAAGTATATAAAAAATGTGAAAATGAAATGGAACAAAATATTTTAGAAGAAGGTGAGAATGTTATTCTTGATTTAGGGCTTGGATATATGCATACTGAATTAAAAAAATTAATTGGTAAGATGAAATATCGTGCAAGTTTTGGTCAAAATGCATTATCACATTCTATTGAAGTAGCCCATCTATCTGGTCTTATTGCAGGCGAATTGGATGGAGATGAAATTTTGGCTAGAAGAGCAGGACTTCTTCATGATATAGGAAAAGCTTTGACACATGAATTAGGTGGAAATCATGTTACTATTGGCTATGATCTAGCAAGAAAGTATAAAGAGCATCCCGTTGTTATTAATGCAATACTTGCTCATCATGGCAATGAAGATATAAAAAGTATAGAAGCTGCTGCAGTTTGTGCAGCTGATGCAATATCTGGAGCAAGACCTGGAGCAAGAAAAGAGGTTTTAGAGAATTTTTTAAAACGATCACAAAATTTAGAGAAAATTGCATTAAATAGACTCGGAGTAAAGCAAGCTTATGCAATTAATGCAGGTAGAGAAATTAGGGTAATTGTAAAATCTGATCAAATAGATGACAAAGAAGCTATTATAATGGCACGAGATATTGCAAAAGATATAGAGATGAATTTGCAATATCCAGGTGAAGTTAAAGTTAATGTAATAAGAGAAATTAGGGCTGTAGAAATTGCTAGATAGCATATTTAATAAAATAATTAAGGTAATTATTTTATTATACACATTTTAATTTTTATGGAGACTATGTTATGAGAAAAATATTATTTTTTATTTTTATATTATTATCTTCTACCTCAATTTTATCTAGTGCAGATAAAATGTATGGAAAAGGTCAAGGTTTTGTAGGTGCTGAAGTTGGTTTTGGTGGTGTTGCTGATTTAAATACAAGTGCCATTGGTGGATATCAATATTACTTTAAAGATGCCTGGCAATTTGCTGGATTTAGGCATGGGGTAAGAGGTATTGGTAGTATAGGTTTTGGTAGATATGATGGATCTTTTAACAAAAATTATAGTTTATTAACAATTGGCGCTGGCGCTGATTGGACTATAGAGTTTATGCCTCATAGTAAGTATAATTGGGGAGCATTTGTTGGTGTTGGAATAGTATATATTAATGGAATTAATAAAGATTCGAATTACTCTTTAGATTCTGTTGTTGGTTCTGTAAATATCGGTGGTTCTTTAAATATTGATAATACGCATAAACTAGAAGTTGGTATTGGAAGCGGACCATCTTTGATTGCTTTTAGATACATTTATATGTTCTAATTCTTAAAATATATGCAGTTTTTGCATATATTGTTTTTAACCTAAAATTAGTTAATTTATTCAATATTTTATGTAATAATTAATTTTGTGTTAGAATTGTTGACTTACTGCTATAAAAAATAGGAAAATCATAATGTTATTATTTACACCTGGACCAACTCCAATACCAGAATCTATTCGCCAAGCTATGGCCATGCCTACATTGCACCACAGGACAAAGGAATTTGAAGGTTATTTTGAATTTTGTAGAATAAAATTAATAGAATTAATAGGTATGCAAGATGTTCTTATGCTTGCTTCAAGTGGAAGTGGTGCTATGGAAGCTAGTATTAGAACATTTTGCAAGAAGCCATTGTGTATAAATAGTGGAAAGTTTGGTGAACGATTTGTAAATATTGCTAAAGCATATAATATGCCTTATGTAGAGGTTTTAAATGATTGGGATACATCACCAAGTAGTAATTTAATTTGTGATATTTTAAAAAAAGATAATAATATAGATTCTATTTGTATTCAAATGTGTGAAAGTTCTGGCGGTCTTCGTCATAATGTAGAAGATATAGCTAAGTCTGCAAAGGAAATAAATAAAGATATAGTTATTATAGTTGATGCAATAACAGCACTTGGAGTAGAAGAAATTGATACTTCTAATATAGATGTGCTAATAGGTGGTTCACAAAAAGCATTTATGCTTCCTCCTGGCATGTCAATAATAGGATTGTCATCTTTTGCACTTGATTTGATTGATAGAAATGATATTGGATTTTACTTCAATCTAAAAACAGAGCTTAAAAATCAGCGTAAAAATACTACTGCTTGGACATCACCAACAACAATTATTATAGGACTTGCAAAGTATTTTGAAATAGCTAATATACAGCAAATTTATAAGGAAACAAAGTTACGGTCAATTGCAACACAAGAATCTTTGAAATCATTAGATTTAAAAATCTATCCAAAAAAACCAGCTCTAGCAATGACTACTATATATAGTGAGCATTCTCCAAAAATTAGAAAAGTATTAAAAGATAAGTTTGATGTAAATATTGCAGGTGGTCAAGATAGGTTAAAAGATAGTATTTTTAGAATTAATCATATGGGTATTATTCCTATTAATGAGGCTTTATGGGTTGTAAATGCCATTGAATTAACGCTTGATGATCTTGGTATTAGAAAATTTGATGGAATTGCAAATAAGGTGTTTCTTGAAAATTATTATAAGCAAGGCTAAAGTTTTATAAAACTATTGCTACAATTTCACGATAAATATTTCATTAAAGAGAGCATTTGGTATGAGATTAAAATTATCACACATAAGGTATATTGCTGATAAAATTGCAAGAGATTTGGTAAATGCTAACTATATTGAGATTCTAACAAATGACAAAGATGTTATTAGGGTTGCAAGTAAATATTTAGAAGAGAATATAAATACAGAACTTGCAATTGAAGAAAAAGCAAAACGATTTATTGATGATAATATAGATATGATAGAAAGTAATGGAGCAGATGATAAAAGATTGTTTTCTATGATTAAAAGAAGGTTTGCTGATGATGAGTCTTTTATTTTAGCTTGGGATGATAGATATAGCAATTTATCTCATAAGATTATGGATGAACTTATTGATACTAGTATTATTAATTTTAGTGTATCTGAAATGATGGTTAAAAATTTGATATTTAAATCTATCAATACTTATGCAAAATCATATAAAGATATAGAAGAGAATGTCATAGAGCGTATTAAAAATTATAAAAAGAAATTGTTGGTTGGAACTGAAGAGTATGATTTGGTATTTGAAAAGATGTATGAAGAAGAGCTAAAAAAACAAGGGCTTTTATAATTTATGTATAGAATGCTTTTATAAGGGTCATTAATGAAAAAGGCGGTTTTATATCTAGAAAATGGAATGACATTTGATGTTAGAAGCTTTGGTGCAGGTGGCACAAAAGTTGGAGAGATGATTTTTAATACTTCTCTTACAGGTTACCAAGAGATACTTACAGATCCAAGCTATGCAGGTCAATTCGTGGTATTTTGTATGCCAGAGATAGGTATTGTTGGTGTAAATGATGATGATGTGGAATCGTTATTGGGCATTCCTTATGCAAGTGGAATAATTGTTAGAAATTACAATGAATTTTATTCCAACTTTAGAGCAAAAGAATCTTTAGGAAGTTATTTAAAAAAACATAATATTATTGGAATTTCGGATATTGATACTAGATTTTTGACAAAAACATTGCGCAATGAGGGTGCATTGAATGCCATTATCTCTGATGATATATTTAATATAGATGAATTAAAAAGTTTTCTAAAAGATTCTCCAAAAATAGGTGAGATTGATTATATTTCAGATATTAGTTCAAAAAGTCAAAAAATCCACACTAAAAGTATATTTGAATTTAGTAGTTTTTCTTATGGTGCACCAACTTTTAAGAAGAAAATAGTAGCTGTAGATTTTGGTATAAAGCAGAATATTTTAAATGAACTTAGTGCAGTTGGGCTTGAATGTGAAGTTATAAATCATAAATTTAGTGCTGATAATATTATACAAAGATTTAGAGATAGAGAAATAGGTGGGGTTTTTTTATCAAACGGTCCAGGTGATCCAAAAATATTAAAAGAAGAAATAAAAGAAATATCAAAATTAATAGAAGCAAAAATTCCTATGCTAGGCATTTGCTTGGGGCATCAGCTTCTTGGTCTTGCTCATGGGTATGAAACATATAAATTGCCATTTGGGCACCATGGAGCAAATCATCCTGTTAAAAATCTGCAAACAAATGAAATAGAAATTACATCACAAAATCATATTTATTCATTGCCACAATCTATAGAAGAAATAGCTATTATTACACATCAAAATTTATTTGATGGAACTATAGAAGGTTTGAGGTATAAAGATTCTCCAATTATATCAATGCAACATCATCCAGAAGCAAGCCCAGGACCAAAAGAAGCAAATAAAGTATTTAAATATTTTTTTGATATGGTTGAAAATACGAATTAATTAATGAGGTGTTATGAGATTTATTTTATTTAGTGTTGCAATTTTATTATTTTTTAGTGCTTGTAGTTCAACTACAAATGATGAATTTAATAAACCAGCTTCATTTTGGTATGAAAAGTTGATTATTGCAATAAGTAAGGGTAATTTAGAGCAAGCTGATAATTATTATAATTCATTATCAAGTGAACATTCAGCTTCACCATTGATTAGTGAAGCATTGCTTATGCTTATACAAGCTCATATTGATAATAATGAACACCTTCTTGCTGGATTTTTTGCTAATGAATATAAAACTCGTTTTAGTAATACTAAAAATGTTGATTATATTGCATTACTAAGTACTAATACTAATTTTCATGCATTTAATAATCATAGTAAAGATCAAGGATTTATCAATGATAACATTAGAGATATAGCGCAATTTATATTACTTAATCAAAATAATAAATATTTGCCTTATATTCATCACATACTGACAAGTTTTAAATTGTCAAGATTGGAAATGAATAATGAGATAATAAGAGTCTATAATGTAAAAGATAAAATAGAAGCAAAAGAGAAATATGAGAAATATAATGAGGAATTAGGAGTAGATAATATAGAGTTTATTCCATCTTATGTTCCTTGGTATGTTAAATTATTTAGCTGGTAATTAAAATAAAAAGGATATTGATTGAATAATATAAAGTTCCCAACAAATTTGCCAATATTGATTGATGATAATACCTTTATATATCCATCTACGATTAGTCCAATATTTATAAATGATGATGCAAGTATTAATGCACTATCTAAGGCTCAAGAAGAAAATAATATTATATTTATCACAACCTCAAAAGATATTGACATTGATAGTGATGAGATAAATGATTTTTATGATGTTGGTGTTGTTGGCAATATTATGCGTAAAGTTTCTCTCCCAAATGGAAAGATAAAATTTCTGTTTCAAGGTGTTTCAAGGGCAAAATTGCTTAGTATTGATAGTGAAAATCCACTTACTGGCACAATTGATTTAATTATACCTGATCCACATGATCCAATAAAATTAAATGCTACTTTAGCACTATTGAATGAGCGTATTGATGTTATGTCAAAATTACTTCCATACTTTCCAAATGATTTACTAAAAACAATAGAATCTTATGAACCAAATAGAATAGTTGATACAATCTTGAGTACACTTAGAATTTCAAAAGATAAAATTTACAAGATTTATATAAGCAGTAATACCATTGATAGGTTAATTTTACTTATAAGTTATATTGATGAAGAAATAGAAGCTTTAAAACTTCAAAAAGAAATAAAAACAAAAGTTAATAATAAAGTTGAAAAAATAAATAGAGATTTTTATTTAAAAGAACAATTAAAACAAATTCAAAAAGAATTAGGAATAGATAACCAAAAGAATGAAGAAGTAGAGGGTTACTATAAAAGATTGGAGACCATAAAACCACATATTGATCCAAATGGTTATAAAGAAATTAAAAAGCAGATTGATAGATTATCTAGAATGCATCAAGATAGTTCAGAATCTAGTATGATACAAAATTATATCGAGTGGATGTTAGAGGTGCCATTTGGTAAATTTTCTACAAAAAAAATATCTATTAGCTCGGTTTCAAAGCAGTTAGATTCTGATCATTATTCATTATCAAAACCTAAAGAGCGTATATGTGAATACTTTGCAGTAAGGGAATTGTTATCTCTTAGAGGAAAAGAAAATTTTAAAAATAGAGGGACTATTCTTTGTTTTTATGGACCTCCAGGTGTTGGTAAAACTTCACTTGCAAATTCAATAGCAAAAGCATTAAAAAGATCACTTGTTAGGATAGCGCTTGGTGGATTAGAGGATGTAAATGAACTTAGAGGGCATAGAAGGACTTATTTAGGTGCTATGCCTGGCCGTATTATACAAGGATTGATAGATGCAAAAGAGATGAATCCAGTTATTGTATTAGATGAAATTGATAAAATTGGTAGAAGTTATAGGGGTGATCCTACATCTGTTTTATTAGAGATATTAGATCCAGAGCAAAATATAGCTTTTAGAGATTATTATGCTAATTTTAATATTGATTTATCACAAGTTATTTTTATTGCAACAGCAAATGATATTTCTCAGATTCCAGCACCACTTAGGGATAGGATGGAATTTATCCAGTTAAATAGCTATACACCTCAAGAAAAACTCGAAATAGCAAAGAAATATCTAATTCCCCAAGAGTTAAAAAAGCATGGAATTACAAATGCAGAATTTAGTATTAATGCAAATGCTATTAGGGAGATTATTGAAAAATATACAAGAGAGGCTGGCGTTAGGAAATTAAGGGAAAAAATAGCACAGATTATGAGAAAATGTGCAAAACAGATTCTAGAGAATGATAATGACAAAAAAATAAGCATAACAACATATAATCTTAAAAATTACCTAGATAAGATTGTATTTGAAATTGAAAATACGAAGGGTGTTGATAAGATTGGTGTTGTAAATGGACTTGCATGGACTAGTGTTGGTGGTGATGTATTAAAGATTGAGGCTATAAAAATAGCTGGCAAAGGAATTCTTGAGCTAACAGGTAATTTAGGTGATGTTATGAAAGAGTCTGCAAAAATCGCATTTTCTGTGAATAAGGCCTTAATTGATAAAAAAAATAAAACAAAAGAACAAATTTATAATAAATACAATATTCACATTCATGCCCCAGAGGGTGCAACCCCAAAAGATGGTCCTAGTGCAGGTATAGCTATGGCACTTGCAATTTCATCTGTATTATTGGATAGAAAGGTGAATTCAAAGATTGCAATGACAGGAGAGCTTACTCTAACAGGCGATGTATTACCAATAGGTGGATTAAAAGAAAAATTAATCGCAGCTTATAAGGCAGGAATGAATAGTGTTTTGATTCCAGAGAAAAATTATAAGCGAGATTTAGATGAGATTCCAAGTGAAGTTTTGGATAATCTAAAAATAATATCAGTTAGCAGAATTGAAGAAGTATTAGACATAGCATTAATAAAGTAGAATACATGAAAACACTTTGTTTAATCTCCCTTGGGTGCAATAAAAATCTAGTTGATAGTGAGGTAATGTTAGGTAGGCTTAGTGAGTATAAAATAGTAGATTCCCCAAGTGATGCAGGTGTTATCATAGTTAATACTTGTGGGTTTATTCACTCAGCAAAGCAAGAAAGTATTGGTAAAATCTTAGAAGTTGCTAGAGATAAGCCAAAGGATAGTATATTGGTTGTTAGTGGTTGTTTGAGTGAAAGATATGCAGATGAGTTAAAAAATGAAATAAAAGAGATAGATATAATAACTGGTGTTGGTGACTATAATAAGATTGATGAGATGATTAACAATCTTGATAAGTCAAATAAAATTATAAAAAGCGATTCTACATTTCTAATAGACAAAGAAGATAGAGTAATTACAGGCTCAAATATTCATTGTTATATAAAGCTAAGTGAAGGATGTAACCAACAATGTAGCTTTTGTGCTATTCCAACTTTTAAAGGCAAGCTGCAATCGCGAAGTATAGAATCTTGCATAAAAGAAATAGAGAATTTGATTAAAAAAGGATATTATGATTTTAGTTTTATTGCACAAGATTCTAGTTCTTATATGCGTGACTTTGGTAAAAAAGATGCTTTGATTGATTTTATCAATGAGGTTGAAAAAATTGATGGCATAAGAAGTGCAAGAATTCTATATTTATATCCAAGTTCAACTTCATTTAAATTGATAGATAGAATTGCAGAATCTAGTATATTTCAAAATTATTTTGATATGCCAATTCAGCATATTTCAGATTCTATGCTTAGCATTATGAAACGAGGATCAAATAAAAAGCAGCATATAGAATTGTTGAATAAAATGAGAGATATAAATGGTAGTTTTATTAGAACGACTCTTCTTTTAGGGCATCCTGGTGAAAATGACAGAGATTTTGAAGAACTTTGTGAATTTATTAGTGATTTTGTATTCGATAGGATTAATGTCTTTGCATTTTCAAATGAAGAAGGCACAAAAGCTTATATTATGGAAGATAAAGTAAATACAAAGATTGTAAATAGTCGTATAAATAAATTAAATAAAATCATAAAGCAACAACAAAAAAAACATTTTATGAATTATGTTGGTAAAGAATTTAGTGCTATAGTAGATGGAATATCAAGAGAGAGTGAATTTTTATTTAGTGCTAGAGATATAAGGTGGGATAGAGAAATTGATGGTGAAATATTGATTAATGAAAATCTAACATCCTCTCCACTTCAAGCTGGATACTATGATATCAAAGTTGATAGTTTTAAAGATGGGTACTTAATTGGTAAAGCAATTAGAAAGCTTTAATTTAGAAGGTATATCTTATTTAAAATCTAAAAAAAACTTACTTGGTTTTAGTGCTCAAATAGATTCTACTTGCTTATTTTATGTTTTGCTTTGGAGTGATATTGCTTTTGATATTGCTATTGTTGATTATCAAATGCGAGAAGATTCTAAATTAGAATTAGAATATGCAATATATCTTGCAAAAAAATATAATAAAAAAATTTTTCATATAAAAGCACCAAAATTTAATAATAATTTTGAGTCAAATGCTAGAACATTTAGAATGGATTTTTTTAAAAATATTATACATACTCATAATTATGGGAATCTTATTCTTGCGAATCATCTAAATGATAGGTTCGAATGGTTTTTGATGCAGCTTACAAAAGGTTGTGGGATAAATTCATTGCTTGGATTTGATTCTATTACTTATCATAAGGATTTTAATATTATTCGTCCATTCTTTAATATAAGCAAAGATTGTATATTAGATTTTTTGAATTCAAATAATATTAAATATTTTGTTGATAACAGCAATAATGATGATAGATATTTAAGAAACTATTTTCGTCATAATTTTTCAAATAAATTGATAGAAAAGTATGAAAATGGAATAAAGAAATCTCTAAATTTATTAAAAGATGATTATAAGGTTTTATATGGAAATGATGATATATATGATATTTCAGATTATATATATTTTTTCTCTATAAAAGATGATTATATAAATATACATAATATTGATATGTGTGCTAAAAAATTAGGATATGTTATATCAAGTAAGCAGCGTGATGAAATAATAAAAAGTAGCTATTCTTGCATCATTGCATCACAAATAATAATTGATAGTAATTCTAGTCATATTTATGTTGCAAAAAATGATAAAAAATATAAACACACAAAAAATATTAGAGAAATTTTTAGATTAAAAAAAATACCGCCAAAAATTCGTCCTTTAATTAGCAAGAAAGTATTATATGAAAGGTTTTTATGAAGCTAGCAGTTTTTGATTTTGATTCTACTTTGATGGATGGAGAAACAATTGATGAGCTTGCAAGAGCTTATGGTGTATTTGATAAAGTTCAAGAAATAACAAAAAATGCTATGAATGGCAAAAGAGATTTTTATTTTAGTTTAAAGGAAAGAGTTAAGTTATTAGATGGTATGAGTGAAAAACTAGCAGTTGATGTATGCAAAAGCCTTCCTCTTATAAATGGTGCAAAAGATGTAATATGCGAGTTAAAAAATAGGGGTTATAAAGTTGTATGCTTTAGTGGTGGATTTAAAATTGCTACATCTTATTTTAGAGATATTTTAGGACTTGATGCAGATTTTAGCAATACTCTTTATATAGAAGATGGTTTTTTAAATGGTGAAGTTGGTGGAGAAATGATGTTTGGAGATTCTAAAGGTATTATGCTTTTATCATTACAGAGACTTCTTGGAATTAGCATTGAAAACACCATTGTAGTTGGAGATGGTGCAAATGATTTATCTATGTTTAAATATGCGCAAAATAGGGTTGCCTTTTGTGCAAAAGAAGTATTAAAAAAAGAAGCAAATATTATTATAGATACAAAAGATTTACAAGAAATTATAAAATTTATTTAAGGAGTGGTTATGAGTTTAAGAAGTTTTGGGTTTAGTTTATGGTGTGATTTTATAGAGCGCGATTTTTTAGATTTAGAGTTTAAAGAATTATTGCATAATGGCATAATATATGGTGCTACGAGTAATCCTAGTATATTTGCAAATGCTATTTTAAAAAGTGATGCTTACTCAAAGGATAAAAATATTTTAAAAGGTAAGAAGGCAAAAGAAATTTATGAGAATCTTGCTTTTAGTGATATTAAAAAAGCTGCGGAAATAATGTTGCCACTTTGGCAAAAGGATAATAATGATGGATTTATTAGTATTGAAATTGATCCATTATTATGTGATGATGCACCAAAAAGTATTGATGAAGGAAAGAGAATATATAAAACAATAAATATGCCAAATGTTATGATAAAGGTCCCTGCTACAGAGGCTGGATTTGAAGTTATGAATGAGCTTTATAAAGATGGTATTAATATCAATGCAACATTATTATTTTCATCACAGCAGGTAAGAGATGTGTTATATGCTATTGGCAATAATGTTAATATAGATTCCAAGAAAGTTGTTATTAGTATTTTTGTATCTAGATTTGATAGATTTCTTGAGTGTAAAAATAATATAAAAGATTCTAATCCAAAATTAGGCATTTATAATGCGATAAATTGTTATAACATAATACAAGACTTTGATAATCCAAATATTCGAGCACTATTTGCTTCTACTGGTGTAAAAGATGATTTTATTGCTAAAGATTATTATATTTCAAACTTGTTATTTAAAAATAGTATCAATACAGCCCCTCTTGATACTATAAGGACATTTATGCATAATAGTGCAAGTGTTATAGTCCCTTGTGATAATATTAATACTTATTTGTCTAATTTTGATCTGCAATCTATTAGTAAAGAATTATTAAATGATGGATTAAAATCATTTAAAACTAGTTTTGAAGATATGTTAAAAAATATAAGCAAATAGCTATATTGGTTTTGATTTAATGATTTGTTTTATTATATAATACTCATCTATACAATAGACCTAAGTTTAGGTATTACTTAACTGCTACTTTCTTTTTTAAATCTTTTAAGTAATTTGTATTGTCAATTATTTTAAAAGGATTTTTATGGGTAATATTATTTCAGATTATATGCTTGATATAAAAGGAGAAACTTGTCCTTATCCTGTATTAAAGACATTAGAAGCATTGGAAAATCTACAAAAGGGTGAAATTTTAGAAGTAATTAGTGATTGTACTCAAAGTATCAATAATATCCCAACTGATGCCAAAAATCATGGATATGAAGTACTTTGCATAGAGCAAGATGGCCCAGATATAAGATTTTTTATTAGAAAGTGATTTATTATGTTAGATAATTTTAAAGATAGGTATTTAATTAAATTTTATAAACCACTACCAGCACTTGTTGCTCTTGGTATTTTATCTACATATTATTTTGGTTTTTTTGGTAGTGTTTGGGCTGTAACTGGTGAAATGACTAGATGGGGTGGTGAATTTTTAGAATTATTTGGGTTTGATACAAGTAAGTATGGATATTATAAATTACAGAATCTAAATGGAACTCCACTTACAAGAAGTGATGGAATTATGCTTATTGGTATGTTCTTAGGTTGTTTTATTGCTGCACTTTGGGCAAATAATGTGAAATTACGTTTGCCAGCATCAAAAATTCGTGTATTTCAAGCATTAGTTGGTGGCATTATTAGTGGTTTTGGAGCAAGACTTGCTATGGGATGCAATTTAGCTAATTTTTTTACAGGATTGCCATATTTTTCTTTGCATTCTTGGGTTTTTGTTATTTTTATGATTATTGGAATTTATATTGGGACTAAAATTGTTGTTTTACCAATATTTCAATCTAAAGCAAAATTAGTAAAAACAAGTGATGTGCGAAATATCAAGCAAGACAAGAAAAGAGCTAGAAGTATGTTTTATTTTGGTAATTTAATTTTTGTTTTGTCTATTGTTTGGGTGATATACCTATGCATTGTTGGTGATGGCAAAGCATCTTTACTTGGTTTTGCACTTTTGTTTGGTCTTATATTTGGTTTTATCATATCTAGGGCACAAATTTGTTTTACATCTGCATTTAGAGATTTATTTCTTACTGGTCGCAGTGAGATGGCTAATGCGGTTTTTATTGGTATTATTATTGCAAGTATAGGTGCTTTTAGTTATATGATGCTTGGCCATAATGCAAAATTAGTTTGGGTTGGTCCAAATATTATGATTGGTGGATTTTTATTTGGTTTAGGTATAGTGATTGCTGGAGGATGTGAATGTGGATGGATGTATCGTGCCGTTGAAGGACAAGTTCATTATTTTATAGTTGGTATAGGCAATATACTAGGCACTATATTGCTTGCTATTACTTGGGATTATTATAGTGCTCCAATTGCAACATCTTGGCCCAAAATAAGCTTACTAGATATTTTTGGTAATTATGGTGGATTATTAGTAAATTATATTTTGTTATTTATATCATTATTGCTTATCTATTTATATTCAAAGAGGTTTTTTGTAAGAAAATACAAAAACATAGCTTGTTTATAATATAAATTCAAGATAATAAATATAATTATCTTGAATACTATCAGAATGTTTATTTATAAATAATATCTTGACAAATATTTAATTATTTTCTTTTATACTTTTGTTGTCGAAAGACGAAAGCAAAATGTTTATAATAAATATTTTGAGTTATTATAAAATACATAAGAAGCCAGAAGTATATGAGATATTTGTAGCAATGTAGATCAAGCCCTATCTATATAGCATTTAAGTGAGATTATATAAAATAACCCCCTCCAAAATTAAATTTATAATCTTTGTTTATGTAAAATCATATAACTTTAAAAAGCCCTTTTTAGTAAATATTCAACTTTCAGGATAGTGATTAACCTATCTTTTTGTTTTCCTACTCCATATACTAAATTGGCTTCTTCGTGTAATGTTTCTGGCGTAGGATCTATGTCTGCCTCATTTATTCTTGTAGCTTCTGTTAATTTATCTATTATAAATCCAGCAACTTCATCATTATTTCTAATTACAATATATCTTGTATTTTTATTTTGCTTTAATGGTTGCAATCCAAACTTCATTCTTAAATCTATAAGAGGAAACACATTTCCTCTTAGATTAAATACCCCAAGGACATAATTAGGTGTTCCTGGAACCCTTGTATATTCTATAGGCTTTACAATTTCTTGCACACTCAAGATTGGAACAGCAAATTCTTCACTACCAATTAAGAATCCTACAACTTGAAGTATATTTTCAGGTTCACTTTGTAACTCTTTTTTTGCTTGATTTTGCAATAATTCTTTTAATTTATCACCCATATTTTATACTCCTATTTATAAGTTGAAGTTAATATTTCTTTTAACTACATTAACCAAATAGTCTGCTGAATATGGCTTTGTTATATATTCAGTCATACCAGATTCTACGCCACGCATTCGATCTGTTTTTGATGTTCTGCTTGTAACTGCGATAAGTGGTAAGTTTTTAAATTTATTATATTTTCTAATTTCTGATGCAAGTGTATAACCATCCATTCTAGGCATTTCTATATCTATCAATACAGCATCTATATGTTTTTCACTATTTTTAATAATATCTAAAGCTTCTACACCATTTGTAGCTTCTATTATCGTAACTCCAAGAGGTTTTAAATATTGTTTTATTATTGCTCTGTCAACATGACTATCATCAACAGCTAATATAATATAATCACTAGGTTGTGTTTTTTCTTTACTTGTGTCATCTTCTTGAAGATTACTGATGGAGCCTTTTACTTGTTTTGCCATCTGCATCATACTTGCAACATCAACAATTAATGTAATTTTTCCATCACCTCTAACTGTAGCACCAGCAATGCCTTCTGTGCCCTTTAGATAATATCCAAGTGATTTAATAACAACTTCTTCTTGACCAACCAAGTAATCAACAATTAACCCAATTTTACTTGCTGCAAGTCCTACAACTACTACATATAATTCATTTGAATTATTTAGTAGTGTGTCTACATTAAATATATCAGCTAATCTAACTAAAGTTAATATTTCATCTCTTAGTCTTAATACACTTTTTCCTTCTACCATATATACTTCATTTTGGCTTATTCTTACAGTTTCTAATACTGATCCAAGTGGTATAGCGTAATATTCCTCTTGTACACTTACTATTAATGCTTGTATAATTGCTAAGGTTAACGGTATTCTAAGTTTTAATGTAGTGCCTTCATTTAATTCAGATTCTACATCAATCATTCCATTTAGTTTTTCTATATTTGTTTTAACAACATCCATTCCTACACCACGACCACTAACATTTGTTACTGCTTTTGCTGTAGAAAAGCCTGCTTTAAATATTAAGCCAAATGCTTCTTTATTTGTCATAGTATCAGCTTCACGCTCGTTGATTACCCCTTTTTCTAGAGCTTTTTGTTTTAATAACTCTGGATCAAGACCTTTTCCATCATCTTTTATTTCAACTACTATATGATTTCCCTCATTGTATGCTTTTAGTTCAATTTTGCCTGTTTCGCTTTTCCCTTTTTGAATTCTTTCTTCAATACTTTCTATTCCATGATCACAAGAATTTCTTATAATATGAACTAGTGGATCTCCTATTTCTTCAACAATTGATTTGTCAAGTTCTGTTTCTTCACCACTTATTATTAATTCTATATTTTTTCCCATATCTCTTGCTAGATCACGCACCATCCTAGGAAACTTATTGAATACTTTGCTTACTGGCAACATTCTTGTTTTCATAACTGCCAACTGGACATCAGTAGTTACAATGGATATACTTGATACAACTTGATTTAACTCTTCTAGGAATTGCTCTCCATCATATCTTTCTTCTACTTCATCATAAATACTAATTAATCTATTCTTGCCAAGAACAAGTTCGCCTATTAAGTTCATCAAATGATCTAGTCTTTTTACATCAACTCTTACCGTTTGCTCTATACTAGCACTAACAGTACCTTCTTGTTTTTTGTTATCTTGATTTGTTGATTGTTTTTTTATTGTTTGTTTGGTAGTTGTATTACCTTGATTTGCTTGTATTTTTTTAGCTGCCCTTCGTGCTTTATCTTCTTCCTGTCTTTGTTTTAATAGTCTCTCGATTTCTTTATCTACTTCCTCTGTGCTTAACCCAGAATAGTTTTCTTCATCTATTTCTTGTTTTATGTTTTCTTTTGAATTATTTTTAGTATTTTGTTTTATAGTTTCATTCTCAGAAATTAATTCATTTGTATTGTTGCTTACATTTATTAAGTCTTCTTTAATATTTTCACCTTTTGAAATATTTTGAAGTTTTTCAACAACAGAATCTATGTCAACACCATTTTTATCACTTCCTGTATCTCTTATTAGAATCAAGATACTTTTCATTAAATCTATAGATTCTAATACAACATCCATAATATTTGGTGTTATTATCAATTCACTTCTTCTTGCCTTGTTTAATACATCTTCCATATTGTGGGTTAGAGTTGTTAATATATCAAAATTTAAAAATGAACTAGAGCCTTTTATCGTATGGGCAACTCTAAATATTCTATTCAATAAATCTAGATCTTCAGGATTATTCTCAAGCTCAATTAGATCTTGATCAAGCTGTTCAATCATCTCAAATGCTTCTATGAGAAAATCTTCTAATATTTCTTGCATTTCATCCATAATTTTACCTTTACCCACAATTATTTAATTTAAGAATTCTATCTTTTTTTTATCAAATTCTAAATATTGTTATATTAATAATAATAGATTAAATGATTATAAATTTTTTACTTTGTATATCAAATATTTCTGCATTATGATAAAAAGATGGCATGGATACATATGTAAAGTCTTTATTGTTTATGATTTTACCTATATGATAATGACCTTCTATAATCATATCTATTTTTATATTTTGTGACTTTATATATTCTCTATATTTTATTATTCTATTGTCTACTATTGATTTACTATTGTCTGGATATTTTATTGTTTTTGCTTTTACTTTTTTTTGTATTAAGTTAAAGATATTACCTTTACTAATATAATCTACATAATTTAAAAATGAAATCATTTTTTTTGAGGTTATGGTATTTATATATAGCTCGTATTTTTTATTAAGAAATATATCACCATGCGCTAGTAAAATCTTTTTATTTTTATAATCTGCAATTAATGGTTGTGATGATCTGTCTATAATAGTTATGTTTTCTTGATTAAATATTTTGGATAGATTGAAATCATGATTTCCTTCAAAGTATATAATTTGTGTTCCTATGCTTTTTATGCATTTTATAAACTCTTTATTTTCTTTTTCACTATTTTTAATGCCACCAACTAATAGATTTGATATATCTCCAAGAAGTACTATTTGACTTGGAATCTTTGATATTGTATTTTTTAAATTATTTAATTTATATATTAGTGCATCTCGATTTTTTTGTATATGAGAATCTGCTATAAAAACTGCATCATCATTAAGGAACATAAGCGACCTTTGGCAGTGCTATATCTTCATCAATATCAAAAATTAGGTTTGCACAAGCTAGTGCTTGTGAACTTGCTCCCCTTAGTAAATTATCAATACTTGTATTGATGTATAAATCATCACCATCTACCTTTGCAAAGATATCGCAAAAGTGTGTCCCACATACACTTTTCACATCTACTGGCTCTTTTCTTATTCTTATATATTTTTCATTTTTATATATTTCTTGTAATACTTCTATTGGATTAATTTTAGAATTTAATTTTGCAAATATTGATACTAGCATACCACGAGTAAATGGACTTAAATGTGGCACAAAATTTATTTTTAGATTCTTGTGTGAAAAGTAGCTGCATTTTTCACTAATTTCTATCTGATGTCTATGGCTTAGTGGTTGATAGCTAAAAATATTATCATTTATATTTGGATAATGTGTATTGTTATTTGGTGTTTTGCCAGCACCACTTACCCCACTTTTTGCATCAATAAAAATACTTCCATCTATATATTTTGCAAATGGTAATATTCCAAGTAGACTTGCCGTTGGGTAACAACCTGGATTTGCTATTAAATTTGCATTTTTAATATTATTTCTATTCCATTCAATAAGTCCATATTGTGCTTGTTGTAAATTTTTTGTATCTATATGCTGTGTATATGTCTTATTGAAATTTTCCTCACTTAATCTATAATCTGCTGATAAATCAACTACCTTTATATTTAGATCTAGAATTTTTGGGGTTATCTTCATAGATTCTTCGTGTGGTAAGGCAAGAAATATTAACTCACATTGCTTAATATAATCAAAGTTAATATCTTTAATTTCTATGTCTTTGGTTGCTAAAAATAAGCTTTTATGTATCTTATGTAGAGTTGTATTTCCTGTTTTGTTTGCTAAGTATATGATTTTAAATATGGGATGATTGATAAGAAGCTTAATTAGTTCTAAGCCTGTATATCCACTTATCCCAATAATTCCAACAGGTATCATTCATGCTCCATATTTAATTATTTTTAGATTCTAGCCAAAATTATTAAATATGGTTTAATTGCAACACTAGAATCTAACAGCTCCAGTTGTTGCAAGAGGTATTATTCTGTTGCTTCCACTTGGGTAAGATGCTTTTAATGCATTACACAATGGTCTTGATTGAACTGTTCCCCCAGTAGCATTACCTATTGTTTCTGGGTTAAAATGCAAATTACCACTAGCAACATTTAAGTATACCACTCCTGGTTGATTTTGACTAACACATAATGTGCCACTAGATATATCTATTGGTGCTATTCCACTTTGATTGCCTATTGTCATTGCATTCCATCTACCCTTATCTAATCCACCTGTATCTATCATCCATTCACCCCAGTTGCTAAAGCCAGTAGGAGTAGATTGTGTAGGATCTATATTTTCAGCAAATACTCTTGCAGGAATTGCTTTTAATACACTAGCAATATCGCTTCTTAACATTGCAACTTGTGCATCAGTTCTTGTTGTTACAAATCTAGGAACAGCAACAGCTGCTAAAACTCCAAGAATTACTATAACAAATACTAATTCTATCATTGAAAAACCACTTCTTGTTTTCATAAAATGCTCCTAAAACATTATTAATGTTAAATAGATAATTAACAATTTTAAGTAAACGAATTATTAACAAAAAATGCTTAATATAGTCTTATAGTTTGCGATAATATATTAAAGAAGAGATAATAAAAATAATCATTGGAATTATAATGCCTAATTCTGGAGAGAAAAATCCACTAATTGATAGTTTTGTAAGCATAAAAAAGAAGCCCCAAACAATTAAACTAAATAATACAAATACAAAACCAAGTTTTGCAATATTTGTATATCTTAGCAAGTCAGGTGTATAAAACGAAATAATAATAATTATAAATGGAATAATTACAGGAATTGCTACAAATGAGTAAATGATGGATCTAATTTTTTGTGTATTAGATTCTTGCTCTAACAGCAAGAATAGTGTATTTAAAGCATCTATTATAGATACATTTGGTTTATTTTGATAAATAGTATCTAGAATTTTTGGTTTAAAATCTTTTAGAATTTGATAATTAGTCACATTGGTTGTGCTTAAACTGCTATTATTGAACTCTAGATTCTTAGGTATTGATGTTATTTTTGCTGTTTTTAGATTCCACCATGTGCCATCAAATTGAGCTTCATCTGCCTGGATGAATTGTTTTAATATCAAGCCATCTATTTCAAATACTTTTATATTTTCTGCTTTTTGTAGTATAGGGTATATTTTGTCAATATACACATAACTATTGTTATGTTTTACTAATATATCTGTTTTTGCATCACTAATACCACCTCTTTGTATGATGTTATCAATTTTTTCTTGCGCATACACAAAAGGTGTAGCATTTAATCCTATATAACATAGATTTAAAAAACCAGCAATAAATAAAATAGGGAATAAAATTCTTTTTTTTGAATATCCAATAGATAGCATAGCTGTTATTTGATTTGATTTTATTAATGATATTAGTGTTACTATAGATGCAAGTATTGTGGATATTGGAAATGTATAATTTAGTGCATACAAAAAATCATATACTAAAAATAATATAAATAAATTTGCAGAATCTGGAAGATTGTCAGAATACTTAAGTGTATCAATACCCATAAAAAACATTTGAAGTGCAATAAATATTATAAATATGAATTTAATATATATAAATCCTACAAATTTATCAACCATGCATTATATTCTTTGTATTATATTTATTTTGTAAGTCCATCAAACTATCATTTGATATAAAAGATTGTATTGCACTATTTGTTATTTTAAATATCTGTTTTAATTGTTCTAGTTCAATATTATTAAAATTTTGCAATACATAGTCAGATACACATATTTTGTCATCTATATTTCTTGGATGACCAATACCAACTCTAAGCCTTGTGTATTGATTTGTTATATATTTATCTATGGATTTTAATCCATTATGTCCACCGCTATTTCCACCAAATTTGATTTTTATATTTCCAAAATTTAAATCTAAATCATCATGTATAACTAATATGTCTTTTATATTAAAGTAGTTAACTATTTTAGTTACAGATTCTCCTGATAGATTCATATAAGTTTGTGGTTTTATGAAAATAGCATTATCAATTTTAAGAAAATGAGATTTAAACTTTGTTTGAACTATAAATTCTAAATCAAGACTTTGTAGGTAGCAATCAATTGCCATAAATCCTATATTGTGTCTAGTATGTTTATATTGATTGCCAGGATTACCCAACCCTACTATAAGCTTCAATGTTTATTTTGCCTTTATTACTCCAACAATAGCAACATTTGGTTTTTCTATGATTTTAATATTTGGCATTTCAGCTAAATCTCTAACCAAAATAGCATCACCAACATCTAATTTTGTTACATCTAGCTTTATGCTATCTATTAGATCTTCTGGTTTACATCTAACAGAAATTCTCTTTTTTGAAAACAATAAAACACCTTTATTTTTTATACCAATTGCCGTTCCCTCTGCTATAACAGGGATTTTAAAATTTGTTAAGATACCTTTTTGGGCTAATAGTAAATCAACATGTAAAATTTCAGAAGTTACTGGATCTTTTTGGTATTCTTGAACAACTACATCTAGAACTTTTCCGCCAACATTTACTTGAAAAATAATTCCGCTTTTTGCTTTTAATGTTCTTATAAAATCATTTTTCTTAAATGCACAATGAATATTTTGTGCTCCTTTTCCATAAATGTTTGCAATTAGATAGCCATCGTTTCTTAAAGCCTTATTTACAGACTTCGAAATACTCTCTCTAATAATTCCTTCTAACATACTTTTTCCTTTGTTGTTTATAAATAAAAGCATAGATTATATACATATTTAACAAAAATAAAGTTTAATCTACATCCATTGCAATAATTTTGTAACATCAGATGCTTCAAATATTTTTAATCCATAACTATTCTTTGGTTTTTTAGGTAGTATAACATTTGTAAATCCATAAGATTCTAGTTCCTTTAGTCTTATATCTATATTGCTAACATCTCTTATGTCACCAACAAGACTAACTTCACCTATAAATGCGCTTTTAGGACTTAGTGGCCTATTTTTATATGATGATATAATTGCAGAGATTAATGCTAAGTCTGCTGTAGTCTCTGTTATTTTTAAACCCCCTACAACATTTACAAAAACATCATATCTTCCAAATGGGAAATCCAATTTTCTCTCTAACAAAGCAAGTAGCATATTTAATCTATTTAATTCAAATCCAGTTGCAGATCTTTTAGGAAAAGTACTCTCACTTACTAATGCTTGAATCTCTAATACTATAGGTCTGCTTCCTTCTAATATCACGCTAATTGCACTTCCAGGCATTAGCGAGTGATTATTGAAAAATGCTTTTGACGCATTTTTTGCACTCACTAATCCGTTTTCATTCATTTCAAATATGCCAATCTCATTTGTTGCACCAAATCTATTTTTAAAACTCCTTAGAATCCTTAATTCTTTACTTGGATCCCCTTCAAAATAAAGTACACAATCAACCATATGTTCTAATACTCTAGGTCCTGCAATAGAGCCTTCTTTTGTTATATGTCCTATAATAAAAATACTAATTTGCAATTCCTTTGCTAACCTAAGAAGTGTAAAAGTGCATTCTCTAACTTGAGAGACACTTCCAGGAGCAGAGTTTATATGTTCACTAAAGATAGTTTGAATGCTATCAATTATGCATATTTTAAAGCCTTTATTTACTCTTATGTTGTCTTCTATGTTTTCTAAATTTATAGAATTTAATAGGTATAAATTTTCTGTAGTATCACCTAGTCTTTGAGATCTAAGTCTTATTTGGGAGGCACTTTCTTCGCCACTTACATAAAGGATTTTACACCCCTTAGATAGATTCATAGACATTTTAAGTAGTAATGTGGATTTTCCAACTCCAGGGCTACCCCCTATCAAATATAATCCACCAGCAACAATCCCACCACCCAAGACGATATCAAGCTCACTTTCAAGTGAGCTAAATTTATTTATAGTATTAATTTTTATATCTTTTATTGGTATCGCTTTTGTAATTTGCGTAGAATCTATATTCTTTAACACCTCTAAATCTTTTTGATTTATCTCTATAAAACTATCCCATGCAGCACAATTAGGACATTTCCCAGACCATTTTGGACTTTGTGCTCCACAATGTTGACACTCAAATATGATTTGTTTTTTTGCCATCAATTTTTAGAGAATATATAATCAAGTAGATTTTTTAGATACCAATCTATATTAAATTTTATAAAATCATCTTTTCCTTCACCAATTCCAACATATAATATTGGCAACCTTAACTCAGACATAATGCTTATTAAACTGCCACCTTTGCTTGTTCCATCCATTTTTGTGATAATTATCCCATCTATTGCTAGAGTTTCATTGAATACTTTGGCTTGATTTATTGCTTGTGTACCTTGAGTCCCATCTATAACTAGTATCTTGTAAAAATCAGCACCATTTAGTGCTTTTGAGCATGTATTTGATATTTTTACTAGTTCATTTTTTAAGTTTATTTTATTATCTAGTCTGCCCGCTGTATCTACTATAGCAATATCTACACCCCTTGCTTTTGCAGCATTTATTGTGTCAAATGCCACAGCAGATGGGTCAGCACCAAACTTTGAACTAATGCAGCTAATTCCTAGCTTATCACCCCAAGCACAAAGCTGCGATGATGCAGCTGCTCTAAATGTATCTCCAGCACCAAATATTACTTTTTTATTATCATTCTTCCATATATTGCCTAGTTTTGCAATTGTGGTTGTTTTACCAGCTCCATTAACACCTATTATTAAATATACTAGAGGCTTAGAATCTATTTTTTTAATACTTAGATTATCATAGAAACTATCTTTCTTTAAAAATCTAATTAAATTAACCTCTAGTTCATTTTTTGTGATTTTACTACCAACAGAATCTAATATTTTTTCTACAATATCATATTCAATATCACTTTCAATTAATCTTTCCTCTAACAAATCCTTTGTTATTGATTCTTGAGGCTGTCTAATATTTTTAAAAAATGAAAACACTGCAAATCCTTAATCTATAATATTTTTAATATTAAAAATTATCATTTCTTCTGGAGTAACTCCATCATAATTCATTACTAAGTTACCATTTTTATCTGATAACAATATGAAAGGAAAAGTTTTTATTTTGTATGTATCTATAAGCTTTACTATATCTCCCTTATAAAACCAAGTAAATTTTGTATTTGAATTTTTAACAAACTTTTTTAAATCTTCTTCTTTTTCATCTTTATCTATAAAAACACCATAAATATTAATTTTGTCTCCAAATTCTTCATGTATATTTGCGATATGTTGTGCTTGTCCTAAACAATAATCACACCAAGTACTTAAAAAGAGTAATAAATAAGGTTTGTTATGATTATTGGATAACAAGCTTTCTTTTTTGCTAAATACAACTTGATCAGAGTCTAGACTAATTAATGAATATTTTTCTTCTTGAATTGCAATTTGTTGTTCATTGTTATTTTTGCAACCACTTACTAATAATATCATTAAAATTGGTATTATTATTTTTTGTATCATTATATACTACCTTGTTTATTTAATAAAAACCACATTAATGCAAACCCAAGTGATGGTGTTATATTGCTAAGTTGTAAAATATTTTTTATTTGATTTATCTTTATTTCTACAACTTCTATAAACTCATTATCAATTCCACCACCATTTGTTATTTTTTGATTATTGTCAACTTCTGTGTAAAATATACTTTGTTTGTTACCACTAGTGCCTACAGATGAATAAAATTGTGCTATTTTAGTTATGTTTTCTACTTTGTAGCCACATTCTTCTAGCACTTCTTCTTTTGCTATTTGCTCTATTGTTTTATTTTCTTTATCTATTAATCCAGCACATAATTCATACATATAGCCATCATTATTTTTGAGAAATACTGCGGGGCGAAATTGCTTTACTATGATAATTGAATTATTATTTTTGTTATAAATTAATACTGATACGCTATCATGAGATTCTGCTATATCCCAAGTTTTATGAATTCCATTTTCTGTATAGGACATTTGTTTTATTTTTATATATTTTGAATCTTTACAATCGTATAGTTTTATACTTGATTTATCTATAGACATATTAGTTTGATGCAAAATAACTAGGAGGTTGGCTATTTAGATTGTCAATAATGGCTAATTTTAATTTCTCCTCATATTGTTTTACTATTTTTAAGAATTCCTCTTTTTCTTCCTTTGCTAATACACTTTTTGTAGATTGTATGTTTGATAATGGATTTATTGGTTTATTGTTTTTGTATAAACCAAAGTGTAAATGCGGTCCAGTGCTAAGACCACTATTTCCTACTTTTCCAATTACTTGTCCAGTTCTTACATATTGCCCTTTTTTTGTATGAATTTTGCTTAAGTGTGCATATAGTGTTTTTAGTCCATTTTCATGCACAACTTCAATAACTTTCCCATATCCAGTTTTTACACCAGCAAATGCAACCTTTCCCCCTGCAGCTGCTTTTACATTTGCACCATATGGTGCAGCATAATCAACCCCATAATGAGGCCTTTTTACTTTTAATATTGGATGTATTCTATTTAATGAGAATCTTGATGATATCCTAGAATTTGACACAGGTGTATGTAGTAGTAGGCCAGTAATTTCATTTCCATTTTGATCATAACGCCTTCCATCACTATATGCAAATAAAAAGTTCGGTTTTCCATTTGTTTCAATTAATGATGCTTTTATTTCAGGAGTGCCATAACTTCTTCCAAGTCTATATTTTGAATTATATATTAATGCTAGTTTATCATTCTTAATGATATTTTTGCTAAAGTCTATAGCGTTTTTATATGTATTAATAAATTCATTTGCAAGGTTTATATCACCTATTAATTCCACTATATCTTGATATGGTGATTTTTGAATTGATAGTGCTATTGAATTTGTAGATGAAAAATATTTAACAGGTATAAAATCAACTTTATAAACTTCTTTATCTTTAAATATGTGTATTTGTGTTTCATCATTTAATGGTATCAGTGCTTGAAGAAGAGTATTATTTTCATCTATTAGTGTGTAATATCTTACACCACTATATATTTCTGCTGTTAGTTCTTTGTCTTCTGGATATAGATTCCAATATACACTTGATGGAATTCCATAAGATTCTAGAAATTGTAAAAAAGTGTATCCTTTTTTCCAAATATCGCTAGAACTTGTAGCACCAAAACAGTATGTTGTAAACACAAACAAATACATTATTATTTTAGATAAATTATTCATTAAATATTTATTCCTTAAAAATAATTTATATATTGATATCACATATTATTAAAGATATTTTTTAAGTAAATTAAAATTATACAAAATAAAATTTATTTTCAAAAATATACATACATTTTATGATAGATGTATATAATTTGTATTTTTAAGTGTTATTATTCTATAGTGTTATAAAAATGAGGTGGGTTTATATTATTTATGAAAGATTGGATATTTCCTTCAATAGCATTTTTAGCATTTACTTATTGTGCACTTTTTGTAGGTTTGTATATTTATGATTACAAAAATTCAGATGTATCGGTGTTTTCTAATACGCAGGTATCTCCGGTAAATAAGCGCGATATAGATAATTTTTTACAAGAAATTTCCAATTATTTTAAATAATGTATAGTATAAGACGATTTTTATTTTAATTTTGTGTAACTAAACTTAAGAAATTTAAACATAGCAATTAATATGGAGAATTATTAATGATAATTAGAACAGATAGTCTATCAAGTGGATCTGTATCAAGCAAAGATGGCATTTCAATCAATAACACAAAAGAGAATCTACAGGAT
The DNA here is from genome assembly GCA_944323885.1 of uncultured Helicobacteraceae bacterium. GTDB lineage: Bacteria > Campylobacterota > Campylobacteria > Campylobacterales > Helicobacteraceae > NHYM01. The sequence continues at coordinate 334,759 of CALUUD010000001.1, read as the reverse complement.
TCAAAAACAAATAGCAATTCTATTTCAAATGTTTCTACTGCTGCAAATACGATTAATAGTGAAGAGATTGATAATTCAAACAAGATAGAAAACATAAAAGCACAGATTGATGATGGTAATTATGATATTGACATCAAAAAGACTTCAGAAAGAATGGCACAAGATTTGCTTGTATAAAGATTAAAAATATTTCTTTAAGGTAGATTCTATGTTGATTAAGTTTTTGAGTGATGCCATATCTAATCTCGAAGAGTTAATTAAAATTAGTAATCTTGATATGCAAGATATAAAAGAAGCAAATCACGATGCTATCTTTCAAAGATTAGAATCTAAAAATAATGCAATTGCAATGTTTGATCATAACAAAGACTTAGCTAGAGATGCTATGTTAAAATTATCAAAAGAAAACCCAAATAAAAGTATAGAAGAGCTTTTAGATTCTGATGTAGCAGTGCTCATTGATAAGATGAGAGAATGTTTAAAAACACTTAGAGATATCAATAGGAATTATGCAAAAAGTGTTATTGCTGTTTATGAGTTTTATAATTCCTTATTAGGAAATATTATTCCAAGTCAAAGAGATGGATATTCAAATAAATCATATTCAAAAGTTGATTTATTTCATATAGAGGCTTAGTATGGGTGGAATACTATCATCACTAAATACTTCACAAACTGGTCTAAATGCACATCAGTTAATGGTTGATGTAACTGGTAATAATATAGCTAATGCAAGTGATGAATTTTATGCAAGACAAAGAGTGGTTGTGGCTCCAGAAAAGCCACTTTACTATCAAAATTATAATCTTGGTCGTGGCGTTGATATAGAAACAATTCAAAGAATCCATGATGAATTTACATTTTCAAGATATAGAAAAGCAGCTAGTGATGCTCAGTTTTATGATACAGAGTTTGCAGCACTTAGAGAAGCATCTGCATTCTTTCCTGAAGTAGATGGTGTAGGAATATATAATGATATTAAAAATTACTTTAATTCATGGAAAGATGTAGAAAAGAACCCATCAGATCCTTCACAAAAGCAGGTTTTGGCACAACACACACAAACATTGATATCCAATATCAAAGATACAAGAAGAAGATTGTTTGATTTGCAGATTAAACAAAGTGAGGAATTGAAAGTAACTATAGAAGAAATTAATTCTATTGCTAAACAGATTGCAGAAATCAATAAAAGATTGGCAGAAATAGAAGATTCTAGAGAGTTAAAGCAGGCAAATGAACTTAGAGATAGAAGAGATGAGCTTGAATTTAATCTATCAAAATTGATAGGAAATAATGTTTTCAAAGATAAATTAAAAAGCCAATCAAAGCTAAATAGCGATAGTGCAGATTTTGACTATGGGTATACTCTAAATATAGCAGGCGGATTTAATATAGTTGATGGCTCAAATTATCATCCATTGGTTATTGATAATGCAGATAATCAAGATGGATTGTATAGTGTATATTTTCAAGGATATGACTTTAAAAAGGTTGATATTACAGATAAAATTAGTGGAGGCAAGAGCGGAGCGTTACTTGATCTTGTTGCTTATGGCAAAAATGGTGGTAAAATAGGAAAGATTCAAGAGTATATAAATAATTTAGATACATTTGCTCAAGGTTTTATAGAGGCTACTAATGGTGTATATGCACAAAGTGCAACCACAGAGTTAAAAAGTAAAATATTGGCTATAAGTAGCCAGGATGTATTATCTGATTCTATTTATAATATAAAAAATGGATCATTTGATGTTATTATCTATGATGCAAAAGGCAGTGAAATGCTTAGAAAGAATGTTAATATTGATGGAATTACTACCATGGAGGATGTAGTTAATTACTTAAATAAAAATACTGATGACAATAATGATAATAATTCATTAAATGATTTTGATGATTATTTTACTGCTTATTATGATGATGAGGCAAAACAATTTCAAATATTACCAAAAAATAGTTCAATGGGTTTGAGTGTAAGTATAGAAGATAAAGGTAGTAATTTTGTTGGAGCAATAGGCATAAATCGATTTCTTGATGGCAATAATGCGCAAAATATAGAATTAAATACTATGTATGCGAATAATCCAACACTAATTCGTCAATACAAGGCACCTGTTAGCGGTAATTTTGATATTGCCACTATGATGTTAGAATTGCAACATAAAGATAGTGAGTTTTATCCAGTGCGTGGTAAAAAACAAGAAATGACTATACCTAAATATTTTCAATTTGTTACAGGTAAAGTTGCAGCAGATACTAATGATGTGCAGATTTTAGGTGATACTAAACAATCTGTTCTTGCTGCTGTAAAAAAGGAATACTTATCTATTAGTCAAGTGAGTATTGATGAAGAAATGGTAAATCTAATAAAGTTTCAAAGTGGTTATGCTGCAAATGCAAAGGTTATTACCACTATTGATAGGATGATTGATACACTACTAACAATCAAGCAATAATTATAATTAACTATAGTGTTTTTAAGAATGCTTCTAGTGCATCTATCTCTTCACTTGTAAGGTTTAGCTTATGGATCAATGGTGATGTTTTTGGAAACAATGGATCATCTTTTTGGCTTTCATTTGGCTTAGGGTGAAACATGCCAGCATTATAAGCGTTCAATACACCTTTTAGGCTTGGAAATAATCCATTATGCATATATGGTTTTGTTTGTGATACTAGCCTTAGACTTGGCGTTTTAAATGCACCAATATCATTTATATCTTTTGTAACAATATATCTACCTAAATCCTCGTATTTTCTACCATAGTATGTTAATCCTAGATTGTGATATTTCTGATCACTAAAGCTAACACCATTATGGCAATTCATGCATCTAGCTTTTGTTCTAAATATATGAAGCCCCCAAATTTCTTTATCATTAAGAGCTTTGCTATTACCTTGCATAAATCTATCAAATCTACTATTTTTAGGCATTAAGCTTCTTTCATATGTAGCTATAGCTTGGCCAATTAATTCTTTTGTTATTATTTCGCTTCCAAATGCTTCTTTAAATAATATTTTATACTCTTTAATGTTATTAAGTTTTTTTGCTGCAGAGTCTGGATCAAAAGCCATTTCTCTTTCATCTAATATAGGCATTAAAGCTTGTTCTTCTAAGTTTTTTGCTCTTCCATCCCAAAATTTTTCGATACCAAAAGCGCTCATTGCTACACTTGGTGAATTTCGCTTTCCAAGTGTCCTATTGTGTCCATAGCTTAGTTTTCTTCCATCTCCAAATCCAAATTCTTTATCATGACATGAAGCACAAGCTATTTGATTAGATGATGATAATCTTGGATCATTGAATAATTTTTCTCCTAACTCAACTTTAGATTTTGAATATGGATTATATAGTGGGTATGGAGGGATTAAAGGAAGAGCTCCAATTTCTTCATATTCTATATCGTCATCAACTAATGCTTTACTCCAATATTTAGAATCTTTAAGATACATTTCTCTTAATTCATCAAAATTTACTCCAAATAAAATATTAATATATGCAACAACAATCATTATTTTTATCATTAATAACCTCTAAATTAAAATTTATATCCAAGTTCTATATAAAATTGTCTCCCAAGTTCATATATAGGTGTTGCATTTGCACCTGCACTTGGTGTGTAGTTGCTTAAATTTACAATAGCAATATTTCTTGAGTTTAAAATATTTATAACATCAAGATTTATAAACATTATATTTTTATTATATATTTCAAATTCACTCCCAAGTCTAATATCCCAAGTAAAAGCACCTTTAACTTTATATGGTTTAAATGTATCTATTTTTGTTAATATGCCATTAATTATAATACTATCTTTATATTCATCCCCTACACTAATCATAGCGTTATAACTACTTCTATATCTAAAGAGATTACTCCAAATCCAATTTATATTCCATAAATTAAAGTTATGTATTGTATTCAACCTTAATGTATATGGCCTTATGAAGTTTTCTGCAGGCCTGTCTGCATATCTTATTATTTTTCCATTGTAGCTTATTAAATCATTTTGAAATTCACCAAGTTCAAAATCACTATTATAATCAGCATAATTTCTATTTACATTTGTCCAATCAAATGCAAGTAAAATATTATTTTTGATTTCATAGAATTCAAGTGGATGTTGATTTTGTAGTGTTATACTTATAATATTACTTTGACTAACTCCATTATTTGTATATACATATCTTAGTTCTTTTGTGATACTTGTATTTGCAACACAATTATAATTACTAATACTTCCATCTGGTGCTTGACATACTCTTCTTACTTCATCTTTTCCATTCCTATATATATACTTTATAGTAAGATTAACTAAATTTAGATTCTGAGATATAGCACCTGTTAATTCATCAGAATATGGGACTTTAAGCTTTTTGAAATTGGTGTCATTTTTGTTTTGTGTAGCAGTTGCGTTTTCCCATCTTTGATTTTCTTGTGTTCTATTTAATGTCCATTGCAAAGCACTTCTTTCTTCCATTAATTTAAAGGCAAATAAATTTCTTCCATAGTATCTATTTGCACCAAATATAAATTGTGTATTAAATGCATTTTCTCCCCAGGGAGCATTATAATTAATGCTAAATCTAGGTGCTAATGTGTTTTTGTTCATATAGGTATCATAATCAAGTCTAAGCCCAACCCTTGATTGTATTTCTCCAAAATCATATAAATTAAAATTTATATTATCTTCGATAAATGATCCAATGGTAAAGTTATGTAATTCTATTTTTCCTGCCTTGTATAGTGTTGCTCTGGATATCCATTGCCCATTATTGTCTTTCCATTGAGTTTGTTGGTTTATTGGAATCTTACTAATATCTACAACTCCATTAGAGCACCATTGCGTATCACTACAAATAGCATTGTTCTTTAGTGGTTGAGTGTTGCCAAATCCAATCATAGTGTCATTTAAGCGTTCATAATAAGCATTTGTATATCCAAATTCTAATCCAATGCTAATGTAATTTTCTAAATCTTTATATTTGAGTGCTTTAAAATCTTGCACTATCTTTGAATCTAGGCTTATTTGCCTGCTATTTACATTTCCGTATCCACCTTCTGCATTATTTCCATTTGGATTCCAGTTTTTATCTGTGCTATATCTCCAAATATACATATTATCCTTTGAGTTTGTCCTTGAATTTTCTAAGAAATTAAAATTACTTTGTATTTTTAGATATCCAAGATTATTATCAATGAATGTTTTTATGCCAGCTTGGTGGCCGCCACTTAGCATATCAAAATCAGAATCTTTTGTATTTACTATAAAGTAGTTATTATATTGTGGTATATATGCATAACTTGCTTCTATGCGTGTATAATCATTTGCATCATAGTTACCTTTTAAAAATAAATTATAACTTTGTCTTTTTTGTATTTTTTGGCTTTTATCAAGTGTTGTATTGATTTGTGATTGAGCATATGAATTAAGCGGTATAAAGCTCTGTGTGGTAGTAAAACTAGCAATAATCCCAGCTTTTGAGTTAAATTTAGATTCTAGTGATGACCTAAAAATATGTTTAATAAATTTTGGTTGACTTGTTGCACTTGTAGAATGTAAAAAATTATTAATATCATTATTATTTATATGGTAATTAGTTAAACTAAAATGATTAGGACTTGCATCACCTTGCGTAATTTGATAACTTATTTTTGCACCAAATTTTTTAGTTGCTTTTTTTGTACTTGCTTCTATAACGCCACCGCTAAATCCGCCATATGCAGCTGAAATATTAGAATCTTGCACATTAATAGAATCTATTAATGATATGTCTATATTTAGCCCTTGACTTTGTCCAGGAAGCGCAGTAACTGCTACTGGATTATAATTTCCACCACTTATACTTGGATTTAAATCATTATTCATATTAAAACCATCTATTTGGAAATTATTTTGATAGTATAGACCACCACTAATGCTTGCATTTGCAGGATCTATTTCTCCTGGAGTATGAGAACTAAGTTGAGAGTTATTGTATTGCACATTTGGGAGTATTTTTAATGCACTTGTTATATCTCCATTATTACTTGGAATTCCCTCTAATGTTTTTGATGATATATTGCTTCCTTCTTGATATGTAAAGTATTGCTTTGTTGTAGTTAAATTTCCTAAATCAATATCTTTAATTTCTTTGTTATGCATATCTTTTCCTAGAATATTAGAGGTCATTAATAATATTAATAATCCTTTTTTTGAGATAATTTTCATAATAGTTTCCATTATAGTAATTATAATAATAATTGTTATTATAATATATATAAGCAATATTTTAATTCAAAACTAAATTATTGATAAATATGTAATTAAGATATAAGTGTGTTTAAATTATATAATCTGTATAGTTATTGAATTTGGATAAAAATTGTTGCGCTCTTATTGTTTTTGGTGAATTGAAAAAATTATTTGGTGTTGAAACTTCAATTATTTCTCCATCACTCATAAAAATAATCATATCTGCTATCTTTTGTGCAAAATGTAGCTCATGTGTTACTAAAATCATAGTTTTATCTTTTATTAATTTTATAGTATTTAGTACTTCATCTACTAATTCTGGGTCAAGTGCACTTGTTGGCTCATCAAGAAGTATGATATCTGGGTTAAAAGCAAGTGCTCTTGCTATGCCTATTCTTTGTTGTTGTCCTCCACTTAATGCATTTGGATAAAAGTTAGCTTTATCTTTTAGTCCAACAAGACTTAAATAATACATTCCTATTTCATATGCTTGTTGTTTCTTATATTTATGGACACTAATTAATGATTGGGTAATATTTTGCAATGCCGTTTTATTTGCAAATAGATTGTAATTTTGAAATACCATGCCTGTATGTTTTCTAATCTTTAATATGTCGTATTTTTTGATTTTTGATTTAAAATCAATATTAACATCACATAACCTCATATTTCCGCTATCTGCTATTTCAAGTAAATTTATGCATCTAAGAAGTGTGCTTTTGCCACTTCCACTTGGTCCAAGAATGGCATAAATTTTATTTTTTTGAATATGGAGATTGATATCTTTTAATACTAAATTTCCATTAAAACTTTTAATTATATTTGATAGCTCTATCATTTATTTGATTTCCTTAGCCAACAATTCTTTTGTATTTTTTTACCTTATTTTCAAGTATGCCAAATATTTTTTCTAATATTATGCTAATAGCCCAATATATAAGTGCTGCAATAATATAAACTTCTAAAAATTTAGAACTTCTATCTGCCTCAAGAGTTGCTATTCCCATTATTTCTGGGACTGATGCTGCAAAAACAAGAGAAGTTTCTTTAATTAGCATTATGAAGAAGTTAAGTATATTTGGAAGTGCTATTAGTAAGCTTTGAGGTAATATGATTATAAATAGACTTTGTGTGGTTGTCATACCTACACTATAACTAGCTTCTAATTGCCCTTTATCTATGCTTAAAATTGCACTTCTAAATATTTCACTCAAATACGCAGAGCAGTATAAAGAGTATACTAAATACATAAAGTATATAGCACCAATCCCTGATATATCAATATTAAGTGAATATTTCTGATTAATATATCTAATAACAAGAGGTATGCCATAATATGCTAGAAATATCTGAACAAGCACTGGAATACCTCTAAAAAATGATATATATATTGTTGCTAATTGGTATAAAACGGGTATTTTATAGATTCTAATTATACTTAATGCAAGCCCTATTATTGAACCAATTATAAATCCAACAACAGCTATAGCAATCGATAATGGTACTCCTTTTGCTACAATTGGAATTGTGCTTAGTGCATATTCTAAATCAAATAATTGCATACTATTTGCTCTGATCTATACCAAATATTTTAATTGATAATTCACTAAGTAAGCCATTTTCTTTTGCTTCTTTTAATGCAGAATCTATTTGATTGATAATTTCTCTAGATGCTTCTTCATTTCGTAATATAAAGTATGTTTCATTTTGTGCAATTCTTTCATCTAATATCTTAAAATCTAATCTTTGTTCTTTTATTATATCTAGTATACTTGCTGGATCATTTAGATGGATATCTATTCTTTTATTCATTAAATCTTGCAATAACGGCTTTAGATCTTTATAGTATCTAATTTCTAATACATTATTATTCTTCTTGTTCCATTCTTCTAGTATTTTAGTATGTGAAGCTCCTACGACACATCCAGCAATTTTTCCCTTAAAATCATTAGTTGATTTGATGCTATTGTCATCTTTTCTTGTTATAAATTGTGATGTTGATATAAAATACGGGATCGTATTAAATAGATATCTTTCTTCCCTTTCTTTTGTCTTTATAATTTGATTTGCCAAAATATCAAATCTAGCAGAATCTAATCCTAAGAATAATGAATTCCAAGGAGCATGTATGAACTCAAATTTTAATTTTGGATTTATTGTTTGCAATAGTTTTAATACCTCTACATCATAGCCTTGCATATTTCCATCTCTATCAACATATGAAAATGGTTTATATGCACTCTCGCTGCCAACCTTGATTGTTAAATTTTCATTTGAAGTATCTCTGCTTTCCCCACTACATCCAATAAATATTGCAAATAACATAAGTGGTAATATTTTCATTTTTTAATCCTTGTATTAAATTGTATTTAGCGCATTGTTTAGTGCATTTATTAAATCATTAGAATCTTCTAGTCCAATAGATAGACGGATAAGATTTTTTGTAATATTTAGCTGTTTTTTTATTTCTTCATCAACACTGCCATGGCTCATATAATAAGGACATCCAAATAAGCTCTCAACTCCTCCTAAACTTTCTGCTAAGATAAAGATATCTAAATTTTTTGCAAATACATTCATTTGATTTTCATCTGCATCAATGTATATACTTACTATACCACCAAATAGTCCATTCATTTGTTCTTTTGCCAAATGATGTTGTGGATGAGAATCTAATCCAGGATATATTACTTGTTTTATTCTTTTGTGAGATTGTAAAAATCTTGCAACCTCTAGTGCATTTTTACAATGCTGCTCCATTCTAACTTTTAATGTCTTTATTCCCCTTAAGTTTAAATAAGAATCGAATGCTCCAAGTATCATTCCACAAGAATTTGATGTAAATCTTAATTTTTCATATAATCCATCATCATTTAGTAATACTGCTCCAGCGATGCTATCACTATGACCATTTATGTATTTTGTCATACTATGTATTACTATATCTGCTCCTAAATCAAGTGGTCTTTGCAAGTAAGGGGTGGCAAATGTATTATCCACTATAGTTAATATATTGCATTTTTGTGCAATTTGACTAATCTTTTTTATATCACATATTTGAAGTAGAGGATTTGTTGGAGATTCTAGCCATATAGCTTTTGTTTTAGATGTTATTGAATTTGTTATATTTTCTATATTAGTTAGATCTATATACTTTACAGATATATTAAATTTGCTAAATATACTGCTTAGTAGTCTCCTTGTGCCACCATAAATATCATTAAAACATATTATTTCATCATTAGATTCTAGCAAGCCAAGTATTGTAGCGCATTCTGCTGCTTGACCACTAGCATATGCAATGGCATATTTTGCATTTTCTAATACTGCTAATTTATTTTCTAGATTATTTCTTGTTGGATTTGATAATCTTGAGTAAGAAAAATTTTGTATAGTATCATTATAATTTGGCTTTGCAAATGTTGATGATAAGTGAATAGGGCTTATTACATCACTTGGAGCATTTTCACTTAAATTTGGTTTTTCAGATGTTGTTATTGCTTTTGTTGCAAAATCCATAATAAATCCCTTATATTGATAATTCGGTTATTTTACTATATTTTTAACAAATACAATATGTTTTTAACAAAATTATTTAAAACTATTTACAAGATTGCCTATTAAAAGATTAAATCCATCAACAAGAATAAAAATAAGTATCTTAAATGGAAGAGATATCATAATAGGTGGCAACATCATCATTCCAAGTGCCATAAGTAGAGAGCTAACAACCATATCAATAACTAAAAATGGCAGATATAATAAAAAAGCTATTTGAAATGCAGTTTTTAACTCACTTATCATAAATGCAGGTAAAAGAACTGTAAGTGGGACATCATCAATTGTTTGTGGATTTTCTAAATTCCTTATCCTAAAAAATAATGCTAAATCTTTTTCCCTGGTATTTTTCATCATAAATTCTTTGAAAGGTTTTATTGCTCTTGTAAATGCTTCATCATATGGTATTTCTTTGTTTATATATGGTTTTATGCCTGCATTATATCCATCAGTTGCAACTGGCTCCATAATAAAAAATGTAAGAATTAGTGCAAGCGATACTAGAATTTGTGTAGGTGGTGATTGTTGTGTTCCCATAGCAACTCTTAAAAATCCAAGCACAATGATAATCCTTACAAAACTTGTCATTACTAATATCAACGATGGTGCCAATACTAATAGTGTAATAATTATCACAATATTTAGTGTTGTCACTAGATCTCCTGGATCTCTTGGTGCACTAAGTGATAAATCTATTGTTGGTATTGTAGGAGAATTTAAAGCAGGATTTGTTTTTGGGTTTATTTGAGAGCCTTGTTGCGGTTTTGGTACTTCTCTTATTATTAGATTTCCATTTTCATCAATGGGATCTACTTCACCAAATGCAATAGCAAAAATACATATCAATGTAAAAAAGATTCTAATCATTATTTATCTAATAACCCTTTTGTTTTACTGATTGGTATATCTTTTGCATAGAATCTAATGTTTAATATATCTTCATGTTTAGATAAGCTCTTATCTTCTACACCTATGATATTTATTTTACTTCCATTTATATTTAGATTATAAAATTCCCTTCCAACACTAAGAGCAATTTTTGATGCACGCTCTAGGTTTATAGGTGGTGTTGATATATTTGATTTTCCAAGTATTTCAATTTGCGTATTTTGTGGCATCCTCTCCATTATTTGTGAAACTCTTTTTAAAAATAGTTTTGCATCTTCATTTATTTTAAATTCATTATCTACTATTACATTTGCAGGCAGTGTAATTATAAATCCATTTAATCCATCACCCATTATATCTGTTTGTCCTTTTGATACATTTGGCATATCATAAAAATCAATAATTGTTTGTTTTATAAGTCTTACTTCCTCTGCATATTCTGGTGGTATTGTTATATCTGCTGGGAGTGTTATTCTGTTTTGACTTGGTTCAATTTTTATCCCACCATCTAATATACTTAATGCTCCTTTTATGCTAGCTTCAGCCTCTATTAATTTTTTTGCATCAAATGTAGCCATTGATAGTAGTAATATAAAAAAAGTTAAAAGCAAACTCATCAAATCCCCAAATGTTCCAAGCCATAATGGCAGCCCACTGCTTTTTTTTTGAGTATTTAATTTCTTTGCCATTTTATTTAATCAAATTGACTAAATCTTTGATTTGGTGGTAAAAATGATAGTAGTTTTGTTTCCAATACTCTTGGATTATCTCCTGCTTGAATAGATATAATACCCTCAATTACTAATAATTTCATAAGTGCTTCATCTTGTGCCCTTACTTTTAATATATTTGCTATTGGAGTTCCAATAGTGTTTCCTATAAGTGAGCCATAAAATGTCGTAATCAATGCTACGGCCATTGCAGGTCCAATAGAACTAGGATCACTCATGTTTACAAGCATCGCAACAAGACCAATTAGCGTCCCAAGCATACCATAAGCACCTGCCAATGATGCCCATGTTTCAAATATATCTGCATTACTATTGTGTCTATTTAGTGATTGTTCCATATCTATTTCTAGTAACTCTCTTATTGAATCTGGTTCAGAACCATCTACAGCCATACTTAAGCCTTTTCTAAGAAAGTCATTTTCTTCTTGATTGACATTTTGTTCAAGTGAGAGTATCCCATCTCTTCTTGCTTTAATCGCATATTCTACGATTGTTTTTATTAGTAAAGGAATATTGTATTGATGAGGTTTAAAAGCGATTCCTAAATATTTAAATATGTTTTTCATATTTTCTAATTTAAAGGATATAAGTAGTGCAGATATAGAGCCACCAACTGTAATAAGCAATGATGGGAAGTCAATATATACTTGCACCCCAACACCCATTACCATTGCTCCAACTAAAAGTATAGTAACTAAGAATAGCCCTATAATAGTTCCTAAGTCCATAAATACAAACTCCTAAATTATTCTTAATGAGAATCATTCTGCACACAAAGATTTAAATTATATCTTTTATTGTGTTAAAATTTGATAAACAATATTTTAATTATATCTATGGTTAGGAAATAAGCTTGAATAAGGTGTCAATTATTATTTTGAGTGCAGGTTTTGGCACTAGAATGAAATCTAAGATTCCAAAAGTTTTGCATAAAATTTGTGGCAAGGAAATGCTTTTTTGCATTATTGATGAGGTAAGTAATCTTAGTGATGATTTACATATAGTTTTATACAATGAATTTAATATGATAAAAGAGAAAATAAATTCTGCTTACCCAAATAATAAAATAAATATTCACATACAAAATCATGATGAATTTCCTGGAACTGCTGGTGCATTAATGAGTGGAGTAGGGGATAATAAAAAAATGCCAATAGATACAAAATATGATAGAGTTTTGGTATTAAGCGGCGATATGCCTCTAGTTCAATCTTCTACATTAAAGAATTTTATTAGAGATGATTGTGATATATCTATGGGCATATTAGAATTATCTGATGCAACTGGGTATGGTCGTGTTCTTATGGATGAAGATAAGGTTCTTGGTATTGTTGAAGAAAAAGATGCAGATAGCAAAGTAAAATCAATCAGCCTAGCAAATTCAGGAGTGTATTGTTTTAAAAAAGAATTGTTAAATACATACATACCAAAATTAGAATCTAATAATAAACAAAATGAATATTATTTAACTGATATTATTAGCTTGGCTAATAAAGATGATTGTAGTATTATTGGTATTAATGTAAAAGAACACGAGTTTATAGGTGTTAATTCTAAGGTAGATTTAGCAAAAGCTGAGGATTTTATGCTTGATTTGTTACGCAATAAAGCTATGCAATCTGGTGTTATCTTTAGGATTCCAAAGAGTATTTATATTGAATTTGGAGTTGAGTTTATTGGAGAATGTGAAATTGAGAGTAATTGTGTTTTAAAAAGCGGTAGTAAAATCATAGAATCCAAGATACTCTCAAATAGTGTAATAGAAGATAGTATTATAGAAAATAGTAGCATTGGCCCATTTGCAAGGATTCGTCCTAAATCTTATATCAAAGATTCTCATATTGGTAATTTTGTTGAGATTAAAGCATCAACATTAAATAATGTAAAAGCGGGCCATTTAAGTTATCTTGGTGATAGCAGTATTGATAGCGGAACAAACATTGGTGCAGGCGTAATTACCTGTAATTATGATGGCATAAAAAAATATAAAACTATAATTGGTAAAAATGTTTTTGTAGGTAGCGATACTCAATTAATTGCTCCAGTTGAAATTGAATCAAATGTATTAATTGCAGCAGGTAGTTCTGTAAATAAAGGTGCAAAAGATGGAGATCTTGTTATTTCTCGAACAAAGCAAATAAATAAACCAGGATTTTATTATCATTTTTTTAAGGAGAAAAAATGACTATTGTAATAAATGGTGAATCAATGGATTTTAAAGACAAAGTGAGTATTCAAGATATACTAGATATCTTAAAAATAGAATCTAAAGTCGTGGCAATTGCACTAAATAGCAACTTAGTGCAAAAAGCACAATATAGCAATACTTTCCCAAATGATGGAGATAAGATAGAATTTTTACAATTTATAGGTGGTGGATGATTAATTTGATTTATGATATGTATATATAGTATTTAGCATATCAATTAATCTATTTGCATATCCATTTTCATTATCAAACCATATTCCAATTCTAGCTGTATTGCTATTAATATTTATTAAATCACTAGCTATAATAGCACTTCTTGTATCCCCAATAAAATCACTTGATACACGCATATCATAGTCAATACCTATTATATTATTATTAAAATCTAAACCTAATATATCATCTTTTGTAATATTATTTTCTAACACCAAGTCTATATTGCTAAATGCAACTATTGATGTTGGCACTCTAATTGAGTCCCCATAGAAATTAATATTAAATATTCTTTTTAATACATTGCCTATGCTGCTTGTTGTTGGAATGATATTTATAGTTGCATTTCTACTAAGTCTTATATTGTTATTGTGTGGAGAATCCAACAAGGATTGATCATTATTAAATGGATGTATAATAGAAATATTACCACTTTGTATTTTGTATTTTTTATTAATTGTATTTATTATAGGTGCTATAGCATTTGAAGTGCAAGATGCATTTGATATAATTTTTATTCCATTGTATTTGTGCTCATTCACACCATAGATATAAATATCCATATTATCTTTTGGTGTAGCTCCAAGTATTACATAAGATGCACCATTATCAATATATGATTGTAGTTTTTTTGTATCATCAAATTTACCACTACATTCAATGATGACATCTGCATTTGTTTGAAAATCTTTAGGATTTTTGTATGAACTTAGAGAAATTTTATGATTATTGATTATCAATTCTTTGTTTTTATATTCAAAATTATGTTTAAATTTTCCATAAATTGAATCTACTTTTAGCAGGTATACTAGTTTATCAAAATCACAAATATCATTAATTTGTATAATTTCTAAATCTTTTGGCTTTGTATTGTAGAAATTTCTAAAAAAAGCTCTACCAATTCTGCCAAATCCATTAATAGCTATTTTCAAGTCTTTTCCTATTTACTTATATATAATGGTTGCAACGTGATTGTCTTTTCGTGTATTATAGAATCTTCTTCGTTTTTATTATATATGCTAATGATTGCTTTATTATTTTTTTTTGCCTGTTTAACTACTAATTCACTATCATTATTAAATATTGCTACTTCTATCTTTCTTATTTTATCAATCACTTCATTTTCTTTTTTTCTTGTGATAGCATTTGTATTATTTGAATTGAAATTAGCAAGCATAGGCTCTCTATCTTTTAGTTTGAAATTACTTAGATGTTTGGGTATGTATTTTTCTAGTATTTCTTTTTTTGTTTTTATATTTTTATAATAATTTTCAGCAATTTCATTTAATTTATTATTTTTTTCCCAACTATAGCCTTTGTTGTATGATTTTATTATATCTTTCCAATTTCCATTTCTTACTTTATGCCAAAATAATAATTCATCTATAGCTACTTTTGATGCAAATTCATCATCACGGATTAATAGTTCACCAATTACATTGCGATTAAATCCTGTATCTTTTAACATTTGATATCTTTTTATTACCCCAGGTATCAAAGCATGATAAATTCCAGCACTTGGGTCTGCAAAATTCATTCTGTATTCACCAGCACAAGATTCATGCCAAGCTATAGCTGCAAGTGTGAATCCAAAATTATATTTTTTTCCATAGTTATAGGCATAAGCTATTATTTCTTTTTGATTATCATTAAATTTATCTATACTTACACATTTATTAACAGGTGTTGCATAAATATAACACTCTACTAATAGTAGCAATGCAATAAAACGCATTTAAACCCTTTAAGCTTATTTTTTGGTAAGATTCTACTTCATTTTATATAAATCACTCGTTAAATTTAACCTTAAGGATAATATGTATTGAATACATCTACGCTATTAATAGAGTTTTTTTTGGAAGAGCTGCCATTTAGTGCTATTAAAAAAGAGATTTTAAATGTTCATTCAAAGTTTAATAAGTTATTAAATGAAAATAACATTAATGTTGATTTGGATTTTTTTTGGACACCAAGACGATTAATCTTTGTATCTAATAATTTTCCTTTGATGCAAGAAGATAAGATGATAGAATATTTTGGTCCACCATTAAGTATCGCTTATGATGACAATGGGAATCCAAGTGATGCTACAAATAGCTTTCTTAAAAAACTAAATATTAGTAAAAATGACTTATCAACTAATACAAAAAATGGCAAAGAATGTTTATACTACAAGGCTTTTATAAAGGGTAAGCAAACTAAATATTTGATAGAAGATATTATTTTAGATTTTTTAGATTCTTTAAATTTTGGTAAAAGTATGCAATGGGGAAATGTAGAATCTAGTTTTATTAGACCAATTAGAAATGTTTTTACTTTGATTGATAATGAGTTTATAGAGTTAAAAAACATAGAAAAAAAATATCAATTTTTACAAGCACAATTAATTTATCCACATAGAAGCAAATCTCCAAAAACAATAAATGATATTAATGATTATTTTGAATTTTTAAAGCAAAATGGTGTTATTTATTCTCAAATTGAGCGAAAGGAATTAATTTTAAATCAAATTAAAAGTATAGAGACAGAAAAAAATATAAAGGTTGAAGTAGATCCTTTGCTTCTTGATGAAGTGGTTGCAATTACTGAATATCCAAATGCATTATATGGAGAGTTTGATAGAAAGTTTTTAGAGCTTCCAAGTGAAGTTATTATTACTTCAATGAAGGTTAATCAAAAGTATTTTGCAACATATAAAAATGAAAAAATCAATAATGGATTTATTGTGATTTGTAATGCTATGGATGAAAGTGCATTTGATTGTATCTTAGATGGGAATAAGCGTGTATTAAAAGCTAGACTTGAAGATGCTTTATTTTTCTATAAAAATGATTTAAATTCTTTTGTTCAAAATGATATAGATTGTAGTTTAAAAAATATAGAATTTATTCAAGATTCTGGAAGTATATTTGATAAGGTAAATAGAGAAATAAATATTGCAAAAGCAATATGTGATAAATTAAATGTAGATTCTAGTGATATTATACAAGCTATATCTATTAGTAAAAATGATTTACTTAGTGAGATGGTTGGTGAATTTGGTGAATTACAAGGTGTTATGGGTTCTTATTATGCACAAAATAATGCATTAAAACTAATGATAAAAGAGCAATATTTGCCATTGCAAGAAGATTCCGCATTACCATCTACATTGCAAAGTGCTATTGTTTCTATATCAAATAGATTGGATTCTGTTATCAGCCTTTTTGCAATTAATAAGATTCCAAGTGGTTCAAAAGATCCATTTGCGCTAAGGAGAGCTTGTAGTGGTATTATTAAGATGTTAATAAAATTTGAAATTCCATTGAATCTATTTGAAATTCTTCCACAGCTAGAATCTAGCTATAAAGGTATTGATATAGATAAAATATTTAAATTTTTCTGTGAAAGATTAGAAGGAACACTTTGTGTAAATCAATCGGTGATAAATGCAGGAATAAAGTCAAACCAAAAAGATTTATATCAATTAAGTATGCAAATTATTGCATTAAATTCACTTGCTAATAGTGAGTTTAGAAATTTATTTAAGAGAATTGCTAATATTTTAAAAAATACTCAAATAAAAGTAGATTCTATTGATAGAGAATTATTTGAATATGATGAAGAAAGGGTACTATTTTCTATACTAGAAGAATTTAAGGCATTAGATATTGCCACTCCAAAAGATCGTATAGAAAAACTATTAGTATTTAAGAATCCTCTACAGAATTTCTTTGATAATGTGATGATAAATGTTGAAGATAATAAAATAAGAGAAAATAGAATCCTCCTTGTATATTCTATATACAAGGAGTTTTTTAAAGTGGGAGATATAAAGGAAATTTCATTTTAACCAAAAACATACAGGAGTTTGTTAATTAAAATCTAAAAACATTTTTAATTTATATTAGTTTAGTTGCGATGGTGGCTCGAGGCAGAATCGAACTGCCGACACGAGGATTTTCAGTCCTCTGCTCTACCAACTGAGCTATCGAGCCAAATACTAAAGCTTTTATTATATATTTTAAGTAATTAAAATTTACTTAAAAGTATCATATTTATGATAGAGCATATTTTTTAAATTCTTCGCCCCTATGTTTATATGATGAGAATTGATCTAAACTTGCACAAGCAGGAGACAATAAACAAATACTATTTTTAATATCATTAAATATACCTTTAATGCTAATTACTGCATTCTCTAATGTATGGGAGTTTTTACAGGTTATATTGTATTTTTTTGATAGATTATAAATTTCATTTGAACATTCCCCGATAGCAAATATTTTTATGTTATATGATAATATTTGTTTTATAAGTGGTTCTAGGCTTACACCTTTATTATCACCACCTAGTATCAAGAAAATTTCTTTATCTTTATAGATTCTTAGAGCTTGTATTGTTGCATCTATATTTGTAGCCTTGCTGTCATCTACAAATAATCTTCCATATTTATCTGTAAATTCCTCGACTTTGTGACTATCTATTTTAAATTTATTGATAATATCATAATCTATAGTATTTGTAATAATCTTTGTAATTGCAAGTGCCATAATAGAATCCATTAAAAAAGCACCTCTAAAACTTATTTTTTTTTCATCTATTTTAAATTTTTGTGCTATATCTTTTTCATTGTCATACAAATACATTTTGCCTTTAAAATTTTTTGTCATATCTTTATATTTACTTGGTATGATTGCATAGCTATCTTTTGACATTAATTTCAAAGGTTTTAATTTTGCATTTACATAGTTTTCAAAGTTTCCATGCCAAGATATATGATCTTTTGTTATTGGCAATAGAGCATATATTTTTGGATTTGCTTTGTTTGTATAATGCAGCATAAAAGAACTTGTTTCAAGTATCCATATATTTGCATTTTTATCCAAATTGCATAATGGTATGCCTATATTCCCTCCACATACACTGCCATGTTTATGTAGCAATGATTGCGTCATTTGTGTTGTTGTGGTTTTTCCATTTGTGCCGCTTATCCATATATTTGTAGCATGATTTGGATAGAAATAGTCATATTCACTTATTAAATTTTTTGCTAATTTATTTAGTGCAAAATTTGGTGGTATTCCAGGGCTTATTATTTCTAGTGTAGAATCTTGTGGATTAAAATATTTTATAGGCAAAAGATTATTGCCAAATTCATCTTTGTCTATTTTTGTAAATTTTTCATCATATATATTGCAAGGAGTAATAATTTTACTTAGGGCCTTCATAGTTTGCCCATAACCAAATAAAGAAATCATCTTATTTTGATACTTAAAATTGCTAATAAGTTGCTAAGCAAAGCTATAATCCAAAAGCGTATAATAATTTTATTTTCATTCCATCCTTTTACTTCAAAGTGATGATGTATAGGAGCCATTAGAAATATTTTTTTATTTCTTAATTTATAACTACCAATTTGAAGTATTACACTTAATGTTTCAATAACAAAAATAGAGCCAATTAATATTAAAAGAACTTCATTATTTGATACTATTCCCATATATGCAATAAAACCACCAAGTGCTAGACTTCCACTATCCCCCATAAAGATTTGTGCAGGGTGGCAGTTGTACCATAGAAATCCAAATAATGAACCAAGTAGCGCAGATGATGCTATTACCAACTCACCACTATGAATAATTTTTGGTATTAATAAATATGAGCTAAGAATTGCATTCCCTGAAATATATATAAAAATACTTAGAGTTGTAATCGCACAAATACTAGGTGCAGTTGCTAATCCATCAAGCCCATCTGTAATATTTACAGCATTGCTTGTTGCTATAAATACTAACATCCAAAAGATAATTGCAAAAAAACCCATATTAAAAATAGGATTTTTAATAAATGGTATATAAAAGTTGGTATTATGATTTAATAAATATAAGCATATGGAAGCCGCAAGAGATACTGCTATAAGTAATGAAAATTTTCTCTTGGCACTTATTCCCTTATTATTCTTATTTGATATTTTTGTGTAATCATCCTTGATGCCAATTAAGCAAAATGATATCAATATCAATATTCCAATTAATACATAATAGTTCATTATGTTAGCACACAGAACACTTGATATAACACTACATAAAATAAATATAGCACCACCCATTGTCGGGGTATTTGATTTTATTTTGTGTGATGGTACAAAATCAGATATAGGTTGTGAAGCTTTTCTTTTTTTTGCCCATTCTATAAATTTTGGCAATAAAAACATAGACAAACAAAATGAAATTATAAATGCTATGCCTGCACGAAAAGATATATATTGAAATATGTTTATTCCGGATTCTAAGTATAAATAATACAGCATAAAAACCTAAAAAAATAAAATTATTTTGGTAATATTTTGTAGAATTATACTAAGTTTATAGGATTATTTATATGAAAAAAAAAGTTATCTTAGTTATTACTGATGGCATAGGTTACAATGAGAGTAATTCTTGGAATGCTTTTGCAAATGCAAAGAAGCCTAACTATGATTGGCTTTTTAATAATGTGCCATATTCATTTTTAAGCACTTTTGGGATAGATATTGGTCTTCCTGAAGGTCAAATGGGTAATAGTGAAGTTGGTCACATGTGTATTGGATCAGGTAGAGTTTTATACCAAGATTTAGTAAAAATATCTATGTCTATTAACTTTGATGATTTTTTATCTTCTCCCCTTGCAAAAAATAATACATTGCTTGATTTTGTAAATAATTTAAATGTGATTCATTTATGTGGTTTAGTAAGTGATGGTGGCGTTCATTCTCATATTGATCATTTAATAGGTTTAGCAAAGATATTAGAATCTTTTGGAAAAACTATTTATATTCATATAATTACTGATGGTAGAGATGTGGCTCCATTTAGTGCTCCAAGCTATGTAAAAAAAATCATAGAAATAGAGACAAATAATATAAAAATTGCAACTATAAATGGTAGATTCTATGCTATGGATAGGGATAATAGATGGGAAAGAATAGAGGTCGCA
The DNA here is from genome assembly GCA_944323885.1 of uncultured Helicobacteraceae bacterium. Lineage (GTDB taxonomy): Bacteria > Campylobacterota > Campylobacteria > Campylobacterales > Helicobacteraceae > NHYM01. Next base: position 313,964 of record CALUUD010000001.1, on the reverse strand, counting down.
TACAATTGTATAGTAGATGGTGCAAATCCACAATCTAATCCATTAGAATACATACAATCACAATATGATGAAAATATTACAGATGAATTTATCATTCCTGCTAGTTTTAATGATTATAGAGGTATAAATGATGGTGATGGGTTTTTATTTTTTAATTTTAGAAGCGATAGAGCAAGAGAGATAATAAAAGCAATAGGGTTTGATAATTTTAGTGAATTTGAAAGAAAAAGGGTTCCTAAAATAAGTATTCTTACTATGTGTGAGTATGATTCAACCTTTCCATTTCCAATTTTATTTCCAAAGGAGAAAATTAAAGATACATTATCAGAGGTTATAAGTAGGAATAATCTTACACAAAGCCATATAGCAGAAACAGAAAAATATGCTCATGTGACATTCTTTTTTAATGGTGGAAAAGAAGAGCCTCTTAGCGGTGAAGATAGAATCTTAATTCCATCACCAAAAGTAAAAACATATGACTTAAAACCTGAAATGAGTGCAAAAGAAGTGTGTGATGCAGTGATAGATTCTATAGATCAAAATAAAGATTTTATTGTTGTTAATTTTGCAAATGGTGATATGGTAGGACATACAGGTAGTTATGAAGCAGCAATTAAGGCTGTTGAAGCTGTTGATGAACAACTAGGGAGGATTATAAAAAAATCACAAGAATGTAATTATTCATTAATTATTACAAGTGATCATGGAAATTGTGAAAAGATGAAAGATGAAAATGGTAAATTACTCACAAATCATACTGCTGGCTATGTATGGTGTTTTGTTCTTGATAAAGATGTTGCAAAAGTTTCTGATGGAGGATTAGATAATATTGCACCAAGTATATTAAAACTATTTAAAATTGATATTCCAGATTCCATGTCAAAACCACTTTTTTAAGATAAACCATTTAAGGGGATTTTATGAATTCTAGATTCTTAATGATTTTTACAGATGTCATTTTTATCGGCATTGCAATATTTATTTCTATTTATGCAAGAGAGGCATTTGTATATTATAGCAGTGCATTTGGTTATTATTTTTTTGATGGCAATAGATTGCTTACTACAAATGATGCATATCATTTTGCCACTGCTACAAAAGATTTGATAAATGGTGATTTAGATAATGCATTTTATCCTATAGCATCATTAGAGATGCCATCAATACTAAGTGCCATATTTTATTATTTGTTGCCATTATCTATTGATGATTTATTTTTCTTTTTGCCAATAGTGTTGTCTAGTCTTGTTGTAATTCCTATGTATTTACTAGCTAAGGATATGACAAATAAATATTATGCTTTTTTTGCTGCCACATTAACTCCATTAAGTATTGGGTATAGCAATAGAACAATAGGTGGATATTATGATACAGATATGCTTGTATTGTTTTTTCCTTTACTTGGCTTATATTTTATGTATAGAATCTTGAAACAATACAAATTATCAGATTTAATTTTTGCCTCCATTTGTTTTATATTGGCATTGTTATGGCATAAGGTGAGTGCCACCTATATACTTACCGCAAGTGTTTTTATTGCATTGTTTTATGTCTTTGTTAAAGATAGACATAATTTAAAACAATATGAAGCGCTTGGAATTTTAATTATTTCAATATCTTTTATTAATATTTATACAAAGATCGCTATTCTTGCTATTTTATTGCATTTTATAAGTGATAAGACTTTAATATTTCAATCAATAACTAAGAAAATTAAATCAAAGTTAAAGTATAAAAGTGTATTGATTTTGCTAATAGGTTTTGCTGTATTTATCGTTTCTAATTTAGATTTGATTACATCAAGACTTTCTACATATGTAACAGACAATATGGTAACTTCAAGTGCTATAACTTTACATAGCACATCTGGGACTATTATGGAGCTTGCCCCACTTACACTATCAAATCTTGCAGAGCGAACAATGGGTGATAATGCTACTTTTATCATAGGTGCAATAGGCATTATTTTGATGTTTGCAAAGATTCCACGAAGTATCATTTTGCTTCCATTGCTACTTTTGTCATTAGCAAGTTTGAAGCTTGGTCTTAGATTTTCTATGTTTGGAGCCCCAGTATTTAGTTTGGGATATTTTTATCTTTTATATTTTGTATTAAATTTCTTTTGTTTGGCTATAAAAGATAGATTTGTATTAAATGGTATCAAATTTATTGTAGTAACTTGTCTTGCATTGTTTGCAATATTGCCAAATTATTATCATACAAAGAATTATTTTATACCACCTGTTGTTTTTGGTTATGAAATTAATGCACTTGATTCAATAAAGAAAGATTCTGTAAGCAAAGATGATTTGACTATTTCATGGTGGGATTATGGCTTTTTGATACCATATTATTCTAATACAAAAGTAATCATTCAAGGCACTGATTTAGATGGTGTAAATCATTTTATTTCTAGTTTTATTTTATCTTCTACAAATCAACTATCATCATATAATATGTCAAAACTTATTGCAGAAGCATTTTACACAAATGATAAAGATTTACTTAAATATCATAATATAGATAGAATTCTATATAAGTATAACGCTTTTGATGACCCAAAGTCTTTTATGGATAGTTTAGGGGATTCTAATTTTGCTACACCAAAAATAAATCATAGTATTTATTTATATATCCCATTTAGTATACTTGCTATACAAACTGCTATCGATGAGTTTAGTGATATTGATTATTCAAATGGAAAAGTTATACATAAAGAAGATAGCAAAACATTGGCTCAATATTCTTCTGTCGTTAATAAAGATGATTATTATTTACTTGATGGTGAATTTGAGTTTTATCCACAAGATGGTGTATTTAAAAGTATAGAGAGTGGCAAATATATTAATGTGCAAAAGTTTCATATAATTGATAGAATTGGAGATAAATTACAGACAATAACAACTACATATAATAATGATAAAACAAAGCTTCATATTATCTATTCAAAAGAACTAAACATGTTTTTTGCAATAGACGATAGAACAAATAATTCACTTAGTGTCCAGTTGTTTTTGTATGAAAATTATAATAAAGAATTATTTAGTTTGATACATAGTGATAAGTGGGCTAAGGCTTATAAATTAAGGTGATATAAAGACTGGTATTAACACCCAATCTTTATATTATTTTTAGAATCTGTATGAGAATTGAGTCCATAATCTTTGAACGTTTATTTGTCCAAATACTATAGCATAATAGGTAGATATCTTTGCACCTTTTGTTATGTTTAGATCAATTGATGGTGTGATTTCAAAGAAAGTTCTATCTTTAGCATTAACTTCTGCTATTTTACCGCCAGTTGGTGATTTGTAAGCACTCACTGCAAAGTTATTTTTACCACTTATTCCCACTATATCAAGCCCTAGATCTACTATTGAAACTTTTCCTTGCATAGCTACATACCATATATTTATATGTGTATCTTGTTTTCCACCTTGTCCAGAGAAAGCAAAACCATTTCTTGAATCTCCATAATTATCATACCACCATCTTCCTGCTTTACTAAATGATGCTTGATTGTTTAATGCTACACCATAACCTGAACCAAAACTGCCTACATATCCAATTCTTGTTGCAAATTCATTGATTGGCTTCATAGTGAATTGTAGAGTATATAAACCTCTTGATTTAGCTCCATCTGTTCCATCAAATTTATACCATACTCTTTTGCCACTTTCTCTTAGCATAGCATTTTTATACATATCGGTATATGCTATTTGTGCTTTGAACTCATAATTATCACCTATGCTATATTCACCAAATATTGTATTCATAAATTTATCAATATTTGCATACCATACTTTAAACTTTGACATTCCATATTCACCATCAAAGCCTATCATAGCCATACCATTACCAGTATTTTGTTTAGTTGTTCTATTTTGTGCAGATTGTATACCACCAAGGTAATATGTATCACTAACCCAGCTATCATAATAACTTGCAGTTACTTTTAATCCATCTATATCATTATTTGTAATGGTTGCACCAACACCCCTATCAAGAGTCGTTTCTGATATTGGACTATTAATTCTCATTTTTCCACCAGTGATTTCTGTTTTTGATTGTGTAAATGAATATCTAGCCCATAATGTGCTAAGACCTGATGTAAGTGCTGGATTTCCATATCCACCCTCAACTCTAGAACCATTTACTGCATCATCCGTGTTAACACCAGCTCTAATTGTTCCACCATGTTGGTAAAATATACCAGCATTAAAACTAAGGTTACTATTTGCAATATTTCCACTATTTATATCAGCCACAAATCTCATAGAGTAACCCTGTCCTCCATCATTTGTTCCTGTATTTGATACATATCTAATATATGAATTACCATAGATAGTTGCCCCTTTTATTGCATCTTCTAATGATACAGCACCAAGACTTGAACCAGCTAATGCAAAAGCTGCAATTAGTGAAATTTTCTTCATTTTGTCTCCTTATGTTTTTTTAAAAACAAAAAAGTATAACTAAAAAATAGTTGTTTTGTATATACAAAAAACATAGAATCTTAATAAATATTAATAAAATCTTAACAATGTAAAAAGATTGTAAATTAGGTTTAATATGCTTGTAAAGTTATTCTCTGCTAAATATTATTTTTTTATTTGTGAGCAATTTGTTATCAGTATATTTTGCCCATAAAATTTTTAGTGTATATATTTTTCCATCACCTAATTTTGCAAATGGAAATCTTGAATAATATATTTCTTGTTCATATTTATTAGATTCTAAAAAAACTGCTTTTATCTGCAAACCTTTTATTAGTAATAATTTTTTTGAATCTTTTGCGATTGTTGCTGCTATATTTGGATTTATTTTTGCTAATTTTATATGTTTAGATTCTTCATTACTTTTTATAATCAAGTTAATATTTATTTCATCAAAAGCATAATAACAATTTGCACAATATACATCATTGTCATCAATAACACTAAAACTCAAAAGATGATTATTTTGTATAAATTTTGTTATTAATTTATTCATATCTAAACCCTAAGTTAAACATATCACTGTAACATAACTTGCAATTATTTCTAAAGTTTTTGTAGTTTATTAATTGATTTTGTGATTATAAATATTTTAGATAAATTAAATAATGAATTTATGTTTCAAAAATAATTCTAAATTCGCTACCTTTATTTTCTTTACTATTTAATTCTATCTTTGCATTATGGCATTTTGCAACAGATTTAACTATAGAAAGCCCAAGCCCTGTTCCACCTATTTTTTTACTTCTACTTTTATCAACACAATAAAATCTTTCAAAGATTCTATTGTGTTCTTCTTTTGGTATTCCTATACCATTATCTTTTATGCTAAATATAGTTTTATCCTTTTGTTTGTATAACTTAATTTTTATTCCCCCTTTTTCTTTATTGTATTTAATTGCATTATCACACAGGTTATATATTAGATTCTCTATTAATTGTTCATTGCCCAGTATGGATATATCATTAAGGTTTGATGTGATATCTATTTTTTTATTTTTTGCAATTACTTGAAGTCTATCAAGCACACTATTTATAATTTTTTTTAAATTTATTTGACTCATTATAATATTTTCTTTATTCTCATCTAAGAATGTAAGTTTCAATATTTCATCAATCATTTCTAATAATCGTTTTGCTTCTTTTTCTATCTTTTCTACAAATATATTGATGTCTTCTTGTTTTACTAGATTATTGTTTATCATTTCGCTACTTGCAAGAATTGAAGTTAATGGTGTTTTCAATTCATGTGTAACATTTGCACTAAATTCCTTTCGCATATTTCTCATTACTAAGATAGCATCAATATCGCGCAATATGATAATTATCCCTCTAAATTTTACTTTTGAATATATTGGACAAAATACAGCTTCGCATTCTTTATTGTTAATTTTTATTCTTAATACTTGTTGTTTATTGTCTTTTTTTAGTGTATTTAGTCGTAATAATACTTGTTGTAAAAATAAATAATCATTTATTTCATTTATGTTTGTAATTTTTTCAAGATTATCAAAGTATTGATTTGCTTTTTTATTTGATAATAGAATCTTTCCTTGCCTATTTAACATTATAAGCCCATCACTCATATTTTGTGTTAAGAGTAGCATTTGATTTTGTTTTTGCTTTAATCCTTTAAGTTGATTTTTTATTAGTTTATGCTCATTTTTTAATGATTGAGCAAATGGCTTTAATTCTGTATATGGCATTTGTTGTGCAATATTGTTTAAATTAATCTTATGTAGTGGCTTTATTATTGAAGTTGTGAGTATTTTGGCAATAAAAAAACATATTATAGTGCACAATATAAATTCAAATCCAAAATAAGGCAAGAGATTGAAAATAATATTTTGTATATCTTTTTTTGGTTGTGATATTCTTAATATAATTTTTTCATTATTAAAGTCAATTATTTTTGCAAAATAGAGCATCTTGATATTCATAGTATCTGAATATCTTATACTTGTTGCTTCATTATTTATTATTGCATTTATTATTTCTCTTCTATCACTATGGTTTTTTAGATTTTCATTTGTGTTATCATATATTACTTCGCCATTTTCTTTTATGATACTTATTCTATATGTATTAGGTATTCTATTATTCATTAAGTCTAATATTTTATTTTCTAATACATTTGCTTCTTTTTTTAGTTCTAAAAATGCTTGTTTTGTAAGTATAGATTCTATTGTAAATAATATTATTATATTTGCAATAACTAGCGTAAAAATTGTTGTGAGAAAAATAGAGCTAAATATTTTTTTATACATTTGTTTTTTCTAGTTTATAACCAACTCCACGAATAGTCTTTATGCGTTCTCCCCAGATTCCAAGCTTTTGACGCAATGTCTTTATGTGCATATCAAGTGTTCTGCTTTCACATGTATACATATATCCCCATATTTCTTCTAGTAATTTATCCCTACTAAATGTATGATCTGGATTTTTAATTAAGAATCCTAATAATTCAAATTCTTTTAATGTTAGTTCTATTTTTTGATTATCTATAGATACACTATGTTTTTTATATGAAAATTCCAAACCATCAAAGAATATTGCATTATCTTTACTATCCAATCTTCTCAAAATCACCCTAATCCTAGCAAGTAGCTCCATTACCCCAAATGGTTTTGTTATATAATCATCAGCACCTAGGTCAAGACCTTTTACTTTTTCATATTCACTATTTAATGCAGTTAGGAGTATAGTTGGTATATTTTTAGTTTTTGGATTAGTCTTGATTGTATCTAAAATCTCAAATCCACTAATACCTGGCAACATAACATCTAGTATGATTATCTCTGGTTTTTTATCCTTTATTGCCTGTAAGAAATCATCATAATTTATAAAACCTTTGGATTTGATATTTTGTGTTTTTAATGCATATATGATAAGCTCCAATATAGAACTATCATCTTCTAATATATAAATCAAATATTTTGCCTTGTGTAAAATATATTTAAATTTTTATCCAAATCTTCCTTCAATGTAATCCTTTGTTTTTTTATCTTTTGGTTTGGTAAAAATATTTTTTGTATCATCAAATTCTATCATTTCTCCAAGTAAGAAAAAAGCTGTTTTATTAGATATTCTATGTGCTTGTTGCATATTATGTGTAACAATAATGATTGTATATTCTTTTTTAAGTTTATTTATTAGTTCTTCGATTTTAAGGGTTGAAATTGGATCAAGAGCACTTGTTGGTTCATCCATAAGTATAACTTCAGGATTAACCGCAATAGTTCTTGCAATGCATAATCGTTGTTGTTGCCCACCACTAAGGCTTAGTGCATTTTGCTTTAATCTGTCTTTTAAATCTTTCCACAATCCGACATCTTTTAAACTTTCTTCAACTATAGAATCTAATTTATACTTATCTTTTATACCATGTGTTTTTGGTCCAAATGTTATATTGTCATAAATACTCATAGGAAAAGGATTTGGTTTTTGAAACACCATGCCTACTTTTTTTCTTAAATTGGTTACATTATATTTTTTATAGATATTATCACCATAAAATAGGATTTTACCAGTAATTTTGCATCCCTCAATAAGATCATTCATTCTATTGAGACTTTTAATAAAAGTTGATTTTCCACATCCGCTAGGTCCTATAAATGCTGTAACATCGCCTTTTTGAATTTGCATATTAATATTTTTCAGTGCATGAAAATCATCATAGTATAGATTCATATCTTTGATGTTAAAACAAGTTTTCTTATCCATTAGTATAACCCCTTAAGATTTTGTAAGTTTTTTTGCTATGTAATTTGATATAAGATTTACAAAAAGAACCATGATAATTAATATCATTGCTGTGCTATATGCTTCATTGATATACAGCCCTTCACCTGAAATCATATACATATGCACACTTAATGTTCTTGCAGAATCTAGTGGTGCTGCTATTTTTGCCACTGTACCTGCTGTATACAGTAGAGCAGCGCTTTCACCTACTATCTTGCCAATACTTAAAATTACACCAGCTAAAATCCCAGGTATTGCAGCAGGGATTACAATACAAAATATTGTGCGAAGTTTGGTGGCACCAAGTGCAAAGCTCGCTTCTCTAAAACTATTTGGTACGGATTTTAGAGCTTCTTGTGAACTTCGTAAAATAAGTGGTAGTATCATTATAGAAAGCGTGAACACTCCAGATAAAAAGCTAAATTTAAACCCAAAATATGTTACAAATACTAAAAATCCAAATAATCCATATACTATACTTGGAATCCCAACAAGTGTCTCTGCTGCAATATTAATTAGTTTTATAATCTTAGTATCTTTTTTATTGTATTCATTGAGAAATATTGCTCCAAATATTCCAAAAGGCATAGCAATGGCAAGTGAGGCAACTATCATATTGATAGTATTAATCATTGCAGGCATCATAGAAATATTATTACTATTATATTCCCATTCAAATAATTTAGGGTTTATATGTGCAACACCTTTTATAATTATAAATCCAATGATGATTATAAAAATACTTATTGTTAAAAATATTGCTATTCTTAAAGAATAAAAAATAATATCTGAAGTAAGATCTCTTTGCATTTGTTCCTCTATCTATCTTTTTTGAGCATATTAAGGCTAATATTTATAAGTAGTATAAATACAAATAAAACTACACCATTAGCAATTAATACATCTCTATGTAACCCAGTAGAATACCCCATCTCAAGAACAATACCTGTTGTTAGTGTTCTTACACCATCTAGTATTGAAGTTGGTATTTGTGTCTGATTGCCCGCAACCATAACCACAGCCATAGCTTCGCCTATTGCACGCCCAATCCCAAGTATTATAGATGCTAGTATCCCAGATTTTGCCGCAGGTAACATAGCAAAGAACACACTTTTTTCTTTACTTGCCCCAAGTGCTAGAGCACCTTCAAAATAACTTCTAGGAATAGAATCTATCGCACTTTTTGACATAAGTATGATAGTCGGTAGTATCATAATAGCTAGTATAATTGATGCTGCTAGAAGGCTTTTTCCAGATATATCATCAAATATTGTATGCAAAATAGGGACAATGATTACAAGTCCAAAAAAACCATATACAACACTCGGTATCGCACCTAAAAGCTCAACTGCAGGCATTAAAATTTTTTTTAAATATTTTGGACAGAATTGTGAAAGATATATAGCACTTAATACACCAATTGGAACACCAATAATGATAGCAAGTGCCGTTACATATAGGCTGCCTACTATCATAGTTAATATTCCAAAAGCCTCAATTTCATAATTCCAGTATGTTTCAAATAAATAATCAACTATTCCAATAGTGCGTATCGTTGGTATAGCATTAGCAAATAAAAATATACATATGGATATAACAGCAATAATTGATACAAATGCACATAACCCAAATAAGATATAAAAAATTCTTTCTTTTAAATTTTCTGACATATTTATCCTTAGCTTTGCTGCTTAATAAATGATATTAACTATTTAAGGTCACCCCATTGTTTTATTTCGCCTAAAAATATTTTTTTAATATCCTCTTTAGTTATAGAGTCTAGTTTATTTGCTTTATTTACAATAACTGCTAAACCATCAATTGCTATGATATGAGTTTTTATGCCTCTTTTTATTTCTGTAGGTTTTAGTTCCCGAGATACCATACCAATATCTGCTGTCCCATCAAGCACAGCATTAATACCTGTAGTAGAATCTGATTGTAATACTTCAATATTTGCATTTGGATTTATTATTCTATAACTTTCAGTAATTTTTTCTATCAGTGGATATATAGAGCTTGATCCAGCAATAATAAGTTTGCCATTTGGTTTTTTAGAGATAAAAGGAATTTGTTTTGTAGCTACATATCCTGCTTTTTCTATTATATCCTTTGCATTAATTGCATAATCTAAGAAATCTTTAATAAGATCATTTTCTTGTTTTGTAACAAGATTAAAAGGACGAGAAATTTTATAACTTTTATTTATAATAGTGTCTAAATTCGGATATACGCCATCTATTTTTAGTGCCTTTACATTATCTTTCAAAGAACCTAAAGATATATATCCAATTGCATTTTTAGAATTAGCAATGCTTGTTATCATAACACCAGTTGAATTTGTTACTTCCGCTTTTTGTGATATAGCATCTACTTTTTTTCCTTTAATTTCTTTTTGTATACCAAAAATTTCTACAAAAGCTCCTCGAGTTCCAGATCCCATCTCCCTTGTTATTGGATGTATATTTTCTGCATACATGTTATTGCTTAAACCAAATATCACCAAGATTCCTAAAATTATTTTTTTCATTTTATTTCCTTAATTCTTGATATCTTAGGTAATTATAAAGATACAGTGTAAAATATGATGGTTGAATTTGTAAAATTTTTGTAAATTATTAAAGATATATAAAAGACAAATATGAGCAGCTATTTATAATCTAGATGTAATAAATGATAATTGTGTAACAACTATATGGGAGGTGGTGTGTGCAAATTAAAGAGATGGAAAATTTAAAAAAATATCATGAATGTCTTAATAAATTATCAGAAGATATGCTCTATGAAGGGTTATTGGGATATGGAATGTTTGCCGAAAGGATACCAAATTTTCTTACTTCAGAAACTTTCTTTGAATTTTGCAAATCAAATAAGCCATGTTTTAAACAAAAAGAATACAAGTATATTAAATATGAAAATATGAGACATATTAATATTCCTAGAATCCTATCAATACCAAATCCATTTGCATACTACAAACAATGTAAAGCCTTAAAAGAAAGCTGGGGTGAATTAAAGGAATATTTTTTTGAAAAAACCAAAAATGATAATTATAAAATTAGTCGCATTCATATTAGAAAGTTAAAATGCAAAGCAATTTTTGAGATGAACTATAATAACTACAAGCTTGATGATTCTCCTAAGCAAGAAATTGTTATTGGCAAAAGATATAAAGTAAAAGCAGATATTTCAAATTGTTTCCCTAGCATCTATACACATTCTATACCTTGGGCATTAGCTGGAAAGGAAGAAGCTAAAAACAATAAAAACAATAAATCTGTGTATTATAATAAGATAGATAGAGCTACACAAGGGCTTAATTATGGAGAAACTCATGGAATATTAATAGGCTCTCATAGCTCGAACTTAATCTCAGAGATTATTTTAGTTGCAGTTGATTATGAACTTAGCAAAAAATATAAATATATTAGAAACATAGATGATTATGCTTGCTATGTTAAATCTCACGAAGAAGCCCAAAATTTTCTTTTAGATTTATCTATGGAGCTTAAAAAATATAGATTATATTTAAATCATAAAAAAACAGAAATCATAGAACTACCTAATTCATTTGAAGAAAAGTGGATAAGAAAATTAAAGCTTTTTCAATTAGATTCCCATAATGGAGAAATAAAGCATTCAGGAATAGCACCATTTTTAGATATGGCTTTAGAGTTAATGAAAGAAAATAAAGATAATGCTGCTATTTTACACTATGCAATTAAAATTTTACTTAAAAAGAAAATGACCATAAGTGCTAAAAAATATTTTATTAACACAATTCATCATTTAGTTTTGCTATATCCATATTTGATTTTTTTATTAGATAAAGTATTTGATGAAAAAGACCTTGTTGCAAAATCATATATACAAAAAATCTCTTTAGATATTTTTAATCTAGGTAAAGAAAAAAGAAACTACGAAGCAATGTCTTATGCCATTTATTTTGCACTAAAATATGATTTTAAACTAGAAGCAGAAATTAATTTATTAGAAGAAGCAGGAAAAAAAGAAGATTGCATTCTAATGTTATTATGCTACCTTTATGATAAAAAGAATGGTAACAATATACAAGAATATAAAACAATAGCAAATAATTTTATTATACAAACTTCTAAAATTTTAAATGATGAATATTGGTTGTTTGCTTATGAAGTTTTATTAAGAGAAGATAAGGAATCTCTTAATCAATATCAATGTGAAGATTGGGAGCAAATATGCAAGGAAGAAGTGTCTTTTATTAAAAAGGAGTTTAGATAATAATTTTTATTATTGTTCTATGGATTAATATTTACTAAAAATATATTATAGATAGAAAAGACTTTAATTTATTAAACTAAATTTAATTTATAAAATATTGATAATATATCTATATAATCTTAAGTCTATTTTATTTTTTAAGGATTAATATGAAAAAGTTATTACTATCTTTAGCTTTAATGAGCAATGCTTTTTTATTTGCTGATGTAAACATATATGGACCAGGTGGGCCACATACTGCTTTAATTGATGTTGCAAAAGAGTTTAAAAAGGATACTGGAATTAATGTAAATGTTAATTTTGGACCACAAAAAACTTGGCAAGATAAAGCAGAAAAAAATGCAGATGCCTTATTTGGTGCATCAGATCAGTCTGCACTAGCTATAGCTAGTGACTTTAATAATAGTTTTGATATTAAAGCAATTAAGCCTTTGTATTTTCGTGAGGCAATTATACTTACACAAAAAGGTAATCCACTTAAAATTAAGGGTTTAAAAGATCTTGCAAATAAAAAAGTCAGAATTGTAGTGCCAGATGGGGCAGGAAAAAGTAATACTTCAGGAACTGGTGTATGGGAAGATATGATAGGTAGAACCCAAGATATTGAACTTATTAGCAAATTTAGACAAAATATTGTTGCATATACACCAAATAGTGGTAGTGCAAGAAAAGCATTCTTAGATAATCAAGCAGATGTTTGGATTACTTGGTTAGATTGGGCAAAGAGTAACCCAGATTTTGGTGATGTAGTGAGCATTGAAAAGGATTTGGTGGTTTATAGGACTTTTAATATTGTTATGAAAAATAATGCAAGCAATGAAACTAAACAATTTGTTGATTATCTTTCAGGTAAAAAAGCTCAAGAAATTTTCAAGAAATATGGTTGGAGACAATAAAATTTTTTAATTTGTTGTTATAGAGTTGTTTAAATAAACAACTCTATATTATAGTTCTGTTTTCAATATAGCTCCATTTGCTGCATTGCTTACAAGTAGCGAATATCTTTTAAGCCATTTGCTTTTTATATCTTTTTTTATTGGCTTCCACTTGTTGCGACGAGATTCTAATGTGCTAGAATCTACAAGTAACTCTAAACTGCCTTTGCTTACAGATATTGATATTTTATCCCCATCTTCAATAAGTGCAATTAATCCACCTTCTGCTGCCTCTGGGCTTATATGTCCTATACATGCTCCACGAGTTGCTCCACTAAAGCGACCATCTGTTATAAGTGCTACACTTTCTCCCAATCCCATACCCATAATGAGGCTTGTAGGGCTTAACATTTCTTGCATACCAGGACCTCCTTTTGGTCCTTCATAGCGTATAACTACTACATCTCCACTTTTTATTTTACCACTAGTGATGCCCTTAATTGCTTCTTCTTGAGAGTTAAAGCATACTGCATTGCCTACAAATTCCTTCATAGATTCTGCAACTGCAGCTACTTTTAGCACAGCCCCTTGTTCTGCAAGATTTCCAAATAGAATCTTAAGACCACCAACTTGCGAATAAGCATTTTCATTTGTTCTAATTATAGAAGTATCTTTTATCTCTGCATTTTTTATTCTTTCTTTAATGGTTTCTCCAGTAATTGTTAATGCATCAAGTTGTAAGATATTTGCAGTATTTTGTGTGTCACACCTTTTAGATACTTCATTTATTACTGCATTTACTCCACCAGCACGATTAATATCTTCCATATGCACGCTACTTAATGCGGGGGCAATCTTTGCGATATGTGCTACATTTTTGGCAATTTCATTAATATTATTTAAATCAAATTCTACTTCTGCTTCTTTAGCAATAGCAAGCATATGAAGAACTGTATTTGTGCTACCACCCATTGCCATATCTATGACAAAGGCATTGTTAATAGCCTTTAAATTTAAAATATTTTTAAATTTAAACTTTTCACTTTTTTCCTCATCTAGTGCAATTTCTACAATTCTTCTTGCTGCACTTCTTAGTAATTCTTCTCTTTCTTTTGTTAGTGCTGGAATTGTTCCATTTCCAGGCAATGCTACTCCCATAGCTTCACAAAGTGTATTCATAGAATTTGCAGTAAACATACCACTGCAGCTTCCTCCACCAGGACAGGCATTGCATTCAATTTCATGCAATCTTTTTTCATCAATTTTTCCACTTGCATATTCTCCTACTGCCTCAAATGCAGAGTTAAGATCTAAAATTGTGCCATCATCTAACCTCCCTGCTAGCATTGGTCCACCACTTACAAAAATAGTTGGCACATTTACACGCAATGCACCCATAAGCATTCCAGGGACTATTTTATCGCAGTTTGGTATGCAAATCATTGCATCTAGGGCGTGCGCATTCATTACTGTTTCTATTGCATCAGCTATAAGCTCACGACTTGGCAATGAATAAAGCATTCCATCATGTCCCATAGCAATACCATCATCTACGCCAATTGTATTAAATTCAAAAGGTATGCCACCTGCCTTTATTATTTCTTCTTTTACAATTTGCGCATATTTATTTAGAAAAAAATGCCCAGGGATAATATCAATATAGCTATTTGCTACACCTATAAATGGTTTATTAAAATCTTCATCTTTTAGTCCTGTAGCTCTAAGCAAACTCCTGTGAGGTGCCCTTTGATAACCTTTTTTAATAATATCACTTTTCATAATCTATATCCTAATTTAAAATATATCCCAATATTATAGATTTATATTATACAAATGATTTTAAAATACTTGTCTTATTGCTCATTAGATGAAATTTATTATGTATTTTTCTAAGTTTATTAAAAATATTTAATGATAACTCTAATCCTACTTTGTATTCTTCTTCTTTACCGCACAATGAAGCAGATTCTAGTTTTTCTACCCAATATGTTGGTATGTATACACCTGGTAGCCTATCTCTTAAAAAAAGTGCCGTTTTGTAACTTAATACCGGAAAGAAACCAAATATAATTGAAGATTTTATTTTTAGTTCATTGTTTGCTTGTTCTATACTTTGTAATAATATCTCAGCACTTTCTCTTGAATATATGGGCTGTGTAAAAAGTGCACTAATATTGCGTGATTTTAATTTTTTATAGATTTTGTTTGTGATTGATTTTTGGTTATTTGCATACGAGTTAATTACAGCAAAATTATAAATTTTTTTTACATTTTCTTTTAATTCTTTACCATTAACTGCTATTCCATTATTTAGGTTGTCTATAATATCAGCAAGTTTGAGTGAATTATCCTCAAAAACACTTTTTGCATTCTTGCAGTCACCATTTTTAATGCAATCACCTGTAAGAGTCAAAAATACACGAATCCCTAATTCATTGACTGCTAAGATGTCGCCACATAGTGCTAAGGAATTACGATCTCTCATTGAAAGTGTGCAAATTACTGGCTTTTGTAAAAGATTCTGCATTTTAAGTGAAGTAAGAATTGATGAAGGCTTGAATCTTGCTAATGGAGAATCTGTCACTACAAATGCATCAATTTTACAAAAATTTTTTAATTCATCAATAGTATTTTTTTCAATTTTTGCACTTAAAGCAGGATTTATCTCTAAGCTTAAAAAATCTTCTTTTGATTGTATTTTTTTTATAACAGATTCTATGTTGTAATCTATTTTTTTGCTACACATATCTACCCTTTTGGCTTTGTGCCTTATATTTAAAAGAGTTTATTTTAAACTCTCTCTTATGTTTTCTACAGCTTTAGTAATGTTTTTTAGGCTTGGTTTTACTTCTTCCCATTTGCGTGTTTTTAATCCACAATCAGGATTGATCCATAATTGTTCTTTTGGTAATACTTCAAGTAAAGCTTTAATTTGATTTTCAATATCTTCAATACTTGGAATTCTAGGGCTATGAATATCATAGATACCAGGTCCTACTTCATTGGTATAACCAACTTTTTCAAAGACTTTTAGAATCTCATTGCCACTTCTTGCAGTCTCAATACTTATAACATCTGCATCAAGTGCTTCAATAGTCTTAATGATGTCATTGAATTCACTATAACACATATGTGTATGAATTTGAGTGCTAGGTTTTGCAATAGCGGTAGAAATTTTAAAAGATTCTAGTGCCCATTGTTCATATTTTTTAATATTTTCACTTCTTAATGGATAACCTTCTTTAAATGCTGCTTCATCAACTTGTATTATTTTTATTCCTGCATTTTGTAAATCATCTATTTCATCAGCAATTGCTAGTGCAATTTGTTTGCATACTTCATCTCTTGGTAAGTCATCTCTTGCAAAACTCCAATTAAGTATTGTAACAGGACCAGTTAGCATACCCTTTAAAAGTTTCTTTGTAAGACTTTGTGCATAAGTTATCCATTCTAGCGTCATTGCCTTTGTTCTTGAAACATCACCATAGATAATTGGAGGTTTTACACATCTGCTGCCATAGCTTTGCACCCATGCATTAGTGCTAAATACAAATCCATTTAATTGTTCTCCAAAATATTCCACCATATCATTACGCTCTGGTTCTCCATGCACTAATACATCTATGCCAATTTCTTCTTGAAATTTCACGCAATCTCTTATGTATTCTTTGATGCCTTCTTTATATTGAGATTCTGTAATTTCACCTTTTTTAAGCTGCTGTCTTAATGCTCTAATTTCATTAGTTTGAGGAAATGAACCAATCGTAGTTGTAGGCAGGATAGGAAGCTTGAAATCTTCTTTTTGAATTGCTATACGATCGCTAAATTCAAGTTCTCTTTGTATTAGCTTGTATGCAGCCACACGATCTCGTATTGTTTTGTTATTTGTCCTACTAGATTTTGCACGATTAGCATTTATTTGTTTATTTTTTTCTAAAAATTCTTTAACATTAGAATCTATATTACCTTTAAATGCTGCTTCAAGTATTGTGAGTTCTTTTATTTTTTCTGCAGCAAAACTAAGCCAAGATAGAATTTCAGAATCTATTTTTTCCTCACCATCTTTACTAAAAGGAATATGCAAGAGTGAGCAAGAAGTGCTAAGAATAATTCTTTCTTTTGGTACTATCTTTGCTATAGAATCTAGAAATTCTAATTTAGATTCTATGTTTGCTACCCAAATATTTCTTCCATCAATAATTCCTACATGTAATATTTTATTGCTTTTAGCTATAGCTTGCAAGCTTTCTTTATTTTTTTCTCCATATATAAAATCAAGACCAATGCCATAGATGTTAGTATTTAGAAGAATTTCTGTAAATTCATTGCTGTGTTCAAAAAAAGTGCTTACAATAGCTTTTATCCCTTTTTTTGTAATTTCATTATAAATACATACAATAGCATTTCTATCATAGCCGCATTTTAGGCTATCTAATCCATTTAATCCTTGTGCAAAAATTGGCTCACTAAATTCTACTACCACTTCAGAATCTAATTTTGCTATTTCATCTATTAAGTCTAAATATGAACTTTTTAATTTACTAAAAATCTCTTGTTTTTCACCTTTTATAATTTTACTTAGTCCAAAAAATGTAAAAATACCAATTAGAGAAATTTTTGGTTTGTATCCTAGAGATTTAGCTTCATTATATTGTTTTTTTATAGATTCCACATTAGCTTTATAATTATCATCACTGCTAAGCTCTGGAACAACATAGTGATAATTTGTATTAAACCACTTTGTAATCTCGCAAGCTATGCCATTTTTATGTCCTCTTGCCATTGCAAAATACCCTTCTAATCCATCCAATTCTTTGAACCTTGCAGGTTTTGCATTAAGTGCATATGCTAAATCTAATACATTATCATATAAACTAAAATCATTAACACAAACATATTCTAAGTCTTTTTGTATTTGCCAATGCTTTTCACGCAAAGATCTTGCTATAGATTCTAATTCATCATGATTGCATTTACCGCTCCAAAAGTTTTCAAGTGCTTTTTTAAGTTCTCTATTTTTTCCAATTCTTGGAAATCCTAAAATATTACTCATTTTTAATCCTTCATAAAAATTTATAAAATTATTGCATAAAATAATCAAATACAATATATATTTTTATTTTTTTGTATAGATTTTTATCTCACTAGATACTAATAGTTCCTTAAAAATACATGCAGCGCTATCTTTACTCAATATATACAAAAAGTAACAAATACATATTGTAGTATCAATTTTTTATATATTATTAGATATTTATTTACTTTTGTCGCTAATTGAGGCTACTATATTTTTTTATTTTAGTTAAAGGAGAAATATGAGTTTTGTAAAAGATAATTTTATATATGCATACTTATTTATTTAGCCTATTCTTTATTTGTAGATTTTTTAAAGATAAAAATAGAGATTTGGACTTATTTTTTCCAATCATTGGTGCAGTAATAATTAGTTTTTTATATTTATTTTTCTTTGTAAATAAATCTTGGAGTGGATATTATATAAGTAGCGTTTATTTAGGTGTTTTAGCTTTTATTCCATTGCAAATGTAATTATTCTAAATAAAGATTCTATGTGGTTTGACCCAAAAAAATAAAAAATCCAAATGATGAATTCTTGATAAAAAGCTTAAATACACTAAGCAAAATGGAAGAATTTGGATTTAAAAAGTATGAAAGTAAATATTTTTATATTTATATTAGTAGTAAATGTTGAGGCAAGATCCCAAATATTATATTTTGGGATTATCTATATTCTACAAGTTCATTAAGATTTAATCTATATCTTTTTTGTTGCTCTTTTATTCTATATCCAAATGTTAGTATTAATGCTACGCTTTCTTTAAATGTATCAAATCCTAATAATTGATTTACACCATCGATATCAAATCCCTCTATAGGACAAGAATCTATCCCCATATACGCAGCACAATTCATCATAGAACTTGCTGCTATATATGCTTGTTTTTGTCCCCAGTTTTCTACATTTATACCTTTAGCTTGCATAGATTCTAAAAAATTTCCATATCTTTGAATCCAAGCTTCTCTTTCTTGTTTTGTTTTTCCTCTTCTAAAAGATATAGAATCTACATAATTTGATGGTGGTATAAGAGATTGAATAATAGTTTTTAATACTACTACTTTTGCAGCACTTGTTATTTGAACTTGATTCCAGCAAAGGATTCGTAATTTTTCTTTTAATTGAGTATTTTCTATTATTACAAATCTTGTTGGCTCCATTCCCATTGAGCTTGGTGATAGTCTTCCTGATTCTAAAATATCTAAAAATTTTTCTTCATCTATACTTTTATTGTTATCAAATTCTTTACAAGCATGTCTAAATTCCATAGCCTCTAGAAATTTATTCATAATCTATTCCTTATATTATTATTTATATCAATTACAATGTATTGTATCGTGTTTTATATTTTTATTGTGATATAAATGGATATAGAAGTCTTAAAATTGAAGCACTATAGCATAAAACAAACTATACATTCTTTTTTGGATACAATTTATAAATTATTCTTAAGAAATAGACAGGGTGTAGGTGAAGATATTATACTTTATGCAATTTAAAATCACTGCCAAGTAATGATGCTTGGTAGTGATTTTACTTTTTTCTCTTCCTTTGATTTGGATCTAAGATTTTTTTACGGATTCTAATGCTTTGTGGTGTAACCTCCAAAATCTCATCATCTTCTATCCATTCTAAAGCGCGTTCTAGTGTGAGATCTCTTGGTGGGACAAGTTTTATCGCATCATCGCTACCACTTGCTCGCATATTTGTTAGATGTTTTGATTTAATAGGATTTACATCTAAGTCATTATCTCTACTATGTTCTCCTATAACCATCCCTACATATACTTTTGTTTGTGGTGTGACAAATAATACTCCACGCTCTTGAATATTAAAAAGTGAGAATCCTGTAGCTTCTCCATTTTCCATAGAGATTAATGCGCCATTTTTACGAGATTCTACATTTCCACTAAATGGCCGAAATTCCAAAAAGCTATGATTCATTACCCCTTCACCTTTTGTATCTGTTAAAAATTCGCTTCTATAACCAATTAACCCACGAGCTGGAATTTCAAATTCTAATCTTGTATATCCATCTCCCATTGGATTCATTGCTTTCATTTCAGCTTTTCTGCGTCCTAGTCTCTCAATAATTGTTCCACTAAAATCTTGAGGAGTATCAATCACTAAATGTTCAAATGGTTCCATTTTTATACCATTTTCTTCTTTTATTATTACCTCTGGTCTTGAGATGCTAAATTCAAACCCTTCCCTTCTAAGATTTTCTGCTAGAATTGTTATTTGTAACTCGCCTCTACCACTTACTCTAAATTTACCTTCACCCATTTCTTCACAACGCATTGCTATATTTGTTTGCATTTCTTTTAGTAATCTATCTTTTATTTTATTGGCTGTTACATGTTTCCCTTCAAGTCCTGCAAGTGGGCTATCGTTAACTGCAAAATATACACTCATTGTGGGTTCTTCAAGATGCATTGGATCAAGTGGCATTGGATTGTTTGGATCTACGATAGAATCTCCTACATCAACAGCATTAAAACCTGCAATAGCAACAATATCACCTGCTTGCGCACTCTCTATTTCTGTGCGAGCAAGTCCTAAAAAGCCTATGAGTTTTGTTATTCTTCCAGTTTCTTTCTCACCATCACTTTTAGCAAGCATGACATTTTCGCCTTTTTTAATTTTTCCATTAAATACCCGTGCAATTCCAATCTTACCCACATAGTTATCATAATCAAGTGTAAAAATTTGCATTTGTAACGGAGAATCTACGCTTCCACTTGGCATTGGAACATACTCTAAAATTGCTTCAAACAATGGTTCCAAGTTTTTTTTCTCATCATCTAAATTTTTAATAGCATACCCATCTCTAGCAGCAGCATATATCACAGGAAAATCAAGCTGTTCATCACTTGCACCCATTGCTACAAATAAATCAAAAACTTCATCTATAACCCTATCTGGTTCAGCAGCAGGTTTATCAATTTTATTTACAACAACAATAGGACGAATTCCAAAACTCAATGCTTTTTTTACAACAAACTTAGTTTGTGGCATTACCCCTTCTTGTGCATCTACAAGCAAAAGCACGCCATCTACCATTTTTAAAACTCTCTCTACTTCTCCACCAAAATCTGCGTGCCCAGGAGTATCAATAATATTAATCTTTGTCCCTTTGTAATTGATAGCAGTATTTTTTGAGAGAATTGTAATTCCTCTTTCTCTCTCAAGGTCATTGCTATCCATTACTCTTTCATCTATTTGTTCTCTCTCACTAAATGTCCCAGATTGTGTAAGTAATCCATCTACTAGTGTTGTTTTTCCGTGATCTACATGTGCTATAACTGCTATATTTCTTATATTTTGCATATTTTCCATTTCTTGTGATTTAAGATTAAATTAAAAAGGATGTATTCTATAAATTTTTAGCTTTAAAAAATATTTATATTTGTTTGTTTGTCTTTTAGGAATAGCAATTGCTTAATGTAGTTTGAGACTTAATAAAATAAAATACTTTAGGTTAGGATATGGTTGTAAATAGTATAGAAAACGATGCAACATCAAATATAACAAAAAAGCCTACAAAAAAGAATAGTGCAGATTTTTCAAAGTTTTTAGATAATCTTGGAAAAACAGATAAGCCCAAAAAAAGTATGGAATCTGCTTTGCCATCTCAAAGCAAGATTCCACAAAAAAAAATGCACTTAAATGATAAAGATTATATGCAGCACTTAAAGTCTTTGCCACAAAAAAATCATATTCAAAAAATTGCATTTGAATCCAATGCTAATCAAAGTCAAATTGATACCAAATTAGATGAACAACCATCTGCTATTAAGTCAGATAGTTTTTCTCCTTTAATAAATGATTCTAAAGAGATTAATAATAAAGAAGTAAAAGATGAACTTTTAAAAAAAATATTACAAAATAGATCTCAAAATGATGTTGTTGCTAACAAAGATGATGCAAAAAGCATACCTGTAATTAGCAATACAAAAGAAGAGCCTTACACTGCACAAGTAAAGACATCTAATGCAGATATTTTAAAACTTGATACAAGAGAAGAAATTACAGATGTTAAAGATGCGGGTATTGCAAATAGCATAAAAGAAAGTAGCAATAATTCTTTAATAAATAATATATTAAAAGATACTACATCAAAATTTTCTACCATTAGCGATAATGATATTAAATTGTCACTAAAAGATACGCTTAAATATGGTGCTTTTAAAGCATTTGATGCTTTGTCGCTCCTTAAACCAAGTGATGGCAAAAAATTGAGTGATTTGATAAAAAAAGCTGATGAATTAGCTTTAAATCTTACAAAAATACAGCATAAAAAAGAGGTAAATAAGCCAAATGAGATTGATAATAAAAAAACACTTGAATTAAAGAATAATGAATTAAAAGAAAAAATAGAATCTTCAAAAAATAGTTTTAATTCTTTAGAAAAATTAGATAAGCAGGAAGCTGTGCAATATGATAATAAAGATATGAATAGATTGAATAATATAAAAAATACTATTAAAGATGATATTAAAAATATAAATATGCAACAAAAAGATAATTTAGATAGTAAAGAAAATAATCAAGGTCAAAAAAAAGATATAAAAGAACAATCAAGGATTTCACAAAAACAAGAATTGCAACAATCTCATATTCATCAAAATATCCAAAATAAAGAGATAAAGAGTGACCTAAATACAAGAGAATTATTGCAACAAGAATCAGCTATTAACGAAAATAAAGATTTAAAACCAACTAGTTTTAAGGTGAGCAACAAAAATGATATAAAACAAGAGAATGATGTAAAACAAGTAACTAATGATAAAAATTTAGATGCTATTAATGCAAATAATGTAAAAAATGATCAGGTTCAAAAAAATATAGACTTAAAAGAAACTTTTAATAGTTTTGCAAGAGCACTAAAACAAGAGATTATTAATTATAAGCCACCACTTTCAAAATTAACATTAGAGTTGAATCCAGCGAATCTAGGTAGTATTGAAGTTAGCGTAACTCATCAAGGAAAAAATATACAACTTCAACTAAATGGTAATCAAAATACTATAAATTTGTTTATCCAAAATCAAAGTGATCTTCGTTCTGCACTTAGTCAAATAGGATATGAAAATATAACAATGAGTTTTTCAAATGGATCTCAAATGGGCTTTAGTGATAATAGTGGAAAATGGAATTTTAGGCATTTAAGTAAATCTATAGATTCTCGTGATGAAGTAGATAATGAAATAGCAAACTTAGAAATAACTCTTGTAAATAATTATGCATAAAGGATTATGATGACAACAGACGGAATAAAGCAACCAATAGATTTAAATGAAGTTACAGGATACAATAAGGCACAGAGTGAAAAACCAAAAAAGAATCCAAATGAACTTGATAATGATGCTTTTATGAAATTATTTTTAGAGCAATTGAAGAATCAAGATCCAACTTCACCAATGGAGACTGACAAAATTATCACACAAACAGCCCAATTAACTCAAGTTGAAATGCAAGAACAAACAAAGCAAACTATGATTGAAGTTGCAGATGCTATGAAAAGCACACAAGCAACAAATGAAGAATTAAGAAGTTTTCAAAATGATATGAAAACTACACTTGAGGCATTGCTTGCAAGTATTAATAAAAGTTCAGAATCTTTAGTTGATAATAATTCAAATGTGCTTACTTCATCACCATATAATAGCATTAATATGATAGGCAAAATTGTAGAAACTAAAATTAATGGATTGAATGTAGAAGAGGGTAAAGATATAGATTTTGAGCTTTATTTTGATGAAAATATTGATATAAGCAAAGGCAGACCTACAATAATGATCTTTAATGAAAATAAAGAATTAGTGCGTGAGTTTGATATTAGTGCATATAATGGTATGGGTGGATATTTAAGGTTTAGTTGGGATTCTAGGGATAACTTAGGAAATGCTCTTCCAAGTGGAGCTTATAATGTGATAGCAAATTATAATCAGAATTTAGATGGTAATTTCAATGTAGCTAGACTAGGCAGAGGAGAAGTTCAAAGTATTATCTTTAATGATGGTAAGCCACATTTAAGACTTGGGGAACTTATAGTTCCACTTGAGGATGCATTAGAATTTTATGCAAAAAAGCAATAAATCACTAAGGATATTAATATGAATTCTACTTTATTTAATGGATATAGTGGTATTAAAACTCATCAATTTGGATTAGATTCTACTTCCAATAATATTGCAAATATTAATACTACCGGTTATAGAGCAAATATGCCAGAATTTAAAAGCCTATTTTCAAATGCATTAAATTCAACCAATCCAAACTCTCCTGTCTCTAGTGATATGAACTATGGTTCTAGTGCTGCTTCAAATGCAATATCTACTATAAGTGGTAGTTATAAAGAAAGTGATGGGGAGTTAAATATTGCATATGCAGGAAAAGGTTGGTTTGTAGTTGGAAATAATGAAGGTAGTAACTTTAATATAGAAGAACCAAATTCAAATGCTTTTTTTACTAGAGATGGATCATTTTTAAGAGATGCTAAAGGTTATATTGTAAATTCATCCGGACATTATATGATGGGTGTTGATTTAGGCAAGATACAAGATGGTGTTTTTATAAGCAACAAAGAAATTGATGAAGAGGCGTTATCTAGTGGAGAATTGCAGCCACTTAGGATTCCACAAGATTTATATTATGGTCCAACACAAACTACAAAGGTTAATGTAGCTATAAATTTGAATCCAAATCAAAGCATATTGCCAGCTTATGAAATATTCTCAAATAATAATGGTGTAGTTGATAATGAGGCTATATTAAATCAAGATATTAACTCTTTTTTAGTTGATAATGAGCAAATAAATGCAGAGATATTTAATGATGCAAATATCAAAGTAACACAAAATAATAACACTAAGGAATATATTTTTAAATATAAAGACGATGGTGAGAATGGTTTTAGGACACTTGGTGAACTAATTCAGAAAATAAAAGATAAAACAGGTCTAGATTTAGAATTAAATAGTAATGCAAATGGCGATTTTCATAAAAATATTTTACTTGAATTAAAAAATAATTCACTCTCAAATATTGGTGTTGAATTAAGTGGTAGATTGTTTGATAAACTTGGATTAAATGGATCAAAAGAACTTGATAATTTAAAAATTAAAGATTTTAATCCTTCTAAAATATATGAAATTGGTGATTACACAAAAATTGATGGTGCTATATTTAGGCGATTAGATTCTAGTGGATCTTCTAATCCATTAGATGATAGTCAATCTTGGGCTTTAGTGGATTCTAGTGGAGTTAAGGATTACAATGCAGAATCTAGTTATGAGCTTAATGATCTAGTTAAAAATAATGGTAAGATTTATCAAAAAATAAATGAGGCAAATTCATCTTTAGAGGATACAACAAGTTGGAAAGAACTTGGTGATGTCAAAAATATTGATATTAATCAATATGATAGCAACATAAATTATTTAAAAAATGATCTAGTGTATTTTAATAATTCAATATATATCAAGATTGGAGATTCTAGCAATGGTAATCCAGAAGATGATAAAATGAATTGGAAAATATTGGATAGTGAAAAGTTCCTAAGTGACAAAATAGGTGTTGCAAACTATAAGACTACAACAGAAATATTTGATGAAAATGGTCAAAAACAGGTGATAATTTCAAAATTTATACTTCAAGATAACTCAAATGATAAGAAAACTTGGAATGTTAAGACTGCTGTATATGATAAAGATGGATTAAATATTCTTAGTGATGAAGTATCTAGTAATATTGTGTTTGATAAGGATGGCAAGGTTATCCAGAGTGATGATATAGAGTTAAAGGTTAATGATAGAAGCATTTTATATAGCTTAAATGGTAGTGAAGATAAAAGTAGCACAAGTGTTACTTATGTAGATTCATCAATATTAGGTGAAATGAAAGATGGTATCCAAAAGGGAGAATTGAGCAATATTTCTATTGATAACAATGGTCTTATTAATCTTGCATTTTCAAATGGTATTACAGAGACTATGGGTAGAGTTGGTGTAGTGGCATTTGTAAATGATCAAGGTTTGCAAAAAATTGGTGGGAATCTTTTTGAAATGAGCGCTATAAGCAGAGATGGTCAAGAAAGTGTTATTGCAAGTGGAAGTCCAATACTTGGTTGGGATGTAGATGGCAAACTTAGGTTTGGCCAAGTTTTGCATAAATATCTTGAAACAAGTAATGTTAATCCTGCAGATGCTATGACTGATTTAATTGTATTTCAACGAGGTTATGCAATGAATGCAAAAGCATTCACAACAGGTGATGATTTGATAAAAGAAGCTATAAACCTTAAACGATAGTTTATTTATAGTGTATTGTTGGTAATTTCCATTTTTTTATATATGCAGCAATCCTTAATGAAAATGCACTTATTGCAACAAATGAGATAATATAGACATTATACTCATCAAAAAAATATGAATAGATAAATAATGTTAAAGCACAATATATCGCAATAATGCCATATATTTCACTCTTTAATAACATAGGCACTTCATTTATAATAGAATCTCTTATAATGCTTCCTCCAACTGCAGTAATAAATGATAATATTGCAACACCAAATAAATTGAAATGCATATCAATAGCTAGCAATGCACCAGAGATTGCAAATGCTACCAGTCCAACTGCATCCATTACAATAAATATAATTTTTTGCTCCAATGTATCATCAAGTAATTTTCTAAAAATAATGCAACCTATAAGAACAATAAATAATGTAATACTTGGATAATAAAAGTTAAATACAAAAGGCATTCTAGATACAATGCTATCACGCACAATACCACCACCAAATGCAGTAGTAGCTGACATTATTGCAATACCTAAGATATCAAATTGCTTTCTTATCCCAACTAAGAAACCACTAATTGCAAATGCAACAATTCCAATAATATCAAATATTAAAACAATATCCATTTTTTTGCCTTATTTGATATTCATATTGCATATCTAGCTACTATTTTCCCATTATATTGAATAATTATATTCCCATTTTTATTAACTTTTCTTAATATTTGCCCACCATCTCCTATTCCATAAAACTCCAATCTTTTTTTCATTGATTTATCATTTATTGTTACTCTAGAGATATTTCTTTCTTTTAGTTGCAAACTCAACTCTTTTGCAATGTAAAATGAATCTAAAAATGCTGGGTTTTCTATTATTGTATATAGATATTTAGAGAAAATTAACATTGCTGCTTCTATTATGAGAAATGTGACAACTATTAAAAATCTATTTTTATATGAATTTTGAAATATAGGAAGTCTTACCCTTATATCACTTAGGAATTGTTTTATCATTAGTGGAATTCCACATAATGACATAAACAAAAATATTTCTTTATCAACATTTTGCCTAATCGATAAAAGCATACTAACAACAAGACTACACACACTAACATATAGTAATAGATTCTTTTTTTCTTTTGTTATATTTCTATAAAGTGTGTATATATAATATACAAACAAAGGAGGGGAATATAATAATGCAAGTGCCCCAACTACATCCAAAAATTTACCACTTGGTCGTCCACTAACATCAATACCAAATATATATGTATTGATGGTAAAACATACAATTGCAAATATAGCCATATATTTTTTTTTCATACTTAATGCATAAAAAAATAATGCCACAAACAACATAACAATACTTGGACCTAAAAATATTGATACAGCCAATATAAAGTATGGTATTTTATCGTATGCTATTTCTATATAGCATACCAATAACACGACAAATAATATAATTGATGATTGATTAAGAAGTGTGCCTTGCATAATTACACCAGGTATTAATGCATAAATAATGGTGCACAATATGGCATCTTTTTGGTGTTTTAGGACTTTTTTAGATATTAGATATATTAGTATTAAGTTTAAGGCAAATATTATTACATTTGAGATTCTGAATGTATAATCATTTGCACCAAATATTGATGTAAAAAATCTAGATAATTTTGATGTTATATTGTCATTACTAAAATATAATATTGATTCTTGATAACTTATACTAAGCCCGCTAATAATAAATAATATTATACATATACTGCATATTAATACAAGTATAAAGTAAATATCAAATTTATTAATAAAATTCATCTATTTTGTAGCCAGCTTCTGATAGTTTATTTCTAATTTCATTTTGATGTTCTAATCCTTTTGTTTCTAATGCCATACTAATTATTGCATCTCCATAATCAAGTGTTGTTGAGATTCTATTATAATCAACTTTTATGATATTTGCACCAACTTTACATAGTATATCTGTTAGTCTTTGCAGGCTCCCAGGTTTATCTATTAATATTGTTTTAAATTGCATTTTTCTATATGATTTAATTAAACCTTTTTCAATAATGAGGCTTAACATTGTTACATCTATATTTCCACCACTTAGAATTATGCCTACATTTTTATTTTTTGGTATGTTAATTTTTTCATGTAGTATTGCTGCAACACCAACAGCACCGGCCCCTTCAACTACAAGTTTTTGTTTTTCTAATAAAAATAATACTGCATTTGCTATTTCTTCATCATCTACCATCACTATGTCATCAACACATTCTAAGATTAAATTCAAATTTTTTTCATTTACATCTCTAACTGCAATTCCATCAGCAATTGTTTTTACATATTTTGAATTACATACTTTTTTACTTTTAAATGAGTGATACATAGCGCAAGCCCCTTGAGCAACCACTCCAATTATTTTTGTATTTGGACTTATATTTTTATAAGCACTTGAGATACCAGATATCAAACCTCCACCCCCAACAGGAACTAATACATAATCAAGACTTTCTTCTTCAATCATTTCTAATGCTATTGTGCCTTGACCTATGATTACATCATCATCTGCAAATGGGTGAATATATTCTAGTTTTTCTATTTTTGATAACTCTTTTGCATATCTGTATGCTTCATCATAATTTTCACCTGCAAGTATTACTTCAGCACCAAGTGATTTTGTAGATACTACTTTAAGTAATGGTGTTGCTTCTGGCATGACAATAACAGATCTAATTCCAAAGTGTTTTGCGCTATATGCTACACCTTGAGCATGGTTACCAGCGCTTGCAGATATAACCCCAAGACTTCTTTTTGCATCACTTAATTCAGCTATTCTGTTAAATGCACCTCTTAATTTATATGCTCCTGTTTTTTGTAAATTTTCTTTTTTTAAATACACATTGTAGCCACTTATTTCACTAAGTTTTGGTGCAAATGATAATTCTGTTTTGACAACAATATTTTTTACTCGAGCTCTTGCAGCTTTAAACCGCTCTAAATCTATCATTTCTTTCCTTTTGTGTGTATTTTTATTTCTCTAATTATTATAGGCATTGCAACTAAAACACCAGATAAGATAATTAAGTACATTCCAATAATGCTATACATATCAGGAATTACATCACCTAGCATTATTCCAAAAACTAAACTAAATACAATTCTTGTATAATCAATAGGTGCTACTATTCCAGCTGGAGCTAATGTATAGGCTTTAGTAATATAATATTGTCCAATTGTTCCTGTAATTCCAACTAGTATAATAGAAGCAAATTCTTTGATTTCTATAGTGCTAAAAGAATTTTGAAAGAATATTATACCAATGATTCCAAGCAAACTAGCACCAAGACCAAAGCTTAGCATTATAGTTAAATCATCAAAATATCCTTTTAAGGATTTTATACTTATAAATGCAAGTGCTGCAAAAATACCACTTAATACACCAAGTATAATATTTATTATGCTTAAATTTGATGTTTGAGGGTTGCTTATTAATATTACTCCAATAAATCCTATAAATATGCTTACAATTACTCCAATGTTAGGTTTTTCTCTTAATATTATCCATGCAAATAATGCAGTCCATATAGGTGCACTTTGAGCAAATGCAATTGATGTGCCAAGTGATATTGTAGAAATATTATAAAGCATAGCATAAAGTGATAATGATCCAATTAATGCTCTAAAAATTAATCTTCCCCAACCACCTTTTTTATTTTGATGATGCTTTTTATTTTTATTTTTTTTGATAATAATTAATGGTATTATAAATACAACCATAGTAATACCACGAAAAAAAATATTTTCATTTATGGTGATAGATTCTGATAATACTTTCATAAATGAATTCATCAGTGAGAAGAAAAATGCCCCTGCGAGCATATAAAACATACCAAAATTGATAAGTTTTGTTCTAGTCATTATTTCTCCTTATTATATGTGATAGATTCTACTATCATTTAGGAGTTATTTATATAATTTGAATTAAAAGAATCTAAGTTTATTTGACTTTAAAAATATATGTCTCAAGTGGCATTCTAAATATATTTTCATGGCCAAAAATACTATGTTCTGCTTTTGTGATTTTTGTATTTATATATTTTATAAATGATTTTATATTGATATATGGAATTGTTGGAAAGTTTGTTTTGTAAATGAGCTGATATTTGTTTGATAGCTTATCTATATATTCTTTATTTATTTTATTTGTAGTTGTATTATTTAGTATTATCAAATCTCCGCTTTTTGGTGTATGTATATCTAATGAATTAAAGTAGGTGTATTCTTTTTTAGAATCAATTTTTATATCTTTTAGATTTGGATTATTTGTTTTTATATCAAATTTTTTTATATTGTATATTTTGTTTAAATATTCTGCATAATATCCAACATAATATTCGGCATAAAGTTCTCTTCCTCTTCCTGTGCCATCAAAATAAATATCAGTATTTGGATTTTCTTTTATATATTTAGCACTAAAATTTAAAATATCATTAAATTGTACCCCTTGTGCTTTTAGGTTTATTATGTTGTAGATTCCAAAAGGAAGTGATGAAGTTATAAAACCAAATATACTTATTATAAGTATGTATTTTATAAATCTTATTTTTATATATTCTTTATTTATTAGATAATAGATAATACTTCCACCACTAAAAATATAACAAGGTAATAAATAATATGTCTCAAAGATACCAAGATATAAATATGCACATAAATATATAAAAGCAGCACCAATAAAGCCATCAAAAAATGGCTCAAATTCATCTTTTTTTATAAATACCTTATATAATCTATATATAAATATTGTTGTTAATAAAAAGACAATAATCCCATCATTTAAAATATAATTTACTATCCCTTGTAGCTTTATTGTTAATATATCGCTATTTTCTGTATACCTATCATAGCTATCTTGGAGTTTATCAAATATAAGTAGCATATAAAGCACTATATAAACTAAACTGCTTATTATGATTAAAATAGAATATAATCTTAGTGTTTTATTTTTATTTTTAAAACTAGTTATAAAAAATACCATCCCAATAATAAATGCAGAAATAAATATTGGTTCTTTTAGGTAGATGCTAAGGTTTAAAAATAATATTCCAATAAATATGTTAGTTTTACTTGATTGATAAAATACATAAAAGCTTGATAGTATAAAAATACTCAAGAATAAAAGCATCATTTTATCACCATAACATATGCCAAAAAAAATCACAACAAAACCAACACTAAGCATTAATAGAGACACTAATAGCAAATTGATTGTTGATTTATTTATTGTGTTTAGAAAACTTACATATACAAATGCGAACATCACTGCTATAAATGCATTGTATGTAAAAAATAAATATGGTGAATTTGAGAATTGCATAAGTATATTTAAATCAAGTGATGCTAAAGGGAAAAATCTACCATGGCTTGGATCATATCCATTCCATATTGGTGTATGATTGTATATATCAAGCCACATCCAAATATCATCAAGATTAAATGTGTATCTGCTAAATGAGATTAATGCAACGCTATATAATATCAAAAAGAATAAAAATGATAAGAAATATTTATTTTTTATGTTTGTAGAGATTTTACTATCTTGCTGCCCCCCCCCTATTTATAAAATTATCCATTTTTAATCCTTTATTCTTATATATTGTTCAAAGAAAGCACTTTTATTTTCTATTGTTATTTTTATCATTACTTTCCAATCACCTTTTTCTAATATGACTTTATTTGATTTAAAAATATTATCTATTTTTGTTAATTCACCTAGATTTTTATCAAATTTTGATGTTGCAAAACGGGTAATAATTGCTTCTACCTTTGCAGAATCTATTATATTGTCATTGTTATCTATTATCTTTATATTTAATTCAAATGGCTCATTTAGGCTTAACTCAATAGGCATTGTTGATTTTTTATTTATTTTTCTTATTAACTCTTTATTATTGTAATTTTTGTCAATGTAATAAAATTTATATTGTTTTTCTAATTGATTTTGATTTTCTAAAATATTATTTATATTTTTATCCACAATTTGTCTTGTAGAGAAATATGTATTATCATCTTCTGGTGCTGATTTTATAGATAAATATACGGTCAAAACAATCATACATACCATTATGATTAGAAATATAGCTATTCCTATAGGCCAGATATTTTTTTTGTTATCCATTAGTTTTCCTTTTATTTCTAACAATATACATAAATGCCACAATTCCAAGCATAGAAAATAACATAACATATAAAATTAGTTGTGCTATTGCTTTTGCACCTTTTTCATCTTTTGGGATATTATGTTCTATTTTTACATTAAATTTGTCTGCTATCAAATCTACACTTTCAATATATCCATTAAATACTACTGCAGATAATGCTTGAGGTGTTAATTCAGAATCTTTTGTCGGTATTAAAGGGACCATATATTCCCAATATACTTTTTTCTTATTTAATAAATCATCTTGTGAGCTTATAATATCTATTTTTTTGTCATTTTTAATTAGAACAATTGCTGTAAATGGCTTTTTGAATTTTTGTATAAGATTTTCTTTAAAATCCAAATATTCTATTCCATCTAAACTATTACACATATAAACATATAGATTTACCCCTGTTTTTTGAAATAACTCTTGTGAGACTTTTTCTATAAATTCTGAACTTTTTTGTGTAAGTAAATCATCCGGATTTAAAACAAAACTATTTGCAGATAGATGTATAAAAGATAAAACAACCAGGATTCCATATAATAGAATCCTTTTTATCATAGATAGCAAAACTACACCAAATGAAGAAACATATCTGGTATAAATGCAATAATTATAGAGATAATAGCCAAGACTACCAAAGAAATCCCAAGTATTTTTTCAATAATAGTATAATCCATAAATTATTCCTTTTCTTGCATTTTATAGTATTTAGAATTTGCACTATTTATCATTTCTATTTTTGATGTGTCCATGTTGTAGTAATTTGTTGCTTCCCTTTTTTGGACATTGATAGCACATACGCTAAATATTATAGCAATACTTACAACTAGCAACACTGCAATTATAAATCCAGTCAATCCATTCAAACTAAAATATCCACCATTCATACATTCCCCCTTATTCATTAGATAATATGAAGTTATTTAAAGCTTTTTCTTGAATCTCATTGAAATTTACATAATTAAAAGAAGGCATCTTGCCTATATGTCCATCTTTACCTCTTGATAATACTATTTGTAAAAATTCATATGTTCCATATTTTGATAAATCTGGTGCGAAATCTGGCATGCCATCAACCCCTTTTCCATTTATACCATGACATGCTGTGCAATTGATAGCAAATAGCTCTTTTCCTTTTGCAATAGAATCTGCATTTGCTGGAATCTTAGAATTCGATATTTCTGCCATAACAAAATCTGCTACTGATTGCGCTTCTTCTTTACTTATAGGGATAGGTATCATTTCACCAGCTAGATAATTCATACCCTTGCTACCATTTAAAATGACATTTACTATATGTTCTTTTCTTCCCCATTGGTTTAGGTCTGCAGCTTTACCATTAATTCCACTTTTGTCTATGCCATGGCACTGTGAGCATTGGACTTGAAAAATATTATCTCCCATTATTGCTAACTCAGATTCATCTAGATTCGCCCATTTTTCTTCAAAATTCTTGTTATAGTTATTAACTTCTCTATTATATTCGCCAATTTGAGAATATGCATTTAATGGATATCCAATAAATATATACCACAATCCCCAAATAATTACACATAAGTATATAGCAGTCCAACCTATTGGTAGATCATTCTTAAATTCTTTAATTCCATCCCATTCTTCTTGAGTTAAAACACCATCTGCCTTGCTATGTTTCATTTTTTTTAGATAAGTACTAACTACACATGTTGTTAATACCAAAATAGCAAAAGCTCCAAGCAAACCTAGTATAGTTACATTATCACTAAATAAAGATTGCATGATTTATTCCCCTTTATCTTTGTTAGTTCTTCTTAATTCTATAGGTGTATCTAAAATTCCATCATCTAAGGCAAGCCTTGCATATTTTTCATAGTCTTTTTTCCCACTTCTTTGCATACTATACATATGATAGATATACGAATACAAAAATACTACAAGTAATATAGTTACAATGAGATATATATATGCTCTAGCTTCTACTAAAAATTCTAACATTTTATACCTCTAAATCATTGAGCATTAGTTCGTCTTTTTTGACTTAGACTATTCATATAGGCAATTAATGCGACTATTTCTTTTACTTCACCTCTATTGAATGCTTCTTTTATTTCTTGATTTTTCATTTCTTCAACAATAACTTCTGCTTCTTTCATAAATTGTTTTTTAGCTTCTTCTATACTCCCTAACTTTATTGAATTTTCATCAACATCATATGGAACACCAAATAAAGTTTTTACTGTATATGCTTCAGCATACGCTGTTTCAAAATCTGTGTCTTTTTTAAATGTATGTTTATAATTTGGCATTATAGATTCTGGAACTACACTAGTAGGTTCATACATATGATTTGCATGCCAATCAGAGCTCCTTGAATCACCAACTCTATGTAAGTCTGGGCCAATTCTTTTTGATCCCCATAGAAATGGTCTATCATATGCATATTCACCACTCTTGCTATATTCTCCATATCTATCTGTTTCTGCTTTAAATGGTCTAATTAATTGAGAATGACAGTTATAGCAACCTTCTTTCATATATATTTGCTTTCCTGCCAATTCGAGCACGCTATATGGTTTTAAACCCTCTATGGGTCTTGCAGTTTTTGCAAAATCTGGAAGTATTTCAACTAGCCCTGCAATAGAAAATACGATTAAAAATGCAACTGTAAAAAAGAATGGATTTCTTTCTAACCAACTAAACATATATACCCCCTATTTATTAGACATAGGAGTTGCATATTGAGGCTCTTTATCAAGCTCTCTAGCTGCAATCATAGTCATTATAATATTATAAATAAACATGATAAACCCAACCAAATACAATACACCAGCAATAGATCGTATTACATAATACAAATGCAATACTGATACTGTATCAATAAATGAATATGCTAAGCTACCAAATTCATCAGTTGCTCTCCACATCATACCTTGAGTAATGCCTGATATCCACATACTTGAAAAATAAAGAATGATACCAAGTGTCATTATCCAAAATTGCATATCCATGATTTTTTTGGAATAAATTTCTCTTTTAAAGATTCTAGGAGTCATATGATAACAAGCTGCAATGATTGTGAATCCTACCCAACCTAATACACCATCATGGACATGCCCTACAATCCAATCTGTAAAGTGAGCTAATGCATTAACAGATCTTATTGATTGTATAGGCCCCTCAAGTGTAGATAACATATAAAATGTAGATGCTAATATTAAGAATTTAATCATTGGCGATTCTCTTAATTGATGCCATTGACCTCTCATAGTTAATAACATATTTATCGCAGTTCCCCAAGAAGGAAGTATTAGTATAACTGAAAATACAGAACCAAGTGTTTGAATCCAATCTGGAGTGGTAGAATATATTAGATGATGTCCCCCAGCCCAAATATATACAAACATTAATCCCCAAAATGAAAATAGCGTAAGTTTGTATGAGAAAATTGGTTGCCCAGATTCTTTTGGCAATATATAATACATTACTCCAATAATTCCTGATGTGAATACGAATGCAACAGCATTATGACCCCACCACCATTGCACCATAGCATCATTTGTGCCTGCATACATAGATACAGAATTCCAAATACTTCCAACACCAGCAACTAAGTATGTTGGAATTGCTAAGTTATTAAAAATATATAGAACAGCTATTGCTACGAAACTTGCTATAAAATACCAAAGACTTATATAAAGTGTATGTTCTCTTCTAACTGCCATAGACCCAAATAAGCTTATTCCCCATAAAACCCACACTACTACAACAAGTAAATCAAGAGGCCATGCTAATTCAGCATATTCTTTTGATTGAGTTAATCCAGCAAATAGTGATATTACTGCTGCAATCATCAAAATAACATATAACCAAAAATGCAACAAACCAACCACTCTTAAAAATGTGTATTGTTTATATGTTATTTTTAGTACCCTCTGCCCTAAGTAGTACCAAGCAGCCCATATTCCACTAAGTGTAAAACCATATATTACACCATTTGTATGAATAGGTCTTAATCTGCCAAAAATACTATATTCTCCCGCAATATAATTTAGTGCAGGGTAAGCCATTTGAAAAGCAATGATTACACCAACTAGCATACCAACTAAGCCAAAAATCAAAGTTGTCCAAATAAACAGCTTTGCTATGGAATAGTCATATTCTAATACATTTCCTGTATGCATACACCCTCCTGTTTGTTTTTTACTTTAAAGTTTAAATGATTGCAATTATATTACAAAAATAATTTTTTATACATTTATATGTATCAATTTAAGACTTAAAAGCAATCATTCATTTTTTATAATTTTGTCATTTATTGAAACATTGATTTTTATGATGTACTTAATAATCTATTAAGCTTAATGTAGATATCGTTGCCACCATCATAAATTTGATATTAAAACATAAAAATTTGGAGATTAATATGCCACTATTAGATAGTTTTAAAGTAGATCATACAAGGATGCCAGCTCCAGCTGTTAGGTTAGCAAAAGTTATGCAAACACCAAGAGGTGATGATATATGTGTATTTGATTTGCGATTCACCATACCAAATAAAGATTTGTTAAGCGAAAAGGGTATTCATACGCTAGAACACTTATTTGCAGGTTTTATGAGAGATCATCTAAATTGCAGTAATGTTGAGATTATTGATATTTCACCTATGGGATGTAGAACAGGTTTTTATATGAGTACTATAGGTAAGCCATCTTTGGATAGTGTAAAAGAGGCTTGGGAAGATTCTATGAGAGATGTATTGAGAGTTAAAAATCAAGAGGATATTCCAGAGTTAAATATTTATCAATGCGGCACTGCTTCTATGCATTCGTTAAATGAGGCACAAGATATAGCAAATAAAGTTTTAGATTCTGGCATTGGGATAATGAATACAGAGGAATTATTGCTTAAGGATATAAAGTGAGAAAAATACTAAATGTAGATGGAATGAATTGCAATCATTGTATTGAAAAAATTAAAAAATTTATTAGTGATTGTAATGGAGTGGAATTTATCAATGTAGATATTGATAAGAAGATTTTAGAAGTAGAAATGGATGATGATTCTAAACTTGATAGTGTTATAGAAGCTATTGAAGATGCTGGTTTTTTAGTGAAGTAAGTGTTTATAAACTTAAAGAGAAATAAATGAATTTTTTTAGTTTTTTATTTTTATGCTTATCTTTATTTTTTATATCTTGTAGTAATCAAGAAGGTATTACAGAAAGCACTAATGGAGTTATTAAAACTGATGTTAAACCTACTATTTTATTTGATAATGAAATAACAACAAATAATAATAATTTAATTCCTGCAAATGGTGAAATAAAAGTAAATGGTAGTTATTTTATTGGTAGTTATGTTTTTAATAATGGGAATAGAATAACTTTACTTCCAGATGAACCATTTAGTCCCAATAAACATTATGATGTAACAATAGATTTTAGCTTAATTAATAAAAATACTAATTCTAATATTCCTCTTAAGAATTTTAATATGTCTTTTGAAACATTTCCACTAGAAGCACAATTTCAAGAGATTCATTTTATTAGAGATGCTCATTTATTAGATAAGCTTAAGCTTGAGGCAAAATTGGAATTATCACAAGATGTTTCATTGATGGATATAAAAAATAATCTAATATTATTAAATCCAAGTGGTGATAAAGTTGAGATAAATATTAGCAAAGATTTTCTTCAAGCAAATACATATAATATTTCTTCAATACCTTTAGATGTACCAAATAATAAAGATGAAATATATAATCTTGTATTAAAAAAAGATATAGGTTTAAAAAAAGAAATTAGCAATAAAATTACGGCATCTAAGTCTTTATCTCTAGAAGTAATTGGTTATAGAGTTATTAATGGTGATAGGATAAGTATAGAAATCAAATTTTCAGAATCTTTGGCTAATAATGCTAATTTAGATAATTTTATAAAGATTTCTCCAAAAGTAAAATTTAGTGTATCTCAAGTAGAAAACATAATAAATATTACAGGTAATTTTACTCAAGATAGTGATTATGTTATTGAAATATTAAGAGGTATCAAGTCACAAAAAAATCAACTAGAAAATGACATAAAGCTGAATATAAAAACTTATAATATAGCCCCCAAGATTAAATTTTCAAATGATGGTATTTTTTTACCAGATATAAATAATAAAAAAATAGCTTTTCGTTCTATAAATGTTAAAAAAGCAAATATAGTGATAAAAAAAGTTTATGATAATAACATTACTCAATTTCTAAATAATTCATCTCTAATCAAAAATAATTCTTATGACTATTGGGTTTATAATTTTGAACATATAGGTGATGTTATAAAAGAATTATCAATTGACATTAATGCACCTAAAAATATTTGGGTTCAAAATGAGATTGATTTGAGTTCAATTAAAGATATCAATGGGATTTTTATTGTTAGTATACATTTTGATAAAGATGGTGTTGATTATGTATTCCCAGAGGGGACTGCTAGCTGGAAACAAAATAGTTATTTTTACAATAATGGAAGCGTGTATAAACAATTGATATTTTCCAATATGGCTTTAATTGCTCAAAAGTTTTATGATGGTAATCAATCAAAAATTATTGCTTCTGCAATTGATATACGCGATAATAAACCAATAAGCGATGTAAACATAAAATCTATAAGTAGAAATAATCAGATCATATCAAGTGGCTTTACAGATAAAAATGGAAATATAATATTAGATTATTATGGTGGTAAAAATATAAAGAATGTTAAACCTATGTATCTGTATGGTTTTAAAGATGGTAACTTTGCTATTTTAGATTTTGATTCTACAATGTTATCTTTAGATGGCTTTGATGTTGGTGGAATAAATGATGCTAATAATATAAAGGCTTATATATACACAGATAGAGGTGTTTATCGTCCAGGAGATAATATACATCTAAATATAGTAGCAAGAAATGGTATCAAATCAGTAGAACACCCCATAAAACTAAGTATTATAACACCAAGAAATCAAAAACAAGTGAATGAGTTAAGTTTATCTCCCATATCTGATGGTGTATATTATTATGAGTTTAATACGGATATAAATGCTGATACAGGAATTTATAATGCCATAGTGGATATTGGGGGAAATATATTTAATTATAAATTTGCAATTGAATCTATTGTTCCAAATAGAATTAAGGTTGATATTAATACTCAAGAAGAGATTAACTTACTAAAAGCAAAAAATATTAATTTTGAAATTCAAAGTGATTATCTATTTGGTGCTCCAGCAAGTGGTTTGAGATATTCATTAGATGTCACTTTTAGGCCAAAACAATTTGTATCAAAAAAGTATAAAGATTATATATTTGACAATAAAACAAATCTTCGTTATCAAGATAATAAAAATTACAATGGAATTCTAAATGATAATGGTTTTATTAGAGGTGATATAGATATAAGTAATATTAATTCAATTAATAAGAATCTAGAGGCTGTTTTAATAGCAAGAGTATTTGAAAATAATGGAAGACAGGTAAATAATAGAAAGGTTGTTAATCTAAAACTATTTGATAGCTTTGTTGGTATTAAAAAGCCTGTTACAAAATATATCAAGCAAGATGATAATGTAAATTTATCTGTAGTTTTGATTGATGAAAATGAAAAGCCTATTAGAGATAGAAAATTAAAATATAAGGTTTATAGCAACAATTATTCTTGGTGGTGGGATTATAATAGTTATGAACAATATATGCTATCTATAAAAAGTGATAAAAATACAAAGCTTATATATGAAGGTGAAGTAATTAGTAGTGATAAAATTAATAATATTAATTTTAATGTTAAAGATGGAGGAGAGATTCTAGTAGAAGTAATTGATACTACAAACAATCAAAGCGCATCTATATCTTTATATGCATCAACTTGGGGTGAACCACTTGATGTGGATAAAATAACACAATTACAAATTAGAACAGATAAAAAAGAATATTCTCATAATGAAACTGCTAGAGTTGTATTTGAGAGCATTGAGAATGGAAAGGCTTTAATTACCATAAGTGATAGTAATACTATTTTGGATAGATATTGGATTGATACAAAAGATAGACAGAGTATAGTTGATGTAAAGATAGATGAAAAGTATTCACCAAATTTATATGTTAGTGTTTTGTTGCTTCAGAATTATAAAGATAGCGATAATGATCGATCGTTAAGACTTTATGGAGTAGTGCCAATCAATATAATAAATAATCAGACAAAGTTCGATGTAAATATTCAATCAGATGATGAAATACGCCCAAATAGTGATTTAAATATCAAAATTTCAAATAGTCTAAACAAACAAATGATATATACACTAGCTTTAGTAGATGAAGGGTTATTGGGATTAACCAATTTTAACTCCCCATCACCTTGGGATTATTTTTATGCTAAAAAGAAATATAATATAGATACATTTGATACATATGGATATGTAATAAATAAAACTACTGGTAGGATAGAAAAGGTTTATTCAATTGGTGGTGATATGAATGCAGAAAGCCTATCTAATAAATATGATAGACAAAAAGATGATAGTGCAGAGCGTTTTAAACCTGTAGTATTTTTTATAAAACCTATACAAAGTGATAGTTCTGGTAATGTAGATTTTAAATTTAAGATTCCATCATATTTAGGTAATCTTAGGGCTATGGTTGTTGCTGTAGATGGAGATAAGTTTGGTAGTGCAAGTAAAAATATTAAAGTAAGTGCACCTGTTGTAATGTTGCCTACTATCCCTAGAAGCTTAAAAATTAATGATTATTTTAAGATCCCAGTAGAAATAATGCCAATTAATGATAATGTTAAAAATGTTGCAATAGATATAGATAGTAATGGTATTATCAAATTCGATAAAAAGTCTTATAATTTATCTTTCAATGACAAAAAATCAAAAACAATATTTTTTGAAGGTCGTGTAAGTCAAGAGCTTGGTGTAGAAAATATCTCTATTACTCTAAAAAGCAATGATTTTACAATGATGGATTCTACTGATATAGATATAAAAGCACCAAATCC
The DNA here is from genome assembly GCA_944323885.1 of uncultured Helicobacteraceae bacterium. Taxonomy (GTDB): domain Bacteria; phylum Campylobacterota; class Campylobacteria; order Campylobacterales; family Helicobacteraceae; genus NHYM01. The sequence continues at coordinate 271,993 of CALUUD010000001.1, read as the reverse complement.
TTATACAACTTTAATAGAAAACTTCATAATAAATGGTGATAATAAAATTGCCTCAATTAATTCTCCATCATCATTTGTAAATAACTCAAATACTGGAAAAATTATAATAAGTGCTACACCAATTATAAATATTGATCATAGATTATTGTGGCTTATGAGGTATCCATATGGCTGTATTGAGCAGACTACTTCAAGCGTATTTCCTCAATTATTTATTAGCAAGTTAAGTAATGCGGATTTTATTGATAAGCAGACGATGATAGATAATATCAATGCTGGTATTTCAAGAATCTCGTTATTTCAAACTTCTGATGGAGGTTTTTCATATTGGAAAGGGCAGGGGAGTAGTGATTTTTGGGGTAGCAATTATGTAAGCCATTTTTTATTTATGGCAAAAAAACAGGGATTTGCAGTAAGTGATAGTATGTTAAATAGATTATTAGACTATCAAATTCATAATGCAAGAAATAAATATAATGATATGTATCCATTATATATATTAGCATTAAGTGGTAATCCACAGCTTGGAATTATGAATGAAGTTTATGAAAATAATTTAAAAAATTTAAGTATTACTAATAGATGGTTACTTGCTGCAAGCTATAAACTTGCTGGATTTAATGATATAGCATTAAAGATATCTGCAAATCTTAGTATAGAGCCAAATGATGATACACATGATTATTATAATTATAGCTATGGCTCATCTCTTAGAAGTAAAGCAATGATACTTGAATCATATAAAATTATAAATGGTGATATACAAAAAGATTTGTATAATGATATTAAAAATGCTTTAGAGGGTAATGAATGGCTATCTACTCAAACTTTGAGTTACGCTTTGCTTGTTTTGGCAAATATTAAAGATGATGTTAAAAATAGCAATATAGAGGGCTCAATAACGATAAACAATAATAAGCAATCATTTAATAAAGATACAGACAAAATTATTTTTGATTTTAATAATGGAAATGCAAAAGTAGAATCTAATAAAAATTTATTTATTAGCTACATTTGGGAGGGTGTTATTGCAGATAATGCTGGTAATAATATTTCTAAAAAATTACAATTAAAAAGGGATTTTGTTAGTATTGATAATTATGGTAATGAAGTTTCTATAGATCCTAGGAATTTAAAGAGTGCAGATAGTTTTTATATCAAACTTACATTACAGCAGACTAACTCTTCTTATGATTATCTCCCATATCTAGAAAATATCGCTTTGGTGCAGAATTTGCCTAGTGGATGGGAGATAGAAAATACTAGATTAAATGATGATCCACTTCCAGATGTGGTTGAGAGATCGCATTCTAATATAACATATACTGATATTCGTGATGATAAAATTATGTGGTTTTTTAATTTAGGAGATAAGCCACAAGTTGTATATGTAAAGATAAATGCAGTGACACCAGGTAGTTATATGCTTCCACCTGCATACGCAGAAGTCATGTATGATGGTAGTTATCAGGCAAGTACTGATAATTTTAGAGTTAATGTTTTTGAAAAATAGTAGCTGCTAATTTATTGCATGTCTAATGCTTTTGAAATAAAGATTCTATATAAAAGCATATTATTTAGAATCTTTATATTTATGTTTTTATTGTTTTTTTTATATTTTTTATTTATTTTTTTTAGCTTTAATCCAAAAGGTGATCCATTTAATGATCGTTATAGCAGAAGTATGCTTGATAGAAATGATGAGATCTTAAGTATATTGCTAAATAGAGATGAGCAGTGGCATATTAAAAATAGTGTAGAATTTAGTAAAAAGTTGAAAATAGCCACACTTGTATTTGAAGATAAAGAGTTTTACTCTCATATTGGTATTGATTTTACTGCAATTATTAGAAGTATATATATTAATGCAATGTATAATAAGCGTGTTGGTGGCAGCACAATAACAATGCAAACTATTAAACTTTTAACTAATAATAAACGCACATATATTAATAAAATAAATGAAATGATTTTATCACTTAGACTTGAATTTTTATATTCAAAGGATGAAATCTTGGAGATGTATTTCAATAATGCACCTTATGGTGGTAATATCGTTGGTGTAAGTGCTGCATCTCTTATGTATTTTAATAAAAGCACTAAAGATTTGACATGGAGTGAAAGTGCACTTCTTGCTGTATTACCAAATTCACCAGGATTAATCAATGTTCAAAAAAATAATCATTTATTGCTGCAAAAAAGAAATAAATTATTAGATGAATTATATAAAAGAGGTTATATTGATAGTGATAATTTAAAATTAGCAAAACAAGAAAAATTACCCATTATAAAGCGTGATAAGAATCTTGCAGCACATTTGTTGTTTCGATTCGATAATAATCCCATCATAAAAACTACAATAGATAAAAATATTCAGATTCTATTAGAAGATAGATTAAGGCTATATCATAAAAAATTACTTAATCTTGGAATACAAAATGTAGCTGGAATAATAGTTGATACAAAAAGTAGGGAAGTGCTTGCATATGGTGGCTCTCAAGATTTTTTTGATATTGATGGCTTTGGGCAAATTGATGGTATTATTGCAAGAAGAAGCCCAGGTTCTGTGTTGAAGCCATTATTGTATGCACTTGCTATAGATAGTGGAATAATAGCACCACAATCAAAATTAGTTGATGCACCTACATTTTTTGGTAATTTTAAACCACGTAATGCATCAAAAAAATATTTTGGCTTAATTAGTGCAAAAGATTCGTTAGTTAAATCATTGAATATCCCTTTTGTATGGCTTTTGCAAGAATATGGATATGATAAATTTTTTTTCAATTTAAAAGATATCCTTGGATTTAATGATAGTAACTTTGAGCGTTATGGATTATCTCTAATACTTGGCACAAAAGAGATGAGTATAGAAGATGTGGCAAAACTATATGTTGGATTTGGTAATTATGGTGAATTTGGTGATATATATTATACAAGAGATGTAGAGAGAGTAAACAATACTAAAAGATTGTTTTCTGAAGGTAGCGCATATTTAATGCTTGATGCACTAAAAGATGTAGAAAGAGTTGGTATTGATAATTATTTCATTAATAAAAAAATATTTTATTGGAAAAGTGGAACAAGTTATGGTAGAAAAGATGCTTGGGCTGCAGGAACATCACCAAAATATACTATAGTAGTTTGGGCTGGTAATTTTAATGGAGATTCTAATGCAAACTTATTTGGTGTAAATACTGCTGGGGCATTGTTGTTTGATATTGTTAATGATTTGGGTGATTTAGGTGGTGAATTTTTAAAAAGTAGCGATTTAAAAGAAATTTTGTTAGATATGCCAACAGGGTATAGATATGATATTAATTATAAAGATATAAAACCAATGAAAGCTTTATACCCTAAATCTGCAAACTCATTAAAAACATCTCCATTTTTAAAAAATGTATTTATCAATGATAATATGAAGGAGGTAAATTCATTAGATACCGATTTTATCCACTCAAGAGAAATAACAAAACTCAACTTGCCATTATCATTACTTGAATATTATAAAGAGCAAAATATTTCTATCAAAACTCAAGGCAAATCATTGCAAATTTTATATCCAAAAGAACATCTATCAATCATTAGAACCAAAGATTTTAGTAGCAAAAATGAATTAATAGCTCGTATTGCAAATGTAAACAATAATAATGTATTTTGGTATTTGGATAAAAAATATATAGGAGTTAGTAATAATAATACTATGATTTTAAATTTAGGTATAGGCCACCACACACTTACTGTTATAGATAGCAATGGTGATAGCCATAGTGTTAATTTTAATATTTTAAAATAATTTACATTATTTGTTTATCTATTGACAATTATAACATTCTATGCTTCTATCCATAGCTTCATCTTTTACATCTGGGCTTTGGCTTCTTAGGTAATAAGTAGATTTTAACCCAAGCTTCCAAGCTAACATATATATATCATTTAGATATTTACCACTTGCTTTGTCTAATTCTATAAATATATTTATGCTTTGTCCTTGGTCTATCCACTTTTGCCTTATACTAGCTGCTTTTATGATGTCTAATTGATTTAAACTATAAGCACTAACATAGTAATTATAAGTATCTATGTTTAGATTTGGCACTACATTTGGTATCATGCCACTCATATTTTCTTCTAACCATTTCTTTCTATATATAGGTTCTATTGTTTGTGTAGTTCCAACAAGTATAGATATTGAGCTAGTAGGTGCTATAGCCATTAGATACCCATTTCTAATGCCTTGTGTTATTACTTTTTGTCTTAGACTATCCCAATCGCATCTATCAAACAAATCTCTATCTACTATCTTTAATGCTTCACTACTAGCTACATCAATAGGGAATATTCCTTTACTCCAATTTGAGCCTTTAAAATCAGGATATATGCCTTTTTCTTTTGCTAAATCACTACTTGCATTTATGGCATTAAAGCTAATTAACTCCATAATATTATCTATTTTGTTTAGGTGTTCTTTGCTACCCCACATTATCTTTTGTGTTGCTAACATTTCTGCTTCACCCATTACACCAAGTCCTATTGCTCTATTTTTTAGATTTGTTGCTCTTACTTTTCTTGTTGGGTAGAAATTCAAATCTATTACATTATCAAGCATTCTAATAGCAATAGGTATTACTCTTTCTATATCTTCTTTTGTATTTATTTTAGATAGATTTACACTTGCTAGATTGCATACTGCACTCTCTCCATCACTTCCTACTTTTTCAGTGATAAATATCTTTTTGTTATTAATAGAATCTAATGAAGTTAGTTTGTTTGCAACCTTTGTTAATCCACTATCAAGATTGATAATATCATTTTCTTCAAAGAATTCAATATCTCCATTTTCAAATTCTACTTTTACTTTATAATGACTAGGTGAAGTATTTTGGAATATCTCTGTGCATAGATTGCTGCTTCTTATTATTCCACTATGCGAATTTGGATTTGCTCTATTTGCATTATCTTTAAAACAAAGAAAAGGTAATCCACTCTCAAAATAGTTTGTAAGTATCTTTTTCCATAAGTCTTTTGCATTTATTATTTCTTTTGATAAATATTCTCTTTTTTCTAATTCTATATATGCTTTTTCAAATTCATCGCCATATAGTTCTGTTAATTGGCTTACTTCATAAGGGTCAAATAATGTCCATAATCCATTTTCTTCAACCCTCTTCATAAACAAATCACAAATCCATAATGCAGGGAATAAATCGTGTGTCCTTCTTCTTTCTTCACCGCTATTTTTTCTTAAATCTATGAAATTCATAACATCTATATGCCATACTTCAAGATATGTAGCTATAGCTCCCTTTCTAGTGCCTAATTGATCTACTGCTACAGCTACATCATTTGTAATTTTTAGAAATGGCACTACTCCACCTGCAGCGTTTTTATGATTATCTATATAGCTACCAAGCCCTCTAACCTTAGATACATCATATCCTATGCCACCACCATATTTTGATAGTAAAGCCATTTCTTTATAGCTATCAAATATACCCTCTATATTATCTGGCATACTACCTACATAGCAACTAGATAATTGATGTCTAGGTGTCCTTGCATTAGATAAAGTAGGGGTAGCAACCATTACTTCAAATTTAGATAATACATCATAGAATTCCATAGCCTTTGCATTACAATCATTTTCATTTTGAGCTAAAAACATAGATATAGCCATAAACATTTGTTGTGGTAATTCTATAGGGTTTCCATTTCTATCTTTTATTAAGTATCTATCATATAATGTTTTAATACCTAAATAGTTAAATTGCAAATCTCTATCTGGTTTTATATAGCTATTTAGTAAATCTAAATCAAATTTATCTATAAAACCTTTTAATATTTTATTTTCGTTTATACCTTTTTCAAAGTATTCTCTTAAATGTCTATACCCTGTAAATCCACTAACCTTGTGATATAAATCATATAGAAACAGCCTTGCAGCTACATAAGTCCAATTTGGAGTATCCATATCTATTTTATCTACAGCAGTTTTAATTAGTGTTTGCTGTATCTCTTCTGTTGTAATTCCATCTCTAAATAGAATTCTTGCATCAACTTCTAATTCACTTTGACTTACACCGCTTAAACCTTTCACAGCTGAGCTAGTGTATTTCTGTATTTTTGTAATGTCTAGTTCTTCGATTCTGCCATTGCGTTTTGTTACTTTAAGGATACTCATTTAAGACTCATTTGATTTATATTTACTAAATTTTATTTCTAATTTTTTAAAAAAGAACGAATTGTATATTATTTAGATATAAATTTATATAAAATCATATTATTACTTTTCATTAATTACATTAAGCTTTTATTGTTTTTAGCTTTCTCCTATCATTCGTTTTAAAAGTTTATCTGCCTTTGTGTCTTTTGCTTTTATGGAGTTGTTAAATATAGCATTTATATAGTTTTCATATGCTTCTTGAGAGTTTGTAAATTTATTATCATTTGGCATAAGTTTTGTGTAAGTGCCATCTTCTTGTAGTTCGTGTGCTTGCGTGTTATCTTCTAATTGTAATTTTAATATTCCAAATAATTTATCTGCAACTATTTTATTTGTGATTGGTGTCATTATCTCAACCCGTTTTTCTAGGTTTCTAGGCATAAGGTCTGCACTTGCAAAATATATTTGCGGATTATTATTTTTAAAATAGTAGATTCTAGCATGTTCTAAGTATTTTCCAATAATTGAAATTACTCTTATATTTTCGCTTATTCCTGATACTTTTGGTTTTAAGCAGCATATACCTCTAATTATCATATCAACTTTTACACCAGCTTTACTTGCACTATATAGAGCTTCTATAACATCTACATCAACAATGGAATTAGCCTTTAAAATAATATGTCCATTTTTACCATATTTTATTTCTTCATTTATTAATTCCAAAATTTTTGGTTTTATTTGCATTGGAGCCATAAGTATAGAATCTAGCTTGCATTGTTGAGCATATCCTGTTGATAATGTATGAAAGAATTTGACTGCATCATTTGCAATGCCTTCATTTGAAGTAAAATAACTAATATCTGTATATATTTTTGCTGTTGCTGGATTGTAATTTCCTGTTGATAAATGAACATATTTTTTAAATTCATTCCCAACTTTTTTAATTACTAATGCTATTTTTGCATGAACTTTTAGTCTTGGTATTCCGTATATTACGTGTGCTCCAGCTGTTTCTAATGCTTTTGCCCAATATAGATTATTTTCTTCATCAAATCTTGCTTTCAATTCAACCAAGGCTGTTACTTGCTTATTGTTTTCGGCTGCTTCACTTAATGCTTTTATTATAGGAGAATTTTTTCCTGCTCTATAAAGTGTCATTCTTATAGCATATACATCAGGATCTTTTGCTGCACTAGATATAAAATTTACTATAGGGTCAAAACTTTCATATGGATGGAATAAAGCTATATCATTGTTATCTATTGCATTAAATATGTCTACATTATCATTTAATGGAGGTAATGTTTTTGCATTAAACACGGGTAATGTTAGATGTGCAAATTTCTTTGATCCAATTATTTGCCATAGTGTTCCTAAATTAAGAGGTATAGAATACTCATATATATCATCACTTTGGATTTTTATATGACTTGTAATGAATTCTAATAAACTAGAATCTTTATTTTTCCCAACTTCTAGTCGAACTATCTCCCCTTTTTTTCTAGCCTTTAATCCTTCTGTCATAATTTCCATAAAATCATCAGCTTCTTCTTCTTCTATCTCCATATCTGCATTTCTTGTAATTCTAAATGGAGTATATGAAATAACTTCACAACCTTCAAAAACCTCTCCGATAAATTCACCAACAACATTCTCAATGGGTATATATATGCCTTCTGTAACTTCTATAAATCTAGGCAGCATTCTAGAAATTCTAACCATTCCAAATTTGATTTTATTTGTAGTGTCTTTTAGTTTTATTGCCATAGCAAATGATAAGTTATTAAGATGTGGAAATGGATGTGTAGAATCTACTATGATAGGCACTATAACAGGATATAAAGATGAATGAAAAAAGTCTTTTAGATATTTTTTTTGTTCATTATTTAGCTCATTAAAATTCTTAAATATTAAATTTTCTTTTACTAATGCGTTGCTTATTTCATTAAATACATCGTGCAATTGATATTGCTCATTATGAATATATTTTCTTATTTCACTTAGTTGTTGCAATGGTGTTAATTTATCAGCACTATATTCTGCTATACCTGCCAAATAAAGTCTTTTTAGTCCAGCAACTCTAACCATATAGAATTCATCTAAATTTGTTCCATATATTGCTATAAATTTTAATCTTTCTAATAATGGAATTTTTGTATTTTTTGCTTCATTTAAAACTCTAGTATTAAATGCAAGCCAAGATAGCTCTCTATTGAAAAATAGCTTAGATTCTACATTCATAATCTATCCTTATTTTAATCAAGATCTCTATCTTAATTATACATCAAAAAAAAATCTTAATTTGCTTTATTTTTATATTGTTTATCTATTAAGTTGCATAATATATCTATCAAGTCCATAATTTCATTATTTGTATGTTTTTTGTATAAGATTTTATTGCTCCAACAATAAAACATTATCGTAATATCAATAAATTCAATTAGTGTAGTTAGTTTTTTGTCAACTCTTATATCATTATATTTTAATGCTTGAATTAAAAGTGATTTTCTGTCATTTTTAATTTTTGTATATAGTTTTTTTGTATTTAGAAACTTTGTATGATTTGTATAATCTTTAAAGAATAGATTGATATAAAAATTTTCAATGTGTTTTAATTTATCATTATTTGGTTCTGTTATAAATGGCTCAAACAATAAACAAAATTGCTCTTTCAGATTATTTAGTTTTTTTATATTTTGTTTAAATTCTTGAGTTTGATTTTTGATGAGAGGGTCTATTGCTTGAAATAGTAAATCATCTTTGCTTTTAAAATGATAATAAAAGCTTCCTTTTGAAATTCCAAGATGCTTTAAGATTGTATTTAGTGTTAAATTTTCTATTTTATCTTTTTTTGTTTTGTTTATAAGTTCTATTGTTTTTTGTATTATTTCTTCTTTTTTCATATATACCTTTTAAATATTCAAACATAAAATACATTATATTACATTTTATTCTATAGATAAGCTCTAAAGCAATATTTTTGTAGAATTGATACTCAAAAATATTTTATTCAAAAAAAGGTTAGAAGTGATAACTAGATTATTTTATTTTATTTTATTGTATTGTAGCATTTTGCTTGGGGCACAAAATTCTAATCCCTTAGGTGATATTAAAGTATTATATTCAACCAGTGTTTTAGATTTTATATTAATGCATTCATTGAAGTCAAATATATATTTATCACAAATTAAACATCATATTAATAGTGATTCAAATACATTACAGCAAACAAGAATAAATTTACAAAATAGGCGAAGCCCTTTATTATCTGAACAATCAAGGAGGGGTATAAGAAATTTAAATAATCAAGAAATTAAAATTCAAGATAAAGTTTATGATGACTTTTATTTGCTTGCAGGTTATGTTAATGCAACAATAGACTCTATAAATTCACAAGGTTATAATGTAAATACAATATACAATATCAATGCAAATGATTATTTAATATTTACTTTATTTGCATCATTTATAAATACTAATTCAAAAGATTCTATTAATAATATAAAGCAGAATAATATTTCATCTGGCTTATCAATAAAATTTTCAAGTTCTTTATTTGAGTTTAGTGCAACATCAGGTTTTAACTACGGCTTAAACCATATGAATTCTAGTATGTTTAATAATGTGCTATTTAATCATAATTATATTTTTGGAAATATAAATGGTGGATTTATAATAGACACTAGTAATAATAATTTTATCAAGCCATTAATTGGATTAGATGTAATATATAGCCCAAAATATGATATAAGCAATAATGAAATCACTATATCAACTAACAATTATCTTTCTTTAAGTGCATTTGGTGGTGTAGAATTTAGTATGCATTATAATAGTGTTTTATTATATTTTTTTCCTAGTTATCAATATAGATTTAACCCAACTATGCATTATTCTATATCAGGGATTCAATCAATTCCAAATTTATTAGATGTTACAAATAGTGTTAAAGATTATGTAAGTTTGCTTATAGGTGCTAATTTTGCTATGACAAAAAAATCATTTATATTTTTAAATGGCTTATATTTAGGAAGTTTTAAAGGTTCTGTTAATAGTTTTAATATTAATTTAGGATTTAAATTTTTAATATAAAAGTAGTCTTATATGGTATGCCCAGAGGGATTCAAACCCCCGACCTACAGGACCGCAACCTGTTGCTCTATTCAGCTGAGCTATGGGCACAAAATAAAATTAAATTATATTTTAATTAAACTTAAAATTATAGAATTATTTAAGTTTTTATTATTTTAAATTTGTTTATAATTAATTTACTTATATCATAATAAGTTTTATGGTTTAGCGATATGTAGTTTTCTTTAAATATTACTTGATTATCTAAACATAGTTGTGCAAAAAATTAGGAAGGTTGCAATGAGATTATTATTATTTATTTTTATATTTATTACTATATCTAATGCTGCTAGTGGTAGACAGGATTTTGTTTGTTTTGGATATGGTGACGGAAAGAATAAAGTTCCAGGAACAAAGTTTTATGAGGAGGGAAAAATCTACAACGATCCTAGAGGATGGTGTCAGCAAAGTGGAGGTTGCTATATTAATTGCATAGATCCTCGCAGTAATGGGATAACTAATAATGTTGATTTATTGCCTAGTGGTCAAACCCCAAAATTAAAACTTAAGGATGGAGATTCTACAAAAAACGCAGCTAGATTTTGGTGTCAAGTGAATTCCTGCTATGCACCAACTGGAAGCCTTAATGGTTATGATCTTTCTCAATATCAACAAGAAGCAATTGTATGTAGCAGGTGCGGAACTCGTTGGTATATATCAAGGCCAGGAGGTACTCCAGATCCAGATCCTGATCCTGAGCCAGAATTAAAGGATTTAATAGTAGAAGAAAATAATTTAATAGGTAGTCTCCCTCCAAATGTTATCTATACCAAGACTACTGGTAGTAATATTAAACTAAGAATTTTTCATAAAGATAGCTCAGGAGGCATAGGTGCCGGTTTGGATGGTGCTAAATGCAAAGTTTATTATGGTAGTGGTGTTGTATTAGAGCAAGAAGCTAAGTATGACTTTTGGAGCGGAGGTGGTGCATTCATATTTGAAAATGGTAGTGTCTTGTCAAAAGCAGGTCAATATTATGTAGAATGCACAGGATACAAATCAAGCAAAGAAGTCAAAGGTCAAAAATTACCTTTTTATGTAGCTCCTGCTAGCTATAGTGCTGAATTTAAAATAAATGCTAATGGACAAGATTATGTAATCAATAGAAAAAATGGTACTTCCAATGGCAGCACTATTAAATCAAGTTTGGATACAAGTTTGCTTCCTGTAGTAAAAATAGGAGAAGAAATAGGTTTATTTTTATCTGGAAGTGCCAATGCTAATAGTGGCAGTGTAGATAGTGGCGTAAATACATCAATGCAGCAAAAAGGTCAAATGCAAAATGTTGTTGAAGGTCTTAATGCTGGTTCTGGTAATCGTATCTGTAAAGTAGATGCACCAAAATTGCCAGACAGAAGCAATATTAGAATCAATAGTGGAATTTTTAATGGCAAAGTTACATCTATTGTATTTGATGATGCATATAAAGGCACAATTACTGTATCTTATAATGATCAAGATATGAATAATATTATTGAACAAGAAAGAGCAAGAGGTGGATGTTCTGGTAATGGAACAGGAAATGGCAAATGTCCATTTCCACCAACATTTGAATTTACTTTTAAGTATTTGGTTGTTCCAAATAATTTTCAAGTAACTTTAAAAAATAATGCTAATCAAGATATTAAAGTATTGTATTATGGGCAAGGAAGTTCTCCTGATAATGAAGGAACTTCTATATTAAAAGTAATACCAGTAGATTCAACAAATAAACCTATAAAAAATTTTATAGATGGTTGTGCTGCAATAGATACAGAATTAGAATTGAATGGCAAAGATGTATCTATTGTATTTATTGATCCAAATAATCCAAATATAACTTCTACATCAACCACAATATATGCAAAAGATTTTAAATCAAATGTTGATGGCACTGCCATTGCTGATTTGAACAGAGTATTAAGTATTAAAAGAGCAAATGGTGGTGATTGGGAGCCATCAATGGTTGCTGAGCCATCATTTTTGGGTGCTGATGTAAAACCTCTTATGTATTTTACTGGAAAGAAAAATGATGCTGCTTATCCACAATATACCCCATTGTTTAATGCGTTAAATGATGTTGTCATATTAAGGGGTAGAATAAATGCAATTGATTCAGATAATGCTGATGATTATTCAAGAATGCCAGTTACTAATGTGTATTATGAGTTTTATTGTCAAACTTGTGATTTAAATAGAGTTGGTCAAATTACAGGTGTGCAAAAATATGTGGGCAGTACAACTTCACAGGGTTGGTGGCAAGATTCTACATTTGGCACTCATAATGCAAGTAGGATTAAAACAAATAATATTACCACTACAGGGAATTTAAGTGTAAATAATGTGAGTCAATTTTCAAATAGTATGCAGACTATAAGTTATCAAAATGCATCTGCAGGAAAATATGAAGTAAAAATTAATCAAAGCGTAGATCCAAATAGTTTCCCATTATTTTTACTCTATAATCCTTATTTTAATAAAAATGCATTAAATGGAACGAGTGCATTTGTAACAATATATAGTCAAATAAGAGATGACAATAGAGATTTTGGTGTTGATATGGGTAAAGGAAAGAATACTAGAAGTGGAAGTAGGACAGGTGGTTTCTAGAACAATAAAAATAGATTCTAATTTATAGAATCTATTTTTCTTCATTTTATTGATGATTGAACAAAACTCTTTAGATCAATTAAAACAGATTATAAATATAGTCGATGTTATATCTAATTATATTGAACTTCGTCGTGCTGGTGCTAATTATATAGCAAATTGTCCATTTCATAATGAAAAAACTCCAAGCTTTGTTGTAAGTCCTGCTAAAGGATATTTTAAGTGTTATGGCTGTGGTGTTGGTGGTGATAGTATAAATTTCATAATGCAGAAAGAAAATGTAGAATTTTATGAAGCAGTAGAGCAGCTTGCCTCTATGTATAATTTTACTTTATCTTATACAAATGCCAAAAATGATAGAGATGATAGTTATGAAGATTTACTAGATAAAATTGCTAAATATTATCAGAAAAAATTAAACACAAATAAAAATATTTTAAAATATCTTGATGATAGAGGTGTGACAAATCATTCAATAGAGAAATTTTCTATTGGTTTTAGTGGTGAAAGCAATGATTTTATTAATTTTTTAAATCAAAATCATATGCCATTTGATAAATTACTAGAAATTGGAATAATAGGTAAAGGTAATTATGGTTATTTTGCAAAATTTAACTCAAGAATCATGTTTCCTATATATTCTTCAAGTAACAAGATAGTTGGTTTTGGTGGAAGAGTTTTAAATGGCAATGTAGCTAAATATATTAATTCACAACAAAGTAAAATTTTTAATAAATCTAGAATCTTGTATGGATACAACTTTGCTAAAGAAAGTATATTTAAAGATAAAAAGATAATAGTTACAGAGGGGTATATTGATGTTATTATGCTTTCACAAGCTGGTTTTGGCAATGCAGTTGCTACACTTGGAACAGCGTTGACAAAAGATCATATACCATTATTATCAAAGAGTGGTGGGGATATTTTACTTTGTTATGATGGTGATAGCGCAGGTATTAATGCAGCTTTTAAGGCTTCATTGCTTTTATCTAATAAGAGTGGTGGTGTAGTATTATTTAAAGATAATAAAGATCCTGCTGATATGGTATTGGAAAATAAAAAAGATGAATTAATAAAATTACTAAATCATCCAATTCCATTTATAGAATTTATTATTGATTGTATTGCAAACAAATTTGATTTAAAGATTCCTATTCAAAAAGAAAGAGCATTAACTGAAATTTTGGAATTTTATAAAACATTATCTCCTATACTTCAAGATGAATATAGATTATTTATTGCAAATAGACTAAAAATCTCTCCTTATTTATTAAAAATAAAGCATAAGAAAAATACCAAGCCTATAAATCATATAAAATCAAATACTCAAATTGTAGAAGAAATTATAATAAAATCAATTTTAGAAAACCCGAATTTACTTGACTTTAGTCTTGAATATATAGATTCTAATTCATTTGAATTTAATAAAAAAGAATTTGACTGTTTAATACAAGGCAATATTGATGATAAGAGCTTGATAGGAATAATGCTTAATCAATCTATTTGCGTATTAAATGGAGATGATTTTGAAAATCAGCTTCGTTTATTCATAGTAAGTAAATATATGAAAAAAATGCAAATTATAAAATTGGATAAAAATATTTCATATGAAGAAAAAAATAATAAAATAAGAAATATACAGAGTAAACTAGTATTGCTTAGACAAGGTAGTTTAGTTAGGTTTGATTGATAATGGAATATAATTTGCTTTAACATTATTTGAAATTTAAAATTATGAGGTTAAGGATATGTCAAAGATTACAATAGGGATAGCATCAAGTTTGTTAGTAGTTTTATCAGGTTGTGCTACATTTGGTGAGGATGCTGATACTTCAATGATACCACCATCTGCAAATTATTCTCCAATTCAAGCACCAGTTTATCCACCACTCAAGGATCCATATACTCCAAATATGCTTACTGAGGACAATAGTAGGGTTATGAATATAGATAGATTGAATGTTGGCGAGGCTAATATTCCAAATATGCCTCAACCACAGGCTACTTTGCCTCAAAATAATATTCAACAATCACAAAATTCTAATCCAAGTGTAGATGTTTATATAAGAGATCAAAGAAATGATTATATGCCAAATTATGTGGCTCCAAATGAAATAGTTCCATATACTCAATCTTTGCCACAGGATTCTACTTCATCTTCACAGCAAAAACCAGAATCAAATGGCAATTCAAGCATTATTCCAAATTCTCCAATTTTAACACCAAATAATACTATAGAGTTAAGCGCTGTTGGAATGGGTGTTGCACCAGAATCTACAATATCACCTTCTCAAGCATTAGCATTAGCAAAAAGGGCAGCTATAATTGATGCATATAGACAAATAGGTGAAAAAATGTATGGAATTAGATTGAATGCTCAAGATACAGTTAGAGATATGGTATTGATTAATTCTGTTGTAAAAACAAAAGTAGAAGCACTTATTAAAAATGCAGAGATTATAGAAACTGTTTATAAGGATGGATTGTGTCAAATTACCATGGAGTTGAAGTTAGATGGTAAGGTATGGCATAAGATTCTAAGTGAGGCTAATAGTTGATTTAGATGAAATATATTGCGTTTGTTATTTTTGGTGTATTATTTATTTCTTGTGCTACTCCACAATTGCAAGAGGAAGTAAATAATCAAGCCAATATCAATAAGAAAGATTTAAAACTAGTTTTGATTAAAAGTAAAAATATTAGTTTTTATGATTTTGGAATTCTAAATCTTACTCCAGAAATTTCACTAGAATTATTTAAACTTGGAAAATCAATTGGTAAGTTTATGATTAAAGAAAGAGAAATTTGTTTTGATGATGATTGTGCTCCAAAATGGGTTGCCAGCAAAGCATTTTTTGGTGATGTTGGATATGATACTTTATTTGAAGAAATATTAAGCAAAAAGGATATTTTTGATGGTATTGGTAAAAGTATAGATGCAAATGGTTTAATAACTCAAAAATTTAGTTTTGGTGGTAATGATTTTATATACGAGCATTCAGATGATGTTATATTTTTTAAGAATCTTACAAACGGAGTTATTGTTATTATTAATAAATTTGAATAGTTTTTCAAAAGTAAAATATCTCACAATTATTAATTTTTTATTAAATGCTATTGTATATATTTAAGTAATTGATATTATCCTTACTATTCTTCCATTAAGTGCTTATTATTTATTAAACTAAACTTTTATAAGATTTTGTCGTCAAAATGATAAGGAGTGTTATATGAGCAAGAAAACAGACAGAGTAAGTGCAATAAAAGAATTTTTTAGATTTTGTAGTGATAATGAAGTTGAATTTGTAGATTTTAGATTTACTGATATAAAAGGGACTTGGCATCATATTAGTTTTTCTATGAGTGCAATCAATGAGGAAAGTTTTAATGGTGTTCCAATTGATGGCTCATCAATTCCAGCTTGGCAACCAATCAATAAGTCTGATATGCTACTTATCCCAGATCCAGTAAGGTATTTCTTAGATCCTTTTACAGCAGATACCACTATTGTAGTTTTCTGTGATATTTGGGATATTTATAAAAATCAACCATACGAAAAATGTCCTAGAAGTATTGCAAAAAGATCACTAGAATATTTAAAAGAACAAGGTGTAGGTGATGTTGCTTACTTTGGTCCAGAGAATGAATTTTTTGTATTTGATAGCATAAAAATGAAAGATACAATTAATTGTCAATATTATGAGATTGATACAGAAGAAGGTGAATGGAATAGGGATAAAGAATTTGAAGGTGGAATTAATATAGGACATAGAAGTGGAACAAAAGGTGGATATTTCCCAACTCCACCAATTGACACTATGGTTGATATTAGGGCAGAAATGGTGAAAGTTTTAAATCAGGTTGGATTGGAGACATTTGTTGTTCATCATGAAGTCGGTCAAGCACAATGTGAGATAGGAGTAAAGTTTGGAGATTTATTAGAAGCAGCAGATAATGTTCAAAAATTAAAATATGTAGTAAAAATGGTTGCACATCTAAATGGAAAAACTGCAACATTTATGCCAAAGCCATTATATGGTGATAATGGAAGTGGTATGCATGTTCATATTAGTATTTGGAAAGATGGAAAAAATTTGTTTGCAGGTAAAGAATATCAAGGATTAAGTGATATTGCCTTATTTTATTTGGGTGGTGTATTAAAACACGCAAGAAGTATAGCAGCTTTCACCAATGCCTCCACAAATTCATACAAGAGATTAATTCCAGGATTTGAAGCACCAAGCATTCTTAGCTATTCTGCACAAAATAGAAGTGCAAGTGTTAGAATCCCATATAATAGTGGAGAGAAAGCAAAGAGAATGGAGTTTAGATTTCCAGATAGCTCTAGCAACCCTTATTTAGCATTTGCTTCATTATTAATGGCAGGATTAGATGGTATAGCAAATAAGATTCATCCTGGTCAACCTATGGATATTAATTTGTTTGATTTGACTCTTGATGAGATTAGAGAAAGAAATATAAAGCAACTTCCACATACTTTGCGAAGTGCTATAGAAGAAATGCTTGCAGATAGAGAATTTTTAAAATGTGGAAATGTTTTTAGCGAGGAATTCTTGCAGACCTATAAAGCATATAAATTTGAAACAGAGATCTGGCCTTGGGAGGCAAGACCACATCCATTTGAATTTGTAAGTACATATTCTTGTTAAATATTTATTATAAAATTACATATGATTGGTGATACATGTGTTATTCTATGTGGAGGTAAAAGCAGCAGGATGGGGTCTAATAAGACTCTGCTGCCTTTTGGTAGTTATAGGCTTATTTCTTATCAGGTGATAAAATTATCAAATATTTTTTCTAATATAGCTATTTCATTAAAAGAAAATAATAAAAATGAAATATTGGATATTTTGTATGCCGATATATTAAAGTATAATGCTAATCACTTCAAAATTAATATGGAATCTATTCAAATTGTTGCCGAAGATTTGACATATTTTAGCCCTTTATTTGGTATTTTAAATTGTTTTAATAAATTATCTCATTCTAGATTATTTTTTATTCCTATAGATTATCCTTTTATAACATTGCATACAATTGATATGCTTGTAAATAATATTGATAATTGTGATATTGTTTATGCTAAAGATTCTATAAAACTTCATCCATTAGTTGGAATCTGGAAAGCAAATATAAAATATAAAATCATGGAATATTTAGAAAGCAATAATTTTAGAATTATTGATTTTTTGTCATTATGCAATACTATTTCAATATATTTTGATACATGTGAATTTATTAATTTAAATATGCAACAAGATTATAAAAATGCCTTAAAGATTCTAAAGGATGGTCATGGCACAGAGTGAAGAGAAAACAGAACTCCCTAGTGATCATAAAAAACAAAAAGCTAGAGAAGAGGGCAATGTAGGTAAAAGCCAAGAAGTTACTGGATTTTTAGCATTATTATTTGGATTTGGAATTATATTTTTTTTATTTCCCTTTTTAGTTGATAGGATAAAGAGCCTATTTGTTTATGTTATGAAGTTTAGCCTTGATGATTTTGATAACATAGGTACATTAAATCTAGCTATTTTTA
Source organism: uncultured Helicobacteraceae bacterium (assembly GCA_944323885.1). Lineage (GTDB taxonomy): Bacteria > Campylobacterota > Campylobacteria > Campylobacterales > Helicobacteraceae > NHYM01. Next base: position 253,544 of record CALUUD010000001.1, on the reverse strand, counting down.
TTATAAAGGAGAGTGTTATTGTTATTGCTCCTATATTTTTGGTTTTGATGATAGCTGTAATTGCTGGGAATGTTGCACAATTTGGATTTTTAATTACTATAAAAACTATTATTCCAAAATTTTCAAAAATAAATATGATTACAGGATTTAAAAATGTAATGTCATTAAAAAAAATACTAGATGGATTGCTTATTACATTAAAAGTTTCAATAACATTAAGTCTTGGTTTTTTTATATTTTTAGGATTTTTACAAGAAATACCAAATATTGCATTTTTAAATATTTTTTCTCAACTAATATGGCTAAAAGATAAAGCATTGATACTTGGATCAATATTGCTTATTTTATTTTTCTTTATGGCGGCATTTGATTTCTATATTCGTAGAAAACAATATATACAAAGCTTAAAGATGACCAAACAAGAAGTAAAAGATGAATATAAACAATTGCAAGGTAATCCTCAAATTCGTGCTAGAATTAGACAGACAATGAGAAAAATGTCATCAAGAAAAATGTTGTCAAATGTATCAAAGGCAACTGTTGTTGTGACTAATCCAACACATTATGCAGTTGCATTAAAATTTGTATTACACGAAGATATTGCACCTATTGTTATAGCAAAGGGTACAGATTTGTTAGCAATTAAAATCAAAGAGATAGCAAGGGAGTATAATATTCCAATTAGAGAACAACCGAAGTTAGCAAGGGAGTTATATAAACTTTGTGATATTGATGATTATATCCCACAAGAATTATTTAGAGCTGTTGCACAAGTTTTACAAACTACAGAACAAATAGCATCGCAAATGAAATAGAAGTAATTAGCATTTATTTGTGCTTATCAAGTATTTTTAATGAAATCAAGGTTAAAATAATCCTTTTATTCCATTGTATAGAAAGGCTTGATATGCGCAAAAGAGGCAATAATATTTCATTTTATATTATTTTGACTATGATTGTCTGTTTGTGTACTTTTATTTACTTTTCTCCAAAATTTGAGCGAACATCACCAGATATAGAAATACCCAATATGACTTATTGGAATTTAAAATGGAATATACCAATTAAAATTTCAGATTCTAGTGGTATTAAGTCATATAAAGTTAGTTTAATTAGAGATAATGATAATATAGTTTTAGAAGAATACATTAGTAGTGAGTTTAAGACTAATATAGAGTTTAATCTTCCAATTCCAAAGATTAATATTGCAAATGGTGATACATTGCGATACAAGATAGAGGCTGTTGATAATAGCAAATATAATTTTTTTCTTGGCAATGTAACAACAAAAGATTTTAATATTATTGTTGATATAGAACCACCTCAAGCTGGTATTATCGCAATGAGTAACAAGATTTCTAGAGGCGGTAGTGGCGTTGTTGTATTTTTTGCAAAAGATGATAATTTAGCAAATATTTCAATTAGTAATGGATATCAGAGTTTTGTTGCTTTTCCATTTTTAAAAGATGGGTATTATGTTAGTATTATTCCTTGGTCTATACATAATCCTAATTTTAAAGGTAGGATTATTGTAGAAGATAAAGCAGGAAATATTAAAAGATCAAATATTGGTTTTGCAAGATATGCTAGAAATTACCGCACTACCACTTTAACACTGAAGGATAATTTTATTGATAACAAAATAGCTTCTGTTATAGAAAGTTCAAGCTCTATTCCTATACATGTTTTTAAGTCACGCTTAGAGATGTTTAAATATGTTAATGAAATTATTAGAAATAATGATGAAAAGATAATTAATTCTAAGATATTAAACTTGGAATTACAAGATAATTATCAAATTAATACATTTAAACCATTAAAAGATTCTGTTATTGTTGGACTTTTTGGTGATCATAGAAAATATGTATTAAATAAAGAGTTTGCTGGAGAATCTTATCATTTAGGCACAGATTTAGCTAATATTAAAAATGCTCAGATATTTGCATCAAATGATGGAGTTGTTGTTTTAAAAGAAAGTCTTGGTATTTATGGTAATACTATTGTTTTAGACCATGGTTTTGGTGTTTCTACTTTGTATTCACACCTAAGTGAGTTTTATGTAGAAGAGGGTGATTTTGTAAAAAAAGGTGATGTTATAGGTAGGACTGGGGTAACAGGCTTAGCTTTTGGGGATCATTTGCATTTTAGTGTATTGATACAGGGTGTTTTTGCATTAAGTACGGAATGGATGGATAGTAGATGGCTTAAAGTTAATATTAATGATGTATTAAATGAAGCAGTAAATATTATAGAGAATAAATAATGCCAAAGATAGATCAACAAAGTATAAGAATCTTTCATATACTAGATGATAAAAATGATGGTGATTTATTGGAATTTTTAAAAAAAAACCTTCCTTTATTTAAGGGCTATTTACTTGTATTTGATAATTTGAGTGAAAGTATAAAAGAGTTTTTAGATTCTAATGATGTTGACTACATTAAAAATAAACATCTTAGGTTTATGGATAACAAAGATAGAGTTACACATATTGTAAATGAGTTAAATAAGCAGCAAATAATATCTCATCAAGATAATTATAATACTTATTCAAGCCGACAAAATATGAATTTACATTTTTTAAAATCTAAATTCATAACCAAGTTAGTTAGGAGTGGAGAGAGCATTATAAGTGATGGAGATATTTTAGTTTTTAATCGTGTTAATAGTGGAGCAGAAATAGAAAGTCAAAACAATATTTGTATTTTTGGTGAGTGTAGTGGTGATGTAAAGTGTGAAGGAGAATTTTTGATACTATCTAAAATAGTCAAGGGAAAGGTTGTATTTCAAGGCGAAATAATAACACCTAATATGTTAAAATATAAGTTAAATTTGATATACAAAGATGATAATAATTTAAACATTAAAGATATTTTGTCGCTTTAGAATATACAAATTCATTAAGGTGGTTGTAATGAATCAGAGAACTATAAAAAATAGTGTTGAATTAGTTGGAATAGGTCTTCATAAGGGTGTATCTGTAAAAATGATTTTAGAGCCTCTTAGTGAGGATAGTGGTATTGTGTTTTTTAGAAGTGATTTAGGCGTTAGCATAAAGTTGTCCCCTGATAATGTAATAGATACTACTTTAGCAACAGTCCTTGGAAGTGGCGATGCAAGGATTTCTACAATAGAACACTTATTATCTGCAATACATGCATATGGCATTGATAATATTAGAATTATACTGGATAATGAAGAAGTGCCTATAATGGATGGTAGCTCAATTGGTTATTGTATGCTATTAGATGAAGCAGGTATAGTAGAACAGAATGCAAAAAAAATGGCAATTGCTATTAAAAAGCCTATTGAAATTAATGATGGAGAAAAATTTGTAAAAGTCGAACCTAGTAACCAAACTATTTTTGATTTTACAATTAATTTTGATCATCAGTCAATTAGAGAACAGCATTATAGATTTGTATATTCAATACAAGCTTACAAAGATGAAATTGCGCGTGCTAGAACGTTTGGCTTTTTACAAGAAGTTAATTATTTGCGATCCATAGGTCTTGCAAAAGGTGGCAATTTATCTAATTGCATAGTACTTGATGAAAGTGGCATTCTAAATAAAGAGGGTCTTAGATATAAAGAAGAGTTTGTAAGGCATAAAATATTAGATGCTATTGGTGATATGAGTATTCTTGGTATGCCTCTTATTGGAACATATATATCATTTGCTGGTAGCCATAAGTTAAATCACTTTTTAACTAAAAAAATATTATCACAAAGTGATGCATTTGAGATTGTTACTTTAGAAGATGGTATAAAAGAAGAGAATCTTCAATATGCAACGACAAAAGTGTGATATTATACTAGTTAGTGTTTCATCACCAATTTTACTTGGTATATATATTAATAATAAATTATTAAAAAAGTTTGAGACCTCTGGTAAGACAAGTGATGTTTTATTTGATGTATTTTTTGATATTATGAGTGAGTATAGTATATCTAGGATATTTTATGCCAATGGTCCAGGAAATTTTAGCTCTATTAAGCTTACTCATATTTTTTTGCAAACATTAAAAATAATAGAAGATGTAGAACTATTTTGCGTGGATTCTTTTTACTTTACTAAAGATAACTTTATAGAGGCTTATGGTAGAATCCATTTCTTTAAAGAAAATAATGATATAAAAACAATAAAATTAGAGGTCAAAAAAAGTGCAGTATTTGAGTTACCTGACATAATTGATTCTGCAAAATTTAGTAATTCTTGTTTTCCACTTTATGTTTTACCTGCTGTATAGGAGTTTGATTGATAGTAAGGGTTCCTGCCACAAGTGCAAATTTAGGTCCTGGATTTGATACTCTTGGATTATCTCTTAGTTTGTATAATAGATTTAATATTTCACCATCAATATTGCAAAGTATTAAGATTGATGGACAAGGCTGCCATATTCCAAAACTTTTAAGAGATAATAATTTTATAAGAATTTTTAAAGATGTGTATTATGAATTGAGTGGAGAGCGTAGAGAGTTTAGTTTTTATTTGAAAAATGAAATTCCTATTTCTCGTGGTCTTGGCAGCAGCTCTGCTGTTGTAGTTGGAGCTATTGTTTCTGCTTATGAAATTTTAAGAATACCCTATACAAGAGATATGATACTATCTAGAGCTATAAAGTACGAAAAGCACCCAGACAATATTACTCCTGCAGTAAATGGTGGTTTTAATATCGCTATGGTAAAAAATTCAAAAGTATTTTATATTAAACATAAAATTTCAAGTGATATTAAAGCAGTTGTTGTAATTCCAGATAAATCTATGTCTACTCGTTATTCAAGAAAAACTTTGCCAAAGCATTATAGTTTGCAAGATGCAGTGTTTAATATATCTAGATCATCTATGATTGCTGGAATATTTTTATCAAGAAGATGGAATCTGTTAAAGATAGCAGCTGAAGATAAGATTCATCAAGATAGGCGAATGATGATGTTGCCTGCTTTATTTTCAGTGCGCAAAGAAGCAATGAAAAAAGGTGCTTTAATGAGTGTTTTATCAGGTAGTGGTTCTACATTTTTAAATATATGCTACAGAGATGATGCATTTAGAATTGCAAGGCATTTAAGTGATAGATTTAGAGAATTTAAAGTATTGGAATTAGAGTTTGATAATAATGGATTTTTTATAGAATAGGCTTTTGATATAATGATAAAGATAAGAATGTGTATTTGTTGCAGAGAAAGATTCTTGCAAGATTCTCTTCTAAGATTACAAATAAAAAATGGAATATTATGTTTATATACTATGAATGGCAGGAGTTTTTATGTTTGTCAAAGTTGTATAGTGCAAGTGAAATTAGTCAATATAATTAGTAAAACTTTTAAGATAAAAAATGATGAAAAGTTAGTGAATTTTTTTAAGGAGATGTCTTATAAATGGCAAAAGAACAACTACCAAAAGTTAAAGTATCCCAAATTGCAAGTGAACTAGGCATTAAAGCAAAAGATGTTTTGCTTAAAGCAAATGAGATTGGCATTGAAATAAAAAGTGTAAATAGTAGCGTTGAGCAAAACAAAGCAGAAGATATCTATAATTATATAGCACAAGGTGTAATTCCTGCAACGGCAACCAAAATAACTAAAGATGTGTCTAATAATGGAATTGAACCAGAAAAGAAAAAAGTAAAAAGAACATCTACAAAAGTGCAAAAAGATAAAATAGATAAAGTGGTTAATGATAGTATTATTAAGGAAAGAAACAAAAATGATGAATTTAAACAACAAGATTTGAAAGCCGATATCAATGATCAACCATCTATTAAAACTCCAGAAGTAAGAAAAATAATTATTGTTTCTAAAAATAATGTTAAAGATGATATATCAGAAGAACAAAAGATAGAAAATATAGAAAAAGCAAAAGAAGCAAAAGACAATATACTGCATCCAATAGATATCCCAAAGCCAGAGGTAAAGATAAAGAAAAAGTCTAAAGAGCATAGGAAAGTTCAAAGCCATAAAGGTAATGAACAAAAAGTTGATATTAATAGAAATTTAGGTGATACTAGAATCGATGATGATGAAGAAGAAGTAATGATGTTTGATATTAATCAAACTGATAATAAAAGTGATGAAGAAAAAGAAGAAAAAATAACAGATAGAATTAGAATTCAGCGCGCCAATCCTTGGTTTTCAGACAACATAGGCAGAGATAGAAAGAAAAGTAAAAATAAAAACTATAGAAAAGATAATCAAAATACTAATAATACTTCTACTACAGATAGCACTAAGAGTGTTATAAGTATTCCTGATGAAATTAGAGTGTATGAATTTGCAGACAAGGTAAATATAAGGGTTGCTGATATTATCACAAAGCTCTTTAAAATGGGTGAGATGGTGACAAAAAATGATTTTTTAGATGCCACGACAATAGAAATATTAGCTCAAGAATTTGATCTAAAAATAGAAATATCAAAGGCTATCCAAGAATTAGAATATTTGCATTCTAATGAAGATATGGAAAAAGAGTTAATCCATAGAGCACCTGTTGTAACCATTATGGGGCATGTTGATCATGGTAAAACTTCATTGCTTGATTATATTAGAAACTCGAGGGTTACAAAGACAGAGCATGGTGGAATTACGCAGCATATTGGTGCATATATGGTAAATAAAAATGGCAAAGATATTACATTTATTGATACCCCAGGGCATGAAGCATTTGCTAATATGCGTTCTCGTGGTGCTCAAGTAACAGATATTGCAATTATTGTAATTGCTGCAGATGATGGAGTAAAACAGCAAACAAAAGAAGCTTTAGCGCATGCAAAAGATTCTAATGTGCAAATTATTATTGCTATGAATAAAATGGATAAAGAAGATGCCAATCCAGATAGGCTAAAAGCTGAGATGGCAGAGCTTGGATATAATCCTGCTGATTGGGGTGGAGAATACGACTTTGTTCCAGTTAGTGCAAAAACTGGTGAGGGTGTAGATGATTTATTAGATACTATATTGCTACAAGCTGAAATTATGGAGTTAAAAGCAAATGTTGCTTCTAAAGCAAAGGCTGTTGTGCTAGAAGGAAGTCTTGATAAAGGGAAAGGTCCAGTAGTAACTGTAATTGTTCAAGAAGGCAAACTAAAGGTAGGCAGTAGTATTGTTGCTGATACAGCATATGGTAAAGTTAGGGCATTGATAAAAGACAATGGTCAAAATACAAATGAATTACATCCATCAGAAATTGCGTTATTGGTTGGTTTAAATGAAGTTCCAAGCGCAGGGTCTATTTTAGTTAGCGTGGATAGTGATTCTATAGCCAAAGAATATGCAAACAAGAGAAAATCTTATCTTAGGACAAAAGAGCTATCAAAAAGTACAAAAGTTTCATTTGATGAATTAAGTAGTGTTGTAGCAGAGGGTAGATTAAAACCACTTAGAATTATCTTAAAAGCTGATACTCAAGGATCTCTTGAAGCAATAAAGGTTTCATTGGAAGCACTAAGTAATGATGAGGTAAAGGTTAATATTATTATTTCTTCAGTTGGTAACATTACAGAGAGTGATATTGATATTGCTGCAAGTTCTAGCAATTGTTATATTTTAGGATTCAATGTTAAACCTCTTTCTATACTAAAATCAAAAGCAAAAGAGCATAATGTAAGCATTAATAGTTATTCAATTATTTATAATCTTATTGATGATGTAAAGGTGATTATTTCAAATATGATGTCTCCTATCATAGAGGAAGAAGTTGTTGGAAATCTTGAAGTTAGAGATATATTTAGTATAGGGAAGGGTAACATTATTGCTGGTTGTTTTGTATTAGATGGTGCAATAGTTAGAAATTCAAAAATTAACTTATATAGAAATAATAAGTTATTGCATACAGGCAATATTTCTTCATTAAAACGCTTTAAAGATGATGTAAAAGAGGTAACAAAAGGTTATGAGTGTGGTATTATGATTGACTCATTTAATGATATTAAAGTTGGTGATAACATAGAAGTAATAAAAGAGGTTGCAAGACAGCAAAAAATATGAATAATATAAAATTATTAAAAACGCAATCTTTGCTAAAAGAATGTTTGCAAGAGGCTTTTTTTGAACTTAATGATACAAGGTTAAATAGTTTAAGTATCACTAGAGTTGAGTGCAAGAAAGGTAAAGAACATGCAAAAGTATTTTTTGATATGACAGGTATCGAAGAACATGAGCAAAAAGAAATATTAAAACTTTTAAAAAAAGCTAATAATTTTATAAAGGAGCAGCTGCAAAATTCTCTTAATTGGTATAAAGCTCCAAATTTGAGTTATGAATTTGATAAAGAAATGCAAACTTTAAATAGATTGGATTCTATATTCAAACAAATTCATAAAAAGGATAATAATGATTAATAATGAATTAGAATCTCAAATTACAAAAATTGTAGAGAACAATGGCTACTCCTTATATGATATTGAGATTTTAAGAGAAAATGATTTATTTATTTTTCGTATTTCTATCACTTCAAAAGATGGTATCAATCATGAAGATTGTCAAAAGATAAATGATTTAATATCACCTTTGCTTGATGTTTATGACCCAATTGATGGAGAGTATTTTTTAGAGATTAGTTCGCCTGGATTAGAGAGGGTTTTAAAAAAGCCAAATCATTTTAAATTATCAATTGGTGATAAAATTGAAATAAAGTTACTAGATAAAACAAAAATTATAGGTATTTTATGCAATAGTGATGATGAAGGTTTTTATTTAGATTCTACATACTACAAGTATAGCGATATTAAAAAAGCTAAGAGTGTTTTTGAGTGGTAAATTATGATTTTTATATGGATATTGCCATATCAAAAGCTTGGGAGTTTCAAGCTTTAACTTTACCAAATCCATCTGTTGGGGCTTTAATTTTAGATTCTAATAATGCAATTGTTGCTTTAAGCGCTCATGAGGTTTTTGGTGGTTGTCACGCTGAATTGAGTGCTATAAAATCTGCATTTATTTATTTTAACAGGAATAGAGATATAGAAACAATTACAAATCCATTTGAAATTTATGATTATTTGATTAAAAACCATAATGGGTGTTTTTATAATACAAAAATTTTTGTTACACTTGAGCCTTGTGCTCATAGTGGCAAAACCCCATCTTGTGCTGCTTTGCTTAGTGAATTAAAACCTAGTGAAGTAATTATATCTCATAGGGATGTTAATAAATTTGCAAGTGGTGGTATTGAAATATTAAAATCAAGTGGCATAAAAGTTACATATGGAATCTTGGAAAATAAAGGTAGAGATTTGCTTTATCCATTTTTATGTATTTGCAATCAGGCTTCATTTACTATATACAAGATTGCACAAAGATTAAATGGTAGTTTTGAAAATGGCATTATTTCAAGTAGAAATTCTATGATTTATTCACATCAAATGAGATCTATCGCAGATAATATTATAATATCTCAAAAGACTGTTTTAGATGATAATCCATTGCTAGATTCTAGGCTTGTTTGTGGCAGGGCACCAAATGTTATTGTTGTTGGTAGAAAAAATAGATTGCATAATGGATTAAATATTTTTAAAGCAAATAGAAAGGTAAGTTTTGTAAGCAATTTAGATGATATATCCATATCTGGCTTTAATATTATAGAGGGTGGATCCACATTATTTGATGCAATAAAAGATAGAATAGATTGTTTGCTTGTTTTTTTATCTCCAAATATGCAACAAGGAAGGAATTTTGTTAGTGATTTTAATGGTAGAATTATTCATTCTATGCGTATTGGCAAGGATGTTGTATTATGGATACAAAAAGATTAGATTTATATCAATTAGAAAATGGCTATTGCTACAATAGTGATAGTTTATTTCTTTATTCATTTGCTAGAAGATTTATAAAAAATAATATAAAGTTACTTGATATTGGTGCAGGTTGCGGAATTTTGGGACTTTTGTGTGCTAGAGATTTCACAATACAGCTTAGTCTAAATGAGATAAATGATACCATGGCAAAGATAGCACTAGCTAATGCTAAAAATAATGGAATTGTTTGTGATATGATTTTTGGTGATATTTTAGAATCTAATGCAAAGGGATTTGATTTTATTATTTCAAATCCTCCATTTTATAGAAAAGATATTATTGATTCTAAAAATGAATTTTTATTTTTAGCTCGACAGAGTAACAATTTGCCTTTGCAGCAACTTCTTAATTTTGTTAGATCTGCACTAAAACCAGATGGTAAATTTATATTTTGTTATGATGCAAAAGAAATAAAAAGCGTGTTTAGTGCTATTTTGGAGATTGGTTTCAATATTGATGAAATGCAATTTGTGCATCCAAATGAAAATAAATATGCAAATTTAGTTATGGTAATGTGTAGAAATTCTAAAAACCAGACAAAGATAATTCCTCCATTATATAATTTTATTGATGGAGAAAATTCAAAAGATGTAAAAGAAATTTTCAAGTTTTGTAACACTTGTAGCATTAAAATATCAAGTTTGGAGCAAATATTGTGATAGAAAAAGATGGATTTGATTTTGTATTTGATGAAAGTAAATGTGTAGAATGTGGGGGAAAGTGTTGTATTGGTGATGGATATGTATTTTTAGAGGTAGATGAAGCACAAAAAATTGCAGATTATTTAAATATTACACTTGATGAATTTGGAATGAATTATTTACGCAGAATTGGTAATAGATATGCATTAAAAGAAAATAATGATAATTTAGATTGTATTTTTTTAGATTCTAATAAACAATGTAGTATCTATGAATACAGACCTAAGAACTGCGCTAGTTTTCCATTTTGGGATATTTTTAAAAAAAATCCACAAGGAGCTTTTAGAGAATGTATTGGTGTAGTAAAAAAATAATATCGCTATTATTTTGTTTTATAGCTTTTATGTATGCACAAAATATTGAAGATGATAAAATTTTTGAGGCTTTATCATTTATTGATATAGGTGATTATAGAAGTGCAATAGATATATATAATGAACTTTATAAAACTACTAATAATCTTAAGTATTTAGAAGAAATTATTAAACTATCTGCTGGCATAGGAGATACTAATAATACATTACAATATATTAGAGAATATCAAGATGTTGATAATAAAAATTTAAAAATTAAATATATTCTTGCAAACATATATATAACATTAAAAGATACAAATAATGCAATTGCAACATATGAAGAAATTATAAAACTAGAAGATAAAGATTTTTCAAATAAAGTCAATCTAAAAACATTAGGTGGTTTATATGCACTAAAAAAAGATTTTGATAGTGCAAAAAAATATCTTATACGGTCATATGCTATAGAAAAAGATATGCATACATTATTGCTTATTGCATCAGTTGATATATCTTTAGATGATTTTAACCATAGTGTATCTCTTATAAAAGAATATTTTGAAGAAGAGATTGATGATGATTTCGCTCAAGTAATTACTCAATTATCATTTAATAATAAAAATTTAGATGATATAGAATCTTTATTTATTTACTATTATGATAAATATCCAAATGAAATTAATGCAAACAATTTATTTAGAGTTTATGTTATTGATGCTAATTTTGATGATGCATTAGATTTGGCTTACAAATATAACCTTAATTTAGAGATTGTTGTTGATAAATATTTGTCAATGAAAGATTATAAAAATGCTAGAGCTATCTTGGAACAATTGATTAATAAAAAAGATGATGATTATTATTATGGCGTTATGGCTATAATTGATTTTGAGGAAGCAGAAAACAAAGAATCTGTTATAGATAGTGTTATATCAAATTTTAAATTAGCTCTAAAGGCTAATAGTTATCCACTTTTTGAAAATTATTTGGGATATTTATTAATTGATTATGATATAGATATTAATGAAGGCATTCAATATGTTAAAAATGCATTAAATGAAGAACCAAATAATCCTGCATATATAGATTCTCTTGCTTGGGGGTATTATAAATTAAATAAATGCAATGAAGCTTTTGATGTGATAAATAAGATTCCAAAAGAAATCATTGATAATGAAAAAGAGATAAAAAATCATATAGAACAGATAAAACAATGCTTAAAAAAGTAGCTTATTCTTCATCTATTGCAATACTTTAGATTGTATTATTATATTGTAAGTTAGTATCATTTTATCTCTTTATTTTAAAAATTTATGCATTGCTTTAGAGATTTTTCTATTTTTTATGCTAAAAATCCAAACACAAAATTTGAAAGGAGATGTGTAGATTATGTCTTTAATGATAAATGATGAATGTATAGCTTGTGATGCTTGCAGGGAAGAATGTCCAAATGAGGCCATTGATGAAGGGGATCCAATATATATAATAGATCCAGATAAATGTACTGAATGTGTTGGTTATTACGATGAGCCAGCTTGCATAAGTGTGTGTCCGGTAGATGCAATAGTTTCAGATCCAGATAATATGGAAAGTATTGATGAGTTAAAATATAAGTTTCAAAAGTTATCACAAAAAGATTAATATGCAATATATATCTTTGTTTTTTGTTTCTATCTTGTTTACAGGCTGCATGCAAGGTATTATTTTGCTTGATAGTGAAGCTAGATATGTAAGAATTGTAACTAATGAGCCAGATAATTGTGAATATCTAGGAGAGGTTTATGGTTATCAATCAGGTTCTTCATTGAATGATTCCAAGCGTATGCAAGGTGCAATAAACAATGCAAAGAATGAAGCTTATAAAATAGGTGGAGATACATTATATTTTTTGTCAAATATTCAAAAAACATCATATATTTCTAATGACAGAGGCGTTGTGGTGCTAGATTCATCTAGTGTAGCAACAAATGAGACTAGTATTGTTGGTCTAGTCTATAGATGTAAATAGAAGTTATTCATGTCTTAGTGCATCTATAGGATTTAGTTTAGATGCTCTTCTTGCAGGTAGATAACCAAATAATACTCCAATAAAAGCAGAAAATAAAAATGCAGTTATTGCAACATACATATTGTAAACAAATGGTAATCCAAATGCATTAGCAAGTCCAAAAGAAACAAAAAATGATAATACTATACCAATCAATCCACCAATTGAACTAATAACTATAGCTTCTATTAAAAATTGCAACAACACCTCACTTTCCAATGCGCCAATAGCAAGCCTTGTTCCTATTTCTTTTGTTCGTTCAGTAACTGATACAAGCATGATATTCATAATACCAATTCCTCCAACTATCAAGCTCACACCAGCTATAGAACCAAGAAATAATGTTAACATTCTTGTTGTATTTGACAATGTTTCTTCTATTTGCTTTGTATCTTTTATTTCAAAATTACTATTTTTGGAATCTTTAATATTTCTTATCTCGTTTAATACTTGCTTGATTTCTTGTGTTTTTTGTTTTGAATCTACTCCATCTTCAAGAGAGATTATAATTCTTGTAATATTATTGATTGATGTTTTTTCTCTTCCTAATGTTCTAAGATATGATTTAAGTGGAAAAATAATTATATCATCTTGATCATTTCCCATTGCACCTTGACCCTTTGCATCTAATACCCCAACACATTCACAAATAATACTTCCTTCTTTGTTTCCTACTTTTATTTTTGCACCAAGGGGTTCATTATTATTAAATAATGATTTTCTTACACTATCTCCTATTATGCATACATTTGCACCACTTTTATATTCATCATCCCTAAATTCTCTTCCTTGAGCCATACTCCAATTTCCAGCAATAAAATAATCACTAGTAACGCCATAAGTTTCTGTCTCTTTAGAGTTTTGTTTATATTGTATTAGCGCACTGCCATCACCCATTGGTGATAATGCTCTTATCCCATAGATTCTATCTCTTATTAAATCTACTTCTTGCTGATTAAAATATCTTCTTAGGCTTTGTCCTGATGTATCAAGACCTCTTGAAGGCATTAGCATCAATATATTGCTCCCAAGACTTGATATATCATCTCTTATTTGTTGTGTTGTTCCATTACCTAAACTAATCATCACTATAACACTTCCTGTACCAATAATAATACCAAGCATAGTGAGGAATGCTCTTAGTAGATTTCTTCTAATTTGTCTAAATGCAAGTAAGAAAGCATTAAATATCATTAGTGTCTTCCTTTTGTGTAGTCAATATTACCATCTAAAAAATGTATTTCTTTTTTTGCAAAACTTGCCATTTCACTTTCATGTGTAACCATTAATATAGTGATCTTCAGATCTGTATTTAACCATTTTAAAATATTCATAATCTCTATACTTCTTTTTGTGTCAAGATTTCCTGTTGGTTCATCAGCAAGTAGAAATAATGGTTTGCTTGCAATAGCTCTAGCAATAGCTACTCTTTGTTGCTGTCCTCCGCTTAATTTATTTGATGTATTATTTTCCCATCCTTTAAGCCCAACCATTTCTAGTGCTTCAATTGCTAGTTTTCTCCTTTTTGTTTTTTGTATGCCACGATACAAAAGTGGTAACTCTACATTCTCTAATGCAGTAGTTCTAGGAAGTAAGTTAAATCCTTGAAATATAAAACCTATATAGAATCTTCTTAGCATAGCTCTTTCATTTCTATTGAGACTAAATACATCTACGCCATCAAATATATATTTTCCACTTGTGGCAACATCAAGACAGCCAAGTATATTTGACATAGTACTTTTTCCAGAACCACTAGGTCCCATTAATGCAATAAAATCACCTTTTTCTATTGTTAAATTTACACCCTTAAGTGCTTGAAATATACTACTTCCTTCACCATAATATTTTGTAATATTTGATAACTCTATAAACATTATTAGATCTCTATTTTGTCTGAGTTTGCAATATAACTTGTGTATTTGTATTTATATTGTTTGATAATATTTGGACATTTCTACCATTTGAAATTCCAATTTCTACTTCTATTTCTTTTGGGATACCATCTTGCAAAATCCATATTTTCCCCGTTGAACCAATTTCTGAATATGATTTTTTTTCTCTTTTAGGAGGCCCACCCATTATAAAGCCACTGCTTTCCTTTTTTGTATCCTTTATTGGTTTAAATAGTAATGCCTGATATGGTATAGTCAATGCGTTTTTTTGGACTTCTGTTTTTATTGTTGCAGTGGCACTCATTCCAGGTCGTAGCAGCAATTTATCATTATTAATATATGTTGTTACTTCATAGCTTACTATGTTTGTTGAGTTGGAGTTAGATGATGAACCGCTAGAACTAGATGATGAACTACTAGATGATGTAGATGATGAGTCTGCATAATTTACCTTTGCCACCTTTGCATTAAATTCTTCATTTGGATATGAATCTACACTAAATATTACATCTTGGCCAACTTTTACTTTCCCAATATCTGCTTCTAAAACATTTGATATTAATTTCATTTTTGATAAATCTTTTGCTATAGTAAATAGTGTTGGTGTAGAAAAACTTGCAGCTACAGTTTGTCCTGGCTCAATATTTCTTGATAATATAATTCCATTTGTAGGACTTGTAATTATTGAATTTTTAACATCAATTTTTGCAGAATTTAGAGATGTTTCAAGTTGCTTAATTGCGGCTTTTTTTATTTCTATATCTGCTTTTGCACTTTTATATTCTAATTCCGATGTTTTTAACTGCATTTTAGATGGTGATTTTCCATTTGTTTTGTTATATAATTCAAGGTAGTTTTCATAATTCCATTGTTTGTTTTCTAATTGCACCTCAGCACTATATAATTCAGCTTTTGCAGATTGTAATTGTGCTATAAAATTATCCACTGATTGATTTAGCTTTTCTGGATCTATTATTGCTATTGTTTGCCCCTTTTTTACTTCATCATTTACATCTACTAGCACTTCTAGCAAAGTTCCTGAGATTTGACTTCCTACTTCAACTGTGTCTGTTGGCGATAATGTACCTGTGGCGCTAACATCTTGTGAAATATCCTGTATAATAGGATTCTGTGTGATATATATATCTTCTTTTCTATTTAGCATAAACCATGCCAATATTCCAGCCAAAGCTATGATTATTGCTATGATTATTGTAATGATTAATTTTAATTTGTTTCTTTTTTGCTGTTTTATGTTATTGTAGACTTCATTCATTTAATTTCCTTTGTAGTAATGTCATTTATATTTCCACCAATAGAGCGATATAAGTATATTGTTGCGCTGATAGTATTGAAATATGATTCATTATTATTTTTGATCATCAATAGATTGCTATTTATTGCTTTTATGTATTCAGTAAAATCTATTAATCCAATTTCATAACTTTGTTTTAGTGTTTCTAATATCTCTTTATTATCTTCTAGCATTTGCAAACTTGTATGCAGCGTATTTTTATTTGTTTTTACTGCGTATATAGCATTTTCTATTTCACTTAATGCTGTATTTATAGATTTTTCTAATGTATAGAATGCCTCAAGTCGCATATAATCGCTAATCTTAATATTTTCATATATTTCTATTCTTGAGAAAAGCGGTAAAGTAAGGGAACTTAATATTTGATATGCTAAATCTGTTATTCCATTGGGTGACAACAAGGTCTTTCCAATTGAACCACTTATAGATATACTAGGATATGCGCTTGCTTTTGCAGAATTTAAGTTATATATAGCAGCATTTAAATTAGAGATTTGTGATTTTATATCTGGTCTATTTAATATAATATCTGCACTATTTTCTAAATTTACATTAAATTTTGGGATATTAAATTCATAATTTGAATTTTCAAATTCATAATCTTTGTTATTAATCAACACTCTAATTTCATTTTTTTTATTTTCATAATTATTTAAAAGTGTATTTAAGCTTTGTTCCTCACTTTGCAAAAGTGCTTTATTTTCCATAAAGTCACTAAAATTTATAAATCCACTTTCATACATATTTTGCATCGTTTCAACTAGCTCTGTATAATTTTTAATTCTTTCTTTTGTGAGCGAAATATCTGTTTGTAAGTATTTTAGATTAAAATATGCAAGCGTTATATCGCTAATTAGAGATATTTTAAAAAAATCAAGATTCTGACTTGCAATATTTAGTTGCTCTTCATATGCATTTTTTGATTGTGAGTATTTGCCAAATAAATCTAACTCCCAGGAAGCCATTAGGTTGGTATCTATAGATGAGTTTCCATTAAATCTATATCCTATATCAGCATTAATATTTGGTAGTAGTTTAGATGTGGCTATTTTTACTTGTGATTCTGCAACTTTCAATCTACTATCATATATAAAGATATCACTATTTTTTTCTAAAGCTGTTTTAATTAGTTTTTTTAATTCATTATCATTAAAAATTTCAAATAATGAATCTGTTTTTTGACTTAATAAGTCGTAGTTATTTTTAAAATTATCAAGTTTGAATTCACTATTTATTTGTTGTTGCGTGTATGGTGATGCACAAGATGCAAGAATTAATGCAATTGAGATAAGGTATAAGAAATTCATTTTATAATTTTATCCTCAAATTAAGAATGATTATTATAGTTTTGTATTATGATTTTAGTATAAATGATGTGAAATTTTTGTGAATTTTTTTGTTACAATCTATTGAAATTTTATCTATGGTTATTAAAATGCAGAATATTGAGAATCTAAGCCCTATTATTTACCTTGTATTACCTTGTTATAATGAGGAAGAAATCATACAAATAAGTGTGGAAGTTTTAGAATCTAAGGTGTTATCATTAATCAATGGCAATCTTATCAATCCAGCAAGCAAAATTGTTTTTGTAAATGATGGCTCAACAGATAAAACATTAGATATTTTAAAAAAAATAAAAAATGAAAAAATTGTAATTATAAATTTGAGTGCGAATTGTGGTCATCAAAATGCTCTTATTGCAGGTTTAGAATATAGTTTGGATAAATGTGATTGTGTGATTAGTCTTGATTGTGATTTACAAGATGATGTAAATTTAATAGATTCTATGATTTCTAGATTTAGAGATGGTTATGAAGTAATATATGGTGTTAGAGATGATAGAAGTAGTGATACTTTTTTTAAACGCTTTAGTGCAGAGGGTTTTTATGATATTATGAAGATTTTAGGTGTTAATATTATTAGAAATCATGCTGACTATAGAGCGCTTAGTAATCGCGCTTTAAGGTCACTTTTATCTTTTAGGGAAGCTAATTTATTTTTGCGAGGCATTGTCCCATTACTTGGGTATAAGTCTTGTAATTTATATTACAAAAGAAATATTAGGGTTGCAGGTGAGAGTAAATATCCATTTTTTAAAATGCTTAGTTTCGCACTAGATGGTATCACTAGTTTTAGTGTGCAGCCACTTAGAATGCTTAGTATAATAGGTGCTACAATTAGTCTAGCTAGCTTGATATTTGGAATTTGGGCTTTGATTACATATTTTATGGGCAAGACAATTAGTGGTTGGACTTCTGTTGTTGTTCCAATGTATTTTTTAGGTGGATTGCAGATTCTTGGGCTTGGCATACTTGGCGAGTATATAGGCAAAATCTATAAAGAAACAAAAAATCGCCCTAGATATTTTATAGATTCTATTATTGATTAATCTTTTATTGACTTTAAGAAACTATCATATAATTTATCTAGATCTTCTAATTCCTTTTTATTTTTATTGCAGATAATTTTAGATTCTAGTATTTGCATTCTTTTTAACATATAGTTGAATAATTGCCTATCAATATCTGGAATCTTATTCATTGCATTAGATTCTTTTGTTCTTCCTTTTTTTATTACTCTTGCTGGAATTCCAACTGCTGTTGCATTATCTGGCACATCTCTAATTACTACAGAATTTGCACCTATTTTTACATTTTCTCCTATGGTAATGTTGCCTAAAATCTTTGCACCTGCACCTATGGTTACACCACTTTTAATAGTTGGATGTCGTTTTGTGCTCTCTAGTGTGACTCCACCAAGTGTAACACCTTGATATATCGTTATATTATCATGCAATATCGCAGTCTCTCCAATAACAACACCAATCCCATGATCTATAAATATACCCTTTCCAATTTTGCATGCTGGATGAATATCAATATTTGTTATAAATTGAGTAAATCCCATGATAATTCTTGCTAGAACTCTAAAATTTCTTTTATATAGTTTGTTTGCTATTCTGTAATTAACTATTGCAATTAATCCCGGATAATTGAAAAATAATTCTATATTTGATTTTATTGCTGGATCATTCTTTTTAATGCTTAAAAAGTCTTCTTTTATATCGCTAATAATTCCCATATTAAGCCTTTTACAATATTAAGGATTTTTCCTTATGGTCCTTAAATATCCATTTTCACTAAGCATTATATAAAGTTGTCCTAGTACTTCTTTTTTGCTTTCATCATTTAGATCTTGTGCTTCATCTATTCTTTGTTTTAAGCGTCTTTCTATATCTTTTGTATCATAGTCTAAATCATCTAGTACATCTAATATATTTTGTGCTTCAAGTAGATTTTCAATTATATATCCACAATCTTCCTCATCATCAAATATTACGCTAAATTCTGTTGGGTGTGTAAATAAATTATGTTTCATACCAAGTACTTCTTGATATGCTCCAACAAGAAAAAACCCTAAAAAATATTCTTCTTGCTTTATATCCACATCATGTAAGAAGAGTGGCATATTTTTATTAAAACTTATTTCCCCATCACTATCACAGGTTATATCCCAAAGACTAGCACTTCTTGTTGGCCTTATATTTAATTTATTTAATGGCATTACAGGAAAATTTTGTCCCAATCCCCAATAGTCTGGCATGCTTTGAAAGAAACTGCAATTTAGTAAGTATCTTTCTTGAATTTGTTCTTGAATTCTTAATATTTCATTATGATTTTTATGCTTTAGTGTATCAATTACTTTTTTTATTATTAAATGCACTAGCACCTCAGAATTGCTTCTATCTTGTAAATCAATATACCCAAGTTCAAATAAAGTTAGCAAAGATTCCATATGATCTAAACTATCATGTAAATATTCTATAGCATATCTTTCATTTATATTTTTATATAAATCTAAAAGTTCTTCTATTAGCATAGGATTTTTTTCTTTTAATCTTAAGCTATCTTCATCGTATTCTTGCGAAAATAATTCTAAAACAGGTGCAATAAGCACTGCATGAGATGCGGCAATGAATCTTCCACTTTCAATAAAGATATCAGGTTCTTTCTCTTTTTTATTTTTTGCAATTTCTTTTAATCCAAATACAACATCAGCACTAAATTCAGCCAATGTATAGTTTTTGTTATTATGTCCAGCATGTTGTGTGTATTCTACCGCAAGACCACCACCAATATTTACTATGCTCAGGTTTTCGCATCCCATTTTTCTAAGTTCTGCATATATGTTTCCTGCTTCTCTAAGGGCTTTTTTTAGCGGAGATATATCACTTATTTGACTTCCTATATGAAAATGAATCATTGTAAATTGTGATATTAAATTTGAATCTTTTAATAAATTTATAGCTTCTAAAAGTTCATTTGAAGTAAGTCCAAATTTTGAATTAATACCACCACTTTTGGCCCATATTCCACTACCCATAGAATGCAGTCTTATTCTAAGACCAATATTTGGGTAAGGTGGATTCATATCTTTTGCTACTTCTATTATTGTTTCAAGTTCATTTAATCCTTCAATTGTTAATGTTATATTGTGCCCCATATTTGATGCAATAAACCCTAATTGAATCATTTCTTTATCTTTAAAACCATTTACTGTTATTGGAGATTTTATATTTGTGTAAGCCATGGCAATAATCAATTCTGCTTTACTACCTGCTTCTAATCCATAATCCTTATCCATAGATGCTTCAACAAGTGGTAATATAAAATTTGGGAATTGATTAACCTTTAGTGGAAATACTGCTCTAAATTTGCCTTTGTATTTATATTGCTTGATTGATGAGTGAAATGAATTGAATAATTTATCAATTTGTTTTTGTATAAGGTGAGGAAATCTTATTAGCAAAGGACCTTTGTATCCACTTTCTCTTGCTTTATTGACAATATCAATTATTGCTATTTTTGGATTTGCTCCTAATTTTACCTTGCCATCTTCGATTATAAAATCACCTTTTGACCAAAAATCTATACCATAATCAAACATTTTTATCCTTAATTTGTATGCAGTTAAATGTGTTTATTATACACTATTATGAGTATTTGGCTATGGAATATATTCCAAAACTAAATAATAAGATATATATCATTGGATTTATAGATTTTATTAGTAGCGTAAGTTTGATTTCTCTTAAATATGGTTTTATATGTTCTAAATAATCTATTTTATTTACAAAATAAAGTTTTGTTGCAATATCTAGAAATTTACAAATTGCAGCCAAAATAATACTAGTTTGATAAAATTCAAACATAAAGATAATAAATAAAAGATAAATAAAGCTTATATGATTAAATAAAAATTTTAAATAGGATAATCTATATACTTTGATATTATTTAAGATGTATTCATACAAGTTGTCGCCTTTACTAGTTTTTATAATTTCAAATATTTCTAGCATTGCATATATAATGACTATAAGTATTGCTGTGTATAAATCTAGCATATATTTCTTTCTATAAGTGGGTTATTTATTCCAAATTTACTTAGTATTTCTGTCTCTTTTTTTCTATGTTCTCCATTATCTAATTCATGATCAAATCCAAGTAAATGTAATATTGCATGTGTAAATAATATTGCAAATTCTTCTTTTAGTGAATGATTTAATTCATTTGCAATCTTTATAGCAGAATCTATTGATATTACAATGCTTCCAAGTGGTGGATTTTTTATATTTATACCATCAAAATTAAGACCAAAAGACAATACATCAGTTTCGTAATCTTTATTTAAAAATTCTTTATTCAGTCTTCTTATTTCATTTTTATCTACCACTATTAATTCTACTTCTTGTTTTGTTATTTCCTTTTTTATTTTATGTAAAAAATCAATAATCTCATCTTCTATTGTTATATTTGTTTGGTTTGTAAATTCAATCATTTATCTTCTTTAATATTGTATTATGTAAGCCATAGTGCTAATTCATCACTTATGAAATAATTTGTAGAGTAGATTCTATTATCTTTTTTAAAACATTTCTCTTCTTTAAGCAAAATTTCTAATTTTTCTTTATTTATATCATTAATTTCTACACCAACTTCACTTCTAAGCCCTAGAAAAATTCTCTCTAATCGCAAATCATCACTACTTAAGATTTCTGTATTACATTTTGTAGGATTTTTTATATATTTATTAAAATCGTTTTGTTTGTAAATTCTTTTATTGTTTATTCTGCCTACTGCACTAAGCCCAGTTCCTATATATTCTTTAGATTGCCAATATCCAAGATTGTGTTTGCTCTTATGATTTTTTGTATAATTTGATACTTCGTATTGATAAAAACCATATTCATCCAATGTATTTTTAAGTATGTAACATAGCGTATTATCTATAGTTGGGTTTTTGTTTTTTTTGTAGAATCTAGAATCTTCATCAATACTCAAAGCATAGCATGATATATGACCTATGTTAAGTTTATCTGCTTCTTTTAACTCTAATATAAGGCTTTCTTTTGTATCTAGTTTTGTATCATATATAAGATCAATACTTACTTGTGCTCCACTTTCTACTGCATTGTTTATAAATTCAAAAGCTATTTTAGGATTATGATTTCTTTCTAAAAGTTTTAGTTTGTCCTCTCTAAAGCTTTGCACTCCTATGCTAAATCTATTTACCCCTAAATTTTTAAATTCATTTATTGAATTAATATCCCTATTTGGGTTTAACTCCATTGTTATTTCTGTATTTGTATTTATATATGGTTTTAAAATAATGAATATTTCTTCATAATCTTTTGGGCTTAGTGTATTTGGTGTACCACCTCCAAAAAATATAGAATCTAATGTTTTCATATCTTGCAAAGAATGTTTTATGTCATTTTTTAATGCATTTAAGTATTCATCTTTAAATCCAATCATATTTGTAAGTGAATTAAAACCGCAGTATCCACACTTAGAATCACAAAATGGAATATGAATATAAAGTAGCACAGCTTTTCTCCATGGCATTATTTGAAAGTTAGTTTTTATACAATTTTTTATAAAATTCACATTTATCTTTGCTTAAGCAAATTAATATATTAGGGTTGAATATGCATGATTTAGAACAATATCGTCCAAATGTCGCAGCTATAATATTGTCAGCAAGATACCCAGAAGTGTGTGAATTTTTTATTGCAAAGCGAAGTGATATAAAAAATGCACGCAATATTTGGCAATTTCCACAGGGTGGAATTGATGATGGTGAAACACCAATATGTGCTCTTTACCGAGAGTTAAAAGAAGAAATTGGAACTGATGATATAGAAGTTATATCTGAATATCCATATTGGCTTACATATGATTTTCCAACAGGTGTAATAAGCAAAAAAATGTATCCATTTAGGGGGCAAAAACAAAAATATTTTTTAGTTAAATTAAGAGAAACTTCAAGCATAGATCTTAATACTCCAATTCCTGAATTTGTTAAATATAAATTTGTAAAATATGATAGGATTTTTCATAATACTATTTACTTTAAGCGGCCAATTTATAAGAAAGTGCTTGAATATTTTAAAAAAGAAGGATACATCTAATGCTAATAGTCCAAAAATATGGCGGAACTAGTATGGGCGATTGTGCTAGGATAGAGAATGTAGCCAATCGTGTTGCAAAAGTAAAAAAACAAGGACATGGTGTTGTAGTAGTAGTTTCTGCTATGAGTGGAGAAACAGATAAACTAATAGAATATACAAAATATTTTAATGAGATTCCAGATGAGAGAGAGGTTGATAAAGTTATAAGTACAGGAGAGATAGTAACTAGTTCACTCCTTGCTATAGCATTGCAAAATCTTGGATTTAAAGCTGTTGGATTAAGCGGTAGTCAAGCAGGTGTTATTACTGATTGTATTCACACAAAAGCAAAAATAGAAAAGGTGAATTGTGAAAATATAAATCAATACTTAATGGATGATTATATTGTTGTTATTGCTGGTTTTCAAGGTAGAAATAAAAATGGTGATGTTACTACTTTAGGTAGAGGAGGAAGCGATTTATCTGCCGTTGCAATAGCGGGAGCATTAAATGCTGATTTGTGTGAAATATATACAGATGTAGATGGAGTATTTACTACAGATCCAAGAATAGAACAGCATGCAAAAAAGATTGATAAAATTAGTTATGATGAGATGCTAGAGCTTGCATCACTTGGTGCAAAAGTGCTTTTGAATAGATCCGTTGAGATGGCAAAAAAACTAAATGTAAAAATAATAACTAGAAATTCATTTAATAATAATGAAGGCACACTAATTACAAATGAGGAGGAGATTATGGAAAAGCCTATAATATCAGGCATTGCACTTGATAAAAATCAGGCAAGAATTAGTATGGTAAATGTAGATGATAAGCCTGGAATTGCAGCTGAATTATTTACTTCACTTGCTAACTCTAATATAAATGTCGATATGATAGTTCAAACGATAGGTAGAGATGGTAAGACTGATATTGACTTTACTATTCCAAAAACAGATTTAGCGCTTGCAAAAACAATTTTGAATAATTTTAAACAATCTACACAAAGCATAGAATTTGATGAAAATATAGCAAAAGTTTCTATTGTAGGACTTGGAATGAAAAGTCATTCTGGTGTAGCAAGTAAAACTTTTAGCACAATGGCTAAAGAAAATATAAATATTGCTATGATTAGCACAAGTGAGATTAAAATATCTATGATTATAGACTTGAAATATGCTGAATTAGCAGTTCGTGCCTTGCATTCTGCTTATGAATTAGATAAATGAATGATTTAAGCTTTGCAAACTGGACTCTAGAATTAGCCCGTAAAGATGGTATTGCTATGGGTTGGTTTGAGGAGCGTAGATTTGATTGGTGCCAGATCGCATATAGATTTACGCGCGATATCATAGGTGGCAGCACTATTATTATATGTACTGATTTACAGAAAAAGTGGTTTTGTGAGTATGCTATGCAAACAATAAATATTAATACTGATAGACCTCTAATCCCCATTATAAGCTTAGAATCTATGCTTCCATTAGATACTAATTTTGACTTGATGCTTGTTGAGGATATGCTAAATATTTCATTTGGAGATAAATATACTATTTGGTATATAGGGCATGCAAATAATAAATTAGTAAAACTTGCTACAAATCATCAAAGTAGCTTTATATGGGCATTTGATGGTAATTTGCATACTGCATTTAATTTAAAATCAGATGATATTAATTCAGATATTAAGTTATTGCAGTTATTTAAGATTTTAAATAAAACAATTGATGCAATAATGTTTGATGAGATCAATGATGGATACTTTGTCTAGAAATATAGGTGAAATCATTCTAACAAATGATATTGTTTTTGAAATTGAAAATATAAAATTAAAATACCAAAATCATAGAATTTATTTTGAGAGTAATTTTAAGATAGATAATGCAAGAGCCGTGATTGATGAATGTTACATTTCTTCAAATACACTTAAGTGTATAGTGATTGCTGGAGATAGTTTTAATATACAAGCACAAAATACACTCTTAAAGGTGCTAGAAGAGCCTCCATTAAATATTAAGTTTATATTAATTGCAAAGTCTAAAAATTCCATATTGCCTACAATTTTATCTCGTATGATTATTGTAAATAGAAAAACTGCTATTGAAAGAGAAGATTTTGATCTTGATTTAAAAAATATTAATTTAGCTTTAATTAGGGATTATATAAAGGATTTAAATTATTTATCAAAAGAAGATACGAGAGCAAAAATAGAAGATCTCTTATTTAGTGTGAAAAAATTAAATATTAGATTAAATAGTGTTGAATTAGATTGTTTTAGCAATGCTATCAGTCAGGCTGAAAGTGGCGGAAATGCAAAATACATATTCTTGGTATTATTGCTTATGATTTTAGAAAATAAAAGAAGGAATAATAATTTTGGCAGAAATTTATAGGTTGGAAAATCTTTCAAGTTTAGATGAAATATGTGCAACAAAATATGCAAATGAATTGGCTTTTAAAAAAGGATCATTATTTTATTTTAAAATTATTGATTTAAATGTTTCAGCAGTCCAGATCTTAAAGCAGGAGTGTGTTAGTGTTGGTGGTGATTTTATAACACCAAAAGAGGCAATATTATTTAAAGAAAAATCATATAGTGGAATCTTGGTTGCTACATTACTTCAGTTAGAGAGAATAATACAAAAGTGTAAAATTCAACCATTTGGTCTAAAAGATATAGCAAAACACTTGGAATTACATATTAATAAAAATAATTTTCGGCCAAAGATTATGGGAATTATAAATATTACGGAAGATTCTTTTTATTCAGATTCTAGAGTAAAGCACATAGATGATATTATTGCAAGAGTTAATCAGTGGATTGATATTGGTGTGGATATTATTGACATTGGTGGTGCCTCTACACGCCCTGGAAGTGAATTTGTAGATTCTAGTATAGAGATATCTAGAATCAAAGATGCAATAAATGAACTTTATGCTCTTAAAATAACAGATAGTGCAATTTTTAGTATTGATAGTTACAATTTTAATACTATAAAATTTTGCCTTGATAGAGGTTTTAAAATAATAAATGATGTGTATTCTTTAAAAGATGAAAATATAATCTCTCTTGCAAAAGACTATAAAGCACGCCTAGTGCTTATGCATAATAGTTGGATATACCCACATAAATGTGATAATATTATTTTAGAACTTGATAAGTTTTTTAATGAAAAATTAGAAATTATTCATAAATATGGCGTAGATGATGTAATACTTGATATTGGATTTGGCTTTGGTAAAGATTTATCACAGAATCTAGAATTAATCAAAAATCTAGCACATTTTTCTTATTTTGGGTATGAAATTTTGGTTGGTGCTAGTAGAAAAAGAAGCATAGGGGATATTACACAAAAAGATACAAAAGATAGATTAAGTGGGACTTTAAGCATACATCAATTTGCTATCAATAATGGTGCAAGCATTATTAGGGTGCATGATGTGATGGAGCATATAGATATGTTAAAGGTGCTAAAGGCTCTTTCTTGAATCAAAAAGAATTATTGTTGCAGCAATTAGAAAATCATGGCAAAAGAAATATATCGCATCTAAGCAAAGATGAGTTGCAAGATATGTTTTATGAGATAAGTAAAGAATGGGTTTCTAATGTTGTTGCTTATAATAGTGGCACAAGAGATGTAAAAAATATAAATGTTGATGATACGGAACAAATCATAAAAACACAATTAGTCAATTCCAAGAATCTCTATGATACTTTTTATGACCTTTTGCAAAAATATTCATTTGATGATATTTATGATGTAGTATTTAATAGTATGGATAGTAAGATTGTTGAAAAAACATTGTTGATATTAGAAATAAAATACAGACAATTTCAAGAGATATTATTAGAAGATATAACAAAAAGAATGAATATTATGCCAGATGAAGAGGCAGAAGGTTTTATTAATTTTGTTGAAAGTAAAAGAGATGATATCAAGTTTTTAAAAAATATATTATTTCAATTACAAGATTCTAAGGTTAGTTCAAATATTAGTAAAATCACAAATATAAAAAAATATATCATCAGTAATTTTATGCCAAATGACTTAGAAATTGAGTATAAGCATTTTTTTTCACATTCTAAGGATAAGCAAGAATTAATTTCACAATTAAAAAAAATAAGTAATGTATATTCTAATAAACAACTTAATGATATGACAAAAGAAGATTTGATTGATATTTTGACATCAATTAAACAAAAAGAAATTGATGAGCAAAAAAATAAAGAAGATTATGAGAGATATTTGGCATTGTTCAAAAAAGCTATTTATGAAGATGACAATATATATTTTAATACTCTTGTTATGCAAGTTTTAGAGGATGTGAGTATAGATTGTTTAAATAGCCTTAAAGCAACTTTAAAAAATGAAGATCCATTATTTGATAGCAAATTTTATTCTGCACAAAAAGAATGGAATCAATTTAAATAATTACTGCAAAAAGTTATCAAAATTAAATGGAATTGCAAATGTGGCATTTTCTATATCAATATTTATTATTGGTGTATTTTGTCCCCATATAAATTCTGATATATTTAAATTTCCATTTACATCTTTGTAATTAATAAAAATAGAGTGAAAGTCTTCTTTATATAATGCTGTTCCATTTAATACCTCATCTTTTATCTGATATTCCCACAGAATCTCATTTGTCAAAAGTCTTTCATCTAATTTATGTATTTGTACTTTTGCATTTATGCTATTATCAAATGTTATTATATAGATTCTATCTTTAATGCTTAAAAACCTTATTTTTTGTGCATTTTTAACATTCTTTAGTTCACAGGTATCACATAGTATTTTACTTCCTGTTTCATCAACTAATCTAAATACATTGCTATTGCCACCAAAAATCCATACTATGTTGCTTTTTTTATTTAATTTAATAATAGAATCATTATAACTTACTAATAGTGCATCACTATAATCTAGGCTTGAGATATTATTAAATGTGTTAATTTCAAATGGAAATGTCCATTTTTGTATGATTTTATTATCTTTATTGACTAGTGTTATGATGCTTTTATCTATTGTAAAAATATTATCATTTATACCTAAGATTCTAGTAGAATCTTTTGTATTAATCGTAAATATTTTACCATTTACAATATCAATTGCTTTGTTATTTATTATAAATAGTTTACTATTAGGCTTTTCAACAAAACTTGTTTTATCGATATTTGCAAACCATCTTATATTACCCATGATATCTATCATAAATGCAGAATCTTCATCAATAACAAGATAAAGTCTATTATCAAATTTTTCATCATTGCTTAGAATTTTTATTTTTTTATCTGTTACTTTTTTTGTTTGCAAAAAATAAGTATCTTTTTTTGTTTTGTTGTTTAATTGATACTCTATATCAATTTTATTATTAAAATCTTCATATAAGCCAAATATAGGTATTCCGCCATATTTTGAGATTGTTGTATTTGTTGTTTTATATGTAAATGGTTTTTCTTTATTGCTTTTTGGATTTATCGTTATTAAAGCATCTTTTATATTATCATCTTTTATGATTGCACTAAGCGGAGATAATTCAATGATATTAGCATTAATGTTTATAAAAAAACTAATTAACAAAAGGATTATTTTATTCATTTCTTACCTTGCTAAATAATAAGCTTTGCCAAGACTTATAGAATCTTGTAATACTTAGAAAATGTATTTTTATTATATGGTATGGGTGATGCAATTTTGCCACAAATACTATAAAAGATACAAGCTGTATTAGTTTTGCAACAAAATGAACACATTTTTTAAAAAGTATTGAATAAATATTGCAAATCAAAAAAATTGCTTTATAATGTTTGTTTATCTTACATAATAAGGATATAAATGACTAAGTTTTTAATTTTAATAAGTTTTTGTTTATCCAATTTATTATTTGCTGTATTGCCTCAAATGCCAATTCTTACAGGAGAGCTAGCAGTCAAGATTGCAAATGAAGCAATGAAACAATGTAAAAATGATGGTTATAATGTAAGTGTAACTGTGGTAGATAATAAGGGAGTAATTTTAGCAGTAGCTAGAAATGAAGAAAGTGGTCCTCATACTGTGCAAGCAAGCTTTAGGAAAGCATTTACTGCTGCATCAATGAAAAATTCTACAGCAAATATTGCTCAAAATATTGCAGAGGGAAAGGCACCAGAAGGACTTATAAATCTTAATGATAATTTTGTATTTTTAGGCGGAGGATTGCCAATAAAATTTGATGATATAGTTGTTGGTGGTGTAGGTGTAGGTGGAGCTCCAGGGGGTCATTTAGATGAGAAATGTGCTCAAGTTGGTATTGATAGTATTCAAATGTTTTTAGGGGAGTAAATTAGTTATTATTTTCAAGGATTTCTAGTTTTATCTTTTTCCAATCAGGCATATATAAATCTAAAAAGTTATAAAATGCTTGATTGTGATACGGATATTTTAGATGGGCCAATTCATGCAAGATTACATATTCTATGGCTTTTTTAGATTTTTTGATAAGCTCAAGATTTAAGGTAATATGAGCTTTGTCAATCTTGCAACTCCCCCATCTTGTTTTCATTGTTCTGATAGAAAAAGTTTTAAAATCTATTTCAAGCATTTTGCTATAGTGAAAGCTTCCTGTAGTCATTCGGTGAGATTACAAGAGAGAAGAGAACTGATGCAATGGTTGATTATCTTTAGAAGTAAGAGAAATCAAGATAGAGTAGGGCAGAGCTAGGTAAAGACTTTATCTAACTTCATCCCCCTGAGGATAGGTGAGTTGAATGTATTGGGTAAAATAAGCCCATGGAAGTGAAAATTATTTCTATTCTTCTACTTTTCTATACTCTAATTTACATCTTCTCTTTTTTCTTTAAGACTAGGAAAATAGAAAAGATCTTGGACTTCTACTACCCAATTTACCCAATTAGCTTCTATAAGCGCAGTGGAGGGAGATGTAGGTTTGGCAAAGACTTTGCCCAGTTTTACCCAATCTTTTGCATTATTGATTTTAAGTAAAATTAAGTGGTCTTACAAATTTCAAAAATACATTTGATGACAATAGAACTGTGCAACCAAATCTTTTTAAAAAATCTATGAAAACTATGTACGTCTTAGTTTTGAAAGAAGAAAGATGGGGAAATAAAAGAATACAGACTAAATTCCTAATCCTTCATAGAAGTGCTTAATAAACTGATCATCAAATTCAAAAAAACTTCCTTTGTTTTTGAGAGTATTGATTAGGAAAGCTTTGTCAATCTTTGTCTTAAATTTGGTAATGATATTTTCAAAAGGAATGTTATCGTCTTCAAGATTAATAACCCCTGATTGATGAATCTTTTTACTTACCATTCTTGGCAATCCCCATTCTTCAAGGTAAAATATATTTTTTGGCAAAAATGCATGGGACATTTTAACGGTAAATGAGGAAATATCTATACTTTCATCGCGAAAAAGAATTTTTTGAAGATTATTAAAATCATTTAAAAATTTGCTCCCTTCATAGACAATATTTTTTTCTAATGCACAATAAGTATAAATATCGATATTTAACCCATTTGCAATCTCACGAATATTTTTCTTGTAATTTTGACTAAAAGATTTGATTATTTCTGTGAGGTATATTTTATCAAGTCCTTGTGTGCCACTTTTTATCAGCCTTGACAAAAGTTTGCAATATAAGATTGAAGCTTTTTTAAAACCTTGGCTATCTCCATTTAAATATTTGAGAGTATTGACATATTCCACAAATTTGTCTTGCTTAACTAAAGATGAAATTTCTT
The DNA here is from genome assembly GCA_944323885.1 of uncultured Helicobacteraceae bacterium. Lineage (GTDB taxonomy): Bacteria > Campylobacterota > Campylobacteria > Campylobacterales > Helicobacteraceae > NHYM01. Next base: position 222,296 of record CALUUD010000001.1, on the reverse strand, counting down.
CAATTGACATGAGTATTTCATAGTTTGTAATTTTTTCTTTTATTAAAGCTAATTTATCTGATCCATATTTCTCTTTTAAGATTGTTTCGGCATCCTTTTGTTTTTCTGTTTGCCATTCTCCTTGTTCTTTTCTATATAGGAATTCATCTTCAGCTTCAATCATCATTTTTTCTTGTTCTTCATTAGGCTTTTCTGCAAGCAAATAGATATTGCCTACAAAATATCGAAACATTCTTCCACTTCTGCCTATGATATTTTTATATGTGAAACTTGTCATTTTATTAGTTGCAACATAATTGTCCCACAAGATGACATTTTTTGCAGATGTATTTACACCCTCAATTAGAGATGTTGTAGTCAGCATATTGTTGAAGCTTGGGATTTCTTCATAGAGTTTAATTTGTATTTGTTGAATAAAACGATGAAGATCGGCATGGTGCTGTCCAAATCCAAAAGAAATATATTGACAAAAATCCCAATCATCAGAGTAATGGTGTCCAATCCATGTACCAAATGCTTGTAGTACTTGATTTTCTTTATTGCTCGATGATATTCCAAGTTTCTCATATTGTTTTTTAAGTTCTTTCTTACTTTTAAAGTATATGAGATTCTTATCATTTTTGCATTTCCCCAAAATCTCTTGAAGTTTTTGAAACTTACTATCTTTATTAATCTTGGCGTAGTCAAAAATATTTAATGCAACAGTTTTAAAATCCAATGTAATTTTTTCCATATTTTCAAGAAAATTCGTTTTCTTGCTTTCAGTTATTTCTGAAATATTTGGACACAAAAAATAAGTTTGTTTTGCAATTTTTTTGATTTTATGAACGACATTTTGTAGGATATAAACTCTTTTATCCGAGTTATTTGCATGATTAGTAATTTTATAAAATTCATCAAGTATAAAAAGATCCAACCCCTCATTGCTTAAGTCGCTTAAATATTGACTGGCTCTTTCCGCAGGAAATATAAGAATATGTCTATAGTTTTTTTGTATTTTTTCTTCTGTTTGTGTGATGATGCGATATGTGTTACTAAATTTTCTAGTAATTTTTCTTCTCATTTCATCCATTAAGGAGAGGGTTGGAACAATGATTAAAATATTTTTTGGTTTTTTGATAGCAATAAGTGCATCAATGACAAAGCTTTCCCCAAAACTTGTAGGAGCAGATACTGCAAGATTTTCCCCTTTAAGTAGCTTATGCAAGATTCTTGCTTGTTCTCTATGCAAGACACAAGGTTGTTTCTCTCCGACATCTTCTGTAAAATATTCTCTAGCAAATCTATCTTCAAAAATAATGTTTTCTCCACTCATATAGGGATATAGTCCAAGTTCTCTAATCAAGTGATTAAGAACAAAGGGATAGTCTTCTATATTTTTATCTTTGAGTTCTTGGAGGAGAGGATATAGTTTTTCTGTTTTTTCATTATCTGTTGGAAGATGATAAATTTCTACGCATTTTTCAAAAATTTCTTCATTTGTCATGAGTATGCCTTAATTACTTTTGTTAGCTTTTCCATAGCTTCGTGTTTGTTGGGGATTGGGAAGAGTATCACATGGAATTTCACATTATTGATTCCATAAACTCCACTTAATGCTTGATTTAGTTTTGTTTTAATATTTTTTGCTTCTGCATAATGAAAATTTTTAATATTTTCTTTGTATTCTTCTGAAATTTCTTGTGTGTTTTGAGTATTTTTACATTCATAAATAATCGATATTGGAATATGGAGTATCTTTTTTAATTCATCAAGAGAAGTTTTATATTTAAGAATTTTTTCTAAGTCTTGATATTTTTCATTGTCAAGAAGATTATTTTTCTCTGCATATTGCCTCAAATCACTAATCCCCATAATTAGACTTTTTTCTTTTTTTAGTTTTTCATCACTGAAAAGGTCTTCAATAGACTGAACGGCTTTTGAAATAGCACTTGATAAGTTTGTATAAAACTTTGATTCGCCAAGCCAAAGATGAAAATTGCCCTCATTGTCTTGTGTTATATGAACGCTATCAGCACCTTTTGGATTGTCATTTATGTTTTGTTTGTAGAAAATTTTGGGATTGATGGGGAAGGCTTTGTAATATTTTTTGAGTATGCCATGTAAAAAAGCTTCGCCAAACTCTCCTCCCTCTCCTTTGTTCTTGCTAGTATCATTTTTTTGTATTGTGGCTATCCTCTTGCAACATGTTCTAATATTGTTTGAAGCTTTTTCACCAAGTGCCTCTCTTTCTTTAAAAGTGAGAGCAGTTTCTGCCATATTGCTTAGCATAAAGTCTGTAAAATCATCAGTTTTCCACATGCCACTTTCAAAATCATTGATTAAAGAGAGAAGCATGTATGAATCTTTGTTTTCAATTAGATTATCAAAAAGAACTTCAAAATCAATATTGTCATAGTCAAATGAGGTAAAGGTATTCTTCAATTTGTATTCCATTTCTCTTTATTTGTATTTCTAAAAAATATCTTTATATTTTATACTGATTTTTTAACAATGGGAGCAACTCCATTGAAAATATGCTTTTATCTCTCAATGAAGTTTTTGAAAGCATCTTCAAACCTTGTATTTGCATCATGGCTTTTAATTTTGCATCTAAAAAATGGGAGTGAGCGTAGAGTGAGCTTGTCGTTTATTTTTACCAAATGTTCTGTGTTGTTGATGGTAGCCAAAAAGTCTTCTTTCCATTTGTCTTTCTCTACTAAATGCTCTCCCTTGGCTTCAATAAAGCATTCAATACTCATAAAGTCTTTTTCTTCATTTCTCTGCTTCCCAAAGAATATAAAATCAGGCTCAAAGCCCTCACCGTAGCTTGGCATATCAGTGCGGTTATCGTAAAGCTTAAATTCCAAAAAACCATCGTTTCTCACAATAAACCATTGAGAAAATTTCTCATCAATATTCTTTTTGTTTGCTTCAACAAAGTCAAGAAACTCTAGTTCAAGATCGCTATCTTTAGAGAATGTATTGTAAAAAAGCCAAGCATAGTCTTTCTCTACAATCTTATCTTCATCTCTAAAAATTATGCGTTGCCCTAAAATTAAGCGATGTGTTCTAAAATCTGTAACCTCATATTCTCTTCTAATACTCTGTTTAATTGATTTGAAGTTCTCCAAGACATAAATAGCCATAGCCAAGCAATTCTGTGCATTAAACTCTTGTTGTTTTGAGAAACGGATTGTAATTCCATTCAAAAATTCTTTAATAAATTGCTCCTTGCTATCAAAAGAAAAATTCTCATTTAAATCTTGAAAGTTCAATCCAAGCATATTCATTGCCTTAAGAAGATATTTTGAGGGGATAATTTTTCCAATTTCGCCGTAATTTTGAAAATTACTATCCTCTTTGATTTTTTCGAAATTCTCCTCACTCTCTTTAACTCCTTTTGAAATATGTGGCACAACAAGCTTTTTATCTCATGGATTATTTTGTTAGCAGAGATTTGGTAGTTAAGCAATTTTTCTTTTCGGATTCGCTCATTCTTTGCGTAATAGATCTGATTATTTTCAATGATGTGTTTTAGTTTCTTGTTGGGAACCAAATCAATCCTTTGTTTTGGATCATCTGGTAAAAGTCCTTGATTTATCATTCCCTCATTAAGTTTTCTAATGAACTCGACATCATTGAGTGTGTGATAAGTTAAACGCTCTAGAATGCTTAGATCATTATTGCAATCAGCATCAAATTTTCGCTTAAACATAAAGTCAGGATCAAATCTGTATTCCTCTTTACTGCTTTCAAATGGACAATATCTTGCTCCTCTACCGATGAGTTGCACTTCTTTGGTGGCTATCTTTGTTGTAGATTGAGATCCAAGTCGAACAATATCAAATAGATTAAGTACATCCCAGCCCTCATTAAGTTTTTCAACAGTAAAAATGACCCTTATATCATTTGATGGATCTTCAAGTGTGTTGAGAAGAAATTGATTTTTCTCTAGCTCACTATCATCATTTGTGTTAATGATAAAGCTATTTTTGAAGTTGTTTTTGAGGCTTCTTGCAATATTACTCAAGTAGTTTTCACCAAACTTTTTTTTGAAAAAAGAATGGCTTTTTGATAAAAATTCACTCTCACTAGGGTTGATATTTTTGTAGAAGTCTTGAATTTGATCTGTATCTAAGTTTTCCAAAAATTCGATAAAAAGCTCTCTATTAGTGTTTGAATCTTTGGTTAGCTCACTTTTAAACAATACAACAGGCTTTATAAATATTCCATATTCTTGAGCCAATAACTCTCTAAATAAGCTCATAAGAATCGCCCCCAAGAAACGAACTTGTAATGTGTTATTTTCATATTTCATTACAAAGATTCGCTTTGAGTAGCCATCTTTACAGAATTTTGCAAGATCATATTCAAAAACGATCTTATCTTGATATTTCTCTAAAACATTTTTTTCTTGCGGGATTGTTGCAGTGAATTCAAACAATAGATTATTAGGATGGCTCTTAAAGGCTTTTTGAACAACTGTTTCCCATCCATCGTCCTTGGCCTCTTGTTCTTGTGTTGATGATTTCTTTTTGGTATCACTATTGAGGTGATGGGCTTCATCCGCAAGAAAAACAATCTTTCTGTCCTTGAAATCTTCAAGGGAAATAGAATTTTCTTCATCAATCTTAAGCATGGGTGCGAGAGATTGAATGGTTGTGAAAAGAATATTGATACAGTCCTCTTGGCTTTCATCAAATGTTTTAATAGTATTTACATCAACTTTTGAACTGTTAATGATGATTTGTTCTTTAAAAAGATATTTGCTAGAACTTTTTTCTGTAAAATTTGCTTTTGTTTTTTCAACAATTTGTTTTCTATCAACAAAGAAAATAAAATCTCTATATCCCCTCTGATAGCAATCCAAAATCAAAGAAGCCATCATAAGAGTTTTTCCGCTCCCTGTTGCCATATTAAACATCAAGTGATTTGTTTGAGGGTTTTTGCGCTGGAGCAAATAGTGCTTGAGTGCAGTTTCTTGATAGACTCTTAGCTCCTTGCTTAGATTATCAATAATATGGCTAGGGATCTCTACATCTGCGTATTCTAATGCCCCCTCAAGTTTTTCACAAAGCTTCCTCATTGCCCTTCCCCATAAAACATTTTGTTTAGTCTTATTGTATCTTCATCAATACCATAAGTTTTATCTTCAATATCTCCGAGGGGAACATAGTCCATATTCTCATCCAATATTAGACACAAGGTTTCTTTCTTATCCTCAAGAGACATATTTTTGAAGTCTTGATCTGCAAGAATCTCTTGTAAATCTACGCGATAGTCCAAAAAGGCTTTTTCTTCCAAATCTTTGTAAATTGCCTCCAATTCTTTTTCATCTTGTGAGGCTTCAATTCTCTCTCGATATATTGCATTAAAAGGCATAAGCTCTGCATACACAAAGCTACCCCCACCTTTCCATTCTACTGCCTTGCTAATACCCCCTTGTTCGCCATCAATAACTTTTTTCAATCTTTCTTTTGTGATGTCTTGGATGTAGTCCATTTGCTCAATTCCAATCCATTTTCTACCCATTTTGTGAGCAACGGCAAGAGTGGTTCCACTACCCGCAAAGAAATCCATAACAAGGTCGTTTTGTTGAGTAACCATCTCTATTATATTAAGACGATAGGTTTTCGGGCTTGGGATAGTCAAATACCTTCATTCCAAATAAGTCCAACAATTCTTTTTGTGCATCCTCGTTTGTTCCAACTCCACATTCTCTTTTTGAAATAAGGTTTGATGGACGCTTAATTCGTTCACCATCTCGCATGTATCTAATGGCAAATTTTTCGGTTTTGATAATAAAATCTGTTCCATTCTCTATCTCATCCAATAGTGTATCTTGCTTCCATTTAAACTCTCCCTTCAGTTTTAAAGGTGTTGCATTTCTACCGTCTTTCACCAAAAGTTCCTCAAGCAATTCCACCCTATCTTTGACTTCGGGGTGATATGTGCCATCTGGTGTAGAAAAACGTACAGAATTTGGAGGAAAAATGAGAGTATCAATAGAGTTTCCAGAGTTTAGCAATGGCATATCACCACCATTAGTAACACCACCATTCAATCCAAGTAGTTCATTTTTTTTAAAGCAAAGTATATATTCCAATTTTCTTCTTATATATCTGCTTAAGCTTGGAGGTGTGGAAGTTTTCATCCACATAAAACAACCAATAAATTTTTCTCTCCCAAAAATCTCATCCATCAATACTTTGAGATAAGCTTGTTCATTATCATCACATTGAACAAAAATCACACCATCATCCCTTAAAAACTCCCTAGCTATTTCAAGTCGATTTTTCATAAAAGTAAGCCAAGTGGAGTGATTAAACTTATCGTTATATTTGAAGCTATCGCCACCCGTATTGTAGGGAGGATCAATATAGATGAGTTTCACTTTACCTTGGTATTTCTTTTTGAGAGAGTGAAGTGCTAAGAGATTGTTGCCTTTTATGAGGATGTTTGATTCTTCTGCGATAAGTTTTTCCAAGCTTTCATCGCCTATGGCCTCAAAATTATGAAGGGCTTTTGGTTCAAAAAGTGTATCAATCTCATCTTTTGCTAAAATTTCATTAAAAAAGATTTCGTCTTGTTTTTCCTCATCTTTGCTTTGTCCACCTTTTAAAACCCCGTCTTTGTAAGCAAAGTTCAATACAACTTCATTAGATGCTTTTAGCAAGCCTCTAGTCTTAGATGATAATCCAATTTTACTTGCATATGAAGTGAAGCTTCCACCCAAATTTTTTAAATCTAAAAATGTAAGAAAGTCTTGTTGCTTAAAAATAATTATTCCCGCAGACTCCAAGAAAAACCTACTTTTGTATTCATTGCTATATTGACTATCCTTGAGTAAAAAATCAATTAGTTCTTGACTGCATTCTTGAGCTAAATTTCTAATTGCTCCAATTGTCTCAAAATGCGATTTAAGATCTTCTAGCAATTTGTGCTTTGTCATTTGATTATCCTTTGATTTTTTGTTGGCAATAGGTGAAAAATTATAAGTTCTTTTCTAATCTTTTACAAGGTAGATTGCAGGTGAATGGAATTTTGTATATTGTATATAAAATTATTGTTGTCAATATATGTCATTTTGACTATTTTTCTTATCATAAACTTTTTCATCCTAGCTCATGTATATATTACAACCTTTAAGTATCGTTAAATAGGCTATATAATTTGATTCAATGAGTAAATATGCTAGAAAAAATCTAAGTTTTCAATTCTGCGGATCTTATAGAGCAAATTGAAGCAATCAAGTCAGTCATTACAGACACTAATTATCTCTTTTTGGTGGATAAAAACGAGGATAATGCTTTATCTTCTTAGATGATGAGAAGAAAACCCCACAATCCTCTTCTCTCAAACAAACGAGGAATATCCAAGCTTTGAAGTAGCAATCAGTGAAGAAGGCAATTCTCTGCTTATTGATTACGCCAATGGCTATGAGGTAGAATTGGAAGTCCGAAAGATTGAATAAGCTAACAAAGAAACTATCAGGAATATCTTTGAGGGTGTGTGATAAATTTTTACATTTATGTGACTTCTAAAAGTCTTCAGGGTTTAGAGAAAAAAGGTCAATGAGAAGTATAAGGAATGCTATGTCAAAATATTTCCTTTGACTTTTGCTTCATACGCTGATGGTATTTTGTTTAGAGTTTTTTTATATTCAACCAATGTAATTAAAGGATGAAAAAATTAATATCATCAATAAAGCGACATTTTAAGTATTACAAAAGAATTTAAGATTTGGTTCTTTACCTCAAGGATGTACTGCATTCTTAGGGATTAGAGAAGGAGTTAGCTAGGTTTTGGATTACTTTAGCAAAGAGTGTGATGGTAATAAGTTTTTTAGTATTGGAGTAAATTGTTAATATGCAAATATTTTTTCTTTATATCCTCTAGTTTTGAAACTACAAGTTTAGTAGATAAGCAATAGTGAAACTAGGTAAATTTTTTACTCAACTCTATATTGAGGAATATTAAAACAGCCAAAAAAGCAAGAAAAAACTATGTTTGTATGGGCTTGAAATGGTTAGAATCCATCTCCATATTGGTTATATTTGGGTAATGTATTTTATATTGTATTTACTGAAAAAGTAAGAGCATAAGCTTTAGTATAAAATCTGTTATTTTTTAGTTACTTTTGAGAAGTATTAAACTCTGAAGTATATATTTTTTGGGAAAATACTGTAATTGTGGTGGACCTTGCAGGACTCGAACCTGCGACCTATCGGTTATGAGCCGATAGCTCTAACCAGCTGAGCTAAAGGTCCATCATTTAGTAAAAGGAAACGAATTATACTCAAAGATAAACCTAAAAGCAAGTAGATTTTGAAGTAATGCAAATAATATGCCAAATGTTAAAAAACTGCTTCCACCATAGCTAAGAAATGGTAATGGGATTCCAGTTACAGGTGCTAGTTTTGTAGTCATTAAGATATTAACAGATACATGTATGAATAATAAAAATGCAATTGAAGCACTTAATACTTGTAGCATTCTATCTTTTTTATTTGAATGACTTAAAATAAGTAGATGTAATATCAATAATCCATATAAAAATAATACCACCATGGCACCAGCTAAACCAAATCTCTCCACAAGATATGGAAATATAAAATCACTTTCAGGGACAGGTAAAAATTTTAGTTGTGCTTGTGTTGCATTTTCTAATTCTTTTCCAAATAACCCCCCACTTCCTATTGCTATCATTGATTGTTGGACTTGATATTGTGGCTTGGGATCTAAAAACTGTTCTATTCTATCTAATTGATATTCATTAAAATGGTTGTAAATAATTGGAATTGCAATTGGAATTGCAAGAAGTATAAATGCTACTATTGCACTTATTGTTATTATAATTTTTTTATGGATACCAATTAAAAATAATATTCCATATCCCATTATAAAAATCAATATTGAAGTCCCTAAATCTGGTTGAATTTTTACTAATACAACAGGTAGTAATATTAAAAATGAAAACTTTAAGAATCCTTTTATATTATATCCATCTTTTGGTGGTGGATCATTGTTTATACTATATGCCAACATCAATATTAAAGCACTTTTTATAATTTCACTTGGTTGAAGTGATAGCCCAATAAATGGTATTTCAATCCATCTTTGTGCTCCAAATTTTTTTACACCAAAAAACTCAACACAAATAAGTAGTATAATGGAGCCCCAATAATAAAATGGTATAAGCCAAAAAAATCTTTTTATTGGCAATATAAAGATTATTGCACTAATAAAAAGCGTAACAGACATATAAATTATTTGCTTTATTGTTAGATTTGGATTTATCTCATATATTAATTTTAAGGATATAAGAATAATTGGCAATGTTGTTAATATGATTAAATAATCAAAATGTGCAATAATCCTTCTGTTTATGTTTAGCAATGAGAATCCTTAAAATTAATTTAGCTAAAATTCTATCAAAAAACTAACCAAAGTGACTTAATATTGGAAATTAAATATAGTGCTAACTCTCAAGTAAGGCTTGATATATTTTTAAGTTCTTATCTACATATTTCAAGAAGCCAGATTCTAAATTTAATAAAACATCAATTAATTACTATCAATGGTAATGTTGCAAAAAAAGCTGGTGTAATAATAAAAGAAAATGATATTATCAAGGTAGATACGCTTGCATTAGATGATAATCTATCATATAGTGTTGATTTTGATATTGAAATTATATATGAAGATGATGATATATTAGTAATTAATAAGCCTCCATATATTGCTACACATGGCGCACCATCACTAAAAGAAAGCAGTATTGTTGATTGGCTAAAGGCTAACAATAAACAATTATCAAATATCAGTGGAGAAAAAAGAGAGGGCATAGTTCATCGTCTTGATAAACAAACAAGTGGCGCTATGGTGATTGCTAAAAATAATGTCTCACATTCATTATTAAGTTTGCAATTACAAAATAAGACAATGGGAAGATTTTATATTGCTGTTATTGATGCACCATTAAAAAGCGATATGCTTATAGAATGTAATTTATCTAGAAATATAAAGAATCGCTTAAAGATATCAAAATCAGCTGTTGGTAGGTATTCAAAAAGTAGATTTTATAAACTACTGCTAAGCAAGGATTCTAAGACAGAATTAATTCTTGCCAAATTATATACAGGTAGAACGCATCAGATAAGAGCACACCTAGAGAGTATTAATAGACATATTTTAGGAGATAGTCTATATGGATATAAAGGTAAAGATATGAGAGTGATGCTGCATTCATATTTTTTATATTTAGAGCATCCAAAAAATGGTAAAATATCATTTTTTGCCAATATCTTTGATGATATGAAATCTTATCTAGAAAATAATTTTGATATGGAGATGATAAGTGAGATTCTTTCAAATCTTTCATTTAGTAATCTTATTAATGATATTTAGTGCGTGTTCTAGCACTTTGTCACAATTAAATGGGGTGAATAATAATATTCCAAAAATAAAAAATATTAAAACCATAGTTGGTGTTAGTTCTGTTGCATTTGAATGGGATATGATAACAGATCCAAATGTAAAAGGATATCTTGTATATAGAAATAGTGGTGATGGATATAAAGAAATAGCACATATTGCAAATCCACTTACAAGTCATTATGTTGATACTTATTTGGTTCCAGAAAGAGAGTATAGTTATTATTTTCACACTATTAGTAAGGATTCGTATTCAGATAGAAGTGATATTGTTAATATAAAAACATCTTATATAGATCCAGTTGTAAATCTTTATGCTTCAAATGATTACCCAAGAAAAGTAAAATTACTTTGGAATCCTCATCCAAACCCATCAATTTCACATTATCTTATACAAAGGGGTGATAATAATAATAATTTTAAAACAATTGCAACAATTGATAATAGATTATCTGTTGAGTATTTTGATGATAATTTAGATGATGCAAGTTCTTATAAATACAGAATTATAGCAGTTGATTTTTTAGGCACACCATCACGGCCAAGCAAGATCGTAGTAGCTAAAACAAAAGATAGGCCATCTCTTAATATCAATTTAATTGCTTCGAATAATTATATAGATAGAATTGAATTACAATGGACATCACAATTAAATATTTCTAGTTACAAAATTTATCGTTCGGATAAAAGTAATGGAAAGTATAATCAAATTGGAAGTACAAAGGATACAAAGTTTATTGATGCTTCAAAATCACCAAATTCAGAGTATTTTTATAGAGTTAGTGGTATAGATTACGCAAATATTGAGAGTTTGCCAAGTAGTGAAGTTAGAGGCAGCACTAAAGAATTACTCAAATCTCCAAATATTACTAGGGGTTATATTGATGGCAATAAAGCTAGGATAGAGTGGAGTGGGAATGTTAATGCAAAATATTACATTGTTTATAGATCAAGTGGTTTTTTTGGTAGTGTTTCCAAGTTTAAAGTAAATAATACATATTTCGTAGATAATGATATGTCAAATAATAAGGAATATAAATATTATGTTGTGGCTGTGGATGAATTTGGTATAGAATCTAAAAGATCTCAAGAGATTACTTTGCAAATCAAATAAAATAATATGCCTCATTTTTACGCAAAAAAAATAGATCATATCTCATATCCAGTTAGCAAAGATGGCTTTTTATTGTCTTGTGTTGCTAGGAATATAAAATATGATAATGATGATTTAATTTTGATGAGGTATATGGATTCTTATTTTTTCTTTATGCAGCAAAATAGAGGTGATAGGGTATTGGTAAAATATAATAAACATCTTCAATATCACTCAATAAATGATATTAAGATGGCATTGCAAACTTATATGGAGTTATGTAATGCAGATGTTTTATTTCATAACTTAAATACGAAAAAAAATAAAAAATCCACTAACTCATATCTTTTATCACCAAATAAAGAGAGTATCTCAAAACTTTACAAACAATCTAAGCGTATTTCTATTGAAATTGGTTTTGGTTCTGGCAGGCATTTATTGGATTTAGCACAAAAAAATAAAGATATAGTTTTTTTAGGTATTGAAATTTATAATCCAGCAATATCACAAGTTTTAAATCAGATTCAGCTATTAAATTTAGATAATTTATATATTATTAATGCAGATTGTAGAATCTTGTTTAATATTTTAGATTCGCATAGTATAGATTCTATATATTTACATTTTCCAGTTCCTTGGGATAAAAATCCTCAAAAGCGTGTTTTTAGCAGAGAGTTTTTAAAGGAATGTGAGCGTATTTTAAAAGTTGGTGGATTTTTAGAATTACGAAGTGACAGCAAGGAATATTTTGATTATGCAATAGATATCTCAAATGATTTCAATGCATTTGAAATTCATACTTCTATAAATTCTCAAACATCAATTATTAGTAAATATGAAGCAAGATGGCAAAGACAAAATAAAGATATTTATGAGGCTAAATTTATTTTAAATAATTTTAAAGATTTTATAGATATTGTAGAATCTAATTTTGATTTTACTAGTGTTGATATTCATAAAATTATTAATTCTAATGATTTAAAATTATTAGGTGATAAATATTTTTTGCATATAAAACATATTTATAAATTTAAAGATGGATATATATTGTTTATTTTATTTGGAGCTTTTAATGCACCAAGTAAGATTTATTTATTAGTTAATGATAACGGCAGTATAGAAGTATTAGGTAATATTATAAACACTCAAATAAATATGCAAGCATTGCAACTAATGAAAAAGTGGAGCAAATAAGTTGAAACAAGCAATAATTACAGCATCAAATCTTAATCTTGGATACAATAAAGATCCACTTGTTATCACAAATGCGACATTCCAAATTAAAGAGGGTGATTTTACATTTATTACAGGTGTAAGTGGTAGTGGTAAATCGACATTGCTTAGGTCTATGTATGGAAATTTATCGATCCGTGATGGTCATTTAAATATATGTGGATTTAATCTTCATAATTCAAATAAATCAAATATTATGAAATTAAGACGCCAAATAGGTATAGTTTTTCAGGATTATAAGCTTATTAAAGAATGGAATATAGAAAAAAATATTATGTTTCCAATGATAATAAATGGTTTTCCTAAAAATACATACAAAATAAAGACAGAGCGTCTATTAAAACATATAAAATTAGATCATAAATCAAATAAATATCCACTTGAATTAAGTGGTGGAGAGCAGCAGAGAGTGGCACTTGCTCGTGCATTAGCCGGAAATCCAAAAATTATATTTGCCGATGAACCAACAGGGAATCTTGATGATTATAGTAGTGATATGATTTGGAATCTTTTAAGAGGCGTAAATGAACAACTAAAAATTACAATTGTTGTTGTCACTCATAGAATGCCAGATAAGATAGATATGAATTATAGGCATTTATATATTGAAAATAAGGTCGTCTATGATATGGTTTAGACAATATTTATCTTTACTTATTCCTCTTATTGCATTACTTATTGGAATTGAGAGTATATTTCTTATTAATCGTGCTGTTGAAAGTCATGAAAATCTTATTGGAAAAAATTATTCAATAGTCGTTGTTAGTCAAAGTGAAATTAAAGAAGATGAACTAAAGCAGGCTATTAGTGATATTTATTCTATTAGGTTACTAGATACCAATATTGTTTTAAGTGAAATTGATGCAAAATTTAAAGATTCTAATATTGATGATTTAAAAAAATCATTACCATTTTTTTATGCAATCACTCTCAATTCTTTTCCAAGTCAAAGTAAAATTAAACAAATTGAAACAAGCCTTGCATCTTTTTCTGGTATTACAAGGATTGAGTTATTTAGTAAAACACATGATCAAACTTATAGGTTACTTGTATTATTAAAAGGATGTATTATTGTTTTATCTGGAATTATTTTTATAATAAGTCTGTTTTTGATGGTCAAACAAATTGAAGTGTGGCGTTTTGAACATAGTGAAAGAATGGAGATTATGACTTATTTAGGTGCTCAATCAAAGTTAAAAAATGCTCCATTGTATCGCCTAGCACTTATTAATTCATTATTAGCTGCATTAGTTGTTATTGTTATTATTGCTTTTGTCATCAATACAAGTAAAATTTCATCCATTGTTTCTATGCTTGGTATTGATATATTTAATACTTCGACTTTTATAATAGACTTTTTTATACTTTTATTTATAGCATGTGCCATATCGATAAGTTCGGTATTAGTGGTTATTTTATTTCAAAAAGAACCTTGATGCGTATTTTATTTATTTCTTTATTTTTATTATTAAATTTTGCATTTGCTGATACAGCATCTAGGATTCAACGCAATGAAGAAAGATTAAATACTATAACTTCTAAAAAAACTGCACTTAGTAAAAAATTAAAAGATATTGGTGATAGTATCAATGATAAAAATACAAAAATTAATGATCTTGATAAACAGATAAAAGCATTACAAAAATCTATAGAACTAAATGAAAAATTATATCTTGAACAAGAAAAGATATTTGATAATTCTCAAAAGCAACTAAATATTTTGACAGATAGATTGGATGTATTGCAAAATGAGCTTATAGGTATTATATTAAAAGATCTTACTATTGCTATGATTTTAAATTTTAAAGAACCGCTAAGTGAAGAATCTATTATTAATGAAGAAATTTTAAAACATTTAAGTGATTCTGCAAAAGAAAAAGTTGCTATGTTAATAAAAGAAAGAGAAAGACTTCAAGTAAATATTAAACTTGCACAAGAAAAAATTAATAATGCAAGAATGGTTATCGTCGCTCAAAAAGAGAAAAAAATAAAACTTGAAAACTCAAAATTAGAGCAACAAGCTTTGGCTAAGCGTATGAAAGATGAAATAGAATCTTATAATGATGAGATAGAAAAATTAGATAATGAAAGGACACAGATTCAACAAATCTTGGTTGATTTAAATATATTACAAAAGAAAGAATTAGAAAACCAAGAATCAAAGCGTGAAAAATTACAGAAGGATGATAAAAATGCTCCTTCAATTGGAAACAATATTGCACCAATTGAAGTAAGGCAGATTGGTAGTTCATATAGAAATGTAAGTACTGCACGATACACTGGGAAAAAAACTATTGCACCTCTTAAAGATTATACTATTGAAACCAAATATGGACCATATTTTGATCCTGTATATAAAATAAAAGTTTTTAATGAATTTGTAACTTTTGGTGTAAAAAGACGAAGTGCGGTTTTAAGTGTTCTTGATGGAAAGGTCGTATTTGCAAAGAGTACAGCTATGTTAAAAATGGTAGTAATAATTGAACATAGTAATGGCATTCATACCATTTATTCATATCTTGATGAAATACCAAGTAATATTAAGGTAGGCACTAGAGTAAAAAAAGGCAGCACAATAGCATATGTGTCTGATAAGTTAAACTTTGAGGTTACGCAAAAAGATAAACATATAAATCCGCTTGATTTTGTTTATATAAAATAAATAAAACAAAAACTATGTCGATTTTTAAATAATATTTTCATAATAAAAAGGGAGCTATTTTTTATGGATGCAACTATACAAAATATCGGATCTCAAGCACAATATAGTGTGCTACAAGAAAGTAATTATGATGCTTCATTGCAACAAAATATTTATACTACTAAGCTAAAAGTTGAGGATTCTAAACTTCATAATTTAAGCAAGCAAGAAAGAGATGATTTGGAACGACAACTGCTTGATTTAGCAAAAGAATTAAACAAAGAAATGGAGTCTATAAATACGGATTTGATGTTTGATTATGATGATTCTATCTCATCTTTGGTTTTAACAATTAAACAAAAAGAAAGTGGTAAGGTAATAAGGCAGATTCCAACTGATGAGGCAATGGAATTAATGAAAAAAATGCGTGATATTGTAAGTGTTATATTAGATACTCAAGGTTAAAAAAGGTAATTTTATGAATGCATTGAGCTCGCTTGGAGTTGGTAGTGGTGTATTGAACTATGATGTTATTGATAAGCTTAAAAAAGCCGATGAAAACGCACAAATAGCACCAATTGATAAAAAACTCCAAGAAAACATTAATAAACAAACTGAGCTTGTAGGTTTAAAAACGATGCTTGATACCATAAAAAATAGCTCAAGAAAGGTTGCTGATTATTCATCATATCTTGAACGAAATGTCACATCAAGCAACGAAAGCTCTCTAAAAGTCAGTGTAAATGCTGGTGTTCCTGTTCAGGATTTATCTATTAGGGTTAATGAAATTGCAAAAAACTCTATTAATGAAGTTGGTTTGAAATTTGCTTCAAGAGATGATTTGTTTTCTAATGCAGATACCATGATAAAATTTTATGTTAATGGTAAAAATTACAATATTAAAATATCTGCTACAGATACATTGGGTGATGTTGCTCAAAAAATTATTGATGAAACAAATGGTGAAGTTAATGCTTCTATTATGAAAACAGGGGAAGGTGATAGTGCATATTCTCTTATGATTAATTCAAAAGATACAGGTATTGATAATAATATATATTTTGGCAATACTTTAGTTTCAAATGATGTTGCTAATGGTGCTTTAAGTCTTGTTGATGGTGATTTAAGTATTACTATGATGGATTCTAATGGTGTAAGTAAAACATTCAAAATTAATTTATCTAATGAAAATACAGAATCTAAACAAAATGCAAATATATTGAAAGAGGCAATTATATCTACTATCAGGCAAGATGCGGATATGGCGAAGTTACTTGATAATGGAGATATTAGTATTGATGTTAGTGGTGATGGTAAAAGGCTTATTTTAAATGATAAGCGGGGTTTTGGTATTAGTATAGATGGCACAAAATCAAATCAACTTTTTACAAATAGAGGTATTTCTGAAGATGATACAGTAGTTAGTAAGTCTCATATTCCATCTGGACTTATTACAGGTGTTATTACTATAGGTAATAAGAATTTAGACTTATCTATGATTACTGCAACAGATAACACTAAAGAAATGAATGAGACAGCCATAATTAATGCTATTAATGCTATTAATGGTTATTATGCAAAATTAAATCAAGATGGTTATTTAACAATTAATACAAGTAATGGCGAGGTAAATATTAAAGCTTCAGAAGACAATAGAGAAACATTAAAAAAGATAGGTTTAGAATCTGGAAAGTTTATGGACTGGAGTATTCTTGCAAAAAAACTAAATATAACAAATATACAAAGGGCATCAAATGCAAATATTACTTACAATGGAGTTAGCATAAACCGCCCAAAAAATACTATTGATGATGTTGTAGGAGGCATAACATTTGAACTTTTATCACCTAGTGATAAAGATATAAATGTAAGTATTACAAGAAATAACAGCTTGATTGTAGAAGAGATAAAGGCTTTTGTTGATGGTTATAATCAGTTAATACCAAAATTAAATGAGCTTACTAGATATGATGAAGATACAAAGATAGCTGGAATTTTTAATGGAGTAGGTGATATTAGGACCATAAAGGGATCACTGCATAAGGCGTTGGCAAACACAAGCTTTTTTGATGGCAAATATGAGAGTATTATTGATTATGGTCTTAGTTTTAATGATGATGGTTTGCTTATTTTAGATGAAAGTAAATTGCAGAGTTCTTTAGCTGCGCAGCCAGATAAGATTATGGATTTTTTTAAAGGTGGGGTTACAACAATAAATGGCAAGGAAGTCCAAACTCAAGGTATTTTTAGTCTTGTTTTAAAGGAATTAGATAATTTAACTACAGGTGATAACTCTAAATTAAAATTATTTGAAGAAAGTATAAAAAATGACGATAAAAGATTAAAAGCTGATAGAGCTAGAAATCTTGAGTTATTAAATAGTAGATATGAGATTATGGCAAATAGATTTGCAGCATATGATAGTCAAATAGCACGCGCTAATAATTCATTTAATAGCTTAAATATGATGATAGAACAATCTATAGCAGATAAAAAGAAAAATTAATGATTGAGGAATTTTATGAATAGTCAAAATGCTTATAATATATATCAGCAAACTCATTCAAGAGTAGAATCTCCATCAAAATTAATAGAAATGTTATACGAAGGAATACTTAGATTTTCAAGTCTAGCAAAAAGAGGGATCGAAGTAGGTGATATAGAAAAAAAGATTTATTATATAAATAGAACTACAGATATTTTTACAGAACTTTTAAATGTATTGGATTATGAAAATGGTGGAGATGTTGCCCACTATTTAACAGGTCTTTATATGCAACAAATAAAATTTCTAACCCAAGCTAATGTAGAAAATAATACAGAAAAAATAGATATTGTTATTAAAGTTACCAGAGGATTATTAGAGGCATGGAGAGAGATACATCAATATGAACTCTAGTCAATGGTTAAATGAGTTAAAAATTGCAGTAATAAATAAAGATGATGAAAAAGTTCTTTTTTTAATAGATGATTTACCAAAATTTGATAGTATTGATGATTTAATTTGTGCTAGAGAAATTGTAAGAGATTTTATAAAAAAGCTTCAATTTGAAAAAGATGCATTGCATAAAGGTATTTTAAAATTGAAGCAGACTCGAGTATTTTTGGAGGGGTAATTGCAGTTTTTACCAATTAATATTTATTCTAAAGATATTGTCAAGAGTTTTTTTAATATGCAAAGAATCGAAGCAAGTGATATGCTTTTTGGCAATCTTTATATTTGGCATTTTAGCAGGGATATAAGCTATGCGATTTTGAATGATTGTTTAGTTATTAAAACTAAATTCCCTAATGAAAAATATCCATTTATTTTTTATCCTCTTGGACTTGGTGATAGACAAAAAACTATAAAAGATGTTATGGATTACTTTTTATCAAATAATATGAAATTTGCTATCAAATCTCTTGAGCCGTATCAAAAATATGAATTGGAAAAAAATATGCCTAATATATTTGATATATCTCCAAATAGAGATAGATTTGATTATATTTATAATGTGTCAGATTTGATTAATTTAAATGGCAGAAAATTACATAGCAAGAAAAATCATTTAAATAAGTTTTTAAATCTTTATCCAAATTTTGTATATGAACGAATAGATTCTAGCAATGCCATAGATGTTTTTGAATCTTATGTAGAATGGTTTAATAAGAATCCAAATATCACTGATGGATTAAGAAATGAATTTGTAGGTATAGAATCTACTCTTAGAAACTTTAATTTGCTTGATATGAAAGGCGGTGTTATAAAAATTGATAATAAAATAGCCGCATTTACCTTAGGGGAGCAGATTAATAGTAATAGTGTTGTTATACATATAGAAAAAGCAAATACATTTTATGAGGGTATTTATCAAGCTATCAATCAACAATTTTTATGCAATGAATGGAATGAAATGGAATTTGTAAATAGAGAAGAGGATTTAGGTATTGAAGGTTTGCGACGTGCTAAAATGACTTATAACCCTATTAGATTTGTAGAAAAATTTGAAGCGGTATTAAAGGAGTGATAATGATTAATAGTGTAGATGAATTTAAAAAATTTGTAGAAGAAGAAAGTAAAATAAATAAAAAACCACTTGGTTTTGGTATTTGTAGAGTAGATCTAGGAAGTAAAAATAATGTATTACAGGCTACATATCCAGTATTAAATTGGGGTGGAGAAAATCTTGGCTCATATGCTGTATTTTCTAAAGCTGCAAAAAAAATAATTTCTAAAAGTGATAGTGAGGCTGTATTTGAAATTGATAGTGATTTTATTCAAGAAGCATTAACATTATTTAATCCATTTTTAGTAGAAGCTATAAATGATAATAAATTACATAAAAATATTCAAGTATTGCTTGAATTACAAAAAATGCATAATCTAAATGGTAGTGATTTTGCATTTAGATTTGTTGTGATTTATGAGGATGTAAAATGCCAGAGCGTAGAGAGTTCATATATGAAACTTTTAGCTCTTTCTCTTGGTAAAGCAGAATTACGAAGCTTGGTGCTTGATGGTATTTTTGGTTTATTGGAGAATGTAGCTTGGAGTGGCAATAAGCCTTATGAATTATCCTATCTTAGAGATAATGAAATTTATTTAAAACTTAATGGTTTGTATCCACATATTGATTTTGTTGATAAATTCCCTAGATATTTGATGCAAGTTATTCCTCAATATGACAATATTAGGTTACTAGATTCTGCAAAAACTAGATTTGGTGCATATCTAGGCAAAGGCGGTTATACTCAGATGCCTGGTGCAAGTTATGTAAATTTTAATGCAGGTGTACTTGGTTCTTGTATGAATGAGGGTAGAATCTCATCATCTGTAATTGTTGGTAATGGCAGTGATATAGGTGGTGGTGCTAGTATTTTAGGCGTTCTTAGTGGTGGTAATTCAGATCCAATCTCAATTGGTGAAAATTGTTTGCTTGGTGTAAATAGTTCTACTGGTATTAGTCTTGGTAATGGATGTATTGTTGATGGCGGAGTAGCCGTTCTTGCAGGAACTATATTTTATATAGATATAGAAGAAGCAAAGAAGATACAAGAAATTAATAGTGATTTTACTATGAATGCAAACAATCTTTATAAAGGAAGAGAATTATCTGGTAAAAATGGTATTCATTTTAGGTGTGATTCAAAAACTGGTAAAATGATAGCTTTTAGAAGTAAAGTAAAGATAGAGTTAAACAAAGATCTACATTAATCATAGTTTCTAGGGTTACCTAGAAACTATGATTTCTTAGAACTTAACAGCTCCAGTTGTTGCAAGAGGTATTATTCTGTTACTTCCACTTGGGTAAGATTCTTTTAGTGCTTTGCAGAATGTTCCACTATTTCCACCACCACCGCCTACACCACTTATTTGGTTTGGATCAAAAACTAGATTTCCTGTAGTTGTATCTAACTGAATAATATGTCCACATGCACCAGTTTGATTTTGTCCACCTTGTGTTACAACATTACCAAGTGGTGCAATTCCAGGGCCACCTACTCCACCACCACCTGTTCCAGCTTGCCATCTACCTCTATCTAATCCACCTGTATCTATCATCCATTCACCCCAACTACTAAAACCAGGAGGAGTAGATTGTGTAGGATCTATATTTTCAGCAAAGATTCTTGCAGGAATTGCTTTTAATACACTAGCAATATCACTTCTTGCCATTGCAACTTGTGCATCAGTTCTTGTTGTTACAAATCTAGGAACAGCAACAGCTGCTAAAACTCCAAGAATTACTATAACAAATACTAATTCTATCATTGAAAAACCACTTCTTTTCATTTTATTCTCCAAAAAGTAAATTCTTTAACTCTAAAAATATAATAGAGTAAAAGTAAATGAAATATAAACATTTTTTTTTTGAATGTTTGCTTAAATGCAAAAATTATTTATATTGATTTACTAATTGTGCAATATTTTTTGCAATTATATTATGACCTTCAATATTTGGATGTATTTGATCAATCTTTAGATTATTACTTTTTAATATTTGATTCATGCTCTTTTTTTCTAGCAATATATTATGCTTTGATGCTATTTTAGCGTATATTGTTGAAACATTGCCTAATATATTATCTTTTATATCACCTGGAGTTCCAAGTAATATAATACAACTTGTATGTTTTTTTGCAATATTTATTATTTTATCTAGATTTGCCTCTGTAGTTCTTTTATCTACATTTCTTAGGAAGTCATTCCCGCCAATTGAAATAATGATAGCTGCTATGCTTTGAATCTTATTTAATGTGTTATCTATTCTTTGAAGTAATTGTGATGTTGTTTCCCCATTTTTACCTAATTTGATAGGTTTTTTATTAAGTAATTTTGCAGTTTGGATTGCAAAGCTATCATTTGCATCTATACCATATCCATTTGCAAGACTATCTCCAATTGTTACCAGATTTTGGTTAGTGAGTGAGCATATGCTTTTATTGTTTGATTTATCATTTTTAGCTGTAATGACGAATGTTAATATTATTAATACAGCAAAAATTGTATATTTCATTTAAATACTTTTTAAGCATTAAATATATTAATACTTAATAAATATAAACTAATCTCTTTGATTTCTTAAAAATGATGGACTTTCTAAGTCACCTAAATCATGCAAATCAAATAAACTTTCATTCGATCCGCTTACTCTTCTTAATTTAATTCCTTGTGAATTAGCATTTGGTTTTATCGTTACATTATTTTCATTTGTATCTTTCACTACAAGTTCTTTCTCAAAACCTGTAACAACTAAAGTTACCTTCACTTGGCTATCAGATAGTTCATTATTATAAGTTATTCCAAATTTAAAAGTAGCACTTGGATCAATTTGTTGTTCTATTATAGCATTGGCATCATTTATCATATTAATTGGATAGTTTTCATTGATTTCATAATACGCAATTGCACCTTTGGCTCCATTTATGCTTATATTATCCAATAGAGGAGATTCTAAAGCTTCTCTTATAGCATCCACAGCAGAATCTGTTCCATTTTTATCTCCAATGCCAATTAATGCTAATCCTTTATGTTGCATTACTTTCTCTAAGTCAGCATAGTCAGTATTAATACCTCCACTACTGCTATTTAATATTATAGATGATACTCCATTTACTGCTTGAGCAAGCACATTATCAACTAACTTAAATGCATCTCTCATACCCAACTGCTTATGCACTGTTGCAAGTAATTTTTCATTTGGTATAACAATGATTGCATCTACATACTCTTTTAATTCTTTCACCCCTTCTTCTGCAACTTCTTGTTTTTTCTTTCCTTCAAGTTTGAATGGTTTTGTAACTACTGCTATTGTAAGAGCTCCAGATTCTTGGGCTGCTTTTGCTACTATTGGAGCTGCACCAGTTCCTGTTCCACCACCAAGACCAGTAGCAATAAATACAATATTTGAGTCTTTTATAGCATCTAATATTTGATCATAGCTTTCTTCTGCACTTTTTTTACCAACTGCAGGATCCATACCTGCACCAAATCCCCTAGTAATTCTCTCTCCAATAAGGATTTTTTTATGAGATTCTGTTCTATCTAAATGTTGTTTATCAGTATTTACAGCAATTAATTGAATATTATTATATATTCCATGAATGCTTAAATGGTTTATTGCATTACTTCCTCCTCCACCAACTCCAATAGCCGTAATTTTTACTTCATTACTTTGTTCTATTTCTTCTATATTTATATTCATATGCAACCCCTCATTAAAATATATTTTTTATCCATTCTATCGCTTTTTCTGTAATAGTATTTTTCTTAAGCTTGATATCAATTTTTTCTTGTTGTTTAGTATTATCACTTGCTGTTGATATATTCTTTAAATCACTTAAATCATTATATTCTTTTAAATTCGATAGTTTCGTATGATCGATACTTTTTTCTTGACTATGCTTTAACTTTTTATTTGCATCTAATTCGTAATTAGTATACTTCCCAGAACCATATAATATTAGACCTATTGCTGTAGAATATGATGGATCTAGTATATCAAATGAGCCATTTATATCTTTAGGGCTTGCTATTCTAACAGGTAATCCTTTAAAAATGTTTAATGCCATTTCAGATAAGCCTTTCATATGAGACATTCCACCTGTTATAACAACTCCTGCACCAAGATTATTCCTTAATCCACTATGTTCTATAATTTCTTCTATCAACATTAAGGTTTCTGATACACGAGATGTAACAACCCCATGCAGCGTTTCTAAAGGAATGTTTTTGTTTTCAGATGGTATTTCAAGAACAGAATATATATCCTCTTGTGTAAGATCATATAATGTAACATGTTTTCTCTTTAATTCTTCAGCTGTAGCAAGATTTATATTTAAGACAGCTCCAATATCTTTTGTAATATGTGCCGATCCAACACCTAAGAAGTAATCATATCGCATTGCATTGCCGCAATGTATCATTATATCGCAACTACTAGCACCCATATCAATACAAGCTACACCTAATTCTTTTTCTTCATTTGTGAGAACTGCAATCGATGATGCATATGTGCTTAATACAACATCATTAACTTCTATACCAGCGTTTCTTACGGCTTTTTTTAGATTTTCAAGTCCATTTTTTTGTGCAGCAATAATGTGAGTTGATACATCTAGTCTTGCACCATTCATTCCAAATGGGTTATCTATGTATTCTCCACTATCTACTTTAAATGAATATGGGAGAGTGTGCAGCATTTCATAGTTATTTGGTATTTCAGCATTATATAGGGCCGTATGCATAGCTCGTCTTATTTCTTGTATTCCTATTTCTTTGTTAGAGCTGCTTGTAATTGCTTGACTATCTATGCTCTTTGTATAGGCACCAGAAATCGATATGATTGCTTGTGATATGCTAACACCAGCTATTCTTTTTGCATCGCTAACAGATTCTCTAATTGATTTACTTGCTTGTTCTATATTTGTTATTGTGCCTTTTCTTATTCCATGCGCTGGTCTAATACCCATACCTATTATATGTGGTATACCACCCTTTATTTCTGCAATAAGGGAACAAATTTTTGAAGATCCTATATCAATACCAAGAATTATTTGTTCCAAAATATCAATCCTTTTTCATATAGTTTATTGTTTTATATTTCTTATTTAAAAAGTCAATTATTGCATTTTCCATTAGATTATATTTTATATTATTCAATATTTCTACTTCCCTATTAGATGCTTTATTTGCTATTCTTTGTTCTGTAATCTTATATAGAACTACTTTATCAGATAATAGTAAAAATCCACTTTTAGATTCTGAAGTAAACATTTTACTTAATAATTGCTGCACTTCAAATTCATTTAAATGTTTAATCTTTCTTGTATTGCCCATAGATATAAACCCTATATCTTCACCTTTGAATACATTAACTTTGATTTCAGCCTCTTTTTTTAGCATATCTTGTTTTACTATTTTTTCATAGTCAACTTTTATAATATTTTTTACTTCATCAAAACTTTTTATTTCTTGTGGATATTTTTTGATAACTTTTATTGATATAAATTTATCATTATCAAATATTGGTTTAATGATATCTCCATCATTTGTTGAAACTATAGCTTCTATTATTTCACTATTTGTATTATCTTCTGATATAACTATTTTCTTTCCACTAATTTTGTTGTTTAAGAAATCATTATATTCTCTTAAGGCACTTTTTTGTGCTTCTCTTTTTTGATAATCTTTTTTTACATCTTTTTTTACATCATCAAATGATAATAAAACCCCATCTTTGGTATAGTTAGCTTTGTTTGCTTCATAATATGAAAGCACCATATTTTCAGGTGCTTCTATGTCTTCTATGCTAGTTTCAATAACTTCTACTTCAAATTCTTTTGCTTGTTTATATTTATCTTTATGTGTATCATAATATTTTTTTAGGTCTTCATCTGTAATATTAATTTTTACATTATCTATGATTTCAATAGATACTCTATCTTCTAATCTACTTGGTAACAAAAATACTTCTCTTTCTAGTGGTGTTAACAAGTTAGGAACTATATCAATTATTTTTTTTATCAACAAATCTTTTTTTATTAAATCTTCAAACTCCGATACTTTTATCCTGCTTTGTTTTAAAAATTCATCATATTTTGCTCTATTAAATTGTCCATTCTCTTTAAATGTATCATAACTTTGCAATTCTATAGCTATGTCTTCATTACTTATTCTAATTCCAGAATCTATGGCAAAGTTCTCAAGCAATGCTCTGTTTATAAGTATTTGCAATACTTCATTTTCTAAACCCAATTTTTTTGCCAATTCTTCATCAAGAGGTTGACCTAGGGTATCTTGGTATTTTTTATTGTATTGCTCGTAAGTATTTTGATATTGCCTATTAAAATCATCAATACTAATTTTGATATTGCCAACTTTTGCAACATTAGATGTTGATGAAGAAAAATTATATGCACCCCATCCAACCATAGTTGCAGCAATAAATGCGATACTGCTTATCCAAACAGTAACAATGAGGTATTTTCTGTGCTTTTGCATCCAAGTAATCATGATCTATACCAAATCCCTAATACACTCTAATTTAATATTATTCTTGCTAAATAATTAAAAAAATGCCATTCTAGCAAAAAAGAGTATAATTTGCTAGATTCCATTGTCAAAAATGTATTGAGGTTGCAATATTACATGAATATTAATAGTTTAATTAGTGATGATTTAGAATTTATTTGGCATCCATGTACTCAAATGAAAGATATGTATGATTTTCCACTAATGCCAATCAAGCGAGGAAAAGGCGTTTATCTATATGATTTTAATGACAATAAATATATTGATTGTATTAGTTCTTGGTGGGTAAATTTATTTGGACATAGTAATGATTATATAAATTTAAAATTAAAAGAACAGCTTGATATATTGGAGCATGTTATTTTTGCAGGATATACACATGAAGGTATTGTTAGATATTCCAAAAGACTTATTTCAAAGCTTCCAGATGGATTAGATAAATGCTTTTATGCTGATAATGGAAGTTCTGCAATTGAGATTGCATTGAAGATGAGTTTCCATTACCATTTACTGCAAGGTAATAAGCGAAATATATTTTTGTCATTAGAAAATTCATATCATGGAGAAACAATAGGTGCTTTAAGTATTGGTGATATAGGACTTTATAAAAATACATATAGTGATATTTTAATTTCTAATATAACAACAAAGCTGCCACAAGATTTTAGTTCTACTGCTATAGAGATTGCAATTTGTAATTTAGAATCTATAATTATGGAAAATGAAAATAAGATATGTGCTTTTATAGTAGAGCCTCTTATACAATGTGCTGGTGGAATGAGGATTTATTCTAGGGAGTTTCTATCTAAAGCAGTAAGTATATGTAAAAAATATAATATATGTGTAATATTTGATGAAATTGCTGTTGGATTTGGAAGAAGTGGGAATATGTTTGCATTAGAAGAATGTAGGGTTGTACCTGATTTCTTGTGTTTATCAAAAGGAATTACAGGCGGTTACTTGCCTTTATCTGTGGTTGTTACTAGCAATACAATCTATGATATGTTTTATGGAGATTATAGTAGGTCATTTTTACATTCTCATAGTTATACAGGAAACCCATTATCTATTGCTTGTGCAAATGCAACTCTTGATATTTTTGAATTAGAAAATACTATAGAAAATAATAAGATTCTTAGTAACTACATATTCTCTAAATTTCAAGAATTAAAAAATTTAAATATAGTTTCTGATATTAGATGTAAAGGTATGATATTTGCTTTTGATTTAAACATTGATTTTGATAGAACTATTAGTTTAAAAATTTCACAATTAGGATTAAAAGAAGGCTTGATTATAAGACCACTAGGTAATGTTGTATATTTTATGCCGCCATATGTTATTAATAAAGATGAGGTTGATTTTGTTATAAAAGCTCTAACAAACATTTTATATAAATTAAATATGTGAAATTTAAGCATATGTTATATACAATCCCAAGTATTTTTCATATAGTTTTCTAAATATATTAAGGGGCAAGATATATAATGCAGAATGAAAGTCAATGTGTTAATTTACAAAATAAAAAAGCAAGAATTTTAGTAAAGTTTTCTGGAGAAGCATTAGCTGGAAATAAAGGATTTGGCGTTGATATACAAATATTACAATATATCGCTCAAGAAATAAAATTATTAGTCCAAAATGACATTGAAGTTTGTATAGTTATTGGTGGTGGTAATATCATTAGAGGTGTTAGTGCTAGTAAAGGTGGTATAATACGACGCACTAGTGGTGATTATATGGGAATGCTTGCAACTGTAATTAATGCTGTTGCAATGCAAGAAGCTTTAGAGCATTTTGGGGTTGATGCAAGGGTTCAGAGTGCTATTGAGATTCAAGAAATTTGTGAAACATATATTCACAGAAGGGCTATTAGGCATATTCAAAAAGGTAGAGTTGTAGTGTTTGCAGCTGGCACAGGAAATCCATTTTTTACAACAGATACGGCTGCAACATTAAGAGCAGTTGAGATTGAAGCAGATGTTATTGTAAAGGCTACAAAAGTTGATGGAATATATAATAAAGATCCTAATAAATTTGATGATGCTTCGCGTTTAGAGACTTTATCCTATGATCAGGCATTAAATGATGATATTAAGGTTATGGATGATACAGCAATAGCTTTGGCAAAAGACAATAGTCTTCCTATTATTGTTTGCAATATGTTTAAGCCTGGGAATTTATTAGATATTATTAAATACAATAAGGGTATTTATTCGATTGTTAAATAATTATAAGGAGTGTTTGAAATTATGGATAGAATTGAAGAAGTGTTAGAGAAAGCATTAGAAAAAGTCGATAATGATAGATATAAATTATCTTGTTTTGTATTTAGTAGGGTTAAGGAGTTAGGCGATGGTGCAACTCCACTTGTAAATATGGATGTTACAAGATATAAATTAGCAGATATAGCTTTGAAAGAAATTGCAGAAGGTAAGATTTTATTAGATAGAATAGATAATATGGAGTGATATTTTTTAAGATTATGAATCTATTTTCTTCATTTTCTGATATTGATACCATAGAAAAGGCAACTGATAGATTAGAAAAT
Organism: uncultured Helicobacteraceae bacterium; assembly: GCA_944323885.1. GTDB lineage: Bacteria > Campylobacterota > Campylobacteria > Campylobacterales > Helicobacteraceae > NHYM01. The sequence continues at coordinate 193,843 of CALUUD010000001.1, read as the reverse complement.
GTGTTGTTTTATTCTATGTCTCCAAAAATTAGAAGTGCTTTACATTTTTGTATTGTTGCACATAATGGTCAAATTAGAAAAAGTGGCATCCCATATGCTATCCATCCTATACTTGTGTCTTGTATTGTTGCATATTATGGTGGTGAAGAATCTATGATATGTGCTGCATTGTTGCATGATGTAGTAGAGGATACGGATTATAGTATAGATTGGGTTAGAGATGAGTTTGGTAGTGATGTAGCTTCTCTTGTTGATTGTTTGACAAAAATAGTTGATATTAGAAAAGAGGAACTTCCATCTGATACAAATGAGAAATTGGTGGCATCTGCTTTATCATTTAGAAAAATGTTGCTAGCTTCCATAAAAGATGTCAGAGCTCTTGTTATAAAAATAAGTGATAGATTGCATAATATGATGACTCTGGATGTATTGCCGCAAGATAAACAAAGGAGAATTTCAGAAGAAACTCTTGTAGTATATGCTCCAATTGCTCATAGACTTGGTATATCATCTATTAAAAATGAGTTAGAAGATAGGGGTTTTTATTATATTTTTAGAGATGAATATAATAAAATTGATAAATATTTAAATGAACATCGTCAGAATCTAGTGTTAAAGTTAAATACATTTATTTCTAAAGTTTCTTCTTTGCTAATGCAGGATGGATTTTCAGATTCTGATTTTAGAATAGAAAGTAGAATAAAGCGTCCTTATTCTATTTTTTTAAAGATGCAAAAAAAAGGTGTTAGTATAGATGAAATACTAGATTTGCTTGCTATTAGAATTATAGTTAATAATGATATTGATTGTTATAAGATACTAGGAATTATTCATCTTAATTTTAAGCCTATCGTATCTAGATTTAAAGACTATATAGCATTACCAAAAGAAAATGGCTATCAAACAATACATACTACTGTTTTTGATGAATCATCTATTTTTGAAGTACAAATAAGAACGCTAAATATGCATCATTCTGCAGAATTTGGTATAGCAGCACACTGGAAGTATAAAAATACAGGAATGATTCCATCTACTGATTGGATTTCGAATCTGCAGTACCAAGATAACAATATAGAAGAGTTTTATGAATTAGCAAAAAATGATTTATATAGAGAGGATATTGTTGTTTTTTCACCAGCAGGAGATACATATACATTACCTGTTGGTGCTGTAGCTCTTGATTTTGCATATGCAGTCCATACTAAACTTGGAAGTTGTGCAAAAGAAGCTTATGTAAATAATCAAAAAGTATCGCTACTTACAACTTTAAAAAGTGGAGATATAGTAAAAATTATAACAAATGATTCTATAGTACCTAAATGTACTTGGATTGATGCAGTAAAAACTTCAAAAGCAAAAAGTAATTTAAAATTACAATGTTCTCATAAAATAAAAGACATAGAACAAAAAAGTGCAATTAATATAATTTCTACAATATTTTTTGATCAAAATATGAATATAGTAGAAAATTTTGTGAGAGAAAATAATCTTTTTCAAACGATATGGAGAGCATCAAAAGAGCTTGATTATCTTATAGAATTAGAAAATAGGATAAAAAATCATCTAAAAAATAATGTCAATTTTTTATCTAAAATCAAATTAGATAGGTTAAAATTAAAAAAACAAGAATTTGGTAGTCTTATTATTTATTCAAATCATACTATATCAGAGACATTATTTGATTATTGTTGTCGTCCAAAACATAATGATGAGGTTTTAGCCATTAAAAATAATTCCAAGGTTTTTATACATCATAAATTATGCGAAAGAGCATTTCTAGAGGTATCAGAAGGTGCTAGAATGGTTTTTGTTCACTGGAAGGATGATATCAATTCTTCATATAAAGTTATAGTTGCTCTAGAGGGTAAAAAAGGGACTTTAGCAGAATTCTTAGGCACGCTTTTAAAATATGATTGCAATGTTATTGGTGTATCATACAATGGCTATAAAAACCAATTTATGACTAATTGCGAAATATTATTTGAAACTCCAATTCATGATACAAAGATATTAAAAAGTATATTGCTTAAAAAATATAAGATTATTGATTTTGTAAATCTTAAAGATGCATATACATAAAGCATATAAGGAATTGAATATTATGGAATCTAAAATAAATAATGCATTAAATGAAATACAAAGGGGTGCTAGTGAAATAATTGGTATTGAATATATTAAAAACTTAGTTACTAATTATTTCCAAAATGGGAAGCGATTTATTGTAAAAGCTGGTTTTGATCCAACTGCTCCAGATCTTCACTTAGGACATAGTGTGCTTTTACAAAAACTTGCTATATTGCAACAATTTGGTGCAAATATAAAATTTTTAATTGGTGATTTTACAGCAACAATTGGTGATCCAACCGGTAAAAATGAAACCAGAAAAGTTTTAAGTAAAGAAGAGGTATTAAAAAATGCTAGAACATATGAAAATCAGGTATTTAAAATTTTAAAACCAGAATATACAGAGGTTTGTTTCAACTCTAAATGGTTGAATGCATTAGGTAGTGAAGGCATGCTTAATCTTACAGGTAAATTTTCTGTTGCACGAATGCTTGAGAGAGATGATTTTTCAAAACGATACAGAGATAATCAACCAATTAGTATTGTTGAATTTATATATCCTTTGCTACAGGGCTATGATAGTGTTATGCTTGATTGCGATATTGAATGTGGTGGAAATGATCAAAAATTTAATTTATTAGTTGGTAGAAGTATGCAGCGTGCTTATGGATTGGCCAAAGAGCAATCAGTCTTAATGATGCCACTTTTAGAAGGCCTTGATGGTGTAAATAAAATGAGTAAAAGCCTTGGTAATTACATAGGCATAACTGATAATCCAAATGATATGTATGCAAAGATTCTAAGTATTTCAGATACAATGATGTGGCGTTATTATGAACTATTAAGTATCATTAGCATAGATAATCTTAATAGATTAAAAGAAGATGTAAAAAATGGGGTTATCCATCCAAAAAATGCAAAAGAAAATTTAGCTTTAGAAATAGTTGAAAGATATCACTCTAAAGATGATGCAAAAAATGCAAAAGAGAATTTTGATTTAATTTTTAGTCAAGATTCTATTCCTAAGGAATTAGATGAATTTACCGCAGAATCCAACATTTGGATATGTAAGCTACTAGTTGATAGCAAGTTGTCTCATTCTAGTTCACAAGCAAGAAGAGATATTCGTGCAGGTGCTATAAAAATTAATAGTGCTAAAGTTTTAGATGAGAATCTTAAGCTTAAATCAGGTATATATGTAATTCAAATTGGTAAAAGAAAATTTTTGAGAGCTATTATAAAATGAATAATGTATTATTTAAATCATTAAAAATTGGTAAACATACTATTAAATATCCAATTATACAAGGTGGTATGGGTGTTGGAATCAGTTGGGATGAATTAGCAGGTAATGTATCACTGCAGGGTGCTTTAGGAACTATTAGCTGTGTTGGAACTGGTTATTATAGAAAAATGCAATTTGCAGATAGAATTGTGCGTTCTAAACCATTTGAAGCAATTAATTTTTATTCTAAAAATGCTTTAAATGAAATTTTTAAGAATGCAAGGAAAATATGTGGAAATGTTCCTCTTGCAGCAAATATTCTTTATGCTATCAATGAGTATGGTAGGGTTGTAAGAGATGCTTGTGAGGCTGGTGCAAATATTATTATTACGGGTGCCGGTCTTCCTACTAATATGCCAGAATTTACAAAAAACTTTCCTGATGTGGCCCTTATTCCTATTGTTTCATCTGCAAAGGCATTGCGTATTATTTGTAGGAGATGGAAAGATAGATATAATAGAATCCCAGATGCTGTAATTGTTGAAGGTCCATTAAGTGGTGGTCATCAAGGCTTTAAATACGAGGATTGTTTTAAAGAAGAGTTTCAATTAGAAAATATTATTCCAAGTGTAATAGAAGAAGCAAAAGCTCAAGGTAATATTCCTGTGATTGCAGCGGGTGGAATCTGGGATAGAAATGATATTGATAAATTTTTAGAATTAGGGGCCTCTGGAGTGCAAATGGCTACTAGGTTTTTAGGAACATATGAATGTGATGCTAAAGCATACTTGGATATTATGCCAAATTTAAAAAAAGAAGATATAAAACTTATAAAATCTCCTGTTGGTTATCCAGCTAGGGCTATTAATAGAGGTGTTTTAAAGGCTATAGAAGAAGGTAATGCACCCAAAATATCTTGTGTTAGTAATTGTGTTAGCCCATGTCAAAGAGGAATGGAGGCTAAAAAAGTAGGATACTGCATCGCTGATAGGCTTGGTGATGTTAGTTATGGTAATCTTGATACAGGATTATATTTTACAGGTGCGAATGGATACAGGATTGAGAAGATAATAAGCGTTAAAGAACTTATAGACGAACTAACTAGGAGATAGATTGATAAAATCTATTTTCTTATTTTTTATACCATTTTTATTATTTTGTTCCCCACTAAAGATTATTGATTTAAAAGAAAATAATGGTGCAGTTAGTATTATTTTTAATAAAAATATACAATCCTCATATTTTAAAAAACATAAAATTAGCACAGGGATTTATTATGACATCAAGGCGGAATATACACTTAAAAAATATACATTTAGATTGAAAAATGAAAATTTTATTACTATTGCACAGAACAATAAAACTACAACAAGGATTGTAATACAAAGCAAAAAAATCAATACTCTAAATTTTGAAATTAAAAAAAATATTTTATTGCTTAGTTTTAATGTAAAAAATAGTAATGTTTCAAAACAAAATAACAGCGAAATTTCAAATTTATTTAATTCAATTACAGAAAATAATAATAACTCAAATATTATCCAAAAAAATAAAACACAAAATATTAAGCAAGCTGCTAGAAAAGATGCAGAACAAAAAAATACAACTAGAATTGTTGTTTTGGATCCAGGACATGGTGGCAAAGATTGTGGTGCAAATTCTAATAAAATTTGCGAAAAAACCATTACACTCTCTATTGGTAAAATTACTAAAAAAATTTTAGAATCTAGAGGATACAAAGTATTTATTACCAGAGATAGTGATAAGTATATAAGTTTGACAGATAGAACAAAATTTGCAAATGATAAAAATGCTGATGTATTTGTATCAATCCATGCAAACTCTCTTCCTAAAAGCTCTAAGAATTATCATACTACAAGTGGAATTGAGACATATTTTTTATCTACAGCAAGAAGTGAGCGTGCTAGAAAAGTTGCAGAGTTAGAAAATAAAGATGATATAGAAGTAATGAATTATTTTTCAAAACTATCATTTTTAAACTCTATTAATTCTCAGAGGCTTTTGGCATCAAATAAACTTGCTATAGATGTTCAATATGGAATGCTTGTAAATACACGAAAATTATATAGTAAAACCATAGATGGTGGCGTAAGAGAAGGGCCTTTTTGGGTTTTGGTTGGTGCTCTAATGCCTTCAATTTTAGTTGAAGTTGGTTATATGTCAAATGATAGTGATTTAGATAAATTACAAAAAAAGAACTATCAAGAAAAACTTGCTATTGGTATAGCAGATGGTATAGATAATTATTTTTTAAAGAATTTCTGATGACTAAACAAAAAAATGAATTTATATTTTCATTGATATTTTTTTTCTTTTCATCATTTTTTTTTATAACCATCCTATCATCATTGTTTATCAGTAATTTTGAAGATTTACTTGGCATTATACTTCGTCAAGATGGGTTATTTACAAAGTTATTAAGAGTTTTACTATTTATTGGAATTTGTGTATCTATTTATTTGATGCAGGTGAATAGATTTAAATATCAAAAAAAGTATACTCCAATATTATTATTTGGTATTTTTATTTTTTCTTCATTGTTATTAATTAATATTTTGTCATCACCTAATCATAATAGTGTTGATGGAATATTAAATATGTATTACATAGATAGTAATATTATTACTAGCAGTGCAAAAGAGCTAGTAATTGATAGTTTTGTATTTATATATTTTATCACTATTCCTATGCTTGGCTTTTTTTATAAACGAAAATTGTTTGATAATTATTTTTATAAAACATACATAAAAGAAATTGCACCATCTCTTAATATAAGTATTATATTTTTATTTGGATATAGCATTAGAGTGTATGATTTTTATAGCGTATCATCTATGATTGATTTTGCTTTATCTGCTTTTAGTATATTAGTATTTATAAAAACTTCATTCAATCTTAGAAAATCTATAACATTCTATAGTATTATAAATCTATCTATTTTAGTTATAGGTTTTATTGTTATAGTATTATGCTGGGAGTTGCTACAAACATGTAATCTGTACTATGCAAGTTTGCTTTTTTATGCAATTGGATTACTATATTGGTTTTTTAATATTGTTGCAGAATCTATGAGAGCTTAATATCACATATTTTTTCTACTTTTCCTTTGTAATAGACCTCATTATCAATCATATTAAAATATAAATTTTCCATGCTTGGTGGTATAAGAGTAGCTTTATTGGTTATTTTATTTTGTGTTAATGCTAGATAATATACAGCTGCCATTCCTGTGCCACATGCAAGTGTGATATCTTCTACTCCTCTTTCATAAGTAGAGATATATATAGTATTTTTATTTTTTATTTTTGCAAAATTTATATTTGCATTATATTTTTCTCTTAAATGTCTCATCATATCACTTTTATGCTTTGGTAATTGATTGTTTGTAAAGTTTACTAAATGTGGCACACCAGAATCTAAAAGTGTAAATTCTAATTCATATTCTTTTATATTGCTTTTTACAATATTGATATGTCCAAAGTTTACTTCTACTATATCATTATTTGTTTCATCAATTGAAACTTTTATTTCTCCAGCACCACTTAGAAAAGAATGTTTTTTTTGTGCTAGTTTGTTGCTATATGCATAATGCGCTACACATCTACTAGCATTACCACACATATTTGCTTTACTTCCATCAGAATTATAAAAATCCCATTGGTATGCATATTTATGATGTGGAGATATGATTGCAAGTCCATCAGCACCAATCCCACTATGCCTATTACATACTTTTTTTGCAAGATTAGAGCGTTTATTAGAATCTAATATATTGCCAAATGTGTGGAATATTAAAAAATCATTTCCACTTGCATTATATTTTGTAAGCCACATTGATTATTTCCTATAGATTAATCTAAATAATAGATTAATGCTAAGTGAGAAAAATATAATATTTGCAACCATCTCACTTTGTTTATGCATTGCATCAAATTTACTAGATTGTGTTGCTATATGACCTATAGTTTGTTGTTCTACAATAAATGGCGTGTAATAAAGGCTAAATAATAAGATACAAATCACACTAATTGCTCCACTTAAGAATAATATTATTTTTATTATTTTTGTTTGATTTGATAAACGCAATGCAATAATTTCAAATATAGTAATAATAAAAGATACTGCAATTAGCAATATATTTAGCTTTAAAAATATCTGTGTCATTAAGATTCCACTTTGAAATTTACTTAGTTCTATGCCAAAATTATTAGCATTAAATATTACACTCGCACTAAATGCTCCACATGCAACTAAAGCCCCAATAGTAAGACCAATGAGCCAAATATATAATGCGCTAGCTATATTTATAAATGTTTTTGAAAATAAAAATTTCATTTTAAAATTCCTTAAAAAATTTCTCTTACATATTCTTGTTTTTTATTTTTTGGTATTGTTTTTGTTTCAGGTATCATTAATACTTCATATTTTTTAGAGTATTCTAAAAATCTTATTTCAATAATATCTCCTATTCTTACTATTCTACTTGGTTTTACTTCAACACCATTTATACTTATTAGTTGATTGTTTAACATATCTTGGGCTATCGTTCTTCGTTTTAAAATATTTGTAGTATTTAAAAATTTATCAATTCTCATAAATACCCTTTTATTTTATATCTAATCTTTGAATTTTTGGATTATTATTGAATTTGTAGTATATTTTTTTATTATCTTTATATATCAATTTTACGGGTTTAGCTTGTCCATCTACATTAATTCTTGCATTTTTTGCAAACATTTTTTCACCAACATTCATCCCTATATCTGGTATAAGTGTTAAACAAAATATAATGCTACAAAATAAATATATAAATCGTAAAAAATTTGTATTAACAATAAATGCTACGCCGCTAAATATTCCAAATCCACAATATAGATATATATTTAGATTCTGCATAAAAAAACTATTAAAATATTCTTTTATCTCATAGTATGAAAGATAATTAACAAAGATACCTCCATAAAATATAATTATTGGAAATAATCCAAATGCCGCACCAAAGAATATTACTGCTAAAATCTTATCCATTATCTTATCTTTTTTATTTTATTTTTATGTATTTTAAAAATTGTAGATGGAGTATTTTCAAAAATTCCCCTTTTATCAACCACTAATACATCTGCACTATTTGTAGCGAATTTTAAATCAAATTTGCATTTATGTAGGTTTGCAGATGATGAATAAAGATGTTGCAAATTATGTAAAAAAATAGAATGTAGCCCATGATTAATAAGTCTGAATGATTTTTTATTTTGAAAAATAAAAGTTGTTTTTTTTCTTCTTCTTATTGATTTATTTATTATTTTTGGGATTCTAGATTGTATTTTTATTGTGTAAAGTGAGCTTGTTTCTATGAGTATAGGTTTATCCTTTTTGCTTTGCTTTATATTTATAATACCACTTTTTGATTTACTTAAAAATCCAGCTGTTGTATCACTTTGTGCCAAAAATAACATTATTTTGTATCTAGGTAATCTTGCAAAGCTTTAGCTTTATAAGGTGATGATTTTTTTAATTCTTTTATGGCTTTAAGTGCACCTTTTGTGCCAGATATAGTTGTAAAATACGGAAGTGACAACCTTACTACTTTCTCTCTTATTCTTTTTGCATCATCCTTGCTTGATTTATTATCACTTGTGTTAATTACTATGTGTATTTCTTTATTTGCTAGTAAATCATCTATATTTGGGCGACCCTCGCTTATTTTTAACACTCTTTTAGATTCTATATTATTGTTTATTAAATAATTATGCGTCCCTTCTGTTGCATATATATTGAATCCAAGCTCTATAAAACTCTTTGCTATGGTTGGTAAATATTTTTTGTCATTATCCATAAATGATAAAAATACATTACCACTTACAGGAAGTGCATTATTGCATGCAATTTGACCTTTTGCAAAGCTAATTCCAAATGAGCTGCTAATCCCCATAACTTCACCTGTACTCTTCATTTCTGGACCAAGTAGTACATCTGCACCTGGTAGTTTATTAAATGGAAATACAGATTCTTTTACTGATACATGATTTGGTGTTTTTGGTTTATAGATTCCATTTTCATTTATTACTATATTGTATTTATCATAGAAGTTTAAAGCTTCCTTTAGGCTTTTACCACACATGATATGTGTTGCTACCTTTGCAAGCGGTATACCAGTAGCTTTACTTACAAAAGGAGTTGTTCTTGATGCTCTTGGATTTACTTCAATGATATATACATTATTGTTATATATTGCATATTGTATATTCATAAGTCCTATTACCCCAAGCTTTAATGCAACAATCTGTGTGATTTGTTCTATTTCTTTTAAATTTTTTTCATTTATACTAATTGTTGGTATCACACAAGTAGAATCTCCACTATGAATACCTGCTTCTTCTATATGTTGCATAATACCAGCTATATATATATCATTACCATCGCTTAAAGCATCTACATCTAGCTCCACTGCACCTTCTAAGAACTTATCTATTAAAATAGGGTTATTTTGGCTAATATTTAATGCTTCGTCCATATATACTTTTAGCTCATCTTCATTATAGACAGTTTTCATAGCTCTGCCACCCAATACATAGCTAGGTCTAACAAGCACAGGAAAACCAATTTTAAATGCAATTTTGTAAGCATCCTCTTTGCTAAAGGCAATACCATTTTGTGGCTGCAAGAGATTGTTCTCTTCTACAAATTTTGCAAATTTTTCTCTATCTTCAGCTATATCAATTACTTTTGCACTACTTCCTATAATATTCACATTAAGTAGAGATAATGTTTTTGCAAGTTTAAGTGGTGTTTGTCCTCCAAAATGGACTATTATTCCATCTGGCTTTTCTTTATCTATAACTGATTGGACATATTCTAATGTTATTGGTTCAAAATATAGCGTATCACTTGTATCATAATCTGTGCTTACGGTTTCAGGATTACAATTGTACATAATGCTTTTTATACCGATATCTTTTAATGCAAAACTTGCATGTACACAGCAATAATCAAACTCTATTCCTTGTCCTATACGATTTGGTCCACCACCTAGTATTAATATTTTTTTATCAGTATTCTTATTGTCTATTTTATTTTGATTATTAAATGGGATTGTAGAATATAAATAAGCAGTTTGTGTAGCAAATTCTGCTGCACAAGTATCAACCTCGTTATAAGTATGTATTATATTCTGCTTTTTTCTTAACTCAAAGACATCTTCTTCTCTAAGATCTAATGATTCTTTGGAATTTATTAAAAAACTAATCATTTTATCACTAAATCCAAAGAGTTTAGCATCTCTTAAGAAAGCAGAATCTTTTAAAGCTTCAAAAGATATTTTATTTTCAAACTTTACTATCTCTTCTATTTGATTTAGAAAATAAGGATCTATTCTACACCATTCATGTATCTCTTTTAGACTCACCCCAAGTCTAAAAGCATCAGCTACATACAAGATTCTGTTTGCATTTGGAATCCTTATATTTCTTTGTATCTCATTTATATCTACACTTTGTGGGTTGAAACCAAAAATACCAGTCTCTAAACTATTTAATGCTTTTTGTAGAGATTCTTTAAATGTGGCACCTATTGCCATAACTTCACCAATGCTTTTCATTGAAGTTGTAAGGGTGGAATCTGCTTGTGGGAATTTCTCAAATGTAAATCTTGGAATCTTCGTAACTATATAATCAATACTAGGCTCAAAGCTTGCAGGAGTTCCTGTAATATCATTTTTGATTTCATCAAGGCTGAATCCAACTGCAAGCATAGTGGCAACTTTTGCAATTGGATACCCTGTAGCTTTAGAAGCTAGAGCAGAGCTGCGAGATACTCTAGGATTCATCTCAATAACTGTCATTCTTCCATTTTGTGGATTTATAGCAAACTGCACATTGCTTCCACCTGTATCTACACCAATCTCACGCAGTATTTTAAAACTAGCATCACGCATTCTTTGATATTCTTTATCAGTGAGCGTAAGTGCTGGAGCAATAGTAATTGAATCTCCTGTATGAATACCCATAGGATCGAGATTTTCAATACTGCATACTATAATGCAATTATCATTTTTATCCCGTATTACCTCCATCTCAAATTCTTTCCAGCCTAGCAGAGATTCTTCAATAAGGATTTCATTTATTGGACTTACATCAAGGCCATTTTGAGCTATTGCCTTGAATTCATCAATATTGTATGCTACACCACTTCCTCCACCTGCAAGAGTATAACTTGCACGAATAATAAGAGGGAATCCTATTTCTTTGGCTGCTTCTATGGCTTCTTCTATGCTATATGCATATCTTGATTTTGGTAAATCCATACCAATTTTTATCATTGCTTCTTTAAATGCTTGCCTATCTTCACCTTTTTTTATTGCTTCTGGGTTTGCGCCTAAAAATTTTATATCTTTAAGCATACCTTTTTCATACATACTCATTGCTACATTTAGGGCTGTTTGTCCACCCATGGTAGGAAGTATCGCATCAACTTTTTCTTGCTTTATGATATCTGCAATTATCTCTTCATTAATTGGTTCTATATAAGTGCGATTTGCAAAATCTGGATCTGTCATTATAGTGGCTGGATTTGAATTGATAAGTATTACTCTATATCCTAGATTTCTTAGAGTTTTTGCAGCTTGTGTCCCAGAATAGTCAAATTCGCAAGCTTGACCTATAACAATAGGACCAGACCCTATTAGTAAAATAGTTTGTATATCTGTGCGTTTTGGCATAATCCCTCTTTGTGGTTTTGTGTGGAAATTTGTTGTATTTTATTATAAAAGTACTTAAAAAATAGCCCTAAAATTTTATATATTTTATTTGCCTTAAATTTTCATTTAAGCAAAAAATAATTATCATTGCACCTGCTCCTTTTTAGACCTATGCAATAGATATTATAGGCAATGCTTCAGGGTGGGAACACAGCAGAGCACTTATGGTATTTGTGTGCCATAGTAATCTGGAAAGGGGTTCTTCTTAAAATACGGAATTTCTTGTTACAAAAATTAATCATAATTTACATAACTTTATTAATTTAATAAATCAATAATTACAATTTATTAGAATCAAATATCTAAAAACATACTTTAAATTTATATTTATTTTTAGTTTGATATTAGGAAATTTTAAAATGGAAAAAAAACCAAATGTTTTAATTCTTGGCGGTGGATATGGCGGTTTTAAAGTTGCTACTTATTTACAAAAACATTTGCAAGTAGATAAGGCAAATATTACATTAATTAGTAAGCATGATTATCATTATCAAACAACATTGCTTCATAAAGTTGCAGTTGGAACTTATAGTGCAAGAAAGGCTAGAATCTTTTTTAGAAAAATATTAGATCCTAATAAAGTGGGTTTTATTAAGGATACTATTCTTAGGATTGATCCAGAATCTAAAAAGGTATTTGGCGAGAGAGGATGTTACAGCTATGATTATTTAGTTGTTGCACTTGGATTTGTGCCAAATACATTTGGTATCAAAGGTGTAGATGAGTTCTGTTATAAGCTAGAAACACTAAACTCTGCTATTCGTCTTAGAAATAATATCGAATTAAAATTTAAAGATTTTAATTCAAATCCATTTGATTTACGATTTGTAGTATGTGGTAGTGGATTTACAGGTATTGAATTTGCAGCTGAACTTGGGACTCAAATTGATGAATTGTGTGAAATTTGTGGCATTGATAAAAGCTTAGTTAAAATTACTTGTGTAAGCAGGGGAGAGCAGATTTTACCAATGTTTAGCATTAAAGATTCTAAATTGGCAAAAAATAAAATGTTAAAGTTAGGGATAGATTTTGTCCAAGGTGATGTTATTGAGTGCAAAAGTGATGGAGTTGTTATTAGGAACAAATCAGGCATTATAGAGGATATAAAAGCAAATAACATTATATGGTGTGCAGGTGTAAAAGGTAGTGGCGTGATATCTAATTCTCATCATTTTGAGCATAAAGATTCTAGAATCTTAGTAGATGAGTTTTTAAGGATTCCAAAATACCCTAATATTTTTGTTGTTGGTGATAGCGCAATTTATATGAAAAGAAACATCCTAAATGCTCCAACAGCACAGCTTGCAAATCAAATGGGTGGATATGTTGGAAAGAATTTGATAAATATATTAAATAATAAACCTTTTAGTAAACCATTTACTTTTCAACATAAAGGCACCGTATGCTCAATTGGCCATACAGATGGAGTAGGTGTGGTATTTAATATAAGTATTAGTGGCGAAATAGCAGCATTTTTGAAAAATTTTATAGAAAATAAATGGATATTTAGCATAGGTGGAATTATTAATGTTCTAAAAAAAGGTCAATTTAGATTTAGAAGTAGCAATTAGTGTTATAATTCCTAAAAATATAAATTATTTTAAGGCTATCATATGGATAAAGATATTATAGAGGCAGAATTTTTGGCTTGTGCTGGTTTGTGCATCAATGATTTTTATTATGGACATAAAGATATTTTAGTTCTAAATACTAAGAACATAAAATTATTAGAATTTTTAAATAATTTAGATTGTACTATTTATTATGTTGGAGATTTAGATGTAAAACTAGAAAAAGTAAAAGTATTTAATAAGGCAATAGATATTAAACATAATAAATTTGATTTGATAATTGATCTTGATAATAAATCAAATGAACATTATTTGCCACTATTTAAGGATAATACTTTGTTGATTACTAATTTAGCAAGCTTAGAAACTTCTCTTAATATAGCTTTAGATTTTATCAAAAATTCAAATTTTGCTATTAGGATGCCATTTAAGGTTATAGATACTTACTATTTATTTTTATCAAATAAAATACATCCTCTTGCTGATATTTGCTTACAAAAAATTGACATGCTAGATAACTTACAATATTATAATGCAAAGATGCATGAAGCAGCATTTGCTATGCCTAATTATTTAAAAGAGTCTCTAAAAGGTATAGCTAGAAATTGATAGAATTAAATCATGCTATCGCTATTACAGGTGGTATTGCAACAGGAAAGAGTAGTGTTTGCAGCTTATTAAAATTATATGGTTATAGTATCATTGATGCAGATATGATAGCTCATAATGCTTTAGAATCTTTAAAAGGTAAAGTGCTTTTAGAATTTGGCAGCGATATTTTAGATTCTAATAACAACATAGATAGAAAGAAATTAGGTGAAATTATATTTAATAATAATGATAGAAAGACAAAATTAGAATCTATATTACATCCATTTATAAGAAATGAAATACTAAAACAAGCAGAACAATTAGAACAAAATTCAAAGATATATTTTGTTGATATCCCACTTTTTTTCGAGGTAAAGGAAAAGTATCCAATTAATAGAGTATTACTTGTTTATGCTCCAAAAGAAATACAATTACATAGATTAATAAAAAGAGATAATATTGATAAAAATTTAGCATACAAGAAAATAGAATCTCAATTAGATATAGAATCTAAAAAACAAGCATCTACTTACATTATAGATAATAGTAAGGACCTTACCTATTTGCAATCACAAATAGAAGCATTTTTAAAGATTATTTAAATTGCTTTTATAAAATGTAGATTTTCTAGTCTATGATAGTTTAAGTTTGTATCATATAGTTTTTCTAAGTCATCTAATTTTATATTAGCTTTATTTTTATTAAATAGTATTTGTCTATCTTTTAATGCTATTATATTTGTTGCATAATCAAGTGCTAAACCTGGATCATGAATATTGATAACAATAATCTTATTTAGTGATACAACTATATCAAGTAGCATCTTTTGATTCTTTATATCAAGATATGCAATAGGTTCATCAAGTAGCATAATTTTGCTATTTTGCACTATACATCTTGCTAGTAATACTAAAGCTTTTTGTCCACCACTAAGTGATTGTATATTTTGATTTGAAAGATGATGGATGTTTAACATCTCAAGTGTGTTATGTATAATTGTCTTATTTGTCTTGGCAAATATTTTTCTATGAGGTTCTAGCCCCATTGCAACTATATCAAATACACAGTAGTCAAATGGATTGTCAAATATTTGAGGCATATATGATATTAGTTGTGCTTTTTGTTTAAGTGTTATACTTTTTATATTTTTGTTATTTATAAATATTTCTCCACTAGATGGCTTTATTAATCCAAGTATGGCTTGAAATAATGTAGTTTTCCCGGCACCATTTGAGCCTAGAATTGCATTAATGCTAGAATCTTTAAAATCAATATTGATGTTTTGGAGTATATTTTTTTTTCCATAATTTATATTTAGATTTCTAATGCTTAGCATTTATATGCCTATAAAGAAGTATTATAAAAAATGGTGCAAATATAATAGCATTTATTGCTCCAATTGGTAAATCAAATGTGCTTATGCCTCTTGCAATGCCATCGCTTAGTAATAAAATGCTAGCACCAATTGCAAGTGAGCAAGGTAGTAGAATCTTCATATTGCTTCCAACTAAGAATCTTGCGATATGTGGAACAATAAGTCCAATCCATCCTATAGTTCCACTTACGCTTACACATAATGCACAAATAAAACTAATTAATAACATACATATTGACTTTAATAATGATATATTAATTCCAAGTGATATAGCTTCACTATCTTGCAAACTTAATATGTTTATTTTTGAGTGTAATATAAACAATATTCCAAATGTAAATACAAATCCAATAGAAATCATAAAAACATCATCATACTCAATCAAGCCTAAACTGCCAAATAACCATATTGTTATGCTTTGAGATTCTTCAGCTGGTACAAAGAATTGAATAAGATTTGTAATAGCACTGAAAAATGCACTAATGACTACACCTACTAGTATAAGAGATATGTTGTTAGATACCTTTCCAATCATTAATATCAGCATAGCACTAAAAAATGCACCACAAAATGCAAGTAAAGATAAATTGATTGATGGAAAAATTCCTATTGACATAGCACATCCAAGTGCAGCTCCACTTGATATACCAAGTAAAAATGGATCAATTAGTGGATTTTTAAAGATACTTTGCATTACTGCACCACAACCAGATAAACTCGCTCCAATGAGTATTGCAGCAAGGATTCTAGGCAGCCTTGTATCAAATATAATATGCCCTTGGGTGCTTAGATTGTTTCCATAAAAAATATGCAGATAAAATTCATGCATTATTTTTTGTAAATCTACTTCTATTGCACCAACATCAAGCATTAATATGCTGCATATTATTGGAGATATAAAAATTAAGCTAATTTTTATATTAGTAATTAACTTTTTATTCATCAATGCCAAACAACTCTTTATTAAAATCTTTTATTATATTATCTACATTAATATCACTATATAAATTACTATATGCAAGGCTTGCGCCAAGTAATGCTGTCTCTAAGATTCTAGGACCCCAATTATCCCATAAAGGCATCTTATATACAGCTTTGTTCTGTATTGCTTTAATTGATTTGAATTTTTTATTATTTAATATATCTTGGACATTAAATTTTGCAGCACCCCATATGAATATAATATCTGGATTAAGAGTGATAATATGTTCAATGCTAACTTGTGCAGAATCTGTATTGATGTTTTTTCCTAGATTTTCTACTCCTATTAAATTAAGCATATCAGCTACCATTCCTATGCCACCTGATATATCATTTGGCTTGCTCCACATGTATATGGCAGTCTTTTTCTGTTTTATTTGTTGTGTTTTAGATTGCAATAATTTTATTATTTCATATCCTTTTTGCATCTTTTTATTAAATACTTCTTCTTTTCCAAGTGCTTTTGATATGGTTTGCATATCTGCTATAAGAGATGATATATTATGTGGATAAAATGCAATAATGTTAATTCCATTATTTTTTACAAAGTTAATTTCATCTTTTTTGCCTGCCCATACTATGACTATATCTGGATTTAATTTTTTTAATACTTCAATATTTAGATTTGAACCATTGCCACCGCCAACTTTTGGTATGTTATCTATGTTTGGATTTGACTTTCTAAGAATAGGAGTATTATATACATGTTGGCTCAAACCAACAGCATCATCCCATATATCAAGCATAGCTACCATTTCACAGAAGCTTAAAAATATATGTTTTTTTGCAGGTTGATTAAGTATTGTTTGATTATTTAAATAATCATTTATTGTAACTTTAGAATCTCCAAATAAAAATAGTGGAATTAATATTAAAAAAAATTTTTTCATTATTTGCCCTCATAGAATCTTATATATTGTAATTAAAACTAAGAAAGAATGCTCTACCTGGTGCTCTGTAATATGAGTAATATTGTTTATTAAATAGATTTGTTATATCAAAATTTAAGCTAAAATCTTTGTTGATATGCATTCCAACTCTCAAATCAACTAATGAATAAGAATCAATAGCACCATATACATTTTTTATAGTATCTGAATTGTCAGCATTTCTATATGCTTTACTTGCAAACTCATATCCTAAATTAGCATATACACTAGAATCTTGTGAAAATAGATGTTCATATATGTAATACAATTCTATATAGGCTTTGTGTTCTGGGATTGATGGTAGTTTTTTCCCTACACTACTTGTATTTACATCATTTTTTAACATTTTTGAATCACTCCAAGTATATGTGATATTAAATACTATATCATAGATTAGTTTTTCTTTATATGATAATTCAATGCCTTGAATTCTAGCGCTACCAGCATTTTGATAGCTATTTGTTGCATTATCTTGATATATCATATCACTTAAATATGTGTAAAAATAAAATATTTTTAATGGATTGTTTATAATTATTTGTTCTATTCCTATATCAAAGCTTGTTGCATTTTCTGGCTTTAGATATGGATTTCCAAGAATTGCTGTTCCATCATTTAATATATGCGTAGAAAACATTTGTCTTAGTGTTGGCACTCTAAAGGCTTGTCCAGCTGATGTTTTTATTAATGTCCCATCAAATGGTATGTAGTTTATGGCCAATTTTGGAGAAAAGGCAGCCTTTTTATTACCTTTTGTTGGTAAATTCAATCCATTAGAATCTATATTGTAATAATCATTTCCAATCCAATAATCAATTCTTCCACCAATAGAGGTTATCAATGAATTATTTAAAAAATTCATTGATAGATTACCAAATGCACCAATGAAACTAGATTTGCCACCACTTTTACCTGCAAATGAAAGCTTTTGGCTATTTAAGTCCTGCCAATTTGCAACATTTGTATTATTTATATCCATGGATAGCATTTTATAATCTATCCCAAATAACATATTAAATGTATTATCTATATACATAGAATAAAACAAATCAATAGAGTTTTTTTGATGTCTTGTATATATTTGCTTTGCAGTCCCACCACTTGGTGTTGCATCTGCATTTGGCCCATTATATTTATCAAATCCATCAAGTCTAGATATATTAAATTCTAATGTTGAGCTAGAAAAATAATGTTTATATTTTATTGCTTCTATAAATTGATCGTAATTTTCAGTTCCCATTCCACCTACATATGTATATGGTATATTTCCTGCCATCCCGCTTGTATTTGGAGCACCTATCGTATCCCCATAGTATGGATTTCCATCTTTGCTAAGAAATGTTTGTTGATTTATGTGGTTGTAGTTGTAATTTGAATAGTTAAATAAAACATCTAATTGACTATTATCTGCAATATTTAACTGGCTCTTTAGTCTAAAATCATGTGTCCCAAATGCCTGTCTCCCCATATCTCCAACTATATATCTTCTCTCCCCTGTGTTAGATGTGCTTGGTGCGTATCCAATTACTCCATTTTGTATTGTATTAGTCCATGCATCATCTGCTGCATATCCTTTTGAAGAGCTAAATCCATAACTAGCTTTAATTTTAAAATTATTATTAAAATATGAATCTCCAATTGAAAAAAATCCCCTAATTAGATTTTGTGGCGCATTTCTATTTTGCATAGGATTACCATATCCAATGCTTGCTTTTATTGTTAATTCATCATACATTTGTGTTATAAAATTTGCAACACCACCAAGAGCACCGCTTCCATAAATATTTGAAAATGGACCACGCACGATTTCAACTCTATCTAAATCAAGCGCACTCATTGCTGTTAGCATTTTAGAATCATTATTCATATCATTTATGCTGATACCATCTATTAAAATATTTGTTCCACCACTAATTCCTCGTATGGTCACATTATCAAATGTTTCTAATCCCCTACCTTTTGGGGTTAATACCCCCTCTGTGCCTCTTAGAGTATCACTAAATTTTGCATTTGGTTTATTTGTAATATCTTTTTTTGTTATTATGCTTACATTGCCTGGAGATTCCAAGATTAGAGACGATGCTCTATTTGCAGTGGTATTAATTTCTCCTATATCTATATCATTTGTATTATTTCCATATAGAACAAGTATTAAGCATTTTATTATTACTAATTGTTTTATCATTAACCACCTTATTATAAGAGAATAAAATTTTATTAGTAGTATGTATTTTACAACATTTAATTTTGTTACAATGCACTTAAGAATGTTTATCCTTTAAGGTTTGTTTATGATTGTTTTATATTATAAGAGAATTATTTTTCTACTATTATTTTTTGGTTTTTTTATACTAAATATTTTAACTCCACCACAAGGAGATGACTGGAATTATATTTTGTCAAACAGAGATTCTGTATTAAATAGTATAGATGTATTTTTTAATTGGAATTCAAGACTTGGGGAATTATTATTTTCATCATTTTTATCTCAGATTCCAGATATTGCATTTGATTTTTTGAATGCCATTGTTGCCTGTAGTTTTGTATTATTGTTTTTTTATATTTTATTTTTAAAATTTCCAAATAGCTTGTTTGATTTTAGCATCATAGTATTATTTTTATTATTGTTATTGCTTTTAATGTCCTTTGAAGAAGTATTTTTGTGGGGTAGTGGAAGTCTTAATTATTTATGGGGTTTTTCTTTAAGTTTGTTATTTCTTATACCATATAGAAAACTAAATATTAAAATGAGTTTTAGTAAAACTATATTGATATTTTTACTTGGTTTTATCATAGGTATGTGGCATGAAAGTACTTCCTCGCTTTTATTAGCTTCTTTAATATTTTATTTTTTAATACTAAAATTTATATATAAAAAGTTTATCCCTTTATGGTTTTATATTGGAATTGTTGGTCTTTTTATTGGGTTTTGTATTTTATTTTTCTCACCTGGTCAAAACAATAGGATTCTAAGTGAAGCATCTAAGTATGATTATATAAGTATTTCTAATTTTTTGTCATTAGGTGTATTTGATATTATTTTACGATTAAATATTGTTTTTAAAAACGCTCTAAATCAAAATCCTATATTTTTTCCTATCTTTACATTTATTATTTCTTTTATTTATTATTTTTTAAATAAAACAAGCAATATAGTATTTAGCTTATTAATTTTATTAGTATCTTTTGTGTTATTTTTGTTTATACTACTAGAATCTCCTGCTATTGCATATATTATTCTTTTTTCTGTGTTTGTTTATATTTATTTTATGAGTAAAGATAAGAAATTTCTAGTTTGTTCCATCTTATTATTTTTTTATTTTTTAAGTATTTTGAGTACATTCCAGCTTTTAAATTTACCATTTAGATCTAGATCATTGGGTGTTTTGCTTCTTGTTGCAATTATTTTAATATTGAGTAAACACTATTTGATGAATAAAAAGATTCAATATTTAATTTTTACTATTTCTATTTGTTATTTTTCATATGTTTATTACTCTTATTATGATTTGTATATAAAATGGAATAATTTAGTCAATATAGTAAGTAATGCAAAAGATAGCTATAAAGGTGATCAAGAATTAATTAATGGCAAAATTATGAATGTTTATGATGTGGAATATATGGGATATGGCATTGATTTAGCTATTCCAAAAGATGAATATAGCTTTAATTATAGAGGTTTTAGCCAATGGTGGCGATTAAGTAATGATATAAATAATGATGTCAATCAATCATATGCATTTATTTTTAAGATAAGAAGTATTTATTTAGAGTAAAAGTCTATATGATTTTAGGTATTATTAGTTTTTTAAAATATTAAGTGGTGAAAATGGAATTTATAAATTTAAAAGCACAATATAATGAATATAAAATTGAAATAAATAAAAAAATATTAGAAATATTAGAATCCTCAAAATTTATAATGGGTGATTATGTTAATAATTTTGAAAAAAATTTAGCTGATTATGTTGGTAGTAAAAATGCTATTGGGTGCAGTAGCGGGACTGATGCATTATTGTTAGCTTTAATGGCACTTGATGTAAAAAAAGATGATGAAATAATAACATCACCTTTTAGTTTTATTGCAAGTGTTGAGGCTATATTACTGCTTGGTGCAAAACCTGTTTTTGTTGATATCGATGACAAAACATACAATCTTGATCCCAACCTTTTAAAAGATGCAATTACAGAGAAAACAAAAGCAATTGTTCCTGTTTCTATGTTTGGTCAAATGGCAGATTTAATCAAGATAAATAAAATTGCAGGCTCTATTCCTGTAATAGAAGATGCAGCACAAAGTTTTGGTGCGAGTATTATGATTGACAAAGAATATAAATCTTGTAACTCAACATTAATAGCAACCACAAGTTTTTTTCCAAGTAAGCCTCTTGGTGCATATGGTGATGGTGGAGCAGTCTTTTGCAATGATGATGAATTGGCAGAGAAAATAAGATGGCTTTTAAATCATGGACAAACTAAGCGCTATAATCATAGTTATGTTGGATTAAATGCTAGACTTGATGCTATACAGGCAGGTATTTTAGATATAAAGCTGAAATATTTAGATAAAGAGCTTTTATTAAGAGAAGAAAAAGCTCAATACTATAATAAAAATTTAAAGGGTGTTACTATTCCTTTTATACAGGATGGCTATAGGAGTGTATATGCTCAATACTCTATATGTTGTAGTAATAGAATTCAAATGATTGATAAAATGAACAATTTAAATATACCTTATGCTATACATTATCCAATACCACTTCATTTGCAAGATGTAGTGCAGAATCTTGGAATATATAAAAGAGGTGATTTTGAGATCAGTGAAATGGTTTGTAATAAAATTATTTCACTTCCATTTAGTCCATTTATAACAAAGCAAGAGCAAGATAAAGTAATAGAGTGTATTAATGGATAGAATAGTAAAAATTGCATTACTTGGAATTGGTAAAATGGGGCAAAATCATCTTAGAATATTAAGCATGTTAAAAGATGTAGAAGTTACCTTTATATATGATATAAACGAAGATGCTTGTAGAGAAATATCAAAAAAATTTAATGTAAAAATATCAACTAATTTAGATGTTGATCTGCCGAAGTGTGATGGTGTAATAATTGTAACACCAACATTCACCCATTTTGATTATATAAATAAGGTTAGTGATTATGTGAAAAATATATTTGTAGAAAAACCTTTAACAAATACTTTAGAGTCTTCACAAATTATTTTAGATTTAGCTAAACAGAAAGAACTTAATATTCAAGTTGGATTTATTGAAAGATACAATCCTGCAATAATAACTCTAAAGAATATATTACATAATACCCATAAAGTTATCAATGTTGATTTAATTAGAACAAATAAGATGAGTAATAGAATAACAGATGTAGATGTAATCATTGATCTTATGATACATGATATAGATCTTGCATTAAATTTAAATGGTGAGATTGATGATATATATGCTCAAGGTGTTGTAATAAATGGTATGATTGAATATGCTCGTGCTGTGCTTACTCATAAAAATGGCGCTTTTTCTAATATTGTCGCAAGTAGAATTACAGAAAAAAGAATTAGACAAATTAGTATTACAACAGATAGCGAGTATATCGACTGTAATTTACTAAGTAAAGAAGTCTTTGTAAATAAACAAAGCGTGGAGCAAAGATTTGGAAATGTTTCAATTAGCTCAAATACAGAAACAATAGAGGTTAGAGCGCAAGAATCTTTACTTTTAGAACTGATTGATTTTATATCATTATGTAAAGGGGAGGCCATAAAAGGCCATATACCAAATCAATATGATGGCATGATGGCAATGAAAGTTGCATATAAAATACAAGAGCAAATACATAACAAAAACAAATAATAATTAATTATTTGTTTTTGTTTTCTTTAGAAGCACTTTTGATATGATGATGTAAAAATACCTTGTAACTCCAAATAAGATATATGCTCCAATTAGTGTAAATATACTCTCCATTGGGTATACAAATGATATTGCAAGTATAATAACAAGCAATACAAAATTAGACAGTCTCCATTTAATGTGTTTAAAGTTAGGGTAGCGCACATTGCTTACCATAAGGATTCCAACTATGAATGATGCAAGCAGTATATATATTAGATAATTTGAAAAAAAATCATACTTGATATTTAATACAATGATTGTAGCTACAAAAATTGCAGCAGAAGGTATTGGAAGCCCAATAAAGTATTTGCTAGTTTCTCCACTTACTGTTACATTGAATCTAGCAAGTCTAATTGCTCCAAATACTACAAATAGGCAGCTTACCATAGCACCAAAACGACCATAATATTGACCAATAGAGAAATATAATAAAATGGCAGGTGCGCAGCCAAATGCTATGACATCACAAAGAGAGTCAAATTCAACACCAAATTTGCTAGATGTATTTGTCATTCGTGCTACTCTTCCATCAAGACCATCTAGAATCATTGAGATTATTATAAGCCAGCAAGCAAGTTCTATTCTATCTTTTGAGGCATATATAATACTTAACACACCCAAAAATGCACTTGTTGCTGTAAATAAATTTGGAATTATAAATAGTGGATTAATCTTCACATTTTCCTCTCTTAATTTTAATCAAGTTTTCCAAGCAAAGTTTGTCCCGCAATAATATTATCACCTTTTTGAATTTTAATATTACACGATACATTAATTGTTAGAAATAAAAATCCATATTTCATAAATCCTATTCTATCACCTGCAAAGGCTAAATTTGTGTTATATATATTCACCTTATTCCATATTTCTGGGAGCAGTTTTATAGAATATATAGTGTTGTTATTTTTAATGCCATTGATACAATGTCTAGTATTTAATATTTCTTTTAATTTTTCATCATTTTTTATAAATAATCCATGCTTATATATAGTGTTTATAGAATCTATAAACATTGGTGTTCTTAAAACACCAACATCAAAGATTCCAATTTCTACTTTTATTGTAGTTTTATTATTTGATATATAAACATCTCTTACAATTCCATCACATGGAGCAATAATCATATTTTCTTTGCGATATTCTGCTATCCTTTCAGGATTTCTAAAAATTAGAATAAAAAATAAGCAAATAATAAAAAAAACTAATGCTAAAATATTTAAATGTATAAAAATACATAATAGAATTAGCACTCCACTAAGTAAAACGGGCTTCATTCCTTCTTTTGCTATGATTTGGTTTGTTGTTTGTTCTATATTATTCATCATCTATTTGTTCACGCGCCACAAGTCTAGTTGGTAGATTATTCTTTTCTTCAAATTCAGAAATAATCTCTCTAACTCTGCTTCCATCTATTACTTCTTTCTCAAATAACTCTTTTACCATTAATTCTATAGCTTCCCTATAATCACTTAATGTTTGCTTTACAAAGTTGTATCTATCATTTAGTGTTGTTTTAATAAATGTATCAATTCCTTCAGCAGTTTTTTCACTAAATTCTCTTTGATTACCTAAGCCACCACCCAAAAAGTTATTTCTTGGCTTTTCTAATACCATTAATCCACTTACATCAGTCATTCCATAATAGCTAATCATTGACTTTATTATATCTGTGGCCCTTTCTAGATCATTGCTAGCCCCTGTTGAAATTTCACCTAGAAATACATCTTCAGCAGCTCTTCCACTAAGAAGTACATCTACTTCTGCTATTAATTCATGTTTTTGCATTAAATATCTATTTTCTTCAGGAGTATGCAATGTGTATCCAAGGGCTGCCATTCCACGAGGTATTATAGATACTTTATTAACTTTGCTTGCTCCTTTAGTCATTTCTGCAATAACTGCATGTCCACTCTCATGATAAGCTACAATTTTCTTTTCTTTAGGAGATATTCTACGAGATTTTTTCTCTAAACCTGCAATGCTTCTTTCTACCGCTTCTCTAAAATCTTGTTGTGATACCTCTTGTTTATTAGCTCTTCCTGCAAGTAATGCCGCTTCATTTATAATATTTGCTAGATCTGCCCCTGCTAATCCTGCAGTAAGTCTTGCTATTTCTTGCAAATCAACATCTCTACTTAATTTTACAGATTTTATATGGACTTTTAAAATATCCACTCTTCCGTTAAAATCTGGTTTATCAACTAAAACTTGTCTATCAAATCTGCCCGGTCTAAGAAGTGCAGGATCAAGTACTTCTGGCCTATTGGTAGCAGCAAGGACAATAACTGGTGAGCTATCTGAGTTGAAACCATCCATTTCAGCTAAAAGCTGATTTAATGTTTGTTCTCTTTCATCATTGCCACTTATCATGCCACCTGCAGCTCTAGATTTACCTATTGCATCAATTTCATCAATAAATATAATACTTGGTGCTTCTTTTTTTGCCATATCAAATAAATCTCTTACTCTGCTTGCCCCAAGTCCAACAAACATTTCAATAAAACTACTTCCACTCATCGAGAAAAATGGGACATTTGCTTCACCTGCAACAGCTTTTGCAAGTAGAGTTTTACCAGTACCTGGAGGTCCAACAAGTAACACTCCTTTTGGAATCTTTGCACCAATACTTGCATATCTATCTGGGTATTTTAAAAAATCAACAATCTCTACAACTTCTTCTTTTGCTTCTTTATTTCCTGCCATATCATCAAATCTTACTTTTGGCTTTTCTGCATTTACAAGTTTCTTTGCATTGCCCATACCAAAGATACCATTACCCATATTTTTTTGCATTCTATTTGCCATAAACATCCATAAAGCAAGGATGATGAATACAGGTAAAAGCCAACCAAGCATATCTGTAAACCAGTTTGTTTCACTAAAGCCGCTATATGGTATTTGTTTAGAATCTAAAAGCGGAACAAGTGAGCTATCATTTACTTTTCTAGCAGTATATAGTATTTTTTGTCCATCCTTATTGCTTTGTGCTCTTATTATTGTTTGTCCTATGCTAACTTGATCTACATCTTTATTTTCTATTAATTGTTTTAGTTCATAGTAGCTTATAGTTTGTGCAACTCCACCACTTAATATAGAGCCACCTGGTGAAAATACTTTAAAAATTAAGATAGCAACAACAGTAAAAATAGCAAAGATTAATAATGGATTTCCACCAATTGGATTATTTGGCTTATTGTTTGGATTATTATTCTTCATTACACTCCTTTATATTAGGTGTTAAAAATACTAAAGTGACCCACTCGTCTTTTGATTTTTCTTGGATTAATTGCAATGGTTTAAATCTATCTTTTACAATATTTTTATATTCATCTAAAATTCCAGATAATATTAAATAAGAATCTTTTCTTAAGCAATTTAGTAAATTGTTAGCTTGCTCTATAATAACCGATGCAACAATATTTGCTACTACGATATCGTAATTTTTCTTTGTAGCCTCTAAAGACCCAAGCCAAATATCATTAATTTTAGCATTGTTTATTTTAAAGTTTTTCTTTGATTCATCTATAGCCAATTCATCAATATCACATAAACTTACATTTGCACCAAGCTTGTATGCACAAATAGATAAGATTCCACTTCCACAACCAACATCAAGCATATCAGGATTTGGTTTATGCTTTATACATTCTGAGATGGCTTCTATGCTCATAAATGTGGTTGCATGATGTCCTGTGCCAAAAGCTAACGATGGTTCTAAAATTATGTTTATTTTAGAACCTTTTGATTTAAGCCAACTTGGATGTATGTAAAAATCACAACACTCTATGCCTGTGATAGATTTTTTATATGTTTCTATATAATCCTTGGTTTGATGTTTAATGCTTTTATACTCAAAAGTCACATTAGTATCATTAATATCACTTAAGTTTTGACATAGCATATTTAAGAAAGATATAAGTTTAGATTCTAGATTAACATCTGTTCTAACAACGATCTCCATTTTACCATTTTCTTCGCTTTCTTCTACCGCCTGTGATGTAAACTCGGCTATCTCGCTCACAAAAATATCAAAGAAAGCATTTGGTGAAATGCGTATTTCAAAATAAAATTTATCCATATCGCTTTATTAGTTTTCATTAACTCCTAGAACTACTTCTAGTTTCTCTTTCAATACTTGAGGAGTAAATGGCTTTACAATGTAGTTGTTTACACCAGCTTTTAGTGCAGTAATTACTTCTGCTTTACCACCTTCTGTTGTAACCATAATAATTGGAATATCAATAAATCTTTGGTCGCCTCTAACTTTTTTTACCAAGTCTAACCCATTCATTTCAGGCATATTCCAATCTGTAATAAGAATATTAATATCATCTATAGTATCTAGTAGCTCCCATGCTTGTAATCCATGTTCTGCCTCTAGAATATCATCATATCCAAGTCTTTGGAGTGTGTTTTTAATAATTCTTCTCATTGTGGAGCTGTCATCAACAATAAGTAATTTCAATTGTTTCTCCTTTTTTAAAACAAGCAATTCATTAAAAAATTAGCATAATAATATCATAATAATATTTTAAGTTGGGTATTTTACAAAAATATCCTTTAGATTTATCCAGCCTTCATAAAATGCTTTGCCAACAATTACTCCATTGATGCAATTGCTTTGCAAAATCATTTCCAATTCGTATTCACTTGAAAAACCGCCACTTGCAATAGTTGGTATTTGACTGGCTTCTGCTATCTTCTTTGTAAAATCAAGATTAATTCCTTTTCCTGTGCCATCTTTATTTATATCTGTGCATATAATGGCTTTAATATTACTATTTTTAAATTCACTAGCTAAATCTATAGCGCTTTTATTGTCAGTATTTGCCCATCCATCTATTGATACATTTCCATTTTTTGCATCAATACCAATTGCAATTGGATATTTATCTGCCATTTCTTTTGCAAAAGAAGGATCTTTTGATGCTATAGAACCAAGTATTATTCTATCTATACCTATTGATATATATTGTTTTATTGTTTTTTCATCTCTAATGCCACCACCAAGTTGAATTTTTAAATTACAAGATTCTCTAATTTTTTTGATTTGCTGTATATTTTTTGGTACACCATCAAATGCTCCATCCAAATCTACTACATGAAGCCACTTTGCACCATAACTTTCAAATTCTTTGGCAAACTCAAATGGTTCACCATATATCTTTGCACTATTCATTTCGCCTTGATATAGTCTAACTGCTTTTCCATTTTTTAAATCAATTGCTGGAATGATCAACATTTATATCTCCAATATGAAATTATTTAATATCTCTAAACCTGCAGATGAGCTTTTTTCTGGATGTGGTTGAATTCCAAAAATATTATCTTTTTGCACAACAGCACTGAATTCTTGATCATAGTAGCAAGTAGCAAGAATATTGTCTTCATATTTTGCTCTTACATAGTAACTATGCACAAAGTAAAAATATTCATTATTTTTAATATTTTTTAGCAGTTTTGAATTTTGCTTGATATTTATAGTATTCCAACCCATATGTGGAATCTTTAGATTTTTATCTTGAAATTTTACAACTTCTCCACTAATCACACCAAGTCCTAGATGCTCTCCAAATTCATAGCTTTTGTCAAATAAAAGTTGCATTCCAAGGCATATTCCAAGCAAAGGTTTGCCACTTTTAATAAATAATTTAATTGCCTCATCCATATTATTTAATTTTAAATACTGCATTGCATTTTCAAATGCACCAACACCAGGAAGTATTATTTTGTCGTATTTTGCTATAGAATCTGCATTATTTATAATATCTACTTTTGTGTTTCCTAAATTTTGTATAGCATTTCTTACACTAGATAAATTACCAATATTATAATTCAAAATTGCAATACTAACCATATACAATCTACCTTAGTATTTATTTTTTCTTTTACTATTATCACTTGCGCCATATGCAAACTTCACATAAACAGAAAGCCCAATAAGCAGCATAGCCACTCCTCCTGTTAAGTAAACAGCATATAATAATTTATCTGGTTGTGTTATTGTGAATTTAAATACAAGCATCAATGCTTCAATGGCAATTGCTATAATTATTGATCCAAGGAATCTAGTCATAGTTTTATGAACAGCTCTGTGATTTTCGTTTGCACCTCTACCTAATACTTCTTCTTCAAATATAGCTTTGACAAGATCAAATATTGCAAGTGAAAGAGTGAGTAAAATAGTCGATTCAAAGACTTCTTTTATATCCAGACTCTTAAAGTGCTCCATTGCAACAATCAAACTCCACAATCCTTTTGAAAGCAATAAAAGGGCAACAAGTGATAATAATATAGATAGAGTTGTATACATAAAGATACTAAATTTTGAAAAATATCCATATAGTTCAGATGGTGAAGCAAGTCTAATAGCATCTTCTAGTAATATATCAACACAAGCTATACATATCAATTTATTTTTATTATCATAGATTGGGTATGATGCTGTAACTACTAGCTTGCCACCTATTTTTGATGGATATGGATCTGTTAGTATTATTCTTCTTTCTTTTATGCTTTCATAATAGTATGATCTATTAGAAAAATCAGAATCTAAAAATCCTTCTATCTGTTTTTTTGGCCAAATGTCACCTATAAGTTTTCCATTTGAATCTAGTATATATAGTGTATTAAACATTTTTATTTCGTTATGGATTCTATCTATACCATTTTTTACTTGCTCAATATTAGTATTTGGCATATAATTTTTTATATTTTGTTCAAAAATAAAGCTCATATAAGCTCTTATCTCATACCTTAATTTAGAATATGTGGTAATATCTTTTGAAAGCAATGAAAACTCCTACAATCTATCTAACTCTTTTTTAATATACTTCTTAAATATATCTGTATAATTTTTATCCTTTGGAATCTTATCAAAAAAAACATCTAGAAGTGCCTTGTATTCTTCTAATCCAATCTTATCTTGCAATAATAAATATTTTAGAAATAACCAATATGTATTCAATACATCGCTTTGACAATATTCATCAATTTTTTGCATACTCCCTTCATAATATAATCTAAACACATCATCTCCACTTGTATCAAACTTTCCTGGTATATTTGCCATCTTACATATTACATCAAGCCTTATCCCTCTTGCTGCACCAAAAGAACTAAGGCAATCAAGCAAATCTATATGAAAGTTTTCACTGTATCTGCTACGATAATTTTCCCATTTTGTTTTGTTTTGTTTTATATTTTCTGTTTCAAAGTATGCATTTGCATTAAGATTGTATTTCATTGCCCTAAGCATAATAAGTGGAATATCAAAATTTCTCCCATTAAAACTTACTAGCTTTGGATTGCTTTTATTAAAATGAGACAAGAAATCACCAATAATTTCTCTCTCACTTTCTCCACTTGCATAATTTCCTACTTTTATAAAATTACAATTATCATCACATATAACAGCAGATATAGATATGATCTTATGAAATGGAAGTGGTAAAAAAGGGCTACCTGTTTTTTGTTCTTGCTCTTGAAATGCATTATTGCATATTTCTATATCGCTGCCATTGTAATCATAGATTTCTTTTAGCAATTCTACATCTGGGATACTTTCACAATCAAAAACACAAATCATATTTTTCCTTGATATAATGAAATATTATTTTTTTGGATTCTATTCTAAAAATATTGATAGAAAATGGTAATAAGTTTAAAAAATATATCAAAATACTTAAATATATTAATAATTTTAATAAAACATAATTTAATCAAAAATGATAGTTTAAAATATCTTTAATCACTAGTTTTTTTATTGAGGAATTCTTGAGAATTTTATAGAATTTTTCTTTTATTTTTTCTAGGAGTATTTGTGATGGATACCGCACAATTCCAACCTATTATCAATTTTATTTGGGGTGTGGCAGATGACCTCTTGCGTGATGTCTATGTCAAAGGCAAATATCGCGATGTGATTTTGCCAATGACGGTGATTAGGCGACTTGATGCGGTGCTTGAGCCTACCAAAGAAAGAGTTTTAGCAACCTATGAAGCTCGTAAGGGGATTGCAGGGTTTCTTGATACCTTTCTCACAGGAGAGCAAGGCAGTGGGATGAGCTTCTATAACTACTCCAAATTCACGCTCCAAACCCTCTGTAAAGACCCCAAACATATCCGATCCAACCTAGAAAACTACCTTGATGGCTTCAGCCCCAATATCCAAGACATCATCGCAAAATTCAAGTTCAAAAACCAGCTTGACACCCTTGAGGAGGCAGGTATCCTCTTTGTAGTCATTGAGCGTTTTTGCTCTCCCAAAATCAACCTCTCCATAAACCCTATCCTAGACTCTCAAGGCAACATCCTCCACCAAGGGCTAAGCAATCTTGGAATGGGCTATGTTTTTGAAGAGCTGATAAGAAAATTCAACGAAGAAAACAACGAAGAAGCAGGAGAGCACTTCACCCCTAGAGAAATCATCCAGCTGATGACTCATCTCACTTTCCTCCCTGTCAAAGAGCAAATCAAAGAAGGCTCATTCCTCATCTATGACAATGCTTGTGGAAGTGGAGGGATGCTTACAGAATCCAAAGAGTTTATCACCGACCCCAATGGGCTCATCCGCTCAAATGCCACTATCCGCCTCTACGGACAAGAAATCAACCCTGAAACTTATGCAATCTGCAAGGCTGATATGCTTATCAAAGGCGAAGACCCTGACAATATCAAATACGGCTCAACTCTTAGTGAAGACAAACTAGGGGATTTGAAATTTGACTTTATGCTCACAAACCCACCCTATGGCAAGTCGTGGGAGAAAGATCAAAAAGCCCTAGATGTGAAGAAAAAGGGCTCAAAAACCTCTTGCTCTGATGAGAGATTCCAAGTGGGGATCACAAGCAAGAGTGATGGACAGATGATGTTTCTTCTCAATATGATTTCAAAGATGAAGCAAACCACTCAAGGCTCACGCATCGCCTCCGTGCATAATGGAAGCTCCCTTTTCAACTCAGACAGCGGACAAGTGGCTATCCGCAAACACATCATAGAAAACGACTATCTTGAAGCTATCATCGCCTTGCCTACAAATATGTTTTACAACACAGGGATTCCGACATTTATTTGGATCATTACCAACAGAAAAAAAGAGGAGAGAAAAGGCAAAGTCCAGCTCATCAACGCCACAAGCGAGAAATACTACTCCAAGATGAAAAAATCCCTTGGCGACAAACAGCACCAAATGCAACCCTCCCACATCGAAGCAATCACAAAGCTATTCCTAGACTATGCCAAAGAGGGAGATGCCCTCGTGCTAGACAATGAGGACTTTGGCTATACCAAAATCACCATAGAGCGACCCAGACAGGTAAAAGACCTCCTAGAAGATGAGAGATTTAACTCCCTCGCTCAAAAAGAAGCCCTCCTAGAGAAGCTCACCCACTTAGAATCCCACCCCCAAGATTTCAAAGATAGGGCAGATTTCCTCTCCTATCTTGGAGTGAAACTCAGCAAGAGCGAAGCCAATCTCCTCATCGATAGCGACAAAACAGCCAACACCGAGAAAATCCCCCTCAAAACCCCTATCCAAGCCTACTATGAAAGCGAAGTCAAACCCTATGTGCCAAACTCTTGGATAGATTATGAGAGTGCGAGTGTGGGCTATGAAATCTTGTTTAACAAATATTTCTACACCTACACACCCCCACGAAGTATGGGAGAAATCAAAGCCGAGCTAGAGAGCTTGGAGAGTGAAGTGCAGAGCTTGCTGAGTGAGATTGTGCAATGAGTGGGAATCCACAGAGCGTTGCCTATAAAGAGAGTGGAATCCCTTGGGTAGGGAAGATTCCTGAGCATTGGGAGATGAGGAGAGTTAAGTATATTCTTAGCTACAAAAAAGGAAAAAATCCAAAAAGTTTTAGTGATACCCCAAATGAGAATATTTATTTGACAATGGAATTTTTAAGAAAAAAATACAAGAAGATTTTCTATATTGAGGATACCTCGGATTTAATTAGGGTATCTGAGGGTGATATTTTATTGCTTTGGGATGGGGCAAATGCAGGGGAATTTATTTCAGCTCAAGATGGCTATCTTGCTTCAACTATGGCTGTTATCAAGTTTAGTGGCGTAGAAAAAAATTATGCCAAGCATTTTTTGGTTCTGATTGAAAAAGAACTTAGAAGTCAGACAAATGGAATGGGAATCCCACACGTTAGTGGCAGTCTTTTTGAGAATCTATTTTTCATACTGCCACCCCTAAAAGAACAACAAGCTATCGCAGATTTCCTAGACAAAAAGACTTGCCAAATAGAGGAATTCATCGATAAAAAGCAAAAGCTCATCACCCTCTTGGAGGAGAAAAAGCAAGCCCTCATCAATCAGTGCGTAACCCAAGGGCTTGATTCCTCCACACCCCTCAAAGACAGTGGAGTAGAGTGGCTTGGAAAAATCCCCACACATTGGGAAGTGAAAAAGCTAAAATATGTTGTTTCTTTAAGGAATCAAAAAGAGGGAGAAAGTGATTTTAGGATTGGGCTTGAAAACATAGAGAGTAAAACAGG
The DNA here is from genome assembly GCA_944323885.1 of uncultured Helicobacteraceae bacterium. Taxonomy (GTDB): domain Bacteria; phylum Campylobacterota; class Campylobacteria; order Campylobacterales; family Helicobacteraceae; genus NHYM01. The sequence continues at coordinate 159,905 of CALUUD010000001.1, read as the reverse complement.
TAGATTTATCCAAGCAGATGAATCAGCCTTTGATGATGAGGGAATTGGATTTTTTGAGGGAGATGTTTTGTTTGGGAAACTTCGTCCTTATCTTGCAAAAGTTTTTCTTGCCGATAGAAATGGAATTTGTGTTAGTGAGTTTTTGGTTCTCAAAAGTGAAAAAATATTCAATAGATTTTTAAAATTTTTAATGCTCTCAGGGGCGTTTATAGATGTTGTCAATGGCTCAACCTATGGAACAAAAATGCCAAGAGCAAATTGGGAATTTATTGGGAATCTCAAAATCCCTCTCCCACCCCTAGAGGAACAAAAAGCAATCGCAGAATACCTAGACACACAAATAGAAAAGATTGATTGTGTAATCTTCAAAATCAAATCTCAAATCAATCTCATCAAAGAATACAAATCCACCCTTATCTCCGAAGCAGTATGTGGAAGGACGGGAATAAAACAATAAAAAGGACAAAAAAATGAACGAAAAATATCAATTAATATCTTCTTTGGTTTTGTTTAACCATCTCTCGGAAAAAAAGAAAGATGCAAACAGTATTCTAGACTCGATTATTGTTTATACAATAAAAGATAAACAACTTAAGTTTTTTGGATATTTGGAAATCTGCGAATATCTAAAAAATGAATTTGGACTAAGAATTCCCCAAATTGTAGTGAGAAAAAGGCTTGTTAATATTGCAAAAGATTCCCCTCAATTTTTGCAGAATAAAGATAGAAAATTTGAGGCATTGCAAATAGGCTTACAAGACAATATAGATATGAAGTCTGAAATTGATAATGCTATTAGAGATGAGAAACAATTATTTAGCAAACTGTTTAGTTTCATAGAAATAAAGACAAAAAACAAGCTTCTAGAAGCTGAAAAAGAAATTATAAAAAATAATTTTATTAGCCACTTCTTGGGAATTGGGAAAGATGATAAATATGGGATATTTATTAATGCATTTATTCTAGAGAATCAAGACGATACTATTCTTAAAAATATAGTGAATGGTATCGTTTCTTATAATGGATTGGTGTATCAAAATACTTTTGAAAATCGAAAATTTGATAGATTGAATGTTTATATCAACATGGAAATTATTTTTCATTATATGGGATACAATGGAGATCTATTTAAGCAGATTGTAGATGAGCTATTTGAAATTATCATAAAAATAAATCAAAAAAAGAAAATTATATTCTTGTGTTATACCTCAAAAGAGAAAAAACGCATAGATGATTTTTTTAATGCCATAGCAAAAAATACAAATACTCAAAAAAATACAGCTTCTAAAAAAATTATAGAGAAATGTGGCAAGGATACAATAAAGATTCAAGATGAAAGATTGGAGCTATTCAAAAAATTAGAATGCAATTCTATTTTGGAAAAAGATTTACCAAATATCGATTTTAATTTAGATACAAATAAGCCTTTTAATATTAATTCAAATAAATTGCTAGAAGACAATAAAGAGGTTGAAGACATTAGCGAGATATTGGAATTTTTAAATAAACTGAGTATTTTAAGAGCAAATCATCAATGCACCATAGAAACTGCTAAATACATATTTTTGACTGAAGAAAAAGATTATATTAGTATTGCTAATGATATTAAGAGAGATAGTGCAGAGCAAAGAATCCCACTAGCACTTAACTTGCAATACTTAACAAGTATATTGTGGTATAAGCTTGGAAGTAATTTTTCTAATGAAAAAGAGATGCCTTTGCTGTTTAGAGCAGATACAAGAGCTAAAATTTCCTTGGCTCTTGATATGAATAAACATAGTGAATTTTTGTTTGATGAAATAGAAAGAAGAAAAGAAGAATTAGACGAAACACGAGCTAAAGAAATTTTGTATCTTATTCGTTCGATGCCAATGAAACCCGAAGATATAGACAGCGACAATATGGAGGATATTTTAGAGCTATCCAATTCAGATTTGAATTACTTTATCAAAAAGCAAGAAAAGGATAAGAAAGAAAAAAAAGATTTAGAGAATGAAAATAAAAATTTGAAAACAGAAAATCAAACATTGTCGCAAGAGTTGAATGATGTAAATTTAGAAAAAGAGAAACTGCAACAGCAACTAAATGAAGAAAAAGCAAGGAGAAAACAAAGAGAAAAAGAAGAGAGAGATAAAGATACAAGACGCCAAATTCTATTTTGCAGATTCAAACAATTTGGAAGCATGATTTTGGTACTAGCTGTGTGAGTTCTATTTATATTTTTCTCCCTCAAAAGTGGTTAGATCGTGTTAAGGACTTTGCATTTATCTTTGGTTTTGGCACTTTGGGAACTGGTGGATTCTTGATATGGCTTTATACCCATTTCAATAAAAAAATTAGAAATATGCAAGAACAAACAGAGGAAGAAAAATGACTAACTACCAAGAAAAAGACCTAGAAGCCTTTATTGAGGAGCATTTGCTCTCTCATTCCTATATCAAGCGAGAGGATAGGGACTATGACAAATCCCTCTGCCTTGATAGTGAGCTTCTTTATAGTTTCATCATCTCCACTCAGAGCAAAGCACTCGATGAGCTCTCAAGGCGTGGGATAAAAGATACCAAAGAAGCCCTACTCAAACGCATTGCTTCTTCTATCAGAGAAAAAGGCATCCTCAAATCCCTTCAAAGCTATGTAGAAATCAGTGGAGTGAAATTTACCTTGCTCTATCCCAAGCCCTCCACAGATGCCAACCCCACAGCACTGCAAAACTACTCTTCCAACACCCTCTCTCTCATCCGTCAGCTCCATTACAGCTCAAGGAACAACAACTCTTTGGATATGGTGCTTTTCCTCAATGGAATCCCCCTCATCACAATGGAGCTCAAAAACCCATTTACAGGACAAAATGTCTATCACGCCATAGAGCAATACAAAAAAGACAGAGACCCAAGCGAGCCTCTTTTGTCTCGCTGTATCGTGCATTTTGCGCTTGATAGTGATTTGGCATATATGACAACCAAGCTTGAGAGAGAAAAGACCTTTTTCTTCCCCTTCAATCGTGGGCTAAACAATGGCAGTGGAGCCATAGGGTGCAAAAGCGGAGCAGGAAATCCCCCAAGCGAAGGGGTAAAAACAGCCTATCTATGGGAGAGAATCTTTGCCAAAGACACTTTGATCCCTTTGGTGCTAGAGTATGTGCAATGCGTGGAGGGCAAAATCATCTTCCCCAGATATCATCAGTTTGATGTGGTAGAGAAGCTTCTTGAGGATGTCAAAGCAAGAGGTGTAGGGGGACGCTATCTCATCCAGCACAGTGCAGGAAGTGGCAAAAGCAACTCAATCTCTTGGCTTTCTCACGCTCTTGTGGGATTGCATCGAGTGAGAGAGGATGGGGAGCTAGAGCTTGTCTTTGATAGTGTGATTGTCGTTACAGATAGAAAGGTGCTTGATTCTCAAATCCAAGAGAACATCAAGAGATTTTCTCATATCAAAGGGATTGTAGAGCCAATCACAGAGGGGAGCAAACATTTGCGAAAGTCCCTAGAAGAGGGCAAGAAAATCATCATCTCCACTATTCAGAAATTCCCCTATATCCTTGATGATATCACTCAAGTGAGGGGCAAAAGATTTGCAATCATCATCGATGAGGCTCACTCAAGTCAGAGTGGCACATCCGCTCAAAAGCTAGGAGAAGTCATCAGGGATAGAGAGGGGAGCGTAGAAGATGAGCTCATTGAAATTATTAAAAACAAAAAGCTTCAACCCAACGCCTCGTATTTTGCATTTACTGCCACGCCCAAGCCCAAGACTTTGGAGATGTTTGGCACACCTTATGAGATTGATGGGGTGCAGAAGTTTATCCCCTTTCATCTCTACTCAATGAAACAAGCCATAGAAGAGGGGTTTATCCACGATGTGCTAAGGGGATACACCACTTACAATAGCTACTACAAAATTGTTTCAACCACTCAGGAAAATCCAAAGTTTGATAAGAAAAAGGCAAAGGTAAAAATCAAACGCTATGTCGAGGGCAACGCAAATGCTATTGCCAAAAAGGCAGAGATTATGATCGATCATTTCTATGCCTATATCCACAAAAAAATCGGTGGTAAAGCCAAAGCAATGGTCGTCACAAGCTCTAGGGAAAATGCGGTGAAATACTTCTTTGCTTTCAGAGAATATCTAAAGAGCAAGTTCCCCTCTTATCGTGCTTTGGTAGCATTCTCAGGGGAAGTGGTGATTGATGGGGAGAGTTATAGCGAGAGTGGGCTAAATGGGATAAGTGAGGCAAGGCTAAAAGAAGAGTTCAAAAAAGATGAATACCGCTTCCTTATCGTAGCAGAGAAATATCAAACAGGATTTGATCAACCCTTGCTTCATACGATGTATGTGGATAAACGACTAAGCGGAGTAAGTGCAGTGCAAACCCTCTCAAGACTCAATCGCGTCTGCAAAAACAAAGAAGATACTTGTGTGCTTGACTTTGCAAACACTCATGAAGAGATTGGAGAGTCTTTTAGCACATTTTATGAGCAAACTTTCTTAGGAGAGCCCACAGACATTGAAAAGATCTTTGAGCTCAAAAGCAATCTATTTGAATATGGGGTTTTCTATCAAGATGAGATAGATGAGTTTGCAGAGTTGATTCTAAAAATAGAGAGGGAAAATGTCATCCACGCAAAGCTTGATGTGATGGTGGCACGATATGATGGACTAGAAAATGATGATGTAAGACTTGAGTTTTATAACAAATCCAAGACTTATCTCAAAGATTATTCTTTCCTAGCTCAAATCTTGCCATTTGAGGATATTGAGCTTGAAAAAACCTATATTTTGCTAAAGAAGCTCATCGCCAAACTTCTCCCTCCAAAAGCTGAGGATTTAACAAGAGGGATACTAGATAATGTGGATTTTGAGAGCTATCGCGTGCAGTTGGATAAAACACTAGATATTTCACTTGAGGGGAATGGAGAGCTTAAGCCCTCACAAGCAGATGGTACAAGCAGGATACCAGAGCCAGAGCTTGAGGGGATAATGGAAATCATCCGAGAGTTCAATGAGCGTTATGGCTTGGAAGAGTGGAGAGATGAGGATAATATCCGAGGTGGAATCGCTGAAGTGCAAGAGAGAATGGATCACGATGAGAAGCTCATCACAATTGCACGAAACTCTGATGAGCAAAACACACGAATTGAGTTTGAAGAAGCTTTGGTTAAGAATATGGCACTGATTGTGGATACACACCTTGCACTATTTGAGAAATACAGCAGTGATGAGAACTTTAAACATCGCTTCACGCAAGCTATGTTTGAGGAGTGGCGTAGCAAGATTTATATAGATGCAGAAATTTGAGTAAATTTATTTTTATATATTATTTTATGATAATTAAAGTTTTTTTATAAGAGAAAATAAAGATTTAACATTTGAATTGCAAGTTAATATATTTGGATATAGGGCTATTTGAAATTTATTATATCATGACCTTCTAATTTTAATAGGTATTGTTTTATATCAATGCCAGCAGAGTATCCTTTTAGGATATTATTTGCCCCAATTACTCTATGGCAAGGTATGATTATAGATATTGGATTTTTCGATATTGCATTTCCAACTGCTTGTGAAGACATTTTTGGTTTATTTAATTTTTTTGCAATATAGTTTGCAACATCTCCATATGTTCTTAAATCACCATATGGAATCTTGCATAAATAATCCCATACTAAATTTCTAAATGAACTCCCAATTGGCAACAATGGCAAATCTAAAATATTTGTTTGTTCTTTTTTAAAATATCTATCTAGCCATTTTTTCGTATCAATGAAAACTTGAATATTATCTTTTATTTTAAGATCCAAACTATGATGAAATATTTGTCTATCTTTAAAATATAGCCCTAATAAATTTATTCCATCACTTATTATTACTATTTTGCCAATTGGAGAATGATAGCTGCTAACATAGATAGGCTTATAGTTTGTATTATATTTTTGCATCTGTTAATGTAATAGCAAACAACACATTTACTCTATATTGTAACAAAACATCTCTAGCTTCTTTAATGCTAAGTCCAGTAGTTATTATATCATCAAACAATACAACATCTATATTATTAATGCCTTTATAGATAAAATCTTTTTTATTATTTTTTCTATATTCCAAATTTTTTCCTGCATATTGGATATTATTTGTTGATATTAGTGATCCAAATAATGGTTTAAATATATGTCTAAACTCATTTATTATTACACCTGAATGGGAATAATATTTTTTTACTTTATCATCAATACCAATACTATGTATATTAAGATTTTTAAATGTATCGCTTATTTCATTTTTAAAATATAAAAATGCTTTTTTAGCTAGAATCTTATAAATCCTACTTCCAATCAAGCTATATTTACTCTTTAATAGATATTCTATATCTTGGTAATCAAAAAAACTATATACCATAAAATTATCAAAGCTTTTTCTTGCTTTTGGAGTAATTTTTATTTGCTTGTCACAATCATTACAAATTAGCTTAAATGCAAGATTCTGACATATTAGACATTTCATTTTCTAATTTATAAATTTTAGATTCTATGATTTTTGAAATTTCATTTTTGTTTATATCACATTTTATTGATATATAATTTATATTTAATTTTTCAACAATATTGAATATTTTATCTTGTATATTCAATAAATTGATAACTCCTGTGCTTTCTATATTATCTAATGTTTTAGATTTTAGTCTATTACTTAATATTTCTTCATTAGTTTCTAATATAACAACTAAATCTGGTTTATAAGAAATAGATAAATTTAAACTACATAATAATTCAAAGTCAATAGTATTGCAATATGCTATACCACTTATAAAACTTCTATCACTTATTATTAGTTTATCTTTGTTTGGTATTATTAATTCCTTCGTATGATTAGCTCTATCTGCCATAAATAATAATGCTTGAGCAGTATTATCTAAATTTTCATATAGAGCTAATTCTCTAATTTTATTTCCAAATTTGCTTCCACTTGGTTCTTTTGTAAATATTGCATTTTTATATTTTGATTTTAAAAGTTCTATTTGAGTGCTTTTACCAGTTGTATCAACTCCTTCTAAAACTATATACATTTATTTATCCTTGCAATAGTTTAATTTTATATATTCAAAGACTTCAATTGGCACTAAATGGGCGATATTATAACTATGGCTAAGTATAGATCTGACAACACTTGAGCTAATAAAAGCATTTTTTAATGATGGCATAAGATATATGGTTTCTAATTCATTATTTAATGAAGCATTTGCATATCCCATCTGTAGCTCATATTCAAAGTCGCTAACAGCTCTAAGACCCCTTATTAGAATATTAGATTCTTTTATTTTTGCAAAATCAGCTAATAGGCATGAAAATGGCTCTATTGTCACATTTTTTATATTTTTTGTTGCAAGTTTTATCATCTTTACTCTACATTCAAGGCTAAACATGGGGTTTTTTGCTCTTGATTCTGCTACAGCAATTATAAGCTTATCAAATATTCCACAACTTCTTTTAATGATGTCTAAATGGCCATTTGTGACAGGATCGAAAGTCCCAGGATATATAGCAATTTTGCTCAAAATATTAACTCCACCTTTTATATATATAATTTTTTATACCTAATACATCAAGCCATCTTCCTATTAAGAAATTTTCCATAGATTCTAAACTATCACTATTAGAATAATATCCTATGATAGGCGGAGCAATAATCGCTCCTTCTTTTGATAAAGTAAGCATATTTTGTAATGATATAGAATCTAGAGGCATTTCTCTTGGGGCAATTAATAATTTCTTTTTCTCTTTTAAGCAAACATGTGCACTTCTTGTAATTAGTGTATCACTGATACCGCATGTAATTTTTGCTAGTGAATTTATACTGCATGGAATAATAGCCATAGCATCAATCCCAAATGATCCAGATGATATACATTCTGCCAGATTTGAATTATCTAGAATCTTAATTTTTTGTTTGTTTTTATACAAATTATAAATTATAGGATTTGATGTATTTTGATCATCAAAGTCTATATTATTTTCGTGTTTTAAGGTATTTTTTGCATTATTGCTAATAACCAAAAATATATCTAAATTATCATTATCTATAATTTTAGATACAAATTTTAATCCAAGTATTGCACCACTTGCACCACAAATTCCTATTGCCAATTTCATTGTAGCTGCGCCTTTTTTGGACCTGTTATCTTTATATTCACAACTTTATCACCTTGCAAACTTTGTGCTTTAATATTTTCTCCATTTGCACCACTCTCTAGAGCTTCAGCATTAAATATAATGCTTATTCCGCTTTGATTATGTGTTACTTCTACTATATCCCCTTTTTGCACTACTATTTTTGGAGTTATTTTTGATTGTGTAATTATTCCACCACTTGGAATAAAACTTTTTGCAGAATATTCATTTACAATGTTAGATAAGGCTGGTAATTGCATATTTTTTTCTATATTAATTTGTGTGATTTGAGAATTATTGTCTGTGATTACTTCTCCTGTTTTTATATTATTTGTTGCAGTCAATGCATCAATATTTGCATTAATATTGAAATTAAAAAATACTTTTTGTCGTTTTTGATTATGATATAGATGAACTTCAAAATTACCACTATCTCGTTTTAACAATCTATCATCAAAAATAATTTTATCAAGTTTGAGCTTATTAAGATTTGTTGATATTGCAGGTGATACATCTATGTGGTTAATTTTTATATTGTAGTTTTTGTATGTATCCATAAACTTTTCTTTTATAAAATTTTCAATTTGTGATATTAATATTTTCTCATTTTGGCTAGCTTTTATTGTTGCATTGTTATCTGTTATTGTTTCTGCAAATATAAAATTAATAAACAATAAAATAAATAGTATTCTCATTACTTACACCTTGCTTACAAATGATGATAATATTTCTCTAGTAATGCCACCAAAATTAATTTTTAGTTTTATATCTGGCCCACTTTTATTTATATCTATTATTCTTCCAATACCAAAAACTTTATGACTTACTAAATCATATCTATTGAATAATGAATTATCTACTTGCGGTATTTCATTAAATAATCCTGCTTCAGATAAAAACCGTGATTTTCTTAACTGCGTTCTTTTGCCTTTATAGAATCTTGATTTTGTAAATGATAAATAAAGCTCACTCTTTGCCCTAGTAAAAGCCACATATCCAAGCCTTCTTTCTTCTTCTATATCTGTCGTATCGCTTATAATAGGGAAAAATCCTTCTTCAAGTCCAGTTACAAATAGATATTTAAATTCAAGCCCTTTTGAAGAATGCACACTCATGCAAGATACAGCATTTTCTATATCATCATCCCCATCACTACTAAGTGCTACATCATTTAAAAAGTCTTCTAATGATGCTGTAGGGTGCTGCAAGATATAATCTCTAAAAAAACCATAAAATTCATCTATATTTGCTTTTCTATCAATTTCATCTGTATTGTTAAATGTATCCAAAATATCAATTTTATTTTTAAATGCCTCTAAAAATCCCATAGTAGAATCTTCTAATATTTCTTTTAATTCATTGATAATGTCAAATATGCCTTCTATTGTATCTAGATGTTTCTTGCTAATTCCAATTTCATCTTTGTGCTGTTTTATGGCTGTATAGATTGATAATTTATTTTGATTTACAAAGTTTTCTAATTTGTCTTGTGTAACTTTTCCTATACCTCTTTTTGGGCGATTTATTATCCTCATAAATGAAAAATTATCTTCAATATTTACTATAAGTCTAAAATAGCTTAAGATATCTTTTATTTCAGCTCTTTCATAAAATCTAACAGTTCCAATTATCTTATATGGAATATTTTCTTTTCTAAGACCATCTTCTAAGCTTCTACTTAGAGCATTTAGTCTAAATAGAATTGCTATATCCTCTAATTTTGCACCATTGTTTATTAAATTTTTAATTTTTTTTGCAATTGCTAATGCTTCATTTCTTTCATCAATAGATTTTATAATTTCTATGTCTTTACCATCACCAATCATGCTTATTAGATTTTTACCAAGCCTGTTTGTATTAAAATTTATAAGACTATTTGCAGCATCTAATATTTGTGTTGTTGACCTATAATTTTTTTCTAATCTAATAGTTTTTGCATTATGAAATTGTTTTGCAAAATCAAGAATATTATTAATATTTGCACCACGCCACCCATATATACTCTGATCATCATCACCAACAACACAAATATTATTATGTTCTTTACATAATTTTTGAAGCAATTTATACTGCAATTCATTTGTATCTTGATATTCATCAACCATAATATAATTGTATTTTTTACTAATTTCACTACATAATAACGGATTAGAATCTAATATCTGATATGTTATAAGCAATAGATCATCAAAATCAAGCATATTATTGGTTATTAGGTATGCATTATATTGTTCATATATTTTTATAATTTCTTTATATATTAGATCTTTTGATGCTTCTTTTGCTTGAATTGGAGATATGATATTATTTTTAAATTTTGATATTTCAGATGATAAAAGATGTGTTGATAGATTTGAATTCATGTTTTTTATAATCTTTTTTTTATCATCTGTATCAATTAAAATAAAATTTGAATCTCTATTGATTTTATTTATATGAAATTTTAAAAATAATAATCCAAACTTATGAAAAGTGCAAAGCAGTGGTGGTGCAGAATTTTTATTTTTAATTAGATTTAGTGCCCTATATCTCATTTCTGCAGCAGCTTTATTTGTAAATGTTAAAGTGAGAGTAGATTGAGGTAGTATCCCTATTTCATCAATTAAGTATGCAAGTCTCGTTGTAAGTGTTTTTGTTTTTCCGCTTCCAGCACCAGCAAGAATAAGCAATGCATCATCTATATGCATAGTAGCTAGTTTTTGTTCTTCATTTAAACCTTTTAAAATATTGCTCATAATATTTACTTTCTTTGTTATTTTAATAGATTGTTTGTATCAATTTCATAATCAAAAAAAACTGATTGAAATCTTGCATCGCCAATTTGCATAAATTGCAAACTTGCTAATTTGAAATTACCCATTGCTTGATGAAGCAATCCAAGTGCATATCTACTTTCAAAGTTTGAGCTAGATTCTAGTCTTGATAATTGAATCAAAGCTGCAGCATTATCATAGTGTCCAGCTCCAATTGCTGCAACTCCAGCTAAAAAATAATTTTCTGAAGTTTTAATATTAAAGTCATCAATAAGGCTATTGTAATATACAAAAGATTTTTCAAAATCACCTAAATAGATTGCATTGAATGCCAAAGCTTGTAAAATGCCACTAACATCTCCTTGTGCATTTAGCAATTTATCAGTAAGTAATCTATCTACATAACTATTTGCTCCAACTAAAAATGCCATATAAATATAAATTTGTTTTGCAAAAGATGGTCCAGTATATACTAAATCAAGTTTTTTTAGATCATTTTTAAAAAAGTTAAATAAATTTAATGAGAATGCTTTTATATCTTGATTGTAGTGAGTTGATATTCGATGTAAAATTGTTGCTACCATATCATCATTTGTAGCTTTTTTTAAATCATTAAATGCATTTGAAATAGTTTCTCTATCTCTAGAATTAATAGAGTATAATGCTTTTAATGCATACATTATTGGCGTTTTCTTTGCTTTATCAAACCAAGTAAAATTATCAGATATGTTACCATTTACAAATCCAAATAATGATTTAAGAAACATTAATTTTGTTATATCATCAGAATCTATATTATCAAAATTCTGTGTAATGCTATTTAATAAGCGTTCCCCATTTGTAAATGTTAATTGATGGCACATAAGTGCAAAAATTCCAGATAATACATCGCTTTCATCTAAATGATATGCCTTTAAGAAATGTTTTTTTGCATGCTCAAAATCATTTAATTGCGCATATATTAAACCTAGATTATATTGCACAACCTGATGATTTGGGTATGCCAAAGATGCTTGTTTCATAATTTCTAATGCACTATTTATGTTGTATTTCAAAATTTCTTTTAGGCTTTGTGTTATATTAATGTTTATTCTAGATAACATTTCTCCTCTAAGCAATACAGAAGTTGCTTTTTCTATATTATCCATCTTTAGCTCTAATCCGCCTTCTTCTATTAATGATAATGCATTATCTATATCAAATACCCTAAATGGAGCAAAATAAAATAAAATCTTATAATCAACTATGATATTTTGCTTTGAATTTAGATTCCAAAAGTTTTTTTGGACTAAATTGATATCAAATAATGAATCTTGCAGTTTTATTCTTATAGGATATATTGTTTGTAAATCTTCTTGCGAATTAGTTTTGAGTAGATCATTATAAATATTTGCAACTCTATTAAAGTTTGATCTTTTTATTTCTATTAAAGCTTGTGCCATCTTTACTTTCGGATCATTTATAGCATTATCTGATATATATGAATCAATTTGTTCTATTGCTAAGTTATATTCTCCCATTCTTGCATAGAGCAATCCAAGCTCAAATCTTGTGTCAGTATTTGTTACTTCCAATAATTTTTTTAATGCATTTAGATTGTCATTAAAGTAGAGATAAATTTTTGATGCAAGCAGTAGGTTTTCATTTTTATAAAAGTTAGAGCTAGGGTGATTAAGTGATGATAGCATATTAAAATAGTTTTGAGAATAAAAACTAACAAGTGAATATAGATATGAGTATAGTGGTTTATTGTACCACTTGCCCATCATACTCTTTGCTAAATTTACATAATAATCATATGCTTTTAAATCATTAATTCTGTATGATCCAATGGCAGCATTTATTGCTGCAGCTGCTATATTTTCTCCAGAATTTATTGTATTAGAAAATGCGCTTATTGCATCTCTAAAATTGCCTTCTTGCAACTTTGCTACACCTAGATTGAAACTTGCAAAGCTTTGTGAAAAAATTGCAATATTTCTATATGTATCTAGTGCTTCTATTATTTGTCCATTATTGTAAAGTATGGATGCCTTTTCTATCCAATTTTGAAGCTCTTTACTTTTCATATTTTTTATATTTGTTCTGCTATTCTTTGTGTTGCTTGTTTGTTTTGGAGTATATATTTGATTTAAAGGTGGCTCTTTTTTTAGCACTAAAATAGCAAAAGAAAAAATTATAAAACAAACTATGATGACTGCAAGAATTGTATAAATCAATTTTTTATTGGTTAGATTTTTTTGTAATGTTTTATTATTTTTTACATTATTGATAAATGTATTTAGTTTTGGGGCTAGACTTGTAAATATTTGTCTTTGTTTATTAAAAAAATTTTGTATTTTTCCTTTAAGATTTGATTCTTTGTTATCAATATTTTCATCAAGTCGTATAATTGTTTTGTCATCATTGGTATTTGGAGATTTGGTATTGTCAGCCATAATTAAACCATATATTTTTTTAGAATATCTGGAATAGTAATACTTCCATCATTGTTTTGGTAATTTTCAATGATTGCTACCATAGTTCTTCCAACAGCAAGAGATGAACCATTTAGTGTATGAACTAATGTATTCTTTTTACCATCCTTGAATCTAATTTTACCCCGTCTGCTTTGAAAGTCTCTTACATTTGATACAGAACTGATTTCTCTATAGCAGTTTTGACCAGGAAGCCATACCTCAATATCAATAGTATTGCTTGCACTAAATCCTAAATCACCACCGCATAGCTGCACAAATCTATGAGGTAATTTTAATTCTTTTAATATTCCACTTGCACTTTGCAGCATTTTTTCTTGCATTTCGTCACTTTTACTTGGTGTTGTTATTGCAACTAACTCTACTTTGTCAAATTGATGTTGCCTTATTATCCCTCTTGTATCTCTTCCTGCACTACCTGCTTCTTTTCTAAAACATGGTGTATAAGCACACATCATAATAGGCAATTCTTCAATTGGTATAATTGTATCTCTATATAAGTTTGTAAGAGTGATTTCTGCAGTAGAAATGAGATATAATTCATGCCCTTTTGGCTTATGTCCTTTGTATTCTTCTTCCTCTTCAATAAAATTTTCAATCTTAAACATATCATTTTCAAATTTTGGTAATTGTCCCGTTGTAAACATAGATTCTCTATTGACTATAACAGGAGTACTTACTTCTTTGAAACCATTTTTAGAGTTAAAATCAAGCATAAAATTTATAAGTGCTCTATTTAACTTTGCTGCACCATTTTGCAATACATTAAATCTGCTTTTTGCAAGTTTAACACCAAGGCTAAAATCAATCCACTTATTGAATTCAAGTAATTCATGATGTTCTTTTGGTGTAAAATCAAATTCCCTTTTATCTAGAATTGTTTCTAAGACTATATTGTCATTTTCATCATTTCCTTTTGGGGTTTTAGAATCTGGCAGATTTGGTATTCCTTGCAATATTTTATTTAACTCTATTTCGCTATTATTTACATCATTTTGAAGTGTAGCTATTTTTGATTTTAATGATATTAATTCTTCTTGTAACTCTTTTATATCTTTATTTTGTTTTTTGTATTCAAAAAATAATTTTGATTTTGTATTTTGTTCTGCTTGGCTAGATTCTAGATTTTTTAGTTGCGATTTATATGTATTTGCCAAGTTAAAAACTAGTTCTAGTGTTTCATCTGATACCTTTTTTATAGAAAGAGATTCTTTTACAAAATCAAAATTATTTAACAAAAGTTTGACATCTATCATTTTAAAGCCTTAGATAATCTTTTGGTTAGAATTTATTAAATTCTAATTATAACAATCTAAAACTCAAAAAATAAACTTTTTGCGATACAATAATGAGTATTATTTCTCAAAAATTATAAAAGGTTTTTATGTTCGGATTTTCATTTGGTGAGATTCTAATTATTGCAGTTATTGCAGTGCTTTTTTTGGGTCCAGATAAGCTGCCTCAAACATTTATTGATATAGCAAAGTTTTTAAAAGCAGTAAAAAAAACAATCAACGATGCAAAAGATGCAATTGATAGAGAGGTTCATATAAGCGAGATAAAGCAAGAAGCGCTAGAGTATAAAAAGAAATTTGAACAAAGTGCAAATGATCTTACAAATAGTATAAATAATAATAAAAGTTTAAATGAATTAAGTGATATTTTAAATTCATCTCTTGATTCGCCTTCATATGTAAATAATAAAAATTCAGATTCAAGTGAAACCACTATGCAAGATATTGAAATTCAAGGTAAGCAGATCGCATCAAAAGTAAATTTAAAGAAAAAAGAGACAAAAGAAGATTTAGATATTAAAGATACTCCAGATTCTCCTAAAACTACGGAGCAAGGTAATGTTTGAAGAATTAAAACCACATCTAGTTGATTTAAGAAAAAGGTTGCTTATATCTGTTGTAACTCTTATTGTTATGTTTTTTGTATGTTTTGGCTTTTGGGAATATATATTGCAAATTATTTTAGCTCCATTAACTGATGTGTTGCCAAAAGACACTAAGCCTGTATTCATACAAGTTGGTGAAGGGTTTTTAACAGCTGTAAAGGTGTCGTTTTTTTCTAGTTTTATTTTTTCTACCCCTATTATATTTTGGCAATTATGGCTGTTTGTAGCTCCTGGGTTATATAGCAATGAAAAAAAATTAATTCTTCCATTTGTATTTTTTGGAACATTAATGTTTTTAATGGGTGTTTCATTTGCTTATTATGTAGTTATGCCTTATGGATTGAATTATCTTATTAATTTTGGTAACGATAGTGCAATGTTTAATGCTATGCCAAGTATAGGATATTATGTTACATTTTTTGCAAAATTTATGATTGGATTTGGTATTGCTTTTGAACTGCCTGTGATTTGTTATTTTCTTGCAAAGCTTGGTCTTATTACAGATCAAACATTGATTAGATTTTTTAGGATTGCAATTGTGTTAATTTTTATTCTTGCAGCATTTTTAACGCCACCTGAAGTTACAACTCAGATTCTTATGGCTTTGCCTCTTATTTTGTTGTATGGTTTCTCAATTATTGTTGTAAAGTTTGTAAATCCAGAAAAAGATACTTTGAATAGTGATTTAGATAATAATGAATGATGAATTATTAGAAACATACAATTATTATCTTCCTGAAAAACTCATAGCAATTAATCCTATTATGCCAAGAAGTAGTGCTAAATTGCTTGTTTATAATAGACATACTGATACGATTATACATAGTAATTTTGGTGAATTTTTTAATCTTATTCCACAAAATTGCTTAATTGTATTAAATGATACAAGAGTTATAAAAGCTAGAATCTTTGGGACAAAGATAAGTGGTGGCAGAATTGAGTTGTTATATCATAGTGAATTAAGTGATAATGTTTTTAAAGTTCAAATCAAAGGAAAAGTAAGAGTTGGTGATGAAATTTTATTTTCAAATAATATAAAGGCGATAGTTCAAGAATGTTTAGAAAATGGCATTAGGATTGTTAAATTTTATCAAGGTAATAGAATTTTAGATAAAAATTCAGTATTGCAAATATTGTCTAAGTTTGGATGTATGCCATTGCCACCTTATATAAAAAGAGATAGTAGTGTATATGATGATGAAATGTATCAAAGTGTATTTTCAAAAAATATAGGAGCAATTGCAGCTCCTACTGCTTCTCTTCATTTTGATAATGAAGATTTAAAAAAAATCAAATCTCTAAATCATTGTTTTGTAACATTGCATGTTGGTGCTGGAACTTTCTTTAATATCCAAACAGATAACATTAAAGATCACAAAATGCATTCAGAAATATTTTTTATAAATGAAGATTCTAGACATAAGATAGATAATAGTGATGATATATTATGTATTGGCACTACAGCATGTAGATGTATAGAGTATTATGCTAGATATAAGCAAACAAATGGCAATTGTGATATATTTATCAATCCATTTAATAAACCAATAAAAACAAAATATTTGCTTACAAATTTTCATTTACCAAAATCATCTCTTATTATGCTTGTATCTGCATTTATAGGGACACAAAAAACACTAGAAATTTATCAAAATGCAATAAACAATAATTATAGATTTTATTCTTATGGTGATGGAATGTTAATATTATGAATAAAAAATTTGATCTTTTTTGTGATGAATTGCTAAGATGGAATAAAATACATAATCTAACAGGATATAAAACAAAAGATCTAATATATAAAAATATAGAGGATTCTATATATCCACTTAAATTTATAAAGAAATTTAAAAGTGCAATTGATATTGGTAGTGGAAATGGATTTCCTGCTATTTTGCTTGCTATAGAAAATATAGAATCTAAGTTTTATTTAGTAGAACCAAATAATAAAAAAGCGTCATTTTTAAATCATGTGACAATATTGTTAGATTTGACAAATGTGAAAATTTTAAAATACAGATTTGAAGATTTATCTAATTTTAAAGTAGATCTAATAACTTCAAGAGCTCTTTTCTCAAGCGATAAATTAATAGAAATGAGTAAGGATTTTTTAAGTGATGATGGATATTTTCTATTTTATAAAGGAAGTAATGAAAGTGATGCTTATATAAAGATTGGCAATCGAAGCTATATTTATAAATCAAAAGGTGAAATAAATGGGTAGGTTATTAATTGTCTTATTAGTTGTTGTATTGATTTGGTTTTTGTTTTTTAGGAAGAAAAAAGTAAAGAATAATATTAATAAGAATATAGAATCTTTTGATATGATTGAGTGTCAAATTTGTAAAAATTTTGTATCACAAGATGAGGCAATATTTTCAAATGGTAGATGGTATTGCTCTAAAGAATGTTTAATTAACAAAGGTTGAAGTATGATTATAATAGGGCATATAGCTATTAGTTATAATAATTTTGTAAAAATAAAAGATATAGATGATATAAAACATACAAAGGCAAGTGAGGTTGTATGGTTTCAGTCAAATATTGATAATGTTTATGATGTTGCAAAGCATTGCATTGAAAATGATATATCCTATGCGGTTTTAGCCCATTCTTTAAATGATGTAATTATCTTTGCAAATTTAAAAGCAAGCTTTATTATGATAAGAGAAAAAAATCTAGTCGAAAATGCGCAAAAAGTTGCAAATGAATATTTTTTTGATAGTAAAATTCTATATATTATAAATGATGAAAGTAGCATAGAAAATTTAGCTATGTTAGGTATTGATGGGGTTATTTTTAATCATATATTAAATTAAACTTAGGCAGAATACCAGCTTGGATGATACATGCTTATAGAAAGGTGTCCGAGTGGTTGAAGGAGCACGCCTGGAACGCGTGTAAGGTTAATAGCCTTCGAGGGTTCGAATCCCTTCCTTTCTGCCATTATATTTTAAACATTTTTTGTAAGTATTTTTATATTTATTTTTTACTACTGATTATGCATGCCTCTTTATGACCTAGTCTACATGCTTTTGATAAATACCATGATATTTTAAAATGATCTAAAATCCCTTCATTTAGGTAATATTTATATAATTCAAAGCAGGCATCTTTGTCTCCAATATTGCATTTATCTTTATTTGTAATTATAGAATCTATATTGAATTTTACATTGATTTCGCTAAGTGCTATACAACCAAGTTGGTCACCTAATACACAGGATTTATAAAATAAATCTCTAGCAATAATTTTTGAACCAAAACCAGCAGCTCTAAAAGCTTCATTTCTATAATATGCGGCATCATTATTTATATTTATATTATTGTAAGTAGGAGGTATTAATTTATTTGCATAAATTAAATTCAATAATAATACTAGAATTGATATATGTTTCATAATCTAATTCTTTTTTATTTGTGATGCTTTTTTATTTGAGATAAGATTGTGTAAATTATTGTTAATAAAATACATAGCAATACAAAATGGGATGCAAAATGCAATATATGCTAATATTGTGCCAATTGATATTTTGCTAATAAAGATAAAAAATCCAATACTAAAAATGGAAAATGTGGTAAGTATCCCAATAATCATGATTTGCCATGTTTTAATTTCCTTTTTTAGTATTAACTTTTGTGCCATTGTATCACTAATATTTGATAATTCATTAATATTAATAGAATCTAAGATGCTATTATTCTTATTCTTTATATTGTTTATATCATTTTCCAAAGATATTATTTTTTCTTTTATGTTTTCATCTAATGTTGTTATATTATTAATATTAATATTGCTATTAAACTCATCGATTATTTTTGATTGTCTATCTAATTCTTCTCTTATTGATGATAGTATTTCTGCATGAGGCATGCTATTTTGAAAAGTTTCTTTTATTAGTTGCATCTCTTGCTTAATTTCTTCTATTAAATTTTCTGTATGCCCAATATCTTCTATTAGTTTAAATAACATTTCTGCTAGTTCTTCTTTTGTGTTTGCATTATCCATTTTATTTTGCCTTGTGATTTGTTATTGGTTACATAAACACTAAAATGTAAAATAATTTATTAGATTTAAATGTTATAATTTATATCATTTTTGTTAAAATTATAACCTAAAAATAGAGCTTTAAAATGTATTAATTTATTTACATCATTATAGCACTTTAATAATTTGTAAATTTGGATTTTACTAAATGGATATGCATATTTTAGCAAGTATATATGATATTAAGGGAATGAAGGATAATGTTGTAAAGATTTATAGAAAAATACTTGTTGATTACCCAAATGACATTGAAGCAGAAGAATCTCTTAGAAGACTTGCTACAAAAAATCTAAATATTGTTGGATTAAACCAATATATGTATGATTGTTTTGTGAAGGCAAATTCTACAGATGACTTAAATAACATTGAAAGGTGGCTTATTGGAGACTAAAGAAGCTATATTATCTACCATTTCTGAATTAAGCAACATTGGTATTAATTCCAAAGATGAGGCAGGTAATGGTATTTCTATAGATATAAAAGAAGAGAGTAGTAGCGAAGTTGATAATAAAATTATTGATGATGAACTTGTAACTTTGCTTCGCTTAAAAGAAAAATCTTTGGTGCTGTTTGAAGGGTTAAAGAATATAGGAGATTCTAACTTGGAGACAAAATTACATATGGTGATAAGTTACCTTGAGTATCAACTCTATGTAATAGAGGATAGGTTAATAACATTAGAAACAATGGTAGGTGGTGATAATGATAGAAGTAATAATGATAGAAGATGATATAGAATTAGCAGAGATTTTATCCGAATTCTTAAAAGCAAATAATGTAAATTTGACAAATTATTCAGATCCAATAGTTGGAATGAGGGCAATTGAAAAATATAAGTATGATTTACTTCTTCTTGATTTAACCCTTCCAAACATGGATGGCATAGAGGTATGCAAAAAGATTACAAAATATAAAAATATACCAATTATTATATCTTCTGCAAGAAGTGATACCCAAGATAAAATAGATGCATTAGAATATGGTGCGGATGATTATCTTCCAAAACCATATGATCCTAAGGAATTATTAGCAAGAATAAATAGCGTCCTTAGGAGGTATAGTATAGTACCAACGCAGTCAATTTTGGGAAATCAGTATAATTCTGATTTTACGGTAGATAAAGATAGTATGAGTGTATTCTTTAAGGGTAATAAGTTGGATTTAACAAGGGCGGAATATGAGATTTTGACTTTATTAATGTCTCAACCAGGTCATATTTTTTCAAGGTCAATTATTGCAGAAAAATGTGATTCTATAAAATCACAAGGGGATTTTAAAAGTGTAGATGTTATTATTGGTAGACTTAGAAATAAGATTTGTGAAGATTCAAAACATCCAAAATATATCCTCTCTGTAAGAGGACTTGGTTATAGATTGAATATGTAAGAATTTTTAATGTTTAAGACAGATTCTTTAATTGTTAAAATAACTTTGCTCTTTATTTTTAGTTCCATTAGCTTTATTCTATTTGTATTGTATTTTATAAGCTCAGAAGTTAATAAGAATAATTTTGTAATTGAACAACGATATTATAGTGTAGTAGACAATCTAAATGATTTAATCAAATTTGGTTATAACCTTGAAGCACTTCAAATTTATTTGTTTGATATTGGTTATTATCAGGTGGATAATGATATCACAGAGTATGCTTCCAAGAAGTATTTATTAAATTATTTACAAAATGATACTAATGACAATATTGTAGTGAGCGCAGAAAAAATTAATAATCATTACTATATTATAATTGATGACTCTAACAATAAAGACTATTATGTTTATACAGATTATAAATATAGTGAAGATTATACAACTTATTATTTGATAGCCTTTTTAGCTTTTATCACTCTCATTTTCTTTTATATTTTAGTATTAAAGTCTTTGCTGCCACTTAGTTTGTTAAGGCGTGAAGTATGTAAGTTTGCTAATGGTAATACAGATATTAAAGTGATTTCAAATAATACAGATGAGATAGGAGATTTAAGCAGAGAATTTGCAAAGGCTGTAAATACAATTAATGAAATGAATAAAGCCAGAATTTTATTTTTGAGATCTATTATGCATGAATTAAAAACCCCTATCACAAAAGGTAGGATTGTAACAGAAATGCTAACTGATATAAAGGCAAAAGATAGACTAACTTCTGTATTTACTAGATTGAATGCAATAATTGATGATTTTGCAAAAATCGAAGAAATGAATACACATAATTATAAAATTTCAAAAACAAGATTTAAGTTAATAGATTTAATACATAATATAAATAAAATGCTGCTTATTGAAGAAGAAAGGCCAAGGAATGTTGTTCTTATTGATAGGGAGGCAGAGATTCTTGCAGATTTTGAAGTTATGAGTCTTAGTGTAAAAAATTTACTTGATAATGCAATTAAGTATTCAGAAGATCAGCGTGTTGTAATATTTGTAGATGGCAATGATTTGGTAGTCCAAAATAAAGGACTTCCATTTAAAGATGATATAAATAAATATTTTTCTCCATTTTATAGTGATGGCAGCGATAATAAGCAAAAAGGTCTTGGACTTGGAATGTATATCATAAAAAATACTATAGATGCGCAAGGTTTTATACTTGATCATAAATATATTGATGGCAATCATTATTTTTATATTAAAGATTGTGTGATTAGCAATGTTGCAAATGACAAGTTAAGGAATAAATGTGACTAGACTTAGAAGATTAAGAAAAAATGACAGTATAAGAAATATGTTACAAGAAAGCAGAATCCAAATTAGTGATTTTGTTTATCCATTGTTTGTAATTGAAGGGAATAATATAAAAAATGAAATTAAATCAATGCCAGATGTATATCAAATGAGCATAGATAATGTTTTAAGAGAATGTGAAGTGCTAAAAAAACTTGGCATATCTCACATTATTTTATTTGGTATCCCATCAATAAAAGATAGCATAGGATCTAGTGCATTATCAAGTAACTCAATTATAGCAACAGCAGTTCGTGCCATTAAAGAGAGATTTGATGATATGATAATTAGCGTAGATTTGTGTTTTTGTGAATATACAGATCATGGGCATTGTGGTATTTTAGATTCTAATGGTAATGTAGATAATGATAAGACTTTAGAAATATTAGCAAGACAAGCAGTAATTCTAGCAGATAGTGGAGCAGATATTATTGCACCAAGTGCTATGATGGATGGTCAAGTAAAAGCTATAAGAGATTCTCTTGATTCTAGTAATTTTATAAATACCCTTATTATGAGCTATTCAACAAAATTTGCAAGTGCATTTTATGGTCCATTTAGGGATGTGGCAAATTCTGCTCCTAGTTTTGGTGATAGAAAAACATATCAACAGAATCCATCAAATAGAAATGAAGCAATAAGAGAATCTTTGATAGATGAATCTGAGGGTGCTGATATATTAATGGTAAAACCTGCTCTTAATTATCTTGATATTGTGCGTGATATTAGAGAGACTTCTTTGCTTCCACTTGCTGTATATAATGTAAGTGGTGAATATGCAATGCTTAGAGCTGCTAAAAATGCAGAGTTGATTGACTATGAGAGAATGTTGCTTGAAATAATGATATCTTTTAAGAGAGCGGGAGCAAATATTATTATTAGCTATCATTCAAAAGAAGTTGCAAATTTAATTTAACAACAAGGAAAAGCAATGAAATATTCACAAAGAATTTCAACTTTAGGAGAATCTGTAACAATAGCTATTAGCTCACTTGCTAGAGATTTAAAATCTCAAGGTAAAGATATATTGTCATTTTCTGCAGGAGAACCTGATTTTGATACACCAAAAATTATTAAAGATGAAGCTATAAGAGCGATCAATAGTGGTTTTACAAAATATACTCAAGTTGGTGGTATTAATGAATTATTAGTTGCTATTAGTGAAAAATTAAAAATACAAAATAATTTAAATTATGAACCAAATGAAATAATTGTGAGCAATGGTGCTAAACATTCATTATTTAATGTTTTTTCAGCACTTATTGATTGTGATGATGAAGTTATCATTCCATCTCCATATTGGGTTACTTATCCAGAGCTTGTTAAATACTTTGGTGGAAAGAGTGTTTTTATTCAAACTGATGAAGATAGTGATTTTAAAATAAATCCACATCAATTAAAATCTGCTATTACAGACAAAACAAAGATATTAATTCTAACATCACCTTCAAACCCAACGGGAATGGTATATTCAAGAGATGAATTACTTGCATTGTATGAAGTGATTAAAGATACAGATATTATTGTTATTAGTGATGAAATTTATGAACGATTAGTATATGATAATGAAAAATTTACATCTATTGGCAGCATTAATGATGATATGTTAAATAGGACAATTACTATAAATGGATTAAGTAAATCTGTTGCCATGACAGGGTGGCGAATGGGTTATGCTGCATCAAAGGATAAATTGTTAATTAAGATGTTAAATAACCTACAAAGTCAAAGTACATCAAACATCAATTCAATTACTCAAAGAGCCTCTATTTTTGCACTAAATGGAGAAGCTAATATGGATATTGACAATTTTGTATCAGCTTTTAGCGCAAGACGGAATCTAGCTTGCAAGCTTATCAATGATATAAAATTATTAAATGTTAAACTTCCTCAAGGTGCGTTTTATTTATTTATAAATATTAAAAAAGTTAATTTAGATTCTATGGCTTTTTGTAAAGATTTGCTTGAAAAAGAAGGTGTTGCATTAGTTCCAGGTGTTGCATTTGGTATGGATGGGTATGTTAGATTATCATTTGCATGCTCTGAAGAACAAATTAAAGATGGAATAAAAAGAATAGATAGATATATAGCAAACCTTTAAAGTATTTTTACTCATCCATATTGATTCTGTTTTTGGAATATTTTTTGCTTTACACCTTGTGATAAATTTTTATACAAGGATAATATATGTTAAAGTCTTTATGGTCAGGTGTAAGTGGAATGCAAGCGCATCAAATTGCTTTAGATGTTGAAAGTAATAATATTTCAAATGTAAATACTATTGGTTTCAAATATTCAAGAGCGTCTTTTGTTGATATGTTATCTCAAATAAAACATATAGCAACCTCACCATATAAAAATGGACTTGGTGGTCAAAATGACTATTCAATAGGGCTTGGTGTTGGTGTAGAATCAACTACTAAAGTTTTTTCTCAAGGTAACACCCAAAATACAGATATCAAAACAGATTTGGCAATTGAAGGTGATGGTTTTTTTATAGTTAGTCCAGATCGTGGAATTACTAGAAATTACACTAGAAATGGAGAATTTTTATTTGATGCTAATGGAAATTTAGTAAATGCTGGTGGCTATATTGTTCAAGGTTGGGCTAGGGGAGAGCTGAAAAATGTTGAATATATGTCAGAAGATGATTTTTTTAAAGTAGATAGCACTGGTCCTATACAAAATATAAGAATAGATCCAGCTATGGTTATGCCTGCTAAAGCTACAAGTTCTATCACAGTGAGAGCCAATTTGAATGCAGGAAAAAAAGCAGACCAAATGATAGCTCTTTCATCTTTAGATTCTAGTGTAAAAACAGAAGTCAATCCACAGGTTAGATTGTATGATTCTGCAAATAAAGTTCAGCAAGAAGCTTATGATTTTGGTGTTTTATTTAACGCTGATGGAGATGCTCTTGCATTAAAAGAAAATCAAGGTATTTGGGTTAGTTATCAAGTGGCTCAAATGAGGCAAACTGTTAATCCAACTGCACAAAATAGTACAATTGGCATTAATGGTGAGAGTATTTCATTTACAAATGATTCTGCTATCACAGGTATTAATTCTCTTGTTGCTGCACAAAATGCTATAAATGCAGTAAGTGATAAAACAGGTGTTAGTGCTTATGTTGATAATGGTATGCTTAGATTAGAGAATCAAAATGATAAAAATGGGGATGATAGTAATAAGAATATAGTTATCACAGAAGGTGGAACTGGTGTTTTATCAAATTTTAAGGAAGGTGATAGTGTTATTACAGCATTTGCTTATCGTTATACAAAAACAGCAGATGCAGATTCTACTACAGGTCAGTTTAGGACTACTGAAGATTTAAGAGCTTTAATGCAGCAGGATGCAAATATGATAAAGAATCCTCAAGTTCAGTATGCAGATAGCACAGCAAGTATTAAAGTTAGTGTAAATAAATATGGTATGTTTGAAATGCAAAATTTAGATGATGGAGATGATTTGCAAAATAATCTCCATGTAAATATTAGCAGTTTTTATTCAGATAATATCACTGATAATATATTGTTTACAGAAGCTATGTCTGGATTATCTACTACTTCTTTAGTTGAAGGTGGCAATGCAACAAGTACTGGTGTTTTTGGCGTGGCAACTCATGCAACAAGTACAGATATAGTAGATAGTCTTGGAACTAAGCATACAATTAGATTTGAGTTTTTTAAAATTGGTGATAGTGAATGGAGTTTTAGGGCTATATTACCAGAACCAGCACAATTTTTAGGTGGCTCTCCTATTAGACCAAATATTTTTGAAGGTGGTAGAGCTTCATTTAATTCTGATGGTAGTCTAGCAGGTATGAATCCACCAGTTTTACAATTTGATCCTAAGAATGGATCTACAGCTCCACAGAGATTAGAATTGGCATTTGGAGATAATGGAACTTTTGGTGGTTTAACCAGTGTTGATAGAATATCTGAAACTTATAATATTACTAGCAATGGCTATCAAGCAGGTGATTTGGAGGATATTAGATTTGATTCAAATGGAACTCTTCTTGGTGCATTTAGTAACGGTAAAGCATTAGCTCTTGCTCAAGTTGCATTAGCTAGTTTTTCTAACAATGCGGGTTTGCAAGCTGAAGGTGGGAATATTTATAGTCAGTCTGGGAATTCTGGAAATCCAGTAATTGGTGCTCCAAATACAGGTAGAAGAGGTGGGATAAGTGGTTCAAAGTTAGAGATGAGTAATGTTGATTTAAGTAGAGCACTAACTCAATTAATAGTCGTTCAAAGAGGATTTCAAGCTAACTCAAAGGCTGTGACAACATCTGATCAAATTTTAAATACACTTCTTGGATTAAAGCAGTAATTTTGCAAGATATTTTAGTATCTCTAAAAAATAGAGATGAAAAATTTATATTCAAAAGGATGCTAGATAATCTAGAATTCTTTAGAGTATATAATAAAAAAATAGCTAATGCTATCAATGATACAATACAAGGTAAAAATAAAAAATATCAATTATTTTTTGATAGTAGTGATATTAATATTATTGATCTAAGAAACAATGTATTTCTTTATCCAAAAAATTCTATCTTAGATATTGCTCAAAATATTGCTTCAAACCCACTAAATAATCCTTCTTGGAAAGTGTATTTAAATAATGCTAAGCTTGTAAAAGTTGATGTTAAAAATTTAACAATTACTGCAAAATATATCAATAGAATGGTTGATTATGCATATTCTAATATTTTAGATTCTAATCCTATGCTACATCTGCCACAATTTTTCTTGCCGCAAAGTAATATTTTTGGACTTTGTGGAGGTATATTTTTACAAATTCTTATAGATAATGGATATAAATTTCATTCATTGTTAATTTTTGAAGAGGATGTAGAATTATTTAGTATAGCGTGTTATTTTATAGATTTTAAAGCCCTTTTTGAGTGTGTTAGCGATAGATCTTGTTATATTTTTATTGAAGATATAAAAATGCGATCTTTCCTTAGTCATTATTTCTATAGCAAAAGAGTAACAAATAATCTATTGAGACTTGAATTAAGTGCATTTATATCACCAAAAATATCAAAAATAAGAAATATGGTATTTGAATCTTATAAATCAAACGCAAGAGGTTGGGGTAGTTTTGAGGATGAGATAATTGGTGTAAGAAATATGTTTAAAAATATTAAATCAAGTAAAATCCTTAAATCTCCAAAAAAAATTGATGCTACTATCTGTGTTGTTGGAAGTGGTCCAAGTTTAGATGAAAATATTTCATTTTTATCTAAAAATCAAGATAAGATGATAATCTTTAGTTGTGGCACTGCATTGAAGATTTTAAGGAAACATAAAATAAAAGTTGATTTTCAAATAGAAATAGAGCGCATAGATTATTTGGCAGATGTTTTATGTGATGCTAAATTGCAAGATACTCCTATTATATGTGCTAGTGTTGTTAATAATGAAGTATTAAATATTGCTAATGAAGGTTATATTTTTAATCGTGGCGGTAGCGCAAGCTCTTATATGACTTTAGATGCTAGTATTATTGAGTTTTGTGCTCCATTTGTTGGTAATGCAGGTTTTAGTTTAGCTTGTCAATTTAGTGATCAAATTATTCTTTGTGGAATTGATTGTGGCTTCATAAAAGGAAAAAGTAAGCATTCTAGTGATTCTTTTTATGGGGAAGAGAGTGTTGAATTGCCACATGATGTTTTTAAAGTGAGAGGTAATTTTGATAATGATGTTTATAGTGATTCTATTTTTTCTCTAAGTAAGGAGAGTTTTGAACTTGCTATTATTAAATATAAGCCACATGCAGTATATAATATAAGCAATGGTGCCTATATTAAAGGGGCATTACCAATAAAAAATATAGATTTAAAAAAAGATATCAATAAAGATATGATAAGTCAGCAAATAAAACAATGTTTTTCTTACAATGTTAGATTAAAAGAAGATTTAAGTGTGAAATTAGAGAATTATATAGATGTATTAAAGCATAGGATACTTAATTCTAATGTATCCACAAAACAAGAATTATTTTGTTTCATTGATGATATTTGCCAGTTACTTTCTAAAAATAGTGCTAGTAATCCAGAGTATGGAATCTTGCTTGAAGGCAGTATACTACATTTGTTGCAAAACCTGCTCTTTTGCTTATTGTATGCTAAGACAAATAACATAACTTCTTTATTCTCTATTTTATCAAATGAGATAATAGGGTGTTTAAATTCATTTATTTCAGAGTATAAATCTGTTTAGTTTTTTAATACTACATGTTTCAAATAGTTTTTAACCATAAATACTATATTTTAGTATGTCACACAATAAGATTTATTGATTACTTTCTTTTGGATAACAAAATCTATACCCTCTTCTTCTTACTGTTTCAATCGTTGATATGCCAAGAGGCTTGTCCATTTTTTGTCTAATTTGATTGATTGCAACCTCTATTACATTTGGTGTAACCAATTCGGGTTCTTCCCATATAGCATCTAATAGTTGTTCTTTTGATACTATTTGATCCCTATGCTTTGCTAAGTGGGTTAATACTTCAAAAGGTTTACCTTTAACCTCAATTTCTTGCCCTTTATATATAATTTTTTCTTCATCAGGATTGATTGCCAAGTCACCTATTTCTATAAGATTGGAACCCCAAGATCTTAATCTTGCTTCAACTCTAGCAATAAATACTTCATTTGAACACGGCTGTTTTATGTAGTCATCTGCACCGCTGTTTAGTGCCTTGATCTCAATATCAATAGAATCTTTAGTTGAAATAATGATAATTGGAACTTTTGGAGATTTTTCTTTTATTACATTTATTATATCAGCTCCTATTGTATCACTAAGTTCCCAATTTGCAACTACTAGGTCATAATTTCTAATGCTAACATAATACTTTCCATCTTTAAGATTCTCTGCTATATCAGTTTGGTATTTTTTTGCATTTAATGCATCGCTCAATTTTTTATTTAAACTTTCATCATTTTCAATAATTAAAACTCGCATTTTACATCCTTTGTAAAGAGGCTTAAACCTTAAATAAACTTTTTGATTATAACATAATTTTATATTACTTTAAGTATTTTTAAATTTTATTTTAAGTTTTTAAAAAATAATTGTTTTATTTCTATGTATAAATATTTTATTTTCTATTGCAAGCTCTATAGCTTTTACAAGCACAATTCTCTCTATATTCTTTCCAGCTTTTTGCATATCTTTCCAGGTGTATGTATGATTTACTTGCATTATATCTTGGCATATAATTGGTCCGCAATCAAGTTCATCATTTATAAAATGTGCAGTTGCACCAATAATTTTTACACCCCTATCATATGCCTGTTTGTATGGATTTGCACCAATAAAAGCAGGTAAAAATGAGTGATGTATATTTATTATCTGGTTGTCAAATTCTTTTACAAACTTTGGTGGCAATATTTGCATATATTTTGCAAGAATAATAAATGATGGATTTAATAACTTGCATTTTTGCAATGTTTTTTCTGCCCAATTTTGCTCTGTATGTGGAATATAAAAATATGGTATGTTAAATTTTTCTGCAAGATATTCTAAATTTCTATGATTGGAAATAATCCCTTTTATTTCTACATCTATCTCTTTTGTGTCATATTTTATTAATATATCTCCAAGGCAATGTGCTTCCTTGCTACATAAAATAACTATTGATTTTTTGTTATTCTCATATATTTTTATATTACTTTCATTTGGCAATATTTGTTTTAGACTTTTATATATTTTATCCTTTGATATTTGATATACATTTGTTATTTCTGTTCTCATAAAAAAGTGATTACTTTCTTTATCTACAAATTCATCATTTTTTTGAATATTGCAATTCATATCCAATAATACAGATGAAACTTTATGTATCAAGCCCTCTTTATCTTGTGTGTCAATTAATATTATCATTGAATTTTTGTTAAATTGAAAAATACTTGACTTATTGCTTTTGAAGTTATTTTTTCTAGATAAGTTTCTAAGATGCCATTTTTCACCCATATCACTTCATTTACCCCGCTTAATTCTTTTAAAATATTAATTGCATTTACTTGTGTTCCAACCATATCAATAAGCCCAAGATTTAATGCTTCATATGCACTAAATATTTTCCCTTCAGCGAATTTTTTGTAATCATTAGAATCTAAGTTTCTTACACTTGCTACATCATGTATAAACATTTTGTATTGTTCATTTAGTAGTTTATTTAGATATTCCTTTTCTTTATCACTCCATTCTCTTGTAAACGTCCCTGCTTCTTTAAATTCTCCAGCTGCTAGACTTTGTGATTTTATTCCAATTTTATCCATTAAGTCTTTTATGTTATATCCATTGAAGATAACACCAATTGATCCAATCATAGAACCACGATTTGCAACTATTGTATTTGCATACATACCAGCATAATAGCTTCCACTTGCCATTGTGCCTTGCACATATGCTACTACTGGGATGCTTTGATTTAGTTCTTTTATAATATCTGCAATTTCAATAGAAGCTCCAAGTGTTCCACCAGGGGAATCTATAATAAGCAATACACCTTTTATATTTTTATAATTCTTTAGATTTTCAATTTGTGACATAAAAGTTTCACTCTCAAATATTGGACCTTTTAGATATATTTTTGCGAGGTTTGAGTTGACATCTTTGTGTTGTGATGTAGAGCTAAATAAAAGTATTATTATTAGTAAAAATATAAATGCCTTAAAATATCTTTGTATAAAATCAAATGGCTTTATTATAAAAATAGTAAACAATTTTTTAATAGTTTTCAATATCTATCCTTTTTCCATTGATATATAAATCTTTTACTTCTCTTGCTTGGAGAATAAAATTTAATACAATTTGTTCTGTAGAATCTACATTTTCTATATGAAATATAGCAAAATCACTAGCTTTGCCTCTTTCTATAATTCCATTATTAAATTTCAATCGTTTTGCAGGATTTTTTGTCATTGCTAATAATATTTCTTTTGCTAAATTATTTATATTATATTTTTCGTATGCAAATAAAGCACATCTTGCTTCATCTAGCATATTTAATGAATTGTTAGAACTTTTACCATCTGTTGCAATAATAAATGGAAATTTATGATCTTTTGCTTTTAAGAAGTTAAAATATCTATTATTTAATAGCCTATTTGATCTTGGACAGCTTACAATATCAGCTTTTAATTTTGAGATTTTATCCCAATCATCGTTATTTAGGTATAGACAGTGCACAAATAGTGTTTCACATTTTTTAAATAACTCTAAAAAACTTTCTTTAGAGTAATTAGCTTTTGCATTATCTTTATTAAAAAAATGTTTAAAAAATGTTTTAAAATATCCACTACTTGATTCTAGCCAAGTTAGTTCTTCTTTAGATTCTAAAAAATGAGTTGATACAAGCATTTTATTGTCTATGGCTTTTTTTATAGCATAATGTGCAAGCTCTATATCAAGTGAATATGGAGAATGAAGTGCGATTGCTGTTTTAAAATTAATATCTTCTAAAAGCTTAGATTTTTTTACCCTTTCGTTAAAATCATCTTTAATTGAATCAAAATAATCCTTATTAGTTCCCATAATTTCATTAAAAAACATTACTTTAAGTTCCGAATGACTTAATAGGTCTAAATCGATTGCTCTACTACTTATTGCACCGACACAAGACACACCAGATCGCATACTTTCTTTTATTGCTTCTTTTATGTATGTTTGAGAATCTTCCATAAGATTATCTCTATTATCCATAATAGAATTTAGCCACTCACCAAAACTTCCATATTTTAGTGTTGACTTATTTTTACTAAATTCAAAATGGATATGAGAATTTATTAATGCAGGTGTAATAACACAAGAATTATAAAATTGCACTTCTTCTAATTTGTCTTTTTTAAGGTCGTCAAATTTGCCAACTTTGATAATCTTTTTGTTGTCAAATAAAATACCACCATTTTTGATAATAGTAAAGTTATTATCACAGGTAATTATAATGCTAGCACCAATTAATTTCATTTCATTATCTTTACATCTAATTTATTATAAGGAATTTCAATTTTTGCGTTATCCAAAGCTTTTTTTACATTCTCTATCATATCACATTTAGTTTTAAAAAATGTATCATTATTTATAACCCATGCTCTAACAGAAAATTCTACAGCACTTGATTGCAATTCATTTACTCCAACAAAAACAGCTTTAAGTGGGTCTTCATCTCCTTTATCTATATTGTTTGTTGATTTTACTGCATTTCTAATGATTTCTTTTGCTTGGTCAATATCACTATCGTAACTAACACCAACTAACCAATCTATTCTTCTTACAACTTCCTTTGAATCTAATATATCTTGCATTTTTTTAGATCCAGCACTTCTTGCTGTGTAGTTTGTGATTTGGCTATTTGCAACATTTGTGTTTGGTATTACTACAAGTTTTCCATCTGGTGTCTTCATGTATGTATGAAATAATGAAATATCCTCTATAATGCCAACACTACCTCCTATTTCTACAGTATCACTTTTTGTAAATGGTCTAAAAACAATTAACATAATGCCACTTGCTAAGTTTGATAAAGAATCTTTTAAAGCAAGAGCTATTGCAAGACCAGCTGCACCAAGTGCAGTAATTATTGATGTTGTTTGCACCCCTATTGTTCCAAGTGTTGCAACAATAACAATTACAATCATTCCTACAAATGCTACTTTTGATAGAAAACTAGATAACACCTCATCTTTTAATGCTTTTAAAAGCACTACCTTTAGTTTACCGCTTATGAAATAGGCAAACCATATTCCAAAAAATAGTATAAAAACTGCCTTTGAACCAACTACTATACCCTTAATTAATTCATCTGCTAATAATCCTAGAATCTCTAATATTTTTTCTTTCATAGTTTTAATTCCATTATATAAATTGTTCAACTCTACCACTTAAATTGTGGTTGTATGGAGTATCTTCTATTACACTATCTTTATTTATATCAACAATCATCAAGTAAGCCTCTTTCCCAATTTCTATTTCACCATAATTTAGATTTAATATTTTAGATGGATTGCTAGAACAGATTCTAGATATTGTTTTAATGTCTAAAATATTTGTTTTTACCAAATATGAATATATTAGTGAAAAGTAGTTTTCAATTGCATCAATTCCAAATTCTGCTTCATTAAACACCTGTTCTTTTAATGATTTATAACATGCGCATTGTAGTGATGTTAATAAATCTATCTTATTATCTTGCACCATTTCTATAAGTGTTTCTTGTGTTTTTTTGTCTTTTAGTGGAGGGTTAATTTTTGCTAATGTGTTGTAATTATCGCATGCCATATCATTTAAAAGTAGATGATGTATTGAAACTTCACAATATATTTTTGGATTTATTTTTTTTGCTTCATTGATTAGATGTATGCTTCTTATTTCTGTGATTGCCTGAAATATTACTTTGATATTGTAAAATATAGCTACTTCTAGTATTTTTGCTACTTCTTTTATTTCACTTAGTGGATTTCTAGCTTGTAATCCAAGCTTTGCACTCATTTCTCCATAATTAATAACACCACCTAAATCATCATTAGCATTAATAAATATCGGTATATCCAACATCTTTGCATATTTTGCAATTTTATCTATTGTGTTTGCTGATGAATTACTATCTAAATTGATACCAATGCCACCTAATGAATGAAGTATAGATATATCATTTAATTTATTATTGCTAATAGATGATATTAGTGGATGAATAGTGATTTGTAGTTCTTTATTTATACTTTTTATAAATTCTAGCACCATCTCATTATCTATTTTTGGGTTTGTATTGCTATTTATAGTTATCATTCCTACTCCGCCATTTTTTGCTTTTGTGGCTAGAGATTCTAGATTTTTTCTTGATAATGATTTGTTTTTTGGATAAACATTAAAGTCAATAAATTTAGGCATTATTATTTTATCTTTACAATTAATTATTGTATCATAATCATCTATTTTAGAATCTATTTTTACAATGATATTATCTCTTATTTGTATATCACACTCTATAAATTTACTTTTATCACATAGTTTTGCATTTTTGAAAATCATTTATCTAACCTTCTAGCTTATTAATTCATTTAATTTGTCTAATCCCCCAAATGCTATTATTGCACCTATTGCAATAAGGAGTATGCCGCTTATGATTTCTATAACTCTTGCATATTGTTTGATTTTGTGAAATATTTTAAAGAATTTTTCTATTGCAAGTGCAGTTAATAAAAATGGAATGGCAAGACCAGTTGCATATACTATCATAAAACTTAATCCACTAGCTTTATCTGTGCTACTTAATACCATAATACTACTTAGTATAGGTCCCACACAAGGACTCCATCCTAATGCAAAACCAATACCAAGTATAAAAGGTGATATATATTTTAGAAACTTATTATTTTCTAATTTTGCAGTATTTATTCTTTTTGTTTTATATAAAAAACCAAATTTTATAATTCCAAGGAAATGAATTCCAAATAAAATAATAATGCCACCTGCAATATAATTGAATATGCTATTACTTAGAATATTTCCAAGTATTGTATTAAATGAAATACCAATTAGTATGAAGATTAATGAGAACCCAGCTACAAATAACAACGCTCTATTGAATATATTTATTTTATTTTTCATAGATTTGGTTTGCATTTCTTCAATTGAAATCCCGCTGATATATGACATATATGGTGGTATCAAGGGTAATACACAAGGGCTTAAAAAAGTTAAGATTCCAGCCAAAAATGAAATAGAATATGGTAATTTTTCAAAAAGACTTAATAGTGCTAATTCCATAAAACTTATTCCTTGATTATCATATTTATTGTTATCCTTGCTAAAGAAGTGTTAAATTATATCTAAACTAAATCAACATTTAGTTATAATCAGCGGTTTATAGTTGCTGCCAAATATTTAATATTTTGGTTATCAAATATTTACAATTAAGGTTGATAAATTTTATGAAACATTCAGATAAAAATAATGGCTTTTTAGACTTTAATCTTAAAGAAAAAGTTTTAAAAGGTATTGTTGAGTTAGGTTTCAACACCCCAAGCCCTATTCAAAGAGATTCTATTCCACTTATTTTAGAGGGACATGATTTAATAGCACAAGCACAAACAGGTACAGGTAAAACTGCAGCATTTTCAATCCCTATTTTAAATATGCTAAAAAATAATAGTGAAATTGAAGCACTAATTATTACGCCAACAAGGGAGCTTGCTATACAGATTAGTGATGAAATTTTTAAACTTGGTAAATTTATCCGAACAAAAACTATATGTGTTTATGGTGGTCAATCGATAAAAAGACAAATTGAACTGCTTGGAAAAAAGCCACAGGTAATGGTTGCAACACCAGGAAGATTGCTTGATCATTTAAGGAACAATAGAATCAAGAAATTTAATCCAAAAATCGTTGTTTTAGATGAGAGTGATGAAATGCTTGATATGGGGTTTTTAGATAGTATTGAGGAGATTTTTAGATTTATTCCTCGTGATAGGCAGACATTGTTGTTCTCAGCTACTATGCCAACACCAATTAAGAATCTTGCAAATAAGATTCTTAACAACCCAAAAAGTGTGAAAATAACAGCTGCTAATATTACAAATACAGATATAGATCAAAAATATTATATTATTAATGAGAGTGAAAGGGATGGTGCTATTACTCGTTTAATAGATGCAACAACGCCGCAGAAAAGTATTATTTTTACAAGGATGAAAAAAGAAGCTGATAAATTATCCAATTTTCTTATATCTAAAGGATATAAGGCTGTTTCTTTGCATGGTGATATGGAGCAAAGAGAAAGAAGAGTTGCAATTAAGACATTTAAAGAAAATAAAGTAGAAATATTAGTTGCTACAGATGTTGCAAGTAGAGGGCTTGATATAAGTGATGTTAGTCATGTCTTTAATTATCATATGCCACTTAATCCAGAGAGTTATGTTCATAGAATTGGAAGGACTGGAAGAGCTGGTAAAAAGGGTGTTGCAATAACACTTGTTACACCACTTGAATTTAGAGATTTAAAGAGGATTAAAGAACAGATAAATACATCTTTGGAATTGTTTGAGTTACCGAATAATTACAATACGGATGATTTTATATCAAAGATATTGGAATACAAAATATCATCAGAATCTCTTGATTTATATCCTATGTTGAGTTCAAAAATAGATAATGCTCAGCTTGTTTGCAAACTTTTATCATATTTATGTGATAGTTTAAATGGAATATCTCAAAGCAAAATAAAAGAATTGCAAGATAGTTTAGATGAGGTCGTAAAGCCGAAGCGTAATTCTAGAAGCAGAAAAAGAACAAAAAGAGTTTAATTATGATAGATTTTTCACCATATCCATTTGAGCAATTAAATGAGTTAATAAAAAATATTAGACCCAAAAAAGATGTAATAAAGTTAACAATTGGAGAGCCACAATTTGATGCACCAAAAAATATACAAGATGAATTAATAAATAATGCAAGTTTGTTAAATAAATATCCAAGTAGCACTGGAGAGTCTTATCTTATAGATTCTCAAATTGGATTTATAAAAAGGCGATTTTCTGTAGATATTACAAAAGAACAGATTATACCAACATTTGGCACAAGAGAATGTTTATTTAATTTTCCTTGTTTTATATTTAGTTCATTAAAAAATAATGCAACAAAAACTATGGCTTTTCCAAATCCATTTTATCAAATATATGAGGGTAGCGCTATTGCAAGTGGTGCAAATATTATTTATATGAATTTAGAGAAATCAAATGATTATAAGCCGTATTTGGATGAAGAGGATTTAAAAAAAGTTGATTTAGTTATTCTAAATTCTCCAAATAATCCAACCGGTGAAGTTATGAGTAGAAATAATCTTGAGTTTTGGGCTCAATCAGCTCTGCAATATGATTTTGTTTTACTAAGTGATGAATGCTATAGTGAAATTTATGAAGATTCTAGGCCTCACTCTATACTTGAAGCCTGCATAAGTGCTGGAAATTTGGATTTTAAAAATATTGTATGTGTTAATTCTATCTCCAAGCGTTCTTCTGTGCCTGGGCTTAGAAGTGGCTTTATTGCTGGAGATGCAGAAATACTTCGTAAGTATAGATTGTATAGAACATATGTTGGCATGGCTATTCCTCTTCCTTTGCAGAAAGCTGCAGCAGTTGCTTGGGGTGATGATGAAAGTCCTGAGATTTTTAGGAAAAAGTATGCAAAAAATTTGGCACATGCAAGGGAGATTTTAGGCATTGATGTAAGTCCATATACATTTTATGTTTGGCTTAAAGTTAAAGATGATTTGGAATTTACTAAGCAATTGTATAAAGATGAAGGAATTTTAGTTCTTCCAGGGAGATATTTAGGTCGTGAAGGAGCAGGCAATGGATATGTAAGACTTGCTCTTGTGTATGAAGAAGATGTTATTATAGATGTACTAAAAAGGCTGAAAAAGTGGATATAAAATATATACACTTTGTTGGCATAGGAGGTATTGGCATTTCTGGCTTAGCAAGATACATGCAAGCACAAGGTGTTAAAATTAGTGGTTCTGATGTTGCCGCTAGTTGTTCTACAAAATATTTAGAATCTCTTGGTGTTGCAGTCAATATCCCTCATAATAAAAAATATATAACAAATCCATCTCTGGTTATTCATTCTGCAATAATTAAGCAGGATAATGAAGAATTGATTGAAGCAAAAAATAAAGGTATTAGCGTATTATCAAGAGCAGAGGCTCTCAAGATAATATTATCTCAAAAGCGTGTATTTTCTGTGTGTGGAGCACATGGAAAAAGTTCTACAACAGCAATGTTAAGTGCTATCTTAAACCAATATGGAGCAATTATTGGGGCACAATCAAAAGAGTTTGATTCAAATGTTCGTGCTACAAAAAATCATAGTGTTGTTTTTGAGGCTGATGAAAGTGATGGTAGTTTTTTAAACTCTAACCCATATTGCTCTATAGTAACAAATGCAGAACCAGAACATATGGAATACTATGATTATGATTTGAATCGATTTCATAAAGCTTATATTGATTTTTTAAATATGGCAAAGATTCGTATTATTAATGCAGAAGATGAATTTTTATCTACATTAAAAATTAATGCAATTAGACTTTATCCAAGTAGAGATATTAAAAATCTAAGATTTTTTTTAAAGAATAACGAGCCATATACTTCTTTTAGTCTGTTTAACAATGATAAGTTTATTGGCAATTTTGAGGTTTGGGGTTTTGGTAGACATACAGCATTAAATGCCTCACTTGCAATTCTTGCATCATTAGGTGAGTTAAATATAGATTTGATACAAGAAAATCTAAAAAACTATAAAGGCATTAAAAAGAGATTTGATATTTTATGCAATGATGGTTGTGTTATTATAGATGATTATGGACATCATCCAACTGAAATAAAGAGTACTCTAGATTCTATAAAACAATATACAAAACTAAAGAAAATTCACACCATTAGTGCCATTTGGCAACCACATAAATATTCTAGAACTATCCATAATATTAATGGTTTTGTAGATTGTTTTAATGGTGTAGATAAGTTGATTATATTACCTGTTTGGCGTGCCTATGAAGAACCAATTGAAATTGATTTTAATGGTTATTTTGGTAGATATGATCCTATATTTGCAGATGAAATTAAGAGAAATGGTTCAAGTATTGAAGTATTAAAAGATGATAAGATATTAGATGTTTTAGATTCTGGGCTTATTGTTGGATTTGGTGCAGGTGATATTACATATCAGATTCGAGGAAGCATATAGATATGCGGATATTCATTTATTTTTTAATTGCGTTTATACTTGGTGTTATATTTTATTTTATTATAAGAGGTGGGTTAACAAAGCAAAGAAAAATAATTATATCTATATTATTTTTTTTATTATTCATTATTATAGGTGTGTATACAGCAATACAAGATGGTAATAATAAAAAAGATGTTGATTTGATTGCTATGTTTGTGCGTGGTGAAGTATTAAAATGTGGTGATATTGAAGTAAAGAATGATAAATTTAATTTTTCAAGTCCTACATTAAGTTTTATTGGTAAAAAAGATACAGAATTTCATGGAAAAATTATTTCTATCAGACAATGTTATTAAAAGATATAGAAATACTATGTAATAAGCTTGATTTAGGCGAATTTATTAATAGATTTAGTGGTTATTTATCACGTATTTCTCCATTTTGTATTGATGGTGATATAAATATTATAAAGAAATTTATTTATGAACTTGATAAAATTGAGTTTATACCACCAAAACGGATTTTAAATCTAGATAATGAATTAACTCATATAAAAAAACTTGGAATTTTGAAATTAGATTCTATATTTGAGTTTATTAAAATTATCAAATATTTCCTCTACCTAAAGAAGATAAATTTTGATAATTCAAAATATATATCAAGTTGGTTATCAAATATTGATATACCAAGAGATATTGTAGATATTGCAAAGAGTTTTAATGATGATGGGTGTATAAATAATGGAATTTATCCAAAATTGGATTCTATTAATGACAATATTATTTCATTAAAAAATGAGTTAAAAAAATCTATTAATAAAATTTTTCAAAATGAAAAGCTTTATCCTTATTTTATTGATAAGAATACCCATTTAATAGATTCTAAAGAATGTCTTTTGCTTAAGGCAGGATTTAATAAAGAATTAGATGGTAGAATTTTAGAGCGTTCAGCAGCTGGATATTTTTATGTATTCCCATCTATGCTTCAAAGCATTTATGAAAAACTTGATAAGCTATATAATGAAATCGAAATTTTTATTTATGAAATTGAAAAGGATATTTCTAAGGTTTTTTTAAAACATTATTCATTTTTGAAATATATAAATAGAGAATTTGATAGATTTGATTGTATTCAGGCTAGAGTAATTTTTGCTAAGTCATTTGATTATAACTTTATATTACCAAACAATAAGGGTGATATTGTTTTATATGATTTTGCACATCCCGCTTTAAGCAATCCAGTATTGAGCAATATTGATTTTACTAAACAAATATTGATTATCACTGGTGTTAATGCAGGTGGAAAAACGATGCTTCTTAAATCTATATTAAGTGCTGCATTGCTTGCCAAATATCTTATTCCATTTAAAATAAATTCACAAAAATCACAAATTGCAAGTTTTAAAAATATTTATGCAGTAATTAATGATCCTCAAAATTCTAAAAATGATATATCAACATTTGCAGGTAGAATGATGGAATTTAAAAATATTTTATCTATGGATTTTTTATTGCTTGGTGTTGATGAAATAGAGTTAGGAACTGATGCAAATGAAGCTAGTGCATTATATTTTTCTATATTAAATTATTTGAGTAGTAGAGGTGTTAAGATTGTTATTACTACTCATCATAAGCAACTTGCTTCAATGATGGCTAAAAATACCAATGTAGAACTTATGGCAGCATTGTATGATGAAGATTCAAGGATGCCTACATATGCATTTTTGCAAGGATGTATTGGCAAATCTTATGCATTTGAGAGTGCTATTAGATATGGAGTTCCAATTAATATTGTAAATGATGCTAAGTCTTTATATGGTGATAATTTAGAAAATTTAAATGAGTTGATAGAGCAAACCTCGCTATTGCAATCTAGATTAAAACAAAAAGAATATGAGTTAGATAAATTATTGAAATCAAATGAAAATAAAAGCAATGAATTGGATGAACTTATTTCTAAACAAAATATTGAATTAAACAATAAAAAGATTAAACTAGATGAAACTTATTACTTATTAATTAAGGAATTAAAATCTGCAATAAAAACAAATAATACAAAAACAATGCAACAGACTTTAAATAAGCAAAATGAAATTATGAAAGCACTCCCAAATCCAGAAATAAACAAAAATATAAAATTTGAAATTGGTGATAGGGTGCAGAATAGAAATAATAGCGGAATTATATTAAACATTAATAATAATATTGCTTTAGTTGAATTAGATAATGGTAGAAAAATGAAGATACATATATCAATGTTAAGATTAATCCCAAAGACAAATAAACAGCAAAAACAACATATTAGTATTGTTTCAAATGTAGCTTCTTGTTTACCATTTATTGATTTGCATGGAAAGCGTGTTGATGAGGCGTTAGAAATATTGGATGACTATATCTCTAGATGTCTTATAGCAGGCTATGATGAGGTGCTTGTTAAGCATGGTATAGGTGGTGGTATATTAGCAAAAGTTGTAAAGGAATTTTTAAATGGACATAAAAAAGTTAAAAGTTTTACTGATGCACCACCACAAAGTGGAGGTTTTGGAGCAAAAATTGTTAGATTTTAATATATTATAAATACTTTATGTGTTAAATTAGATTATTTAACAAAATTTATTGCTTTTTTGGGTTGATAGATGTTGTTTTATATCCTTAGTTTTGATACAATCACAAGTTTATATCAATAGTTTGGACCTATATGAATAGTGTAGTATATATTGACAATATAAATTATTTGTTAATAAAATACTTAAAGAATTTGTATGCAAGTTGTTGATTTAAATCCTGGTATTTTATTAGGTTAGTTATTAAATTTTTTATTTTCAGGGATAGCATATATGAAACTTAAGATAAAAAAAAGTAATAAAAGATTAAACGATATAATTTATTACGATTCAAACACTAGGTTAGCTTATGTTAGCAATGGTAATGGTATTGTTCCTTATTTAAAGAAGTTAACTAATAAATCTCGGATTGTTAGTACATTTTCATTTGATGCATTAATGAAAACTACAATTGAGGTTCCTAAAACTGTTGATGAAGTAGATGTTG
Source organism: uncultured Helicobacteraceae bacterium (assembly GCA_944323885.1). GTDB lineage: Bacteria > Campylobacterota > Campylobacteria > Campylobacterales > Helicobacteraceae > NHYM01. Next base: position 118,041 of record CALUUD010000001.1, on the reverse strand, counting down.
ATACTTTTTTATCAGAAAATATATATAAACAACTTAATATGTCGCCAGATGCAAATTTTGAAATGTATTATTGCAAGGTGGATTCTGGGTTTGATGCTGATAATTGGAGCTATGATGTTTATTTGGTTGATGAGAAATATTTAGATACTACATATGGAGATTTGCGAGAAAAGACGCAATTTATTGATATTATTACCTCCGTTCCTTTTCTTCCTTTAGTCTTATATAAAAATAATAGACTGGATATCATTTCAAATCATATTTTTATATTTATTGGTGATAACAATGGAACATTTGCTTTTTATAGTAAAGGGGAATTGGTTTATACAAAAATATTAAGTTCAAATATACATAAATTGAGAGTTGAATTTAATCAGGAATCGTCTTTAGAATTAAATAGTGTAGAATTTGAGAATTTGATAGCTGGTAAATCACAAGAAGCAGCTGATTATAGAACTTATATAGATTCTATGTTGAATAAAATTAGCAGAGATATCGAAGAAAACATTATGTATGTAAAGAGAGTTTACCAAGATCTTGATCCAACTGCTATATATTATGGTATGAGCATAGAATATGATGAAGAATTTTTATCATTTTTTAGAGATACATTTTTGATTGAAACAAAACCATATAATTCACTTTCAGTAACACCTGTTAATAAAGGTTTATTGGCTATTGCAGATATTTCACTTACTTATGCTAGTTATCTAATTTCCAATGTTAATAACAGTATTCCAAATTTTTCACACGCTAAAAGACCAAAGCCGCTTAGTCAGAGAGATTCTGCACAATTTGTTGCTATTGCATCTGGTTTATTTGTGCTTTCATTGATTTATCCTATTTACAATTTTGGTATGATGGGATTTTATTCTATAAGAGGTGATATGTTGCAATCATCTTATGATAATGAAATTTTTCCTAAGGCAGAACAATATAGAGCTGATGAGGAGAGATTAAATAGGCAGATTGAAACATTAAAACAAGAAAAAGAGAGTATTGATGTTAAGATTAGTGGTATACGTGGTGACATGGGAGCAATCAGATCTTGGCAGGTCGAATATATTCAAAAATCAAAAATATTAAATGACATATTGAAAGTTGCTCAAGGAAGTAAAGTAAAAGTTATTAAAGCTACGGCAAATTCATCAGGGGATAATAGAAATTTAGTTATTGAATTAAATTTATTCTCAAAAACACAGCAAGATATATCTGATTTTATAAAAGCATTGAATGATCAGGGTGTATATAAGCAGGTTATTACTGATAGAGTTGTAAAAATAGGATTTGAGGATGATCGTAGTCTTGCTGGTGCAAGTTCAGATTCTGAAGAATCTTCTAATACCAATAATCAAAGTTCTAGTAAGAAACAAGATAATAATGCTACTATTTCTCAATCTGTAAATCCCATTTCAGCAAATATTGATTTGAGTGGCAATGAGGAATTAGGTGGCTCTATAAAAGGTTATTTGAATTCTATTGTTAGGGTGGTTGTTAGATGAATGATTTTCAAGCACAAATTTATGAGCAATTAGATAAGTTAGATGAGTATTTGGCAGGTAAGAATCAATCGGAGAGATTGCTTCTTGGTGTTATAGTTGGTTTTGCATTGGTAGGTATTGTTTATTTTGTTTTATTTGATTTGAGTAGTAATTCAAAATTAAATTCTAATAATTCATATAATGAAATATATAATAAAGTTTTAGAAGAGCAAAATTATATAGACAATATGGAAAATGGTGGTTTTCTTGCACTTGAGCAAAAAATCAGGACTTCTCAAGAAGAAATATCACAGGCAAAAAATGATTTAGATTTATTAAATAAACTAAGAGAGGAAATTTTTGTTTATAGCAAGGATTGGTTTTTAACATTTGATGATGCCTCTAAGGCTGCTACTGCTATGGGATTGATAGTTAATGGTACAGATATTGCAATGAGTGGTGAAAATGAAACATTGGGTGGTATGAGATATTCATCTTTTATACTTTTTGGACATGGTAAATTTTCATCTATATTGCGATATATGGATTGGCTAGAAACTTATGGTAAGTTTATATCAATTGATAGTGTTATAATAGAAAGTAAAGATAATAGGTTAAACTTTAGTATAGCAATAAGAAATTTTAGAGGGGGAGCTTGATGAGAATTATAAATTTATTTTTGTTTATTGCATGTATGGTATTTGCCGATAATAATGCAACAATAGATATTAATCAGTCATCAAATAATGATGAAATTGTTAGTAATAAAGTTTCTTCTTTAGATTCTAAAATCCAAAATAATGTATTGAGCGATGATGAACAGCTAAAAGATGAAATTATCACATTTGATAGGATTGATTATATTAAAGAAAATTCAAGAATAGATGATCCATTTATATATGTCTTTCCACAATCAGATGAGGATTTGGAGCATATCCTAAAAACAGAGCAAGCTGTACTTGTTTTAAATGGTATTTTTGAAAATAAAGCAAGTATAAATAATATTTGGGTGGGCAAAGATGATATTGTTGAGGGTTGGACTGTATCTGACATACAACAAGATAGAGTTGAACTAAAATTTAGAACTCAGAAAAAAGTTCTCTATGTATATACAAATAATAATAAGATTAAAATTAAATAAAATAGTAGGTGTAACAAGAATGAAAAAAAATATTTTTACTTTATTGTTTTTGAATTTACTTTTAGGTGCGCACTTTTTATATGCGAATAATTTATGCTCTGATAGATTATTTACTATTTCTACCTCTAGTCAAGATGGTGTTGCAGTTGGTGATTTGCTTAGTCAGCTTGCTTCTGAATGTGGTTACAGTATGCTTGTTCAAGATAGAGCAGCTAAAGATAAATTGTCAAAAAGTATAGCATCAGTTAATGTAAGACAGCTTCCTATAGAGAAAATATTTGATTTAATATTAACTGAAAATGAATTAAATTATGAGTTTGATGGCAATTTATTAAAAGTATCGTTTTTAATTACTGAGACTTTCCAAATAAATTATATAGGAACTTCTAGGGTTGGAGCTAGTAATACAGATATAGTATTATCACAGAATTCTATGACTTCTGATACTTCTACTACAGGTGGTGGAAGCACTGGAACATCAGGTGGTGGATTAACTGCTGCTAACACAACTATGGATATTCAAAATAGTGTTCATTCATCTCTTACATCAAATGGCTTACAGACTGGTAATGCAGATAGTGTTTCTGGAACAAAGATTCTTTCTATGGATCAATTTGACTTTTGGGGCAGGTTAGAACAAGAGATTTTTGAAATTGCTTTTAGACCCGGGGATGCTCATCAACCAAGAAGAATATTTTCTAATAATCAATCCCAACAAGCTTCTCAAGGTGGTGCACAAAATAATGCAAATCAATCACAAGATGGTATAGGTGATGGACAAAGTGTTATTGTAAATAAAATTGCTGGGCTAGTGACTGTAACAGGTACTGTAAAGCAATTAGATAGAGTTAGGAAATATATTAAAAATTTAGAAGATCAAATTCAAAATCAAGTTATGATTGATGTAAATATACTAACAGTAACGCATACTAACTCAAATACTGTTGGCGTAGATTGGAATCAGTTTTGGAATTTTGGAAATCTTTTAGTTCCTGCTTATGCTTCAGGCAATGAAGATAATAGTCAAATTGGTATAGGCGGGGGAGGTACTAAAATTAATATCTTTTCAGCTGGTGTTCAAATGACTAGGATTGTTGAGTTTTTGAATGCATATGGTAAGGTAAGATCTGTATCAAATCCAAAAGTTTTAACTCTTAGCAATCAACCTGCTTTAATTAGTGTTGGTAGTATTTTAAGGTATGCGCAAAGTTCTGTTTTCCAGAATTCATCTTCTGGTGGAACTACTCAGAATACATCAACTAGTTTCCCGTCTGTATTTTCAGGTGTTTTACTTGATGTTACTCCTTCAGTTCAGGGTGAGTATATTATGTTAAAGATTAATCCTTCTATAACTCAAACTAAGGATTTAAATACAGAAAATAAGGCTACAGCACTACCAGAACCACCAAACTTATCATCAAATCAGCTTTCATCATTAGTTAGGGCAAAAGATGGTGATAAGGTAGTATTGGGTGGATTAATAAGTAAAAGTGTTACTAATAATACAAATAGAATTCCAATATTGGGTTATATACCATTATTAAAATATTTATTTTCTTATGATGGGACATCAGAACAAACTACAGAGATGATTATTATTATTACTCCTCATATAGTTAAGAGGTCAGATGATAATCCTAGTTTACAAGATTTAGGATATTCAGATACGGTTGGCCATATTGTAGAGACTAATGATGCAACTATTGGTTTAGAAGAGTCTAAAACAGATACGAATGAAAGTAAGTAGTATTTGATTTATATTATTAATTTTATAGAATATGAAAAAAATAATAGAATTAGAAGGACGATGGAAAGCATATAAATACAAATCTTATATATTTTATATATTTATTCTTGTATTTGTTGTTTTTCTTGTATTTGTTGGTCTTTTTGTTAAAAGTCAATATCAGAAATATAGTATAAAGAGTGATTTAACAAAACAAAGTAGCACTAAACTAGTATCAAATACATCGGTATTAGCAAAAGATAAGGATATGAATAAGATAGTTAGTATAGAATCTGATGTAAATAATAAATTAAACATAGATGCGGATTCCAATATTAGCAACTCTCCTGATTATCCAAGTATTAATTTTGTTTGTAGAAAAGTTATTAGTAGTAAACTTACAGTTAGAAGTGGACCTAGTTTCAATTCTAAACCAGTTGGACATTATATTAAAAATGGTATATTTTGTGCAGAAAATAAAAATGTTAATGGCTTAGTTCAAACTACCAATGGATGGATTAGTGCTAATGATAAATTTAGTGAGATTGTAAAAGTTAATATGTTTGTAGATTCTGGTTTTCATAAGTATAGAGATATCTTAGCTATTGCAGCACAGGCTCCAATGCAAGAAGTTAATGTATTAAGCAATAGAGAAAATATTGCAAATACGCAATCAAAATTAAATGATGTAAGAAGTATTGATATTCCGCATAATATCGCTCAAGATAACATTTCTAACACTGTAGAATCTAAACCATTAATTAATATAAGTTCTGAAAAAATTACCAAAGAGAAAGAGATTGAATTCAAAATAAATGATTTTAAGAATACTAATAGTTATGATACTGCAATAGAAATTGCAGAATATTATTTTAGTATCAAAGATTACAATAATTCTATTAGATGGTCATTAAATGCATCAGAAGCAGATTCAAAAGGTAAGACAAAGGCACAAAGTTTTATAATTTATGCAAAATCGCTATATGCAAATGGTAAAAAAGAGCAAGCTATTGATGTATTAAATCGATATATTGCAAAAACAAATTCAAGAGATGCAATTGAGGCATTAAAAAATATAAGACAAGGTTTGATTTAAGTGGCTAAAGTTAGAATAGGTGATAGGTTAATTTCTGCCGGTTTGATTACTAATGCTCAATTAGAACGAGCTCTTGAGGAACAAAGAAAACAAGTTAGGCGTAAAAAAATTGTTCGTGTTCTTGTTGATTTAGGTTATCTAGAAGAATCTAAGTTATTAGGTTTTTTTGTTGAACTTTGCAAAAGAGGTGAGTTAAATTTACTATCTATTTTGGAAGATTTTCCAAACAGTGAAGAGAATATTCTTATGTTATTATCAAAAATAATAAACATGGAGTATGTAGATTTAGATAATTATGAATTTAATCCTTCTATTGCTGATTGTGTTCCATTTGGTATTATAGAAAGGTATACATCGTTTCCTTTTGCACAAGATGGTGACACAATAAAAGTTGTATTAGCAGATCCATTTGATATACAAGCAAAAGAGGCTATAAGTAGATCAATTCGTGGAAAAAAAGTAGCTTTCTGTATAGCCAAAAAGGAACAAGTTGTTGCTGTTGTTATTAGATTGTCATTAAATGATAGCGTTAAATTACTTGTTCAAAATATTCGAGAAGAAATGACTGGTGCTACTGGTACAATAATGGCGGATGATGATGGAAATAAATCAGCTATTACAAAACTTATAGGTGTTATTTTTGAGACTGCTGTTAAACAAAAAACAAGTGATATTCATATAGAAGCCACAGAAACATCTACATTAGTTAGAAACCGTGTAGATGGTGTTATGCGAGAAGCATTTAAGTTTGATAAAGATATGTTTGCACCTCTTAGTTCTAGAATGAAACTTATGGCAAATTTAGATATTGCAGAGCGTAGAAAGCCTCAAGATGGTAGATATAGTGATATTATTGCAGGGAAACCATATGATTTTCGTATATCAACACTTCCTATTATTACTGGAGAGAGTATTGTTATTAGGATATTAGATAAAAGTAAGGTTTTAGTAAGATTAGAAGATTTAGGTATTTCTGAATTAAATTATAATAGATTTAATGAAGCAATAAAACAACCTAATGGTATTGTATTGGTTACTGGTCCAACAGGTAGTGGTAAGACTACAACATTATATGCTGCATTAAATGCTATTAAAAGTATAACACACAAAATTATTACGGTTGAAGACCCTGTAGAATATCAAATGGATATGATACAGCAAGTTATGGTTAATGAGCGTGCAGGTATGACTTTTGCAGCTGGTCTTAGATCAATCCTTAGACAAGATCCTGATATTATTATGATAGGTGAGATTCGTGATAAGGAGACATTGCAGATTGCGCTGCAAGCTGCTCTTACAGGACATCTTGTTCTTGCTACATTGCATACAAATGATGCTATTAGCGGTGTTGCAAGATTGCTTGATATGGGGGTTGAAAGCTTTTTTATTGGTTCTACTATATGTGGATTTCAAGCTCAGAGGCTTGTAAGAAAGCTTTGTCCACATTGTAGATATGAAGTGGAGCCACCAGAAAAGATGCTTGCACAAATTAAGAATTTAATACCAGAAGATTATCACTTCTATAAATCCCATGGTTGTGGTAATTGTGGAATGCAGGGTTATGTTGGTCGTGAGGTGGTATCTGAAGTTATACTTGGTACAGAAGGTATGAGAAGGTTAATTTCTGCAAATGCAACAAAGGATGAATTGCTAGCAGAAGCAAGAAAAGATGGATTTGTTACTATGTTTGAGGATGCATTGTTGAAAGCTTTGGAAGGTAGGACAAGTTTAGATGAAGTATATAGGGTGGCAAAATTATGAAATTTTATAAAGTATCTTCACGAAAAAATGGTAGAAAAGTTGATGTTGTTGTTAGAGCAACAACTCCAGAAATGGCATTTGATGTAGCTAGAACAAAATATAAAATTAAACCGATATCAGCAGTTGAGGCTGATCCTCCATTTTATTTAAAATTTTATAATGATTTAACAAAAGATAAAAAAATTAAGTATGATGATTTGATTGCAGCATTTAAACAAATGTCTTTTATGTTAAATTCTGGTATTTCAATACATGCTACATTAGAGGATTTGGTCAAATATACAGCTAATGAAAGACTTGTAGTTGTTTTTGATAGTGTATTAAATGGAGTTAATAGTGGTAGAACACTTACGGAAGCTTTTATGGATCACAAGAAAATTATTGGTGGTCTAACTATATCCATGATTTCTTTAGGTGAGAAAACTGGTAATCTAGCAGAATCTTTGGCTATGCTTGTAAAGAGCTTAGAAGAATTAAGAAACAATAAAGCAAAATTTAAAAAAGCTATGCGTTATCCAATTATAGTTATCTCTGCTATGGCTATAGCATTTGTTGCACTTATTTTACTTGTTATCCCACAATTTAAAAGCATATTTGCAGAACTTGGTGCAGATTTACCGCTACCAACAAGAATTTTGATAGGTATAGAAGAAGTTATGTCTAATTATGGATTACTGGTTGGCTTGGGAATATTTTTGACTATTGTAATTACAAAAAATAGATATAGAAACAGTCCATCATTTAAATTAAAATTTGACCAATATATTTTAAAAGTAAAATTAATAGGTAAAATTACATTTTTAGCCAATATGAATCAGTATGTTACTACTCTTTCTTTATTGTTAAAAGCTGGTATATCGCTTGAAGAGGGTTTAGAATCTTCGGCTTCATTGCTTGATAATGACTTCATTAAAAATAAGTTTATGGTTGTTGATGGTTCTATAAAACGAGGTGTTACTCTTACAGAAGCATTAACTGAAACAGGTTATTTTGAGCCTATGACTATACAGATGGTAAATACTGGTGAGCAGTCTGGTGAATTAGATAAAATGTTAGCATCTGTTGCTGAATATTATAAAATTAAATATGATTATATTATTGATAATTTATCTGCTTACATAGAGCCTATTATGACATTTTTTATTGCTGGTTTAGTTTTATTGCTTGCACTTGGAATTTTTTTGCCAATGTGGGGGTTAGGTGCCGCTGCAAAAGGTGGTGCTTAATTTAGCACTTATTATTTAAATAGAAAAATGTCTATATTGAATAATTATATTTTTATTTTCTTGTATTAGAGCATCTTTTGCATATTCCAGTTAATAGGATGGATGCTTCATCTATACAATGATAACCACTTTCTTTTTTGCAATATTCTTTAAAATTATTTATGTTAATTTCAAAATCCTCTAGATTTTCGCATATCTTACAAAATAAATGTACATGAGGGCTTGTATTAATCTCATACTTTTGTTTATGTGTTGGTGTTTTTACACTCTTTAATATATTTGCATTTTGCAAAGCTAAAATATTTTTATAAACAGTAGCTAGTGATACAGATGGCACTCTAAGCTTTATGCCATTGAAAATATCATCAACAGTGAGATGCCCATTTTTTTCTAATTCTTCCATAATTGCAATTCTTTGTGGAGTTATCTTTAATTGTTTTTCTTTTAACATTTCTATAAGAATAGCTTTGCTCATAATCAAATCTCCTAATCAATATTAAAGTATCTATCAAAATAAGTGTTATATATTATGATTTAATACAAATGATAATTTTTATTATATAACAAAAATCTTGAATATTGTTTATTTAAAAAAATAATTGTAGAATCTAGATTCTACTATAATTTTTTGGGGTGATATTTTGTTTGATACATTAACTAATTCTTTTAAAAATATTGTTAATAAGATTAGATTTTTAGACGATGAGAAAGCACTTATTCGTAGCCTAGATGAATTAAAGAAAACATTATTAAGAAACGATGTATACCATAAAGTTGCAAAAGATATAATATCTCAGATTGAAATTGAATGTAAAAAAAATGGAATAGGGAAAGATTCTTTTTCAAATGCTCTTGCTTTATCTTTACAAAGTGTATTTAGTGGTAATTACGGTTTTTCTTACGCACAAAGACCTCCCACTGTGGTACTTATGGTTGGATTACAAGGTAGTGGTAAAACTACAAGTAGTGCAAAGTTGGCAAATTATTTAAAACTAAGAGGAAAAAAGGTATTGCTTGTTGCCTGTGATTTACAGAGGTTGGCAGCTATTGAGCAGTTAAAGCAGCTTGCAACTGAAATGGAAGTTGATGTATTTTCAAAAGAGGGTATTTCTGCAGTAACTGTAGCTAAAGATTCTATTGAATATGCTAAAAAATCTACCTATGATGTTGTTATAATTGATACGGCAGGAAGATTATCTATTAATAAGGAATTAATGGAAGAGTTAAAAGATATCAAAAGTAGTGTGCGAGCAGATGAAGTGTTCTATGTTTTAGATAGTTTGAGTGGTCAAGATGCAGTAAGGAGTGCTGATAATTTTAATCAAGAGATTGGATTAAGTGGTATTATACTTAGTAAGTTTGATAGTGATGCAAAAGGCGGTATAGCTTTGTCTGTCACAAGACAAATTAATGTTCCTATTAGATTTATAGGTAGTGGAGAAAAGATTGCTGATTTAGATATTTTTATACCAGATAGAATCGTTAGTAGGTTGATGGGGGCTGGTGATGTAGCTGGATTTATAGAAAAAACTACGGCTGTCGTTGATGAAAAAGAAGCAAAAAGATTGACAAAGAAAATTAGAAAGGGTGAATTTACATTTACAGATTTTTTATCTCAATTAGAAAGTATTAAGAAAATGGGTTCTATGAAGTCATTGATTTCAATGATGCCTGGTCTTGGAGCTATGGGTGATGCATTAAAAAATGTTGATATTGATAATTCTGTTGAAATTAAAAATATCAAAGCTATGGTTTCATCTATGACACAGAAAGAGCGTGACAATCCTTCTATCTTAAATGGTAGTAGAAAAAAGCGTATAGCAAAAGGTTGCGGACTTGATGTAAGTGATATCAATAGATCATTAAAACAATTTGAAACAGCTGCAAAGATGGCAAAACAAATGTCTTCTCCAAATGGTGTAAAAAATATAATGAATATGATTAAAGGTGCAAACCTTAACAAAATTAGATAATTAAGGTAATATTTCAAATTTAATATTAAAGGAGCGTTATGGCAACAGTTATAAGACTTACAAGAGCTGGAAGAAAGAAAAAACCATTTTATAGAATTGTGGTAACTGATAGTAGAAAACGAAGAGATGGTGGTTGGATAGAATCTATTGGTTATTATAATCCACTAAATCCAGATTTTAAAAATGTTAATAAAGATAGATTAGAATACTGGATTGGTGTTGGTGCAAAAATGAGTGATAGAGTGAAAGAAATTACCAAATAATTATCAAATGATAGATGATTTTATTAAGTCATACATACAAAAGATAGTATTAAACCCAGAAAAGGTTAATATCACAATGGATATCGGTAATGATGGAACTACTTGTGATATAGTTATTTATGCAAGTGATGCTGATGTTGGTAGAATTATTGGTAAAAATGGAAAGATGATTAGTTCTATCAAGACACTTGTATCTGCTTGTAAAGCAAAAAATGGAATGAGTTATAAAATAGTTGTAAAATCTATATAAAATGAATTTTGATATTTTAGTAGCTAAATGCGGTAGAAGCGTAGGTTTAAAAGGACATTTAAAGCTTGTCATTTATACAGATTTTATTGATATTTTTAAACCAAAGAATGTTTTTTTGTGCAACAATAGATTGCTTACCATTGAGCACTTTAACCACCATAGGAATATTATAAAGTTTATTGAAATAAATAGTATTGATGAAGCAAAATCTTTTACTTCCCTTGAATTATATACTACTAGAGAAATTACTTCTCAAATATGCAAATTAGATAATGATGAATTTTTTTGGTTTGATATTATAGGGGTAAATATTATTGATAACAATATATTTTTGGGTATTGTAGATGATATAGAGCGTATAGGCAATATCGATTATCTAGTTATTAATGTAAATAACAATAGTGCCTTTAAGACAAAAAAGTTTTTACTCCCATATATTGATAGATATATTATTAGTGTAGATTTATCAAGCAAAATAATTTATACTAGGGATGCTATTGGGATACTAGAAACATCATAATGCTTAAGTTTACTTTTTTAACTCTATTCCCAAATTTAATTACTGGATATTTTGAGGATTCTATTTTAAAAAGGGCTATATCGCGTAATTTGATTTGTATAGAAATTATTAATATTAGAGATTTTAGTAATAATAAATATAAAAAGGTTGATGATTTCCAAGTTGGTGGTGGTGCAGGTTTAGTGTTATGTGCAGATGTGTTATCACATGTGCTGCAATCTGTTATTACAAAAAACTCACATGTAATTTATGTTACACCAGTTGCAAAGTTATTTACTCAAAATGATGCAAAAAGATTAGCTCGCTCATTTTCTCATATTGTTTTTATTTGTGGCAGGTATGAAGGTATCGATGAGCGTATTATTGAAGAGTATGTTGATGAAGTGTTTTGTATTGGTGATTTTATTTTAACTGGTGGCGAACTTCCTGCATTATGTTTATGCGATTCTATATCTAGGAATATTGATTCTGTTTTAGGTAATGTAGAATCTTTATGTGGAGAAAGTTTTGAAAATTATATTCTTGAAGCTCCAGTCTTTACTAAACAAACAAATAAAATAGAAAAAATATCAAATTTAAAATTACCTTCAGAGTATTCAAAGGGAAACCATAGTAAAATCAAAGCTTTGAAGTATGATTTGTCTTTATGTAAGACTAAGTATTTTCGTCCTGATATTTATCGGGAATATCAAATCCAAAGAGGAAAAAATGCAAAATAGATATATAGAAATGTTTGAGCAGTCTCAAATAAAAGATAAGCAGATTCCACAATTTAAAGCTGGAGATACTGTAAAAGTAGGTATATTAATCAAAGAAGGTGATAAAACAAGAACGCAATATTTTGAGGGTATCTGCATATCAATCAGAGGTCATGGATTGAATAGAAGTTTTACTATAAGAAAGATTGGTGCAAATAATATTGGTGTTGAGAAGATCTTTCCAATTTATAGTGAAAGTTTGGCTAGCATAGAGGTTATTAGGATAGGTAGAGTAAGAAGAGCTAAGTTGTATTATCTAAGAGACAAAAAAGGTAAATCTGCAAGAATTAAAGAATTAAGAAAACAGGATACCAAAAAATAGTAGTTTTATCCTACTATTTTCAATAACTATATTAATTCTGTTTCATCATTTTCTTCATCTAATTCGCTTTTAATTCTGTTTGCCTTTATCTTTTTTATTCTCATTCCATCAACTTCTAAAACTTCAAATATGAAATTTTCATTCATTACATTATCGCCTACAATAGGTTCCTTTCCTAATAAGTTGAACACATATCCACCTATTGTTACTTGTTCTACATCTTCTGTTATTTCAAAATTTAACATTTCAGATACACTGTCAATATCTAGCATTCCATCAATTATATAATGATCTTTATCTATCTGTTCTATTCCTTCAGTTTTTTTATCATGTTCATCATTTATATCACCCATAATTTCTTCAATTATATCCTCCATTGTAAGAAGCCCTGCGGTTCCCCCATACTCATCAACTACAAGTGCTGTATGAATTTGCTTTTTATTCATTTTCATTAATATATTAGATATGGATGCATTTTCAGGTACTATGATAAGTTCTCTTACTAAATTTGATAGATTTTTATTTTGATCATTTTTTTGTAAGGCGTTTTGCAATAAATCCCTGATATGAATCATACCTATTATATTATCTTTTCCTTCTTTGCAATATGGATACCTTGTATGATTTGTTTGTTTTATGATTTCCATATTTTCTTCATATGTATTTTTTTCAAATAAACACACTATGTCTTTTCTTGGTGTCATTATTTCTTTTGCAGTTGTATCACTAAAATCAACAGCATTTTTTAGAATCTCACTTTCAATAGAATCTAGATATCCGCCTTTTAGACTTTCTCCTATAATTATTTTTATTTCTTCATCAGAATGTGCATTTTCATTATCTTTTGCTGGCTCAATTCCTATTCTTCTTAGAAAAAAACCAGCTAATGATTCAAAAATTTTAATCAATGGAAAAAACACAGTCCTAAAAATATACAGTGGGCGTGCCACAAATAATGTGGCTTGTTCTGCTCTTGCTATAGCAATTGATTTTGGTATAAGTTCACCGCAAACTACATGCAATAATGTAATAATCGTAAAAGCAATAATAAAACTAATAGAATGAAGTAAAATCTGATTATTAACAAAAAAAGTAGTAAATAGTTTCTCTAATACTCTAGCTATAGCAGGCTCTCCAATCCAGCCTAATGCCAATGATGATAGTGTGATTCCAAGTTGTGTAGCACTTAAATAAGTATCAAGTTTTTTTGTAATTTTTAATGCTAACTTTGCATTTCCTTTGTTTTTTTTTGCTAATTCCTCCAATTTAGATCGTCTTACCTTCACAATTGCAAATTCAGATAATACGAAAAATCCATTCAACCCAACAAAAATGATTGCTAATACAATCATAAACAACTGACTCGTCGAACTCTCCAAAGTGAAAAATCCTTTAGCTATATAAAATAGCATTTATTAAAATTGTGATAAAGTATGCATTATATCTTAACTAAAATAAAATTTAATACTACATTATAATACAAGTATTTGTATTGGTATATTTATTACGAGGTTTACAAATGTTTTACAAAAAAATGGCTCCTTATATGTTTTTTTTCATATTTCCTTTATTTTTAGTTATTATTGGTGTATTTATAGGATATTTTGGCGTAGAGTTTACTAAGGAGATATTGCATATTTTTGGACAAATATCACTTTGGCTATTAATATTTATGCATCTTTCTAAGTATCTTGCAAAAATACCACTTTTATCAATGCTTAGTAATTGTAAAAAAGAAATTGGTATTAGCTCATTTTTATTTGCATTGTTACATATAATTCTATATGCATTAAGCATTAGTATTGATAATTTTATTTTTGAGATAATGCAAAGGCGATATATTTTACTTGGATTTTTATTATTTTTATTGATGCTTTTTATGTTTTTATTTAGCTTTATTTGCAAGAAAATGTTTTTTAAGTTGTCACCATTATTACTACCATTTAGTTTATTGGGTGCTTTGCATTATTTGTTTTCAACAAAAGTTATATCATTATGGGCAGTTTTTGCATTTTTCATTTTATTGTTTTTGATGTGTATAGAAAGTATAAAAAATAGGAGAAAAATATGATTATTATTCCTGCAAGACTTAATTCAACTAGATTGCCAAATAAACTTTTGTTGCCACTTGGCGGAATACCAATTATTATCCGTACTGCAAATATAGCAAAAGAAGTGGATTCTACAATTGTTGCTTGTGATAATGAAGCAATATTGGATATGTGTAAGAAACATAATATAGAATGTATATTGACATCAGATAAGCACATAAGTGGAACTGATAGATGTGCTGAAGTTGTAACAAAGCTTCAGTTGGATGATAATGAAACTATTATTAATCTACAAGGTGATGAGCCATTCTTAGAAACTGATGTAATATATAATTTGAAAGAAACAATGAATAATGCAATATCTGGTAATGTAGCATTTATGGTTAGTTGTTACAAGGTGATAGATGATTTAAGTGCCGATGATTCAAATATTGTAAAAGTTGTTATTGATGATAATAATTATGCATTATATTTTTCAAGAAGCAAGATTCCATACAATAGAGATAATACTAGTGTTTCATATTTTGGTCATATTGGAATATATGGATTTAGCGTTAAAAGTTTAAAAGCATTTTGTCTATTTGATAAATCTCCACTAGAAAATATAGAAAAGCTAGAACAATTAAGGGCGCTTTGGTATGGTAAAAAAATATTGATGATAAAAGTAAAATCAAATTCAATAGGTATTGATACTATGGAAGATTATAATAATGCATTAAAGTTATTGAGGAGTAAATAATGAATGTTATAAAGCTTAAACCATTAACAAATAGTATGCTAGAGGATCTTGGATTAGATTGGCATACTGATTTGGATAATTCAGATTATATAACAAATGAGGTAGTAGAGATTTCACAATCTGAAGCTAATGCCTTTTATGATGCTGGCAATGAGCTTTATGATATGTTTATTGAAGCTGGAGAATATGTTATAAAAAATAATTTATTTTTTGACTTGGATATTCCACCAACACTAATTGACACTATAAAACAAAGTTGGGACAACGAAGTTCATTGGCATATTTATGGTAGATTTGATTTTGCAGGAGGTCTTGATGGAAAACCAATAAAATTACTAGAATTTAATGCTGATACACCAACATTGCTGTATGAAAGTGCGTTTATACAATGGGCATTATTAAAGCATAATGGATTAAATGAAGAAATGCAATTTAATAATATATTTAATGCTATTGTTGATAATTTTAAAAGAATGATTACACTTGGAGATGACATAAGTAAGTTTGCTGATATGTATGAAAATTGGGGCGTTTTATTTTCTAGTATTAGAGGTAATATTGAAGAAGAAAGAACTACAAAGTTTTTGATGGAATGTGCAAAAGAAGCAGGTTTTGTTAGTGAATTTTGCTACATTGATGAAATAAATTTTAATGAAGATGAAGGTGTATCATTTGATGGAGCTAAATATGAATTTTTGTTTAAGTTGTTGCCTTGGGAGATTATTAGTATAGAAGAGCCAGAGTTGGTATTAATAATAAACAATATGATGAAAAATAAAAACACAATTTTTCTTAACCCTGCATATACTCTTTTATTTCAAAGTAAGAGAATGTTAAAAATTTTATGGGATTTATTCCCAAATCATCCTTTATTACTTGAGAGCTCATTTGAACAATTACCTAAAAAGCAGGTTAGAAAAGTTTCATTTGGCAGAGAAGGCTCAAATATAGATATCTTAGATTCTAATGGAATACTAGATAAAAGAGGTGGAGAATATAGTAACTACAAAAGCGTATATCAGGAATTTTATGAATTAAACTCTCATAATAATTTATATTATCAACCAAATGTATTTTTTGCATATGAGAGTTGCGGGCTTGGATTTAGAAGAGGTGGAAATATATTAGACAATTATGCGAAATTCGTATCTCACATAATAAAATGAGTGCAAGTCCTTTTATTGTATTTTTGATTTTTCTCAAATTTAGCTAGTAAGGTATATTCTATAATATAGTCGTTTATATTTATTTTGTTATAAGGAGCTTTGAATGGGTAATACAAGCCAATATTGTAGTTATTTTGAAAGCGGTTTATGGAAAGATGAAATAAATGTTAGAGATTTTATTGTAAAAAATTATACACCTTATGATGGTGATGATAGTTTTTTATCACAACCTACAAAAAATACAATTAAGTTATGGGATAAAGTTTGTGATTTAATGAAGATTGAGCGTCAAAGAAAAGGTGTATATGATGTAAGTACAGATATTATTTCTACTATTACTTCACACAAGCCAGGATATATTGATAAGGATTTAGAAGTGATAGTTGGTATACAAACAGATGAACCACTTAAGAGATCTATTATGCCATTTGGTGGATATAGAATGGTTCTTAATTCTCTTAATGCATATGATAAAAAAGAAGATCCAAATGTAGCAAATGTCTTTAAATATAGAAAAACTCATAATGATGGTGTTTTTGATGCATATACCGATGAAATGCTTTTAGCAAGAAAGGCTGCGATTATTACAGGACTTCCAGATGCATATGGAAGAGGTAGAATTATTGGTGATTATAGGCGTGTTCCATTATATGGTGTTGATAGATTAATAGAGGAAAAAACCAAGGCAAAGAAAAATATGAATCCAGATTTTATGGATTCTGATACTATTAGGATTAGAGAGGAATTATCAGAACAAATACGATCTTTAAAGGAACTAAAACAAATGGCTTTATCGTATGGTTTTGATATATCACAACCTGCAGATGATATAAAAGAAGCAATCCAATGGCTATATTTTGCATACCTTGCTGCTACAAAGGAACAAAATGGTGCAGCAATGAGTATTGGTAGAATCTCCACATTCCTAGATATTTATGCACAAAAAGATTTAGATAATGGTAAATATACTGAAGAAGAAATTCAAGAAATGGTAGATCATTTTGTTATGAAACTTAGAATGATAAGGTTTCTTAGAACACCAGAGTATGATGAATTATTTTCTGGTGATCCTACCTGGATAACTGAGTGTATAGGTGGTATGTGTATTGATGGTAGACATTTGGTTACGAAAATGTCATTTAGATTCTTACATACATTAAAAAATCTTGGTCCAGCACCAGAGCCAAATATGACAGTGTTATGGAATCATCGTCTTCCAAATAACTTCAAAGAATTTTGTGCAAAGATTAGTATTCAAACATCATCAATACAATATGAAAGTGATGAGATTATGCTTGAAGAATTTGGTGATGATTATGGCATTGCTTGTTGTGTATCTCCAATGAAGATTGGTAAGCAAATGCAGTTTTTTGGAGCTAGATGTAATTTAGCAAAAGCCTTATTGTATGCAATTAATGGAGGTAAAGATGAGAAACTTGGCATTCAAGTTGGCCCAATGATATCACCAGTAGATGGAGAATATTTAGATTATAATGAAGTGAGATTAAGACTTGATGTTGTATTTGATTGGCTTTCAAGATTATATATCAACACATTAAATGTAATCCATTATATGCATGATAAATATTGCTATGAGAGAATACAAATGGCGTTGCATGATGAAGATATAAAGCGAACTATGGCAGGTGGTATAGCAGGATTGTCTGTTATAGCAGATTCTTTATCTGCTATTAAATATGCAAAAGTAAAACCAATAAAGAATAAAGAAGGTCTTATTGTAGACTTTAATGTTAGTGGTGATTATCCAAAATATGGTAACAATGATGATAGAGTTGATGAGATTGCAGTTGATATAGTTAAGAGTTTTTCTAAGCGTTTATCGCTTCATAAGACATATAGAGATTCTACTCCTACTATGAGTGTTTTAACAATTACCTCAAATGTGGTATATGGTAAAAAAACAGGCACCACTCCAGATGGGAGAAAAGCAGGAGAACCTTTTGCTCCAGGTGCCAATCCTATGCATGGTAGAGACACTAGCGGTTGCGTAGCTAGCTTTTGTTCGGTTGCAAAATTACCATTTAGATACTCTCAAGATGGTATATCTAACACATTTTCTATTATTCCAAGCGCAATTGGAAGTGATGATAAATCAAAAATAGTTAATCTTGTTCAATTAATGGATGGATATTTTAGTGATGGTGGTTATCATTTAAATGTAAATGTATTACAAAAGGAAATATTAGAAGATGCTATGTATCATCCAGAAAAATATCCACAGCTTACCATCCGTGTAAGCGGTTATGCTGTGAATTTTATTAAGCTAACTAGAGAACAACAAGAAGATGTAATATCTAGAACATTTCATGAAAGAATATAATTTTATTATGTATGGCAAAAATAGATAAAGATCTAATTTTAAGTAATTATAAAAAAATAAAAGGAAGAATTCACTCAATAGAGACATTTGGTGCAGTTGATGGGCCTGGTATTAGATTTGTATTGTTTTTACAGGGTTGTCATTTGAGATGTCTTTATTGCCATAATCCAGATTCTTGGAATCCAAATGGTGGCACTGAAGTTAGTATAAAAAATATATTAGAAAATGTGCTAGCATATAAAAAATTTTATAAAAATGGAGGGGTCACCATATCAGGTGGTGAGCCTTTATTGCAACACGAATTTTTATATTCATTGCTTGAAGCATTGGATATTTTTGGATTTCATACTGCTATTGATACAAATGGTTTTATTGATTTAAAATATTCAAAGAAATGTATAGATAAAGCAAGTATGATTTTACTTGATATAAAAGAAGTTGATGAAGAAGATTGTATTGCATTAACTGAGTATAGCAATAAAAATACATTAAAGACATTAGATTATGCACAAAGTATTAATAAGTGTGTATGGATAAGATATGTATGTGTTCCTGGATATACACTAGATGATGATAAATTGCATAAGCTAGGAAATATGCTAAGTGATTACTCTTGTATTCAAAAGGTTCAGTTGATACCATTTCATCAGTTAGGTAGTTACAAATACAAAGAATTAAAAATTCCATATAAGCTAGAAACTACTAGAATCCCATCCAATGAAGAAATGCTTAATGCTCAAAATATATTAATGCAATATAAACTTCCATTGTGATTTATGTTATATTTCTGTTGATGAAAAAAAATAAGTTTGAATTATTAGTTGAGCAGTTGGAACAAATTCCAACTATTGGAAAAAAATCGGCCCTAAAAATAGCATATACATTGGCACTAGAAAATAAGGTCCTTGCTTTAAATATTGCACATTGTATAGAAGATGCAGTAAATAATATACAAAAATGTGATATATGTGGCGGAATTAGTGAAAGTAGTATTTGTAGAATCTGTGGAGATGAAAGTAGGCTTTATAGTGGCATATTATGTATTGTTGGCAGCCCAAAGGATATATTGGTAATTGAAGATGCAAATATATTTGATGGTTTTTATCTTGTAGTTAATGAACGCAGTGATATAGATTTTAAGATTATTATTGCAAATATTAAATTTTACAATGTTAAAGAGATTGTATTTGCATTTAGTCCATCCCTTGCTAGCGATGCCATGATGCTTTATATTGAAGATAATTTAAAAAATGAAAATATAAAATTTTCAAAAATTGCACAAGGTGTGCCAACAGGTGTTGGATTAGATAATATTGATAGATTATCCTTAACTAGAGCTTTAGAATCTAGAATTAGAATTTAATCTACAAATAGGAGGATTGTGTGAAATTATTAAATATTATTTTTATTCTATTTTTTGTAAATTTTTTATATGCAGATTCTGTTGAAAAACTACTTGTGTATGAGAGTCCTACTTGTGGATGTTGTGTATTTTGGAGTGATTATATGTCAAAGAGTGGGTTTGATGTAGAAGAGATAAAAACAAATGATATTTTGAGTATAAAATCAAAATATGGTATTAAATCTGAATATATTAGTTGTCATACAGCTGTTATTGATGGTTACATCATAGAAGGGCATGTTCCATATACTGAGGTTGAGAAATTATTAAAAGAAAAGCCGCAAAATGTAATAGGTATATCAGTTCCAGGTATGCCACAAGGAAGTCCTGGAATGGAGCAAGGCATGGAAGATGATGTATATGATGTTTTAATCTTATATAAAGATGGAAGTAGTCAAGTTTATGCTACATATAGAGGCAAAGAAAAGATATCTAATTAACAACTTTTAGCAAAATACTAAAAGTTTAATTCTTGATTATTTCTTGGCATCTTGTATTTTGTTGCCATTTGTGTATTTTATTTTTTTATCAAGAAAAATTCCTTGCGAATACTGACTTACAATATTTGGATCTGCTAGTAAACATGCTTTACTTTGAGATTTACCTTCATAATCTATTTTAGATAGCAAATCTCTTGCTATATTAATTCTTGCTCGTTTTTTATCTGTTGAATCTACTAATATCCAAGGAGATTCTGCATTATGTGTTCTTGAAAACATCTTTTGAAATGCTTCTGTATATTCATCCCATAGGCTTAATGATTTGCTATCAATTGGACTTAATTTCCACATTCTTAATGGGTCGGTTTTGCGTCTTTCTATTCTTCTTTTTTGCTCACTTTGTGATACATTTAGAAAATATTTAAAAATATACAATCCACTTGTAATTAACATTTGTTCTAAATTTAGGACTTGGTATATAAATTCTTTATATTCCTCTTGAGTGCAAAAACCCATTACTTTTTCTACGCCAGCACGGTTATACCAGCTTCTATCAAATAATACAATTTCACCTGGCTTTGGAAGTTCAGAAATATATCTTTTGAAGTACCAATCATTTTTTTCAGATTCTGTTGGTTTTTGCAATGCAACAATTCTAAATCCTCTAGGGTTAAGCCTTTCTGTTAATGCTTTTATTGTACCACCTTTTCCTGCTCCATCTCTTCCTTCCATTATTATTAATATTCTTTTGTTGTTTGTAGTTACCCATTTTTGTAGTTTTAAAAGTTCTATCTCAAGTTTATATAATTCTTGTTCATAAAATTTTCTTTTAAAGACCATTCTTC
The DNA here is from genome assembly GCA_944323885.1 of uncultured Helicobacteraceae bacterium. Lineage (GTDB taxonomy): Bacteria > Campylobacterota > Campylobacteria > Campylobacterales > Helicobacteraceae > NHYM01. The sequence continues at coordinate 96,540 of CALUUD010000001.1, read as the reverse complement.
CATCTCTATCTTTATATACATTTTCCTTATAATCTTCAGGTCTTATTATTACTTGTTTAGACATTCTGTCTCCTTATTTATTTTGTATAATTATTATAATATCACTTTAAAAAGAAATATACATAAGACAAAATGATGACAAAGTTAATTATTGAAATATTAAGAAAATCTAAACAAACTCTATCTATAGCAGAATCTTGTACTGGTGGATTACTAAGTTATCAATTTACAAAAATCAATGGTGTATCAGATATTTTTATTGGTAGCGTAGTTAGTTATCAAAATATTGCAAAAAGCAAAATGTTAAATATAGAATCAAGTTTGATTGATGTATATTCTCCATATAGTAGAGAAGTTGTAGATGCAATGTTAAATGGTATTATAGAACTTACAGATTCTACATTTGCAATTGCAACAAGTGGACTTGCAAGTGGATCTAGTTTTAAAAATATAAAAGTTGGAACAGTATTTATTGGAATTAAGAAGAAAAATATGCAATCAGTTATTATTAAAAATGAGTTTGAAGGTAAAAGAGAAGAAGTTCAATTAGCAGCATCTATTGCAGCAGTTGAATTATTTTATAGAATATTGACAAAATAGATTAAAGCCACTATAATTACAACTTTTAAAATTGAGTTCTTCAAAATGTTGTTAATGACCCGTTAGCTCAGCAGGTAGAGCAATTCCCTTTTAAGGAATGGGCCGTTGGTTCGAATCCAACACGGGTCACCATCTTTGTCTGGCCTCTTCATCTAGCGGTTAGGATACCACCCTTTCACGGTGGTTACAGGGGTTCAAATCCCCTAGAGGTCACCACTTTTGGTCGCTTAGCTCAGTTGGTAGAGCGCTACCCTTACAAGGTAGATGTCACAAGTTCGAGTCTTGTAGTGACCACCATTGGAGCGGTAGTTCAGTTGGTTAGAATACCTGCCTGTCACGCAGGGGGTCGCGAGTTCGAGCCTCGTCCGTTCCGCCATTATCATTGACCCCTTCATCTAGCGGTCAAGGATACTACTCTTTCACAGTAGAAACAGAAGTTCAAATCTTCTAGGGGTCGCCATTTTTTATTCTTATGATATAATCAATATTTCAGTAATACAATAGGCTTCTTGATGAAATATGTTTTTTTGTTTTTATTTTTTTTAATTTTTATTGTTGGTTGTGATAATAAAGATAAATTTGGTTTTTCATCTAGTAATTGTAATGAAGTTTATAATAATTGTTTGAATAAATGTATTCAAAGTGGTAAAACCAGGGTAGAGTGTCTTAGTAATTGTGATAAAAGTAGAGGAATGTGCGAATCTATAAAAATTAAAGGCTGCATGCAAGATTGTAATAAAATATATGGAAAAGGTACATCAAGTAGTGAATCTTGCAAACGAAGCTGTATGAACAATAGAGGAAACTAACAAGCTTAAGCCCGTTTTAACCCATTTACTGTTTGCAGCATAGAATCTGCTGTTTGAATTGTTTTTGAATTAGCCTCATATGCTCTTTGCCCAGTAATTAAGTCTGTCATTTCTTCAACTAATTTTACATTGCTCATTTCAATAAATCCTTGCCTTAATGTCCCAAATCCTTCATTTCCTGGAATTCCATTTATTGGTTCTCCAGATGCATTTGTATTAATGTATAGGTTATCCCCTAATGAATGAAGTCCTGCAGGATTAATAAATACAGTTGTTTCTATTTGGCCAAGAGTATTTAATTCTGTAGAATTAGCTTGCATTACACTTATTGTTCCATCTGTTCCAATATTTATTTGTGTAGCATCTTCTGGTATAGTAATATTTGGTATTAATCTGTATCCTTCACTTGTAACGATATTACCCTCATTATCAAGCTTAAAACTTCCACTTCTTGTGTAAGCTATTGTTCCATCTGGCATTTCAATTTGAAAAAAACCTCTTCCAGTAATTGCTATGTCTAAATTGTTTTCTGTTTCTTTTGGATTACCTTGTGAAAAATGTTTTGCAATAGCTATTGGTCTTACTCCAAGCCCAAGTTCTATCCCTGTTGGTGATATTGTAGTTTCACTAGTTGATGTTCCAGCATACTGCATAGCTTGATAAAATAAATCAGCAAATTCAGCTCTTTGTTTTTTATATCCTATTGTATTAACATTTGCTATATTATTTGATGTTGTATCAACCTGTGTTTGCATTCCTATCATGCCTGTAGCTGCTGTATGTAGCGCTCTAATCATTATAATTCCTCTCTTATGCTTTTTGTGCTAATTTTGTGATTGCTTCTGTGTTAAGGTCATCTTGATATGTTTTCATTACTTTTGAATACATATCTACTAATCTATTTGTGCTAATTAATGCCGTCATTTCTTCAACTGGATTTATATTGCTTTTTTCTACAAAACCACTTAATACTATATTGTAATTATTGATACTCTGTCTTTCATTTATTCTTTCTTTTGGTAATTCATACATATTATTTCCAACTTTTTTTAGATATTTTGGATTAACAAAATTTACAATTGCTATTGTTCCAATTGGTTCAGCACTTCCTATATTGGCATTATCTAATTCTCTTACATATATATTTCCGTCTTTACTAATTTCTAAATTATTGCTTGATGGATTGACATTTATTATTCCACCATCGTCTATGCCAGCACTTGATAACACAGGATATCCTTGCTTTGTTACTAATATGCCATTATTGTTTAGGCTAAATGATCCATCTCTTGTGTATCTTATTCCATTTGGAGTTTGTATGGCAAAAAAAGCATTTTGGCTGTTAAGGGCTAAATCTAGAGCATTATCAGTTTTTGTAAAACTTCCTATATTCATATTTGTGTATTCTTCTGTAATAATAGGCACTCTATTTAATGTTCGATTTAAAAATTTTGAAGCATCTCTTGTATGGTTTTTTAATGGAAGTTCGTGTTTTGCTTCTTCATATAATCTCATAAAATCACCTATAACCACATCATCCCTTTTGTAACCATTTGTGTTTGTATTAGCTAAATTGTTTGAAATAACATCAAGTCTATTAAATTGTGTCACTATTCCGCCAACGGCATTGTAAAATCCATTTTGCATAATAATCCTTAAATATATTTACATAATTAATGATAGTGAAAGCAAATGGTATTCCATATTTTTTGATTTATTTTTAGGTAATGTAGATATTTTATATATTTAATGTTGGATAAAATACATTTTCATGATTTAGTTTAAGGAATAAATATTGGAATCTATTTTAGATACTTTAAGTCAATCAATCGGTCTATGGGGATATATAGTATTGTTTTTTTACTCTTTTGGCGGTGGATTTATTGCACTTGTTGCAGCTGGAATATTATCAAGTGGAGTTATAGAGTCTATTAATTCTCTTAATATATATATATGTATACTGATTGCATCTATTGCTAATTTTATAGGATCAAGTTTACTTTTTTTTATGGCTAGATATCAAAAAAAAGAGGTAATAAAATATTTTAGATCGCATAGAAGAAAGATAGCATTAAGTCATATATGGATAAAAAAATATAGTTATTTTATTATTTTTATTCATAAATATTTATATGGAATTAAAACCATTGTACCACTTGTTATAGGTTTTAGTAAATTTAAGCATAATAAATTTTTGTTATATAATTTTATTTCTTCATTTATATGGGGTATTGTAATTGGTGGATTTAGCTATGCAATGGGTGATTTTATTAGAACAACTTATGATAAATACGCAAATCCTTATATTTTTCCAATTATTGCTATAGTTATTATTGGAATATTGACTATATTCTTAAATAAAATAACAAAAAAAATATAATTATGATTTATGTATTACTTCGTTAGTATAATTCTACTATTATGCGTATAGATATTAAGGTTATTATTTCTTGCAAATCCAATTAATGTGATGCCTAGATTCTGTGCTGATTTGATACCAAGTGCTGTTGTTGCAGCATTTGATATTATTACAGGTATATCATGCATCGCACATTTAATAACCATTTCCATAGACAATCTTCCGCTAACAGCAATAAGTGATTTTTGTGTATTAGCTCTTGCCATTTTTGTTTTCCCTAAAACTTTATCAAGCGCATTATGTCTACCTATATCTTCACTTAAAAAAATCATATCATCACAAAACAACATTGCTTTGTGAACACATCCTGTCAAAGAGAATAAATCAGTATTTTTCCTAAATTCATTTAAAGCATAGATTACTTGATTTATATGAAATTTTGTTTTTTGCGATAGAAATTTTTCTATAATTTTTCCCTCAAAGTTTGCACTAACTCCAACACAACATCCGGATGTTAGTGTTTTTTCATGAAACAAATTAGACATATTGTCATCATTGATTTTTGCATTAACATATACATTTAAACCATCTTTAGATACTTTTATATCTTTTATATCATCTATATTTTCTATTACCCCTTCACTCATTAAAAATCCAACTGCATAAGAATCTTGATCTTCCAAGATGCACATTGTAGATATTATTTTAATTCCATTAAGATATAGATTAAGTCTATCTTCTTTTATAACTATATCATCTTTATACTCTATGCTATTATCATATATTTTGATAATTGGTATATGTATAGTGTGTTTTTGCACCCATTTTTTCCTTAGTGTGCAACTTTCATAGAATTAATCTTGCCAGAATCTACTATCTCTTTATAATATATACTATGCAGTATTGATAATTCTTCTTCACCCATTTTGCCATTTATTATTGCCTCTATTGCACCTTCTATAGCAAATAAACTCATATAAATATGAGTAATCAGCATGGCAATAATTAAGAAACCAACAACATTATGGATAATAGCAACTAGCCTTAGAGTGTTGATATCTGTGTATTGAAAAAACATAACTCCACCTGTAAAAGCCATTATGGCACCACCAATGGTAGCAATCCAAAACCACATTTTCTGTCCAGCATTAAATTTGCCAGCAGGGACCAATCTATTTTCCTTGCTTAGGTAGCCACCCATCATTTTAAACCACTCAATATCATATGCTTTAAATATGCAGTATTTGAACCACATAGCAAACATCAATACCCCAAATACAACAAATATAGGAGTTGCAAGTCCATGTATGTCTCTTGCAAATCTTACAAAACTGCCACCTCCAAGATATGACCCAAATACCATAATTAGACCTGTAATACAAATTAAAACAAATGGAATTGCTGCACCCCAGTGAACTATAATATTAAATTTTGAGAATACTTGTAACTTTTGATGGTGATTAAATTTTCTCTGACCAATTACTATAAAATGCCCAAAAAATGATAGGGGTACTAGTATAATAATTGCAAGAAATATCAGCTTAAAGTATTGATTTTGTAATACTGTGAACAATTCACCAAGCCCAACTATTCCTCGAATACCATCTATTTTTTGACCACTTGTTAATGGATCTATACTTCCACCCTCAAAGTTAAGCGTATTTCCTAATGACACACCAGCACTATGTGTGTCAACCCCCCAATTTTTTATTGCTTCTATTTGATTTTTTCCATATATATCTTTATTGTAACTTAGGTCAATTGCACCCTTAAAATTATTATTAGATGCTTGTGAAATGGCAATAATTATACAAAATAATAATATGTTTATTAATCTCATATATTACTCCTAATTTTTATAAGGGGCGCTCCACATATATGATGATGTATGTGAATTTTGACCTTTATTAACAACTCTTTTTCTAATAATATTACTCACTTCATCACTGCTTCCAGCAAGTAAAGCTTTTGTTGAACACATAGATGCACACATTGGAACCTTTCCCTCTGCAATTCTGTTTTGACCATATAATTTAAATTCTTCTTCACTAAATGTTTCTTCAGGACCGCCAGCACAAAATGTACATTTATCCATTGTTCCTCTGCTACCAAAGACATCTGATTTTGGAAATTGAGGTGCACCAAATGGACATGCATATAAACAATAGCCGCATCCTATACATGTTTTTTTATCATGTAATACTATTCCATCAACCCTAATATAAAAACAATCTACTGGACAAACTTGTGCACATGGTGCATCAGAGCAGTGCATGCAGGCAATAGAAATCGATTTTTCTTTTCCAACTATTCCATCATTTATTGATATTACTCTTCTTCTATTTACTCCAACTGGTAGATGATGTGCTTCTTTACAAGCTACATCACAGCCATGACAATCTATACATCTTAGCTCATCGCAATAAAACTTTATTCTTGCATGATTTGTGGCATTGAAGCCACCACTAGTCATTTCACTCATTTGTCACCCCTTATGCTTTTTCTATTCTGCATAATCCACATTTTGTTTCAGGGCATGCAGTATTATAATCAAACCCATAACTAGTAATTAAACTAACAGCCTCACCTATAGCATAAGGTTCAGTTCCTTTTGGATATTTTTCAAGCAGGCTTTCTCCTGCATATACACCAGAAAAGTTTTGTGGTAAAAATACACTAAATTCATCAACCCTATATGAATGTCTAGCTTTCACTAGAATCTTTGTTCCAGATGTTCCATGCACCCATACCATATCACCATCTCTAACACCTAAATTTAAAGCCGTATCTGGATGTATTTCTACAAACATTTCATTTTGAACTTCTGCTAGATATTTTGCACTTCTAGTTTCAGTTCCAGTTCCCATATGTGCTACCAATCTTCCTGTTAGCATATTGAGAGGGAATTCTTTTTTCCAATCTTTTTCTGTTTGTCTTGAAATATACTTGATATTAGCTCTAAATAAATCATTTTTATCTGGGAATGATGGATATTTTTTCACTAGATCATTTCTAAAGCTATGTAAAGGCTCTCTATGCAGTGGAATCTTATCATACCAATTCCATACTACCATTCTAGCTTTTCCATTCCCATAAGGACATATACCAGCTTGCAGAGCTTTCTCAACTAGTATATTTGTATTATCAGTTGCAAATGTTGTGCCCTTTACTAATTCTTTTTCTTCCTTTGTTAATTTGATTCCAAGGATGCTCTCTATATTTTCGGCGGTAATTGCTGGATGCCCCTTAATTTTTGAATTTGGCAAGCCTCTTAAGCTCAACATATTTGTGCCATCAGGTGCTTCTACTCCCCAATTAACCCTAAAGCCCATACCGCCTTTCATTACTGGTATGTCATCTGCATACATTATTGGTGTTCCAGGGTGTTTTTCGCTCCAACAAGGCCATGGTAGTGCGTAATATTGTCCTTTCATAGGACCTTTCCCTTCTAGTGTAATGCTATCAAACATATGCCAATTATCACAATGTTCTTTTAATCTTTTTGCACTTAATCCTTGCAAGCCTATACTTCTTATACTTTGTGCCATTTCTGTTGTTGCATCATCAGGCCATATAAATTCGCTTCTACCTTCTTTTTTTGCAATTTCATACAGAGATTTTTGAAATTTTTCTTTAAAGCCAAGCCTATCCGCTAAATCAAACAAAATTTCTTGATCTTCCCTGCATTCAAACATAGGTTTTATAACTTGATATCTCCACTGATATGCTCTGTTTGTAGCAGCAACACATCCACTTGTCTCCATTTGTGAAGCTGCAGGCAATAAGAAAAGATTGTCTTTTCTATCAGTTATTGCAGCTGCATCATTTACATAAGGGTCTATAAACACAAGAAGCTCTAATTTATCAAGTGCTTCTTTTGTTTTATCAAGTAGAGCGGTAGTTGAAATACCATTACCTATAACAATAAGTGCTTTTATTTGTGTATCTCCATTATTTGCATAGTTTTCCTCATCAATTACACCAAATCTCCAAGTTGACAATGCATATCCTGTTTTTTCCATCATTTCTTTGCTTTTGAAACGACTTTTCATCCATTCATAATCTACATGCCAATGTTTACAGAAATGTCTCCATGGTCCTTCCCCTAATCCATAATATCCTGGAAGTGAGTCTGATAGATTATTCATATCGCTAGCACCTTGGACATTGTCATGTCCTCTTAAGATATTAACACCGCCACCTTTTTTTCCTATATTACCTAATATTGTTTGCAAAATAGGCATTATTCTTGTATTATTAGTTCCTACTGTGTGTTGTGTTAATCCTTGATTCCAGATTAGACTCGCTGGTTTTGCCCTAGCCATCTCTTTTGCAATTCTAATGATAGTATCAGCAGGAATGCCTGTTATATCTGCTGTGACTTCAGGAGTATACTTTTTTGCTTCTTTAAATATTTCTTCATAGCCATACACACGATCTTTTAAATATTGCTTATCATAAAGATTATTTTCTATGATTACATTTAGCATGCCATATATTAAAGCTACATCAGTTCCACTTCTTATTCTGATGTATTCATTGGCTTTTGCTGCTGTCTTGCTATAGTATGGATCTACACATACGATTTTTGCACCTGCTTCTTTTGCGCGCAAAATATGTACCATGCTAACAGGGTGATTTACTGCTGGATTTGCACCAATTATAAAAATAAATTTAGAAAACATCATATCAGCTATATGGTTTGTCATCCCACCATATCCAAATGTATTCGCCACACCAGCGACTGTTGGAGAGTGTCAAACCCTAGCTTGATGATCTATATTATTTGTTCCTAAAAATGCCGCAAATTTTCTAATATAATAACTTTGCTCATTGCTAACTTTAGCACTTCCAATAAGCATTATGCTATCTGGACCATATTTTTCTCTAACTTCATTGATTTTTTTGGCAATCTTATCCATAGAGTTATCCCAAGATGTTTTTTGCCATACTCCATTGACTTTTTCTATAGGATATCTAAGTCTAGTTGTGCTTCTAACTCTATCAATCATATCAGCACCTTTGCAGCAGTGACCACCTTGAGATACAGGATGATCTTGTGCTACTTCTTGGCGCACCCAGATTCCATCAACAACTTCAGCAATAATCCCACATCCTACTGAACAATGTGTGCATATTGTTTTTATTTTTTTAGAATTTGGAAAATTTTCTTTAAGTTCTTGATGTGTTGCCTGTCTTAAAATCCTTGTTTCTTCACTTCCTAGTACTTGAGATACTCCAATAGCAGATCCAAGTAATGAGAGTTTTAGAAACGCCCTTCTATTTTGTATATTTTTATTTTCACTCATTATGTTTCCTTGTTATTATCAAATATTAGTGCGCTACTTTATAGTAAGCATCCCAATATTTACTTTTTTGATAAAGCACTTCCTGTTTTCTTGATTTACCTTTTGCAACCTCTTGTTGTTCCACTTTTGTATTAGAACAAGCACTTATTGCTATCCCAGCAACTGCCGTTATCGCCCCTGCTTTAGCGGTAGTTTTGAGAAAGTTTCGTCTATGATTTGACATATTTCTCCTTTATGTGTTTATTGGAGGGTTAAACCCAGTGGAATTTTTTATTAAAAAACTCCACTTGATTTAATGTTTTATTTTACAAGGAATGCTGTTTCAAAATCCAAAAAACTCTCTAGTAAATTCGATATATTACAATATATTGAATTTGGGTATTTATTTTTTATATTTTCTATAATTTGATTTTTCATAGGAACTATGCAATCTTTAAAGACTTCAGTTTGTAAAATATAATCTTTATTTTGTAATAAATATTTATTAAAAATAAATAAAAATCCAATATGTTCTTCATTTTCTTTAAATTCTTTTTCATTCAATCTTACTTTACTTTTTCTTATTTTTTCTTTAGCTCTTACCAATCCACCACCTGCTATTGTTCCATCTATATAATAAGACAAATATAGAGAAATTTGAGAGCTATCTTTTTTTTCTTTATAATTATCATCATACCAATTATTATTTTTTCTTTTATTTTTATATGTTGATATATCTGCGTTAACATCAAATGGAAGCATAAAAAATTTAGTATATTCAAATATTATATTTTTCATTCCATTCTTTTGTATTTCGTCTTCTATGGTTTCAAAAAAAAATAAATCTCCATCATTTAAAGGCTGTGTTTTTAGTATTTTTATTTGTTCCAATAATAATTCTTGTCTATTTATTAACAGATCGTATAAAAATAATCCAGCAAAAAAATCATAATATAAAATTCTAGCATTATTTAATATTTCATCTTGATTATTTTGTGCATGTTCTTTTTTTTTCAACATTTATAAACCCCTAACTTTGTGCTTTGAACATTATTTTTACTTTACAGTCTGCACAACATAATATTGATTTTTTCTTAACTTCATCGTTTCCAAATAATGGGAGCATAATTGATTGTACTTTTGTTATTGATTTTTCACTTGCAAATATTTTTCCACATTCTATACATTTAAACGGCTCATCATATGCTTGTGTTTTATATTCAAAGAATGAAGTATGTAGTCTAAATCCATCAAGTGGCATTTCTATTGCATGCTCTGGACATATATCAACACATACATTACAAGTTGTACATTTTGATGGATTAAATAGTAGTTCAAAGTTGCTTTTTGAACTAATTAGTGCATTTGTATTGCATGATTCTACACATGACATACAAAGAGTGCATTTATCTGATCTTATATTTAAATCTGTGTATTTTATGCTTGGTTTATTTTCTAGAATTCCATAATCATTATCTTTGATGAAAAATTTTATTCTTTCTGCAAATATTTCTCTACTAAATTCTGTAGATTCTGCATTGTATATATATTTTGGAAAGCTACTTATCTTTATATCATTAAATGATGTTAATTCATTTTGTGTATATATAGCTTTTTGGTTAAATATTTTGTTATATATTTCATTTACAAATTCAATAGCATCATGCAAATTTGATTCTATGTTTCCATATATAAGACATTGTGTGCCAGTTGATTGCAATATGGATAATAAATATACTTCATTTAACATATTTATGTTTGGCAATACTAATGGAATTACTTGCGAGTCTTTTATATCGTTTATTTGTGAAATATATTCTATATCTTGTTTACCAACAATAAGAGGTATTTTATCTTGATACAATCTTGCAGCTTTTGTTATTTCAATAAGTGGAGCATTTGCTTTTTGCATTGCACCACTTGGGCATACACCTACACATTTTCCACAAAATATGCAATCTATGTCTGAAAACCTTAGTTCCTTCAATTCATCATCTTTTGTTATTGCAAAAGTAGGACATATATTTTCACATTCATAACAATATGAATTGCCTGTTTTGCTTCTATGATGATATTGACATTTATTTTCATTATACAAAATTGTATTTTCGTATGTAAAATCCCCAATAAGGTCTTCTATAGCATTAATCATAGAATCTATACTGTGGTATTCATTTGCAAAATGAATACCAATTTGTGCTGTTTTACTTATGATTCTAGAATCTAGCTGTGGTTTAATAAAAAATATTATTTGCGATGTTTGGATTTCTTCATTTTCTACTATAGATATAAAGTCTCCTATGATTCCACCATACTGCTCTATATATGATTTTTGTATAATTTTAAATTTATCTTGTGTCTTACTGACAAATTCATTTGCCAATTTATTTTCACCAACAACAAGTATAGTATTATTTGCACTGATATCGCTTTGATAGTCTAACCCAATATTTGATAATAATATGTTATATCCATCTTTTAATATTGCACTTTGTGTAGCGTTTAATATCTGAAATAGTGGATTTATATCATCATACTGCATTTTGTTATAACCTAAATTTAAGTCAAATTTTAATTTTTGTGAGTAATTTTAACTGATACTTTACGATTTTATGAATATAGTTATTGTTTATAAATGATTACTTATTACATTTTGTAACATATATATCTTGCATTATAACAAGTAATTTTAAAAAATAATTATTAAAGTATGATATGAGCAGACTTACAATATTTGCTTGAATTTTAAATAATTTTTATTTCAGATTCAAACATATTGTAAATACAAGATTTAATCATATTAAACACATTATCAAATCCTTGCATATCTTTGTAATTATATGGATCAGGAACATCATTATTATTTGCACCAAATTCCCCTATTTTTTTTATTTTTTCTTTTGGAAAACCCATATTTATTAAATCTTTTTTATTATTTTCATCCATAACAATATAATAATCCCAATCTGCATCACTATATAAACTAATTTGCCTACCTCTTAGCATACTTATATCGATACCATATTTATTTGCAACATCAATTGATCTTTTATCTGGAGCATCTCCTGTATGCCAACCACTAGTTCCACATGAATCTATTTTTATATCTAAGTTATGCTTCTTGATATATTCCCTTGCTATACCTTCAGCAAGTGGTGATCTGCATATATTTCCTAAGCATACAAACAAAATTTTCATTTATTCTCCTTTTATAATTATTATTTCAGGTTCTAGGTTTATTTTGTATTTTTTGTATATTGTATTTTGTGCTATATTTATTAACTCTATTGCATCATCAAAACTTCCATTTCCAAGATTAACTAGAAAATTTGCATGCTTTTTACTAAAAGACATATCACCAATTCTAAACCCTTTTAAATTTACCATATCCAAAAGTTTGCCTGCTGGAATTTCTTTTGGATTTTTAAAGCAGCTACCAAGACTTGGTTCTCTTGGTTGGTTTTTTCTCATTTCTTTAAATAATAATTCTAGATTACTCATAAAACCATTTCGCTTTTTAAATCTTACTGCTGTTATTATTCCATTTATATTGCTATGTCTATATGTGAAATTTATCTTGCTAGATTCTATCCAATCACCATTAATGCATACAGATATAATAGAATCTTTTATTTCATATTCTTTCATGCCAGCATTCATTTTTATAGTTCCGCCAATACTTCCAGGAAGAGAACCTAAAAACTCTATACCACCCAAGTTTTTTTCTTTAAAGTATAAGAATACTTTTCTATTGTTACTTTTTGCGCCTACTTCTATATAATTCTTTTCATCTTGTATGTAATCAAACTCATCTCCAAGACAAAATAGATTTTCTGCATCTGGCGATATGAGTATATTGTTTGCTTTTCCAATTATTGTATTTGTTTTTGCCAATTCTATTGCTTCATTTACATTCTGTGCTATTTTTATTTTTTTTATTCCACCAATTCTAATGTTTGAATAATATTTAAAATCTATATTTTTTTCTAACATGCTAGATTTTTGTTTTATGATTAAAATGGAAAATCAGGAATCATGTTAAATAAGATTCTAGTGTAGTCTGTTATCATACTTAACATCCAAGGCATTGTGAAAATTAATACTGCAATGATTGCTAAAATCTTTGGTATAAACGAAAGTGTAGCGTCATTTATTTGTGTAGTTGCTTGAAATATGCTTACTAATAAACCCACAATTAATCCAGTAAGCAATAAAGGCAATGATACAATTAATGTTATTTTATATGTTTCAATTGCTAGAGATATAAACTTTGCTTCCATGTTGTATCACTTTATTCTATGATTTTTGGTATTAATTTTGGCATTATTATGGTTAGAATATTAACACAATAGAACAGCTATTATCTTTAAAAAATATTATTTTCTTGAATTTTCTTGCTATATATCAAGTTAAATAATAAAAAATATCATAGAATACGAATTCTATTTTAAATTTAATTAAGTGAGAGGTTTCTTATGAGAATTTCATTCGTAATTAGTTCAATTTTTCTTGGAGCTACAATATTGTTTGCTGCTAGTGGAGAGGAGTTGATAAAAAAGGCCATAGATTCTGGCTTAAAGCCAATACCAGTTGGTAATGAACTTACTAAGATTACAGGTAACACTAAACAAAATAAATTAAAAATTGAGCTTGGGAAAAAGCTTTACTTTGATCCTAGGATTTCTAGCTCTAATTTGATTTCATGTAATACTTGTCATAATTTAGGATTAGGTGGTGCAGATATAGTACCTGCTGCCATCGGGCATAAATGGACACAGAATCCACAACATCTAAATTCTCCTACAGTTTATAATTCTGTTTTTAATTCATCTCAATTTTGGGATGGGAGAAGTGCACACCTTCAAGATCAAGCAAAGGGTCCAATGCAGGCTGCACCAGAAATGAATGCAAGTCCAGAGGTTGTTATAGCAAAGATTACTTCTATTCCAGAGTATGTAGTTGCATTCAAAAAAGCCTACGGAGAAAATGTAAAAATTGATTTTGATACTATTGCAGATGCTATCGCTGTATTTGAAAAAACATTGGTAACCCCATCTAGATACGATGATTTTTTACGAGGCAACACTAAAGCCCTAAGTGCAAAAGAACAAGAAGGTTTAAATGTTTTTATAGATAAGGGTTGCACAGCTTGTCATAATGATATAAATTTAGGTGGAACAATGCAACCACTTGGAGTTGCAAGAGAGTATAAATTTGCGAATGTTGGTGGATTTAAAGGTGATGTAAATGGTATGGTAAAAACACCTACATTAAGAAATGTATTAGAAACTATGCCTTATTTTCATAATGGTCAATACTGGGATGTGAAAGATGCTATAAAAGAGATGGCAAGTATTCAATTAGGTGCTGAAATAAGTGATGATGATGCAAAAAAAATAGAAATATTTTTTAATTCTTTAACAGGAGTAAAACCAGAAATAGTATATCCTATGCTTCCAGCACAAACTCTAGATACTCCAAAACCACAATTTAAATAGATTTTTAAGATGTCTATAGACATCTTAAAAAATAAAGATAATATTAAATTCCATCAAAATACATTAAGTAAACCTAAAAATTTATAATACTATAACGAAGTATTGTTAGTCCAAACAATGCTTAGTTATTACAAGGTTAAGTTTTATTTTATGCTCCAAAAAATATAACTTTAAGATTATACCTAATTGAGATTATTAGATGTATTTTGTTCTTGACATTTATATTGTTTTTTGTCATAATTCAGACTTTTAAATTTTATGCTGGTTTAGCTCAGTTGGTAGAGCAGCTGCCTTGTAAGCAGCAGGCCGGGGGTTCAAGTCCCTTAACCAGCTCCATAACACTTTTATAATAGTATTTATATTTTCAGTGTGTTACCAGTTCTTAATGTTTTTTGGGTGAGTTACTCAAGTGGCCAACGAGGGCAGACTGTAAATCTGCTGGTTTTTACCTTCCGTGGTTCGAATCCACGACTCACCACCATTTATTGTGAGTGATGCGGGAGTAGCTCAGTTGGCTAGAGCATCAGCCTTCCAAGCTGAGGGTCGCGGGTTCGAGCCCCGTCTCCCGCTCCAAAAATATTTAATTATATTCTGGGAGCTGAAATATTTCAAGCATATCTTTCGTTGTAATATTTCAAATAGTTTTCCAAAATAATATCTAATTAAAGATAAGTGCCCATATAGCTCAGTGGCAGAGCACTTCCTTGGTAAGGAAGAGGTCGGCGGTTCAATCCCGCTTGTGGGCTCCAGTTTTATTTACGATACTTTAAATAAAGGAGAAAACATGGCAAAAGAAAAATTTGTTAAAAATAAACCGCATGTTAATGTTGGAACAATTGGACACGTTGATCATGGTAAAACAACTTTAAGTGCAGCTATTTCTGCTGTTTTGTCATTAAAAGGTCTTGCTGAATTAAAAGATTATGATAATATCGATAATGCGCCTGAAGAGAAAGAAAGAGGGATAACTATTGCAACTTCTCATATTGAGTATGAGACAGAAAATAGACATTATGCTCATGTTGATTGTCCTGGACATGCTGACTATGTAAAAAATATGATTACTGGTGCAGCGCAAATGGATGGTGCTATACTTGTTGTTTCTGCTGCTGATGGTCCTATGCCTCAAACAAGAGAGCATATTTTATTATCTCGCCAAGTTGGTGTTCCATACATTGTTGTTTTCTTGAATAAACAAGATATGCTTGATGATCCTGATCTATTAGAATTAGTTGAAATGGAAGTTAGGGAATTATTAAGCAAGTATGAATTTCCAGGTGATGATACTCCAATAGTAGCTGGTTCGGCGTTAAAGGCACTAGAAGAAGCAAAAACAGGACAAATTGGTGAGTGGGGTGAAAAAATTCTTAAACTGATGGCTGAAGTTGATGCTTATATCCCAACTCCACAAAGAGATACTGAAAAGACATTTCTTATGCCTGTAGAAGATGTATTTTCAATTGCAGGTCGTGGAACTGTTGTAACAGGAAGAATTGAAAGAGGTGTAGTAAAAGTAGGTGATGAAGTAGAGATTGTTGGTATTAGAGATACCCAAAAAACTACAATTACTGGTGTTGAAATGTTTAGAAAAGAGTTGGATAAAGGTGAGGCTGGTGATAATGTGGGTGTTCTTTTAAGAGGAACAAAGAAAGAAGAAGTTGAAAGAGGTATGGTTCTTTGCAAGCCTGGTTCAATTACTCCTCATACTAAGTTTGAAGGTGAAGTATATGTTCTTTCAAAAGATGAAGGTGGACGACATACACCATTTTTCAATGGGTACAGACCACAATTTTATGTTAGAACTACAGATGTAACTGGTTCTATAACATTGCCTGATGGTGTAGAAATGGTTATGCCTGGAGATAATGTCAAAATTACTGTTGAACTTATAAATCCAATTGCTCTTGAAGAGGGAACACGTTTTGCTATTCGTGAGGGTGGTAGAACAGTTGGTGCTGGTGTTGTAACTAAGATACTTCAGTAAGGAATATATTTTATGAAAATAAAAGTTGGATTAAAATGTGTAGAATGTGGTGATATAAATTATAGCACTACAAAGAATGCTAAAACAAATGTAGAAAAACTGGAGCTCAAGAAATTTTGCCCTAGATTAAATAAGCATACTATTCATAAAGAGGTAAAACTTAAGAGTTAAAAAATATACGAGGTAGTCTCGTATATTTTAGGTCAGTAGCTCCAATGGTAGAGCATCGGTCTCCAAAACCGACTGTTGGGGGTTCGAGTCCCTCCTGGCCTGCCAATTAAGTTG
Organism: uncultured Helicobacteraceae bacterium; assembly: GCA_944323885.1. Classification (GTDB taxonomy): domain Bacteria; phylum Campylobacterota; class Campylobacteria; order Campylobacterales; family Helicobacteraceae; genus NHYM01. Next base: position 79,717 of record CALUUD010000001.1, on the reverse strand, counting down.
TTATTTAAGCAGAATTTGTGGATACAGCTATATGTTTTCACTATAATTAATTTGGAGATTTAATGAAGAGGCTATTTGTATTTTATAGAATGGCAAGAGAAGAGTTAGATAAAGTTATCTTTCCAACAAAAGAACAAATTAGAAATGCTTCTATATCTGTTCTTGTTGTTGTTACAGTTATTGCTTTATTTTTAGCGTTAGTTGGTGCTATTTTTGGTGCTATTGCTTCTAGTATTTTATAAAGTTTGAGGTTATGTTATGGCATTAGAATGGTATGCAATTCAAACATATTCTGGTAGTGAAAAATCGGTAAAATTAGCAATTGAAAATCTGCTTCGTGAAACTAAGTTATTGGATAAAATGGAGCAAATAGTTGTGCCCACAGAAGATATAGTGGAATTCAAAAATAACAAAAGAAAAATAACTGCAAGAAGTTTATATCCAGGTTATGTTTTTATTAAAATTGATTTAAATACTGAGTTGTGGCATATGATACAATCATTGCCTAGAGTAGGTCGCTTTATTGGCGAATCAAAAAAGCCAACACCGCTAAGTCAAAAAGATATTGATGTTATTTTGGAAAAAGTTTACAATCGTGCTGCTCCAAAACCAAAAGTATCTTTTTTACCTGGTGAATTTGTTCGTATTATTGATGGGGCATTTTTGAATTTTACTGCAACAGTTGAAGAGTATGATATGGAGCACAGGAAATTGAAATTAAATATTTCTATTTTTGGCAGAAATACACCAATTGAGATTTCGGATTCTCAAGTAGAAAAAATAGTTTAAGGAGAGTTAAAATGGCAAAAAAGATAGTAGGTGAGTTAAAACTTCAGATTCCAGCAGGTAAAGCTAATCCTTCACCTCCAGTTGGACCAGCTCTTGGTCAAAGAGGTGTAAATATTATGGAATTTTGTAAGGCTTTTAATGAAAAAACAAAAGATATGGGAGATTTTAATATACCAGTTATCATTACTGTTTACCAAGATAAAAGTTTTAGTTTTATTACAAAAAAACCACCAGTTACGGATTTAATAAAGAAAGAAGCAAACATCAAGAAGGGATCTGATAATCCTTTAAAAAATAAAATAGGCAAACTTACTCAAAGTCAAATTGAATCTATTGCTAAGCTTAAAATGGAAGATTTAAATGCTAATGATCTAGAAGCGGCTAAGAGAATAGTATCTGGTAGTGCTAGAAGTATGGGTATAGAAATACTTGATTAATATTTTTTGGGAGTTATTATGAAAAGAATTGCTAAAAGATTGCAAAACCTTCAAACAAAAATTGAGAAGGGTAAAGTTTATGATTTAGATAGTGCTACTACTTTAGTAAAGTCGTTAGCTTCTGCAAAATTTGATGAAACTGTTGAGATTGCTATGAAACTTGGAGTTGATCCAAGGCATGCTGATCAAATGATTAGAGGTGCTGTTGTTTTACCTCATGGTACAGGTAAGGTAGTTAGAGTTGCTGTATTTGCTAAAGGTTTAAAGGCTGATGAAGCAAAAAATGCTGGTGCTGATATTGTAGGTGATGATGATCTTGTAGAAGAAATTAGGGGTGGTAATCTAAATTTCGATATAGTTATTGCAACACCAGATATGATGGCTATGGTAGGTAAGGTTGGTAAAATATTAGGACCTAAAGGGCTAATGCCAAACCCAAAAACAGGAACTGTAACTTTAGATGTTGCTAAGGCTGTTAACAATGCAAAAAGTGGTCAAGTGAATTTTAGAGTTGATAAAAAAGGAAATATTCATGCTCCGCTTGGTAAAGCTAGTTTTGAAGCAAGTAAGATAAAAGATAATTTGGTTGAGTTAGTGAAAACTATTAATAGATTAAAACCTGCAAGTGCCAAGGGAAAATATATTAGGAAGACATCTATATCTTTGACTATGAGTCCATCTGTTGAAATAGATTCTCAAGAGTTGATTGATATTAAGTAATTCTTATTGTTTATCTTAGACTGAAGACTACAAGGGGATTGTCCTTAATTCTTTATTATATAAAGTCCTTGTATAGGTTAGTCTGAAAGGAGGAAATATGACAAGGCAAGATAAGTCTAAACTTATTGAGCAGCTTAGTTCTAGCTTTTTAGATTCTAATATTATCATTTGTGATTACAAAGGACTTAGTGTAAGGGAATTAGAAGTATTAAGGAAAGATATATTAAATTCTGATTCTAAAGTTCAGGTAGTTAAAAATAAATTAGCAAATATTGCATTTAAAAATGCTAATATTGAAGGTATTGAACTAAAAGATACAAATATCTTTTTGTGGGGAAAGGATCAAATAGCTTTAGCTAAGAGTGCCCAAAAATTTGCAGATGCAAATAAGGAGAAGTTTGTTATCAAGGCTGGTTTTTTTGATGGTAAAATAGTAGATACTAATCATATAGAGTCGATATCTAAATTACCAAGTAAGGAAGAGTTGATAGGTATGTTATTATCTGTTTGGACTGCACCAGCAAGATACTTTGTAACAGGATTAGATAATTTAAGAAAAAGTAAAGAAGTTTAAAATATTTTTAAAATTATTTAGGAGATAAAAATGGCTATAACAAAAGAGGATGTTTTAGAATTTATTTCTAATTTATCGGTATTAGAGTTATCGGAATTAGTTAAAGAGTTTGAAGAAAAGTTTGGTGTTAGTGCTGCTCCAACTGTTGTTGCTGGTGCTGGTGCTGGTGCTGGTGCTGGTGTGGCAGCAGAAGAAAAAACTGAATTTAGTGTTATTATTACAGATAGTGGTGATAAGAAAATTAATGTGATTAAGGTTGTTAGAGAAGTTACAGGTCTTGGTTTAAAAGAGGCTAAGGATGCTACTGAACAAGTTCCTCATACATTAAAAGAAGGTATAAGCAAAGAAGAGGCGGAGGATATTAAGAAAAAACTTGAAGATGCTGGAGCAAAAGTAGAAATTAAGTAATTTTGCTATTGTTATTCTAAATTCTAGAAGCAAAGGCTTCTAGAATACTTTTATTGGATGCTTAAATATTTTAAATATTGCTATTTAAAATATTTTTATTAAATTTAAAATATTTAAGAAATCTAAACTACTTATTTTATGAGGTTATAATATGCCAACAACAATTAAATCAGGAAATAGACTACGATTAAATTTTGCTAAAACACAAGAAGAGTTACCAATACCAGATTTATTGCAATTGCAACGTAATAGTTATGATTCATTTATATCTACAGATAATCCAGAAGATAGTGGTATAAATAAAGTTTTTAAATCTGTTTTTCCAATTCATGATGTACAAAATAGATTAACTCTTGAGTATGCTGGTTGTGAATATGGAAAACCAAAATATACGGTTAGAGAGGCTATGGAGCGTGGTATTACATACTCCATACCTTTAAAAATTAAGGTTAGATTGATATTGCATGAAAGAGATGAAGCTACTGGTGAAAAGATAGGTGTACAAGATGTAAAAGAGCAGAGTATTTATGTTAGAGAGATACCATTGATGACAGATAAAACTTCATTTATTATTAATGGTGTTGAAAGAGTTGTTGTTAATCAGCTATATAGAAGCCCTGGTGTTATATTTAAAGAGGAGGAATCTGCCACTTCATCAAGTAAGCTTATATATACTGGTCAAATTATACCTGATAGAGGTTCTTGGTTGCATTTTGAGTATGATACAAAGGATGTATTATTTGTTAGAATTAATAAGAGAAGAAAAGTTCATGTTACTATACTATTACGTGCATTGGGATATAGCAAGCAGGATATTATTAGAATTTTTTATCCACTATTTGATGTTAAATTTGAAAAGGGTGTCTATTTAACACCTTTTAATCCTAACGACTTTTTAAATGCTAAAGTTGGTTTTGATATAAAAAATAAAAATGGTGAAGTTGTGGTGCAAGCTGGTAAGAAATTTACTCCAAAAAAAGCCAATGAATTAAAAGAAAAAGGACTAGATTGGATTATTTATCCTATTGAGGCACTAGAGAATAAATATTTTGCTGAGCCAATTATCGATAAAAGTAGTGGAGAAGTTATTTATGATACTCTTACTCAAATTGATGATGCTAAATTAAAGCATTTAGCAGAATTAAAAATTAATAAATTTAAAGTAATTAATAATTCTGCATCTGGTTGTGATTCGTCGATTATTAATTCATTTATGGTAGATGTAGAATCTTTAAAATTATTAAAGCAAACAGAAAAAATTGATGATGAGAATGATCTTGCTGCCATTAGGATTTATAAGGTTATGAAGCCAGGTGATCCAGTAACAAAGGAAGTAGCTAAAAATTTTGTTCAACAATTATTTTTTGATCCTGAGCGGTATGACTTAACAAAAGTCGGTAGAATGAAAATGAATCATAAGCTTGGGCTAAACATACCTAGTTATGTTACAACGTTAACAAGAGAAGATATTTTAGAAACAATTAAATATTTGATTAAAGTAAAAAATGGTCTTGGTAGAATTGATGATAGAGATCATTTAGGTAATAGAAGAATTAGGGCTATTGGTGAATTATTAGCAAATGAATTACATACTGGTTTATTGAAAATGCAAAAGGTTATTAGGGATAAACTTGCTAGTACCAATACTGATATTGAAACTATTATGCCTCATGAATTGATCAATTCTAAAACTATAACAAGCACTATTTTAGAGTTTTTTACTGGTGGTCAATTATCTCAATTTATGGATCAAACGAATCCTTTATCTGAAATTACACATAAAAGAAGATTATCAGCTCTTGGTGAAGGTGGTTTAGTAAAAGAGAGAGTTGGATTTGAGGCTCGTGATGTTCACCCAACACACTATGGTAGAATCTGTCCTATTGAAACTCCAGAAGGTCAAAATATAGGTCTTATAAATACATTATCCACATTTACTAGAGTAAATGATTTGGGTTTTATTGAGGCCCCTTATAAAAAAGTTGTAAACGGAAAAGTAACAAATGATATTGTATATATTACAGCTTCTCAAGAAGAAGGTTTAGTTATTGCTCCTGCAAGTACAAAATTAAATAAAGATAATGTGATTGAAGAAGATTTAATTGAAGTTAGAAAAGATGGAGAAATATTATTAAGTGAAAAAAGTAAAGTTGATTTAATTGATCTAAATCCAAGAATGCTAGTTGGTGTTGCTGCATCTCTTATTCCATTTTTAGAGCATGATGATGCAAATAGAGCTCTTATGGGATCAAATATGCAACGACAATCTGTCCCTCTATTAAAGCCAGATGCACCTATTGTTGGGACAGGAATTGAAAGTGTAGTAGCAAGAGATTCTTATGAAGCAATAAAGGCTTTAAGGGATGGTATTGTAGAGCTTGTAGATAGTAGAAATATATATATTATGGGCGAAGATGAAAATGGTGCCTATATAGATCATTATTCTTTACAAAAGAATCTTAGAACGAACAATAATACATCATTTTCTCAAGTTCCAATTGTTAAAAAAGGTGATGCAATAAGGTCTGGTCAAGTTATTGCAGATGGTGCTAGTATGGACAATGGAGAGCTTGCACTTGGTAAGAATATCAAAGTTGCATTTATGCCATGGAATGGATATAACTTTGAAGATGCTATTGTTGTTAGTGAAAAGTTAATCAGAGAAGATGCTTTTACTTCTATACATATTTATGAGAAAGAGATAGAAGCAAGAGAATTAAAGCATGGTACTGAAGAAATTACTGCTGATATCCCACAAGTAAAAGAGGAAGAGATAGAGCATCTTGATATCAGCGGTATTGTCAAAGTTGGAACATATGTTACTGGTGGGATGATATTGGTTGGAAAAGTTTCTCCAAAAAGTGAAGCAAAGCCTACTCCAGAAGAAAGATTGCTTAGAGCTATATTTGGTGAGAAAGCAGGTCATGTTGTTAATAAGTCCTTGTATTGTCCACCGTCATTAGAAGGTGTTGTTGTTGATGTAAAAATATTTACAAAAAAAGGATATGCAAAAGATAGTAGAGCAATTAAGGCATATGAGGATGATAAAAATCGTTTGGAGAGTGAACATAGAGATAAAATGTCTATGCTTGACAAGGAAGAGACGCTAAGGGTTGTATCACTTTTGTGTAAGGAAAAATTGGCGTCTTCTGCAAATATTAATGATAAGAAATACAAAAAGGGTGATATTGTAGATAAGGATGATATTGTAGTTGTTGGTAGATTTGGTCTTAATACTCTTGTAAAAAGTTATTCAAAAGAAATACGAGATAAGTATGAGCAAATAAAAAATAATTTCGCAGAACAAAAACGAATCTTAGGTGAAGAATATCAAGAAAAAATTTCTATATTGGAAAAAGATGATATTTTACCAAGCGGTGTTGTAAAAAAAGTAAAAGTATATATTGCTACTAAGAGAAAACTCAAAGTTGGCGATAAAATGGCTGGAAGACATGGAAATAAGGGTATCGTATCTACAATAGTTCCTGAAGTTGATATGCCATATACAGCTGATGGTCAAAGTGTTGAGATTGTATTAAATCCTCTTGGTGTTCCTTCTCGTATGAACATAGGTCAAATATTAGAAACTCATTTAGGTCTTGTTGGTAAAAAATTGGGGAACGATATAGAAGATATCTTTAATACAAATAAAGCGACATTTATAAATGAATTAAGAACTAAAATGCTTCAAATAGTAGATGTTATAGGTAATTCTCAAATTAGTGATTTTGTAAAGAATTTAAATGATGATGAACTTATTAGTTATGCTAGGGATTGGAGCAAGGGTGTTAGATTTGCAACTCCTGTTTTTGATGGTGTAGATGAAGATACATTCAAAAAATTATTTGAGTTAGCAAAAATAGATATGGATGGCAAGACAGAGCTTTATGATGGAAAAACTGGTGAAAAGATGAAAGAGCGTGTAAATGTTGGTTACATGTATATTCTAAAACTCCATCATTTAGTTGATGAAAAAGTCCATGCAAGAAGCACAGGGCCTTATAGTCTTGTTACACAACAACCAGTAGGCGGTAAAGCTTTATTTGGTGGTCAGAGATTTGGTGAAATGGAGGTTTGGGCTCTTGAGGCTTATGGAGCATCTCATACATTAAAAGAGATGTTAACTATTAAATCTGATGATATTGATGGTAGATATAATGCATATAAAGCTATTACTAGCAATAAACCAGTTGGGGAATCTGAAATACCACAGACTTTTTATGTTCTTACAAAAGAACTTCAATCTCTTGCTCTTGATGTTGTGGTGTATGACAAGGAAAATAATCAAATTCCATTGCTTGAAGATAACTTAAATAAAGATTCTAAGACAAGGAAAGATTTTGCATCTCTTCAATTGGTATTAGCAAGCCCAGAAACTATAAGAAGTTGGAGTTATGGAGAAGTAAAAAAACCAGAGACAATAAACTATAGGACACTAAAACCAGAAAGAGATGGATTGTTTTGTGCAAAGATATTTGGTCCAGTAAGAGACTATGAATGTATATGTGGTAAGTATAAAAAGAAGAGATTTAAAGACACTGTAATGGTTTGTGAGAAATGTGGTGTTGAAATTACTAGCTCTAAAGTTAGAAGAAGTCGTATGGGTCATATTGAGCTTGTTACACCAGTTGCACATATTTGGTATGTTAATTCACTTCCAAGTAGAATAGGAACATTGCTTGGTGTTAAAATGAAAGACCTAGAGAGAGTTCTTTATTATGAGGCTTATATTGTTAAAAACCCAGGTGATGCATATTATGATAATGAGGGAACAAAACCTGTTTTAAAGTATGATATATTAAATCAAGAACAATATGATAATTTATACAAGAGATTTGATCATACTAATTTTGTTGCAGAGATGGGAGGAGCTGCTGTAAAAGAATTACTAGAGGAACTTGATATTGTTGATCTTAGAGTGTCTTTGAAAGAAGAGTATGAAAATACAAAGTCTGAGGCTAAAAGGAAAATTATCGCTAAAAGATTAAAAGTGGTTGAGAGTTTTATTAATTCTAAATCAAGACCAGAACATATGATGCTTACTATGTTACCTGTATTACCACCTGATTTAAGACCTCTTGTTACTTTAGATGGTGGAAAATTTGCAGTTAGTGATGTTAATGATTTATATAGAAGAGTTATTAATAGAAATCAACGATTAAAAAGACTTATGGAGCTAGATTCTCCAGAAATTATTGTGAGAAATGAAAAAAGAATGCTTCAAGAGGCAGTAGATGCCTTGTTTGATAATGGTAGAAATGCAAATGCAGTTAAAGGTGCAAATAAGCGTCCTTTAAAATCTCTATCTGAAATCATAAAAGGTAAACAAGGTAGATTTAGACAAAATCTCCTTGGTAAGAGAGTAGATTTTTCTGGAAGAAGTGTTATTGTAGTTGGACCAAATTTAAGAATGGATCAATGTGGATTGCCAAAAAATATGGCTTTAGAATTGTTTAAACCTCATTTATTAGCAAAGCTTGAAGAAAAAGGTTATGCAACTACATTAAAACAAGCAAACAAGATGATAGAACAAAAGAAAGATGAAGTTTGGGAGTGTTTATCTGATATAGTTAAAGGGTATCCTATATTGTTAAATAGGGCCCCAACGCTTCATAAGCAAAGTATTCAGGCATTCCATCCTAAGTTAATTGAGGGGAAAGCTATACAATTGCATCCATTGGTTTGCTCTGCATTTAACGCTGATTTTGATGGAGACCAAATGGCTGTACATGTTCCTTTGTCTCAGGAAGCTATTACAGAGTGTAAAATATTAATGTTAAGTTCAACAAACATATTGCTTCCTGCAAGTGGTAAGGCTATTGTTGCACCAAGTCAAGATATGGTTCTTGGATTATATTATATTTCTTTAATGAAGAATGATGTTAAAGGTCAGCATAAATTATTTGGCGATATTAATGAAATCATGATTGCAATTGATAGTGATGAATTAGATATTAATGCAAAGATTAGAACATATTTAGATGGTAGAATGATTTACACCACAGCAGGGAGAATGATATTACACTCTATACTCCCTGGTAAAGTGCCTGTTGATTTATGGAATAAAGTAATGAAGAAGAAAGACATTGGTAGCTTAATAGACTATGTAAATAAAGAAAGTGGCTTATCTGCTATGTCTAAGTTTTTGGATGATTTAAAAGATTTAGGATTTAAATATGCTACAAAAGCAGGTATTTCTATTTCTGCCTATGATGTTATAGTTCCTAATAATAAACAGAATATTATTGATGAAGCTAAGAAAAAGGTAAAAAATATCCAAGCTCAATTTGATAGTGGTTTATTAACCGAGCAAGAGAGGTATAATAAAATCATTGATATTTGGACAGATACAAGTAATTCTATGGGTAAAGATATGATGAAACTTATTGAGTCCAATAAAGATGGCTTTAACTCTATTTATATGATGGCAGATTCTGGTGCTAGAGGTAGTGTTGCTCAAATTAGACAACTTTCTGCTATGAGAGGTTTGATGGCAAAACCTGATGGCACTATCATTGAAACACCAATTATTTCAAATTTTAAAGAGGGATTGAATGTATTAGAATATTTTACATCAACTCATGGTGCAAGAAAAGGTTTAGCAGATACTGCGCTTAAAACAGCTAATGCCGGTTATTTAACTAGAAAATTAATTGATGTTAGCCAAAATGTAAAAGTAGTAATTGATGATTGTGGAACACATGAAGGCGTTGAAATTTCTGATATTACTGTTGGAAGTGAACTTATAGAGCCACTTGAAGAGAGAATTATTGGTAGAGTATTAGCTGAAAATGTTGTAGATTCTATTACAAATGAGATTTTATTAATCGAGGGTACATTAATTGATGAAAATATGGCAAAGAAAATTAAAGAGGCAGAAGTAAAATCTGTTGTTATTAGAACCCCTGTTACCTGTAAAGCAGAAAAAGGTGTTTGTGCAAAATGTTATGGTTTAAATCTTGGTAGTGGAAAGATGGTAAATATTGGTGAAGCTGTCGGTGTTATTGCTGCTCAATCAATTGGTGAACCTGGAACTCAGCTTACACTTAGAACATTCCATGTTGGTGGTACTGCATCAAGATCTCAAGAAGAAAGACAAGTTGTTGCAGAGAAAGAGGGCTTTATTAGATTCCATAATATTAAAACATATACTAATAAGCAGGGTAAAAAAATAGTTGTAAATAGAAGAAATGCAGCTATTCTTGTTGTTGAACCAAAAGTAAAAGCACCATTTGATGGTGTTGTTAAAGTAGAAAATATTCATGATGAGACAGTAGTTAGCATCATTGGTAAAAAAGAAACTGTGAGATATATGGTTAGAAAAAATGATGTTGCAAAGCCAAATGAATTAGCAGGTGTTAGTGGTAAAATCGAAGGTAAATTATTTATTGCTCATAGTAATGGATATAATATTAAAAAAGATGGTAGCATCATTGAAATTATTAAAGATGGATGGAATATTCCACATAGGATTCCTTATGCAAGTGAGTTAAATGTTGAAGACAATGCCCCAATTACACAGAATATATTTGCAAAAGAAAAAGGTGTTTTAAAGATATATAAATTAGTTGGTGACAATTTGGAGAGAGTAAAAAATATCAAAAAAGGTCATAAGATAACAGAAAAAGGTATTTTTGCTATTATTGCCGATGATAATGACAGAGAGGCTTCTAGACATTATCTAGCTCGTGGGTCTGTAATGGAAGTCGATGATAATACGGAAGTTGATTTTGAAACTCTCATTGCATCACCAGAATCTAGTGAACAAAAAGTGATTGCACAATGGGATCCTTATACAATGCCTATTATATCTGAGGTTGATGGTGTTGTAAGCTTTGAGAATATAATATCTGGATTAACAGCAATAGAACAAGTTGATGAAATCACAGGGCAAAGAAATCTTGTTATTAATGAATATATCCCTAGTGGATATAAACCTGCAATTATTGTTACAACATCAAGTGGTGAATCTTATAGATACCCTATAGATCCGAAGACATCAATTGCAGTTGAAGAAGGAAGTAAAGTTTATGTTGCTGATATCTTAGCTAAAGCACCAAAAGCTATTGCTAAATCAAAAGATATTACTGGTGGTCTTCCTAGAGTTTCTGAGTTGTTTGAAGCTAGAAAACCAAAAGATCCAGCTGTATTAGCAGAAATTGACGGATATATTAGCTTTGGAAAACAACAAAGAGGTAAAGAGATGCTAATTATTACTGCATCTGATGGTAGAACAAGTGAATATTTAATAGATAAGAATAAACAAATCTTAGTTCATGAAGGTGAGTTTGTTCATGCAGGTGAATCTATGACAGATGGTGTTGTATCAAGCCATGATATTCTTAGAATCTTGGGTGAAAAGGAACTTCATAAATATATAGTTAGTGAGGTGCAACAAGTTTATAGAAGACAAGGTGTTACTATAGCTGATAAACATATCGAGATAATAGTTTCTCAGATGTTAAGACAAGTAAAAATTGTAGATAGTGGAGATACTAGGTTTATTAAAGATGATATAGTATCAAGGAGAATATTTAAAGAAGAGAATGAATATTATTTAAAATTAGGTGGCGAGCCTGCTATTGCTGAGCCTATTTTATTAGGTATTACTAGAGCCGCTATAGGAAGTGATAGTATTATTTCAGCTGCTTCATTCCAAGAGACTACAAAAGTTTTAACAGAAGCATCTATTGCAGCAAAAATAGATACTTTGAAAGACTTAAAAGAAAATGTAGTATTGGGTCGTATGATACCAGTTGGAACTGGAATCTATAAAGATAAAATATTTAGGGTAAAGAATATAGAAAATTAAACTTATAGAATGCTTATTTTAAGAGAAATAAAAGATTCTATTATATAGAATAAGCATTTTTAAAATTTTTGATAAGGAAAAATCGTGCCAACTATAAATCAACTAATAAGAAATGAGAGGAAAAAAGTATCTAAACAATCAAAATCGCCAGCATTAATGGAGTGTCCTCAAAGAAGAGGTGTTTGCACTCGTGTTTATACAACTTCACCTAAAAAGCCTAACTCGGCATTAAGAAAAGTTGCAAAAGTAAAATTAACAAGCAAAATAGAGGTAATTAGCTATATTCCAGGAGAAGGCCATAATCTTCAAGAACACTCCATTGTATTAGTTAGAGGTGGAAGGGTTAAAGACTTACCTGGTGTTAAGTATCATATAGTTAGAGGTGCTCTTGACACAGCTGGGGTTGCTAAGAGGACAGTATCTAGAAGTAAGTATGGTGCAAAAAAAGCAAAAGCAGAATCTAAGAAGTAAAGGAGAATTATGAGAAGGAGAAGAGCCGCTAAAAGAGAGGTTTTAGGCGATCCTGTATATCACAATAAAATTGTGACTAAATTTATAAATAAAATGATGTATGATGGTAAAAAAAGTATAGCTGAAAAAATAATTTATAGTTCATTTGAGAAAATTGAAGAAAAAACTAATGAAAAAGGAATAGATGTATTTCAAAAGGCTTTAGAAAATGTTAAACCTTTAGTTGAAGTAAGAAGTAGAAGAGTTGGTGGTGCTACTTATCAAGTTCCTGTTGAAGTTAGAGCTGATAGACAACAATCATTATCAATTAGATGGATTTTAGAATCTACTAGAAAAAGAAATGAGAGAACAATGATTGATAGACTTGCAAATGAACTTATAGATGCTGCAAATGAGAAGGGTAATGCATTTAAGAAAAAAGAAGAAGTGCATAAAATGGCTGAAGCAAATAAAGCTTTTGCTCATTACAGATGGTAGTTGGAGTGTAAGATGGCAAGAAAAACTCCACTGCATATGTTAAGAAATATAGGTATTGCAGCACATATTGATGCTGGTAAAACTACTACATCTGAGAGAATTTTGTTTTATACAGGTGTTAGTCATAAGATTGGTGAAGTTCATGATGGTGCAGCTACTATGGATTGGATGGAGCAAGAGAAGGAAAGAGGTATCACTATTACTTCTGCTGCAACGACTTGTTTTTGGAAAAATTATCAAATTAACTTGATAGATACTCCAGGGCATGTGGATTTCACAATTGAGGTTGAGAGATCAATGCGCGTTTTAGATGGTGCAGTTGCCGTATTTTGTTCTGTTGGAGGGGTTCAACCTCAAAGTGAAACTGTTTGGAGGCAAGCAAATAAATATGGTGTTCCAAGATTAGTATTCGTTAATAAAATGGATAGAATTGGTGCCAACTTTTATAATGTTGAAAATCAAATTTCTCAAAGATTAAAATCAAGACCTGTTCCAATTGCACTTCCAATAGGTGCAGAAGATAGTTTTAAAGGTTTGGTTGATTTAGTTGAGATGAAGAGTTATATATGGAATGATGAAACTATGGGTGCTAAATATGATATTTTAGATATCCCAGATGATATGAATGATATCGTCAACACATATAGAGAAAAAATGATTGAAGCTGCTGCTGAACAAGATGAAGCTTTGATGGAAAAATATTTAAATGGTGAAGAATTAAGCAAAGAAGAAATTAAAAAAGGCTTAAAGGCTGGATGTCTGAATATGTCAATTGTTCCTATGCTTTGTGGTTCTAGTTTTAAAAATAAAGGTGTTCAAACACTTCTGGATGCAGTTATTGATTATTTGCCATCTCCTACAGAGGTTGCGGATATTAAAGGTATAGATGCAAAGACTGATGAAGAAATACAAGTAAAATCTGGTGATAATGGTGAATTTGCTGGTCTTGCATTTAAAATTATGACAGATCCATTTGTTGGTCAATTAACATTTGTTAGGGTTTATAGAGGATCTATTGAGAGTGGTAGCTATGTTTATAATTCAACAAAGAAAACAAAAGAAAGAGTTGGAAGACTTTTAAAGATGCACTCTAATAAAAGAGAAGATATCAAGGAAGTATATTCTGGAGAGATTTGTGCATTTGTGGGATTAAAGGATACATTAACAGGTGATACTTTATGTTCTGAAAAAGATCAAGTGATTTTGGAGAGGATGGAGTTTCCAGATCCAGTTATTTCTATTGCTGTTGAACCAAAAACAAAAGCAGATCAAGAAAAAATGTCATTAGCATTGGCAAAATTAGCTGAAGAAGATCCAAGCTTTAGAGTTAAAACTGATGAAGAAACAGGTCAAACAATTATATCTGGTATGGGTGAACTTCATTTAGAGATTATTGTTGATAGAATGAAGAGGGAATTTAAGGTTGAAGCAGAAGTTGGACAACCACAAGTTGCATTTAGGGAGACTATTAGATCTAGTGTTCAAAAAGAGTATAAATATGCTAAGCAATCCGGTGGTAGAGGTCAGTATGGTCATGTATTTATTAAAATGGAGCCAACAGAGCCAGGCAGCGGATATAAGTTTATTAACGAAATTAGTGGTGGTGTAATTCCAAAAGAATATATTCCAGCAGTTGATAAAGGTATTCAAGAAGCTATGCAAAGTGGGGTATTGGCTGGATATCCAGTTGTTGATTTTCAAGTTACTTTATATGATGGAAGTTATCATGATGTTGATAGTTCTGAGATGGCATTTAAAATTGCGGCATCTATGGCATTTAAAGAAGCATCAAAGAGTGCATCTCCCGTCCTTTTAGAACCTATTACAAAAGTTGAAGTTGAAGTTCCTGAGGAGTATATGGGTGATGTTATAGGTGACTTAAATAGAAGAAGAGGCCAGATTAACTCCATGGACGATAGAATGGGTATTAAAATAGTTAATGCTTTTGTTCCTTTAGCTGAAATGTTTGGGTATTCTACAGATCTAAGATCTGCTACTCAAGGACGTGGAAGTTATAGTATGGAATTTGATCACTATGGTGAGGTCCCATCAAATATAGCAAAAGGTATCATAGAAAAAAGGCAGTCATAATTTATGAAGTTGATATCTTGGAATGTCAATGGGCTTCGTGCCTGTATGAATAAGGGATTTCAAGATTTTTTTAATAGTGTAGATTCTGATCTGTTTTGTATTCAAGAAACTAAAATGCAACAGGAGCAATCTATATTTGATTTTCCAAATTATTATAGTTTTTGGAATAGTGCTTTAAAAAAAGGCTACTCTGGTACTCTTATACTTTCTAAAATAAAACCACTTTCTCAATCTTGTGGAATTGATATTGACAAGCATGACAATGAAGGTCGTGTAATTACTCTTGAATTTGATTCCTTTTACTTAGTTAATGTATATACTCCTAATTCTCAGCGAGAGCTTAATAGATTGGGTTATAGAATGGAATGGGAGGATGATTTTAGGTCTTATTTATTATCTTTAAAAAAACCTGTTGTATTATGTGGTGATTTAAATGTAGCCCATAAAGAAATTGATTTAAAAAATCCAAAACAAAATACAAAAAATGCAGGCTTTACAAAAGAGGAAAGAGAGAAATTTGATATATTGCTTAGTTCTGGATTTATTGATAGTTATAGATATTTTTATCCTGATAAAACTGATGCATATACTTGGTGGTCATACATGGCTAATTCTCGTGCTAAAAATATTGGTTGGAGGATTGATTATTTTTTGATATCTACTTCTTTGAAAGATTCTTTAAAGGAAGCTAATATTTATAGCGAGATTTATGGAAGTGATCATTGCCCAGTTGGAATTACTCTAGATATTTGAATTAATGAAGATACTATCTATTATTGATACATTTGGTTATTTTTTTAGAAATTTTTATGCTATGCCAAAGTTGAAGAGTAAAGATGGTAGGCCAAGTGGTGTTTTACTTGGTTTTGCAAATTTAATAAATCAATTATATAAAGATGATTCAACTTACATTATTTTTGCTTTAGAAGGTGAAGGTAAAAAGGTAAGAAAAGATATTTCTGATGCCTATAAAGCAAATCGTCCTGAAATAGATGAAGATTTATCTAGCCAGATTGATACTGCTATTTCATGGATTAAAAAAATGAATTTACCACATATATCTATTGATGGATATGAGGCTGATGATGCTATAGCATCTATTAAATCTTGTGTTAAAGATGTGATTATAAGAATTGTTAGTGTAGATAAAGATTTATATCAATTAATAGATGTCAATACTTATATATATGATCCAATAAAGAAAAGAAATATTTATAAAGAAGAGTGTTTTGAAAAGTTTGGAGTATATCCAGAACAATTTATTGATTATCAAAGTCTTGTTGGGGATTCAAGTGATAATATATCTGGCATTAAAGGTATCGGGGCAAAAACTGCACAAAAATTAATCAGTAATTTTCAATCTCTTGATGGAATTTATGATAATATTCCTTTGCTCAAGGATTATCTGACACCAAAATTGATTAATAGAATTATTGAAGGCAAAGATTCTGCATATAAAAGTAGGGAGCTTGTAAGATTAAGAAGTGACTTGCTTAATTCATTTGACTTGACAACTTCTTTGAAGCCTGGTACTAATCCATTGTTTTTAATAGAAGATGAATTGAAAAAGTATGATATAAATATTTTATCAAAGATCAAAAGGGATTTGCATACTTTCTCAAATAATATGTTAAATTTTGAATGTATAAAAATATTAGATTCTAATGAATTGCATAAAATCATTGATAGTATTGATAAAAATAGTATTATTGCATTTGATACAGAAACTGATTCTCTTGATGTAAAAAATGCAAATATTATTGGTTTTTCTTTTGCGGTATCTGTTGATATTGGTTATTATGTTCCTATCAATCATTTTTATCTTGGAGTAGAAAATCAAATATCTATGATTGATGCAAAATTAGCTTTGGATAAGTTATTTAAGCATCATATAGTAGGTCATAATATAAAATTTGATATGGCTGTAGTAAAAAAGAATTTTGGTTTAGAAATTGCTAATTATAGCGATACTTTAATATTTGCTTGGCTAGAGAATCCATCAAGTATATTGAATCTTGATTTCCAAATAAAGAAGAATTTTAATTATACCACCATCAAATTTGAAGATATTGTAAATAAAGATGATACATTTGCTAGTGTGCCAATTGATATAGCTACAAAGTATGGAGTTCAAGATTCTGTATGTAGTTTGGCTTTATATTATCATTTTATTAATACCTTAGATACTAATCTTATTAATATAGCAGAAAAAGTGGAATTTCCATTTATTAGAGTATTGGCAGATATGGAATGTAATGGTATAGGTATTGATTTATCTTTTTTTAATGAATTAAAGTTAGAACTTGAATCTAAAATAAAGAATGTTAGCAGTATTATCTATAATATTACTGGAAATGAGTTTAATATAAATTCCACTAAGCAATTAGGTGATGTTTTATTTAATCAATTAAATCTTAAAAAAGGTAGAATATTAAAAAGTAGTGGATATAGCACAGATGAAAAGACATTAGATTCTCTTATAGATTCTCATCCTGTCATCTCATATATATTAGAATATAGGGAATTAAATAAACTTCTTAGTACATATGTAATCCCTATAATAAATTTAAATGTAAATCATAGAATATATACTTCATTTATACAGACTGGTACTAGCACAGGTCGTCTTAGTTCAAGAAATCCTAATTTACAAAATATTCCAGTAAAGACTGATATAGGTAGAAAAATTAGATATGGCTTTGTTGCACGAGGTGGATATAGTTTGATTTCTGCAGATTATTCACAAATTGAATTAAGATTGCTAGCACATTTTTCTCAAGATAAGAATTTAGTTGAAGCATTTATAAATGAAAAAGATATACATCTAGAGACTGCAGTAAAAATATTTGGTGAGAGTTTAGCAAAGGATAATAGAAATATTGCAAAGAGTATTAATTTTGGACTTATATATGGTATGGGTGTAAAGAAACTTGCTCAGACATTGCATATATCTCAATCAAAAAGTAAAGAGTATATAGATAGTTATTTTGAGAGTTTTCCAACTGTAAGAGATTATTTACAATCTCAGCAAGATTTTATTTTGCATAATGGTTATTCTTCTACTTTGCTTGGAAGACATAGAATCTTTAATTTTAGCAATATAGCAGAATATGAAAAAATGGCATTTCTTCGTGAAGGTGTGAATTCAATATTTCAAGGAAGTGCAGCTGATTTAATAAAGTTATCTATGAATAAATGTTTTGAGAGATTTAGATATATGGATGTTAAATTATTGGTTCAAGTTCATGATGAGTTAATATTTGAAGTCAAAGATGAAGACATAGATGTAGTAAGCAAAGAAATATCAGATATCATGAATAATATCTATACCCTTAGAGTACCGCTTAAATGCGGTATTAGTATTGGTAAACGCTGGTCTGAACTAAAATAGTTAGAAATTATAACTACTGTAGTATATATTTATTATCAAGCTTACTTTTAGTCTGTCTTGTTGTTTTGTAATACTGATTGGGAATCCAATACGAATACTATGATTTAATTCTTTTAAATTATTTATAAGCTCAATGATTTCTTTTGTGTGATTGGCGTATCCTTTGATTGAAATACTTTGTATTTCAATATTATTTGTAGAATTTACTATTTCATTGCTTTGTATAGTTATGTTGTTTAGGTATTTTCTTGCATATATCTCTAACTTATTTATATCAATTTTGTTTCTCATATTTTGATATAAACTAGTATTTTGTTTTCTTATATTATCCATATCTATTTGTAGTTTATTAATATTTTCATTTATTGCATCATTTAGATTTTGTGCTCTTTTATAATCTAGCGTTTGTAATTTATGGCTTTGCATCACAGGCATAAAATAGAATGATATGCAAAATAGTATAATTGTCATATATATGATAAAAAAAATGATATTCTTGTTCCAATCTATTTCATTTAAAAAGTTGATAAAATTCATTGCACCTCTTTTTCAATAACACTAATTGATGTGAAGTTAAACCATCCATTTGGGAGTGGAAAAAAATCTACTCTACTTGTTGTAAAAATAGATTTTAATGGGGCTTGAAGAAGAAATGAGTATATTTCTCTAGTTGGCGTAATTCCTTTTAGTATTAATTTATTTTCTTCTAGCAATATTTGTGTGATTGTTATTTGGTCTGGAATCAAATCAAATAATTTATTTAATGCATTTTGTAATTCGTAATTATAATTTTTATTTATTTTGTCAATATTTATTTCATGCTTCAATTGTTCTGTGTTTGTATTAATAACAGAAATTTTAGCATCTTGAGTATCCATATTGTCTTCTATAATATGTATATTGCTTTGAAATATGCTTGTTTCTATTTTTAGATAACTACCACCAATGTATATAATTGCAACACTAAGAATTGTATAAAAAACCCAAATTTTAGATAATTTTGATATTATTGATTTTGGTCTTGCTGTAGTAAAGCTATATCTTATGCCCAATGTTTTTCCTTAGTTGTTATTTTAATTCCATTTTTATAAGATTTTCTATTTCTTGACAAATGTCTATACGAGTAAAGTGTGTCTCAAGCATTGTATTATTTTTTAGATGCAATATCGCATTGTCTCCTATGCCATAACAATCAAGTATTAAAAGCTCATCTATAAAATCACTAGCATATCTACTATCTTTATAAAAATTGTTTAATGTATTTTTTATGAGTTCAATCATATGATTTGCAATAGATAGCTCACCAAGCTCACTAGTAGATGCTCTAAAATTACTTTTTTCAAAGTCTTTTATTATAATATTTTCATCTATTTCATCAATAATGTTAAATTCTATTATATCCTCACTTTTGTTTTCATCTTTTGCTTCCTCTATTAGTTGGTTTTGTTCAAATACAATATGGTTGCCAAAATATATATTATTTTTATCTGCGATAAGCAAACTTGTAGAACTTTTCTCTTGTAGTATATATAGTTTCTTTATATCATCTAATTTATCTTTTATATTTTCATAAATAATTATAAATGGAGAAAATATAAAATCTATACCATCTATTTTACTAAATTTATGTTTATATTCTTGCAAACTTTTTTTATCTACATAAACAAACCATTGCCTATTTACCAGCATTATTTTTAATAAGTTTGTATTTAATCCAAATTGTTCAAATACACTAAGCTTATTCCCGGTAATTAAACCTTGATTTTCTACCCTAATTATTCCACCCACATATGTATATGGATATTTATCTTGAATTTTTCTTATATATTTTACAGCATCTATTGGTAAGTCAGAATTGATTGTTTTATATGTTTTTTCTTCATAGCTTTTATTTTGATAAGATACTTTTATTTTACAAGTTTTGATATCTAAATCAATTGATATGAAAACCTTCTGATATATTTTGCTAAATAGTGACAATAATTAGCCTTTAAAATGAAATAATAAATGCCATATTCTACAATCTTAAATCTATAATATCAACTTTATGATTTATTGTAAGAATAATTGTCTGGATTTATCATCATTTTTTTATATATCAACTCCTTTGCATCATTTAAGCTCATATCTTTATCTATATAGAAACTTGGCATTGATATATATTTAATTGTTGAAAATGGTTTTGGTATTTTAAATCTATCCCATGTATTTAATTCAAAAAAGTTATTTGCAATTGCTTTGACAGGTGTTATTCCTATCCCTGTTTTTTGACTCATTGCAACAACGCCATCTGCTATGCTATGATATGGACCTTTTGGACCATCTGGTGTAATTGCAATATCATATCCATCTTTTAGTTTCCCAAATGCCTGTATCAGCACTTTTCTACCACCTCTAGTACTTGATCCACGAATTGATTTGAAACCATAGTAACTAAACAATCTAGTAATTAACTCACCATCAAAATGCTCACTTGATATTACAAAGATTTTTGGTTTATTTCTCATTTTTTTATATAAAAAAGGGAGCATTAAAAACTCACCATGCCAAAATGCAAGAATAGTGTTACTTTTTTTGATGTCTTCATGTATGTAAAATCTATTTTTACAACTTAGATATAAAATCCAAAGAAGTATCCAAACAATACGCGGTGCAAGTATAAGAATAATCTTTCTTGATAAATTTCTTATTAAATTCTTGTTTAACATAGTTATTAATCTACTATTTTACCAAATAGGCTTCCATTTTCATTATTTGTTATAACTACATTATAGAAATTACCAGTTATTAAATTTGTATTATTTATTGTTATTAATCTACCATTGTCGCTTCTTCCCTCACTGATTCCATTTTTAGTGTTTTCAATCATTACATTATGAATTTTATTGATTTCACCTTTTGCTTTTTTTTCTAATATTTGTTTATGTAAATTTTGTAGTATCTCTAATCTTTTAGCTGCTATATTAGAGTCTATTTCTTTCATATTAAATGCTGATGTATCTTTTCTTGGTGAATATATGAAGCTATACATTGTATCAAACTCTACTTTTTTAACCATATCTAATGTATCATAGAAATCTTCTTCTTTTTCTGTAGGAAATGCAACAATTATATCTGTACCAATACCAACATCTGGACAAAGTTGTTTAATTTTATTAACTCTATCTAAAAACCATTCTCTTGTGTACCCTCTTTTCATGTCTCTCAATACCAAGTTTGATCCACTTTGCATAGGCATATGTATATATTTTGATATTTTTTTATTGTTAGCAAATTCTTCTATAAATTCATCATCCATATGTAATGGGTGTGGAGATACAAATTTTATTCTTTCAATTCCATCAATTTTGCTTATTTCTTGAAGTAGTTTTGTAAAGTTAATTTTTTCATGTGGTGATGAGAATCTAGCACCATAGTTATTTACATTTTGTCCAAGAAGTATAATTTCTTTTGCACCAGATTGAGCTCTTTTTTGTGCTTCTTTTAATATTAAATTAAGAGGTATGGATATCTCTTTTCCTCTAGTATGAGGAACTATGCAGTATGAGCACTTTTTGTCACAACCAATAGAGATATTAATTAATGCTCTCACATTAGAATCTGTTGTCATACAGAATTCATAATTTGATTCATCATGATTTATTGCCACTTCTACAGCTTTTGGTTTGCTTATAATGCTAGTAATTTTTGATACATTTCTTGCACCTAACACAAAATCAACACTAGGTGCTTTTTTGATTATTTCTTTCCCAAGTGCACTTGCCGTGCATCCACATATTCCTATCTTTGCATTTGTTTTTTTTATTGCAGCATAGCTGCCAATCTCACTAAATAATTTTCTTTCTGGTTTTTCTCTAACACTACAAGTATTTATTATTATTAAATCTGCTTCTTTTGCATCTTCTGTAAGTGTATAGTTTTCTTTTTCTTTTAATTCAGCGATAATGTGATCACTATCACGTGTATTCATAGCACAACCAAAGGTTTTGATAAATAATTTTTTACTCAATTTTATACTCTAGATATTTTTAAGAATATTAAAGGTTTATGATATGCAATTCATACAGGAAACAATCTTTATCAAGCCCAAATCTTAATTCATTAAAATGTAGTGATTTTGAGTTCTTTTCAAAGTGTGCGCACATCTTTTGTAAGTCTTTTATTGAATTTTCTTTATCAAGATATAATGTTATATCTCCATTTGATTCTAGTCGTTTTTCTATTTCATTTAGTGTTATTGTTGAAATTTCGTCATTCAAATCTTTTTTTGCTAATTTTAGATTCATAATATTTAATCCTTTTGGTTTGCATTAAAGGCAGGATTGTAGCAAATTTAGCTTAAATTTTTAAGCCTAATTTGATATAATCTTGTCATTTTTTAATAATTGTATTTATAAACTTGAGTAATTTTTAAGGATTTAAATATTGGATAAAATTTTAGATATCATCGAAATTATTGCATATGAGAAAGGTCTGCAAATTGATATTGTTCAAAATATAGTAAAGAATGAAATTTTAAAATTAGCAAAAAATAGTATCGATAATGATATGAATTTTGTTGTTGATTTTGATAAAAAAGATAAAACTATTAAGTTGTTCTATAAAGTAAAAGTTGTAGATGATAATTATGAATTTTCTCAAGATGACACTAAAAGAATAATTAAAATAAGTCAGGCGCGTCAAAGTGGAGATGTAGTAATCGGTGATGAAATGCTCTTTGAATTAAATATAGATAATTTAGATCTAAACAGGAATGTAATTGGTAATCTTTTAAAAGATTTAGAAAATAGTATTGAGAAAAATATAGAAAACCAAATATTTGATAATCTAAAAAATAATGTAGAAAAAATTGTCAATGGAATGGTTGTTTATATTGATCCAAAGAGTGAAGATACTATTATTGAAATTGATTCTATCAGAGCTAGATTGCCTAGAAAAAATAGAATTAAAGGTGAAGTTTTTAAAATTGGTCAAAATGTGTCTTGCATGTTAAAAAAAATCTATATAGATAAAAAATATGGTATTCAGATAGAATTAAGTAGGACGGCCCCAAAATTTTTAGAAGAATTGTTAAAACTAGAAGTGCCAGAAATTGCAGATGGTGAAGTAAGTATAATTAAATGTTCTAGAATACCTGGTGTAAGGTCAAAAGTTGCAGTATTGTCAAATACTCCAAGAGTGGATCCAGTTGGTGCAACAGTTGGTGTAAAGGGTGTAAGGATTAATGCAGTTAGCAAAAAGATATGTGGAGAGAGTATAGATTGTATCGAATACTCTAGTGTACCAGAGGTTTTTATTGCAAATGCGCTTTCCCCTGCAAAGATAACAAATGTAAAAATTATTGATAATAAAGCTATTATCTCTCTTTATAGTGATCAAAAGCCAAAAGCCATAGGTAGAGAAGGTATAAATATTAGATTAACTTCTATGTTAATTGGGATGGAACTAGAGATTGAGGATTTGGGTGAAAATCCTAATGCACTCCATATAAAAGAGGTGGAAAAGCAGAGTAATGATATAAAAGAGAGCGGGAAACAATTATTAGAATCTCTATTTAAGTCTTAATTTATTAGCATCTCATTTTTAATATCGTTATATTTTTCTACCCCAAGTAATTTTTTAATAATTTCAAGCCCAAATAATATTCCATTTGAAGGTCCATTTGCAGTAATTATATTATCATCTATGCATAAATCTTCTTTTGTGTATTCTGCGTTACTGTGTATTTGGTTTTGACATCCAGGATAGCATGTAAATCTATTTTTTAATACACCAGCTTCATGAAGCACTATAGGAGATGCACATATTGCAGATATAAGCTTTTTTTGTTTATTTAATATTTTTATGATATTTATTATTTCTTCATTCTTTTTTAAATTTAACATTCCATTATATCCACCTGCAAGAGATATTCCATCTATATTATTAATATCTACTTGTGATA
This sequence comes from uncultured Helicobacteraceae bacterium, assembly GCA_944323885.1. GTDB lineage: Bacteria > Campylobacterota > Campylobacteria > Campylobacterales > Helicobacteraceae > NHYM01. Next base: position 55,603 of record CALUUD010000001.1, on the reverse strand, counting down.
TCTTGCATTCTGAATGTATAACGATATTGTGAGCACCAGAGACGAATTCATTATTGCTATTAGAATCTCTAGCTAAGATTACATTTATTCCCGCTCTTCTTAATATGTCTACAATACTTACTAATTCTATTTCTTCAAACCCATCCATTAGTGGAACTAATATATTCATTATAGCCTCCTATATTTTTTTAGAATCTTTTTTAATTTTATTGGTGTGAGCATAGTTTTTTCTACTGACATATTGATGCAAAATTTATTTTCTGTATCTTTTGAGTGTGTATGTCCATGTATATTAAGTGAGCATTCGCTAAATCTAAAATAATCATCTAGTACATCCCTAATAGCTGCGTATCTGTCATTTTTTTTTCTATTAAAGACAGGAAAATGGCTAAATAAGATTCTCTCTCCATCAATATCTGCAATAATGCCATTTAAGTATATCTTATCTTCTATCTTCCCATATTTTTCTTTTATTTTTTCTTTTATTTTTTCTTTTTGTGGGATATCTAAAATTATTTTATTCTTCATTCTCCAATTTATTTTTTTTAATTTATTTATTTTTTTTATATCATTATTTCCTATAATTAACATTTTATTGCCATTTAATTTTTTTATATATGATAACCCATTTTTAAAATATACATCACCTAGATGTAATACATTATCATGATTTTTTATTTTATTATTCCAATTATCAACCATTAAATCAAAATGGTTTTTATATTTGAGCTTATCTGCTATTTTTTTTCTTATCTTTTCTTTTATAATTACAGAATCCTGCCCAAAATGTGTATCAGATATTATGTATGTATCAAGTGTTATATTCATTGTTATTTACTTATTTGTATATCAATCCTGCTTCCGTTATCAATATTTGATATCGACATAGTTCCAAGCAATATTTCCTCTACGATAACTTTACATGTTGGCAGTTCAAGTCCTGTAGAATTAATTTTTGTTGAATAAAAAATATCAAAGATTCTGCTAATGATATTGTTATCTAATCCACCTGCATTGTCCTCTATGCTTAACAATATATAATTATTATTTAATTCTTGCAATATAATATTTATTTTGCCATAAAAGTTAGTGCCTTTGTTTATGTTTATATTCTCTAGTGCAAAACTAATAGCAGTTATTATTACATATTTCAATGCATCTTCATCGCAATATATTTCTTTTATCTCACCTTTTTGAATAACTTGAATCTCTGTATTATGAGATATTTCTTTGAAAAACATTTTTTCTTTAATCGATTCTATGAGTGTTTGTATATCTATATAGACTTTAATATTTGATAGTGTGTATAATGACATCATATCTTTTATTGTTTTGTTTATATTATCTAAGCTTTTTGTTATATTTCTTGTTTCTTCACTAGTATTGTAATTGGTACTGTAATTGTTATCTATTATTGCAATTTGTTCTTTTATTTCTTTTATAATACAAGTAATTTTTACAAAAATAATAGATAGTGTTTGGACTATTGATTCTGTTTTATTGTTTTTGATTGCAATAAGTCTATCTTTATCTCTTTTTATTTCAAGTTCTTTTCTTAATTTTATATCTCTTATGCTTAGATAAATTGAGTCTTGATTATATACTTTACATAAATGTGCATTTATTTCTACAGGAAATATATTGTTATTAATCATCATAAGTGTTTCAAATAGAATTGGTTTGTCTCCTACCATATTGCCTAAAATTTTTTCTATCCTGTCTTTCTCACTATTGTGAAATAAGTCATAAATATCAATATTTCTTAATTCAAAACCCTGTTGCTGTATCATTTGCCTAGCTGCAAAGTTAGAATCTATAAAACCAAGAACTCTCCTTTCAAGCGTATTGTATGCAAAAATCAACACTCCATCATTGTTGTTATCTATAATATCTTGAAAGTCTCGTTTATTATCTAGAATATCTTTTTCTTCATTGTTAATTTGTTCTTCTAATCCTGAGCTTGAAAATTCTAGTATTGTATTTCTTTTATGTAATTGTTGCTTATAGTTAATTATATCTGTTACATCACATTCATAGTTAATGTAACCTATAATAACCCCATTATCTTCTATTGCCTTATTGTTTGTGTAATAATATTTTATTTCATTATTAATTCTTGCCTTTAATATTGTTTCACTATTTTTAAAAAGCATCTCATTTTCATTAGCAGATTCTGTATTTTTAAAAATATGATTAATATTCTCTATATTTAATACTTCTCTATTTTTTATATTTGATGTGATTTTATTATTAGTGCTATCTGTTATTGTTACATTAAATGGCATGTAGGAAATCAAATTTGATAGATTTTGCATGATTGCATTATCTGTATTTTTATATATTTTATTTCTTCTACAAGTTATCATAATCGCCATGGTGATTATAATAATTAGTACCCCAGCTATTATATGCTTATTGATTATTAAATATATTGATGATATAAAATTTAAAATTACAAAATATAATGCAACATTATCTTTAATGCTAGATATCACGGATTTTTCCTTGGTAAAATTTTAGATATATGAATTTTACATTCTTTCATATTAAAGTCATATTGCAAATTTTTATTTTTAACTATAATACCACTATATTACATAAATTTAGGGTTGTAAATGGATATAAAAAAATTTAATAAAATAGAACAAGCAATGCAAGTTGGAATGAGTGATACTAGAAAGATTGGTATTGTTCTAGCTTTTATGTGTGTAACTTGTGGAGTTTCTATTATTTTTGGTAATGGTAACAATAATATATTAATAATGATTAGTGCAGTATTTGGTATGTATATGGCTATGAATATTGGTGCAAATGATGTAGCAAACAATGTTGGTCCTGCAGTTGGCTCAAATACTATGAGTTTAGGATTTGCAATATTGATAGCTGCATTATTTGAAGCTTCTGGAGCCATCCTTGCTGGAGGTGATGTAGTAGATACTATTCGTTCTGGCATAGTATCAAAGGACGCTTTTAGTGATGTTGATACTTTTATTTCAGTTATGCTTGCAGCACTTATTGCTGGATCTCTTTGGTTGAATTTAGCTACTTTTATTGGCGCCCCTGTTTCCACTACTCATTCTATTGTTGGTGGTTTGATAGGTTCATCAATTGCTGCTGGTGGTTTTGGGATTATAAATTGGGGTGTTATGCTAGAAATTGCTTTAAGTTGGGTTGTATCCCCTGTAGTTGGTGGAGTAATTGCTGTTATATTCTTATATGCAGTAAAAAGAACAATAACATATAAAAGTGATAAAAAACTTGCTGCAAAAAAAGTAATACCAGTGTTAATATTTATTATGTCTTGGTCTTTTTGTATGTATTTATTGCAAAAAGGTTTTTCAAAGATTATTGATTTTGAATTATTATCTCAGATTCTAATATCTACAATATTTGCTATTTTAATTTTTATTTTCACAAAACCTATGATTATAAGAAAGGCTGAGGTGCTGCAAAATACAAAAGATGCAATTGGTGATTTATTTACAATACCTCTTATTTTTGCTGCAGCATTACTTAGCTTTGCACATGGTGCAAATGATGTCGCAAATGCTATAGGTCCTCTTGCTGCAATCAATCAAGCTTTAAGTGGTTCAATAGATTCTAAATCTAGTGTTCCTATGTGGATCATGATATTAGGTGGTCTTGGCATTTCTCTTGGTCTTGCATTGTATGGTCCAAAACTAATAAAAACTGTTGGTAGTGAAATTACAGAATTAGATAGAATGAGAGCATTTTGTATAGCATTATCTGCTTCTATTACTGTTCTAATTGCATCAGCTTTAGGGTTGCCTGTTAGCTCTACACATATTGCTGTTGGAGCTATTTTTGGGATTGGTTTTTTGCGAGAATATTTAAAGAGTAATTATAATAAAATGGAGCAACAGATTATTCAAGCACATAAGGGTAAAGATGCAATTATTGTTGAAAACTTTTTGAATGATTTTAGAAAATCATCTATAAAAAGGAAGCAAGAAATCTTAAAAAGCCTAAAGGTTAAGAGAAAGGATAATTTTATTTTAAATAAAAAAGCTAAAAAAGCTCTAAAGGCAAGTGTTAAAGATGAGCTTGTAAAAAGAAGTGCATTAGTAAAAATTGTTATGGCTTGGATTGTTACAGTTCCTGCATCGGCACTGGTGTCAGCTATTTGCTATTTTATAATTATTAGTGTGATAGATAATTTTTAGAATCTTATACTGCAATTTTGTAATTGCAGTATAAGTAATAGTATTGCATTTACCTAGAGTAGTGTTTGTTGATTATCTCTTGCATTCGTCCATCTTGTTGCATTTTATTTAAAATTGCATTAATTTTGTTTAGCAATTCTTTGTTATTCTTATTTACTGCTATTGCATATTTTTCATCGGTTAATGCTATATCTATTAAAGAGGTTCCATTATTTGCTTTAACAAGCACTCTTGCTGGCATCTCATCTATGATTATTATATCTAATTGATTATTTAATAATGAGGTGATAGCCATACCACCATTTGCAAAACTTATAATATTAGCATTTTTAAAGCCATCAAAACCCCAGTCTTTGTCACCTTTAGAATAAAACTCTCCAGTTGTTCCTGCTTGGACCCCAATTTTTATATTTTTTATTTTATTAATAGTTTTTATTACATCTTCTTTTGTTTTTAGATCTGCAAATCTCTTATCATTGCTTTTTATTATTACCATTTGTGAAGCATTAAAATATGTATCACTAAAATTTACTACTTTTTTTCTCGTTTCATTTACAGTAAGACCAGATAATGCAATATCTGCATTGCTTGATGCTACAGCTTGAACAACAGAATCAAATTCCATATCTTGAATTGAAAGTTCTTTGCTTAGTTCATTTGCTATAATTTTTGCTATATCTATATCAATACCTTGCAACTCCCCGCCATTAACATACTCAAATGGTGCAAAATTTGCAGCTGTTGCCATTGTTAAATCGTTATTTTTACAACCACTAACTAGTATTCCAATAAAAGTTGCGCATAATAACAATGCTCTCATATAAATCCCCCTTAATTACAATTTAAATTTTTGATTCTACAAGTTTTGACTTTTTTGTAGTTTAAGCTTGTTTTGATATAAATATTATTCTAACCAAATAAACTAAGAAAGGATAGGATAATGCTTTTAGATGAAATTGTTAAAAAATTAAACGATCAAGTGGTAAAAGAAATGTATGCTTCAAATTTGTATCTAAATATGAGTTCTTGGTGTTATATAAATGGATATGATGGTGCAGGAATGTTTTTATTTGAACATGCAAAAGAAGAAAGTTCTCATGCAACAAAATTAATTACTTATCTCAATGAAACAGACTCTCTCCTTGTGCTAAAAGCTATAGATAAACCAGAATCTAATTTTAATTCACTTCTTGATGTATTTGAAAAAACATATGAGCATGAATTAAAAGTTACAAAATCTATTAATGAATTGGTTGATCTTGCTTTTAGTTTAAAAGATTATTCTACATTTAATTTTTTACAATGGTATGTATCAGAACAACATGAGGAAGAGACATTGTTTAGAGGTATTAAGGATAAGATTAGTTTAGCTGGAAGTAGTGATACTAGTTTGTATTTAATTGATGAATATATAAAAGGTCTTACAGGAAAATAAATTACTTCATTGCTTGATTAATGTATTCAAAAATCTATCAAATATTTTTTGATAGATTTTAAATTACATAATACTGCATCTTAAAAAACATATTTATTTTATATACAATACACTTTTATTTTTAGAGTTATTTTTTATAAGGTTGATTATTTGGTTGATAAGATTGAAATTTTTTATAATCAATTTATTTTAAAAGATGGTTATAAACTAGTATTAGAGGGGCTTGGTGTAACTATACTGCTAAGCATTTGTGCATTAATCATTGGCCTTATTGTTGGAACTTTAGTTGCAATATTGTTGACAAAAAAGGATGCTTCATTTTCACATAAGATTCTAGTTTGTCTAGCAAAATGTTATGTTGGTTTTTTTAGGGGAACACCAATTGTAGTTCAATTGTTATTTATTTATTTTGTAATTTTACCATTACTTGGATTGGGCGGGGGAAGTGCTCTGCTTGTTGCAGTATTTATATTTGGTTTAAATAGCGGTGCCTATGTTAGTGAAATTGTTCGTAGTGGAATTTTAAGCGTTGATGTAGGACAAAGTGAAGCTGCTAGAGCGTTAGGCTTAAATCAAAAGCAGGCAATGAGGTTTGTTGTGTTTCCACAGGCTCTAAAAAACTCATTACCACCACTTTGCAATGAATTTATAGCATTACTAAAAGAAACATCAGTTGCAAACTATATTACAGTTCATGATCTTACATATGCATTTAGATCTATTGGAAGTTCTAGTTATGAATTTATGATCCCATATTTATTTTTAGCATTGAGTTATTTAATACTTGTTTTGATAGCTACATATTTTGTCAGAATCTTAGAAAGGAAGTTGCGTGCAAGTGATAAGCATTAGAAGCTTAAGTAAAATATTTAATAATAAATTGGTTCTTGATAATATTAATTTAAATATTTCTAGTAAAGATAGGGTTGTGATTATTGGACCAAGTGGAAGTGGCAAATCAACATTGCTTAGATGTATGAATTTGCTTGAAGCTCCAAGTAGTGGAGAGGTTTGGTTTGAAGGTAAAAGAATTTCTGATATTGATATTAATCTTTATGATGAATTAAAAAATCTCTCTAAAAGTGAATTGAAATTAAAGGTTAAAGATTTGGATAAGAAGTATAAATGGAATCTTGATAGTGCTAGAATTAAGATGGGTATGGTATTTCAACACTTTAATCTTTTTAATAATTTAAATGTATTAGATAATTTAATACTTGCTCCAATGAAATTAAAAAAAATAAGCAAGGAAAATGCAATTAATCAGGCTTTAGTGTTATTAGATAAGATTGGATTGATTAATAAAAAAGATGAATTTCCATCATATTTATCAGGTGGTCAGAAGCAAAGAGTAGCTATTGCAAGGGCCTTGATGAATAAACCAGATGTATTGCTATTTGATGAGCCTACAAGTGCCCTTGATCCAGAAATGGTGGGAGAAGTTTTAGAGCTTATTTCAGAGCTTGCAAATGATGGTATGACTATGGTGTGTGTTACACATGAAATGAGATTTGCAAAAAATATAGCAACAAAGGCTATATTTATGGAGAATGGTAAAATAATAGAGGTTGGCAGTGGTGATGACTTTTTCGAAAATCCAACAAGTAAGAGATTGGCAGATTTTCTACATAAAGTAGAGCATTAATGTGTAACTATTTTCTAACATGTAATAATTTTTTATAAAAGTCTATTGATATGGTATTATTTAAAATTAATATATTTTTTGATTAATTACAATTCTACATTGTTTATGTTAAGCATTAAATCTTATTAAAAGAAGAAGTATTATGATAAAAGATTATATAGATTCTAAGTTTAGTATTGATTATCTAAGCAATTTTGATTTTGTGGTTACTCTTGGTGTATATAGTAAAGATATCAATAGTGATATTTGCATAAACCCATTATTTGATAAAAACACTAAGCTTTATATTGGGTACGAAGCCGGCACAGAAGAGGGGATTAGTGCCTTATTTTTACATGATTTTTGTAAATCTATAGAACTTAGAGATTATATAAATATGCTAGATTATGGCCATTTGACATCTGAGACAAATATTAGTGAAGAAGAAATGCAAGATTTAAAAAGAAGTTTTACAGAGCATCAAAAATCACTTCTATTAATAGGCAGCAATTTTTATACGCATTCAAGAAGTTACAATATTCTAAATATGTTTTCATGCTTGACAGAATCCATGAATATTGCATTTCTTTCAATAAATGCAGATGAAATATATACAATAAAGCATAAAATTAAAGATATAGAGCCAATTGACAATCTTCCTGAAAACAATGGTTGTATGGTATATATAGATTCTATGTTATATGCACAACCAGCTCTTTATTTTTCAAGTGAATTTGCAAAAGCATGGAAAGTGAATAATGGAGATATTGTTGAAGTATCATTTGATGGTTTTAAAATACAAGTTAATGCAATCTTAGATTCCAGCCTAAGAGGTGTAATTGGTGTAATTGGTTTAGATAAAGAGATTGATGTTGGGTATAGATATAAGCAGGTATTGATTACAAAATAAACTGTCATTTGTTGCCATAAATATTTAATTGATGATTTTTAATTAAATAGCACTTAGCTTTTATTTTTATGTTGATATATTATTTATTGATATAATTCATAATTATTTTTATATTTTAAAGAAGTATCTGTGAGATTGTATATTTTTTTTATTCTTTTATTTATTCCATTATTTGCTTTTGATATTGAAGTTGATTATGGTGTTGAAGATAATAAGAGATTTTCGATTATTACATTAAAACATGACAAAAGATTCCCGTGCAAGGAAAATTTAGACATAAATAACAATAATATCATGATTGAATGTGTTATCGATGGTAATCCTGTATCTTCTTTTCCAAAAAGTAAAACAGAGTTTTTTGAGATATATTCAAAGGTAAGTAATAATAAATTTTACTTATTTATAAAACCATTGAAACATCAGAGTTTATTTGCAACATTTATTGATTTAAAAAATGATACACCAATCCCAATTGAGCGTCCAAAAACTTCAAAAATTTGGCAAATTATTGGCTACTATGATGAGATACCATTTTTGTCTAATAAAACATATAGAGGTATAAATTTTCCAATATCAATTCCAAATACTTTTCTGCCTAGCATTAAGGAGCTTAATATAGATTTTTCACCACTTTCTTATGAAACTGGTCCTGATTTATCATTATTTTTAAATATACGCTCCACTTATAATAATAAAAATTATAGGACTACAATAAAATTAGTTGATGATATGCTAGATGAATATGGTGATAGTATATTTAGAAGAGATGTTTTATTGTATAAAATTCGTGCGATGCATAAAATAAATGATGCTACGGACGATATTTTGGATTTATCAAGGGATTGGCTTAAAGTATATTCATCAGATATGGGAGTGCCAGAAGTATTATTCATTATTGCAGATAGCTATAGTAAGATAAAGGTTTATAATGAAGCAAGATATTACTTTGATAGGATTATTAATGAGTATGAAAATTCAAAGTATGTGCAATATGCCCTTGTAGGTATTGCCAATAATCTTGCTATAAATGGTGATAGGAAAAAGCCAGAGGCATTGTATGCGCAAGCGTATGAGGAATCAAAAGATTTAGATACTGCATCATATGTTATATATAATTGGGGAAATTTTGAGTTAGAAAACGACAAGCTTAATGATGCAGAGATTTTATTTTCTAGGATTATTAATGCAAATCCAAGCTATTTTTTAAATGATTTAAATACAAGCTATCAAGCATTTCATAAATGGGCAGATAAAAAGTTATATGCCTTGGCTGCAAGGGCTGGTGATAGTATTTTAAATTACCTAAGCAATGATGAGTATAAAGAAAAGTTAATGATAGATGTTGGCTTATGGTATGAACTTGCCTCTAAGCCACAAGATGCACATAGAATAAATAATGAATTTTTAAATATATTTAAAGATTCTGCTAGCGCACCAATAATTAAGCAAAGGGATGATAATTTATTGTTTCATTTAAATGATGGTGATTTGCTAAAACAAATAGAGCAGTATGATTACATTATTGCTACATATCCAAATACTCCACAATCAACATTAGCATATGAAAAGAAGGCGCAGGCATTATTTGATCTTGGTAAATATAAAGATGTTTTAGCACTTAAATCTAATTTAAAAAGTGATAATGAAAATATTAAGAAATCATATATTAAGATTATTGAAACATCTAGTGAATGTAAAGATATTATTGATTATTTTTTAGATTCAAATGAAATTTTATTGACAAGCAATGCAAAAGAGGTATTTTATTGCTTATTTAAATCTTCTTTATTTGATAAGGCAAAGGATTTGTCAAATCTAGCACTTAGTGGTTCTTTAAGTAGTCTTGATAGGCTTATTTGGCTTTATAATATCTCCAAAAGTTTTTTTGCACTTAAGGATTATAATAATTCTGCGCATTCAAGTAGAGACGCATTTGATATTTCAAAAGAATTAAAGCAGTATCAAGATTCTGGGGTTATTTTATTTTTATCCCTTGCAAATTTAAATCGTAAAAATGAAGCAATGATATTGTTTGATGAATTACGCACTTTGCTTCCTAATTCAAAAGATATGATAGATGTTTATTATTGGGTTTTAAAATGGTCTATAGAATCAAATGATAATATAGCAATAGAGAGATATGCAAAAGATTTGATATCACTTCAGGATTCTCTTAAATCATATGAATACTCTCCATTTGCAGAACTATCTTATGCAGATGTATTATTTAGTGATTATAGATACACACAAATGTTAGATATTTTGCAAAATATAGAATCTAAAAAACCAAGCAATGATGAGTTACAAAAAGTATATTATATGAGAGGTGTTGCATATAATGAATTAGGTGATACTATGAATGCAAAAACAGAATTTAACAAATGTTTATCAATGAATGCGCAATCATCATTTGCTAGATTATGCAATGATGCATTAGAATTAATTAGCTTTTAACTCTAACGCCAAAAACTGCGCAGTATAGCTTTTTGATTTTTTTGCATTTTTGATTAATTCTTCTGGTGTACCACAATCAACAATTTTACCACCTTTGCTTCCACCTTCTGGGCCAATATCTATTATGTAATCAGCATTTTTTATTACATCAAGGTTATGCTCAATGACTACTATGCTATTTCCAAGGCTTGTTAAATGATGTAGTACTTTCATTAATTTATTAATATCATCAAAGTGCAGTCCTGTTGTTGGCTCATCTAATACATATAGTGTTTTACCTGTATCTTTTTTGCATAATTCTTTTGCTATTTTTATTCTTTGAGCTTCACCTCCACTTAATGAAAGTGCATTTTGTCCTAGTTTTATATATCCAAGTCCTATCTCTTGAAGTGTTTTTAATTTTTGAGCAATTTTTGGAATCTTTGAGAAAAAATCTAATGCTTCATCAACACTTAGATTTAGCACATCTGATATGTTTTTTCCATTATATTTTATTTCTAAGGTTTGTTCATTATATTTTTTGCCTTGACATACATCACATTTTACAAGTATATCAGGCAAAAAATGCATTTCAATTTTTATTTCACCTTCACCAAAGCATCTCTCACATCTTCCACCCTTTACATTAAAACTAAAGCGACCAACACTATACCCACGGATTTTAGCTTCTTTTGTTTGTGCAAACAGGTCTCTTATATCATCCATTACACCTGTATATGTTGCTGGGTTGCTTCTTGGCGTTCTTCCTATAGGACTTTGATCTAAATATATAACTTTATCTAGTTCTTCAAGTCCCTCTATTGTTACATTATCTACTTTATTTATTTTTTTTGCGTTATTTAAAATTTCTTTTGCATTTGGTAGAAGTGTTTGCAATACAATAGAACTCTTTCCGCTTCCACTCACACCACTAAAACATACAAAGTTAAATAATGGGATCTTTACATCTAGATTTTTTATATTATTAATATTTATATTTTTTATTGTAAGCCATTTTTCTTGTTTTCTTCTATAAAAATATTCTATCTTTTTATCTCCATTTATGTATTGCGCTGTAAGTGTTTTTGCTTTTATCATATCTTCTAGATTTCCACTAAATATAACATTGCCACCATTTTTCCCAGCACCAGGACCTATATCTACAATATAATCAGCTCTTTTTATTGTTTCTTTATCATGCTCTACTACAACTAGCGTATTTCCTTTTTGTTGCAGACTTTGTAATGTTTTTATAAGTTTTAATGTGTCTCTTTCATGCAAACCTATACTTGGCTCATCAAGCACATATAATACACCTGTTAGCCCACTTCCAATCTGGCTTGCAATTCTTATTCTTTGGTTTTCTCCACCACTTATTGTTCTGCTATCTCTGCCAAGGGTTAAATATCCAAGTCCTACATCATATAAAAAATATAATCTTTCTTTTATTTCTTTTAAAATACTTTTTGCAATGAATTTTTGTTGTTCTGTTAGATATGAAAAATTATCATCATTATTAAAGATTTCATATACATCTTCAATTGGCATATTTATTATTTCACCAATTCCATAATTTGCTACCTTTACACTTAGTGCTTCTGCTTTTAATCTATTTCCATTGCAAGTGTCACATATTTTTTCACTCATATAATCATTTAGCCCATCTCTCTCATCTTTAAACATATCATAGGCAATTTTTAGTATCCCTTCCCAAGTTCTCGTAATAGAGCTATTTTTCCATTGTATTTTGAATTCTTGCGTGCTACCATATAGAATCTGTTTTTGTTGATCTTGGCTTAGGTTTTCATAACATTCATTGATGTCTATATTAGCGTTATTTGCAAATCCTTTAAATAATTCATTGTAATATCCTTTATTAAATCCATATATAATTTTTATTCCGCCTTTACATAATGGTAGATGTGGATCTATGATTTTTTTTGTATCAATTCTGTAATTCATACCAAGTCCATTACAGCTAGGGCAAGCACCTTTTGGTGAATTAAAAGAAAAACTAAGTGGTTCAAGCTCTTCAAAGCTTATTTTGCAATCAAAGCATGCAAAGTGTTCGCTATAGTGTATTATTTTTTTATCGTCATTTTTTAGTATTTCAACCTCGCCATAAGATTCACTTAGAGCTTTCTCTAGAGCATGTGCTATTCTTGCTTTGTTTTCTTGATTAACTACAACTCTATCTATTACTATCTTTAGTGTGTGTTTTTTATTTTTTGCTAATTCAATTTGTTCATCAAGTCTGCTTAAAACACCATCAATCATCACTCTAAGATAACCTTTTTGTCTAAGAGATTCTAAAACATCACTAAAGGCTCCCTTTTTTTCTTTAAATATTGGAGCAAGAATAGATATCTTTGTGCCATCTTCTAGTGTTAATACTTGATTTATTATATCACTGCTACTCATATGTGATATTGGTTTGTCACATTTATGACAATGTTGCACTCCAACCCTTGTATATAGCAATCTAAGATAATCATATATTTCTGTTATTGTTCCTACTGTAGATCTTGGATTTTTTGAAGTTGTTTTTTGATCTATGGCAATGGCAGGTGTTAAGCCTTCTATTTTTTCTACATCTGGCTTTCCAACTTTATCTAGAAATTGTCTTGCATAGCTTGATAGAGATTCTAAGTATCTTCTTTGCCCTTCAGCATATAGTGTATCAAATGCAAGAGTGCTTTTTCCACTACCGCTAAGTCCAGTAAATACAACTAGTTTATTTTTTGGGATTTCAAGATTGATATTTTTTAAATTATTCTCTTTTGCTCCAATAATTTTGATGTTTTCCAATGCATTCTCCATTGTTTCTTTAAGGGGTAAAATAAGTTAGAAATTGTATCTAACTTATAATATTTTTTATCATTATATATAAAACTACTACATACAATATTGTTATTGCATTTTTATGATTTTTGTTTGATATTTTTTTATTTATTTGTATTCCTAAATATACTCCAACAAGAGAAAAGATGCCGACTATAGCACCTTCCTTGTAATTTATATAATTATTAATTGCAAGGCTTATAGAGCCAGATAGTGATGAAAATATTACAAAAAATAATGATATTGGCACAGCTTGCTTTGTTGGAATCCCAAGGTAATAAGCTATAGCAGGCACAATTATCAATCCCCCTCCAATTCCAAGAGATATTGCAAAAATACCTGTTATAAAACCTATAGCAAATAATATTGCACTATTGTAATCACTATTTTTTGTAGCTATTGTTGTATTTTTTTGTTTAATATTTTTTATTAATGAATATATGCAAACTAAAATAAAAATAATTTCTAGATATATAGGTTGCAAGACATTTACAATAAAGCCACTAAATGCTGCACCACATAATCCACCAAATGCCACAAATTTTGCTATTTCTAAATTAAGTATTTTTGCTTTCATATTAAGATATGTTCCATATATTGATGAGAAAATCATCTGCATTGCAGAGATTCCAATAGCATTTTTAATATCAAAGCCAAAAAAAATCATTGCAGGAACTATTAGTGTGCCACCACCAATACCAAAAACACCAGCTAGAATACCAGCTAAAACACCATAGATGGCAAGTATTACAATATCCATAAAAATAGAATCCTAAAATTTTATAAAATTATGTATTGTAATTTTATCTTAAAAAATATCTTGGAATTTAAAATGCTTGTTATCTTGAATGTAACTGTATTTGATATCTAAAATTGCAGAATTTAAAGTGGAGTATAGAGTTTTGAGAGTTGAGATATTTAGCAAATTTGTGCAAATTAGTATTGAAAAACAAAATGAAGTTTTGCCTAAAATATTAAAATATGCTACTAAATATTTTCAAAATCAATATCATCTATCAAGTTCTATTTTAATTTTAGATGATGGTGAAAGATTTAAAAAAGATTATTTAATTAATTGGTCATACCACTTAGCAATGCAAGAGCACTCTATAGATGATAGTGTTGCTTTAGATTCTATTCTTGAGGTAAGCTATCTACCAATTCGTATAAAGATGATATCTCCTAATTCACTTCTTGAATGTGTAAATGTATCTTTTAGAATGCTTGGAGCAAGTAGAGCAGTGTTGATATTAGATAGACCAAGTCATATTGTTAAGCGATATATTAGTGCTATGCTTTCACAAATTATTGTAAGCAGTGATTTAACTCATATTTATTTAGATTCTAGTAAAGCAGATTTTTGGTATTTTTTAATGCAAATTATAGGCAATAAAATTATTCATAATGTAAGACTTGAATTTGACTATGATAGTTTTAAGATGAACAATTTTGGTAAAAAAAGTTTTAAGCCTTCTTATTTAACACAAAGTGAGATAAAGTTAAGAGAGGCATATTTAAAGCTTGGTTGTAAAAATACAGATAGTTTTTTTGATATTAAATCTAGATTTTTTGAACTTATAAAAGAATATCATCCAGATAAAGTATATGGAAAAGAAGATGAGATTGTTAGATTGTATAATCTTAAGTTTATAGAGATTAAAGAAGCTTTTGATATTATAAAACTTAGCTTTGAAAATATATAATTAATTTAGTATAATTTTTTTAATTTATTTTTAAGGAAAATACTATGAGTATGATTCAAGCAATAAAAGATTCTATGCAAAATAACAATAGTAAAAAAACTTTTTTTGTACTTGGACTTGTCGTTGTTGTAATAATCATTCTGGCTTTTATTACTTATTTCTTCTTCTATAATACAGATAATCAAACATATGATGATATGGATTTTTTAACATCTGAAGTTACACAAGAAGTCCAATTGCCAACTAAAATTGATAATAAGGATATGGCTGTTGTAGCTCCTATTACAGAGATAAATCCAACAGATAATATAGCAAGTATAAATAATGAAGTTTCATCTTCAAATTCAGAATCTAAAACAATAAATGATAGTAATGCTAATATAGAGGAGCCTAGTTTAAAATCTGTTATAGCACAAAATGAAGATAGTGTCACTGATTCTATTAATCAATTAAAATATGCTATCAAACCACTTGATAAGCATATATCATCTTGTAGTAATATGAAAAATGGTAAATGGAATATGCCAGATTCTTGTAGCAATGATATGATAAATGCTATTAAGAAATTAATAGAAACAAATAATGAAATAATTGCTATTGAAGTAAGTGGTATTGTTGATAATAATCCATATGCAGGTCCAAGTGCAGAGCTAAAACAAGAAGGTTTAGCATCATTTAGAGCAAGAGAAGCAATAGGTGTAATAACTAGAAATTTTTCTAGTGTTGCTGTATTTGAAGGTTTGAGTATTCAAGCGCATAACAAGAGAGGATTTGAAGTAAAAGCTTATTATTTACAAAAGTAATGATGTCTTCGTAATCAATATGAATAAAGTAAATAAAGTTGGTATATGTCTTCGTCCTTCAACTCCTCAATTAGGAGAGTTGTATTTTTATCTTAAAGATATTGCACAAAAAAATAATATCAAAGTAAATATAGATAATACTAGTGCAAAAATGATTGGCATAAATGGAATTGATTTTGCTGATTTATGTCAATGGTGTGATGTTTTGATTACACTTGGTGGAGATGGAACTTTGATTTCTGCTATCAGGCGTTCATTTATTTATTCTAAGCCAATACTTGGTATCAATACTGGAAGACTGGGATTTTTAACAGCTATTGTTAAAGATGAAGTAGAAAGTTTTATTTTAAAATTAAAAAATGGTGATTACATCATTCAGTCACAAATTCTTCTTGAGGGTGAATTGAATGATAAAAAGATATATTGTGCAAATGAGTTTCTAATTTCTAAAAGTAATATATCTGGTATGATAAAAATTATTGCAAAGATTAATGGTAAGCATTTTAATACATATTTTAGCGATGGTTTAATTATTGGCACCCCTGCTGGTTCTACAGCACACAATGTATCTGCTGGAGGCTCTATTGTTTATCCATATAATAGGAATATTTTATTAACTCCTATTTGCCCGCATTCTTTGACACAAAGACCTCTTGTTTTAAATGATGAATTTACTCTAGATTTTGAATTACAAGATTCAAAGGGAAATATAGTTATTGATGGACAAGAAATATTTCCATTTAATGAAAGTGATAGATTGAGAGTTTTTGTTTCATCATATAGTGTAAATTTAATTTATGATAAGAATAGAGATTATTTTAGTGTTTTAAGAGATAAATTTAATTGGGGTGTTTGATAGTATGATAGAGCGTATTTTAATCAAAGATTCTATATTGTTTGATGAGGTTGTGCTTTATCCTCATAGAGGTTTTAATGTTCTTAGTGGTATAAGCGGCAGTGGGAAATCTGTGCTAATGGATAGTATTCTTGTTTTATTTGGATTTAAAGATAGTAATGCATCTTTGATTGAGTGTGAATTAAGTGGTATTAATTTAGAAGATTATGGGATTTTAAGTGATGAAGGTGTTACCTTAAGTGTGATAAAAAAAGATAAGATTAAATATTTTATCAACAATCAATCATCATCAAAAAAAAGAATAAAAGAGATTTTTGGATCTTGTTTGCACTACATACATTCAAATTCTACAGCACAGTTAGATAATGTGTTAGATTTGTTTGATTTGATTATTGCAAAAAATAATCCAGATTTTTCTTTATTACTTGAATCCTACAAAGAATCTTATCGTGATTTTTTATGTTTAAGTAATGAATTAAATATACTCTCTAGTGATGAGAAAAAGATAAATGAATTAAAAGAATTAATATCATTTGAAATTAACCAAATAGAATCAATAAATCCTCAAATAGATGAATATGAGAAACTTATAGAGTTGAAAAAAGATCTATCAAAAAAAGAAAAAATGTTGGAAAAAATAACTATTGCAAAAGCTACACTTGATGGATTTAGTCAGCTTGTATCAGTTATTGAAAGCATACCAGGCGCACCTGATTATAGTGATGTTTTAAGAGATATTGATGCATTAATAAGGGATGAGGAAGAGAGATTGCTCTTGATTGAAGAAAGTGATATTGAATATATTTTAAATAGGATAGAGCTTTTAAGTAAGCTTGTCTATAAATATGGTTCAATTAAAGAAAGCTTAGAGTGTTTGACTAAAAAGAAGGAAGAATTGCAATATTATGAAAATATAAGCTTTAATAAACAGAATCTAGAATCTAAAATACAATTGCTGCTCATTGATTTAAATAATAAGGCAAAAGATATTTCATCCATTAGATTACAATATTTAGATTTTTTTAGTCAAAGAATAAATCACTATTGTCAATGTTTGATGCTAAATAGGGCAAATATTGTATTATCTAATAAAGATCTAAGTAATGATGGTATCGATATTTTAGATATTAAACTTGGAAATTCATCTATCTCTACTCTTAGCTCTGGAGAGTTTAATAGATTAAAATTAGCTATGCTTTGTATAGGTGTTGAGTGTAGTGATGATAAGGGTATTATTATTCTTGATGAAATTGATGCAAATTTAAGTGGTGGCGAGAGTGATGGTGTAGCAAAAGTCCTTTCTATATTATCAAAATCATATCAAATATTTTCAATTAGTCACCAATCACATATGCCAAGCTTTGCTGATCATCATTATTTGGTAAATAAATGTAGTGAAAAAAGTGAAGTTATTCTACTTGACAAAGAGGGTAGAATCCAAGAAATAGCAAGAATGATAAGTGGTAAAACAATCACAAATGAAGCATTGTTATTTGCTAAAGAAAAGTTGCAGCATATAAAATGAATTTATATATCTTAAAGCAAGTTGTAGAGCTTTTTAAGTCATATAAAAAAATAAGCTATATTGGTCGCATAGATGATAATTTAATAAAACTTCAGCTTGATAGCGATTTATTTTTTATTAGTTTAGAAAAATCAAAAAGTTGTATTTTTTGTTGTAATTCTATGTTTGTAAGCAGCAAGGAATATAAAGCACCATTTGATTTTGCATTGCAAAAATATTGTCTTAAGGCAAATATTGTTGATTGTGATATTGATGGAAATAACAGAATTATGCTATTAAAATTATATAAGAAGCTTGATTATAAAGAGATATATTGTATTTTACATCTAGAATTTACGGGGAAGTACACAAATGCAATTATTGTAGATTCTAATGATATTATTTTAGAATCTATGCGTAAAGTTTCTCAAAATTCAAGAATTATAAAAAATGGCATAAAACTTGTTAGATTGCCACAACAAGAAAATTTTATAATCAAAAAAATAGACTATGGCAATGATATTATTTCGTATTTGCATAACTCATATACAAAAATATTAAATGAGAATCTTAAATCTTATAAATCAAATGTTGTTTCATTGTTAAAATCTAAAAGGGATAAATTAACTCACATATTAAATAATTTGCCAAATAAAAACATTCTTTTAGAAAAATCAAAATATTACTCAGATATAGGATATTTAATCCAGAATAATATGCATTTAGATTTTAATAAACAATCAGTATTTTTGCTTGATTATGATGGAAATAAGGTCATACTAAATCTTTGTGATTTTAACTCTAGAAGCGCATCTTTGCTTATTAATGAATGTTTTTTAAAAGCAAAAAAATTAAATTTAAAATCAAAAAATATTTCGATACAAGAAGAAAATCTTAAGGATAATATAAATTTTTTAGATTCTAAGATAGAGTTTGTATCTTGTGCAAACAATATCAATGATATCAAAATAATTAACTCAAAAAAACAAAACGATAATACTAACAAAAAAGCGCGATATGAAAGCTTTTTTATTGATGGTATTAAGATTTCAGTAGGTAAAAATAAAAATGAAAATATAGCATTATTAAAAGACGCAAGGGCAAATGATATATGGATGCATATACGAGACATACCATCTTCGCATTTAATAATACATTATTCAAAAAACAATATAAGAGATGATGTATTAAATAAAGCTTGTGAAATTTTAGTTGGCTTTTGTCCTATTAAGATTGGTAACTTTGAAGTCGATTATACTAGAAGGAAATTTGTCAAGATTAAAGAAGGTGCTAATGTTGTATACTCAAACTATTCTACAGTGACTATCAAGAAGTAAAATTAAAAAGGAGTATTATGGCTATATCACAAGTAGGAAATATTACTCATATTAATCAAAATACTCAACTTAATGCACAATTTCAAGCAAATACACAGAATCAAATTAATTTACAAAACTTGATTAATATTGAAGAATTTACTCAACAAATTGATGAAAATAGAGAAATACGCAAGACTGAAGGTGTAGAAAAGATTGATAAGGATTCTAATAATTCAAACAAATCTTCATATAAAGATAATGAAGAAAATAAACAAAAAAAACATTATAAAAATGCAAGGGAAAATGTATATTCAAGTGATAAGTTGCTTGATATAGAAGTGTAGAGTTTGTATTTATGATAGAATAAAATTTTTAACAAAAAAAGGAATGATTATGTTACCATTTAGCGATGATGAATTAAAAGATCCAGTGGAGGCTGTACTTAATAAACTAAGACCCTCTATTATGCTTGATGGCGGAAATATAACACTAGTTGAAATAAAAAATGGTAAAGTTTATGTAAAATTGGAAGGTGCTTGCAAGGGTTGTCCAAGTAGCAACATAACTCTAAAAAATGGTGTAGAACGACAATTAAGGCTTGATATACATCCAGAATTAGAAGTTATTAGTATCAATTAGGGATAAAATTGAAAGCAAGATTTGTGTTACAAAAGGCAAAAAAAGCATTTATGCTAAAGAAATATGCTTTTGCTATGCAATTATTTAATAATATTATTATTGACAATCCAGATAACAAAGAAGCAAGACTTGGTATTTTACTTTGTGATATGGCAAATGATAATGAAGAACAAGCACAGAAACTATTTGAATATTACCAGCTTACAAGGGTGCAAAAAATTGCTAATGCTGAAGATAGCATAATTAATTTAATAAATATTTTGGACAAAAATACTAATCATTTTGTTGCACTTTTAAATAATTATGAAGAAGCCCAGATGAATGATATTGATGGAATCTTATATTCAGATTTTAAGAGGATTGTAAAAGATAAAAATGATTTTAAGACAATTTTTGAATATGCTATGTTTAGCACAAAAATAATTTTTACAAAAAAAAGTGATTTTTATGAATTTCTTAATTTGTTAATTGATAATGGTATGGGTAATATTTCTATGCAATATATAGAAAGTTTAAATAGTGATATAGTAAATGATAATGAAATACAGAAAATTATAAAAAGAGTAATAAAAACAAATGAAAATTGAACTTAATGGTATTATTTTTAGTGATGATAGTAGAGAAGTTTTAGAGCATAAAGATTCTATTGTTTTTGTTAAAACAAAACTTAATGAACGATTTGTTGATGAGTTAATAGATGTTGGTGCAAGAATTATTACTCCATTTGAGCTTAAATCTCATTTAAAAAAAATGCCAAAAATTATAGGCATT
The DNA here is from genome assembly GCA_944323885.1 of uncultured Helicobacteraceae bacterium. Taxonomy (GTDB): domain Bacteria; phylum Campylobacterota; class Campylobacteria; order Campylobacterales; family Helicobacteraceae; genus NHYM01. Next base: position 34,581 of record CALUUD010000001.1, on the reverse strand, counting down.
ACAGGCACAAATGGCAAAACTACAACTGCATCTTGTATTTATTCTATATTGATATCGCTTGGCTTTAGAGCTGCATTGCTTGGGACTAGAGGTTTTTTTATCAATAATAGGCAAATACTTCCAAAAGGTCTTACAACTCCAACTTTACTAGAAATTTATAATGATATTAATATTGCATTACAAAATGAATGTGAGTATTTTGTAATGGAAGTGAGCTCTCATGCTATTGCTCAAGAAAGAATTGCAGGCATTGACTTTAGCCTAAAAATATTGACAAATATAACTTCAGATCATTTAGATTTTCATAAAACTATATATGAATATGAGATGGTAAAAAATTCATTTTTTAGTGATGAGGGTGTAAAACTTATCAATAAAGATTCTACTAATGCTAAGTTTAATGTTATCAATGCTTTTACTTATGGTATTGATAATAGAGCAAATCTTTGTGTAACTACTTATGATTTAAAAGATTCTATTGATGCACATATTATTTGGGATCCACATACTGATACATCAAAAGAAGAATCTTGTATTAAATCTAATTTATTTGGTAAATATAATTTATATAATATTTTAGCTTCTATTGCTGCTGTTAGGATACTTATTAAAAATATAGATCTTGTTTCTATATCAAAGGCGTTAAATGATTTTTCTGGTGTTCCTGGTAGAATGGAAGTAGTGCATACAAATCCACTTGTAATTGTTGATTTTGCACATACTGCAGATGGTATGAAAAATATTTTTGAAGCATTTGCTGGACAAAAAGTAAAAGTTGTTTTTGGTGCAGGTGGTGATAGAGATTCTATTAAACGGCCAGAGATGGGGAAAATTGCAAATTTGTTTGCATCTAAGATATATCTAACTAGCGATAATCCAAGGACTGAAAATAGAGATAAAATAATAAATGATATATTAATTGGGATTGATGACAAGACTAAAGTAGTAATAGAATCAGATAGATCAAAGGCTATTTCTTTAGCACTTAGTGAATTAAATACTAATGAAGTGTTGCTTATTCTTGGAAAAGGTGATGAGACATATCAAATTATTGGAGAAAACAAAATACCTTTTAGTGACAAATATGAAGTAGAAAGCTTCTATAACAATCCTAGAAATTGATCCTATATGAGGCATTAATTGACCAATCTATATTTAGCTTCCCTAAGAAACTCTTTTCAAATTCTATATTAATTCTTTGTTTGTCGTATAAAATATAATTAGTAGATAAATTTATAAATATTCTATTATCTTTTATCCCTTTATATTCTCTTTCTTTATTGATATCTTTTATGATTCTATTGCCATAATGATTTAGATCTATTGCATAACCTATACCTACTCTATATCCTATTAGATCTGCTATGTTATCTGATATATTAAACTGTTTTCCTGTAAAAAGTGATATTTTACTATTGACAGGGATAGAATCTTTCATTGCAAGCAATATATCATTATTTCCTATATTGATACCACCTATATATCCTGTTATTAATTCTATTTGAGGTTCAATATAGAATTTATTAAAAAAGAAATACCTGTATCCACATTCAATATTAAATATAGTATTATTAGAATATATATTTTTCTTTGCTATATTTTGTTGTCCTGGTATGAAACCTATTGATATATTATTAATATAATTTATATTTCTCAATATGCTATCTATATAAAATCCACTATCAAATAAAATACTGCTATAAATACCAACACCAAATCCGTTGCTTTTTGAACTAATATCATCACCACTTAAATAATTGTTAGTATAATTAAATATTCCTCCAATATATGCAAATCCATAATCAAACCCAATCTTATAATCTATACCTACTTGTGTTTCAAAAAAATTACCTTTGTAGTTTTCATCACTACTGCCACCACCTAAGGCTCTTATCCAAGCTCCATTATCATTTGGATTATCTCTTAATTCACCCATACGCTTTTGCATATTATTCCATTCAACAATATATGATAATACTAGTTGATTCAATAGGCCATTTGCCTTATTTATGCTTTGGATATTATCTTTTGCTTGATAATATGGATTTATATTATTTTCTTCTATTTTTATTAAATTCCATTGGGCATCATTGTTCTCATTTCTACTAAATTCGATATTTGGGGTATATATGCTAAAACCATCTTGAATATCTGGTATTTTAAAATATTTCTCATTAATAGAATATGATTGATCAGATAGAGATGCAAGTAGTATTTTATTGCTTAGTTCGCCATAAGGATTGTTCTCTAGTATAATTTGTAATGTGTTATTTGCTCCACTTGTAGATTTCTTAGATCTAATATTTGGTGTATTTCCTAAATTGTCAAAATCAATATTAATGTAAAATATGCTATTCGTAGCATTGATAGAATCTGCTTCAATGTTGCCATTAAATTTTGTATCATTTATAAATAAAGAGTTAATATTTTTAATATCTCCAACCATATTGCTTGATAGTATATTTAGATTATTTTGTTGTCCATTTCCATTTATATTCCCATTAAATTTTACAGAATTAAGTGCAATATTGTTATTGTTTTTAGAATCTATTATTCCATTAAAATTCATATTTGCTAGATTTAAATTCGAATTATCTAGTTTTACTTTTCCATTAAAGTTTATATTTTGCATACTATCTGTGATAGTATTATTTTGCAATTCTTGATTAAATTGCATATCTTTTCCAACGCCATATGCGCTAGCACCATAGCTTAAGTTCTTGTTATAGTTACCACTTTCTATTCTTGTATTTACATTTTCACCATCTTTTTTGTCTATCCAAACTTTTACATCCCCTAAATTTATAGTAGAGTTATTTGCCGTTATTGTTGCATTTAGCGTTGCTTCTTTTCCAAGATGAATTTTGCTATCATTTATTATTATATTCCCTATATCAAATACTCTATGCTCCCAGTCATCTTGTGTAAATGTTGTTGGTTGTGTAAAAACTAAATGTCCATATTGTTTTAATTTGTCTGCTATATTTTGATTTACATATGCATGTATTAATGGATGTCCTTGGAGTGTCACATCAGCTCCATTTGATATTTCTAATGATCCATTATTGTTGTCTATATTTCCATCAAAAATTAGGCTTTTATTATGCTTCATTTGATTTTCTACTACAATTTGAATGCCTCCATTATTTTTATCTATGATATTTCCATGATATAGATAGTCTTGATATCCATTATTTATATTTCCTTCTTTGCAGATTCCATTTTGAAGATTGGCACCACCACATTCTTGTGTAATTTTTAATATTGCATTATTGGTGCTTGTATTTATTATATTTGCTCCATTATCACTAGCAAATATTCTTTTGAAGCTTATATTTTGCCCATTGATATCTAAACTCCCTCCGCCTTTTCCAAAATATATATAATCTGTATTTATATTACTTGTATTACTAATTTTTAGCGTTCCTCTTCCACTTGTAAAATATATCTCTTTAAATGCAATGCCATTATTTTGTAAAATGACATCTCCATCTCCTATGCGAAGTCCAGATTCAGGACTTTGGCTTGTTATTATTAATTCACCAGATCCAGTTTTGTGTAAAAAGTCATCTTTTTTTGTTGTTGCATGATATGTTATTTTTGAACCTTCATTTGCAACTATGCCGCCATTAATAAACCAATTATTATTTGTTTTTATCTCCCAATTTGAATTTTTATTAAAGATTAATGCTCCAGCACCTAAGTCTATATTGTCATTTATGGTAAGAACTCCAGAATCTGCAAATAATATATCTTTACTATTTTGCATTAGTTTGTTTCTTTCTTCAAAGTTAGTTTTATTAAATACACTTTGCCATGTAATCTCACCTTTTGATCTACCTGTTATTGTATTTATATTGTCTCCATTGCTTATCTTTCCATTTTCATTTATTGTATATGTTCCACCATTTAACATATATGTGTGTTTGTCTTTGAATTCATTAATTTTAATTGTATTTAATGCGCCATATGATGATACCGAACACGAATAACCAGTAATTCCATTTGTATCACAATTGCTTACGCTAACTACACCAATTATATACCATTTTTTATCTACATTATCATATACATAAATTGCAGAACCAGAATCTCCTGGCGCTGATGAGCTACTAAATGGCTTTCTTATTTGTGAACTAAACCAATCATTTTGATTTTCTAATACATAGGCTTTCATTGGTATGCGAGCATAATTTGAATCTAATTCTACATCATTAAGATCTAAAAAACCTCCAGTATGATATATATCATGGGATTCTATACTTATTGGCACTTGCGAAGCATCATTGTGTCCTATTTTTTGAGTTCCACTCCCTTCTCTAATATAATATTTATAGCGATCTTTATCTAGTAATACACCCTTACCTATATTTTTATCACATAAGCCAGTATTGCAACTTTCTTGATATATATCCATATATTTACTATGGTCAAAATCTTCGCTTGTTATCCCTTTTTGAAAAAATATAAGCTCATCACTTATATTTGCTTCCATATTTAAATTAATTTTACTTGTTTTGATTACAGCAAAGTCTTGTCTTTTACCTGATACTCCCTTATCACTCCAGTTTTCAAATTTTCCATTTATATCTCTATTGCTAGAATCTATAATCATACTTGCAATGCCACCAAAATTTAGTATAGCCCTTTCTTGTAGCGCATCTGTGCCAGAGTTTATAGAATCAAACATATGTGCTGCGGTAATACCATATGATCCACCAATATTTGTAAATTCACTTTTCCATTTTCCATTTTGATTTGCAGCAGAGAAATCAAGCATAGGAGCATTTAATATTATATTATTTATATTATTTTTATCTTTTGGCGTTATTGTTATATTTTCTTTTTTTGGAGTATATTTACCCTTGTTTAGTGCAAAATCCAGGTAATCTTGATAGTTAAATTTATCATCTATAGCTGAAGAGTTGCTTATTGATATAATTAATGTGATATGTAATATATATTTCATTTTATAAACTTTCTTTAAAATATATATTTAAAGATTCTAAATAATAATCTATAAATTGTAGAATGATAACAGAAGATATATTAATAACCAATAGTATTTATACTGAAATAAATACTTTAATTTTCATAGTGTGTATTTTAATGATATTTATAGTTAACATATTAAGTGAGTTTAGTGGTGGAGTGTAGGGGGATCGAACCCCTGACCTCAACGCTGCCAGCGTTGCGCTCTCCCAGCTGAGCTAACACCCCAAATAAAAGTAGTTAAGATTTTATCACAAAAGTGATAAAAATTATTTTTTGAATAATCTTGTTTTATAAGCAATATATATGCCAACTACAATTATTGCACTAATTAGTGTAAAAATTACAGCTTGGGTTACATATGATTTAATTTGTAATTCTTGTTGTGTTAAATCTTTTGCCGTAAATGTTGCAATAACATCAGATATATTTATACCATCACTAAAAATTGCACCTACATAATATCCTATAATAGTTAGTATGATTACCCATATACCAGCTCCAAGACTTGTATAAAAGCTAAATTTCAATATATTCATTTTTGCAAGTCCAGCAGGTAATGATATGTATTGTCTTACTGCAGGTATCAACCTGCCTACAAAAGTGCTAATTTCTCCATGTTTTTTAAAAAAAATCTCCATGTTTTTCATTGTATTTTCTTTAAAAAAGAAATATTTTCCAAATTTAACAATAAATGCTCTTCCAAATTTTAATGCTAATACATAATTAAATAATGCACCAGTAAGAGAACCTAATATCCCCATAAAAATAGCAATATAAATATTCATATCACCTTTATAGGCTAAATATCCTGCTGGAATCATTACTACTTCTGATGGAAACGGAAAAAAGCTAGATTCTAAAAACATCATAAAAAATATTCCCATATATCCAAGTTCACCAATTGTGCTTACTATGAAATTAATAATATCTGACATTATCTCCCCATTAATACAAGATATTTAAAATGCTATAATTCCTAACTTTAAATTTTTAAAATATTTAAAATTTAATAAAGGGCTTGCATTTGAGTAAGAAAAAAAAATTATACCAAAAAGAGCAGTCAAAAGGTTTGCCATTATGGCTTGGGACTTTTGGTGATTTAATGAGTTTGCTTTTAACTTTTTTTATTCTTCTTTTATCAATGGCTACATTTGATCATCAAAAAGTTGAGTTAGCTATTGGTTCATTGCAAGGTGCTTTATCCGTATTAGAACATGGGGTTGAGACTGAAGTGACGCCACTAAATAAAATTCAAGCTACACCTGTTCCAAGAGACGATCCAACAGAGGATGCTATGAATAACTTTGCAAGTCTTATTTCTGAGTATAATGAAATGACAAAAATAGCCGATGGTCCAGGAATTAATCTAGAAGAATCTGAAGATGGTTTTATTATTAGAATCCCAGATGATTTGCTATTTGATACGGGTAGCGCAGTATTAAAACACGATAAAGGTAAATTATTTTTACAACGATTATCTATGGAGTTAGATTCTTATAAAGATGCTTTTAAACTAAGAATTATTGGAAATACAGATAGTGTTAAATATAAAGAAGGCAGCCTAGTAGATAATTGGGATTTATCGAATAATAGAGCACTTAGCGTCGCAGATATGTTGATAGAACTTGGTGTACCACCTAGTATTATGCAAGTTGGTGGTGATGGTGAATTTAATCCTATAGCACCAAATGATACAGAATCTAGTAGAGCACAAAATAGAAGAGTTGATATACATTTTAGTTTTATTGGAGATAGCGTTGATAGAAAACAGCAAGTAAAAGATATTATAGATAAAATGCAGCAATAGAGGAATATTGATATTGAAAGAGCTATTTGAAGGTGCAATAAAATTTCAAGAAGAAGATTATTTAAATCATAAAGAATTATATGAGAATTTAAAAAAAAGCCAAGATCCACACACATTATTTATATCATGTGTAGATTCTAGAGTTGTGCCAAATTTGATAACAAATACACTTCCTGGTGATTTATTTGTGGTTAGAAATATTGGAAATATTGTTCCTCCATATAGAGAAAATAAATATAATATAAGAAGCGGGTATTTGGCTACCACATCTGCAATTGAATATGCATTAAATATTTTAAATATTAAAAATATTATTGTTTGTGGTCATAGTAATTGTGGAGCTTGTCATCTCATATATGAAGATGAAAATAAACTATCCCAAACTCCATATGTAAGTAAATGGTTGGAGTTATTAAAACCAGTAAAAAAAAGAGTTGAAGCATTAAAACCAGATTCTAAGGCAAAGCGTATTTGGCTAACAGAACAAATCAATATAGAATATCAATTAGAAAATCTAATGACATATCCATTTGTTGAGGAGAAGTTTGATTCTGGAGAACTTAAGATTTATGGTTGGTATTATATTATAGAGACTGGAGAGATTTTAAATTACAATATGATTAAGCGACAATTTAAGGCGATTAGTTTGCATTCAGATTATATTAAGAGGTGATTAATGAAGAAAATAATCCTTATGGCGGGGCCCTGTTCAATAGAAGGTTATGACAAGATTAAAATTATTGCAGATGATTTAAAGAAAATATCAAATAATCCTAATATAGATTTTTATTTTAAAGCAAGTTTTGATAAAGCAAATAGAACAAGTTTGGAGAATTATCGTGGTGTTGGCATAAAAGAGGGGTTGGATATTTTAAATAGTATAAAAAAAGAATATGGTTATAAAATTATTACAGATGTCCATGAATGCAATCAAGTAGGTATTGTTTCGGAGGTTGCAGATGTGATACAGATTCCAGCACTACTTTGCAGGCAAACAGATTTGATAGTAGAGGTTGCAAAAACAGATAAAATCATAAATATTAAAAAAGGGCAATTTTTAAATCCTTTAGATATGCAATATGCATTACTTAAGGCAGTAAAAACTAGGGGTGGTAATAGTGCTAGTTATGATATTTCAGAAAAGCTAAAGGTGTGGGCTACAGAGAGAGGTAGTAGTTTTGGTTATGGAAATCTTGTAGTTGATATGAGAAGTTTGGTTATTATGAGAAAATTTGCACCAACAATTTTTGATGCAACTCATAGTGTTCAAATGCCAGGGCTTGGTGGAGGAAAGAGTTCTGGTGATAGCTCATTTGTATTTCCATTAGCGCGTGCTGCTGCTGCTGTTGGTGTTGATGGTTTCTTTTTAGAAACTCATAATGATCCAAAAAATGCCCTAAGTGATGGTGCTAACATGATAGATTCTAAATTAATAGAATATATGGTAAATAAGTTGATAGATATTTTAAATATTTCTAAAGGAGACAATAATGAATAAAATAGAAGGTGATCTAAAACTTGATGGTAGTGAAAGAGTTGCAATAATTGCTTCAAGGTTTAACCACTTAATAACAGATAGATTAATTGAGGGTGCCAGGGATAGTTTTTTGCGTCATGGAGGTAATGATGATAGTTTAGATTTAATGCTTGTTCCAGGTGCTTATGAAATACCATTTGTATTAAACAGACTTCTTAATGATGGTAATTATGATGGCATATGTTGTCTTGGAGCTGTTATTCGTGGGGCTACACCTCATTTTGATTATGTAAGCGCAGAAGCTACAAAAGGTATAGCAGCTTCCGCATTGAAATACAATGCTTGTGTTAGTTTTGGATTGCTTACTACAGATACGATAGAGCAGGCAATTGAGCGTGCAGGAACTAAAGTGGGCAATAAAGGATTCGAGGCTATGAGTGCCTTGATTGAAATGATGAGTTTGTATAAGAAAATATAATGGCTACAAGAACACACGCAAGAGAAGCGGTAGTATCACTTTTGTATGCGTATGATAGTGGTAATGATAATATTAGAAAATTTGCAAATAGTATTTTAGAGCAAAGAAAAATTAAAAATGCTCAATTAAGTTTTGCTTTAGATTTATTTGATGGTGTAATTGCAAATTTGCAAGTAATTGATAATGCAATAATTTCTTCATTAAAGGGTTGGGATTATTCAAGAATTGGAATTATTGATAAATGTATTATTAGACTTGGTGTATATGAGATTATGTTTAGCAAGCTCGATGTTGCAATTATCATTAATGAAGCTTTAGAAATATCAAAGATATTAGGCAGTGATAATACTGTTAGGTTTGTTAATGGGGTTTTAGATGCAATAAGTAAGAATTATCCAAGAAACAAATCAAGTAGTGGTGAAAATTAATGGCAAAGCTTTGTATTGCACTTGATATGGCAAGTAAAAATGATAATTTTAGCTTGTGTAAAGAACTTGCAAATAACAACTTAAATAACATATATGTAAAAGTTGGTTTAAGAAGTTTTATTCGTGATGGAATAAATTTTATAAATGAATTAAAGAATCTTGGATTTAAAATTTTTCTTGATCTAAAACTTTATGATATTCCAAATACAATGCTAGATTCTATCAATGAAATATCAAAATTAAAAATTGATATCATTACTATCCACTCTAGTGCTGGTAGAAATGCATTAAGTGTTATTGGAGATTATATAAAGTCAAGGGATGATTATCCTCTGGTATTTGCTGTGAGTGCTTTAACAAGTTTTAATAATGAAGATTTCCATGAAGTATATAATGATAGTATCAATAACGCAGTATTGAAGTTTGCAAAGATTGGCTATGAATGTGGTATTGATGGTATGGTTTGTTCTGCATTAGAATCTAGAATAATTAAAGATAGATACAATTTACTTACTCTTACACCAGGTATTAGACCTATTAGTTCAGATTTTGATTGTAATTTAGATTTGTATAATAACAAAGATGATCAAAGTAGGGTTACTTCTATAAAAATGGCATTGAACTATGATAGTGATTTTATAGTTATAGGAAGACCTATTTATAACCATAGCAATCCTTCATTATTGGTTAAGAAAATTTTGGAGATTTTATAATGCAGATCATAAGGACTATAGAAGAATTAAGGGTATTTAAAAAAAATCATTGTAGTAAATCTATCGGTTTTGTCCCTACTATGGGTGCATTGCATTTAGGTCATTTGTCACTTATTAAAAATTCAGTGTCAAATAATGATATTACTATTGTTTCTTTATTTGTTAATCCTACCCAATTTGGAGTAAATGAGGATTTTGATATCTATCCAAGAATGGAAGATAAAGATATAGAGTTATGCAAAAGTGCAGGAGCGGATGCTGTATTTATACCTAGTATAGATATGTTGTATCCAAATGGATTGGATAATGAGGTTATATTGTTCCCTCCTAAAAAAATGGCTAATGTATTTGAAGGTGCATTTAGATCTAATCATTTTAGTGGTGTTCTTAGAGTGGTTTTAAAATTATTTAATCTTATCAATCCTTCAAATGCATATTTTGGAAAAAAAGATGCACAGCAATTATTAATTATAAAGAAAATGGTTAATGATTTGTTCTTAGATATCAATATAGTTTCTTGTGATACCATAAGAGACAAAAATAATTTGGCATTAAGTTCAAGAAATATTTATTTAGATTCTAGATCTTATGAAATGGCATTAAAAATACCACAAGCAATACGATCTGCCATATCACTTGTTATGGTAAATAATCTAGAATCAAAAAAAATAGAGAATGCTGCATTAGATTGTCTTAAAGGTTTAGATGTCGATTATTGCAATATTGTTGATTTGAATTTAGAAACTATAGATATGGTAAAGAAGGACTCTTCATTGCTTATCATTGCAGCTAGGGTTGGTAAAGTTAGATTATTAGATAATTGTTGGTTTTAAGGAGAAAATTTGCGTATTTTTATTTTTATTTTTATTTTTATTAGTTTTGTGTTCTCAAATGGATTTGTAGATGCTATAAAATCTGGTGTAAAAGAAGGTGATATTCACTTATTATTTGATTACACCAATTCGAGCCCTGATATAAGCAATACGCGCTATCAAAATAATGCTTTTTTAGCAACATCATTTGGATTGTATTATAGAAGTGCTTTTTATGGTTATTTTAGAGCACATATAGGTTTTAGGGGAGCTGTACCATTATTTGAAGCAAATAAAAACTCTTTCTATCCTGGTGGGCGTGGTGATGCATCAAGAGATTTTTGGGATATCAATAAAGCCATGCTTGCAAGGAGTTATCTAGAATATTTTGATGGTGATACAAGTATTCGTGTTGGTAGATTGGAAGATGATAATGATTTAATTTCAAATCATTTTGATGGGTTTTGGTTTCAAAATAAGTCTTTAGGATTTTTGCTTATTGATTTTATTTGGATAAATCAGCAAGGTACTGTTTTACCAAGGGAATTATCAGGATTTGAAAAACTAAATACAAAATATGGTGGAGCATATTATTTAGGTGCTACTTTAGATATGTTTAGTTTTTTAAAATTAAAGTTATACGGCTTAACTACTCCACAGTTATATAGTTTTATTGCATTTAAGGCTAGTTTAGATACTAAATACATAACAGCTAGTTCTGGAATTGTAACTGGTTTTGAACATAAAAATAGTGAATTTAGAAATAAAATTAGTTTGTTATTTAATGCAGATATTGGATTTAGAGCAAATATATTTTATGGAAAGCTGGGTTATATTAGGACTGGCTCATCATCTGGTATGGGTAGTTTACAGGTCACTGGAAATTCATTTAATCCATTTTTTTATTTTGGTGGTGATGTGCTTAATTATGAAAGAAATGTAAATTTATTTTATGGCCAATTTGGTATAGATTCTAATGTTATTCAAACATATCTTGTATATGGATATAATGTTTTTAATAAAAATTTAAGTGCAGATAATACTAACTATTCACAAGGTGAGTTAAACTTTTATTTTGATTGGAAAACAAGCCCTAACACCAATGTTATTTTTTATCTTTTAAACACTCACAATGGAAAGGTTGCAGTTCCTGTTATAACTCAAACTGGTATTGCATTTCGTCTTGGGTTTTAAACAAAGATTTTGTTGAAATATTTTTTAAAGATATAAAAAAAAGCAATACCTCTAATAAATGTTTCAATTAAGATTATTATATAGATACTAATTATTGGTAATCCAGCTTTATAGCATATATACATGGGCAGAATTCTAAATGCCCATATTGATATAATATTTATTGCTAATGATATTTTAGTAGCACCTGCACCCCTACATGCTCCATCTAATACAAAAATAAATACAAGTGGAATCTGTGATAAGCCAATATATGTTAGATATGCAACAGAACTATACAATATAGAATCCTTTTTACTAAAAAGCATACTTAAATCTTTTCCAAATACAATCATAATTAACCCCATAAACCCCATAAATATCGATGCTAGAATCATTGTTGTGTATGTTGATTGTTTTAGATTATTTGTGTTGTTTTCACCTAGGTATTGTCCAGCAAGTGCCATTGATGCTATCATAAAACCAAAACTTGGCATAAATGCAAATGCTTCAATTCTTGTTGCAATTTGAAAACCAGCTAGATAATCACTACCATATGCTGCTACAAACTTTGATATTAGTAGTAGTGATACTATAGTAAATCCTCTTTCTATTCCAACTGGTATTCCAATTTTTATGCCTTTTTTAATAATATCTAGTGAAAAAAATAACTTTAATTTTAGTATTGATGTTTTTTTAGTTAATAATGCAAGAAGTATTATTAATTCAGTATATGTTGTAAGCAAATTTGCAATTGCCATTCCTGCTATATCTAACGCTTCAAACACAATACCAAATATTAAGATATAATTTAGTGCTATATTAATTATTGATATTATTAATTTGATAATAAATGGTGTTCTTGTATCACCAATAGAAGTAAAACCTGCAACTAAGATAACTTTTGCAATCAATGCTGGAATGCTATACAGCATTATATATATGAAGATTTCACCTAGTATTTTTGATGTTTCATCTACACCAATCCAATCAAAATATATGGAATATGAAATATTTGCAATAAAATATATAGGTATTGCAAGTATTACTGCTCCAAAGAACATACTTGATAGCACATTTTTGATTCCATCAAAATCTTGTTTCCCAAATAATCTTGATATCTGTGCACTTGTGCCAACAAAAAATATATTTGTCACTGCATAAATTAACATAAAAAAATTTAATCCAAGTCCAACTGCAATGATGTGATGACTTGAAATTTTTCCAATTATAAATATACCAATCACTATATTTATAATATCTAATAGAGAATTTAATCCAGATGGAATAGCAATACTTAAAATCTTTTTATAGTGTTTTTTAAAGTTGATTTTATTCACTTAGTCAATATATCTCTTAGTTATATTGCTATAAAACTCAATTCTCCTATCCCTCAAAAAAGGCCAAATATTTCTAACTTGCGATATCCTATCCATATTGATTGTAGTTTGTATCACTTCATCTTCTTTGCTTTTTGCTTTTGCTAGTAATTCACCTTGTGGACCAAATATAAAACTATTGCCCCAAAAATCAATACCACTATCATTAAATGCTTCAAATCCAACACGATTAATTGCTGCTACAAAAACTCCATTTGCTATAGCATGACCTCTTTGCACTGCAATCCAAGCTTCTAGTTGTCTTTGTTTTTCATCATCTGAATCTAATCTATCAAATCCTATTGCTGTTGGATATATTAGTATCTCTGCACCGCCTAAAGCCATTAATCTAGCAGCTTCTGGATACCATTGATCCCAGCAGATTAATACTCCAATTTTACCAAGTGAAGTTTCTATAGGTCTAAACTCGTTATCCCCTATTGTAAAATAGAATTTTTCATAAAAACTAGGATCATCAGGTATATGCATTTTTCTATATTTGCCTGCAATACTTCCATCCTTTTCAAATATAACAGATGTGTTATGATATAAACCTTTAGCCCTTTTTTCAAATAATGAGCTAACAAGAACTACTTGATTTTCTCTGGCTACTTTTGAAAAATATTGCATATCTTCATCAAAAGATTCTGCATATCTAAAAAACTCTACATTTTCACTTTGACAAAAATATTCTGTAGTATGAAGCTCTTGCAAACATACCAAGTTTGCACCATTATATGCTGCTTTTCTTATCAACTCTGTTGTGCATTTTATAGTGTCTTGTTTATTTTGTTTGAATGAATGCTGTATTAAAGCTATATTAATATTGTTCATCTTCATATTCATTATCTATTGAATAATCATCTTCATCATAATTATAATTTACACTATCTTCATATTCTTCATATTCATCCCATCCTTCTTCAAACTCTTCATCGAATTCTTCTTCATTTTGCATATATTGTTTTATGTTATCCATATTTTTCTCCAAAAATTATTAAATTTCTATTGTATCCAATTAGCTAATGTATTTATATCATCATAACTTGTTAAATCTAGTAAAATTGGTGTAATGCTTGTATATCCATCAAAAATAGCCTTAAAATCTGAATTATTTTCTTTTCTCTCATCCCAAGCCAATGGATGCAGTCCTAACCAATAATATTCTTGGCCTCTTGGATTTCTGTGTAAATGAGCATCATTCCCATATAATCTATATCCTAATTGTGTGATTTTGATACCTTTATATTGTTTTTGTTTGACATTTGGAATATTGATATTTAATAATTTTCTTCCTTGTAGTGGAAAAGTGTTATTTAGTATTTTTTCTACAATCTCTCTTATAATCTTTTTTGTTAGTGTAAAATCAAAGGTAAAAATATCATCTTTGTCATTTATAACTTGAGAAATTGCAATACTAGGAATCTCTCTTATTGCACCCTCCATTGCACCTGCAACCGTTCCTGAATATGTGACATCTTCTCCCATGTTTGATCCTATATTTATGCCTGATATTATCAAATCTGGTTTTGTTTCATACATTGTATTTAATGCAAGATAAATGCAATCAGATGGTGTTCCATTGTCTAGTTTGTAAAAATCATCTTTTACTTTTATAAATCTCAAAGGTTTTGTTAGAGTAAGCCCATGCCCACATGCAGATTTTTCACTTGCTGGTGCAACCACTATAACTCTACCTAATCCTTTAATGGCATCTACTAATGCTTCAAGAGCAGGAGAATCAAAACCATCATCATTTGTAATTAAAATATTTTTCATACCATATATCCTTGATTAATAAACTTGCAATAATTGCTCTAAATTATCTTTTATGTCTTTTTTCATGCTTTGTAACTCTGATAATAAAATATTCTTTAACTTATCTTTTGCTTTTTGTGCTTTATTTATGCCTAATAAATTTACATAGCTATTTTTATTTGAATCATTATTTATTGGTTTGCCCTCGTTGATTTCTTTGCTTGTTGCATCTAATATATCATCCCTTATCTGAAAATATAACCCAAGTTTTATGCCAAATTGATGTAATCTGTTTATTTCTTCTTGCGTGCAATCTGCAATTATCCCTCCCATTTCTAGAGAGCTTGCAATAAGTGCAGCTGTTTTATTAATATGTATAAAATCTACTTCATCTTTGTTTAATATATTATTTTCAAAATAGCAGTCACATGCTTGTCCTAGCACCATCTTTAAAGCACCAAATGACAATGATTGTATTAATTTTGTTTTTATATTTTCATTAAAATTTGAATTGCTAATCAAATAGAAAGCATATGTATTTAGTGCATCCCCAGATAATATCGCACTTGTTTCGTCATATTTTATATGTAATGTTGGATGAGATCTTCTAAGTGGAGAATTATCCATTGCAGGCAAATCATCGTGAATCAATGAGTAAGTATGTAAAACTTCTATTGCTAAGGCTATAACAAAAGATTCTTTTATTATTTCTTTTTTATTTGCTAAAACTATGCTAAAAAATAGACTTGGTCTAAATCTTTTACCACCATTTACAACCATCTCCCAAAATGCATTTTGAAAGTACGGATGAAAGCTTTTAAATATACTAGTATCATGAGTTTTTAAGAAATCTTCAAAATCTTCTAATACTTCTTTCATTCCATCATCCTATCTATATTTTTAAAACCTTTTATGTTAATAAAAAATTCAAAATTTCTTCTAAGTACTAAAATATTTAAGTCATCTCTAAAGGTCGAATCTATGGCACTATCTATATCATTTATATTTTTTATATTCATTTTATTTATTTTTAAAATTTTATCACCATTGTTAAAATCGCTATTTGGCGGATTATTTGTTATTATTAAATCTTTATTTATTGCTATTCCAAGTGCTTCTAAGTATGTATTTTGTATATCAAATGGTGTATTTAATGGTAATGTATTAATCTCAAAATTACTATTATCTGTTTTTATTTTTATTTGCGTATTTGGTTTTACTATAGTAACTTTGTCAAAAAAATCATCATTTGTTTTAAGCGTATTATCATTAATGCTTTTAATTTTATCTCCAATCTTGATATTTTTAATAATTAATGGATTTACTTTGCTTACTACTAGATTTTTATCTACATCTATTCCTATATAGGAATATGCAGATATTGCATATTTTGTGGAATCCAAATCATTATTTGATAGGAAAAAATCTATATATTTTTTATCAATAAATCTATTGCCATTTGTTGAGATTCCATATATTTGATAGCAAATATCGCTAATAATGCTATTTTCTTGCATATTGTTGCTAAAAATTGCTAGATTTTTAATTGAAGTTTGTTTCTTTATTATTTTTCCTTGTATTATTTGATTTTTATTTATAGCCACTACTTTTATATTTTTTTTAATATTTAGTAAATCAAATTTTCTATTAATTGCCTCATCTTTAAAGAGATAAAGACCAATAAGTGGTGATGATTTGATAAGTTTGCTATCTTCTACCTGTTTGCTTGAGTATGCAAGATAAAGTCCATTCCCTATATGTATAGCATTTATTCCACTAAATGTTTTTGATGTTTTTAGATAATATTCTTGACATTTACTAAAATCTAAACCTAGTGTAATATTTACTAAAAAAAATAAACTAAAAATCTTAATTATTAAATGGCGAAATACCACCAAAAAGCTCCATTGCACTATTTTTTCTATTTTCATCTACATTTTTATAGGCTTCATTTATAGCACCAATTATTAGAATCTGAAGAGATTCTACATCATCAAGTAAGCTTTTATCTATTGTTAAATCCACTAGCTCACCTTTTCCATTTATACTAGCTTTAACTAATCCACCGCCACTTGTAGCGCTAAAAATAGTATTTGCTTGTTTTTCTTCCATATTTTTAAATGTATCTTGAAATTGATTAATCATTTTGCTTAGGTCGTTTGGGTTGAACATAGTTATTTTCCTTCTTTGTATTTTATATCGTTATTTTCATCTAATATCAGTATTGTAGGTTTATATGATTGTGCCTCATCTATGCTACAAGATGCATAGGCCATAATAATTATTTTATCTCCAATTTGGACTTTTCTTGCAGCAGCACCATTTAGACAGATTGTTTTACTATTTTCTTCGCCTTCTATTATGTAAGTAGAAAATCTTTCTCCATTATTTAAATTTGCAATTTCTACTTTTTGCCCTACAAATAATTTTGCTTTTTTTAGTATGGTTTTATCTATTGTTATTGAGCCTTTGTAATTTAGGTTTGCATCAGTAATTGTTGCATTATGTATTTTGCTATAAAGTATTTCTATATTCATAATAACTCTTCTTAAATGTGATTATACAATATGGTGTTTTTGAGTTTAAAATTTAAAAAAATTTTAACATAAAATTTATATACTTTTTGGATTTTGCATAGTTTTTATTTTTAAAAGGATTGTTATGGATAGGGTATTGCTTGCTTATGGCAATGGTGGAAAGGAAAATGCAAGGTTAATTAATGATGTTTTTATTAAAACTTTTGGAGATATTGCTAAATATAGCATTGAAGATTCTGGATTTTTTTATGGTGGAGATTATGCAATTAGTACAGATTCATATACCATCACCCCTATTTTTTTTCCTGGGGGTGATATAGGAAAGCTTAGTGTTTGTGGTAGTTGCAATGATGTTGCTATGGGTGGAGCAAAGCCGCTTTACTTAACAGCTTCATTTATTATAGAAGAAGGCTTTTTAATTAGTGATTTAGAAAAAATAGCAAAATCAATGAAAGATGAAATGGTAAAACTTAATATAACCTTATTATCTGCTGATACAAAAGTAGTCCATAAAGGTAGTGTAAATGGTGTTTTTATAAATACTACTGCAATTGGTGAAGTAAAATATAAACATATTAGCTCAAAGAATCTAAAAAATGATGATGTAATTATTTTAAATGCACCAATAGGATCACATGGCGCTTGTATTTATTGCTTAAGAAATGATATTAATTTAGTAAATGATTTACAGAGTGATTGTGCTAGCTTATGGGATATTGTATCTATATTGATAGAGCATAATATAGAAATTCATGCTATGCGTGATGCTACTAGAGGTGGTATTGCAGCACTTCTAAATGAATGGGCAAATGCTTCAAATAAAGATATTTATATTAATCAAGATTCTATATTGATACCTGATTCTGTTCGTGGTGTATGCGAGATTCTAGGTATTGAACCATATATTTTAGCAAATGAAGGCGTATGTGCTTTTGCTATAGCAAAAAATGATGCTAATAAAGCATTGGAATTGCTTCGCAGGACTTCTTTAGGAAAAGATTCTATGATTATTGGCAGTGTTGGCGAGAATAAACTTGGAGGGAAAGTTGTTATCACTAATACTTGGGGAAGCAAAGTTTATCTTGACTACCCAGAGGGTGAGATATTGCCTAGAATTTGCTAAGTTTATAGTTGATATACATCTAGTTAATTATTGAATATTATATGCTCTTTCATTATTTTATTGTATAAGTTATAAAATTTTAGTATGAAATTTTATGTTATATTGTTTATAATTTTTCATCAAATATTACATTAGGAGTTAGTATGCAATGTCCAGTGTGCAGTAATGTTAATCTTGTTATGAGTGAAAGAAGTGGAATAGAGATTGATTATTGTCCTCAATGTAGAGGTATATGGCTTGATAGAGGAGAACTTGATAAGATTATAGATCGTTCTAATAATAATCAAAGCTTTAAAAAAGATTCTAGAGAGTTTGAAAAAAGAGACGAATATAAATATAGCTTTGGCAATAGTTACAATAAGCATCATTATCCACATAAGAAAAAAGAGAGTTTTTTTAGCGAATTATTTGACTTTTAATTTTTGCTATGCATGAATATTCCATAGTTTCTGATTTGATAGATATTGTTCATAAGGAAGCTTTAAAACATAATGCCTCTAAAGTACTTAGGATAATTATTGAGGTTGGCGAAAGGAGTGGAGTAGAAGCTAATTTACTATCTAATTGTTTTGAGACATTTAAAGAAGATAGTGATCTTATAAGGTGTAGCAAGTTAGAGATTGTTTTTAAAAAAGTAAAACTTCATTGTAACTGCTGTCATAAACAATTTTATGCTGATGGATTATCTTATGGAATCTGTGTGCAATGCGGCAGTAATGATGTTGAAATTATAGAGGGAAAAGAACTTCATTTATTAAGTCTTGAAATGGAATAATTGTATAAAATATTAGATTTAGGAATGTGTTATGGATAAAGTTTTTGATAGGTTTATACAAAATGCAGATAAGATTAATGAAACTTGGCAAATTGTAGAATTTTTTGAAAATGAATTTAGCCGTTTTAAGGATGAAGTTAATCATTATAAAGATGATGTATTAAAGGAGCAAGATCAATTAAAGCAAATACGCACAGAATATGCTTTTATTCAAAATAAAATAAAAGAATCAGAAATAAAATTAGAGAAATTAAAAGCTGATATAGAAAGTATTGAATCTAATAGTGCACATCAGGATGCTATAAATAATTTAAAAAATGAATTACAGATACAACCACTTAGTAAAGTTGATATTGTTCTTTCTGATGGTATTGTTGTTCCAGCTAATCCTGCTAGAGAATTTTATACAAAAGATTTACTTGAGAAGTATTTGTCTTGTTTACTCGAAGTTAAAACTTTAAAGGCAAAGTTAAATAATAGTGATTTAGAAAATGCTAAATTAAAAAATGAACTAAAAGAGATTAAATCTAAAAATTAATAAGTATTAACTATGATGTGATTTGGTTATGAAATTATTTGTATCTGCGTTAGAATTTTCATCAAATATTCATCTTAAATATTTAATTAAAGAATTGTCAAGTCGTATTGACCTAGAATTGTATGGTGTATTTAGTGATGGGATTAGTAACAATAATCCTATTTATAGTCCAAATGATTTTTCCATTATGGGTTTTGTTGATGTATTTTATAAAATAAGATTTTTATCAAAAGCATTAAATGAAATGTCAAAATTAGCATTAATGTGTGATAAGATTTTATTGTTAGATAGTTCTTCATTTCATATTCCACTTGCAAAAAAAATTAAAAAAATAAATCCGAATAAAGAAATAATTTATTATATATTGCCACAAATATGGGCTTGGAAACCTTGGAGAGTTAAAGCTATTGAGAAATATTTTGATGTGTTAGCTGGAATTTTGCCATTTGAAATTGATTATTATAATAAAAAAGCTGTTTTTGTAGGACATCCATTACTTGATGAAATTAAGACATATAAGACACATGCTATAGATTCTAATATTATTACTTTTATGCCTGGTAGTCGCATAAGTGAAATCAAAAGGATTTTCCCAATTTTTATAGATGTTAAAAATAAGCTAAAACAAATGAATCCTAATTTAGTTTTTAATTTAGTAGTTCCAAAATCATTTCAGAATAAAGAGTTGCAAATTTATAAAATACTAGATGATTTTAATATTGTATTTGATGCACATAAAAGCTTATATAAGAGTAAATTTGCCTTTATTTGCAGTGGAACGGCAACATTAGAGAGTGCAATTATTGGTACTCCATTTGTATTGGGATATAAAGCAAAAAAGATTGATGCATTTATTGTTAGGATCTTTTTAAAACTAAAATATGTAGGTCTTGCAAATATCTTGTATGAGAAGATGCATAAAGATTCTATATTTCATAATGAATTGCTGCAAGATGATTTAAATGTAACTAATCTAATTTCAGCTTATAATAATTTTAATAGTAATGATTTTCTTATTAAATCATTTGAGCTACGGAAGTATTTAAAATATGGTAGTGTAGATAATATGTGTGATATTATATTAAATTCTAAGTAATTTAAAGTTTTATATGGTATAAACAGCTATTTTATGCGTTTATTTAGATATTAAAAGGGATTTTATGAGAATTAAGATTATGGCTCTAATTGTCATTTTGGCATTATGTGGGGTTTTATTTTTATATAAAGATATGTTAATGAATTTTATAGGACTTGATGTTTCTAATGTTAATCATGATACTGTTGAGGCAAGTTTTGATGTGCAAAATGATCATATTGTCAATCAAGATAGCTCAGTTGTTATTACTTCTAGCAATAAAATAGATTCTGTGTCAAAAAATGATAAAGTGTGTGACTTTAATAACATAGATAGTTGTATTCAAGTCGCAAAATCTCATATAGAAAATAAGCAAATTATTCAGGCTCTTGGAATTTTGATTCAAGGTTGTGAGTACAAGAATGCAGAATCTTGTTTAATGTTAGCAGATCTATATGGCAGCAATGATGATATTATCAAATCTAAATATATTTATTTTGGCTATATTGAAAAAGCATGCAATCTAGATAATATAGATGCTTGCTATAAATTAGGCGTGAAGTATTATCGTGGTGATGATATTGTCAGTAGGGATATAAAGAAATCATTTGACTTATTTAAAAAGGTGTGTGATAGTGGTAATATGGAAGGATGTAATAACCTTGCTGTAATATACAATAATGGTGATGGAGGTGTTAAAAAAGATTTGAAACTTGCAAAAGAGTTGTTTGATAAGGCATGCAAAAGTGGTTATCAGCCTAGTTGTGATAATATGAAAAAAGTTTTTAATTAATCTAATAAGGTAAAGTTGATGCAAAAAGAACCAATGACTGAATATGGATATAATAAGTTGTGTGATGAATTAAAAAAATTAAAAGAA
Source organism: uncultured Helicobacteraceae bacterium (assembly GCA_944323885.1). Lineage (GTDB taxonomy): Bacteria > Campylobacterota > Campylobacteria > Campylobacterales > Helicobacteraceae > NHYM01. Next base: position 12,633 of record CALUUD010000001.1, on the reverse strand, counting down.
ATTGAGCGTCCATATATTGTAAAAGAGATAGATATAGCACGCTCTCATGGTGATTTAAAAGAAAATGCTGAATATCATGCAGCTAAAGAAAAACAAGCTTTTATAGAAGCTAGAATAGCAGAATTAAGTGCTATGCTTGCAAATATTCAGATTGTTGATCCAAAATCATATGAACATAATAGTGTAAATTTTGGTAGCACTGTTGTTTTATTGAATCTAGATGATGATAAAAAGTTGCAATATACTATTGTTGGGTCTTATGAAAGTAGTCCAGAGAAAGGATATATTTCATTTCATTCTCCAATTGCCAAATCTATCTTAGGCAAACAAGTTGGTGATGAAGTAACTATTAGACTACCAAAAGGTGAGTGCGATTTTGAAATTTTAAGCATAGAATACAAGGAGATTAGCTTTGATTAATCTAAAGGTAAAAAAGCTACACAAAGATGCAATAATACCGAAGTATCAAAGTAATGGTGCAAGTGGTTTTGATCTTCATAGTGTTGAAAATGCTAGTATAGATTCTGGTTGTTTTGGTGTTATAAAAACAGGATTAGCATTTGAGATTCCAATTGGCTATGAAATACAAGTAAGAGCACGCAGTGGATTAGCATATAAAAATGGTATCGGTGTTTTAAATGCTCCTGGAACAATTGATAGTGATTATCGTGGTGAAGTCATGATAATATTATTTAACTTTTCAAAAGAAAAATTTTATATCAAAAGTGGTGATAGAATAGCTCAGGCTGTGTTATCACAAGTGCATACAGCTAATTTAGTTATTAGCAATGATTTAAGTGATACAGAACGAGGAGTAAGCGGTTTTGGTAGTACCGGGATATAAAATATGATATTATAGTAGAATAGCACTTAGTAAGCCCATAAATTTTTAAGGATATAAATTTGAGTATAAGAAATAATTTTAATTATATTAAAGATGAATTTAGCAATGATGGTCACTTATTGGAAAATACACTAAAGCTTGAACGATTGTATAAAAAATATAAATATATTATTTGGCTTTTTTTTGTTGTTTTTATATTTGGAAGTATTATATATTTTATGTATTCAACTTATACAGAGCATAATGTGCAAAAATACAGCAATATATATACAAAATTAATTAGCGATTCAAATAATTCTAAACTTAGAGATGAATTAAAAAGTGGAAATAAAAGATTATATGAATTGTTTATTTTGCAACAAGCACTAAAAAATGGCAATCTTAGCGAATTTGAAGAATTAAAAGATAGTAAAGATGATTTGATTTCTTCATTTGCATCTTATTATATTGGAAGCTTTGAGCGTGATATATCAATATTAAAGAGTGTAAACCAGTATACGCTGGGTGATTTATCAAAATTGCAACAAGCATTTTTATTGATAAATGATAACAAGATTAATGAGGCAAAACTTATTCTAGGTGAGATTCCACAAGAATCCAATTTGGGCGAATTTGCAAAAATATTAACTCATTTTACGGTTACAAAGAGCAATGAATAAGATATTATTATTTATATTTTTTTTACTATTTATTGGATGTAGCCAAAAGCAATATTTTACACCAAGTGATGATAGGATACTTGGCAAGATTGATATAGATGATAAATTAGACTATCATATATCTCAAGCTAATAGTAATGGTGCATTACTTGACAATGGTTCTGTAATAACAAAAGATGGTATTTATAACATTAACTTAAAAGAAGATTATGAGTTTTTAAATAGTGTTAATGATTTGTTTATTGTTGCTAGCTATGAGACAAATAATTTGTTGATACTCAATAAAGATGGTAAAGAAATGTACTCATTTACATTTGATTATATGCCTATTGCCGCATCACTTAGAGATAATATATTGGCTTTGGTTTTAGCAGATAATAGTTTAGTGTTGTGGGATATCAATGTAAATGAAAAGTTATTTAGCAGCAATAACTCAACATCTTATGCTATTGATTCAAAAGTTGCTTCACCATTATTTATTGGTGATAGAGTTATTTTTCCTGCATTTGACAATAAGATTGTAGTTGTTAGTTTAAATAATTTTAAAATAATAAACACTATAACATTAGGTAGCGATACGTTTTTTAGCAATATTATATATTTGGCTTCTAGTGGCAATAATATAATATTTGCAACCAGCAATAAACTTATGACATTTGTTGATGGTAATGTTTTTTCAAAATCATTCAATATAAAAGATATACTTTATACTAATAATAAAATTTATATATTAAGTCTTGAGGGTGAAGTAATAGAACTTGATTTGCTTCTTAATGAGTTACATAAAATAAAATTTCAATATGCAAGCCTTAGTTCTATCATTGTAAATGATAGTATATATACACTAGAATCTCAAGGATATATGATAAAAATTGATCTACATAATTTTGTTGATTATATTTATAAAATTGATATAGATGAGTATAAAAATAGTTTTTATACAAATGATACAATTTATTATGATAATAAAATTATAAAATTTCCGAAGTGAAAAATGCTTTTATGTGATATAGGTAATACTTATTTGCATTTTTTTTGTAAGGGTAAGATGTGGAAAGAAAAGCCAAGTAGTATTGCAAAAAAGAATCCAGAAATGCCAATCTATTATATCAGTGTTAGTAAAAAGAATGAAAAAAAATTACTAGAATCTCATAGTAGATGTGTAAATATAGAGAAATTTCTAAAGCTTGATACAGCTTATAAAGGTCTTGGAGTAGATAGAAAGGCAGCATGTTTAGCAATTCAAGATGGTATAATAGTTGATGCCGGAAGTGCAATAACAATAGATATTATGCAATCAGGTATTCATCTAGGTGGTTACATATTGCCAGGCCTATCTAACTACAAGCGTTTATTTTCTAGCATAGATGCTTTAAGAATGGATTTTAATTTTGATATATCACTTGTATCATTGCCGCAAAATACTAGAGATGCCATTAGTTTTGGATGTATCAGAAGTATAGTCTTGACTATACAGAATGTAGCAAAAGATGATTGTGTTTATTTTACTGGTGGAGATGGTAAATTTTTATCTAGGTTTTTTGATAGATCAATTTATGATAATACACTAGTTTTTAAAGGTATGTTAAAAGTGTTACAAAATAATCTAAAGGGTTTGTTATGATTACAATAGCTCTACCAAAGGGTAGGATAGCAGATGATGTCCTTGATTTATTTGCTAGGATGTTTGACTGCAATTTTGCATTTGTAAATAGAAAATTAATACTTCAATATGATAATTTTAGATTCCTGCTTGTTAGAAGCCAAGATGTTCCTATATATGTTTCTTATCAGGCAGCTGATTTGGGAGTTGTAGGACTTGATGTTTTAGAGGAAACAGGAGTTGATATTGTTAGGTTGTTAGATTTAAAAATTGGTCAATGCAGGGTTGTTCTTGGTTCTAAGATGAATGAAAATATAAATTATGATAAACCTCAAATTAAAATTGCTACAAAAATGCCAAATATTACTAGAAATTTTTTTTCAAAAAGAGCTATAGCAACTGATATTATAAAACTTTATGGTTCTATTGAGCTTGCTCCTCTTGTTGGACTATCTGATGCTATTGTAGATATTGTTGAGACAGGAAATACAATGAAAGAAAATAGTTTAAAAGTAGATGAAGTAATATTAGAATCTAGCGCTTATCTTATTGCAAACAGGAATAGTTTTTATTCAAAAAAATGTGATATTTTAGATATTTACAATAAGTTAAAAATATTGGTAGACACTAATTAATGAAAATTTTTTTATTTATTGTATTGATAATTAACTATATTGATGCTGCATGGGTTATGTTTAGTGATGGAAATGATACATACATTTATAATAATGTAAATGGCGATATTTATATACGTTATAAAAAAGGTGGAAATAATTATGAAGATATTTTTGTTAAAATGCCATCTGGAGTAATACCTGATTCTAGCATAGAGAGGAAAGATAATAATCATAATAATATCTTGCCACAAGATGTTTTGTTGAATAAATTGCAGGGTATTCAAAATGAAACACTAAATAGGGTGTTAGAGTAGAGGTGTATAAATGACAAATAAATGCGGTATTACAAAATTGGATTTATATGAATCAGAGGATAGACAAGCATTACTAGATTATATAGAAGCGCTTACTAAAAACCATGAAGCAATAGTTCTATTGTTTGAATTAGAAGACTTAGATAAATGGTTTGCTATTTATTCACCAGATATTGTTTGTCATTCTATACAAGGATTATTAAGTATTATTGGTGATGTAATCCCAAAAGATTCGCATTTATTCCAAATCTCTGATGGTACATATTCTATTATTTTCTCCAATGTTGATATAGATAAAGTAATAGAATTTGCACATACATTACGATCTCTTATAGCTGAGAGAAAAAACCGTATAAGTTTAAATGAACCAGATTTTGGTCTTTGTATAGGCATAGCAAAAGGCTCTTCAAAGGATGTTGTACCAAAATCATTTAGTGCATTGAAGTATGCAAAAAAGATTTTATCTAAAGTGTATTTTTTAGATATTGGTGATGATGAGTTTCAAAAGCATCAGCAAGATAATATTGAATTAAGCAAAATCGTAAAAGATGCGGCATATAAAGGAAATATTATTCCATTTTATCAACCAATTTATGATAATAGATTGCAGAAGATAACAAAATATGAATGTTTATCTAGACTTATTTATAATGATAAGATACTTCAACCATTTGATTTTTTATATATTGCACGACAGATGGGTTTTATGCGCAGTATTACTTATTCTGTAATTAATAATAGCTTTAAGATTTTTAAAGATAATAATTTTGAATTTTCTATTAATATAACAGAGGAAGATATAAGAGATTCTAATGTTTTAGATTATCTAAGTAATCGTTGTAAAAAATATCACATAGATCCTTCTAGAATAATAATTGAACTTTTAGAAGATATAGAATTTGGTGATGATAACTTGGTTGTCAATAATATCAATATACTAAAAAATATGGGTTTTAAGATTGCGATAGATGACTTTGGTTATGCTAATTCAAACTTTGGCCGCTTAATTAAGATGCAAATTGATTATGTTAAAATAGATGGTAGATTTGTTAAGAATATAGATACAGATCCAATCAGTTATAAAATAGTAAAATCTATATCAATGTTTGCTAAATCTGTTGATGTGAAATGTATAGCAGAGTATGTTCATTCAGAAGCTATTCATTCTCTTATTTTGTCATTTGGTATAGAATTTTCTCAAGGTTATTATATAGGTAAAGCTGTATCTAGTTTGAATAATTAGGATATTAATTGGAATTTATAAAGAAAAATAAAAAATATTTCTACATTTATTTTATAGTTATTTTTTCTTTTACGATATTTTATATTACTTTATTTGTAATAAACAGGTTGCAATATTTAGATAGAGATCTTTATGCTGAGAGAGAAAGATTGTCTAGGTATATGGATTCTGTTATTAATGTTAATTTAATTACAAATAGAAACCAAATTTTGTATTTTATGAATTATGTAGAATTACTTGAATATTTTTATAAATATGATACTAAAAATTTGCAAATTTTTCTCAATAATAATAAGATATATTCATCTATATTTATAGTTAATAATATGACAAAAGTATTATTTGAAAAAATAGATAAGATAGACTTTGTTTTTAACATTAATTCATTATTGCTTGATGATTCTATGAAAATTTCCATTGCTTTTGATAATCAATCAAATAATGTTTATAAAATTTTTACTATGCCAATGAAAGAAAATAATGATATTTATGTTGTGGCATATTTAAATATGAATATTATGCACAATCTCTCAAATACTTATATACTGGCAAGAGATGGTGAGTTGTTAAGCAGTTCTGTAGAAGAAAGTGGATTTGATAATTTTGTATTAAAATATCCAGATGAGTGGGAGAAAATTATAAATAATAAAAATGGTCAATATATAAGTAAATATGGAGTTTTTACATATAGATCATTTGATGTAATTAAGAGTTTTGGTGATATGAATATAGATCAAGAAGCCGCTTATATTGTTTCTATTAAACATATGGATCCAAATAATAATCCTTATTCAATAACCAATATTTCGTCATTTATTAAACATGTTGATTTTGGTTTTAATATTATTTATTGGATTATAGGTTATGTTTGGATATTCCTTACTTCATTTGCGGTATTGTTTATTATTATTAATAAAATAAAATATATTTCTCATATGAGTCTTGATGAAAAGCTTGGTGTCATTGATAGAAAGAGTGGCTATGAAAAGATTGTTTGTTTTGCTAACTACATTAATTTGCCTGTAATTTTAAAGATTTTATATATTCCATATATGATTCTTTTTTTAAAAAAACATATAAGATCTATGCATTTTTGCAAGATATATATAAATGGTTTAAAGAGAGTGAGTATTAATTTAGATCATAAATATAGAGATGAGGTTGTGAAAAAGGTTGTTGATATTGTCAAGATTGGGTTGCCAAATGATTCAATTCTTATTCGTATAAGTACAGATGAATTTTTAATTGTATTTACGAATACAAAAATAGAATCTATCAACTGCTACTATGCTTCAATGTCTAAAACATTTGTATCTAAGAATTATAATAATGATTTCAAATATAAATTTATAATTAACCATGGTGTAGTGAAATATAAAAAATACAGTGATATTAATGATTGTATTAATGAGGCAAGCAAGATTGCATACGAGGAAGATAAGAATAACAATGTAAATTTATTTTTTAACTAACAAATAAAAGGGGTCTATATGGAGATATATGGAAGATTCTGGGTTAAAAAAGGTTCTAAAAATTATCTTGGACTTGGTAGAGTAGAGCTATTAAGAGGCATTGAGGAGACTGGATCGATATCTAGTTCTGCTAAAAATATGAGAATGAGCTATAAGGCCGCTTGGGATAGTATAGATGCTATGAATAATTTATCTTTAACACCTCTTGTTTCTAGCTCTACAGGTGGTCGTGGTGGTGGTGGCACTAAAGTAACAAAACAAGGTAAACTAGCAATTGAAGCTTTTGATGAGCTAGAAAAAGCAAAAAATGCATTTTGTGAGTATTTTAACAACATTCATACTTTAGATGATTTAAAAAATAAAGCTATAGAATTGCAAGAAAAGATAAAATAATATATTGGGCATTGTATATCCAGATTTAGATGCTGTTTATAAATTGAGACAGATAAATTCCTATTATTTATAATTATGTGAAAGAAAAGATTAATAGTGTTAGGAAAAATTATAAGTGGATATATTTTGATGTTATATATTATTATTCTTTGATTAATCGTCAGTCTGGAACTTTAAAAGAATATTTATATTTTAAATACTATATAAATAAAAGGTAGCACTCTATGTATTCAAATGATATAGTAATACTTTAAAGTTAAATCTAAAATTGTCTTTCTTAGTCAATGTGTTGATGGTAATAAAGACAACGATTTGATTAATATGGATGAGCTTATTTATGCAGGAATTTCAAGACCAAGATTATGTTTAATGTTATTTATAGAAAAAAATAAGTTTTATAATAAATACAAAATATTTTTTGATAAATATTTAGAAAAAGTGGATTAAAAACCCACTTTAATTTTACATATTTTCTATCATAACATCCGCAAATTCAGAGCATTTTACTTCTGTTGCACCTTCCATTAATCTTGCAAAATCATAAGTAACTTTTTTAGATTCAATAGCTTTCTTCATAGAATCTACTATTAGATCTGCTGCTTCAATCCAGCCCATGTGCCTTAACATCATTTCAGCAGACAAAATTAAACTTCCGGGATTAACTTTATCTAGTCCAGCATATTTTGGTGCTGTTCCATGTGTTGCTTCAAACATTCCTATTGTGTCATTTAGATTTGCACCTGGTGCTATTCCTATACCACCTACCATCGCAGCTAGTGCATCACTTATATAATCACCATTTAGATTCATTGTTGCTATCACATCATATTCTGCAGGTCGTAATAGTATTTGTTGTAAAAATGCATCAGCTATCACATCTTTTATAATAATTTCTTTATTTGTCTTAGGATTTTTTATTTTGCACCATGGGCCATTATCTATTATCTCAGCTTTAAATTCATCTCTTGCAAGTTCGTATGCCCAATTTCTAAATGCCCCTTCTGTATATTTCATAATATTGCCTTTATGAACTATTGTTACAGAATCTCTATTGTTATTTATGGCATATTCAATGGCTTTTCTCATTAATCTTTGTGTTCCTTCTTTGCTAATTGGTTTTATCCCAATTCCACTACTTTCTGGAAATCTTATTTTTGTAACTCCCATATCATTTTGTAAAAAGTTGATAATTTTTTTTGCTTCATTTGTTCCTTGTGCAAACTCTATGCCAGCATATATATCTTCACTATTTTCTCTGTATATAACCATATCAACTTTACTTGGTTCTTTTACTGGACTTGGGCTTCCATACCACCTAACAGGTCTAAGACATACATATAAATCTAGCATTTGTCTTAGTGCAACATTTAGAGATCTAAATCCTTCTCCAACTGGAGTAGTAAGAGGACCTTTTATTGATATTTTAAAATATTTTATAGCTTCTATTGTATCTGGAAGTAGCCATTGTTCCATAGGTGATAATGATTTTTCATCTTTGAATTTATTGAAGCATTTTTCACCAGTGAATACCTCATACCAAGATATTTCTTTTTCTCCATTATATGCTTTTTTTACTGCGTGATTTACTACTTTTATCATAGCTGGGGTAATATCAACACCTATACCATCACCTTCTATATATGGTATGATTGGATTATTTGGAATGATTAAATTTCCTTTACTATCAACACTGATAACTTCTCCTTTACTTGGTAGTTGTATATATTTTGGATTATACCCTTGAAATCTGCTCATTTTCCTTCCTTTATTTTTTATAAATTGAAAGTATAGTTTATACTAATTTTTATTATTATGTAGTTGATTATAATTGCAATTTATTCCTTTAATTGCTATTTTGTAATTACTACTAATTACTAAGTCAAGTTTATATATTTTAGATTGCCATTTAGATAAACTTTGTGGTTTTGTAGCTAATTTGCATTAAAGCATTCAAAGTAGTGGTTGCTATTTGTATATCTTTGTATTAAATTTAGTTATTTAAACTATTTTATAATATTGCATATGGGTAAACATTAAGAAACAACTTAATATATTAGGTTGACTATATAATTTTGTTTAATATTTTTTATATCCTTTTGATAGATGTGAGCTTTATTGCTTTTTGTTTTAGTTGCTTAAAAATAATTTACTATTTATGTAACATTATTTGTATCTTTAGCCTCAATTTCATTACTATTTAAATAATGTATAAAACTTTTGTGATTATGATTTGTATACAAATATGAAATTGGAGGTATTTAGAAAATGAATAATAAAAATACAGTTACTCTCATAAATAATTCTACAGGTGAAAAGTTTGATTTTAATCTAATTGAATGCACAAGAGGTCCGAAGGCTATTGATTTTGGCAAGTTATTTGAAACAACAGGAATATTTTCTTATGATCCAGGTTATGCATCTACCGCAGGGTGTAAATCTACGGTAAGCTATATAGATGGACAAAATGGAGTTTTGCTTTATAGAGGTATTCCATTACAGGATTTAGTTGAGAAATATACATTTACAGATATTTGTTCATTATTGATTAGTGGAGATCTTCCAAAAGATGATAGAGAGTCAAAAGAATTTGAATTAGAGTTAAGAAGTCTTAGATATCTAAATGAAGGTTTAATAAATATATTTAAAGCATTCCCTGACAATGCACATCCAATGGCAAATCTTTCATCTGCTGTTGCTGCTCTTTCTACATTTTATAGAGGTTATATGGAAATAGGCAATGATTATGATTATCAAATGATGGCAAAAAGAATGGTTGCAAAGATACCAACTCTTGTAGCATTTTCTTATAGGAATTCTATAGGATATCCAATTGTATATCCAGATGTTAGTTTGTCTTATGTTGAAAACTTTTTACGAATGCTTAGGGCGTTTCCAGATGGAAAATTAAAATACACATTAGATGGAGAAGTTCAAATTGATCCATTAGAGATTGAAGCATTAGATAAGATATTTACACTTCATGCAGAACATGGACAAAATGCTTCTACTACAACTGTTAGAAATGTTGCTTCAACTGGTGTTCATCCATATGCGGCAATTAGTGCAGGAATAAATGCACTTTGGGGACCTTCTCATGGTGGAGCTAATGAAAAAGTATTAGATCAGCTAGCTGAAATTGGTGATGTAAAAAATGTTGATAAATTTATCCAAAGAGCAAAAGATAAGAATGATCCATTTAGACTTATGGGCTTTGGTCATCGTGTTTATAAGAATTATGATCCAAGAGCAAGAGTGTTGAAAAAGTTAAAAGACGATTTGGCTAAAAAAGGTATAAAAATTAATGATAGATTCTCAGATATTGCAGAGAAAGTGGAAGAAGTAGCACTTACAGATGATTATTTTATAGAAAGAAAACTTTACCCAAATGTTGATTTTTACTCCGGTATTATTTTATCTGCATTAAAGATTCCAGTAAGCTTATTTACTCCTATATTTGTTATAGGTAGAATGCCAGGGTGGTGTGCTCATGTAATAGAACATATAAAATCAGGTGCTAGAATTACACGTCCAAGACAGGTATATGAAGGAAAATAGTTGAATTTATGTAATATGCTTACTTTTAAAGCCTATTTTTGATAATATCATTCCTTGTCATAATATTTAATATGATTTAAGGAATGATAAATGATTAATTGGGAACCATCTAGCTGGAGACAGTTTGAAATAAAACAGCAACCTATATATAATAATAAAAAAGAACTAAATGAAATAGAAAAAAAAATAAGTTCATTTCCACCTCTTGTTTTTGCAGGTGAAGCAAGAAACCTAAAAAAGCGTTTGGGAGAGGTTGTAGAAGGTAGAGCGTTTTTGCTTCAAGGTGGAGATTGTGCAGAATCTTTTAGTGATTTTAATGCTGCTAATATTCGTGATATTTTTAAGGTGATTATGCAAATGAGTGCCATACTTACATTTGCAAGTGGTATTCCTGTAGTAAAAGTAGGCAGACTTGCAGGTCAGTTTGCAAAACCAAGATCAAATGATACTGAAGTAATAAATGATATAGAGTACCCAATTTACCGTGGTGATATTATTAATGATATAGAAGCTACAATATCCTCCAGAGAAGCAGATCCAAAGAGAATGATACAAGCCTATAACCAGAGTGCTTCAACCTTAAATTTACTTAGGGCATTTGCACAAGGTGGATTTGCAGATTTAAATGAGGTCCATAGGTGGAATATGGAGTTTGTAAAAAATAATTCTTTTGGTCAAAAATATGAAGAATTGGCATATAGAATTACAGAAGCATTAAAATTTATGGAAGCTTGTGGAATTAATACTCAAAATACAAAACAATTACAAGAAACAGAATTTTATACATCACATGAAGCATTATTGTTAAATTATGAAGAACAATTATGTAGAAAAGATAGTTTAACTAATAAATATTATGATTGTTCAGCTCATATGTTATGGATTGGGGAGCGTACTAGGGGCATCAATGAAGCACATGTAGAGTTTTTAAGAGGTGTTGATAATCCACTTGGAGTAAAAATAGGGCCTAATATAACAAAAGATGAAATACTTAAGTTGTGCGATATATTAAATCCTAATAATGAAGCAGGAAGATTAAACATTATTGTTAGAATGGGAGTTGATAATATAAAAATAAAATTGCCTATCATATTAAAAGAGATAATTCCAGAGGGACGAAAAATATTATGGAGCATAGACCCTATGCATGGAAATACAATAAAGGCAAGCAATGGATATAAAACAAGAATATTTAATGATATATTAGATGAGGTTAAAAGTTTTTTTGAAATTCATAAATCATATAATAGTTATGCAGGTGGGATACATCTAGAAATGACAGGACAAAATGTGACAGAGTGTATAGGTGGATCACAAGAAATTACAGAATCTAAGCTTATGTATAAATATAATACTAGATGTGATCCACGATTAAATGCTACGCAGGCAATAGAGTTGGCATTCCTTTTATCTGATATATTAAAAAGATAATTGTTTTTGTATATAGAAATTATTATTTTTTGCATATAAAATAGATTTTATATAAAATATTATTTTGTTTAAGCTTAATTTAAGTAATTGATATGTATCATTCTACTTCCTTTTTAGGAGAGACGAAAAAAGATTTTAAGTAGCTCTCTTTCAAGATTAAAAAGGTGTTCTATTTATAATTTTATAATACTTTTTAGAATTTATCAGTTTAGAAGATATTTATTCATATTTTTTAGGTTTGAGTTTTTTCTATAGTTTATATTATTAGGTAGTGATCTTTGACAACTAAGCAAGATATAACTAACATAATTTTATATAAATTATGATTTAGTCTTATTGGAAATACAACTTGTCTATTACTTATTTAAAACTAGTAGATTTTGATTTTTGATTGAGCTAAATTATGGATTAACTTTTCATTTTACGGAGAGTTTGATCCTGGCTCAGAGTGAACGCTGGCGGCGTGCCTAATACATGCAAGTCGAACGATGAAGCTTTTAGC